>DATJDL010000010.1:0-813604 GCA_035497455.1 Flavipsychrobacter sp.
TGTCTTTCGATTACATAGTCAGCGTTGTTGTTGCTGATGGAAAGGTTTTCTCTTGGATTGCTCAGTTTCACGATATCTTCTTCAGCAGAAGGAGTATTGGTATAAGCGGCATCAAATTCGATTCTCAAACCATCTGCTACAATAGCGACACCATTGTCAAGCAGGTTCAGGTTCACATTCAATGCTTCACCGCCTGTAGTAGCGTCATCGGTAGTTTTGAAAACCGGCATAGGCGTGCTGGTAGATTTCATGGCTTCTGTGAAGTTCATCGTGGTGTTGGCACCTACGAAGAACGCTTGTCCGCTCAGGATATAACGTGGATTGGTACCACCCGGAGCAGCAGGAACCGAAGTATAGGTTGCAGAGCCCGCAGCTCTCGTTACAGTACGGTAAGCACCTGTAGTACCTTGGTTGGCATCCCACAAATACAGTGTACGTTTAGCAGCGGAAGGGCTGTTAGCCTGGTATAATGCTTCATAATCAATAGTAGAAGCGTACGGGTTAGCGATCAAGGAAAGCGTGGAAGAAGCTACTCCTGTCGTTTGATTGCCCTGGCGAAGCGTACCGGTCATACGAAGGGTAGTAGTACCCGAAACAGTACCGGTTGTCAGGCTTTTATCACCTCTTACGAAAAGGAACCATGCGGCACCGCTATCGGTTACTTTGATGGTATTGGTGTTCGAGGGAGTGGCCCAGGCACCGGCAGCAGTCCAGTGCTGGATAGACGTGCTTGGAGAAACAGCGTCAAAGCCATTAGCAGGTGTACCCGTCGGAGCCGATACCCAGGTACCGTAACCCGGATTAGGGTTCGTACCGGAACCATTTTCCTGCCATGCCTCCAGGATGGAAGGAGCACCGGTAGCAGCCAAAGGAGCAGCCAGCAATCTCCAGGCGCGTCTGTTCGGGATATAACGCTCAATCGTTACATGGCTAGCATTGAGAATGTCGTTGATATTATTTCGAATGGTACCTGAGCCGGACGCGTCTGACCGGATGGTTACTTTTTGTCCTGCAAAATCCGCCGTACCGTCATTTCCGAAAACAGAGGTCGGAGCTATGGTAAACGATGAAGTACTATTCATGGTGAAGCTGCGATTGTTCTCATTGGTTAGATTCCCGTTGAGTGTGATGTTCGCTCCGTTGTCTATTGTCCAGTTTATAGTACCGTTATTAAGTGTTCCGGTAATATCCATGGAATTGTTGCTTCCTTTGAAAACAACTGTAGCGTTGCCGCCAAGCGCAGTACGATCAAGCGTTCCGGCAATTTTAAGGTCTTTACCGATATTCACGGTAGTGACAGGCGCTGAAAGGGCTGCAGACAGGTAAAGCGTAGCACCACTTTTTATGTCAACATTACCACCTATAGTGGTGCTAGTATTGGTTGTACTGTTATTCAGGATCACCACTCCCGAGTTAACAGTCAGGTCTCCTTTCACATCCCTTATTTCCCGTCCGGGAGCGTTTACGGTGTTGGTAGAGGAAACATTAAAAGTCAGATTCCCCCATTCGATTGCTCCATCCGGCGTATTACCGATGCCGAATGTAGTACCCAGGTTTTGGATAATTACCGTACCGTGGTTACTGCTTCCGTTATTACCCGAATGAAATTTTTTGGATCCTCCGATAAAAGGGATAATTCCGGGGATGTTATTGCTCCCGCTATTATGAACGTAGGTTCCTCTGACAATGAAATTTGCCACCGTGATAGCGTGACCATTGCCTAATGTCAGTTGCGCGCCGCTGTCAACCACAAGTTCAGTTCCGCTGGATAAAACGGATATGTTCCAGTTGCCGGTCGTGCTGACGGTTTGTCCCGTCTGGATGATCCAGGTATTCGTTCCATTGAAATTGCTGGGACTGGTTCCCGATCCGTTAGGTTGTAGATTCCAGTTTGAAGCTGCAGAAATACTCCCGCTTCCTTCGTAATAATAGGTCGCTGCCTGGGTTTGTAGTGATAGGATCATACCTACCGAGCATACTGCTGATAGTAGAAATTTTTTATGCATATTTTTTTGAATTTGTCATTCAAAAATAAGGATAAAATCCTTTATAGGCGCAGGTTCCCGAATAAATGTTGGCACGAAAATTTCATACGGAGGAAAGAGATGACCATTCCCTCTACACATATTTTCATATGTTTTTATGGGTATATGCATTAGCTTTGAATGAACTAACTTCTGCTGGTTGTTTTAAGCCTGTGATGTATGGACGATTAACCCTATATTTTTATTCTTTTCGGCTAGTGGCTATGCGGGCATTACGGCTAATGGTAATAGTGGGCAAACTAACACCAGCGATACCACTACGTAGCGAACGTACCGATATTCGTTTGGTGCGCTTCTTCGGCTGCCGCCGTACCCGCATCTCTTACCGCTACTCCTTCTTCCCCGGCAACCTATACCTTCCAATGGTATAAGAAATCGTGTTTATCATTATACACCCGAAGTGGAGCACTTATCCGGTAAAGGGCATATTCTTTTTCATGCCCTCGGTTTGCTGATGTAATTTTGCGGCTCATTTCATTCTTATGCAGAAGAAAAAATTCACCACATTTTTCCTTTTAGGCTTTTTTATTGTACTGTCAGCTGTTTTCATGAGCTACTATTACAAAGTAAGCCGCGAAACACCCAAATCACTACCTTATATCGGCGAGGGGGATCATCGTATCCGTTCTTTTGCCTTTACAGATCAGGAGGGTAGAACGGTAACTGAAACCGACGTAAAAGGAAAGATCTATGTAGTGGAATATTTTTTTACAACCTGTAAAGGCATTTGTCCCAAAATGAATGAGAACATGACGAAGGTGTACCAGACATTTAAAGGGAATAAGGAAGTGATGATTCTTTCCCACACCGTAGATCCGAAGAAAGATACTGTGGCCGCGATGAAGGAATACGGACAACGTTTTGGCGCAGATCCTGCCCAATGGCTCTTCCTGACAGGAGATAAAAAGCAACTCTATGACATGGCCCGCTACAGCTACCTGGTTACGGCGGTAGATGATACTGCAGTGGTGGATATTGAGAGCGATTTCATCCACACCGAAAAATTCGTATTGGTAGATGCTACCGGGCACATCCGCGGACAGTATGACGGCACCGATGCCGGATCCGTACAGCAACTCATAGGCGATATGAAAACCTTATTGAAGGAAGAAAAATCCTAGTAGTATTTTACACGGTTAAGACAGCTACTATAATTCTTATGGAATGAAAGCCCGGCCAGGTATCGCTATGGAGCTTTCATAGTTAAGTTACCACAAAAGATATTGAGGCTACGGAAACGGTAGGCTGTTTTTTCGGTAACGAAACAAGCCCATCCATTCAAGCAAAACCATAAAAAAACCGCCTCGTTCAAACGAGGCGGTTTATGATTTGTTAGTGAGTGAATCGACTTAATTATCGTCAGAGTTCACCAGTTCATTTACGAACTTAGCCACGGCTGCAATGCGGTTATGGTTAAGGGCGTAGTGAATGAATTTTCCTTCACGTACAGTTTCCACGATGTTTGCACGGCGAAGAATAGCCAGGTGCTGAGACGCTACGGATTGTTCCAGACGCAATTTCACATAGATGTCTGTCACATTCATACGCTTGTTTTCTTCCAGCAATTTGATGATTTGCTGGCGCAGCTTGTGATTTATCGCTCTGAGAGTCATAGCTGCATTTTTTACAGCTACGTAATCCAACTTAATTTGTTCGTTAGTGGTTTCGTCCTTTCTAATTACTAACGTGTTTGCTGACATAGTCGTTTCCATTTAACTTAAATTTAATTTACTATAAAAAAAGGTGATTTCTTGAATTCGGGTGCAAACATACAACATCTGCATATATGTGGCAAAACACGATTAGAAAATAATGTTAAATGACTGCCACAGATGTGTAAAAAATAGTTTGGCAGGTAATGATTAGCGCTTAGATGCCGTAGTGAATGCCTCTTTCAGGTAAAAGGGCACACTGCTCGCCGTGTCAGTAAGTTTTTTTTCCCGGAAGTCCTTATAAGCGGTTCTATACCAGAATGTTTCCAAAAGAGAAGCCTCCACCTGATCGGACGAGATCAGGTTTATCTGCTCTTCGCGTACATCCATAAAATCCTCCAGTTCCGTGGCGTTCATATGTCGTGCGGGAACTATGTGCTGGCCCTTAGAATCAAACACAGCTACAAAATATTCTCCGGCACGTGCGACAGCGGTTGCCACATAAATTCCGGATGGATTGCCTGCTTTTTCAATTTCGCATAAGGCCATCCGGTCCAGTTGATTTGACAACAATAGCGGGATCTCAAGTGCATAGCAAAGCCCTTTGGCAGTAGCCAAACCAATACGTAGCCCGGTATAAGAACCCGGTCCTCCGATTACAGCGATGGCATCTACCTCCTGTAATGAAACGGAGGATTCGCTTAAAACAGCTTCCAGGTATGAGTTGATAGCGGATGCGTGATCCTTTTCGGTTTCATTGGTCCTTTTAGAAATTAAAGTACCATCTTTTGCCAAAGCGATCAGCCCGGTTTTGCCGGAAGTATCAATATGCAGGATATACGCCATAATTAAGATGCAAAAGTAAGATTTAACGGCTTTCTTCTATTTTTGAAGAATGGAAAAGAAAATCATTACCACAGGAAATGCTCCTGCGCCTATTGGTCCGTATAATCAGGCTGTGATGGTCAACAATATGCTCTTTATTTCGGGGCAGATTGCACTTGATCCGAAAGACGGGAGCTTATACCAGGGTGATATAGCTACCGAAACAGAAAAGGTAATGAGTAACCTGCAGGCTATTCTACAGGAGGCGGGAATGGACTTTAACCATGTGATAAAAACTTCGATCTTCCTGATGGATATGGGGCAGTTTGCCCGGGTGAACGAAGTCTATGCCAAGTATTTCACCCATGATTTTCCGGCCAGGGAAACGGTGCAAGTAGCAGGCTTGCCCAGGGGAGTCAATGTGGAGATCAGCATGATTGCCGCGAAGTAGTATTGGAACCGGATAAGGTAGTGATTGATAGTAGCTTGGTCTGATTACCACACGCACTGATGAACAGTCTCAGAAGGCACTACGCACTACGGGGGGCGGAACCGGGAAGTACCGAGGTCTTTGACAAAATAAACTATAAAAAGCAGTCTCTTCTGAGGCTGCTTTCCTATGCCATATATAAATCTTATCCGATTTAGCTACCTTCGCCGCCTAAACAATTTATCTCTGCATCAACTGGTAATTGTCTTTTTGAGGCTGATAGAAAGACTGAATATCTTGCCGCAATCAGATTTTACGATTTGAGTTTTTCTCACGTTACATTTTTGGGATTTAAGCTTATGAACACATTAAACAATTTCAATTTCTCCGGCAAAAAGGCCTTGGTTCGCGTAGATTTTAATGTCCCTATTAAAGAAGGAAAAATTACGGACGACACCCGTATTACAGCAGCCTTGCCTACCATCAAAAAAATCCTGGATGACGGTGGCAGCGTGATCCTGATGAGTCACCTCGGTCGCCCCGCTAAGGACATGGCAAAAAAGCCGCACCTAACGCTACAAGATTTTTCTTTGGCACCTGTAGCACAACATCTTTCTTCCGTTTTGGGTAAGGATGTCCAATTTGCAGACGACGCTGTTGGGGATGACGCCAGGCAAAAAGCCAGCAATTTGAAGGACGGTGAAGTATTGTTACTGGAAAATCTACGCTATCACAAAGAAGAAGAAAAAGGTGATGCCGATTTTGCAAAAAAGCTTGCAGCATATGGTGATGTATATGTGAATGACGCCTTCGGTACGGCGCACCGCGCTCATGCTTCTACAGCCGTGATCGCTGATAACTTTGATACAGAACATAAAATGTTCGGTCTGTTGATGGAAGGCGAGATCCGTGCAGGGGAGCAGGTATTGGATAATTCCCAAAAGCCCTTTACAGCTATTATCGGCGGAGCTAAAGTATCTGATAAAATACTCATCATCGAAAACCTCCTGGAGAAGGCTACCGATATCATTATTGGAGGCGGTATGGCTTATACCTTCTTCAAAGCACAGGGCGGACATATCGGTACGTCGCTTTGCGAAGATGACCGCCTGGACATGGCGAACCAACTATTAGAAAAAGCGAAAGCGAAAGGAGTTACCATACACCTGCCGCAAGACAGCATCGTAGCAGACAAGTTCGACAAAGATGCCAATACCTCATCTGCCATCAACTATGAAATACCGGAGGGTTGGATGGGACTGGATATCGGCGAAATGGCCTGCTCCACCTTCTCTAACGTGATCAAAAAATCCAAGACCATTCTTTGGAACGGTCCAATGGGTGTTTTTGAAATGGAGAAATTTCAGCATGGGACTAAATGTGTAGCAGATGCAGTAGCAGAGGCCACCGAGAACGGAGCCTATTCGCTTGTGGGGGGCGGAGACAGCGTAGCCGCGGTGAATAAATTCGGTTATACGGATAAGGTGAGCTATGTATCTACCGGTGGTGGCGCCTTATTAGAGTTTTTTGAAGGAAAAGAATTGCCCGGTATCGCGGCAATCAAGAAATAGAACTGCCTGGATAAAGGTAAAATGGCTGCAGGTGTTCTTGCAGCCATTTTTATTAATGGGTATTGACCGGCGGGTTATTTAATGTTTTACAGAGCTGTAGGAGAATGTTTATCGGGACGGAATGGGGTTGCCTGAAAAATGTAAAAAACACAGGCTAAGATTTTTCATTTATTTTGTGCCCTCAAAATCACATTATGGCAAGTACATCGTTTTATGAACGTTTAGAACAAGAGTTGAAGGATATAGATGCTGGGGGTTTGTATAAAAAAGAGCGCATCATTGCGTCAGAGCAGGGCGCGGAAATCACGGTAAACGGCAAGCAGGTACTGAATTTTTGCGCGAATAATTACCTCGGGCTTTCCTCACATCCAAAAGTGCTGGAAGCGGCAAAAGCTACGATCGACCACCGCGGATATGGTATGAGCTCCGTACGTTTTATTTGTGGTACACAAGATATTCATAAAGAACTGGAGCAGAAGCTCTCTACCTTCCTGGGTACGGAAGATACGATCCTGTATGTAGCTTGCTTTGATGCGAACGGAGGGGTATTTGAACCGTTGCTGGGAGAAGAGGATGTGATCATATCCGATGAACTGAACCATGCTTCGATCATTGATGGGGTACGTCTCTGCAAAGCAAAACGTGCCCGTTACAAGAATAACAACATGGAAGAACTGGAAGCACAACTCCAGGCTCATGCCGGTGCCCGTACCCGTTTCATTGTTACTGATTCCGTGTTTTCTATGGATGGTACCCTCGCAGCACTTGATAAGATATGTGATCTTGCCGATAAGTATGATGCAATTGTCATGATCGACGAAAGCCACTCATCGGGCTTTATGGGCAAAACAGGTCGGGGTGTACATGAGCTTTGTAATGTGATGGGACGTGTGGATATTATTACCGGCACCTTGGGTAAAGCGCTGGGTGGTGCATCGGGCGGGTTTACCAGTGGGAAGAAAGAAGTGATCGATATGTTGCGGCAGCGGAGCCGTCCTTACCTGTTCTCCAATACGGTAGCACCTTCGGTGGTAGGAGCTTCCATCGCAGTACTCGACATGATCAGTGAGACTACGGAATTGCGCGATAAACTTGAAGACAATACGAAATACTTCCGGGAGAAAATGACCGAAGCGGGCTTTGATATCAAGCCGGGTACCCATCCGATTACGCCCATCATGCTCTACGATGCGGTATTGGCACAGCAAATGGCGGCTAAGTTGCTGGATGAAGGGATTTATGTAATCGGCTTCTTTTACCCGGTAGTACCTAAAGATCTGGCTCGTATCCGTGTACAAATATCGGCTGCCCATGAAAGAGAGCATTTGGATAAGGCAATTGCAGCCTTTACGAAAGTGGGAAAAGAGTTAGGTGTTTTAAAATAGTTTTTTTGATAAAGAGCGTTGCCGCGGCATGAAACATCGTTGCAACGCTCCATTCAGCAGGATATTGATGAATGGGGGCAGCATATAGGGAAAATGAAGGCTTTCGATAGCCTGTTTGAAAAATAGGCACGAATATTTAAAGTAAGTCGGTTTACATTTACATACAAATGGGCATGATCAAACAGTTTTTGGAGCATTTCGGAGCATTTTCAATGATGCTGAAAGATGGCTTTGCAAAACCTGAAAACGGAAAAGTTTATTGGAAGGAATTTATGGAGCAGTGCCACGACATTGGTATTCGTTCGCTGCCTATCGTGCTGATCATATCCATGTTCCTGGGGATGGTGCTCACCATTCAGACTGCTTACCAGTTAGTAAGTCCATTGGTGCCTAAACCTGTAATTGCCGGCATCGTAAGAGACTCCGCTATATTAGAGCTTTCCCCAACCGTAGTCTGTATTGTATTGGCAGGGGTAGTAGGCTCAAAGATCGCCTCTGAACTGGGAAACATGCGGGTGAGTGAACAAATCGATGCGCTTGAGATCATGGGGATTAATACCAAAACCTACCTGGTTATGCCCAAACTGGTCGCTGCCCTCATCATGGTACCTTGCCTTATAGTACTTTCTATTGCTGTCACTATTTTAGGAGGCTATATTGCCGGTATGTTCTCCAGTATTCTTTCAAAAGAACAGTTTCAGCAAGGTTTGATTTCCGGATTTCTTCCCTACAATATTTTCTTTGCACTTACTAAATCGGTGGTGTTTGCCTTTATTTTATCAGCTGTCCCGGCTTATTACGGTTATAATGTAAAAGGGGGGGCGCTGGAGATCGGCAGGGCTTCTACCACGTCTGTGGTGGTAAGTTGTATCCTGATACTGCTGGCAGATTATATCCTGTCATTATTATTGCTCTGATCATTTTTACGCAGTGAATTTGTACCGTCGTTATTCCTGGGTTTATACTTTGCGATTATATTGATCTTTGGTAAATTTATTTTGAGTCGGCAGGGTGTTGTTGACGAGGGGAAGAATGATCATCGCAAGGAAAGCAAGTATGTCTAACGAATCTCGTAGGCTATCAAAAAATAAGAAGATTTGCTCTTGAATTTCTACCATGAAATTCTGAAGGGTAAGGGCAGGCATCTACTGCACATCAAAAAAAGTTTCTGCAATTACCGAATACTAAGATCATGCACTGGAAAGTAAAGCCGCGAGGATCAAGAGGCTTCATTTCCTGCTTCGGTCACAGCGATAAATACCTATTCTACCTCTCGGGGCCGAGCAGGTGCAAGCCAAAAAACTCAAATCGTTTCTTGACAAAATTCTTTCCAGTCTCGGTGATGAATATTGGGAGAAGTTCTTAAACAGTACCATCAGCCAGACAAAGAATAATTCATGATTGATTTTCTAGCCTAAAACCGCTTATCCTTCAAACGGATTCCCGGCTACATGGCAAAACTCTGCCCATACTTCTTTTATGATCTCCCCTGCAGGCTGTATCTCCCGAATGATCGCGCTGATTTGCCCTATTTCCAATTCTCCTTCATGAAGGTCTCCTTCAAACATGCCTTTTTTAGCACGCGCTCTGCCGAGCAGGTCTGCAAGCTCCGTTTCAGTCATACAGTTGTTTTCAGCGTCCTGCACTTGCTGGTAAAAATGATTTTTAATGAGCCTTACAGGGGTTAACTTTTTCAGCGTAAGGACCGTATCTCCTTCATTCGCATTGATCACAGACTGTTTGAAATTGTCATGACTGGAAGCCTCAGGGCTGCATACAAAACGGCTGCCCATTTGTACTCCCTCAGCTCCTAATGCCATGGTAGCCAACATGGCACGACCGGTAGCAATGCCCCCTGCAGCGATCAATGGAATGTGAATGGCCTGGCGTACTGCAGGAATCAGGCACAATGTCGTGGTCTCTTCACGCCCGTTATGTCCGCCTGCCTCGAAGCCCTCTGCTACTACGGCATCTACACCTGCGTCCTGGCTTTTCTTTGCAAATTTGGCACTGCTTACCACATGCACGACCTTAATACCGGCCTGCTTAAACGTTGGAGTGTATGTTTTTGGATTTCCGGCTGAACTGAAGACGATGGGTACTTTTTCTTCCAGGATAACCTGCACATGCCGGTCGATATCAGGATAGAGCAGGGGAAGGTTGACAGCAAAAGGTTTATTACTGGCTTGCTTGAATTTCCGGATATGCTCCCGCAACACGTCCGGATACATGCTTCCCGCACCAATAATACCCAGACCGCCTGCATTGCTTACTGCTGCTGCCAAACGCCAACCGGATGCCCAGATCATGCCCGCCTGAATAATGGGGTATTGGATGCCAAACAGTTCCGTTATACGATTTTGAAAAGATGTTTTATCGGGTGAGAATTTTCCTGAATACATGTAGAATTCTTTGTTTGTCGATTGATGTCTGATTAAAAATTAGCGCAGGTCAGAAATTCAGAGAGATAGTAAACGTTTCCCTGCTTTTGTATGGTTTTGATGGGGTGCTTTCTTACCTATCCCAGATCAATTTCTGTATTGTCACCGATATTAAGGCTCTGCGTTACGCCATGTACGAAGGCGTCGTTCCCAATGATGGAAGAATGCAAGACCACCTCTTCCAGCTTGGCATAGGATCCGATAATGCTGTCACGGATGATGGAGGCATCTATATACGTGTACTCGCCAATGGTGGCGTTGGGACCAATAATAGAGTTACGAATGGTACAGCCTTCGGCAATACTGACCGGAGGAATGATTACAGAATTATTGTAGTTTCTCCCGCGATGGTTGCTGCCTACTTCTTCCAGGTCTTTGAGCAGGGTGGCATTGGTAAAAAGAAGATTTTCTTTCTTACCGCAATCGAACCAGTTGGCTACACGAAATGCTTTGAATGTCACTCCATTCTCGATCATATGCTGCAGTCCGTTGGTAAGGTGGTATTCGCCTTGTTCATCCCGGTTTTGATTGGCAAGATGCTTATCCAGCGCTTCATAAAGCGCCTGCGTTTCTTTGATATAGTAAATGCCCACCATCGCCATGTTTGACTTCGGGATCAGGGGTTTCTCTACCACACGCACTACGGTATTATCATCTTTTAATTCGGCTACACCGAAGTCACGCGGATCATCTACTTTTTTTACCCCGATCTGTGATTCGCTGCTACTGAGTACGGATTTGAGATCATGATCGCAAATGGTATCTCCGAGAACGATCATCACTTCCTCGTCTTTACGTACTGCATCTTTGGTAAGCCAGATCGCATGTCCCGTGCCATGCCTGTCGGTTTGCGTGACGAAGGTTGCCGCCAGATGAGGGTAGGTTTTTGCCACATAATGTTGAATCTTATCCCCCAAATAACCGATGACAAAGACAAATTCCTTGATCCCGGCTTCCACTAACTGATCAACAATGACACTTAGTATTGTTTTACCTGCAATAGGTATCAGTGCTTTGGGTTGTGTATATGTAAGCGGTCTCAGTTTAGTACCGGCTCCTGCTACAAGAATGATGGCTTTCACTGCAATCCATTAATTTGAAGTGTGAAAATAAACATTAAGTTCAATAAGGGCTGCAACGAAGGTTTTACCTGGCGATGATTTTTCGATGAAGGGCGATAAGAAGGTAATGGCTGCTAAGATAGGCGCTTTACCGGGTAGTTCAATTTGTCAAATGTTTTCTTTCGGGCGGCAAAGTATTCCCAGACAATACTTTTACTGTAATGTCCTTCTGTGTTGCGCACCACAGCTAGTTTTTTAGCTACCTGTCGTTTTCTAAACCATTTTCCAAAACTGCCGTAAAAATTAAAATGCGCTTTTAAAATAACCCCGATCTCTTTGAATTTGCCCTGGAATAAAAATTGCACCCCCGCCAGCCCGTCCAATAGCAGCCGGAAAGGGAAAAGCCATAGCAACTTTGATCCTTTCTCGTTTTTCAGCAATAACACCAGGCTGTTCCTGAAATTATAAAACAGTTTTTGCGGGCTTCCGTAACTGATAACGCTTCCACCTACATGATAAACGGTAGAGTTGCCGATGTAGCCGATTTTATATCCCGCGTTTTTCAGGCGCCAGCAAAGGTCCACTTCCTCCATATGTGCATACATATCCCGGTCTAGCCCGCCCACTTTATGGTACAGGTCGGCACGAACCATCAGGCAACCACCGGATGCCCAGAATACTTCGATATCATCGTCATACTGCCCTTTGTCAATTTCTATATTGTCAAAGATTCTTCCGCGGCAAAAAAGATAACCCCATTTATCTTTAAATCCCCCGGCTGCGCCGGCGTATTCAAAATAGTCACGTTCTTTCCAATACCGTATTTTCGGCTGGCAGGCTGCAAGTCCCTGGTAATGTTGCATGGCATGCAGCAATGGCGGAAACCAGTGCGCAGTTACTTCGAAATCGGCACTTAACAGCACATAATATTTAGCCTGAATTTGCTGCAGTGCTTCAAAATAGCCATTTGCAAAACCTTTATTTACAGCTATCTGTAATGTCTTTACGGTCGGGTAGTTCTGTTGAACATACTCCAGCGTATCATCAGTAGACGCATTATCCACCACCACCACATCATAACCGCTGGCCGCTTCCGTCACGATCGTTGGCAAGAAAAGAGAATGCCATTTCTTGCCGTTGTAGCTTAAGATTACAACCGCCGTGTCATGCTCACTGATAATCATGATGAGAGAATTACTTGTACTTCGGTTCGTACAACGTATTATCCGGTGCTACGGTTTTATCATTCGGGACAAACTTATGTTCGTAGAGATTATAGCAACCAGCCCATGAAAAGATGAAAAGGCTGAAGAAAAAAAGCAGGAATAAAAAGCGGGATTTGGATGGTTTATTCAGTTCTATATCCGCTTGATTATCTATAAATGTTTCCTGTGTTTGTTGCTGCATCTTATTATTGTTAAAAAATTAACGTGACAAAAATAGTAGCTATTCCTTAAAAATCACAATATTTTTACCATCATTTCGTTTTGTTGCCGATGCGTCAGTTTTTGAATTGGAAGACTTATTTTATTGTTGTTGCGCTGGCGATAGTGACAGCTACCTTGTTTTATACCAACCTGCTGGCGGGTAAACTGGCAGAAGACGAAAAGATAAAAGTGGAGCAGTATGTGGAAGGTCTTAAGGTACTTTCCCAAAGCACAGACCCCATTGCCAGTGAGTATATTCTACGCTTCACTTCTCAGAACAATACTATCCCCATCATTTTGACCAACGAAAGCGATAGCATTTTAGACTATAAAAATATAGATAGCCTGAGGCTGAACCGAAGCAAGAATTACCTGAAGAATGAACTGGCATCTTTTAAAAGCGAACATGGTCCCATTGTCGTCGATTTTGGCTTCGGTCTTCAAAAGCTATACTACGGAGACTCATATTTGCTGACACAGCTAAAGTATTTTCCCTATGTTCAGCTGGTCATTATATTATTGTTCCTCGTCGTGATATTGATGGCGCTCAGTGCAGCAAATAAATCGCTTCAAAACCAGGTGTGGGTAGGACTTTCCAAAGAGACTGCTCACCAGCTGGGTACGCCTCTTACGTCTATGGAAGGTTGGATAGAGCTGCTGGCAGATGATGAAAACAATCGCGATGCCGTCACAGAAATGCGCAAAGACCTGAGCCGCCTCAAACTGGTGGCAGATCGTTTTGGTAAGGTAGGAAGTGACCCGGAACTGATGGAAGAAGACCTGGTACCGCGGATACAAAACATGGTGGATTACATGCAGAAACGTGCCCCGGCCAAAGTAAAGTTTTCTTTTTCTACGAATGAAGCAGAGATTCCCGTTTATATTAACGGACCGCTCTTTGATTGGGTGATGGAAAACCTGATGCGAAATGCGCTGGATGCCATGGATGGACAGGGCAATATATCCATAGAAGTAGAAAACCAGCCCCAGGTAGTAAAGGTCAACGTATGCGATACAGGGAAAGGTATTCCCAAGCACCTGATCAAGAAAGTATTCGATCCCGGATTCACTACAAAGAAAAGAGGTTGGGGATTGGGGCTATCACTCGCGAAGCGGATCATCAACAAATACCATCACGGCTCACTCTATGTAAAGGGGTCAGAGGTAGGGAAAGGTACTACCTTCAGAATATTATTGCGTCGTTGATTTTACATTTTGCATTTTACATTTTCAACCGTTACCTTTGCCATCCTCAAAAAGGCAATGCGACGGTGGCGAAACTGGTAGACGCACTACTTTGAGGTGGTAGCGCCTGTCATGGGCGTGGGAGTTCGAATCTCCTCTGTCGCACTCACGAGATGTTGTCTCGAAAATTCTAAAGGTTGTTCTACAATGAGCAGCCTTTTTTCCTGTAAAATAGTGGCTTTCGAAGCGAATAGAGGTGCTATATAGGGTGTTCGATAAACAGTGCCGTCATGATACAGTTCATTATCAAACAACACAGAAACGAACTGTTGTTTCTCCTGTAGGCTGGATTTTTCATAGATGGTGGACAGCAGCAGTAGCTTTTCCTGGCATTTAAACAATGTAAAAATGCAAATATGAAACGGCTAATTCTTATTGCAGCGATACTGCTTACAATTGCACGAGCTATGCAGATGGTGGCTGTTGAGAGGGGAGGTGCTAACAGTTCTGGCTATGTTCTAAATACCGTATGGTAATACCTGAAGGTGATGGCGGTTCAAACAATAGTGGTTATGCTCAAGATGAGGGTGGTGCCGGGAGTAGCGGAGGGTATACAAAGGATGACGGCGGTGTAGGAAGTAGTAGAGGATAAACAAAAGTGCTTTCATATAGGACAATAGGATTTGCCAAGCTACAAATAGCAAGTTTTCATAAAATTAATTCATGTCTACAAAAATCGACTGTCAGCCGGCTTTTTTACTTTGATTCTTGTTTCCCTATAATCAACCGTTCTTGTTTTGTTACCCCTATGGCACTGTTGTCAGTATTGCTGCTACCGGTACCACTATCGCCATTATTACCAGCATAAATGCTCCCCGGTTGTTCTGTCCCCAGCGGTTGATCACCACCTGTACCATGTTGTTCGCCTACAGGAGTTTCACTGCCTGTAGCTGGTGGAGCATCGACATACAGGTCGTCAATTTGTTTTACTAGCTCATCGGAACGGTCCAGTAAACGTGCTACAGCACCATCATTTGCATTGCGGCAGTCCAGTTCTTCACGCAGCTCTAGGCTGATGGGCTTTTGCTCATTGTACAATTCGCGGGCTGCTGTTTGTTCAGCCAGAATTTTTTCAAGGGTTTTACCCTGTTCTTCGAGGCGTTGCTCGATTGTTTTGTTTGCCATTTTTATGAAATTTAGAGATGAAAGAATATGCTCAAATACTTCATCGTACAGGCTTTGTTTTATCAGAGATGCACGGAGCATTTTATCTAGTTTTTTGATGCGGCTTTCGAGTGTTTTTGACATATTGAAATTATTTAGTGCGTTTATTTTCAATTGATTTGTTGCTATTGACGATCCCGTTTATTGTTTCGTTAGGGTTAGTTTTACGATACGTCTTACATACGGTAATACCACAGGTTGCCTGCATGATCTCTGCACCTTCGGGTAGCTTTCGCCGTTTATATTCGAAATTGCCCCCGGTAGCCCGGTATCAACACATTCGTGTAGCCAAAGAGCCTAACCTGTGTATTCCAGCGAGTGAAACCCCATGATCACATCTATACCTAAGTGGCGGCAATCGATCAATATGCGTTTCAGCGGCTTGCCCGGGTTGTTGCTTTCGCAGTGGGCTGCATCCTCTATCACCGGTATACCGTTTCTGTAATGCGGATATACCTGGCTTAGAAAATATTCGTACTCTGTCCTGCCACCGTCAATTATGGCTTTACCACCCGTATATTTTGACAGCGGTATCACCGGGTTAGCTTTGGAAAACCGGGTCACTTAGTTGAGAGCCTTGCTTATACACTAGGATATTTTTATCCTTCCTCTGCTATATACCTTACTGTAGTGCTTTTCCCGTGCCGTTTAGCTGCTCTTGTTCTAAAAAACTACTTTTCGTTCACTGCCGTTATTCGGACTATCTACCTCTATTGGTCGGTGCTATACAATTTCGCTGCAGTAAAGAAGCCGTCAAAAAATATAATGGACTTTCGGACGTTTTCGGACTTGTTTTGGACTGATAAAATTAGCGTACAGTAAAGGTTTAAGCGGTGTTAGTCCAATAGTCCAAAAATCTCTTTACTGTTTATTGCTATAACAATCCAAAAAAAATTAACAATAAAGAAGCGGCGGCACTTTTTCAAAAGGAATATGAAGCGGATGAAAAATATGTGGTCACAATTTGCGACCGCATGATCGTAGAAAAAAAGCAGCTGTTACGCTGCTTTCTCAGGAACAGCCCAGTTGATAATCTTCGTTAAGTGTTCGATAGAAAAATGCGGTGATGCATTCACGAGATGATTTCTCAAAATTACACCGGGCTGCTCTACAATGAGCAGCCCTTTTGCTGTAAAAAAAGTGTCCGTCAAAAGTGAAGCGGTTAGGTAAATGACAAAAGCCACTGTAGAGACAGTGACTTTTTATTGAGACCAAATAATACGTAATAAAAGGAAACTATTTAAACTGGATCACTTTATCCATAGAATATACGGTACCATTCTGCCCCGTATTGTTATTACCCTGTAACACAGCGCCGTTTACCTTGGTCTTCCCGTCTGTGATAGTGACGGTAAGTTCTCTGCCATTGAGGGTTCTCAGTTTTTGTTTATCTTTGAGTTCACCGGATTCTTCCAGCCCAAATACGATATGCTGACTGATCAGCTCTGTTAGTTTTTCTTTGCTCTCCGGCTTTAATAAACCGCGCATCATCATTCCATCCAGTTTCCCAAACGCAATTTCATTGGGTGCGAAAACCGTAAACGGTCCTTTTTTGGATAACGTAACATTCAGTCCTGAAGCCTTCAGCCCCGCGGACATGGTGGTCAGGTTCCTGTCAGCCTCAACAATATCTGCAACATTTGACATAATATTTAAATTAATTGTGGATAGAATCATCTACAATTCCAGTAAGTTAAGCCTATTAAGCGACTACAGCTAATTTAATATCGCTGTCCTCTTTTATATGTACGGCAAAAAAACAACCGGTAGCTAAGAATGCCCCATCCACAATGCACCGCTAACGCTGTCCCGGCTGGCGCCCGTTGCCGATGAAAGTACATTCACTTCCTCCCTCCAACGCAAAGCACCTATTAAGGACATTACCAGCGCCTCTTTGAATTTTATGGTTTGCGCATCCGGTATCACGATCTCCACTTGTGAATCCCGGAGCTGTTCTGTAATCTTTTCTATTAAAAAACCGTTGAACGCACCGCCGCCTGTGATAAGCATCCTGGCATTTTCAGGTGTGGCTGGTTTTTGTTTTATCCCCAGTGCTACTTGCTCAGCTATGTGACAAACAAACGTATGCAGCAAGTCTTTAACATCGTGCGCCGATTCCAAAAGAATGGGAAAGGCAAGTTGTTTTGCAGCGTCGTTATTAAGTGATTTCGGAGGAGACTCCTGAAAATAAGCCTGTTCATTGAGTCGTGAAAGAACCCCCTGCAATAAGTTGCCCTCTCTCGCCATATCGCCGTTCTCATCCATATCTTTCCCTTCCTTTTCAGCTAATATATTTAACACCTGGTTACCGGGACATACATCAAAAGCGTGAATGCCGTCCGCCCCTTTCACCGATATATTCACGATACCCCCGATATTCAGCCAATAATCATACCCCGAAAACAACAGTTTGTCACCGATAGGAACGATCGGAGCCCCTTGTCCGCCCAGTGCGACGTCCATAGCACGCAACTCGCTTATTACCGGTAGTTGTAGATGCGCTGCTATAGTAGCGCCGCATCCCAGTTGTGCCGAGGTGTGGGCCTCCGGATCATGAAAAGCGGTATGGCCGTGGCTGGCAATGAAATCTACCTGGTGTTGCAGGGCGTTGCCGGTAATAAAGTTTTTAATTTGATCTGCCAGGAATTTTCCATAGCGGGTGTGCAGCTTTAAAAACTCGGGAGCAGATAAATTCTGAACAGCGTTCAGGTCTTTCTGCCAATCTTCGGAATAGGGAAGACATGCCGCATGCTTTATTTCATATTTCCAGGCGCCTCTTGCCTCTTCCAGGTGCGTGTAAATAATATCCAGTCCGTCCAGCGAACTTCCTGACATTAAGCCGATAACCTTGTAGACCATAGTTAGGTATTCAAAAAGGTGAATTTTTTCAGAAAACAGGTTCTCTCATTGATTGCTACGCAACAAGGTGTCTATCTGAATGTTTAAATGAGCCGGGCTTTCCCCATCATAGTGATGAATAAAAATGAGGGAATTGTTGCTCAAAACGAATTTATAATTTTCTATGGTTTCAACGGTGGGGGTCCATGCAGAGTGCATGTAAATTGTATCGTGGCTTACATGGTAGCTACCTTTTACCGTATCTGCGAGATGTAAATTAGTTTGATAGCTGGAATCTTTGCCGAAGAGGATAAACTCAGCGAGTGCCGGATCACTGATGACAGAATCCAGGGTGAAAATGGGTGTTGTGGAAACAGAGGAATCAATAAACTGATACCGGAATCCTTTCACGTTCCACAACCCGTCAAAATCGCTTTTCGTTTCCACAGGAGTAGGATCGGGAACTTCATCTTCCTTTTTATTACAAGAAAAAAACAAGCTGATAACGAGAAAAAATATCCATCTTTTATTCATGCCACATCGTTTATTTCCACCAAAGAACAGCAAGCATCGCCAGTCCGGCAAGGATCCTGTAAATACCAAACAGTCTGAACCCATGCTTCTGCAAAAAGCTGATGAAGGTTTTAATGGCTACCATTGCTACAATAAATGCCACCAATGCCCCTATCCCGAACGTCAGTAGATTATTTCCCTGGGTAAGCATCTCGTAGCCTTTCATTTCGATACCTGCTACATCCCATTTTTTTAAGACCAGAGAATAGCCTGTGGCGGCCGCCATGGTAGGTACGGCTAAGAAAAAGGAAAATTCTGCGGCCACATTTCTGGTCAGCTTCTGCTGCATGCCGCCGATAATAGACGCAGCGCTGCGGCTCACTCCCGGCACCATGGAAATACATTGCCAAAGTCCGATCATCAAAGCATTTTTAGGCTTTATAGCATCCTCAGTTTCTATAACCGGGTTCTTGAAAACCTTATCTATAAATAAGAGGACAATACCGCCGAGTATAAGCGTTACAGCAACTGTCCCCGGGCTTTCAAGCAATTCTTCTATGGCATCATTAAAAAGGAAACCCAGCACCAGCGCAGGAATAACTGCTATAATGAGCTTTACATAAAACTGCCATTTGCTGAAATCAAAGAACTTTTTCCAATAGAGTACGACCACGGATAAAATGGCACCCAGCTGAATACATACTTCGAAAAGCTTGGTGAACGAATCTTCCTGTATACCCATGAAATGCCCGGCAAGTATCATGTGACCGGTGGAGGATATAGGGAGGTATTCGGTAATGCCTTCTACAATGCCGAGAATGATGGATTGAAAAATGGTCATACGACTAAGGAATATTAATGTATTTGTGCGTTTGCAAAGATAATTGCCAGCGCGGTTGTTGCTTGATATATTCTATGAGCAAGGGAGCCATGGCATCCCGCTTGCTCCATTCAGGTTGCAGGTAAAGCCTGCATGTCGAGGGTACCTGCGCGGCATGCTCTTCTGCCCATTTGAAATCCGATTTATGGAAAACGACAACCTTCAGCTCATCTGCATGGACCAGGCTTTCCGTCAAAGGCGCTTTAAATTTTTTAGGGGAAAGTGTTATCCAGTCGAAGTTTCCACGCAGTGCATGCGAACCGGATGTCTCGATATGTGCCCTGATACCGTTTGCCTTCAGTGCATCGCAAAGCGGGGAAAGATCATACATGGCAGGCTCCCCGCCGGTGATCACCGCTATTTTAGCCCCCGCATCTGTTATCCATTTCATTATTTCTGCCAGAGTGTACTTGGAATGAGCATCCGCATCCCAACTTTCCTTCACATCACACCATACACAGCCTACATCGCAACCGCCTAATCGCACAAAATATGCCGCCTGCCCGGTGAAGAAACCTTCACCTTGCAGGGTATAAAAATGCTCCATGACGGGATAATGTACTTCAGAGTTCAAAAGTCAAAATTGAAACCGCAAAAATAGGCGATCGGGACGGGTATTTGCATTCAAAATTAAGATTGTGGCCGGGCTGCAGGATGACGATGTCGCTTCGGGGGGCGTTGGTACCCTTCATCTGGACAATGCTATTTTACTTCCCGTTGACACACCAACTAGCACACCTGACATTTATTTTTTATTGCCCGCAGCGATCAGCGTATTTTTCATCAACCCGCAGATGGTCATAGGACCTACACCTTTGGGTACCGGTGTAATATAACTGCATTTAGGTGCTACGTTATCAAAATCCACGTCTCCGACCAATCTAAAGCCGGATTTTCTCGTGGCGTCATCCACCCGGTTGATCCCGACATCGATCACGACCACGCCGTCTTTCACCATAGCTTCCGTGATGAATTTAGGTCTGCCGATAGCTGCCACCAGTACATCAGCCTGTCGGGTGATCTCGCTTAGATTTTTGGTTTTGGAATGGCAAATGGTGACCGTGGCATTGCCGGGTTTGGAGTTACGTGCCAGCAGTACCGACATGGGTTTGCCCACAATGTTACTCCTGCCTACCACCACACAATGTTTACCGGTAATATCAATGTTATATTTTTCAAGCATTAACAGAATGCCATAAGGCGTAGCCGGCAGAAACCCTTCCTGTCCCAGGATCATCTTTCCCTGGCTGATCGGGTGGAACCCATCCACATCCTTCGCCGGATTGATCATATTGATCACCGCATCTTCGGATATATGAGAAGGCAGCGGCAACTGCACCAAAATGCCGTCAACACGTTCATCTTCGTTCAGTTTCTTTACTTCATGCAATAAATCTCCTTCAGAAATGTCCGTATTGAAACGTAACAGCGTCGATTCGAATCCGATATCGTTGCAGGTGCGCACTTTAGCACCCACATAAGCTTCGCTGGCAGGATTGTTGCCGACAAGCACCGCCGCAAGATGCGGTGTTTTCAGTCCTTGTTCTTTACGATTTTCAACCTGTTGTTTTAAGTCTTCTTTGATGGACGAGGCGGTAGCAGTGCCGTCTAAAATTTGCATGGGGCAAAGATAGGAATGTTGATGGTTAGTCCTTAACGGTAAGTCGTTAGCGGAACGTGAATATCAGATAAACTCAAACTTCCCGCCGTCAAACAAGCCCTTATCACTCAGCTTCAATTCCGGTATCACCAGCAATGCCATAAAGGAGAGCGTCATAAAAGGCGCCTGCAAACGGCTTCCCAGTTGTTTTGCCGCCTGATCCAGCATGGCGTATTCTTTCGCTACGATATACCCGTCCTGGTCGCTCATTAAACCCGCGACAGGTAAGGGCATACAACGTACTTCGTCTGCATTTTGAGCAACTGAAATTCCCCCTTTTGCATCTACCAGGGCGTTGACGGCAGCAGCGATGCTGTAATCGTCCACGCCTACTGCTATGATGTTATGGCAGTCATGCGCTACTGTAGAAGCCAAGGCGCCTTTTTTTAATCCGAAATTTTTGATAAAAGCTACAGCGGGTTTAATATGCGGCTCGTAGCGATTCACCACGATTATCTTTAGAATATCGCGGGGAATGTCGGGTATGATGTATCCGTTTTCGATCAGGGCTTCCGCTATCCATTTGCGGGTGATCAACTGTCCTTCCAGGGCTTCTATCACATGTATCTGGGTATCGGTTGCGTCTGCAAGCATCTCAAAGTCCTTTGGCTGAAAAGGAGCGGCTGAAAAATTATTAATATAAGGGACAGGTATGGAAGGTAACAGGCAACTTCCATTTTCTGCTGCCAGTGTGCCGTTAATATAGGTTTTTAAAATGTTGAAATTTTCAGGATTATCAATTATTATAAAATCGGCGGGATCGCCTTCCCTTAATAATCCTACCGGCACGTTATAGTGTATTACCGGATTGACACATGCTGCACGCAACACATCAAATAAGTCAAACCCCTTTTCCAGCGCCCGTTTTACAGGATTGTTGATATGATGTAACACCAATTCATCCGGGTGTTTGTCGTCGCTGCAAAACATGGTCATCGCCGGATGTGTTTTTAATACATCGATCAGGGCTTCGAAATTTTTTGCTGCACTTCCCTCCCGTATCAGGCAATGCATACCATTGTCCAGCTTTTCAAGAGCTTCTTCCAACGTAAAACTTTCATGATCGGTGGAAATACCGGCACTTGCATATTTTTTTATGGACTCACCGCGTACAGCCGGCGCATGACCGTCTATAGGTTTCCCTGCTTTTTTCGCTGCTGCTATTTTTGCCATTACTTCCGGGTCATCATACAATACACCGGGGTAGTTCATCATTTCAGAGAGATACCAGATATCGTCCGAAGCCAGAAGCTGTTGAATGTCTTTTGAATCCAGTATGGCACCGGCTGTTTCAAAACGGGTAGCCGGTACACAGGAGGGAGCTCCGAAGAAGAACTTGAAAGGCGTTTTTGCCGCATTCTCGATCATATATTTTACTCCCTGCATACCGCATACATTGGCTATCTCATGTGGGTCGGAGATGGTAGCTACCGTGCCATGAATTGCAGCCAGCCGGGCAAACTCCGTAGGTACCAGCATGGAACTTTCGATGTGCACATGTGCATCAACAAAGCCGGGCAGGATGTACCTTTCCGGAGATGCTGTTGTTTCTTCTACTGCATGTATCCTCCCGTTTTCAACCGTAATTTTTGCAGGATAAATCCTTTTCTGAAAAATGTCAATAAGATGGGCAGAAAGGGTAAAACGGTCCATGATGTGAAGATTTCATACAAAGATTACAAAGAAAGACAAGAGGTGCAAGCACTATCACCTGACGCAAAGAACCCGAGGATGACTGCTTAGCAGGGAAGGGGATGGTGCCGGCCAGCTTACCTGTTCACCAGAAAGCAATATACTTCACCCGGACCGTGAACACCTACTACCAGCGTCTTTTCTATATCGGCAGTTCGGCTGGGACCGGTATTCAGGTTGATCATGGAGGGCAGTTCGTTGCCATATTTAGCTTTCAGGAAAGCGAGCGCTTCGGGGAGGTCTGCAACGATTTGGTTCATGTACGCTACAATGATGTGAACCGGGTAAAAAACAGGAGCTATACGCCCCAGGTTTTGCTTGCTGGTAAGCAGGGTAGAGCCGGTACGGGCTACCAGCAGTTCGCAGCCGGTAATACAGGCATCCGCTGTTTCGTTGGCAGCATCTGCAGGATGTACAAATTCCAGCCGGTTGTTTTGGCATAGATCCAGCACGCGCTCTTCGGCACAAAGCAACTCCGTCCAGCCCTGGTTATCGTATAACCTGTGAATAGCATCCAGCAAGTCCTTCTCCGTATCACAAAAGACGAATTTGCCACCCAGCTTGATAAACTCCGTCGCAAACTGCTCTTCCGGGGACAAGTTATTTTTTTCGTAAAAGCTGCTTATATCTTCTTTATCCACCTCGGGAAATGGCATCGGAAAACTACCGGTGCTCAGTCCTTTACGTATTCTGCCAAGTATTTGTTCGCGTGCTTTTGATGTCTTCATGCTGGCTTTAATAGTTGAAAAATTGGCTCAAAAATAATCATTAGCATCAAGGTAAAATCAAGGTATGAAATGAATATATATTGATTAATTTTGCGCCAATTTTAAAAGGAAATTATAATGAAATTAGCTATAGTAGGAACCGGGTATGTGGGTTTGGTGACGGGTACCTGTTTTGCAGAGACAGGTAACGACGTAATGTGTGTAGATGTGAACGAAGAGAAAGTCGCCCAACTGCGTGCCGGAAAAACTCCTATTTATGAACCCGGACTGGAGAATCTATTGACCCGGAATATCAAAGAAGGACGTTTAAAATTCACCACTTCCCTGCAAGAAGGTATTAAGGATGCACAGATCATTTTTCTGGCGCTGCCTACGCCTCCCGGTAAAGATGGTGCCGCAGACCTGCAATACGTGTTACAAGTAGCTGCCGATCTGAGTAAGATGATGACTTCTTATAAGGTGATCGTGAATAAAAGCACCGTGCCTGTCGGGACAGCCGAAAAAGTAGCGTCGGTATTAGCATTAAACCTTGATACGGAACTTTTCGATGTGGTATCTAACCCGGAATTCTTACGTGAGGGCGTAGCAGTGGACGATTTTTTAAAACCTGACCGTGTCGTGATCGGTACTTCTTCGGAAAAAGCCCGCAGGCTGATGGATGAACTGTACCAGCCGTTTGTTCGCCAGGGCAATCCTATCTACTTTATGGACGAGCGTTCTTCCGAAATGACCAAATATGCAGCCAATGCTTACCTGGCTATGCGTATATCCTTTATGAACGAAATGGCCAACCTTTGCGAAAGAGCGGGTGCCAATGTAGATATGGTACGTGTGGGTATGGGCAGTGACAGCCGCATCGGTAAAAGGTTTTTATTCTCCGGCATCGGTTACGGGGGAAGTTGCTTCCCTAAAGATGTACAGGCTCTTGGCAGAACAGCCAATGAGTATGAATATGATTTCAAACTGGTGAATACTACCATGCAGGTAAATGATCACCAGAAAACAAGGCTGGGTATTAAAGTAAAAGAGTTTTTCGGTAATGATCTTTCGGGTAGAACATTTGCTATGTGGGGACTGGCCTTCAAACCGGAAACAGATGACATCCGTGAAGCACCGGCTTTGGAACTGATAAAAGAACTGACGACCGCCGGCGCCAGCATTCGTGCATTTGACCCGGAAGCGATGACGAACGTAAAAAACGCTATCAAAGAAGAAGTGTATTATGCTACGGATCAGTACGATGCATTAGATGGTGCAGACGCGTTATTGATCGCTACGGAATGGAGCGAATTCCGTAACCCAGATTTCGGGCGTATCGAAGAAGCCCTGAAAATACCTGCTATTTTTGACGGCAGAAACGTATTTACGTTGGAAAAAATGGAAACCTCGCCGTTCTACTATGAAAGCATCGGGCGCCAGATCATTCACCCGGAACTGAGACAAAAAGTAGAGTCGAAGGGGGAAAGACTGGTAGTAGACAGAGGTGTTGGAGAAGGACGATAAGAACTGGCCCGAGACGGAGATAAATATATAACAGAAGAGCTGATCAGGAGGTTGCCGCGCAATTCAACATTCAAAATTAAATAACAATGAAGCGTGTACTTATCACCGGTGCAGCAGGTTTTTTAGGATCACATCTATGCGACCTTTTTTTAAGAGAGGGGTATTATGTGATCGGGATGGACAACCTGCTTACGGGAAATATCAAAAATATTGAACACCTTTTCCCCGTAAAGGAGTTCGAATTCTATCATCACGATGTCACTAAGTTTGTGCACGTGCCGGGCAATATTGATTATATATTGCATTTTGCTTCCCCTGCTTCTCCCATCGACTACCTGAAAATGCCGATCCAGACATTGAAAGTAAGTTCATTGGGTACGCACAACCTGCTGGGACTTGCCAAATCAAAAGGTGCAAGGATTCTTGTAGCATCTACTTCTGAAGTATACGGTGATCCGTTAGTGCATCCGCAGCAGGAAGAGTATTGGGGTAATGTAAATCCTATTGGTCCCCGTGGTGTGTACGATGAGGCCAAGCGTTTCATGGAAAGCATAACGATGGCCTATCATAACTTTCACGGGGTAGAAACACGTATTGTGCGCATCTTTAATACATACGGTCCCCGTATGCGGCTCGATGACGGACGTGCATTACCAACTTTTATGAGCCAGGCGTTGCGTGGAGAAGAGGTTACTGTTTTCGGCGATGGATCACAAACCCGTTCTTTCTGTTATGTAGATGATCTGATAGCGGGCATTTATAAATTGCTGCTCTCGGATTATCATCACCCGGTGAACATAGGTAACCCCGTAGAAATTACGCTGCAGCAATTTGCCGAGGAAGTAGTGGAATTGGTGGGTAATGAGGTGAAAATTGTATACGAGCCGTTACCGCAGGATGATCCTAAACAACGCCAGCCGGATATTACGAAAGCGAAACAATTGCTGGGCTGGGAGCCGAAAGTAGATCGCAAAGAAGGATTGAAACGTACGCTTGAGTATTTCAAGCAGCATATCTGATTTATTTCATTCAATAGATCAACGTGAAACGGGCAAGTCAAGACTTGCCCGTTTCACGTTGTAAATACTTATGTGATCTCTATTTTTTCTTTAAGGCCAGAATGCTCCAGTCCGTGTCTTCTGCCACGATTGTATTTTTAAGCAAGCCTAATCCATCGATTTCCATTTCTACTACGTCGCCCGGTTGCAGCCACTGGGGTTGATAGTTTGCATCCTGTAATAAACCCGTACCGTTTAATTCTAAAAAGCAGCCGGTGCCTACGGTACCGCTTCCGATCACTTCACCGGGCACTACCTCTACACCATAGGCACATCGTTCCAATATTTCGGCAAATGTCCAGTCCATATCTCCCATATTACCTTTGCTTACTTCTACCCCGTTTACACGGCAGGTCATGCCCAGGTTAAAATTGTTACCTGTATGGTTAGGTTTTGCCGGAGTTTTATATGCCGCCAATTCATCAGGGGTAACCAGCATAGGACCTATTACCGTACTAAAGTCTTTGCCTTTGGCAGGACCGAGGTTGAGTAACATCTCCTCCATTTGCAAGGTGCGTGCACTCATATCATTCATAATCATGTAGCCCGCGATATAATTATCTGCATGTTCCGCTTTAATGTTTCTACCCTTTTTACAAGTTACTATGGCTGCTTCCAGTTCAAAATCCAGCTTGTTAAAATGATCCGGCATGCAATGTATAGCGCCCGGTCCCTGTACTGCCAAATGGTTGGTAAAGTAGAAGATAGGGTATTGATCAAATTCTGCTATCATGTCTACTTTCCGGTTGCGTCGTGCAGCAGCTACGTGCTGACGAAAAGCGTAACCGTCTCTGCAGGATACAGGTTTGGGAAGCGGAGCTAAAATAGTTGCATTGTCAAATGAAACACTCGCTTCAATTCCCTTCCCGTTTTTTATTTCATCTTCTGCTTTGCGTGCGATATCAGCGAGTCTTTCCCAGTCATTCAACATTTCCATCAGGGTGCGCGGAAGAGTATGGCTGGCTTTATCTGTATCAAAAAGTTGTCCGTCAATATAGAAAGCAAGCTGTTCTCTGCCGTTATTGGAATACGTAACGAGTTTCATAAGTCTGTTTTAGAAGCCGCAAAAATACAGGAATTAATAAAAGAGTTTGGGGAAAAGCAGGGATTAACGACGGAGATCTTTTACGCTCGTGATCTTGCCTACGAAATAGAATTTCTCTCCGTTATTGGGTAAAAAAATGCTCACTGTCTTCAACGTATTTCCATCATAGTTGAGCCTTGCCTGCATTTTTTTTCTGTCGGATGATTTGTGAATGTACTGCTCGCCCTCTACTTTCACATACTTCTTATCTACAAACAGAATCCCATTCTCATCAGCATTTTGTACCTGCTCCGAACCATCAGAGTTATAGGTGATTGTCGCAGTTTGCGTGTAGCCGTAAGTTTTCTCAGGCTGGTTAAGCATCCTGAAGAGCAGAAACCCTAAAAGAAAAACAGCAATAGTAAAAACAATACCCATTGACAATCGGAGGTAAATTTTAATGGTATTTCGAATTCCTGCTTAAATAAAACGTTATTTGCCCGTTAAAGATAGTTTTCAATTTTATTCTTTGCAATATTATTTATAAATGATTTTCTCAAAAAGCATAAAAACTGCCTGAAAATGAGGATTATAACAAAAAACTGCCGCTTAGGCGGCAGTTTTTTGTTATGTTTTATTATAAAGGAATTACTGGATCAAAATATCGATATGCCCGCGACGGAAGAACGGCTTGTTTTCTGCCGAAAATCCAAAGAACATCCTGTAATAGGTGCCGGGTATCAGACTCAGCCCCTTATAGTCGAAAGCAACTTTGGCATTCGTATTGAACAAATGGATGGATTTTAGCAAATGCACGTTTTTCTGATCGTCGATGATTACGACTTTAAGATTGGCAGGTTCTACAGAAAAATACTTCATCGTCTGTTTGAGTCCGCAGGGATTCGGATAGAGTGACTGTACATTCAGATCAGGGTGTTCACGATAGCCGGTCAGATCTACGGTATCTAAAGGCTCAAACAGGTTATAGACCCAATCCGGCCAGTTCTCCTGTTTGTAGTCATCCAAAGGATCACCGAGACTTCCGATGTGATTGGATTCTGCGTCAAACTGCACGATACTTTTGAAATCAGTGCCTTGTGCAGACTGGTTCGTTTTGTCATCTTTTTTACAAGCACCGAATAGAACTGCAGTCAATGCGATCGCCCAAACTTTCTTCATTCTTATAAAGATATTTGCTGCAATATAATAATCCTCCTGCCGTTATTTAAATAATTTGAAGTAATTTTTTTGAATCGGTAATTTTTTTGGTACGCTATTTATAAGTTGCTTTGAAAAACAGATTTATGAGCCGGTTGATCTCTTTTGCATTCCTGTTGTTATTTTCCCCGTTTTTTATTGCAGGTTCCTGCAACAAAGACGAAAAGAAGAAAAAATGCGATCCTAAAGTGGCATGTACCATGATGTTTGCATCAGTGAGTATAACGGTCAAAACAAGTAACGGCGTTTCTGCGGAACTGGATGAAGTTTATACGATTCGTAAAAGCACCAGTGAAATATTGAAATACAGCCAGCCGGGCAATACTACAGGTGCTTATATCGTTTTGGATGACAGCTATCAAAAAGAGCTGCAAAACAAGCAGGAAGAGTTTTATTTTGTAGGCAAGAAAAACGGCAAAGTAATGGTAGAAGAACCTTATGTGTTGTCTGCAGACTGTTGCCATGTAAGTAAGGTAAGCGGGCGTGACGCACTCATAATTTCATCGCAATGAGTGCAGACAACTATCATCACCGAATAGCTTTCGATGAAATGCAGCGCTGGCAGAAAGAAATGATCCGGAAGCCGGGCTTTATCGCTAAGGTGACGCGAAGCATGCAAAAACGACTGAACAGGTGGATACCGGAGAAAGCGCATCAAGTCATTACCACAGCCATCCGTCATGCAGTCCAGGCGATGCTGAAAGGTTCCGAATGGATAGGTGCCAGTCCTTTGGAAAATGTGGATTTTTATGTAAGAGAAGCACGTGTAAAGGAGAAGATTCATTTCTATAAAAATACGGCAGCGGCGGAAGGCGCCATCACAGGTGCAGGGGGTATCTTGCTAAGCCTGGCAGATTTTCCGCTGTGGCTGAGCTTAAAGATGAAGATGCTGACAGATATAGCATTATTGTATGGATATGATGTAAAGGACTTTAAAGAGCGGGTGTACCTGCTGCACATTTTTCAGCTTTCTTTTTCGGGACGGCAACACCGGCGTGAAGTATTTGCGCTGATGGCAGATTGGGACCGCTATGCTGCTACTTTGCCGGATGATTCCTCCGCATTTGACTGGAGAAGTTTTCAACAGGAATACAGAGACTATATCGACATTGCGAAATTGTTGCAACTGGTGCCTGGAATCGGAGCGTTTGTAGGTGCTTACGTGAACCACAATCTTACTGAAAAGCTAGGTATTACAGCAATGAATGCTTACAGAATGCGGCATTTCTCTAAGTGGGTCTTGAAAAACTAATGTAATGAATTGAAGCAGGGTGGCATAAGCAGCGTAGGTGTTGTATGGTAGTATTTTTATGAAACTCGTTTACCTGACTAACCTTCTATAGGCTCAGTAAATGTCCTCAAAATTAAGCTGTATCACATCCGGAGCTTTGACAAAATTAGTACGATAGCGAAAACGGATATCCGAATTGATATAAAACTGAAAACCCCTGAGCCCGGGAACCTGCCTGGGGAAATACAGTGCTTTGAATTCTACTGTGCCGAAAATAAGATTTTCATTCCGGGTTCTGACTCCGCCGCCCAAGCCCGGGTAAATACCGGATTCCAGAAACTTTTTGTTCTCAGCGGTGAGTGCCGAGGCGCTGATATAGGTGAAGGGAGCAAAAAGAAAACCGAAGATCTTTTTATTGAGATAAAGTACCGACTCGGTATAGGCGCTTAACCGTTTATCGCCAAAAATGTTTCCGCTGTTAAAATTCGGTGGTCCATAGGCGTTATTGAGAAAGAGGGGAAAAGAGGTATTGCGATGATCCAATTGGGTATAGCTGGCGCGAAACTGCTGCCTTATTTTCCATTTGCGGAACGGGATTAACGCACTGAAATAATTCCCCGACACCAGGAATGACGCATCCTCCAGGCTGCGATTGCGGTAGAAGGCTCCTGCCCTTACAGAGCCATGTAAAAAGCCCCCTCTAGCGGTCACGATATATTTATCAATTTCAAAACCTGTATAGGGACGCTGCAGGTACAATTGCCGGTGCCATCCTGCAGTTAAAGCCACATTGTAGCCGGTAGGGATATCCTCGGTATTACCAAAACCGTAGAGATAGTTCATTTTAAAATACTCCTGCCGGAAAAATGTAATCTGTCCAAGTATTAATTGCCTGTCATTGTATATGGGATTGATGCGATCGCCGATCTGAAAAGGCGTTTTCAAAAAATCGGTATGGGTGAATCTCGCTGAAACAAAGATCCGGTCCCGCCTTTTATACTGCCCGATCCCCTCTCGTATATCCGTAACCCCGAGGTTAATGCCCGCCCAAAAATCATAAAGATTGTAGCGATAATCAAAGAAACTGCTGTCGGGCTTTTTATAAACATTCACCGCATGATTAAAGCTGACCTCCATACCTCCTGCAAGCTGAGAGAACGGGGAAACCAGCGGTCTGTTTAGCCGGACAAAAGAGGAATATTCCTCTTCATTCCCTTCACTGCGTCCGCCGTCTACCCTGCTATAACCTATATTGCCGTTGACAAAAGAACCACCGATGTTGTTTTTGCCATATACCAGTTGATAGTCCGCAGAGGGGGAACGGCTTCTCTCCCATAGTCCTGCAACCTGGAGGCTTTGTGCAGTACCTCCCAGGTTGGATTCCGAAATTCGCGCCCGTATCCGCCGGGCGTTAAAGCCTACGACATCGGCAAATACTTTTAAACTGAATAAGTCCTTCGAAATGACAATAACGTCTACGGAGTCGCCGCTAAGATCAGTCGGGGTTATAATGATACGCACGTCCTGGATGAAGTCAAGATTACGGAGGTAACGTTCGTTATCGGCAAGTTTATAAGCATCCAGTTTGGTATTTTCCCGGATAAAGAGATTATTTCGAATGACGAAAGGTCGTGTATTGGTATGCAGGCTGTTCAGTATCCGGGTACCGAAATATTGAATGCGTTTACTGGTGTCACTGAAGGTCCGTTCAAAATCGTAACGCTTTACCATGATATGCCGTATGATCTTTCCTTCATAGCGCTTAAAGCTTTCTTCACTTTGAGTAAGTAATACGACACGGTTGTTGGTGGTATCAAACTGATCTTTACGAATGGAATTTTTGGCGTCTTCAAATATGCCATGAAAAAACTTGTAACGCTCGGGAATGCTGATGTTGTCCAGAAACGACGAATCCTTTTGAGCATTCGCACAAAAGCTGAGCAACACCGGTACCAGGAAAATCCATTTGCGAACAAGATTCAACATAAGCGTCATGAACGAATGAAGCAAATACCAAGCCGTGTGCAGCTATCCTGCATCCTGCAGGGTTTTCATGTGATAGTTCGTACGACGAGCCGGATTCGAAATTTAATAAAAACAAACTAATGATGCGGATTTTAATTCCGCGCTTTTATTGAGAAATTTGTTTTTATGGCAAGTAAAAAAATCATCGTAGCGATAGACGGATACTCATCATGTGGCAAAAGTACCTTGGCTAAACAACTGGCAATAAGACTGGGATATAATTACATCGACAGCGGCGCCATGTATCGTGCTATTACGCTGTATTTTCTTCGCCAGAATGTCCATACAGATGATCATGCCGCAGTACTGGAAGCACTTGGGAATATCCATCTTTCATTTGAGTATAATGAGCAGCAGAAGGTTTCCGAAATACACCTGAATGACGAAAATGTAGAACGTTTTATACGCGACCTGATCGTAGCTGAGAAAGTGAGCGAGGTGGCTGCCATCAAAGAAGTGCGGTCCTTCGCCGTAACGCAACAAAAGAAAATGGGCAAGAAAAAAGGCATCGTGATGGACGGACGGGACATTGGGACAGTAGTATTTCCTGATGCCGCTCTTAAAATATTTATGACCGCAGACCCGGCTATTCGTGTCAAACGGAGATTTGAAGAACTCTACGAAACCGATCCTTCCATCAATATTGAAGACGTGCAAGCCAACCTGGAACTGCGGGACTATATCGATAGCAACCGGGAAGAAAGCCCGCTGCGTAAAGCGGATGATGCGGTGGTGCTCGACAACTCCACACTTACGCGCGAGGAGCAATTGGAAAAGGTACTCAGTTGGGTGAACGAACGTGTTCAAACGGAGATGGTGGCAGAATGATGGATTGCTTCGGAGCGGTAGAACCCCATGAAATTGAATGTTCCCGGATTCCATTGGAGCATTTAATTTTAAAATTTATGTTGTACATCTTCCGTTTTTATGCCATGAAATACCTGGTGCCTTTGCATCAGCAGGAAGAAGAGGTATACAAACAGTCCAAACTGGATCTCCAATACCGGTTCCACCAGGATCGGGATCAATACCATAAGCCAGGTGATGCCTGTAAAAAAACTTTCCCGGTTACGTTTTAGTTCCGTCAAAGGGTAAAAAAGCCAAATTGAAAATAACAGGATGATAGGCACGCCTGCAGCAACACCTAGGATCAAAAACTGGTTGTGCGGCATCAGGTAGGCGTCCCTACTGATTTGAGGATAGTATTCCTGGTAGTACCTGCTCATTTCTGAAAACATATCCCCTGCCCCTACACCGGAAAGTGGATGGGCTCTTATGATCTTCCATGCGAGATCATACGATATATAGCGTCCGATATCTCCATAGTTCGGATCCATCTCGCCTTTTTCAAATACCATCACCGACCATTTAAAGTGATCCACCCTGTTTTTGAGCGTAGGGACGGAATGGAAAGCCCAGGCGGAAGCCAAGGCAAAGGCAGCTATGCTGATTCCGGCAATCAACCGGGTCTTTTTAATAAAGAGCGAGTAGACCAGATAACCCGACATGAAAAAATAAAATGCCAGAAGTCCGGTACGTACAGCGTACACATGCAGGGCGATGCTGAATAATAAAATGCTGATCCCTGTCAGCCATTTTACGGGCCTGCTTTGCAAATGCGGATAAATATACCAACACCACGATGTCCCCAATGCCAATGCCAGGGTAAAGCGTATATGCTCATTCTTGGGTAATGTCGGTAATACATTGGAGAAGCGATAACCCTCGATATAGCGTGCAGGATCCTGAAGCATAAAATACCCGGAGTAACCGATCCCGTATAAAAGCGACAGGCACAGGATAACCGTATAGAGCTGCAGTTGTTTTTTGTTAAAAGCCGGGATAAAAGCAAACGAAAGCGGTAATAGCAGGATGGGCAATTTTACCTGGAGATGTTGCCAGCCATAGGCTTTGTCCTCGCTCCAAAGGATACTGATACCGAAATAGGCTACCCATATCCATCCCCAAAGCCACCATTTTTGCCGGAACCATTCTTTTGGATGGACATTACAGAGCGCATTGACTCCAAAAAGGATCATGGACATGGACAATATAGCCCTGGAAAAAAGAAATCCCACCACCATTACCACTATCAGAAAAATAGCAATGTTGAGTTTAGTAATGGCCGGTTTAAAACTATTTTTGCTCACCTTTAACGATCCTTAAAACGAAAGAAAAAACTATTTAGTGCAGGACAAGATAAAAAATTTGTTTTCGCTGATGCAAAAAGGCGATACAAAGTCTTTGGCTCGGGCGATAACGCTGGTGGAGAATGAGCTGCCAGGTTATGAGGATTTGCTGTTATTGCTCCAAACGGACGTTGTCCCGAATGTGATAGGTATAACCGGTCCGCCGGGTGCAGGTAAGAGTACCCTGGTAAACAGTCTGATCATGCATTGGGTCAGGCAGGACAAGAAGATCGCTGTGATCGCGGTGGATCCGTCTTCTCCTTTTAATTATGGGGCCTTGCTCGGAGACAGGATCCGAATGAGCGGATTTTATAATCATCCCCATGTTTACATTCGCTCCCTGGCCAGTCGCGGGGTCCTGGGAGGGTTGAATGCCAAAATACTGGAAATAACCGACGTGGTGAAAAATGCAGGTTTTGATTTCATCATAGTGGAAACGGTAGGGGTAGGACAGAGCGAGGTTGAAATAGCAGGACTTGCCGATTGCACCGTAGTAGCGCTGGTACCCGAAGCCGGGGACGAAGTGCAGACGCTGAAAGCAGGTATCATGGAGATTGCCGATATGTTTGTGGTGAATAAAGCCGACAGGGAAAATGCCGGAGCGTTATATCGCAGCCTGAAAATACTTGTACATGAAAAAGCTGTACCAGGGGCCGAAATACCTGTATTCAAAACCATAGCTACTACACAGGATGGTGTAACAGAAGTTGCTGCAGGAATAGAAAAATTGTTGATGGCAGGGAATGGGTTAAATGAGAAAAAGTTACACTTTTTAACAGAGAAAGCCTGGCAGCTTATTGTGAAAAGCAGGATGAAGGACCTTAGTAAAATGCAGTTATTTTCAGAGATAGAAAGGGCCCTGAAAGCCCATGATTTTAGCCTTTACCACTTCATCGGGAGATATAGAAACTTTGATAATAACGGGTAAATAACATTGGTTGTGTATAAATTTTCGCCAACCGAAAGTAGCTTTGATCCGTCAATAAGGACAGTAAAAATTATTTTTAAAAACTTCATCAGGTCAACTATTGCAAAACAAAACGGAAAGTAGTATCTTAAAGCTCAATTATAGAAAACGGCTACTACATGGTTTGAAATTTACACTAAAGATTTTTAGGAGTTAGTTTTGCAGTTTGTAACCCGTTTACTATATGAATTATATACATCCATACCTGGCATATTTCTTAGTCACGGCGGCAGCCTTGGTTTTGAGTCTGTTTTCGGTTCCCAGAATCATTCTGATAGCGAAAAGAAAAAAGTTATATGACCAGCCTGACAATGATCGCAAGATACACAAAGAGGTCATACCGAACCTTGGGGGTATAGCCATTTTCTTTTCTACCCTGATTGTTTCCAGTTTTTTTGTAATGCCTAATGAAAATGCAAACTGGTGGCATTATATGATCACTTCTGCGCTGATTCTTTTTATTATAGGATTGAAAGACGATATATTGATTCTTACAGCTGCTAAAAAGTTCATGGCTCAAATACTGGCTGCTGCTATTATTGTAATATTCGCAGATATACGCCTTGAATCTTTAGGAGGTATTATGGGTATTGATCAAATGCCTTACCTGTTAAGTGTTTGTTTTTCGATTACCGGTATCATTTTCGTTACCAACGCCTTTAACCTGATTGATGGAATTGACGGGCTGGCAGGAAGCATAGGAGCTGTATCTACATTATTCTTCGGCGTTTTATTAGCATTACAGGGGAACTATAACGGAGCCTGCCTGGCATTTGCACTGTTTGGCGGCATCGCCGGCTTCTTGAGGTTTAACCATTCGCCTGCGAAAATTTTTATGGGGGATTCGGGGTCTCTCTTCTTAGGCTTCACTATCGCCGTTCTGGGAATCCTTTTTATTAATTCATTCAACAGCGACCACTTTTTATTCAATCAAGTGGTTCATTCCTCTCAAGGTGCGCTGATCATAGCCCTTTCTATTCTTTTTATTCCTGTATTTGATTCATTCAGGGTATTTGTGATGAGGATCGCAAGCGGGAAGCATCCGTTTCATGCAGATAGGATTCATATTCATCATTATTTGCTGGATTTAGGCTTATCGCACAAGAGGGTTGTTTCTGTTTTGATGACGACAAACTTCATGATCGTATTCCTTGCGTTTCTTATGCAGGATTTCAATCCCAATATCACTATCTTATCGATCCTCGTGTTCGTGATCGGGTTATTGGGTTTCCTGGGAATCAGAAGGAAAGCGTTTATGACAAAAAGCTTTGCTGAAACCGCCGCTTTCGATAAACTCCAGGAAGAAATGAGCTCCGCTTCTGCTTACATTACAACACCGAAGAAAAAAGCAGAAAAGAAAGAAAGCCTTCCGTCTATGGTTGCCAATCATTAATATGATTTCTGGCAATTCCCTGCATACGTAGTACGTTTAATGATAAAAGTTGCTGCTGGAAATATTTAAAAGCTGCAGCACCTATCTGGGCTGGTGAGAAAATGCTAGTTTCCGGATTTTCGGCGAAGTAATGCGTGGACAACACCCGTCTTTACAGATTGTCGCTTACTGAAAATGATCCTCCCTGGTAGTGATAAATGTAGTAACGGGTATTTTCGTTATACATCAGATCATTGCTTTCTGTCCATTGCGGGCTGATCTGGTATTTGGTGAAGCTAACGGAATTGTCTTTCATTTTTTCATTAAACACGGTGCCATAGCGTTTTAACAAATAGGCGTACCACATTAATGACTCATATCCCCGAAGTGCCGTTTCGTTTATTTTGCCGGCGTAACTGTTTTTGTAGGCTTTAGCGACGTTCGTGATGGAGGGGCTATTCATATCAAAGTTAAACGGCGTCGAGATGCTTACTGCCGTATTGGGGAATGCATCAGCCTTTCTCAATGAAGCCATTGACTTCCAGGAAGGTAATCCGATCACCTCGAACCGGTAGCTCGGGAAAAGATAATAAAGTTGCTCTATTACACTCTGTGCATAGTTGTAGTCCAGCACGGGCATCATGATCACATTCGTCCCGGCACTGTCGAAAAGAGGTGAAAGCCGCGCATAGTCAGGTAGGGTATTGATCAATAGTTTGTCAAACCGCTTCTCTGCATCTTCAAAAGTGTACCTGTATGCAGCTGAGTCGATTGAAGGATTGGTGCGATAAAAAAGATGGATTTTTTGATCCGGGTACTTTTTTAAAACTTCTGCACGCAGTTTTTTTATGTGCGTGATAAGCGTCGGTTGCGTGATAGTAAAAAACGGGTTGTTCATTACCCCGGCATCTGCAGGCGACAGAATGGAAACCAAATTTACTTTGCGCTTTGCCGCATAATTCGCTAAAGGTTTAATCTGATACGATTGTAATGCCCCGATGATTAAATCCGATTCAGCCAGTACATCGCCTTTTATCAGTACATCGGGTGCCAGTTCTTTTTGGGTAATGTCATGCACATACAAGTCAATATTGTAACCCAGTTTGGTAAGCGTGTCAGCGGCCAGTTTCATTCCTTCATAAAAATTCACTGCATTTTGCGATTTTTCAGGGATATAATCTTTCGAAACCGGCTTGCTGTCTTTTACCAGTTCGTCTAGGTAGAGTGGTAATAATACATCTATTCTGTACCTGTCTTTTATAACCGTTTTGGGATATTCTATGTCTCTTGTCTTCTTTTTGGGCGGAGCTTTAACCGGTTCCTTCGGTTTTACCGGAACCGGTTTTTTCTTGGGCGGCGGTTCCTTCTTTTTCCAAAATTGCGCATCCGCTTCCTGCGAAGAGAATAATAAAAAAAAGGTGATTATAAGAAGGTAGATTTTTTTCATGTACAAAGATGTTGGTTAGACCTTATTCCCACTCAATGGTTGCCGGTGGCTTCGAACTGATGTCATACACCACGCGGTTGATGCCCTTTACCCTGTTGATAATTTCATTGGAGACTTTTGCCAGGAAATCGTGAGGAAGGTGTGCCCAGTCAGCAGTCATCCCGTCTACGGAAGTAACTGCACGCAAGGCTACCGTGAACTCATAGGTACGCTCATCTCCCATGACGCCGACACTCTGCACCGGAAGCAACATGGTGCCGGCCTGCCAAACATCGTTATAAAGTCCGCTGTCACGAAGGTTTTGTATGTAGATAGCATCTGCTTCCTGTAACATAATAACTTTTTCCTCGGACACGGCTCCGAGAATCCGGATACCTAAACCCGGTCCGGGGAAGGGGTGCCTGGACAGGAAAATGTCGTCTAACCCCAATGCTCTGCCTACCCGTCTTACTTCATCTTTAAATAAAAACCGTAAGGGCTCTACCAGTTTCAGATTCATTTTTTCCGGTAACCCGCCCACATTATGATGCGACTTGATGGTTACCGAAGGACCATGAACCGAAACGGATTCAATCACATCCGGATAGATGGTTCCCTGACCCAGATAACTTACATCTTTCAGTTCCTGTGCCTCTTTTTGAAAGACTTCAATAAATCCTTTACCGATGATCTTCCTTTTTTGTTCCGGATCTGACACGTCTTTCAATTCACTATAGAAGTATTCTTTCGCATTTACACCTTTTACATTCAATCCCAGATGTTTGTATCCTTCTATCACCTGTTCAAATTCATTTTTTCGGAGCAGCCCGTTATCTACAAAGATGCAGTACAGGTTCTCGCCAATAGCTTTATGCACCAGCGTAGCTGCCACCGTAGAATCCACACCGCCGCTTAAGGCCATCACTACCTTGGCGTTGCCAACGTCCTGTTTGATGCGCGCAACAGTATCTTCTATGAAAGCAGCCGGTGTCCAATCCTGTTTACAGCCACAGATATCTACCAGGAAGTTCTTTAGTATTTGCCTGCCGTCCGTGCTGTGTGTCACTTCGGGGTGAAACTGGATACCGTAAACAGGGTGAGCTGCATATGTTTTACTGGTAAAGGCTGCTACCGGGATGCTCTCGGTCGTAGCAATGATCTCAAATGCTTCCGGAAGCTGTTTGATACTATCACTATGACTCATCCATACCTGTGAATGAGGAGGAAGGGTAGCAAAAAGCGAATTGTGCTTCATAATTTGCAGATGGGCCCGCCCATATTCTCTATGCGATGATTTCCCTACCTCGCCACCCGATTGTTGTGCCAGCAGCTGCGCTCCATAGCAAACACCCAGAACAGGCAGCTTGTCAGCGAGTGCTTTAATATCCGGCTTAGGAGCCGTTGGGTCGTTCACTGAAAAAGGACTTCCCGAGAGAATGATCCCTCTCAGGTTTTCTTCAAACACCACGTCCTTGGTGCACGGCTGGATTTCACAGTAAATATTGAGTTCACGAATGCTGCGGGCTATCAGCTGCGTATATTGTGAGCCAAAATCGAGTATGAGAATTTTGTTGTTCATGTCTGGTCTGAATATTACTTAGTGCAGCAGTGAGTTTTCTGGAAGCACTACTGCTGCGGTACTACTGTTTTGACTTCCTGGTCTATCAAAAACATCGAAACACCATTTATGATGGTTGTAATTAAGCTTGTGCGGTAGGGGTGCCGAACGTAAATGGAACATTTACTTGTTCCTGGTCTTTTATCACGCCATTTTGTGCTTCGAAGCGTTTTACGTTTTCTACCAGTGCACGCATCAAGCGCTTGGCATGGTGCGGAGTCATCACTACCCGGCTTTTCACTTTTGCTTTAGGCGAATTGGGCATGATGTTCACAAAATCAAATACAAATTCTGCAAATGAATGCGTAATGATAGCGAGGTTAGAATATGTTCCTTCGGCTACTTCTTCCGTGATCTCTATGTTCAATTGAGGTTGTTCCTGTAGTTTCTGTTGGTCTTCCATGTAGTTTTATTTTGACGCGAAAATAATATAATCCGAGCAGTATGGATAGTTTATCCCGAGAGGGAGGCCAACAATCATCGGAATGGATTTTTTGGCACAGAGCACCAAAATTCATAGTCGATGCCGGATACCAGGGTAATATGGGTTAGACCCTGGAAATTGATTTGTCTTTAACAGCATCTTTTTTCAGGCTTCTTTTATTATCTTACTTGCCCAAAATAAGTATCATGGCAAACATTCTCTGCATCGATCAAGGTAACAGTTTGACAAAGGCCTGCGTTTTTTCAGGTGGTAAAATAGTGGCAAATGACGTGTTCTCTCCCGGTGAGGCCGAAGCAGGGATAGATAATTGGGTCAAACAATACCAGCCGGAAGGAGCTATTGTTTGTTCTGTTACAAATCATCATGCCGATATCATGTTGAGTTTGCGCGATGCTGTACCTTACGTTCACCGGGTGGACGAAAATTCGCATTTGCCGATCATGAATGCATACGGTTCTCCTCAAACATTAGGTGCTGATCGTATTGCTTTGGCGGTGGGGGCACAGGCCGGCTTTCCTGACAGCAATGTCCTGGTAGTAAGTGTCGGAACTTGCGTGACCTATAATTTTGTACAGAAGAATAAGGCTTTTCGCGGCGGACTCATTTCTCCGGGTATGAATATGCGCCTCAAAGCCATGCATGAGTTTACAGATAAGTTGCCCCTTGTCAGCGCAGAAGGCGATTCCATCCTGTTAGGATATGATACGGAAACAAGCATGAGAAGTGGAGCGGTAAATGGATTGGCGGCAGAAATAGACGGTCTTGTTGCCGCTTTTGCTGAGCAATACCCTGATTTTAACGCAGTATTAACCGGTGGTGACGGACCTCTGTTTGCAAACAAATTGAAAAGCAAGATATTTGCAGACCCTCATCTTTTAATGAAAGGTCTCCAAATAATATTAAAACATAATGTGCCGCAACTACAATAGACGTTACCTGCTTTGTTTCCTTTTTTTGTTTGCCGGCTATAGTTCATTTGCTCAAAAATCCAATCGCGAGAACAGTCCTTATACCAGGTTTGGTATTGGTGAATTCCGAAACGGTGCCAATGTATCGTTGCGGGGAATGGCGAGTATATCATCTGCTTATTCGAGTGAATACGCTGTAAATACAGATAATCCTGCTTCGTATGCCAATTTACGCCTGACTACTTATGAAGCGGGTGTAGAGGGTAGTAAGCGTACGATTTATAGTGGAGGCAATAGCTATCCTACCGGTACAGTGACACTTTCCTATCTCACTATCGGGATTCCGGTTGGCAAACATTTTGGAATGGCATTAGGTCTGCGTCCGTACACACGCACCTATTATAATTCATCGGATTCGGTTAATATGCCGGGCTTAGGACCTTCCATAAGAGGCTATAATGGAGACGGAAGCAGCAATTTTGCTTTTTTAGGGTTTGCCGGAAAAGTAAAAGGCTTTAGTGCCGGTATCAATTTCGGCTATTTGTTTGGAAATATGAGTCATGCCAGTACGCTGGTCAAACAATACGATACAGTTAATAGCTTTAACTCTGTTTTTTCCAAGAACACCCGCATTGGAGGACTATACTACAAAGGCGGGTTGATGTACGAAACTGCATTAAATAAAAAATTCGGATTACGGTTAGGGGCAACGTTTTCTACGTCTCAAAGCATCAATGCTAAACTGGACGAGTATCAATATATCTACAACCCGTATTATTCTGCAGGCACGCAGCGGGATACGGCGATAAAAACAGAAGGGGCAAAAGGAAATATTGTTTTACCAAGTACCTACAGTTTTGGTGCACAGCTTTTTAGTAAAGATAACTGGGCCGTAGGTCTGGACTTTACAACAGCCAACTGGAAAGAATATAGAAATTTCGGGAGTACAGACTCTGTTGCAGACAGAACATACCGGGTAGCCGTAGGAGGAGAATTTACGCCTAATCCTACCAGCTTATACAAATACCTGAACCGTGTTACTTATCGCTTAGGTTTGTATTATGGTAAAGATTACATCGAATTGCGCAATACGCAACTAGATTATTATGCGGTAACGCTGGGAGCCAGTTTGCCTTTCAAGCGTACCCCGGACAGGTTCCATTTTGGAATGGAAATTGGAAAACGCGGAACACAATCAAATGGCCTGATCCGTGAGAATTTTTTCAAATTCATGGTGGGTATGTCGTTGAATGACCGTTGGTTCGTGAAATCCAAGCAATACTAGCTTTGCTTTTCCGGTCAACTTATCAAATTTTGCCTTTTGCTAAAATATATGCGATGGCTTTGCTGAAATATTCTTTTGTGCTCGTGTTGCTGCTGTTGTCTTGTGGAAACGATACAAAGGAAATCCGGGATTTGATGAGCAAAACAGAGATGCAGCAAGATAAGGCTTACGGTGTGACGATCATTTACAGCGAAAATGCACACATCAAAGCCCGCTTGTTCGCTACCGAATTTATACACAACGGAGTCGCCAAACCACCCTATTATGATGCAAAGAAGGGGTTGAGAATGGAGTTTTACGACGACAGCACCCAGGTGGAAAGCACATTAACGGCAAGATATGCCCGTTATTACGAAGAAGAAGGCAATATCCTCATCCGGGATAGTATCGTGATAGTGAGCAAAAAGGGCGAACAGCTGGATACCGAAGAACTGGTGTACAATCAAAAACTCAAAAAATTCTATACAGAAAAACAAGTACGCATTACCACACCTACTCAGGTACTCTATGGCGACGGACTGGAAGCTAACGAGGATTTTAGCTGGTATGAGATCAAAAACATCAAAGGCATGTTTGCTGTGGAAAAATCATCTGTGCCACAATAGGCTTCCTTGGCGCAATACTATTCACAGGAGCTGATTACAATACAAGGATATGGGCAGTTATGAACCTTGCAAAACATGTATTAGGTTCTTATACTGAATTTATTTGTTCCTTCAGGTTCAATTAGTGGCTTCAATCCCATCCTAAAATCCCCCTAATGGCGCGGCACAACTTGTCTACCTTTGCGCCTTCACATTTTTATTTTTAATACGTTTGTTTCTATGATGAAAAAATTGTTATTATCCATTATCACTGCTTTTGCGTTGGTTTCGGCCCGTGCAGATGAAGGTATGTGGCTTCCCTATCTCATTGGTAAAAATTATGATGAGATGAAACGCCTGGGTTTAAAGCTCTCCAAAGAAGATCTTTATAGCATCAATAACAGCAGCCTTAAAGATGCTATTGTACAGTTTAACGGCGGTTGTACGGCTGAGATCATTTCCGGGAACGGACTTTTACTGACCAACCACCATTGCGGTTATGGCGCTATTGCAGGGCTGAGTACCGTAGAGAAAAATTATCTGGACAATGGATTCTGGGCAAAAAATAAAATGGAGGAATTGCCTGCTCCCAATATGAACGTGATCTTTCTGCAACGCATGGATGATGTGACTGCGGAAGTGATGAAATATATAGGAAATGCTACAGGCGACGAGTACACGAAAAAATTTGGCGAGGTGGCGAAAAAAATTGAAGCCCGCGAATCGAAAAACGGCAAGTTCGTAGCGAATGTAAAAGAATTCTTTAATGGTAATCAGATCATTCTCCTGATCTACAAAAAGTACACGGACATTCGTTTGGTAGGTACACCGCCCAAGTCTTTAGGGAAATACGGTGGTGATACGGATAACTGGATGTGGCCCCGTCATACTGCCGATTTCTCCATGTTCCGTGTTTACGCAGGTCCTGATAACGAACCGGCTGCTTTCAGTACGTCCAATGTGCCTTACGTGCCTAAAAAATACCTTCCCATGTCTGTAAAAGGCGTGAGTGAGGGTGATTACGCTATGATCTTTGGATATCCGGGTCGTACCAACAGGTATGAAGTGGCATCCGGCGTGAGCCAGGCGATCAATGAAGTCAACCCTTCTATCGTGAAGATACGTGAAGAGCGTCTTGCCATCATGCGCAGGCATATGGATGCTGACAAGTCCGTTTATCTCAAAATGACCGCTTTGTATCAGCGGATCTCCAACTATTGGAAGTATTTCATTGGTCAAACAGAACAGTTGAAGAAGAATAAGGTAGTGGTGAAGAAAGAAAAGCAAGAAGCACGATTCAATTCATGGGCAGAGAAATATAATGAAAATTATGAAGGGCTGATAAATGAATATAATGACTTGTATGCATCGTATGAACCGTATGCCAAACATGCTACATACTATTCAGAGGCATTTAGAGCTCCTGCGCTTAACCGCATAGCAGCTGCCATGGAACCACTGGCAAAGGCATTGCAACGGGGCGTAACGAGCGAAGACAGCCTCGCTAAATATACCAGAGCATTAAGCACCCTGTATAAGGCGGCATTGGCAGATTATGACTATGAAACCGATAAGGAGTTGTTTGCTGCGATGACTAAAATGTATTACCAGGATGTCCCCAAAAACCAGTTGCCATTCGTATATGAAGAGAAGATCTTCAAAAAATATGGTAAAGAAGATTTAGATAAAACCATGAAGGCCTATGCAGAGAATGTTTATAAGAATACCTTCCTGCTGAATGAAGAAAAATTCAACGAGTTCCTGAAAAAACCTACGCTGGCGCAATTGAACAATGACCCGGCATATCAGCATGCATCCGGTTTCGTGAGGAACTATGAAGAAAACTACCAGCCTCATGTAGAGTATTTCAACACAGACAAAAAAGAACTGAGTAAAAAATACATGCGTGGCTTGATGGAAATGCGACCTGATAAGCTTTGGTATCCGGATGCCAACTCCACTATGCGTATTACGTACGGGCAGGTACTTAGCTATTCTCCTCAGGATGCCGTATATTATGATTACTATACCACTATAGATGGTTTGATGAGCAAATACAAGCCGAATGATGCCGAATTCGATCTGCCTCAGGAGTTTATCGAGTTGTACAAAAACAAAGATTATGGTCGTTGGGCAGATGAACGCGATGGCAACCTCCGCACTTGTTTCATTACCAACAACGATATCACCGGTGGTAACTCAGGCAGCCCGGTCATCAACGCGAAAGGTGAATTGATAGGACTGGCATTTGACGGCAACTGGGAAGCTATGAGCGGTGACATTGCTTTCGATAAAAACTATAAACGCACCATCTGCGTCGATTCAAGATTTGTTTTGTTCATTATAGACAAACTCGGTAAAGCACCGAACCTGATCAGGGAAATGGACATTAGGGAAAAATAAAACGGTATTGTTATACTTGCAAATCCTCGCTATCACAGCGGGGATTTTTTATGGCATATTCCTTAGCTGCAGAAACTGCATGATTCGAGAACAACCATTATCTTTAGAGAAGAAGTAATTTGAGATCAATAGTATGAAACAGGTCTTTCGGATTATAATTATTTTCATGGTGCTGCAGCCTGCTGTTTCTGCGCAGGAGAAACATATGCTGGGCACTCATAGTTTTTCTTATGATACTGCTGCTATTGCTAAACTGATCGATGATACGAGGAAACTGAGGCACTATTCGGTGGATACTGCGATCGGAAATCTTAAGCAGGCCTACGAAATGAGTGTTCAGTCCGGCTATTCGAGGGGCATACTAAGATCGCTTACCAATATGGGCTTGCTCTACATGGATAAGGGGAACTATGATACCAGCCTGAAATTATATTTCAAAGCAATGCCCTATGCCTTGCAGTCAAGAAAACAAGATGCGAAGCCTAGCGTTGTATTGTTCAACAATATAGCCGCCGTATATGGAAATCGTAATATCTATGATACAGCTGCCATGTATTATTATAAGGCATTAGAGACCTTCGAATATTATGCATTAAAAGACACCAATTTGTTGCTTTCTATTTATAGTAACCTGGGTGGAAGGCTGGCGATGCAACATCGGCCTAACCAGGCAAGATTTTATTTGGATAAGGCAATTCCCATTGCGATTAAAGCCAAGAACGATGCCATGCTTGGAAAACTTTTTATGGTTTATTCCGGCAGCTACGGTGTAGAGAAGAATTATACATACAGCCGTATCTATTCTACTAAAGCACTTCAGATATTCGACACCATACGAGACCCGGGCGCGCAAATAGCTGCATATTGTAATCTTGCGGAGACTTATCTCATGGACGGTGATGCCAAAAAGGCTATCTTCTATTACCGTCAGGCTTTTTCGAGAAATAAGCAGGAAGCAATTACCCGCTTCGGAGCGCCCTACAGAGGTTTGGGAGAAGCCTACCTCAAACTCAAGGATTATCCGAAAGCAGCAGAGAATTATCTGGCAGCCTTAAAAATTTCAGAACTGCTAAAGTCAACAACGGGCTTAGAAGAATCTTACAAAGCACTGGTAGAAATATATACGGCACAGAAGGATTATGCAAAGGCGCTGGAATATCGGAATAAATACGGCGAGATCATCGACAGTAACCTGAACGCGGAAAGGCTGGCTACGTTTTCCACGTTAGATGTCAAGTATCGTATGGCTCAGAAAGATAAAGAACTTGCTGAAAGTCAATTGCAACTTACTCAAAAATCGAATGAACTTCAGCTGAAGAATATTCTTTTAATAACGGTTTCAGTATGCGCTGTCTTCGTTGTGATACTCATTATCAATATCTATCGTTCACGCAAACAAAAAGAAACACTGCAGCTGAAAGCGCTGAAAAGCAAAAGAGAAATTACGCAGCTACGTGCTACCATGACCGGCGAAGAAAAAGAGCGGCTTCGTATTGCGAGGGAACTGCACGATGGTATCATGATCCAGTTTTCTTCTGTAAAAATGAATCTCAGCGCGTTTAATGAACAATATTCAGGTTCCGAAAATCCAAAGTTAAATGCCATCATCGGTGGGTTGGATGAAGCCATTAAAGAACTTCGTAAATCTGCACACAACCTGATGCCCGATATGTTACTCAAAGAAGGACTTACAGAAGCTGTTCATTACTTCTGCGTAAAGTTGCAGGAGAGCAGCAAAATGGAAATTGACTTCCAGGCTTACGGGACTTTGCCCTGTATAGCTCCGGAGTATGAGCTGATGCTTTACCGTATGGTACAGGAGTTATTACAGAACATTGTAAAACATGCACACGCCACCCATGCATTGATCCAGCTCAACTATCAGCCGGATATTGTCAGTATTACAGTAGAGGATAACGGAGAAGGCTTTGACGAGCATAATATCAGCACTAAAACCGGCTTGGGACTGGCACAAATACAGGAACGTATACATTCTCTTAACGGACATTTACATTTTAGCCATAGCAAACCTCAGGGTACATCAGTATATTTGGAGCTGGAAACGAAGAATCTTCAACAATTGAATGCCAATGCCTATAACAGTCTCACTGGTTGATGATCATCCGCTTGCCATAAGTGGTTTGAAAAATATGCTGGAAGCTACCGATGAAATCGAAGTAGCAGATACCTATGCCAACGGCAAAGAATTGCTGGAAGCGTTACCCAACAAACAGCCTGATGTTTTGCTGCTGGATCTGCTTCTGCCGGGGCAAAGCGGGCAAGAGCTTACATCGATCATACACAAAAAATATCCCCAGATCAAAATTCTCATTATAACCAGCCTGGATGCACCTACCCATGTAAAAGCACTGATGAGAGCCGGGTGTAACGGATACATTCTGAAGAATACCGATGTGCAGTTATTGGTGGAAGCCATCAAACAGGTATATGGAGGAGAAACATTTGTGCAACCGGAACTGAAGGAGCAAATGCTTAACAATGTATTATTGTTCCGGAAATCATCGAAACCGGCGTTGCCCAATCTGACATCACGAGAAAAACAGATACTGGGATTTATAGTGGAAGAATATACCAACCAGCAGATAGCTGAAAAACTGTCCTTGAGTTTACGTACGATAGAGAATCACCGGTTTAGCATCATGCACAAGCTGGATGCTAAAAATTCGGTAGGTCTGGTACGGGCTGCTATAGAACTTGGTATTTTCTGATCCTCTGTTTCCTTGCCACCAATCATAACATTTAGTTATATCAGAATACGTGCTATACTAAGCGGGTTTTATACATTTACAACCTGATTCTTCATCATGAATAAGCAACTTGAATTGATAGAATGTCCACGTGATGCCATGCAGGGCTGGAAGCATTTTATCCCTACAGAAAAAAAAATCGCTTACCTCAATCAGCTTTTAAAATGTGGCTTTGATGTATTGGATTTCGGGTCGTTTGTTTCTGCTAAAGCTATCCCGCAACTCGCAGATACCAAAGAAGTGTTACAGCAACTGGATCTTTCCGACACAGCTACGAAACTGCTCGCTATCATCGCTAACACAAGAGGGGCTGAAGAGGGAGTTGTATATGATGAGATTCAATATCTAGGGTTCCCATTTTCTATTTCTGAAACATTTCAGTTGCGCAATACCAACAAAACCATCGAGCAATCCCTGATACAGGTGGAGGAAATACAGACGCTTTGCATTAAGCACCGCAAGGAGCTGGTGGTTTATATTTCCATGGGGTTCGGTAATCCTTACGGGGATCCTTACAATGCAGAGATTGCCATCAATTGGGTGAACAGGCTCTCTCAGCTGGGTATTAAGATTTTTGCCATATCCGATACGGTGGGCATAGCCCAACCGGATATGATCCGGTACATTTTCGACAATTTGCTCCGGGAATTCAAAGATCTTCATATTGGTGCTCATTTTCATTCCACTGCGACTGCCTGGGAAGAAAAGATTCAGGCTGCTCATCAAAGTGGCTGCGTGCGTTTTGATAGTTCCGTTAAAGGAATTGGAGGTTGTCCGATGGCTAAAGATGATCTGGTAGGCAATATAGCAACGGAAAATATTCTGGGTTGGTGCGAACAGCAAAACATACCTTTAAAAATAAATAAGGACGCATTTAGGGAAGCAATGATCATGGCATCAAGTGTGTTTGTATAAGGGTAGGGAAGCATTTCCGAATCATCTCTTCCAAATAAATCAACACCAAGGTTCAATATTCTTTTTATGGTCCGTGCTTCAGCATCCCGATTTGATTTTAAGTGGCGTCGGCACGGTTCACCCGATAAATTCTTTTTAGCTTTCATTACACCGAGTGCCTTTGTCATTTTTGCGTGCTCCCTGTAAAACAAAAAAACAAATAACATGTCTATTCAAACTTCTGACATCAAACGCGTTACCGCCCACACCCTGCAATGGATGAAACAACAAGGGGAAAAGATCAGTATGCTTACCGCTTACGATTTCTCCATGGCACGTATACTGGATGATGCCGGTATTGATGTGCTGCTCGTGGGCGATAGTGCCTCCAATGTGATGGCCGGACACGAGACCACCTTACCCATCACTCTCGATCAGATGATCTATCATGCTTCTGCTGTCGTACGTGCCATTCACCGTTGTATGGTAGTAGTGGATCTGCCTTTCGGTAGCTATCAGGGCAATAGTAAAGAAGCCTTAAACTCTGCTATCCGGATCATGAAAGAAACCGGGGCACATGCCATCAAACTGGAAGGTGGTGAAGAAGTAGTAGAAAGTATCAAGCGTATCATTAGCGCCGGTGTGCCCGTAATGGGGCACTTGGGTTTAACACCGCAATCGATCAATAAGTTTGGCACCTATGCCGTACGTGCAAAAGAAGAAGGCGAAGCTGAACAATTGGTTAAGAATGCACACATACTGCAGGATGCAGGTTGCTTTGCCATCGTCCTGGAAAAAATTCCGGCAACATTAGGTAAGAAGGTAGCGGAAGAAGTAAAAGTGCCGATCATAGGTATCGGTGCCGGGATGCATGTGGACGGGCAGGTGCTGGTGATGCATGATATGCTTGGCATCACCAAAGATTTTTCACCCCGTTTCCTTCGTCGCTATGCAGCATTGTACGAAGGTATTAAAACAGCAACGGAGCACTATATAAAAGATGTAAAGAGCAGGGACTTCCCGAACGAACAGGAACAATATTAAATGCTCTTTTCCCATTGAATAGCAGTAGTTAAGCTTCAGCCGCTACTAAAGACGTTTACCGAAAATGATCCATACCGGAATTTACCAGGAGATTATACAAAGCCTTCAACAAACCAGTACGTCGCTTGTAGCCGTTTCCAAAACCAAACCCGCTGAAGATATCCAGGCTTTGTATGAGCTGGGGCAACGGGATTTTGGTGAAAATTATGTGCAGGAACTGGTGGATAAGCAGGCATTATTACCGCAAGACATTCACTGGCATTTTATAGGGCATTTGCAAACCAACAAGGTAAAATATATAGCGCCGTTTGTACATCTCATTCATGCTGTAGATAGTTTTAAATTATTGCAGGAGATCAATAAACAGGCAGCAAAGAACGACCGGGTAATAGAGGTATTGCTGCAAATGCACATTGCTGAGGAAGAGACAAAATATGGGATGGATAACCATGAAATACTGACTCTGCTGGAATATTACGAGGCGCAGAAAGATCAGTTAGCTCATGTGCGCATCCGGGGATTAATGGGTATGGCAAGTCTGACCGATAATGAACAGCAATTGCGATCAGAGTTTCAACAACTCAAAACACTTTTCGAAAACCTGAAACGTACCCATTTTCTTTTTAACGATGCATTCAATACTTGCTCTATGGGGATGAGCAGTGACTACAGAATAGCCATAGCAGAAGGCAGTACACTCGTGCGTATCGGCAGTTTGCTGTTCGGAGCACGGTAGCAATCAGAGTTCGGCAAAGCCGTTTTCAAAGGCATATTTTACCAGGCCGATGGTACTTTTACAGCCGGTTTTTTCCAGGATATTTGAGCGGTGTTTTTCTACCGTTTTCTTGCTGATGAATAATTTCTCACCAATTTCCTCGCTGGTAAATTCCTGTACTATTAATCCGAGGATTTCCTTTTCTCTTTCTGTAAGTGTATGCTCTTTTTCCTGTGCCGTAAAGTTTTTTCGTACGAGCTGCGACAAGATAGGCATGATATCCTGTGAAAAAAAAGTACCTCCGTTGGTGATCTTATCCAACGCCATGATCAGTTCTTCCTTACCCGTGTTTTTCAGTACATATCCATCTGCTTCTGCTTTCAGTGCCTCGCGTATCACTGATGTATTATGATACATGGAGAGCAGCAATACCTTTATATCGGGCCGCTGGAGTTTCGCCATTTTACAGACCTCAATGCCCGTAAGCAATGGCATACTTACATCCAGTAACAGGATGTCTATAGTTTCACCGGAGATGGTGAGAATATTCATAGCTTGCTGCCCGTCGGTAGCCTCGTGCCGGATCCGGTAGCGATCTTCATTTGCCATCAGGCTTTTGATCCCGTCGATGACCAGTTGATGGTCATCGGCAATGAGAATATTGTAAAGGGTAATGGGCTCATTCATAAAGACAGTGCGAGCAGGTTTGAGTCGCTAAAGTAATCTGATTTTGACGGTATTTTATAGACCTATTTCAATAAGAATTCTATTGTAAAATGGACTTTTTTCGCTTCACGTCTTAATTCATCATTTCTGAATGTAATAATAGCATTAATCAGCCAATACTACATTTATTTCGAATATCCAATACCGGGAAGTACGCATAAAAAATAGGGAGCATTCCCCATTTCGCATGACATTTACCCGTAATACTTTTGTCTCTTCAAAAACATTGAATTATGAAAAAATTATTTTTTACACTCATTGCCTTAATGGTGATCCAGTTTGTACAGGCGAACAACATCGCAGTATCCAACGTAAGCGTTAATGGACAAAATGTAAGCTCTCATTTCTCTTTGGTTAATTTCGATGTAACCTGGGAAAACTCCTGGCGTACCTCCACCAATGAAAGTAACTACGATGGTGCCTGGGTGTTTGTGAAATTTCGCAAAAAGAATGCATTTGCCTGGCAACACGCAACAATCAATTACGGCACCACCGGTACAGCAGCCAGCGCAGGACACACACAGCCATCCGGCAGCACGGTTCAGACTCCTGCTGATGGAAAAGGTGTTTGGATCTACCGGGACGCAAACGGCAGCGGTAATGTAAACTTCAACGGAGCCAAACTTCGCTGGAACTATGGTGTGGATGGGGTAGCTGATAACGATAGCGTAGAAATCGCAGTGTACGCCGTGGAAATGGTCTACGTACCTCAGGGTGGTTTTGTATTGGGCAGCAACGGTACTGAAACTTATCACTTCAGAAGAGGCGATAAAGATACCTGCTTCGCCATAACATCAGAAAATGCTGTTACGGTGGGTTCTACTGTTACTAATCTGGCCTCTACTTCTACCTCTTATTTGCAAACAGGTACCATTGCCGCAACCTATCCTAAAGGTTTCGGTGCTTTCTGGTGCATGAAATATGAGATCAGCCAGCAACAATATGTGGACTTCCTTAACAGCATAGACAATGCAAAAGCGGTTACCAGAAACCCGGGCGGTTATACGGGTACACATCCGGCATTGGCGGCAGCTGTTCCGGAGAGAGCTGCAGATGCCTTGTCGCAAGAAGATGTATGGAGTTTGCTGGACTGGGCTGCTCTTCGTCCGATGACCGAATTTGAATATGAAAAAGCGTGTCGCGGTGCAAATCAAATGCCTATTGCTAATGAATATCCCTGGGGAAATACGACATTGGTAAGTACTGCTAACCCTTCCAATGCAGCTACCAGCACGGAAACCTGGTCCACCGGTAACTGTAACTATGTAAACGGTATCGCTATGCGTTGCGGAGCCTTAGCTACGGCGACAACTAACAGAAGCCAAAGCGGTGCTACATTCTATGGTATTATGGAAATGGGTGGTAATGTAGGAGAAGCAGTAGTAAACGCCATGAGTGATGGCAGAGCCTATACAGGTACACATGGTGATGGCTATTTGAGCAGCGGTGGTTCGTATGATGCATCCACTTGGCCAACACCCGGCAGCGGTTACGGCTTAAGAGGTGGTTATCATAATCTGGGCAGTTTTTATTACTACTATACCTGGACATCGGATCGTGCTAACTATTCTATATCCAATGTACGTGGAGCAGGCTACGGTGGCCGTGGTGTGCGCAAAGGCGAATAAAAATATTCTTTTCACTCCTTAAAAATCATGAGTCATGAAAAGGATCATTAATCTCGTACTGCTATTCTCTCCTTTGCTCGCACATTCGCAGAATAACAATATATTCTACGGAGGAAACGGCGATGGGTGGGGTAAGGCCAATTATGCACAGCCATCTGTGAGTACGCTCTTTCACGGTGGAGATGGCGATGGATGGAATAAGACAAGCTATTCACAGACTACTGTTACAACACTGTTTCATGGTGGCGACGGGGATGGCTGGAACAGGGTGGTCTATGCACAGGCTTCTGTCGGTACCATGTTTCTGGGTGGCAACGGAGATGGCTGGAACAAATCCGGCTATACACAAGGCGCGGTTTCACCGCAGTTTTACGGTGGCAATGGCGACGGGTGGAACAGGAATAATTACAGCCAGACCTATTCAGACGTGGCATTCCGCGGAGGCGCAGGGGATGGCTGGGCAAGTACCTACACACCTGTGGCGCCGTTGCCGGTTACCTTCCTGAAGTTTGAAGCCGTCAAAGAAAACAATACCGCGCGCCTGAACTGGTTGCTGGCGCAGGATGAAGAAGTAACGTCCTTTGATATAGAGCGCAGTCACGATGCCGTAAGCTTCGAAAAAATAGGAACCGTTAATCAAAATGCTACCAATAATAAGAAATATGATTTTACCGATCGTCATCCTTTTACCGGATATAACTATTATAGATTGCGTGTGGTAGGCAACGATGGTAAAATTGACTACACTGCTACCCGCGCAGTACAGTTCGATACCTGGAACACCAGTGTAGTAAAGATCTACCCTAACCCGGCTACCCGTGAGGTCAACATTGAGTTGCCACAGGAATTTGCAGCGGATGCCAATAAGGTGCTCAATGTGTACGGTATGAATGGTGCTATGGTTTTCCAGCAGAAAATGCACGCAGGTTCTGCCTCGGTTATCACTATCCAAACGGTTTCATTTGCAGCGGGTAGTTACATGGTGCATATTGCATCTGAGACAAAAACTGCTACGGGAAAATTCATCGTAACGAAAGAATAAACGATTTCCTATAAACCCGTTTTTGAAAAGCCACAGTTTTTTAACTGTGGCTTTCAGTTTATGGAGACTATACTTATTCTGCAGTCTCTAAAATTGCTATAACATTCCAATGACGTTGACAACTTCCCTTAAATTCCGCCTTTATTCTACATCGCCGCTATTGATTTTTCCCTGGCTATATTGTAGAAAAGCAAATCGGTCATCGGTGCATCTGTAATGCCCAGGTTTCTGGCAATAGTTACAACTTGTCCCCTGTGATAAGTGCTGTGATTGAAAAGATGCTGTATGTATTGGTAACGCGTTTGGTTAGCTTCGAACCAGGGAGTGACCACTTTGATCTTATCCGAAAGTCCATTATCTGAAAATAAACTTGCATCATCTGTCCATGCTTTTGAACAGCGAAGAAGTCCCTGGAAAACGTCATCTGCATGCAGGTTTTCCACACCGTTACGATGGATGAAATCCGGCTTTTGGAAAATAACAGCATGCCAATATTCTTCCATTCCCCAAATGTGATTTAACGTTTTAAGAATACTTGAAAAGCTGGAAGGAACTTCTTTACGAAGCTGTTCTTCCGATTTTTTTGATAACCAGGTTACAAACTGTTCGTTCGCCCATAGGTTAAATGATGCGTGGTGGGTCGCTAATTGTTTTAAATTCATCTGCTGTAGTTTTTACGTTTTAGCAAAACTACCCGGGTGCTATGACAGCCCTATGTCAGGGGTGCTTCTGACTACCATGAAATTTGTCAAAATATTCCTGGAGTGTCATTTTGTGAGGTGTAAAATGTTCTGAAAGGATTTCCATTTTTTTGATCCTGTCCAGGCGGAAGTACCGGAATTCTTTCCTTAAGCGGCACCAGGATACCAGAAGCCATGTTTCTTGGGTACTCAATAATGCAAAAGGCTCTACCTGTCTTGTCGTGATTTTACCGGCTTCATTGCCATATTGCATGCTTACGAGTAAAAAATTGGTCAGGGCAAATTGCAGGTCTGATAAATAATTACTGCTTCTTTCGATATGGACATTACAGTCATATCGTGTCCGGTCAGCCAGTAAGTTGACCTTGTCTTTCACGGTATTCCGGAGTACTGCTTTTATTTTATCAATCGCTTCTGTATAGTCTTTGATAAGCGAAGCGTCCTTGTTTTTAAGTACTAATTGTTCAACAAGTACCAACGCCGTCGCCTGGCTTTCTGTAAACATGATCGGTGGAATCCTGTAATGCTCCATCAGTGAGTAGCCTCTTCCTTCTTCTGTGAGGATGGGGACACCTGCCTGTTCTAATGAACGGATGTCCCGGTAAATGGTGCGTGTGCTTACAGCGAATTTATCCGACAGCTCAGGTGCCGTCAATAGTCGTTTTGTTTGTAATTGCGTCAAAATTGCTGTGAGCCTCGAAAGTCGTTTGGCATCCTTATCATTCATGCAATGAGTTTTTCGGGTGTAATGTGTGGTTCACGAAGGTACATTTCTACGTTGTGCATCGTGGCGGTCCTTTTTCTAAAATCCCTGATTGCAGGCCCGTGCAATTCACGCTTGTCTACGATATTATACTCGTTACTTTTTCATCGAAAATGTCCGGAATACCGACGAACATTGCGGGATGATAATATCATCTTACCTGTCTGCATAAAAATCTTTAAGTATTATTGTCCTGCGACATGAAACAGATCGGTATTATCTCGGACACACACGGTTTTTTAGATGAAGCAGTGTTCCATCATTTCGAACACTGTCATGAGATCTGGCATGCAGGGGATTTCGGGAATATGGATGTGGTAGAACGGTTAACAGCGTTCAAGCCGTTGAAGGGCGTTTGGGGCAATATTGACGGAGCCCCTGTCCGGCAATCGTTTCCTGAAAAACAGCGATGGAAATGTGAAGATATTGAAGTCATGATGATCCATATCGGCGGTTATCCCGGGAGGTATGCGCCGCTTGTGAAGCAAGAACTCATAGCACACCCGCCACAATTGTTTATAAGCGGTCATTCGCATATTCTCAAAGTCATGTTTGATGAGAAGCTGCAATGCCTGCACATCAACCCGGGAGCAGCGGGTAAGGAAGGATGGCATAAAATGCGCACTCTCGTACGATTGAAAATAGAGGGTAAGAAGATGTATGACTGTGAAGTTATCGAGCTCGGTAAGCGTGGTCAGCCTGCTGTCTAAACAATTTTTACATGATAAGGATAGACAGGTGAAGCATTTTCGGAAAGAATAGCTTCCATTTCCTGTACAAAGTATTGCATCTCGTCCATTTGGTTGCGTCTGGATTCTTCGTGAGTCGAGACAAGCACTTCAATAACCCGGGTAAAACCTTTGTTGCTGCCGGTGCCTGCTTTCACGGTTTTATGCACTTCCACTTTCTTCAGATGTTTACCGAAGAGTTGTACGGCAAGGAGTTTAATATCTTCTATACTGATGATCTTGCCCCTTGAGGCGATTTGCTGCCGCAGGTTGTTTTTCTTTTCGCTTTCCGAAACAAATTCCTTTCCTCCCTGCAAGGCAGTAACGGTATAGGAGGAGCGCGGATCTACGGAAACATGCTCCAGGCTGTTCAGTAAGGTATAGGCTTTTACCTGCTTTGCATGAGGCACATGGGTGGTCCAGTACCTGATAGTAAGCGATTCTCCTGCGCTTTTGGGTTTCAGCAATACGTAACTGTACTGTTGTCTCAAGTCATTGGTGTTGGACAGCTGATCCTGTAACCGCGTTAATATTTGATTGACTTCTCTCAGGCGGTTGAGTACGATATCATTGCTTACATCACTGAAGTAGGCACTTTCATCGCGTATAGCCTGCATGAGACTGTTGACCATATCGCGCACTTCCCTGGAGTTCGGTTTGGCAATGCCCGTTACCCGGATAGAGGCATCTCCTTCCGAAAATTCCTGGTTAAAAGGTGTGATGCGATAGTTATATTTCCCCGTAGAAGATTGTATATCGTACAGATCCAGGAAGGCACCGTCAAGTTGCAGGGGTACAATATTGATCCATTGGTTAGTGCGATAATGGAGCGAATTGAATTTTCGGCTGACTACAGGGAAGGCGTTAGTGGAGATCATGAGGCTCTCCAGCACATAACGGGGGAACGGTTTGCTCAATGCTATTTTTATGTATAGCATCGGTTCTGCAAATTCTTTCTGCAATATTTCTTTAGGGAGGATCTGTTCCCAGTTGATGGGTGGAGTCGTGCTGACGAGATTTTGTATGGCAATATCCTCCGCAAGGGTAAGGAACTGCGAACGGTAGATACCCGCAACGAGCCGGTTGATTTTCGTAGTGTAGTTCCCACCTTCAGCAATCATGGACATAGGGTCCAGGTCAAATTGGTCCGACAATGCATAACCATGATCCAACGCCACGGATTGATTGTGGATAAAGCCTTTGCAGGTATCAAGATTTTTGTAGAAAGATTGTGCTTCTGAGTGGTTACGAAGATCAAAGAAAAGGCTCAATCCTTTCAAAGAACTTAGTGATTTATCTACAGCAAACGCCAATTCTATTTCGAAAACATTTTTGCTGTCGTCGGTTGTTTTTTCAAACAGCACTTCCTTCGTACCGTTTTCTCTTACCGTATAGAGCTTGTCACCGGTCAGGATGTTTCGTAGTCTTGCATTGAAGATGGGGAACTTACCCACTGGGGTAAAGTGGACATCGGCATTGTATCCTTTCGCCTGGTTACCGATCCGTTGCGTACAAAAGAATTTTGAATGCTCATTTAAGATGTTCTTTGCTTCCATGGGTATCGCCTGCATAACGCAGGACGGAGGTCTGGCTCCCGAGGTGACATCAGGTAAAAGTAATTCTGCCAGATGGTCGAGCAACCGGCTCTGGGAAGCCTGGATATCATAATTGATCTTTTCCAGTTCGGCCGCACATGCTTCGATCAGCAGCAGAATCAGCGGATCATAGTTTGCGTCTATTTCGTTTTCAGGAATCCCCCATATTTTGGAGGCTGTTTTCAACATCCTGTCTTTGATCCGTTCTTTCTTTAGCGCTTCCATCTTATTTCCTGGGCATTGATTTTTTTGAGAGTTGTAGCGATATACGATTAATCAAATGAAAGAGGTCCGATAAAAAAGCCGGTTTGAAACCGGAAAGGCTCTTTACTACGCGTGATGAGACCGGAGATAATGATCTCAATCTTTCGGCGTAACTGCCTGCCTGTATTTGTTTTAAATTCTGCTTGTTTCACATTGACTTCCACGATCACATCGGACAGTCTTTTTTCAAAAAGAGCTATTTGAGTTTTCAGATTTTGTATTACTATTTCCCTGCGCCTGTCGTTGCTGAGATGGATATCGTAATCGTTATCCCAGAATTGTGATCCATACTGCAGATTTTGCTTGTTTTCTCCCCAGTAACTGGTGATGAGCAGATGCAGGTTGCGTGCAATAGAGTTTTTGATATCGCAAGTGCTCAATTTCTCCTGGTGGAAAAACTGCTCAAAGTTCAACGGAAGTTTAAGAAAGTCTTGCATAGTTCAACTTGTTACAGCAAACGTTTTTTGTATTTGATTTTTAAGATCGTTACACAGTTACTTTCATCACGCACTGCCTCTACCGATTTAATATCAAACTTCTTCTTGTTGTATATTTTTTGCATAAAGCTGCCAACTGTTTCCCATTCCGTTCCGTTCAGCAATACTTTGGTTTTGTCCCCGTTGCACAGGTATTGCGTAATCGACTGGACATCTTTTGAGCCCGATGTGGCCGCTTCGAACAGATTCCTGAATTCTTCATTCGGAATGATCATTACCTTGGGTTTAGCAGGTTCCTTTTCTTCAGCAAGTTCTTCTTGTGCATGGGAAGGAGGAGGGAGTACAGGCGGCAGCGGATCACTACCCGTTGGCATAGGCAATGCTTCTGCTGTTTTTTGTTGCGGCAGTACCTGAATGTTCTTCCTGTAAATCTTGCTGGCATCACCATCCAGTCTCAACTCTATGATTCGTGTACCCGCTACCGGAAAACTGAAGGTAGCGCTCGCAGATGTTTGCACCGGAAACTCGGGAGAATTTAAGACACTCCATTCATAGCGGTCAGCTGCCAGCGCGGAGGTGAAGCTTGCAGGATCCCCTGTATAAATTACCTCGGGTCCGCTGATAGGATTGTCCATGGAAACCGAGTTGGCACTTTTGATCTGCTCCAGGCGAACAACAGACAGCTTATAGGTTTCTACACATTTTCCGCTTACCGTAGCGCTCACTATAAACGTTCCCTCATGCTGGTATGCATGTGAAACCGCAGCACCGGTAGCTTTTCCTTTATCGCCGAAGTCCCATACGATCTCGCCTTTTCCAACAAAGGTGGTCGTAAAGTGGATAGAATTACCCAGATAAAAACTCTTTTCTTTCCCGGCAGTGTACCCTTTTACTACAATGTCAAAAGGAACGCAATGTACATTGTCTGCTATCTTATAAGCCAGCAATCCAGTGGAAAGGATCGTGGTAATGATTAAGGTCAGCCATACCCGTGTGTCTATATTGGCTTTGGTCCTTGTAAAAATACTTTTGCCGTTGTTCATCTCTCTAAAGTTTGAATCAGCTCTAAGACTATCGTTGTGCAGACATCAGTTGTAAACGCAGGTTATTGGCGTCGGTTCGGGCTTGATTAAGATCGCTTTTAAGTGTTTCGATCTGCTTCATGTATTCACTGAGGTTGGCATCCTTGCCGCTCGCATCCCGCAATTGTTTTTTTGCCATCTGAAGATCCGCTAAGCCCTGTACCATGTCCTGATAGAGTTTTTTGGTAGAGGTAGAATCGTTGATCATGTTGTTCATACTCCGCAACGTTTCCGATATCTTTCCATCCAGCAGTTCCGCCTGTACTCCTGCTTTGTTGATGGAGTCCAGCATGCCTTTGACATCATTGCTTTTCAGGCTGAATGTTTCAGCAAAATCCCTTTCTTTTTCATAGACATCTACCTGTGACTGCAAACGGTTATTCTGCGCATAAGGCACGCGCATACCGAAGAATACAGCCGCAAGAAGGATAATGGTCGTGATAGCGTAGAAGCCAAGGAAGGTAATAAAAGCCTTTTTTCGTTCCTGTGTATTTTGAGGTTTCATTTTCTATGAAAGATTGTGGTCAAAAATTAGCTGCCAAAAAAGCGTCTTTTCGGTTTAGGCTGTTCAACATTGGACTGCTGTGCCGGTCCTGCACTGTAACGGGGTTCTTCCTTCACAAAAATGCCGCTGTCTTTCCGTTTCCCGATGAATTCCAGATTGGCAAGCGTATCAAATAGCTTTCCCGTTACTTTCACAAATCGTACCGTATCGCCGATATTGCTGTTGATGTCATTATTGTCGTAACGCATATTCGCTACAGTGGTGAACAGGTTTTCCAGTTCTCCCTGGTTGAGGTCGCACCATTCACTCAGGTAGTTCATGAGTTCCTCTTTACCTGATCCGATCCTGAGGTCGATGGTGTTTTTCATCACACGCGATAAACCGGCGATAGAAGAAAACAGCTTTGCCGGCGTATCATGTACAGCTGACCAGCGGAAATCCGTTATTGTCTGACCAATAAACAACATCACCCGGTCGCAGAGAAACATGACTAGTTCGGAAAGGTCATTTTGCTGGCTTTTCTTAAAGATCTTCTGGACGATCTGTGTACTGCGTAACTCCAGCGTGCTGAGGTAATGGTCCAGTTCGCCATGCAAGGCAAGTAAATCCGGATTGGCACTGACACTGTATGTAGGCGGAATATACTCTTCATCTACGCGGATGTCGTTGCCATTTACCCTTACTTTTCCTACGGTCAACGCATACGGGTTTCCCGCAAACTGCCCGTACTGGCTCGCACTTATCACTTGCAACTTATAGGAAGGTATGACATTCGGATAGCGCGGAGGATCTTCCGAAACATCAGGGCTTCCTGCCGGTATACGCTCAAAAGGATTTGCTGTCAAAACGATCCAGTAAACAGCTTCACTTCCCGAGACTTTGAAATCGAATGAGGCAGCAGGAACGCCATCGCTGTTGCTTTCTGCTGAAGAAGGAAGGCTGATGCGAACGCCTCCGGACGTAACCGCCTGGCAGGAGCGAACTGAAGCTCTCAATGTGCCTTGGTTATCTACGGAGATGCTTACGGAGAAATTATCTTCGCCGGCTACAGAGGCGGGTAAAACTCCAAAGTGTACGGGTGACAGGTTAAGTGCTGCAGTATCAGCTAATGCATTGTTCCATGCATTGTCCTGGGCAATGAAGTGATTCTTATTGATCTTCATGCCGTCTATCCAGTTTACCGGAAAGTATTTCAGCTGATCTTTCATTTTTTCGTTTAGTTATAAATTAATTATCCAGTCGTTCACAAATGATCACCGAGTTTTCTTTTATGCCATTTTCCGCTATCGTCATTTGCGGGTCCAATATGCGGTTGGACTGGTACCATTTCGGCTTCAGGCGAAACCACCATTCGGTCAGGTCGTTGTCGGCATCTTTATAGGATATAGGTGTTTCGCTTTGCAGTTCGTTATAGTCATTTATAAAATGGTAATAAAGCTCTCCCAATGCCATTTTTTCCGGTGCCTTGGCACGGAAATAAGTCTTTACATCGGTCGGACGTTTGGCTATTTCGAACCCGATGACCAGCAATCGTTCATCTGCAGATTCGTCCGGCAGGTCTATGGGCTTCAGCGGGTATTGCCAGGTGGCAAATCTTGCTGTGGGAATGCCATATAGCGCCCGGAACATTTGAGTAAATAAAAAAGGCACAAAGAATACAAGCGCACTGAGCAATACCGGATAGAACAAAAACTGCCTATCTTTTAAAAAATACACCAGGGAGGAAAGCGTTACAATGGTAAACAGTATAACGGAGACGCTGAAGAGCAGTTCGCCTCCTATCACCTTGGCAGACGGTTTTTTTGGGCTGAAATATTTTCTGTGTGTGATCCACATATGAATGCATCCAAACAGGAAAAACACACCTGTAAATATCCAATAGATGAGGGCGGGATTTTCCGTAATATACAGCGTGCAAAAAGCGATCAATGAGGTGGCAGCGGAAGACAAGATACCGTAAACAGCGGTCTTCTTCACATTGAAATTGAGCACCAGTGATTTTACCACAGCAAAAATTGCAGCAGATCCTGCAAAGAAAGTTCCAATGTATAATAAAAACATTTTCAGTGCCATGGTGCAGTGTGTTCAGGTTTAGAGTGTAAAACTATATCCCAGTATTGATTCTGTTTCATTATTCTTTTCTTGTAATGATTCGTATTCGAAAATGGCATCTATTTCCACCGGAACGAAAAGTTCCGTAAATCGCTTTAGAAGACGCCCATGGGGTTTGTTTTCGGTGTAAAATTCTACCTCCTTTTCCGCCAGGTCGGAAATGGTGAACTTCCAGGAAACGGTAGAGATTTCCAATGTCGTACCGGAAACGGTATCCATGCCTAAAATCCCATAGCCCAAAGATAATTTCTCCTCAGATGGTATAGACTGCATGAAGACCACCTCTTCAGCAATTACCGGTTTTTGTAACACCAGCTCTAAGGTTTTGGCAGTAAGCTGTAAATTCCCTTTTAGGGTTGCAGCCCACGGCATGATGCGTACCAGCATACCCATTTTGTCGAAAGGCAGGTTTTCATCCAGGTCCCAAAACTCACGAAACAGCTGAAGCATATGGTCGTCGTACATCCCATGTGTCAGTCTTCGCTCTTCCTGTTCTACCATCAGGCTATACCTGAAGAACTCTTGTTCTAAGGGGCGAAAGAACCGTCGCGCACTCTTTTCTTCTGCTTTGTACCGTTTATGCTCTGCCACCATATCGCTTACCGTACTGCCGCTGTAGGCCCTGGTTTGGTGAAAAAGCCCTTCCGGCAGCTTATCGTAGATGCCATCACGATTGACCGCTACCTCCACCTCTCCGTTAGGCGTTTCCGTTATGGAATCAATATCCATGCGAAAACTTCTTTTGAAGGAGCCGTTAGCGATGTAACGAATCTTATCCATGCTTATATCAGCTTGTATCAGTTCATTACAAACCACTTCTGCTTTCAGTAAAAATGCAGCATTTTTTTCCTGTGTGGTTATTCGAGGCATGGGATGTTATCGTTAGCAGTTCTACAGAAGGCGCTAGCATAAAGATAGACCTCCCTTAAAAAAAATACCGTGTTAAGTTAATAAAAACACTAAAAAAACTTGCTGTCGGCGGAGAATATTGTGAGCAAAGCGTTATAACTTTAAAGTTCCCGGTATTCTCCGGCAGTATTGTAGAATGCTGCATGGCCGATAGGACAAAAGTAAAAACAGGTCACCGAAAAAATAAAGTAATACTACGCGGAATTATGAGGGGAGTTACGTGGAGGCTACTGGCTAAGTGCTCATAATTTTGACTTCAACAATCACAGATAATTTTTTCAACTATTAAAAACAAAACACCATGAGCTTCAAAGCCAAACTAAAAGTAGCAGGTAAAGAATACAATGTTCTTTCATGCAGCTATGATCTGATGCAGGAAACAGATCCTACCGGTCGCCCGTCGTCCATCACCCGCGGTGGCAAAATACATGTGCAGGTAGAAGGTACCGGCGAGACGGACCTCTTTGAATGGATGTGCAACAATTTTGAAAGAAAAGACGGTAGTGTTGTGTTCATCAAGCGCGATAGCGATGCCACCCTTAAAGAGCTGAAGTTTAAGGAAGGTTACCTCATTAATTTCCAGGAAGGATTTACCTCTACCAGTGACAATCCGCTGAATGTTGCATTTACTATTTCTGCCAAAGAGATCAACATGGGTAACGGCACGCATACCAATGAATGGGTATAGCTCTTTCGAGTATTTCGATGAAGTAGTGTTTCCGGGAAGCCAAAGTGGTGCGTACACCTTTTCCCTGGGATAATTTTTAAGTTTCATTTTACCTTTTAAAATAACATCATCATGAGCTTTAAAGCTAAACTCAAAGTGGCAGGTAAAGAATATAATGTTCTTTCCTGTAGTTACGATCTGATGCAGGAAACAGATCCCACCGGCCGTCCTTCTTCTGTGACGCGCGGCGGTAAGATCCACGTTTCTATAGAAGGTACAGGAGAAACCGAGCTTTTCGAATGGATGTGCAACAATTTCGAAAGAAAGGATGGCAGCATCGTATTTAGCAAACGCGACAGCGACGCTACATTGAAAGAGTTGAAATTCAAAGAAGGTTACCTGATTAATTTCCAGGAGGGATTTACATCCACAAGCTCCAATCCGTTAAATGCATCTTTCACCATCTCTGCCAAGGAAATCGGCATGGGCAACGGAACACATACGAATGAATGGGTATAATGTGCTACAGGCTCCGTAAAGCCTGAGACCATTATACATTTTTTGTTTCTCCAAAAATACTAAACCAAACTATGCCACCAGGAAGCGGAGAATTTGCTTTGCATGAAACCTCCATCAGCATTGATGGAAGCGGAGAAATGACCTTTGTAACATTTACGAACCTCTCTATTTATCAACAACTGGCAGATACCTGCTCCTTCTCATTTGTCTGGAGAACAGAACAGCGGGATACCACTTTTTCTACCCATGTTGATTTTTACAGAACCAATTTAGGTAAAGAAGTCACGATCACGGTAGGAGACACCTATACCTTCAAGGGGTTTATTACGTCCATCAGCTGCATTAATCAGACAGAAACCGCCATGGCGGCCGAATACCAGATTCAGGGTCGAGGGTTATTTGCCAAGCTGGATGAAATAGAAGAATGCAACTCTTTCTACCATAAAACATTGACGGATATCTTCAACGCGCTCAATAACGGGCAGCACACTACCTTAAGACTTTCGCCCACTCATTCAAGCCAGCTGTTCTATCATGTGCAGTACAACAGCACCACATTCAATTTTTACCGGATGTTGGCTACGCGTTATGGAGAATGGCTTTACTACAACGGGGAAGAACTGGTGATGGAAGCACCCTCCGGGGATGCCGTGGAATTGCAAAATGGCACCGATGTGCAAAATTTACACATCAATGCGGCGATCAGAAAATCCGGTGTGCCGGGCGTAGGTTACGATCAATACAGCGGCGAGGTATTACAAAATACACCTTCTTCCGAATCGCCGTCAGGCATGGTAGGAGCCAGCACTACCGCTGCCGATGCGGCTTTTGCCAATGTGCACAGGGGCAGACGGATCCCTACGGCACCTACCGCGGATATGCTTCGTGAGATCAATACATTGTTGCAGCGTGCAGCGGCAGCTTCTACGGTCTACCTGGAAGGCAGTACACACAACCCATCAGTGAAGCTGGGGAGTAAGATTCGCATTACGGATCGCGAGGGAAATAGTGAAGGGGAGTATATTATTACACAAGTTCAACACAGCGCTTCCAGCGCGACTAATTACCAAAATCATTTTGTAGCAGTGCCGGCAGATGTGCAGGTGCCTCCTTATACCAATCCATTAGTTTACCCCGTATGCGCCGCCCAGCAGGCAACCGTGGTAGATAATGTAGATGAAGACGGGCTGGACAGGATAAAAGTTCGTTTCCCCTGGATGCAGGATACAGAAACCTCTCCCTGGATGAGCGTAATGGTGCCTTATGCCGGTAATGGTCGGGGGATGCGTTTTATTCCCGAGATAGATGAAGAAGTGATGGTGGATTTCGTGGATAACAATGCGGAACGCCCTATTATGATCGGATCGTTCTACACCACAGCCAATACATCCGGAGTACCACACGAGGGAAATAATGTAAAGGTATTCGGAACCCGGTCGGGGAGGAGATTGGAGATCAATGACGATGCGGGAACTATACGTCTTTCTGATCATGATGGCAATAATCCGGGCAATAAGTTAAACTTCACCAACAATGATGACAGAGTAGCAGCTGCGATTTTTTCAGGATCAGATGCACAGAATTTTTCTACGCTTCATCTCAATTCTACGGAAAATATGATGTTGACCATGATGATTGGTGGCGAAGAAGTATACACGATACAATTTTTATCGGATGAACACAAGCTGAAAATATTCTCCAAGGAAAAAATTGAAATTAAATCGGACAAAGACATTGAAATTGCTGCAGGTCAAAACCTGGTGCTTACTTCGGGTTCCAATACCACCATCAGTGCATTCGGCGACCTGGAAGCAAGTGGCATGAATGTAAAAGCCACTGCCGACATGAACCTGGAACTAAAAGCCACTGCCAACGCCACCATCGAAGGTTCGGTAGCATTGGAGGCGAAAGGCGGAGCCATGACGACCATACAAGGAGCCATAGTAAAAATCAATTAGGCAGATGAGATATTTATGTTTCGATACCGCTCTTAATGAAGTTTATACCCTACTGCTTTTGCAAAAAGAATATCCAAGCTATTTAAGTCTTTTCCATGGAACAAAGAACGAAGCGATATGGCATGTAGCACCCTGGCTTATTGCAATTACCAATGAGAACTTTTACAAGAAATGGAACGATCCTAACTGCCACCTGGAACGTTGCCTGATCATCGAAAGCTCGGCTCATATAAAAGATCTGAAACTGCATTTACAGCAGTTTATTTATAAAAAGGTAAATCAATCCGATCATTTCAACCGGTTCTGGGATGCGAAGGTATTGTTACAGCAATTGGAGCGGATGAGCAGTGAAGAACGGCTACATTTTTTTGAAGAAATAGAGGCGATTTACCTGGAAGACTATGACGGCTTTTTAAAAATGTCGCTGGATAGAAAAGCTCGTTTGGTAAAAGAGAACGTAACAGAGCAGCAACTGTTTAGTCCGGCTGACCGTGTCGCAACAACGATGGAACAACTGCCTGAGCAACAAACAAAACCGGAAATAAAACCACGAAGAAGATTTTTTACAGACTAACAGATTAACAAGAAGAAATGAGCAAGCCGGCCGCAAGAATAGGAGATATGCATGTTTGCCCGATGGTAACAGGGGTAGTGCCTCACGTGGGTGGGCCGATTACCGGTCCGGGGGCGCCTACGGTGCTCATTGGCGGTATGCCTGCTGCCGTGGTAGGTGATATGTGTGTATGTACTGGTCCGCCTGATCTTATCATACCACCCGGAAGCACGGGTGTATTGATATGCGGGAAGCCCGCAGCACGTATGGGAGATATGACGAGCCATGGTGGTACCATTATTTTAGGATGTCCCACGGTATTGATAGGTGAAACTGGCGGAGGTGGCGGGGGAGCAGGCGGAGGCGGGGGAGCAAACATGTCAGCATCGCAAGCTGCTAACGCAGCTAACTCGCAAGCCCTTACCGATGCCGCACAAAATGGCGACGAAACAGCGGAGCAAACTAACCCCGAAGACTATACTGCACAATATACGTTGATTGACGAAGCGGGAAATGGTGTCAGCAATATGCGTTACCAGATACGAACGCCTGATGGAACCATACATGAGGGCAGAACAGATAGTAACGGACAAACAGAACAGATTTCAGGACATACAACCGGAGAATGTACCTGTACATTTCTCGGACGATAACAGGCTGAACGTGGATGAAAAATGAAATGTAATTGCAGTGAACTCAGCAGTAATATGACAGATGAGTGCCTGCCTTTCTAAATCGTCTAATAATCACTAAAAAAGAACATGTCCGAACAACAAACAGAGCAAAGGCTGGAAATGAATGACCTGCGGCAACTGGTAGTCTTTGTACGTCATAAAGCTCCGACGGCAGGTTTAGGCGGAGAATTGGCTGCAGCTGAAGGAATGGTGAGCAAAGTGACCGGCGCAGTGGAAGCTGCTACAAGTGCCGTGGAAAGCGCTATGGCTGCTATTCCTGGTCTCAATATGATCATTAAAGAATCCAAGAAAGAATCTACCTCTGAGGATAAGTACAACTACTTCGAAAAATATGCAAGCTGGGATACCGTCATCGACACCACAGAAGATGTATTGACGGACATGAATCCCGAAAGCAAAATTTATAAATACGAATACGAATCTACAGATGCAGCCGGCAGAAGGGATGACGCTCAAACCCTACTGAACGAAATAAAATCGCAGATAACGGGCTGGAGACGTTATACAGCACATATCCATTTTGTCGCCTTATCTGATGGCGGCAATATCGCGAATGAATGTGTGAACCTGATCGCCGATGACAGCAATTTCAGCAATGAGCGGTGGACAGTGAAAACCATTATTTACGTAGGAACACCACTTTATAAAAACACGCATGTTCTCAATAAGCAGCGTGTGCCGGGAGTGCGAACCTTTTACTACGGTAACCGCTATGATTTTACACAAAGAGCAGTAGGTTATTTTGAACCGAATGCCAAGCTCATTCAGCAGGTGAAAGATGCCAATAAGGGTACGCTGTCGCTTTTTATAGGAAAAATAAAAATGCACATGGTGCAGGCGTTGGCGGTTTTGCTAAAAGGGGTTCACCTGGGTAATACAGGTTCAGGGCAATCACCCTCACAACTTTTCAACGGCATTAAAGATGAAGTAGAAGGGTTGATAAGCGACGTGGTAGGCAGTGCCAAGCAGTTGATAGGGGAAGGAATGGGTTTGATAAAACCCGGTGACCTACCCGAATTTGCGAATATGTTAAATGGCTATGACCGTTTGCCATCGATGGTCGTAAATGAATTGAAACAGTTTTTTGAAGACTTTAAAAAGCTGCTGGAGCAACGGGCTAAACAGGTAACATCCGGCTCCACCAATTTGGGGCTGTCCGATCTATCCGGTTTTCTCAATTGCCTTTGCCCGTTATTCGATACGCTTACCAATTCGATGCGCTTGTTTTCGTATGGTGAGGAAACAGCTGCGGCATTGTCACAACAAATAATTGAGGGGTGTGAAATTACCACCGTCTACGCGCCTTCTAAAGAAAGCGCCCGATGGCTGGATGTGGATGCGGATATGATAGCCGGGGCGGCGCAGGCAGCAGCAAACGACCAGCCGGATCTTGCTCCCGTGCTCGCGAACCAGATTAACGGCTTGTTGACTGAAGCTACCCGGAGAACGAACACCGTCAGCGAGATGAACGAAGCGGAAAAGGCAAAAATTGCCCAGGCAATTTACCTGGTAATGACGCCGATGCTGCCTTCGAAAATAGACTTTTATAAAAAACTGATACAGGCTATTCCCTTTAACCTGGGACAACTGCTGGAAGCGATTAACGGGAATGAATATCTTTCCAAAATCACGGGCCCTTTGGGAAAAATCGGGATACAAACGCCTGAAAGATTACAGGCATCTGTCAATGCCTTCGATGCGGAGTTTAAGAGGATTGCAGGCTATGTCAATAAGAACAATTACAAAACACAGGAAAAAGCGGATAGCTTGTACCTGATCTATAATAGCCACAACCTGATGCTCTCGAAATGCTGGGGAGATGTGTGGCACTGTATAGATGAGCAAACAGGCATATTGGCTTACAAAGAAAGCCAGGGCTTCAGGAATACATACAACACCAACGAAAACAGGTATGAACGCCAGGGGGATACAGAGATCGCTAACAATGTGCCGACACAGCGGGTAAGAGAGGAAGAGGGCGCAACCACATAAACATAACCATGAGCGTACTAGTCATAAGAAACCCTACCGGAAGACAACTCACAGATATTACCAGCTTAGCCCTGGTTGGTGGCGTTGCCTTTGGAGAGTTCTATCTTCAGCTTGCTACACTGATGTTTGATAGAGATACAATCGCCAATGCAAGAGGGTTTGGAGAGTACTATGTAGGTGCAAGCCCCGAAGTGATTTACGAGCAATATTGCAATATTAATAGTATAGATCGTGCAGCAATTGAAAGACTGGAAACACCCATTACAAGATCGGTGTATGGCTTATCAATTGGTATCAGTACGGGAGGATCCATAGATGCAATAGCAGATGCTTTGGAAAGACCTGTCCGTCGGGGACTTGTAATGCTTCAACGTCAGTTTAGACTAAGATTCTGGACGTTTATTCGCAGGAGGCTTTTAGATTTGGCAGGAGACACCATTGATATTTCAGCCGGTGCAGCCGGTGATAGACTCGGACTTACAACAGGAGTAAGCGGTGGAATAATATCAAGTATAGATGGGGGGATTTTACGGGGTGCAAACGGTTATTCTAATTTTTCTTTAGATGCAAGCGCAGTCAGCAGATCCAATTTTGCCATCATCCAGTTAGGAGGAGGTTTTGTAGTAGGCGCCGGAATCAATCTATTGTTCATTGGCAATTTCCCTTCGCTGGCTTCTATGATATCTTCAATCGGCTCAGTAGTAGATTCTGTATTTACCACCTCCTTAGATGATTCTTTGTTTATGTATATGGGGAATGTCTTGTCTCATGCCCAGTGTTTTGCGTTTGTAGGGGACGCGGCTGCAGGTGCCATACTTCCGGGGATTGATCTAAACATTATCGCATCTTAAAATGATATCTCCTGTTCCATCTTCTATGTTTCATCTTTAAATCATTTTCAGCCATTATTATATACAAAACAGAGTTGTGTTTTTTATCACGCCGTTTTTTCGAATAAAATAATAGAAATCCTATGCCAAACTATACATATCTGCGACTTGGGGACAGGTTACCTACAGTAGGAGTGGTGCAGCGTCTGCTGAACGCCCATGGTATAGTGATAGACGTCGATGGCGTTTTTGGCAGGGATAGCGTGGAAGCCGTAATGCAGTTTCAGCAAATGAAGCATATCCGCGTTACAGGCGAGGTAGACATGCATACGTGGGCACTTCTCGCATATCGGGCGCGTCTCGAAATTTTAGACTGTGTAGATGTCTCATTTGACAGGACATTATTCCCCGTAAGAAGGTCCGGAGAAACCTCGGCGCATTTCCGGCATCGTACTGAAGCTTATCATACTGGTGCTGCGTCTTTGGCGCGGAACGAATACCAGCAACTCCATACGATAGGCGCTGACGTTATTGCTATCGGAGGTACCAGTAATGGATTGCAGGTAGCTCTTGAAGAAATAGCCCGGCGACTGACACCTCATCACGTCCTGTTGCGTATCCACGGGCATGGCATAAGAGGGATGGCGGGAATAAGTACCGGCGAAGAGCTAATGGGTGCTGAAGGCTCCGTGTTCAACCTTGAAAATATCAGAGCCAACAGAACATTGTTGCAACAAGTCGGTGACAAGCTCTATCCCTCCGGAAGCGTTCAGCTCATGCATTGCAATGTGGCAGGTGGTACCGTTGGAAGAAGATTGCTGGAAACCATGGCAGAGATGATGTTTGTACCCGTTTCCGCCGGTATTAATTACCAGCTGGGCGGGGGTGAGCATACGTTCAAATTTGAGGGACCGACTTATACCGCCGTCCCCGGCAGCGACTCGCTTCGCTCCTGGTCCGGCAATTTGATGACAGCGGCTATGGGAACTTTATAAATAGTATATTCACATATTAACTTACATAGAAAATAAAACTCTATGCCTACTCTTACAGATTACACCTTTTCCGAAAAAACAAAACAGGCGCTTCATATCGCTTCGCAACTGGCTAAAGACAATATGCATGATTGCTACAGCGCTGCTCATTTGCTGAAAGCGCTATTACATAAAGACCTTCCGCTGCTCAAGTTTCTGGAAGGACAGGGAGTAGATGTTTACTACCTCGAAGAATGGGCAGAGATCCGTATGGAAAGTTACCCAAGATCCGGGAAACCCGTAGATAGTCCGCCGGCAGACGATGACCTTGAACCCGTATTCAAAGAGGCAGACCATTTGCATTTGAAACTGCACTATAATTCCATTGAGCCTGAATGCCTGCTCATTGCATTGTCTACTCCGGGTGTTGCATTTGCTTACGATCAGCTCAAAACATACCCTGTTACCTCTATGCAGCTCCTGCAATGGTACGAAAGCAATACAGGACCTGCCACTGCAAAATCAAACGGCACTGCAGCAACAGGCGAAGTGAAACGACAAGCGGCTAACGCCAGTTTCGAAGCACTGGGTAAATATTGTATTGATAAACTGGCACAGGCAAAAACACATGCGGATAACCAAGTGATAGGCAGGGATAAGGAGATCCGGCAAATGTGTGAGATCATTTCCCGTAAGAGCAAATCCAACGTTATTATCACCGGGGACAGTGGCGTGGGAAAGACTGCTTTATTGGATGGCTTTGCCATGGCAGTAGCTAACGAGCGTGTGCCACAGCACTTGCGCAATGTAGCTATTTATGAATTGGACAATGCTGCGTTGACGGCGGGTGCAGCATATAAAGGCGAAATAGAAGACCGTATTCATAAGATCATCCGCGAGCTTTCCAACCTGGAAAAACCCATTCTTTTTATTGATGAAATACACACGCTTATTGATAAAAATAATCCTAACGGGGGGGCTACCAGCATCCTGAAGGCCGAACTGGCGAAAGGAGTTTTAACCGTAGTAGGCACGACCACTATTGATGAATACCGTAAAAGCATCGAAAAGGACGAAACCTTCAGCAGGAGATTTGAAGTGATCAGGATAACGGAGCCGGATAGCACTGTCGCTGAAAAAATGCTGCGCAACCAGGCAGAGAATTATCAAAAACACCATAACCTCCACATAGAAGATGCTGTATTTGGTGAAACCATCAAACTGGCCAAACGTTTCATTAAAGACCGCAAATTGCCGGATAGTGCGTTAGATCTGCTAGACCGTACTATGGCTGTTTGCCGGATGATGGCAGATACAGCTGCACAGGATGTAACGAATTTTAAAAACAAGCTGGAGGATCTGGGCGACGCGCCCTCCGAAGAGCAATTGCAATGGATGTACCATGAAACACAAACCGGTTTCAGCCCGGTATTGCTGGCAAGGCACAACGAGGAGCAGGAATTCAAGAAACTAAAAGGTGCGGATGAAATGAAGCACTTCCTGGGCAATATGCTGGAAAGCCTTACTGCTATTGCCGCAGAAGTAAAGACAGCTATAGATGATACGGACCTCCGCGCTGTGGTAGCCAATATCACCGGCATACCCATAGGAAAAATACAAACCAGTGAGCAACAAAAGCTGGTGAATATGGAAAACCACCTGCGCCAGCGTGTTATCGGACAAGACCATGCATTGAAAACTGTTTCAGATGCGATTCTAGAAAGCCGCTCCGGTTTAAACAAAGCCGGGCAACCCATCGCATCATTCTTTTTCCTCGGTCCCACAGGTACGGGTAAAACGGAACTCGCAAAATCACTTGCAGAGTTTCTGTTCCAGGATGAGAACTCCATCATTCGTTTTGATATGAGTGAATTTAAAGAAGAACATTCTGCGGCGTTATTATACGGTGCACCTCCGGGCTATGTGGGTTATGAAGAAGGAGGTATGCTGGTAAATAAGATCCGCCAGCAGCCCTATGCAATCGTATTGTTCGATGAAATTGAAAAAGCGCATCCTTCTGTATTCGATATCTTCCTGCAAATACTGGATGAGGGTAAAATGCACGATAGGCTGGGCAAGGAAGGCGACTTTTCCAATGCGGTGATTCTCTTTACTTCCAACATCGGTGCTGAAAATATCATTCAGAGTTTTGGCGAAGGAAAAATTCCGAAGTCAGATGAATTGATGGAGATTATGGCGCGTTATTTCCGCCCGGAATTTTTAGCACGTGTTACTGAAATCATTCCGTTCGCACCGGTGAGCAAGGAGAACGTGGTACGCATATTTAATATACACTTAAAACCTTTGTTGAAACAATTGGAGCAGCAAGGCATAAGTTTGAGTGTGACGGATGAGGCGCAGGAACATCTGGCCAATCTCGGGTTCACACCCAAGTACGGCGTACGCCCCCTGAAGGGAGTGATCCGCACAGCATTACGCAAACCGTTAAGCCGCATGATCATCAACCAGGAAATCAAGAACGGGGATAAAGTAACTGTAGGAGTGAGAGCGGTGGAAGGTGCAAAAGAATTGGATTGGGTAGTGGGTTGATCATGACGATGTACCCATGTGCGGAGTCTTCCGAATAGTATTGTATAAAGGATCATTTCCCAGAAATGAGACGTTGATTCGGGAACGCAAAAATCCGTAGTAATACTTGTCTATCGTAAAATATTCGTTGTAATTTCATACAATCAAAATAATCAATCAAAATCTAAAAATTAAGAGATATGATGAACTATGGCATAGGCGGCAATGAGGTAAAAACTGATGCTAGTGAAGCATTTGCCGACATTCCCCAGAACCGGACCCTGATGGCTGAAAAACTTACCAAAGATGCACCCGTGAAGCCACAGATCGTACATGGGTTGCAAACCATTGACCAGGTTTTTGAGAACTACAAACCTACTGTTGAAGTGGATTTTGAAGATGCGGAAGGTACGTCCAGAAAAGAGACCCTACATTTTAGCGGTTTGGCTGATTTTGGTGTAAAAGGAATCACCGAGCAAAGTGAATTCTTAAAAGATAACGCCACGCAAAAGGATGAATATCTTAAGATCATGAAGCAGCTGAAATCGAACAAGATCCTCAAATCGGCTATGGCTGATCCCGATGCCAAAGCTGCCTTATTGGACGCTATCTACGGCATGATCACCGAGTTGAAGAACAATAAGTAATCTTATAAATAGACTGTTATGTCATTTCAAGCAAGACTGGTATTGGGCAGCAATGAATACAACGTGTTGGAGTGCGACTTTGATGTGCACCAACCGGTGGGAAGACACAACCTCCCCAACCATCATACTGAAGTAGGGTTGATCAACCTGGTGGTAGAATCCGGCAGCAGCAATGAATTGCTGGACTGGGGACTTTCTACGATGACAAAAAACGGGAGCGTTGTATTTTACAGGAGAGATGCGGTGGCACCCTTAAAAACACTAGAGTTTGAACAGGCTTTTTGTATAAAATACCGTGAACTGTTCAACCATGAGGGGAGTATCCCCATGCGTATTCAAATGACCATATCCCCATTCGTCATTCGCATGCAGGGAGTAGGTCTTTCGCAGCCATGGGCGGGTTTTCGTGTGTCTAACAATAACGGAGATCAAAGTACCACGACCTCACCGCAAGCCAGTGACAGGCAGGAAGAAAGGCAAAACTCTTCCGTGGCCAATGACAATAGTCCGGGAAATACCGTAACGCCTCCGTCCCGGGAAGCAGCTGCCTCCCCTCCGGCCGAAGAAACCCCATTGGGTGACATCCCCAGTTTCAGACCTTAACCAACTAACAATATTTACAAAAAATAAAAAGCCATTTTATGAGCGAACAACTTGAACAAAGAACCAATGAGCAAGCGATGCAGCCGCAGGAAAGAGAAGCGGTACGGGAGATCAAAAACCCACTTGAGCATTTGAAATCCAGCTCGGAAAAACTGGCCAAATTTGGTGGTTTCGATCTTATAGAATCTACAATAGAAGGCACTCAAAACCTCAATCCTGATCGTAAAGCGCGCCGGAATATATTCCTGACCGAATCGCAAAAAAAATCGGAAAGAGAAACACTGCAGAAAGCACTTTCCTTATGGGCGAAAGTGCTGGAGTCTTCCAATGACATCACTGACATGGTGAACACCTGCGAGGAAAAAGCGGCGCAAAGCGAAAAAATATTACAGCAAAACCTGGCTAAGGCGATAGATGAAACAAAAGACCTCGAACGGTCTTATAGAAACGTAGCGTTGTTTTTTAAAAATACCGAGTCGGACAAACTGAAAAATGTATCTTTTATCAACTGTGAACTGGACCAGGTAAAAGACCTGGATAATACCCGCTTTATAGATGCGGTGAACGAAGAGTTGAAGATGAATTTCGACCGCCTGGACCTTCGCAATAACTATAGCATCCTGGTGATGCCCGGCTACCTGGGTTCCAACAAGGTATTGGAAAAATGGGCGAAGATCGCTCACGAACATAAAGTAATGATGGTGACCGATTTCGAACACCTGGATGCACCGGACGATGTGATGGAAATGTTCGAAATGGCCAACCTCACCGGGGGAGATAAATACCGCTCCAATGTCATGATGACCTGTAACTGGTTGGTAGGCCGCGGCAAGTACGATCAAGTGGGTGAAGAAGAAGATCTGTATGTGCCGCCTTCAGGTGCGTTAGCCGGTAAGATCTACAAAACGCTGATGAGCCAGGTGACTGCCGGTAAGAAGTTCGGTAGCATGAATGAGACCGACGGCGTAAAGTTTGAATTGAAAAAAAGTGAAATCGCCAACCTCGAAAAAATGGGACTCGTTCCTATGGTGAAAGAATACGGAAAGGTGATGGCATTCTCTGCTAAAACACTGTTCAACGGGGACAATTTGGGTCTGCAAACTTATTCTGTCGTGCGTGTGTTCGACTATGTGACCAAAGTACTAATGGATTTCCTGAACCGACGGGCATTCGAAAATTTCAACGCGAATACCCGCAAAGACCTGATGGGCCAGATTGTAAAGTTCCTGGATGGTATTACGGGGCCTGATAAGCTGATCGAAGATTTTACGATTCGCCGCTTCGAACAAGATCCCGTGCAAAAGGATAAAATCCACCTGGACATCCATATGAAGCCTTATTTCCCTGCCAAGAACTTCATGATAAAAATGGAAGGACAGAAAGGTGATGACGGTACTGCCTGGGATACCAAATACGACCAGCAGTAATCTTTGTTTATCCATTGGTTTAATGCCTCTGCAAAAATTTTGCAGAGGCATTTCTGTGCAGCTACCTGTATCACAGTTTTACAATGAAAATTCTCTTGTTTTAGCCGGATTAAAAGTGATGCGTAATATACTCCCGCGCTTCATCCTGCGTCATAGCCGCGAAATTCCGGTACCGGTTGTGTACATCGATAATTTCTTCCAGCGCATCGGCCACCAGCTTTTGATTTTCCCATGTTTTCAGATCTGCGACTACAATTTTCAGGCACCCTTTTTTGTACGCGATTTGCCCGAGTACGTGGACCAGGGTATCCCGGACACGTGCTGTACCATCATGTTGTAATTCTTTCAAATGAGGCAATATATCTTCCGGATGTTTTCTTCCTCTTAATTCTATACCGTGGCATATCTCCCGACGGATTTCTTTATCGGGGTGATGCAGGTATTTTTTCGCCCAGGCAAGTATCGGTTGAGGGTTGACCTCTCCCATTTTTTTGATAGAACCGATGACAGCGTTGCGAGGGGCGTGGTGTTTATCGAATAAGCCGGTATCAAAAAAGTGCTGCACGACGCCGAATGATTTTTTACCGATTTCGCCCGCGGCATTGATGGCTGTTTGCCGGACCCTGAAATCATCATGAAGAAGGAAATGAAGTAAATACAACAGGATGCGCTCCCTCAGGTCTTCATGCTTAAAATAAATACGTCCTGTTGAAAGGTAGGCTGCCTTGCGTATATACGTGTCTTCATCTGAGAAATAGGTAAGGGTTTTATTGATACACCGACCGGCGCATTCCTGCAATATGACTTTTTTGATAGTCGCCACTGCATCTGACCGTTCTTGTTTATTAAGATTGTAAAAAGACATGACGAGCGACTGACGAATTCTGGTTTTTGCCTGCATGTATGCTGCAGCAGCTAATTTGTATGATTCAAATTTAGGTGATATAGTGAGAGTTCTTTATTGTAAATGGGCATCAATGATGCTTTTTATCTGACCGTTTTTTAACGGTATCTGTTGCATTTTGGTTTTTATTTATTTATTTTTATTAGCGATGTAATATAGGGGTGTGCCGAAAACCCATTTAGAGTAGGCAAAAAAAAATAACTATGAAGAAACAACTACAAACCTTTTTATTTCTCTTAGGTGTTATTTTCATTGGTGGGCAAAATATATATGCCCAGCAGATAGAGATCACAGCAAACCCGGGAACGAGTGCTGCGCCTGCACTAGGCTCCAGTAACTATGTGGCTAATGAATCCATCTATACGGAGGCGGAAATCGGGGCAGGTAATTTTGTGACTGCAGCTACGGCTATCAATTCTATTGGGCTTAGCGTGAATGTTGTTGGCACCAACACCACCTTTAACAACGTAAGTATTTACATGAAAGAGGTACCGCTTACAACTACCACCTTTACAACCGGTACCTACACTACAACAGGTTATACACTGGTTTACAGCGGTAGCATGACTTTAACTACCACCGGGTTTACAGATGTAGCGCTTACGACACCTTTTACCAGAACTCCCGGCAACAACCTGCAGGTACTGATCACCCGTACGGACAATATAACCCATAGTTATACCTGGAACTGCGCAAATGGTAACAACACCAACGCTGCATTGAATACTACCAGAAGGTATAACGGAACGGCAGCGCTATCGGGTACTACGTCGCTCGCTGTATCTGCATTCAGGCAGGCTATAAGACTTGCTCATAAGTATAACAATGATGCAAATGTGGCGGTATATACGTTGGGAAAAATTCCGTTGGTTTTTGGAAACAGCAATCACGTGATCCAGGCAAGAGTTCAGAATGTGGGTTTTAATGCCCTTAATAACATCAATGTACACCTCAATATAGCAGGTGTGAATAGTTTTACCGATATGCAAACTATTACCACATTGGCCCCCGGTGCGGAGCAGATTGTCAGCTTTAACCCTTTCACTCCAACTGTTCTGGGGCAAAATAACATCCAGGTATATATGCTGCCGGATGATTTTGCAGGTAATGATACTGCCAAATGGCAGCAGCAAGTCACTCAGAACTTATTCAGCTACAAAAATCCGAATATCGCTAACCAGCCCGGGGGAATAGGCTTCAATGGCGCCACAGGGCAATTTGTGGCAAAATATACCCTTACAGGACCTGGAGATATCAATGAAATTAAAGTGGATTTTACCACAGCAGGACAACCCTATGAAATAGGGATATGGAGTGCCAATGGTACCGGTGGGCAACCCGGAACACTGCTATGGACCTCACCGAGTTACAACACGACAGTCGGTACAGCCTTTGTACCTGTCAGCCCTGCGCTGACCATGCCTGCAGGTGATTTTTATGTAGGTGTAAGACAGACGGGTATCACCAACGTGGGTTTTGGTTATCAAATGGAAAGCCCCATACGTCCCAATTCATTTTACTATACCACGTTAAACGGTACCGCCTGGACCGCGTTTTCGGGGGCTCAGCCGTTCCGGTTTGCCATAGAAGCACAAATGTATGTTCCGCAGCCTCCGAACTGTGCAACTGCATTTAATCCCGCGGATAAGTCGACAACAACGAATGCTGCTACCACTACCAACCTTACCTGGTTGAGCGGTGGCGGCGGTGCTACGGATTATGATGTTTACTTCGGTACTACCTACCCACCTCCGTTTGTCGGCAATACGACATCTACCTCTTTCCCGGTTTCCTTAAACTCCAGCACTACATATTATTGGTATGTACTTGCTAAGAATGCAAATGGCAGTGCCGTAGGATGTGATACGCTGGATTTCAGAACTGCTTGTCCTTCGCCGAATACATTAAGTACCATGAATGTCACAGCTACTTCAGCAGATCTTCTATGGGTGGAACCTGGTACTTCAACTACCTGGGCGATAGAATACGGTCCGTCTCCGTTAACTGCAGGCACCGGTACTAAAGTTTATACCGGATCTAACCCTTATAATATTCTTTCCGGTCTTACTCCCGCTACGACTTATCAATACAATATCCGCTCCATATGCGGTGCGGGTGATACCAGCGCTATAGCTTCCGGTACCTTTACAACATTATGTCTTCCGATTACTACGTTACCCTGGACTGAGAACTTTGATGCACTGACCACCGTGGGTACTACTTTCTTCCCGAATTGCTGGCTTAAAGAAAACGGGGATTGGGCTTCGTCTGATGCGGTTAACTCTACACCGTATGCAGTTCCGCGTTCCGGAAATAATTTCCTGAGAAATTCCTGGACCGCGATCAATGAATATATGTGGACCCCTGGTTTTGACCTGGTTGCCAATACTTCTTACGACTTTTCGTTCTTTGTGGCAGGTGATGGAGGAAGCGGCTGGACGATGGATGTTTTCCAGAATTCCTCACAGATTTCTACCGGGGCTACGCAAATAGGCAGCGTATATAACGTTCCTGCTACTACATGCTGTAGTGCACAACCTTATGCAAAGCAAACCTATACCTTTATACCGAGTGCAAACGGTACCTACTATTTTGCCGTTAGAGTAAATCAGCCTTCAAGCGCACCCTGGTATATAGCTTTTGATGATTTCAGGCTGGAATTGAGCCCTTCATGTCCGGCTCCTGTGTCCTTGAGTACGGCAAATGTTTTGTCCACTTCGGCGGATTTACAATGGGTAGAGCCGGGTCTGGCTACACAATGGCAGGTGGAGTATGGCCCTTCACCGTTAACATTAGGTTCCGGTACGAGGATGATGACTACCTCCAATCCTTTTTCTGCGTCTTTATTAACCCAAAATACCGCCTATCAATTCTATGTAAGATCGGTTTGCACGCCTGGCGATACCAGTACATGGAGCGGTCCTAATAATTTTACGACCCTCGTATCTTGTCCCGCTCCTACGGCTATCAGTGTCAGCAACATCACTGCCGGATCTGCCGATATCACCTGGACATCTACCACCGGTGCCGAAATACTGGAATATGGTCCGACAGGACACGTTCCCGGTACAGGGGCTACGGCCGGTGCAGGTGGGACTTTGATAACAAATGCAACGTCACCTTATACCATTTCAGGTTTAACAGCTTCTTCAGGGTATGATGTATTCATCAGGCAAGATTGCTCCGCATCGAGCAATGGATTTAGCTCAAACCTGTCGGCTCCGTTTGCCACTACCGGGGCTCCGGCTAATGATACCATTTGCGGAGCTTACAATCTGACTCTGAACAGCACTGCACCCGTATGGGTAAATACGACAAATGCTACGGTGACTGCAACTGATCCCCAGGATTTTGTATCATGTACCGGAGCTAACAACAACGTATGGTATAAATTTACCACTACTTCGGCAGGTGTCTATAACATTACCGGCTATTCATCGCGTGTGATGACCGTTAATGCTTCTCAGAACATGTCTGCATGGGCCTATCTCTATTCAGCAACCGGCACTTGTCCTGCGTTAACGTTAACGTATGTGGGCGATCTTACCGCCTGCTTAGCTACCTCAGCATTGCCGGCTACAAATAATGCGCCGCCGAACACCAGCCGCAGCATCCCTACGCCGAGCCTGGCAGCAGCTACGACCTATTATTTATTCCTGGATGGTAACAGTGGTTCTTACGGCAATATCGGTATCACAGTACAAGCACCATTGACTATCAAACTGGATAAGATCAGTGCGGCTAACGTGGGTAATGTTAATCGTATAGACTGGAATACCTTATCCGAAGAGCGTGGTGATAAATTTGAACTGGAGAGAAGCATGGATAGTAAAAACTTCATTCGTATCTATCAAAAAAGCGCCAACAACGAGCCAAGCCGTTATACCTATATCGATAACAATGCTTTGAAAGGAATGAACTACTATCGCCTTCGTATGATAGCTGCAGATGGTAGCGTGAACTATTCAGAGACCGTATCTGCTTTCGTAAAATCAACCGGATTTGACGTAGCAGCCTTCCCGAATCCCGTATCACACGATCTGACAGTAAAAGTAAGCGGTGCGCAAGGAGCTGATGCTACCGTACAGGTAACAGATATAACCGGGAAAGTGATGAAAACCGTGAAGATGAACGGAAATGTTCAACAGATCAGTATGAGTAGCCTGGCGAGTGGTATCTATCTGATCAAGTATGCAGACTCCAATCATACACAAATACTTCGGATAAATAAACAATAAAAATTCCGGAACAGAACAGGAAAGGACATTCGATCAGAATGTCCTTTCTTATATAAAAGCTCTTATTGGGGCCCCCTGTCTTTATAATGCCAGTGAAAGGTTTTCCTATCTATCTGTGTCACATCAAGAAAACATTTACGGTTTATTTTCAAAATCAGGATTAACTTTAGCGTACAATCTTTTCTACATGCAACTACTGCAATTGAGGAATATTTCTAAAAATTTTGTTTCACAAAAAGCACTTGACGATGTAAATATTTCCATTTCCCAGGGGAGTATTTTTGGTTTGCTGGGACCCAACGGGGCGGGTAAAACCACCTTACTGCGTATCATTACCGGTATTTTCTTTCCCGATTCGGGCGAGGTCCTTTTAGACGGACGACCTTTCGATGCCATAAAAGATGTGGGGCTGATAGGCTATATGCCGGAAGAACGTGGTTTGTATAAGAAAATGAAAATAGGGGAGCAGGCACTTTACCTGGCGCAGTTGAAAGGACTGAGCCAGGCAGAATCTATGAAACGCGTGAAGCATTGGTTTGTGAAGCTGGGTATGGAAAGCTGGTGGAATAAAAAAGTGGAAGACCTGAGCAAAGGGATGAGCCAGAAACTGCAATTCGTAACCACCGTCGTGCACAATCCGAAACTCATCATCCTGGATGAACCTTTTAGTGGTTTAGATCCGGTTAATGCCAATCTTATAAAAGATGAAATTTTCAACCTGGCAAAAGAAGGCAGTACGATTATTTTCAGTACCCATCGTATGGAGCAGGTGGAGGAAATCTGTGATCATATCGTATTGATGAACAAAGGCAGGAACATACTGGATGGCACAGTACAGGAAGTAAGGCAGCAATTTAAAGAAAACCTATTTTCCTTGAAGATCCAGGGCGATCCGATAGGAATGCAGTCAGATGCGTTTACCGTGGTGAATGAAACGAATGATGGATACATTGTGAAAATAAACGAAGGAGCCAAGTCCAATCATGTATTGAGCCATGTCATGCAACAGGGAGCGACCGTACTTTCCTTCAACGAATTACTGCCCTCGCTTAACGATATCTTCATCAGGTTGGTAGATGCTACACCGGCAGCCAGAAAATTTGACAATACAACAGCCTAAACACCATGAACAAAATATTACTTGTAGCCAAGCGAGAATACCTCACACGCATTCGCAATAAAACCTTTATACTTTCCACATTGCTTACGCCTTTGTTCTTTGTAGGGGTCATCGCCGTCAGCACCTATTTTGCACAAAAGAACAGCGAAAAGGTAACCGTTGCCGTGTATGATGAAAGCAACTTATTGTTCGCTTCGAAACTTAAGAGCGGTAAGAACATTACGTATTCAAAAGTAGAGAAACCCGTTTTCGACAGCATTAAAAAAGGATACGAACTGGAGCGTTTTAGCGGAGCGCTGCATATTCCTGCTATGAATGTAGATAAGCCGGAAGGAGTAACTTATATCTCCGGAAAGCAATTGGGCATGTTCTCAGAAGTGCAGGTAGAAGATGATCTCAATGATGTGCTGGAACAGGAGCGCATGATCAATGCACATATCGATACGGCACAACTCAGCCTTATCAAGAAAAATCCCATTAGTCTCCAACAAACGGTAACGAGTGAAGACGGAGTTACACAAGCTAGCTCAGGTATCTCTTATGCGGTAGGCTACGGATCAGGCATTCTTATCTATATGGTCATGTTCATTTATGGAGCGATGGTCATGCGTGGTGTGATGGAAGAAAAAGTAAACCGCATAGCAGAAGTGATTATATCGTCCGTAAAACCGATGCAGTTGATGATGGGTAAGATATTAGGGATTGGTGCAGTAGGACTTACCCAGTTTTTGATCTGGATCGTTTTGATGGGAATCGGAACTAGTTTGTTAGGCGCATCGATGGCACAGGAAGGTATGAATAACATGAACCAATTGAACCAGGCCTCACCGGAAGGAGCAGAAGCGATCACCAGAGGGTTGCAAATGACCTTAGGTCAGCTCAACCTGCCGTTCATCGTTGGGATGTTCCTGTTTTATTTTATTACCGGATATTTATTCTATGCCTCGTTGTTTGCAGCAGTGGGCAGTGCGGTCAATGAAGATCCTCAGGATGCGCAATCCATGATGTTCCCGATCACGATACCGATCATTTTTTCCATAGTAATGATGAGCAGCGCTATAGCCAATCCTACCGGGGCGTTAGCCACCTGGTGCAGCATTATCCCTTTTACCTCTCCGGTCATTATGATGGCGCGTTTACCCTTTGGTGTTCCGGGTACCGTTCCTTACTGGCAGCTCGGTTTGTCTATGGTCATGATGATCATAGGAATTGTTTTTGTAACCTGGCTATGTGCCCGCATCTACCGGACCGGCATCCTGATGTATGGTAAAAAGCCAAGCTGGAAGGAAATGCTGAAGTGGGTGTTTGTGAAAGGATAGTGTACTAAGTAAATATTGGATTCGTAGTCTAGATGCTATAACGTAATGCCCCCACCTATAAGACGATAAATGTTTCTAGACGTGTAGTCAAATGAGAATGATTTCCGGAGGAATGGAGCTATAGCCACCGTTTACTCATTTTACTCCGTTGTTTTTATTATCCAGTCAGCTATAACTGTCAATGCCTTTGGAGAAAATGTCTGTTGAATTTTGGCATATTCCTGCGGCATGCCGGTTTCGCTTTCCTGGAACAGGTGGTTTAATGCAGGCAGTTCCATCACGGTAACATTTTTATTACCCGATTTTTCAATGTTTACTGCTATAGCATCCAGATTTTGCTTTGCTGGAACCTGGGTGTCATTTGAACCATTGAGCGCTAAAACGGGGCATTTTACCAACGAGAGTTTTTTTGCAGGATCATAACGGATAAAATCCGCCAGCCAGGGAACGCTGAGTTGTTTGGACAAGTTTTTAATTTGGTTCGGAGGTAGCGCAGAACCAAAGGTTTCGGAAAAATAAGTTTCAAGATCCGTCGCCAATTTTTCCGTAGGAGTGGCATCGGATTTCAAAATTATTTCATAGGCGCCGCCAATGTTCTTTTGCCCTACCGCAATGCTCTGGCTGTCCAACCCCATTTTCCGTTCGATAATTTCTTTTTGTAACAGCATTAATTTATCCCCTCTGATTCCTGATCCTGCCAGAAGAACCATGAACGCCACGTCTTTGGATTCCGCAGCAATCACAGGGGCAATAACGCCTCCCAGGCTGTGACCGATCAGCCCGATTTTGGCGGTGTTCACTTCCTTCCTGGATTTTAAATAGTCGATTGCAGATTTTGTGTCTCTTACAAAACCATCTAAACCGGTCTGGTTGTAAATGCCTTCTGAAGTTCCTGTTCCCCGGTCGTCTACGCGCAATACGGCAATCCCTTTTTTCGTCAGGTCATCCGAAATGATGAGGAAAGGCTTATGCCCTAACAATTCGGAATTTCGGTCCTGTGGTCCGCTACCGCTGATCAAAATTACCGCAGGGGCATTTCTTTTGTTCTTAGGATAGGTGAACGTGCCGGTCAGCTTGATGTTATCTGTTTTATTTTCAAAACTGATCTCCTCGGAATGATAAGAACTGATGTCTTTGGGTTCCTGGGGTTTCTGTGCATAGGTAATAAAGAAAGTATTAAGCAGTACGATAGAGGTTATCAGTTTTTTTATCATGGGGCGGTTGTTGCTGTATGTAAATGTATTCAATTATTAAACTGTTATTTGTAGCGGTAATTGGATTTTTGGAAAACGAAAAATCTACCGGTAATAAAAAAGCGCAATACGACGAGGTATTGCGCTACTAGGTTAGGCAAGGCGTTATTTGATTTATGCTTGTACGGCTTTCTGTACCAGTTCTGCTGCTTCGCTCAACAATACTGCAGATTGCACCTGCAGTCCGCTTTCGTCGATCAGTTTCTTCGCTTCTTCCGCGTTCGTACCTTGCAAGCGTACGATGATCGGTATCGTGATATTGCCAAGCTTATTATAAGCTTCAATAACACCGGCTGCCACGCGATCGCAACGAACGATACCGCCGAAGATATTGATGAGGATCGCTTTTACATTAGGATCTTTCAGGATGATACGGAATCCGGCTTCTACGGTTTGTGCATTCGCGCTACCGCCAACGTCCAGGAAGTTAGCAGGCTCACCACCGGCAAGCTTGATCATATCCATAGTAGCCATAGCCAGTCCGGCCCCGTTTACCATACAGCCTACATTGCCATCCAATTTCACATAGTTCAGGTTATATTCACCCGCTTCTACTTCTGTAGGGTCTTCCTCGTTCTTATCGCGCATTTCTGCAATATCAGCGTGGCGCATCAGCGCATTGTCGTCCAGGTTCATTTTACAATCTACAGCATAGATCTTGTCATCGGCAGACTTAAAAAGCGGGTTGATCTCCAACATAGAACAATCCAGCCCCACATAAGCATTGTAGAGATTGGTAACGAATTTTACCATGTTTTTGAAGGCTTCCCCGCTCAGTCCGAAGTTGAAAGCGATCTTACGTGCCTGAAATCCCTGTAACGGAAGGTTGGCTTCTACCCATTCCTTAAAGATCTTTTCAGGAGTGTTGTGCGCTACTTCCTCAATGTCCATACCGCCTTCGGTGCTGTACATGATCACGTTTTTCTTCTTCTCCCGGTCCATCAGAATAGAGAGGTAAAATTCTTTACGCTCGCTCGGCCCGTCAAAGTACATGTCTTGTGCTACGAGGATCTTACTTACTTTTTTACCGGTTTCCCCTGTTTGGATGGTCACCAGCGTATTTCCCAGAATGTTCTTTGCTACCGTTTCTGCATCTTGCTGGCTTTTTACTACTTGTACACCGTGTTGTGCAGGAACTTCCGCCATGGTGCCTTTACCGCGACCACCGGCATGTATCTGCGCCTTTACCACAGCGAATTTGGTTCCGTTATCCACAGCCATTTTCTGATATGCATCTACGGCTCCTTCCACGCTGTCCACAGCTATACCTTCTTGTGTTGGTACATTATATTTCTTTAGTAATTCTTTTGCTTGATATTCATGGAGATTCATGAGAAACGAAAATTTTGCCGCGAAGATAAATTATTTAAAAGAATGTAAGTGCGAAATATGCCGGTAGGCGGAAAATGTGAAAAAACCACCTCTATGTTATTTTAGTATCTGAATCCAGGTATCACAATCTCACCCGCGGATCCAATTTACTGTACAGCACATCCGTCAGCAGGTTGATGACGATAAAAATAAATGCAGTGAGCAATACACTCCCCATCACCAGCGGAAAATCGAATTTATCCAGAGCATCTACGGTGATCTTTCCTACGCCTTTCCATCCGAAGATAAACTCTACGAAAAATGAACCAGCCAACAATTCCGCCAGCCAACCGGAAATAGCTGTGACCACGGGATTGAGCGCATTGGGCAGTGCATGGCGCCATACCACTTTGCCTTTCGATAAGCCTTTTGCATACGCCGTGCGGATATAATCTTGCGAGAGCACATCCAGCAGGGCGCTACGTGTAAGCTGCGTGATGATCGCAAGAGGTCGAATCCCCAGCGCAAGTGCGGGAAGAATAAGGTTCTTAAGGGCGAGATGCTTCCCTGTAAACGCATCGTATTCCCAAAGACTGCCTGTCATGTTCAGACCTGTATATTCATGGAGCAGAAAGCCAAATACATAGGCGATCAGCAACCCGGCAAAAAAGGACGGCATGGAGATGCCCGCCACACTCGCTGCAATCGCTGACGTGTCCAGCCAGGTGTTTTTCTTTAAAGCGGCCAGAACGCCCAGCGCAATGCCCAGCAGGGTAGCCAATGTCATGGCTGCAAGCGCCAGGATGATCGTGCCTGGTAAAGCTTCCGTCAGCACGGCCGTTACCTCTCTTTTAGTCCGATACGAGCGTCCGAGGTAAGGTAGCTTTAGGACCACCGCTTTTTCCTGAGCCACGGGGAAAAGCCTAATGAAACTGTATTTTCCTTTGTCATCATTTTTATGAAGGCCAACGGGTGAAAGATCATTAAGAAAAAGGAAATAACGGGTGACAACGGGCTTATCCAGATTTAACTCGCGGCGTACATTCTCCAAAGACTGCAAATCGGTACGTTGCCCCATAGTCAGGCGGGCCGGGTCGCCGGGCAATACATTGAATAAAAAGAACACGACGGTCACTACACCGAGCAACACCAGCAAACTATATCGGATTCTCTTAAAAAGAAACGGAACCATACTTGACCAGTTTCAGTTTGCCGCTTTCAATCGCTGCATCTTTCGGGTAATCACGGAAACTCCACTTACCACGGATCACACCCTGTTGAAGCAAGATCAACCCCGGATTGGAACGCACGGCAGATTTGCTGGCTACCAGGTCGAATACCAGGAGATCATTAGGTATCAGCCCGTATCGTTGCAGCCAACCTTTAGAAGCCTCTACATTACCCGATGTCAACACGTAAAACGGTATATTCAGCTGATTGCATTTTTTGATGAGCGACTGTAGCGATGTTACGTTGTCGTTGCGGGCTTTATCCGCATCTTTGAGGAACAATAGGAATACATAAGGCTCGCCCAGGATTTCATCGGTATGTTCATTCCCGGATAAATCGCTGATCACAAAATCCTTGATTTCAGGTTCCGCATTTCCTTTCTTTACCAATTTGGTGATGCGGTCAACATATTTCCACGTGGTGTCTTCCCAGGGATAGTTCTCTGTCGTGAACTCTTTCTTCACACCGTCTTTTTCATAAATGAAAATATCACTGTAAACATCCGGCGTAGAACCCGGAGGCGGCATGGTTTTCTCTTTGATATTCACTCCTATTTTGTAAGGAAGGCAATCATGGAACGGCAAATGTTCCAGTGCCCACCATTGCATACTGAAGGCAAAAAATGCAGAAAGAATAACGAGTGCGGTAGTGGGATAACCGCTGAAGAGGGGTTTGATCTTGTTTCGGAACAGGAATAAAACAATAACAAATACCAGCAGTATGACGTCTTTCCAGAAGGTTTCTTCGTTAGTGATCTTGATGCAGTCACCAAAACAGCCACACTCCTTTATTTTTCCGGAAAAAAGCACATAGGCAGTAAGGAAGGTGAAAAATGCCGTAAGCAGCAACAGTAAAAATGAAAACACCCTGAAAGCCGCACCGATCAGCAAGGCTACACCTGCAATGATCTCAAAGCCGATCATCAGTACGGATAGGGCAAGTGAGTATTTCTCGGCCCAGGGCATATGCCATACCTCAAAGAACTCATTCATTTTATAGCTGAGTCCCAGCGGATCGTTGGCTTTTACAACACCTGAAAAAATAAATAAACAACCGACGATGATTCTTAAGATCCAGAGTATGATTTTCATGTACCTTTTTTAATTTTCTTTTACGCTGCCGCCGCGAACAATTCAAATTAAACTGCGGTAGCAGGTCTCTTAAACGTTTAGAAATTCAGTGACTAATAAGCTCTCCTGATGCGCTATTTATCTTCCCCGATTTTTATCAATGCAAAAATGCCATAATTCACGATATCTGCAAAGTTGGCATCCATACCTTCAGAGACAATTGTTTTCCCGTTGTTGGCAAGTATTTGCTTGATTCTTAACAATTTTACAAGAATCAGGTCAACAAAGGATGCTTGACTCATATCACGCCATGCTTCACCGTAGTCATGATTTTTCTGCAACATGAGCGCCTGTATCTTTCCGGCTTCTTCAGTATAGTAATGTTCTGCTTCTCCCGCATTCAATTCCCAGTTTTCACTGTCCTGTAAAGTAAGCTGTATTAACGCAATAATGCCATAGTTCACGATGCCGATAAATTCGCTTTCTATCGTGTCGCCGATCTTTTGCACACCGGTTTGCTGTATCTGGCGGATACGCCATGCCTTGATATATAGCTGATCGACGATGGAAACGGGGCGCAGAACGCGCCAGGAGGTACCATAGTCTTTTACCTTATTCAGGTAAAGGACCTTGCAGGTAGTAAAGACCTCTTGGTATTGATCTTCGGTTGCGGGTTTGTGCATTACGCTGTCCTGCATTTTCTTTGTAAAACGATGAGCGCCAAAAATACATTATTGCCCGTACAAACCCTATTGCAAAGCCGGGGCAAACTGTTAGATATTTCCAAACCTGCTGTGATGGGCATTCTGAATGCTACGCCTGATAGTTTTTATAACAAAGGAAGAGAGCGTACAGCAGATGATTTGCTGCGTAACGCTGAAAAGATGCTTAACGAAGGTGCTGCTATTTTAGATATCGGGGGGGCTTCTACCAGGCCCGGTTCGGAATTGATAAGAGTAGAAGACGAACTGGAACGTGTGCTCCCGGTCATAAAACTGATCCATCAGCGGTTTCCGGAAGCCTGGCTTTCCGCCGATACGTACAATGCAGCAACAGCGGAGGCTGCCGTAGCGGAAGGAGTTTCCATCATCAATGATATTAGTGGCGGGCGATTTGATGAAAACATGCTGAGTACGGTGGCCCGGTTGCAAGTTCCGTACGTGGCGATGCATATACAGGGTACGCCTGAGACGATGCAGCAGCAACCCCGGTATGAGGATGTAGTATACGAAGTAAGGAATGCCTTAAGGCTGATAAGTGAACGGTGTGATGAAGCTGGCATCAAGGATGTGATCATCGATCCGGGCTTTGGTTTTGGAAAAACCGTAGCGCATAATTTTCAATTGCTTAACGGACTGCACCTGCTTCGGATGCTTGGCAGACCTGTTTTGGCAGGCATTTCAAGAAAATCCATGATCTGCAAAACACTGGAGGTTACCCCTGATGAAGCATTGAACGGAACAACGGCTTTGCATATGATTGCTTTGCAGCAGGGAGCAAGTATTTTAAGAGTGCATGATGTAAAGGAAGTAGTACAGGTGGTGAAGTTGTACGAAGCTCTGCATGCTTAGAATGAGGTTAACAGAAATTAAGTATTTTTACTTATAAGTTCACTTGAAAAATATACATTATGATTATGAGAAACTACTTAAAATCCACTCTGACAGCTTTCACTTCTTTATTATTGACCACAGGGTATGCTCAAACCGTTACTGTTACTTGTACAGGTGTGACCGGTTCTTACAAATCCGGGGCGGTCACCTCTTCAGGAGTATTGACTGATGGTACTATTACGGTAACGGGTTCTACAGCAACCCCCGCATCCACCGTAGGCTGGGCGGTTTTTGACCTTACTACGGTAACAATACCCACCGGTGCTACGATTACCGGTGCTACGATTACGGTTAATAAGCCGGCAGCAGCAAGCGGTAGCGGCACACCGGGCGCCTATTCATTAACCGGTACAGCGGGTGATCTCTCCAACCTGGCAACAACAGCTCAGGGCACTACACTTTACACAAGCTTAAGTAGTGGCACCGGGATCAGCACGACGGCCTGGCAGCCCACGCAATCAGGAACACGTACCCTAACAATAAACACTGCGGGAAGGAACTTTTTGGCAAACAACCTGACAGGACCTGTTACAGTGGGCTTTACCATCACGAGTTCATCACGCGTATTTACAATGGAGGGTTATACCGGAGCGGTTCCGCCGACTTTAAATATCACCTATGCCCCACCAGCTCCCCCCTGCGCCGGTGCGCCAAATCCGGGCGGGTTTGGCTGCAGTGATGACGATAATATAGACACATTTATTCTGGTGGGTGAGAATGCGACTGCTTTTTATGACTATGCGACAGGATGTGTGGGAACCAGCGCTTACGACAATAGAACGGCACAGCCTGCCGTCAGCCTGATGCAGGGTACTAACTATAATGCGATGGTTAATTCGGTATTCGGAAGTGGTGATTATGCAGCAGTTTGGATTGATTTCGATAACGATAATGTTTTCACCTATACGGAAAGGATTACCGCGATGACTACGGACTTGGATGTTTTCACAAAGCCCGTACCCATTAATATACCCGCCACAGCTTCGTTGGGACTCCGTAAAATGAGGGTGATGGTGGGATACCCCAATAATAACGACGCTACTACGTTTGATGCATGCAATTCCAACAGTTCGACAGATGGCTGGGATTACGGAGAAGTGCATGATTATACAATAAATATCATTGCCAACCCTCTTGCTATTACGCTGGAAAATATTGCTGTGAAAAATGCCGGTACTTCGAACATTCTTTCCTGGAATACGGCAAGCGAAGAACGCACCGATAAGTTTGACATCGAACGGAGTACGGACGGAGGGAAGAACTTTGTGAAAATAGCTTCAAAAAATGCCAATGGTATAGCATCAAATTACATCTATACAGATAAAAATCCGGTGCAGGGTAATAACTACTATCGTTTGAAAATGATGGACGCTGCTGGTCATGTTACTTATTCAAAAATGGTGAACGCCGTAGTGACGACCCGGGGAAATATCGTTATAGATGTGCATCCTAATCCTGCGAAAGATGTACTGAACGTGAAACTGTATAACGTAGATGGTGTTAAAGGAGAACTGGCGATATACGATCTTACAGGTAAATTAATGGTGAAGCAAAATGTTACGGATACAGATGTTACTGTAAATCTGAATGAGATACATGCAGGTATATATTTTCTTAAATATTCCGATGGAATTACTCTGCATACGCTAAAATTTACAAAGCAATAATTTAAAGACTAACTTAAAGGATACACGGGTTAATTCCCGTGTATTTTTTTATATGTAGGGTGTTATCTTAATGGCAGTAGTAGTGTTCCTACTAAAGCACAGGAATATTCTTTTGAGCGTCTATTTTCCCGGATGGCTTTTGTTCTTTTAACAGTAAGGAAATAATTACCGGCTTGGGCGATTTGCAGATTCTGTATTGCGAAGTTCCTGTTGCCGCTGCACAAATCCTTCACCATCACTCATACAGATGTAATACATCCTGTTTTTCTTTTTGAAATAATATAGCCATCCCGGCCAACGATTGATCGCCCTGGCTTTTCCTTCGCGTATCAAAAAATATCTTTCTAGTTTCCCCTTTACCCGTTTTAAAGAGGACACCAACGGTAGAATAACCATGGCACCACATGATTTTTTGCCTGGCATTTGTCCCATGCCGTACGTTCCAGTTTCTTTAAGTTACCTGTGTCCGTAGCCTTACATAAATAACGGATAGGTACGGCAAAAAGATACGAGTTCAACACCCGTGCTATTTTGAGTTTCAGTTTAAATAAAGACTTGCTTATCGTATCAGGTATTTGTCAAGGAGATAGCCCTTGCGACATCGGGAGGTCGAATAGTATTCATACACGAACATTTCCCAGATTTTTTCCTGCATGCTTCGCAAAGATCATCGGCAACAAATACCTGCACTTTTTTGCCAAGCGGCGCCCACCTTCCCGGATGCATAGGGCGCTGAGACGGGTAAAAACCCAATGCATTTTTATTTAAGACTGCGGCAATATGTAGCGGACCGGTACTGTTAGCTACCAAACCCTCGCAATGGTTGATGAAAGAAATGAACTGGCTGAGATTCATTGTCCCGGTAATATCAGTTACATCATCTTTGCAGGCCTCAAAAAGCTCATCCAGCAACATACGCTCTTTTCCCGTACCTGAAATCAGGATGTTGTATTTGTCTTTATCCAGTAATCTGATAAGCGCAATAAAGTTGTTCACGCCCCATTCCCTGGCGCTTCCCTGTGATTTGGGATGCAGGATAAGGTTATACTTGGTGGGGTGGATGAATGCTTTATATTCATCCTGCAACGACGAATATCGTGTAAAGCCAAAGAATGACGAGATTTCCTCCTTTGTATAGTCAGTTTGAATATTGAATGCCTGTAGTAATTTCAAATTGAGTTGTGCTTCATGTAGCTCAGAGTTTTTACGACTGAGTCGGAGTAGCTTATTGCAGGTGGTCCAGTGATAGAAGCGGTTCGTAGTGCCTATTCGTGACGGAATGCCCAGTGCTTTTGCGCGTCTGGCAATTTCCTTTACCGGAAAGACGTGAATGATCGTATCCGGCTTTTCACCACAGACTTTCGCGTCTTTATTCAGAAAATCATTTAATTCTATAAAGTCATCTACCCACTCGCAACAGTCAATAACAGGTTTTGTATAATTCCTGCCCAGGAATGCAATTTTAATTTCCGGAAAATGATCTTTCAAGACCTTTGCCACAGGCAGGGTAAGGATCACGTCTCCAATACTGTCTGTACGGCTGATGATGATGTTTTTAGGCGCTTGCATCAAAATGATTTTCCTTCCTTTTTGAACTTCGTATATTGATGAATCTTGCTGTATTTAATGTAGGTGGCAAAAGCGGAAAACAAGCATACCTGGAAGCCGGCATATCCATCCAGAAATCCCAAACGAATGATATACGACTGGAAAAACTTCCATTTGGCAGCAATTACTGCCTTCAGCCTCGAACTCGTCTTCCCGCTGTTCACATCCCGCCTCGCCATGATCTCTGTAAATTTTTCAATTTGCTTCAGGTGATCGGAAAGGCTGTTATAACTATAGTGAAATAAATCTCCGTTAATAGCGCCTGTTATTTCCGTGCTGCTATAGGGTTGCCAGCTTTCATGGATCTGCTCGCCTACCCATCGGCCTTTCCCCCGGTTAAATAATCGAATTTTTTTATCGGGATACCAGCCGCAGTGCCTTATCCAATGCCCGCAGTAGGAAGTGAGCCGATTTAGTTCATAAGCATTGAAATTTTGTTGCCGTTTCACTTTTTGAATGCTCATTTCCAGTTCAGGGCTTACCACTTCATCTGCATCTATGGATAAGATCCAGTCATTCTTTGCCTGCGCATCAGCAAAATTCTTTTGTTCCACATAGCCCCGGAAGGGTTCCCGGATTACCGTCGCACCATATTGCCCGGCTATTTCCACCGTTTTGTCGGTCGAGTAACTATCTACAACCAGGATTTCATCTGCAAAGCTTTTTACAGCCTGTAAACACCGGCCTATATTTTTTTCCTCGTTAAGAGTGATGATGACTACGCTGAGACTGATCATAGAGTTGCTGATGCAAAGCTACGAATACCCTACAGGCTATTAAGACAATAATTTTTGGCGGAGTAGAAATTCAAGCTGATCATTCGTTAACATGAGCTTGTCAGTGGTGTCTTTTTCTTCTTTACGCTGCTGGTAAATCTGATACGCATCCTGAATAGTCTTATCTAGTTCATGTTCATTCCAGGGCTTACTGAGATAATGATAGATCTTTCCTTTATTCACCGCTTCTATCACGGCATTCAGATCAGCATAGCCGGTAAGCAGGATGCGCATGGGCTCAGGGTGAGTATCCAGGACAGATTCTAAAAACTGGACACCCGTCATTTCAGGCATTCTTTGGTCTGTGATAATAATATTGATATCGTTATTATCCAGAATATTTATTGCATCTTTACCACTTTCCGCGGTCATAACGCTATATTTTACCCTAAATAACGCTTTGAAGGAGATAAGATTATTTATTTCATCATCAACATATAATATCTTAATATCTGAATTCATATAGCGAAATGCCTACGTAAATTTAACTAATTAAATTTTAAATACCAGCAGCAGGATCAATTTGTTAAAAAATGCTGCGAAGATCCCTACAAAAAAGTTATTTTTATCAAAAATTGTATGGGAATATTAAATCAATATTCCCATTTCGAAATTTAATGAGAAATAATTATTATATTGAAAATAGTCCTATCGATAGCGAAAGTTATTTACCCATATTTCATCGGTTTACTACAATAGCAGCCCTTGCCGAATTTATCAAAGCAGAAGGGGTTTTTGTTATGGATACGATGGACGCCCAACTCAGAGAGCTGATCAAGTGCCGTTTCCCTTCTTTAAATATTCAAGGTGCCGAATTTATTCCCTATGTTAATGCTGTCTTAGGGAATGTTGACAAGCTCCTTTACGGAGTGTGGGTGCATTATCCGTGGAGTGGAAAACTCGTCCATCTTTTAGATGAAGATGAATTTACAGAAGTTCGTACAAATCGCAACAGGAACAAAATTTCCAGCGAAGAGCAAGCATATTTAAAGACAAAAAAAATAGGAATAATCGGGTTGTCGGTCGGTCAGTCCATAGCGTTGACATTAGCCATGGAGCGGGTTTGCGGAGAATTACATCTGGCTGATTTTGATACGATCGAACTAAGCAACCTGAATCGAATCAGAGCCGGAGTGCATAACCTGGGCTTAAAAAAAACCCTTGTAGCGGCTCGTGAAATTGCCGAAATCGACCCTTTTATTAAAGTGAAGCTATTCAGTGACGGGTTGAATGACGATACCATAGACAATTTTTTTTCGGACGGCGGAAATATAGATCTGCTGATTGAGGTGTGTGATGGTTTGGATATGAAGATAAAGAGCAGATCGGTAGCGCGCGCACTAAGAATTCCGGTTGTAATGGATACGAATGATAGAGGAATGCTAGATATAGAGCGATTTGATCTTGAACCTGAAAGACCTATTTTACACGGCTTGGCCGGTGATGTAGATGTTGATACGTTGAACAACCTTTCAAACAGTGAGAAAATCCCTTTCGTTATGAAAATAGTAGATTATCCTAATCTTTCTCTAAAGCTTAAAGAATCCATGAACGAAATTGGAAAGACAATCGGCAGTTGGCCACAACTGGCATCTTCAGTAGTGCTCGGCGGTGCCATCACCACGGATGCGGTAAGACGTATACTGCTGAATGAATTCAAAAAATCAGGCAGGTACTATGTGGATTTAGAACACATCATAAATTAGCTCGCATGTATCATATCAGAGTTTTTAGAGCTATTGATGATCTGGAGGCATGTGAGAAATTTGCCTATGGACATGCGAAGGTATTGACGGACTATGGCGTTACAAAAGTCACATCAGCAAGGACAGACTGGTTTGACAACCCCGGGGTTTTTGTAGTATTGGTGCAGAATGAAGAAACAAAGGAGGTTGTCGGCGGGGAACGAATTCATCTCGTTCAGCCGGGTTATCCCTTACCGATCGAATCTGCCATCTCTGTAGTGGAAGAAGGTATATATGCCCTCGTAGCGCGATATGCGAAAGGTGCTATTACCGGAGAGATATGCGGACTATGGAATGCTAAATCCATAGCAGGAAAAGGAGTAAGTGTGCTCCTCACAAAAATAGGCGTGGCAATAGCCAGAAAATTGGGAATGGATAGCCTTTTTGTACTTTGCGCACCTTATACTGTAAAAATGTGTCAGGACGCTGGTTTTGAGATAGAAACGTCGATTGGTAATAAAGGTCAGTTTATTTACCCCAAGTTAGACCTCATTGCCACTTCGCTTATTGTGAGGGATCTGGACCATTTAGCCTACGCAGATAAAGATTTCCGAAGCGAAATTTTTGGATACTTCGAAAACCCCGTAGGAGAGTGTGTGGAACATGGGCAGAAGGGTGAAACTCAAATTAGCTACGATATTTCAATTCCCAACATTAGAAATGAATATGGTCTATAGACTTATTTTGTTACTTCTTGTCATATTTACTACAGGAGTCAAAAGTACAGCTGCTCCTGCCCGCGACTCCGTTATCGAATTTCAGGGGTTGTTCAGCGAAATCATAGGCGACAGGTCATTCCTCTTGCTGGATAGCAGCAATAAAATGAACTTACAAGATGTCCTGCGGAGTAATCAGTTTGTACAGTCGGATAAAAAGGTACCGAACCTGGGTACAAATAATGGCACGGTATGGGTTAAATTTTCAATAAAGAATATTTCACCCTTTCATTATTTTTCCCTGGAAGTGGAAAACGCGTTCCTCGATAATGTCATCTTATTTTATCCGGATAGCGCTTCCAATAGCTACAAGCAAGAAGAGGTGAGTAAAGCGGTCTCGTATAATACGAGAAAAACAAGGACGTCGGCGCCACTTTTCACACTGCATATTCCGAAAGGGCAGATGTACACATTTTACCTGAAGATCCGGAGTGAGGCACAGTTACTCATTCCGATGAAATTTGGTACAGAAGCCGGTATTGCCCGTTATGATCTCGATAAACGTTTTTTAAGGGGGATTTACTTCGGGATTATCCTGGGCTTATTTCTTTACAATGTCTTCATTTATTTCAGTACCAGGGATAAGGCATATCTCTATTATCTCCTTTATATTTTTTCAGTATGTCTGGTGCAATTGAATATCACCGGGCTGGGTTATAAATATGTTTGGCCCAACTTTCCCAATTTTGAAAAATACTCGTTATACATCTTCCCGACACTGACAGCCATCGGGTCCATTGGCTTTGCCCGTCAGTTTCTCCAGTTAAAAGAACGGTTGCCGCGAATCAACAAAGTTTTTTCGGTAATTGTAGCATTGTATGTAGTACTCACGCTTAATGCTTTTTGGGGAGACCGAAGTATCAGCTATAATCTTATTAATTTTTTGGGATTGCCATTGGCGCTTTTACTTATCTACGTGGGTATCCATATGGGGCTTCGCTACAGAACGAGGGCATCTTTGGTTTTCTTGCTGGCATGGACCATATTCTTACTCAGCGTCGTCGTTTTTGTTTTAAAAGACTTTAGCGCTCTGCCTTACAATTTGTTTACGATTTCTGTTTTGCAGATAGGGTCTGCCATCGTAGTAATTTTATTATCCCTCGCATTGGCTGATAAGATCAATGCCTTACAAGAAGAAACGGAAAAAGCACAAGAGCAGGCACTTGCTGCGTCCAGGGAAAATGAGCGGATTTTGAGTGAGCAGAAAGTAATCCTGGAAAAAGAAGTGGATTTGAGGACGAAGGAATTACAGGATTCGAATCAAAGCTTGCAACAAGCGCTGATAGATTTGAAAGAGGCAGAGAGCCAGCTCGTGGAATCCGAGAAAATGGCCTCACTTGGACAGCTTACAGCAGGTATTGCACACGAAATCAATAACCCTATAAATTTCGTTACGTCTAACGTTACTCCCCTGCGACGCGATATTTTAATTCTCCAGGATGTTTTATCAGCTATTGAGAAAATAGGATTTGAAGAGATCCCGGACAATGACAAACTGGCTAAGATAAAAAAAGTAAAAAACACGGCAGATTATGACTACTTGCTTAAAGAAATTGAGTATCTTCTGAAAGGGATAGAAGAAGGTGCCAATCGCACTTCTGAAATCGTTAAAGGACTGCGCGTATTCTCCAGGCTGGATGAAAATGATATTAAAAGAGCGGATTTGAATGAAGGGTTGGATTCTACACTTGTCATTGTCAACAATATGCTTGATGGAAAAATATCGATAGATAAAAATTACGGAACCTTGCCCATGGTAGAGTGCTATCCGGGTAAGCTCAATCAGGTGTTTATGAATATCATCTCCAACGGAATTCATGCTGTGAGAGATAAATGGGGTGGGGAGACAGGAGGCAAAATAGTGATCACGACATCTCATACCGACGAAGATGTTTCCATCAGCATTAAAGATAATGGAGCGGGTATGACCGAGACCACGAAGAAAAAGCTGTTTGAACCGTTTTTCACCACCAAAGAGGTGGGTGTAGGGACTGGTTTAGGGTTATCTATTGCATGGAATACCATAAAAAAGCATAACGGTACTATTAAGGTCAATTCTGAAATAGGGGAAGGAGCAGAATTCATTATTACGCTACCCATCAATCACATAGAAACCATTGAAAAATGATGGAAGAGAAGCTAAAAATACTCTACGTTGACGATGAAGAAAACAACCTGATAGGCTTTAAAGCAGCTTTCAGGATGGACTATAATGTGCTTACAGCGGCGTCGGCGAAAGAAGGGCTGTCTTTGATAGAGGAGCATCCGGACATTAAGATTATTTTTTGCGACCAACGCATGCCTGAAACAACAGGAGTTGAATTTTTTGAAGAGATTTCCCAACGCTTTCCCGAACCCATCCGCATGCTTCTTACGGGTTACGTAGATATCCAGTCGGTGGTCGCTGCTATTAACCGGGGGCATGTTTTCAGGTATCTTACGAAACCCTGGAGAGAACCCGATGTAAAATCCGCCATCGAAGAAGGGTATAAATTCTACGTAACAAATACCACATTAGCCGCCAGGAATAAGGAACTGCAAATAGCCAATGCTGAGTTAGATAAGTTTGCCTATAGTGTTACCCACGATCTTAGAGGACCTATCACCGGATTGATCGGAGCAATAGAGATCATTAAAGAGTCAGAAGATCTTGCGGAAATAAAGCACCTGGCAGAATTGATGGAAGAATCCGCTCAGCGGGCAAATGCGTTGATCTACAACATCCATCAACACTATAATCTTAATCGCGGCATTTTAACTATTGCACCCATAGATTTTGAAGGGCTTTTGGAAGAATTGATAGCGCTCAACCAGGTTAAAAAGAACTACCCTGCTGTAAAATTGGAGATGGAAGTGATACAACAGGACGTCTTCAGAAGCGATCGCACCATGTTACAGTTAATAATTAATAATTTGTTATCGAACGCATTAAAATATCAGAGGAGGGAAGAACCTAATAAATTTGTATCAATTTCCGTGAAGGCAGGTAAGGACGGCGCTATTATAGAGGTGAAAGATAATGGTATCGGAATTGCAGAAAAATATTTTCAAAGTATCTTTCAGATGTTTTTCAGAGCCAATAGTGACGAAGCAGGATCCGGTTTTGGACTTTATAATGTGAAAGACGCAATTAATAAGCTCAACGGCGATATAAATATAGCTTCCGACGTAGGAAGTGGCACAACTTTTACGGTTTCAATACCTCAGAAATAACGATGGATAAAGCATATCATTTTATACTTATTGACGACAGTAAACTTGACGGCTTTATTGGAGAAAAGGTCATACACAATACCGGACGTAGTTTGTCGGTGCAGGTATTTACTGATGCCTCACTAGCCCTCGAGTTTATTAAGCAACGTCCTGTCGATGAAAAAAAGACCATCGTTTTGGTTGATATTCTCATGCCGTTAATGACAGGATTTGATTTTATTGAAGCATTTTTAAAAGATGTGCCTGCTGATAAACAGGATAATTACATCATTAATCTCCTCTCCTCGTCCATCAACGAAAGTGATTTGATCAAATCACAAAGCTACCCGTGTGTTAATACGTTTTTGAGTAAACCCATCAAAAAAGAAATGTTGGTCGAGATACTGGACAAGTTATAATCATTTTATGACAGCCTGTACTTTATAGCCCTTTTTTCGAAGTAGGTTAATTACGCCTTTTTCCCCTCCCAAATGTCCTGCTCCAATAGCAAAAAATACCGGTTTTTGATCCATTCGCTCTTCCATCCGTTCGATCCATTTTTCATTACGCTCTGCTAAAAAGGTCTGGGAACGGATCCCTGATTGTTCCAGCCCCGACATCATTTCGTATAAGGCTGAAATGTCTTGCCTGCGGTACGCAGTTACCATATCATGGTATTCATTTGTATCAGAAGATACATTCTTCTGCAGCAACTGAATAATCTCTTTTGTAATACTATCCGCAGAAAAGGACTCCAGTAAGGCCAATTGTTCCCGGGGTTCTTCCAGCCCGGTTACTTCGATGCGCATTTTCTTCGCCTCATCCATAATGTTAGTTTCATACGAAACCATATTGCTGCAGTTAAAACCCGAGGTCGCCAGCAAGTTCACCAGGGCGGCCGGTTTTAATTGTTCTATCATAGTAGCGTCCAGTCCGGCTTGTTCACTGAAATACTGCGATACAAGTTTATATTCTTCCGGGGTAAAATAATCACTCAGTCGCTTCCCGGTGTTGTCGATCATCCCGGCTGCTATCTGCAGCAATACATTCGGATCGTCCATATCCATTTCAAAACAGACCTCCTTCGCTGCCTTCAGGCTTTTCTTCATAGCCAACGTCCACAAATAATCATCTTTGCAGATAAGGTGCATCGTGCCGAAGACATAGGACGATTGTTTCATGTCTTTTCCGCTTATCTTCCAGAGAAGTGATTTTTCTTTAATGGCAATAAACGGGGTATCGGTTTTTTCTTCCGCTCTTCCGCTAAAAAACATCGACAAACATCCGCACAGGAGCATCCATACTTTTCTCATTTAATAAAGTTAGAATTTACACCACTATTTTTACCCAAATTCACAAAACATAACAGAATAGGATTGTTGTACTTTTGAGCTCTAATTTTTCTGAACGCTCATGGCAGATAATCATATCAGAGGTTTTGACACGGTATGTATTCACGGTGGTCACCAACAGGAAGGCAACCGGGCGCACCTCACCCCTATTTACGCATCCTCCACTTATACATTCGATACAGCAGAGCAAGGCGAAGCCATATTCACAGGGGAGGAGAAAGGATACATATATGGTCGTTTCGGTAATCCTACTATCGAAGAAGCCGAGAATAAAATCGCTGCGCTGGAGGCTTATGCTATACAAGATCATGACGGGCAACCCCTGCAGCTGAAAGCTATCTTACATGCCTCGGGCATGGCTGCACTTACGACTATGTTGCTTAGCAATCTCAAAGCCGGTGAAAAGATCATTACGCATTATTCGCTATATGGCGGTACCCAAGAGCTGATCGACAAAGTATTACCACACCTGAATATTGAAGGCGTGTTTGTTGATTTTCATGACCTGTCTGCCACGAGGAATGCCATTGAATCCGATCCGTCCATCAAACTCATGTACCTGGAAACACCTGCTAACCCTACGTTACAATGTGTGGACCTGAAGCTGTTAAGTGCATTGGGAAAGGAATATAACCTGGTCGTATGCGCAGACAACACCTTTGCTACGCCCTGTTTACAACAACCCTTTAAGTATCCTGTGGATTATGTCATGCACTCCACTACAAAATACCTAAATGGCCATGGCACGGCAGTAGGAGGGGTTCTCCTGGGGCGTGACCTGCAACAGATGAAGACTACAGTGACCAAGACGCATCGTTTACTGGGCGGTAACAGCAACGCTTTTGAAGCTTTTCTTTTGACGAATGGGCTCCGTACATTGTCTCTCAGGATGGAAAAACACTGTACCAATGCAGAGAAAGTGGCAACCTTCCTTTCCTTGCACCAGGCTGTGGAAAGAGTAAACTATTTAGGATTAAAATCACACCGGGATTTTGACCTTGCTAAAAGTCAAATGAAACATGCCGGTGCAGTGCTTAGCTTTGAACTGAAAGGGGGCTATGAAGCCGGGAAAAAATTCATAAACAACCTGAAGCTTTGTACCAATGCTGTTTCGCTCGGCACTTGCGATACGTTAGTTTCGCATCCTGCATCTACTACTCATACCGGTGTGCCTAGAGAGATGCGCCTGAAATCTAACATTACAGACGGACTGATAAGAATGAGTGTAGGGTTGGAAAACATAGATGACATTATCAGTGATTTATCACAAGCTTTATAAAACAGATTATACATTACAACCATGAAAGAAGTTTTTGTTATTGATGCAGTAAGAACTCCCATAGGAAAATACGGAGGCAGCCTGGCAACTGTTCGCCCCGACGATTTGCTGGCTCATGTTATCAGGAAGCTGATCGAGCGTAACCCTGCTATAGATGTAAACGAAATAGAAGATGTGATAGCAGGTGCGGCGAACCAGGCAGGAGAGGACAACCGGGACGTGGCACGTATGGCTGTTTTATTGGCAGGCTTACCGGTTACCGTAGGTGGCAATACCGTCAACCGTCTTTGTGCTTCAGGCCTGCAGGCTATCATGGATGCTTCCCGCGCAATTATGTGCGGGGACGGCTCTATCTATATTGCCGGTGGTGTGGAAAGTATGACAAGGGCTCCTTTTGTAATGGGCAAATCAGATAGTGCCTATTCACGTAAGCAGGAAGTATTCGATACGACCATTGGCTGGCGCTTTATTAATAAGAAATTGAGTGAACTCTATTATCCTTACAGTATGGGTGAAACTGCAGAAAATGTTGCCGAGCGTTGGAATGTAGACAGGGAAGCGCAGGATCAGTTTGCCTTTGAAAGCCAGGAAAAATATGCCGCTGCCCATGCAGCCGGGAAATTTGCGGATGAGATAGTCCCTTACACTGTTGACCTCGGGAAAGGTAAAACCCTGGTATTCGAAAAAGATGAACATCCCCGCCAGTCTACTATGGAGCAACTGGCAGCGTTGAAGCCGGCCTTTAAAAAAGACGGCTCTGTAACAGCAGCTAATGCAAGCGGTGTTAACGACGGTGCAGCAGCCATGATCCTCGCCTCTGCCGATGCGGTGGAAAAATTTGGTTTGAAACCTATCGCCAAAATAAAATCCATGGCGATAGCGGGAGTGGATCCTGCAGTGATGGGTATAGGCCCGGTGCCGGCAACGCAAAAAGCACTGCAACGCGCGGGTTTGACTATTGCCGACCTGGATCTTGCCGAACTCAATGAAGCATTTGCCTCACAGAGCATCGCCTGTATAAACGAACTGGGACTGGATAAAGCTAAAGTGAATGTAAATGGCGGAGCTATTGCATTGGGACACCCACTCGGTTGCAGTGGCACACGCATTTCTACCACCCTGCTACATGAACTTAAGCGTAGCGGCGGGAAGTATGGGCTTGCCACTATGTGTATCGGCGTAGGGCAGGGGGCAGCCGTTATCTTCGAGAACGTTTCATAGCCGGGTACTACTAAACAGGTTCATTTCCAACCGTTTTGAATAATAAGTTGTCTTTCAGAAATAAGGCTTCCTTATCAACTTATTCCCATCATGGTCAGATTCCCTACGCGCGTACTATTCTTCTATGCTGTGATGATTTGCGGCGCATTAATGGGTTCGCACTCCATATTCGCGCAGGCACAGGGCTGCCCTCCTAATATTGATTTTGAATTCGGGGATCTGAGTCTTTGGGAATGCAGGATCGGGTTTGCGCAAACGCCTATCCCGGCATCACTTCCGTATTCTTCCATTATCACCAATACAATAGTGCCTCCCATGCCAACGAGGCATAGCGTGACTTCCGGAACGGGCGTAGATCCCTATGGATTATTCCCGGTAGTAGCACCCGGTGGAGGTATGAGGTCATTGAAACTTGGTAACGACGACGTTTACTCCGAAGCGGAACGTGTGATCTATAAACTAAAAATCCCCTTGAATATGGATAGCTTTGCTATTAATTTCAAGTATGCGGTTGTATTTGAAGGTCCACATTCGGGTAACGAAAATCCGCGGTTTGAAATAAATGCTTATGATTCGGCAACAGGCTTGGAAATTCCCTGTGTTGCCCAGTTTTACGTTGGCGGTCCGAATATTCCAGGATTTTTTCGTTCTTTAGACCCTTTTCGAGTAGTATGGTATAAGCCGTGGTCGGATGGCATATTAAATATTAAAAGGAAAGCGGGGCAAACGGTTTATTTGCATGTGGTCACCGGAGATTGCACTTTAGGGGCTCACTTCGGATATGGGTATTTTGACGTTGTGAACTGTGGGAACTATAAAATCACAGTGGACTCTTGTGACTTGAATAATGCCGGGTTTACTTTTTCAGGACCTCCCGGATATGTAGCATATGACTGGTACGATCAATCTTTCACGAATCTTATTGGTACGGGGCAGTCTATCTCTATACTCCCCACTTCTACCACTCCTCAGTACTATAACCTGGTATTGACCTATAGTTCACAAACAAGCATATGCAAGGATACGCTGAGGACAATGACGGTAGCTGATATAAACTTAATGGCATCCCCCGATACGTCCTGTGTCAGCCCCAGTGAACCCTTACAACTATCGGCAAATGCCATAGGAGGAATGGGAGGACTTCAATATTCCTGGACGAGCACCGTACCTGTTGGCAGCACCCTAAATTGTACTACTTGTCCTAATCCTATCGCTGTATCAAACGGGTCGGGATTTTATACGGTAAAGGTTACCGATACTAATGGTTGCTATCGCAGGGATACCGTTTCTGTTTTCTATACTGTTTTCAAACCGGATGCCGGACCTGATACCACGACCTGTCAGGGAACGCCTATCACCCTCAGCGGATCTGTAACTCCTGCCGGCAACTTGTATACATACCGATGGACACCTTCTAATGGACTTAGCTCCAGCAGCATCCTGAATCCCACTTTCTCTACCGCGCAATCAGGAACTTTTACATTTGTCCTGACGGTAGATTCTTCCTTTTGTTCTAAAAAAGATTCTGTGACAATTGACATACTTTCTACCGATTTGTCCGGAGGAGACACAGCCATCTGTAAAGGAGCCATAATACAACCGAATCTTATCGGAGATCCCAGATACACCTATTCATGGTCGCCCTCTAAGGGTTTGTCCAATCCGAATGTCATGAACCCCATTATAGCAGCAGATACCACCACAACCTATGTTGTGACAGCATCGCATCCTGCATGTTCTACACTGGTAAATTATTTTCAGCTTACGGTAGAGCCGTTGCCCAGTGTAGATCTGGGTCCGGACCGGCAAATGTGTCAATGGGAAGAAGTGATTGTACAATCCAATGTCCTGCCTTCCTGGTACAGCAAGTATATCTATCAATGGACCTCTGTTTCTACAGGTGATTCCATTTTGGCCCGCTCACCTAGCCATATTTACCAGGGACATCATAGTACAGATCTGAAGTTAGTGGTTAACACTCCCGCGGGTTGCATCGACTCGGATGAAGTTCACATTACAGTTCATCCCGGGAATTTTGCCGTTATCACACCGGACACCGCACTCTGCCCGAACAATTCGGTGATCTTAAGTGTATCCGGTGGAAAATCTTACCGATGGTCACCACCGATTTTCTTAAACGATTCAACGTCTTCCACGGTGATTTCTACTCCTCCGGCAGATATGAGCTATACGGTTTTCGTTACAGATCAATTTGGCTGTAAGGATACTGTACACACTTCCATTGATGTACTTGCGGATGGAGTTTTGGAACTGGGACCCGATATCACCATGTACATCGGAGATACCGTGCAAATGAATCCCGCCACCAATTGTCACTATTTCCTGTGGACACCGCCAACCGGCTTAAGCGCCACCACTATATCCAATCCTAAGGCTTTTCCACAAGTGAATACCAAATACATCGTAACTGCCCACACGGAGAATGGATGTGTAGCTATAGACAGCATCAACGTGATCGTACTTTCAGAAAGCGCGTTAGACTTGCCCAATGCATTCACGCCTGGTAACAGCGGAAGCAACAACAGGCTTAAGGTAATCAGACGCGGACAGGCAACCCTCAACTACTTCAAAATATTCAATCGTTGGGGCAATCTGATATTTCAAAGCAGCGATATTGATGAAGGATGGGACGGAAAATATAATGGAATCCCTCAACCCATGGGCGTTTACGTGTACCTGGTAGAAGCTGTAACTCCCTCTGGACGCAAGTTTACAAAAAGTGGAAACGTGATGTTGATACGATAGAGCTGTAAAGGTACAATGCAGTAGCTAATTACATAGAAAACAGGTCTCCGGTTCCCATGTTCATCACGGGAGGTTTTATATGAGTTTTGCAGACACTGTTCAGTTGTTCGATCAGGTATTTTATCAGCTCGGGTGAATGCAGCTCTTCATGTTGATGCATGAAGAAATAGCAATTCTCCAGGCCCGCATCCATCCAATCCTTAATACGGTTTACCCAATCATCTACCCGTTCATAATCGGTACGGTGCAGGCTGTTACCTACAAAGCGGATAAAACAATCGGGTGTAGAAAGATGCATGTGCACGCAATCCCTCCTTCCTGCCGCATCAGTAATGATTGTACCACGTTTGTGTTTTCGTAAGAATTCGAAAAAAGCAGCATCGTAGCCTTCCTGGCCGGTATACCAGTCGGGATGGCGAAGTTCCGTATATAACGCTACATCTTTGGGAAACCGGGTGATGAATGTTTCTAATTGTTCGATGTGCTTGGGTCCCAGCTGCGGATGCGGCATCAGAAAGATTGGCCCCAGGTTCTCTTTGAAAGCAGCGAGCGCATTAAGAAATGCATCCAGCTCATGATCTACATTTTTCAGCCGCTTCAGATGCGTAATGGTTTGCGGAAATTTCGGGAAAAACAGAAATTTTTTCGGCACTTTGCTCTTCCATTTTTCCACATCAGCCACGCCGGGTGATTTATAAAAAGTGGCGTTGAACTCAATGCAATTAAACTGCCGCGCGTAATACTCTAAAAAATCCTTCTCTTTAGTGCCGGGCGGGTACAATTTCCCTATCCAGTCCTTACGACCCCATTTTGCACAGCCAATGAAAAACTTGGTTTTCCCTTTCCCTTTCGACAGGACCTCTTTCGTTCCGGCAGGGTCAGGCGGCAATGTGAAATCAATAGTGTCTAGTTCCTTTTCATCGATCTTTCCAAAATCCATGAGCTTGATCTTTTTTTAAAGATAGGGAAGGAGGAATAATAATGGAGCGGTTGGAAGAAAGCCATGACAAGAGATTTTTAGCCTGAGCCAGGAGTGCTGATGAAACTTTTGCGGCGATGGCACCGTTCATCGGAGGATTCACTATCTGACTGGAGAAATACCGCCTAAATCTTCTACCTGTTTTTCCAGACAGTAGCCGCATTGCAACCTCCAAACCCGGAAGCAGTCTTTAAAGCATAAGCAATAGAAGCTGTAGCGGTTTCCGTCGTCACCCGGAGTGGGTGGGGCACTCCCAATGTTTCGAAGCCCGGTGAAGGAATAAGCTGCTGTTGCTGTAAGGCTTCGATGAGCATGGCACTTTCCGCCACGCCGGCGGCGCCCAGTGTATGGCCTATAAACCCTTTAAAGCTATGCAACGGAGCTTGTGATACCCCCGACAAGGCAAATGCTTTTGACTCCATCTCATCATTGTAAGGCGTAGCCGTACCATGTGCCGAAATAATACCGATTTCAGCAGCATCTATTTGCGCTTCGGCGAGGACATTATTAATAGCCAATGCGAGTTCTTCCCCTGTTCGCGATGGTCCGGATATATGATTGGCATCGTTGGAGGTACTGCCTGCAATGAGTTGCGCCAGTGGATTTTCGGAGGCAGTGGATAAGATAATAGTTGCAGCCGCTTCGCCCAGGTTGATGCCGGTCCGGTCTTTATCAAAAGGGCGGCATGGTGCATCCGCGATTGCCTGGAAAGATTGAAACCCGTTTAGTACAAATTTTGTAAAGCGATCAGCGCCCGTAACGATGGCATGTTTATAACGCCCCGATTGCAACAGCCGCAGTGCATAAATAGTCGCTGTAACGCCGGAAACACAGGCATGGGAAATAATGATCGGTGGGTGTTTTATACCGAGCCTGTTTGCTATGATCCTGGCACTGGTACTGAGTAAAATCCGCTCGTCATCTTTTTCACCAAGCCATTCAATATTGCCTTTGGTACTGGATAATATGAAAACAGTTTCTTCCGGGGCTATCTCTTCACGGCAGGTCTCCAAAGCGTTCTTGGCAGAATAGATCGCTAGCTCCTCAAACGGAGATAATAGATTTTCGGACCGCGTGTGGTTATGGATGTGCTGCCAGGCAGCTGCATCGATCCGGGATGCCCAAAAACTTTTTTCTGACAGGGAAGCGTCGTGATGTTCCCGTATGCCGGTTTGCTTCGTCATAGCAGCACGCCAGTGAGCTGCGGTGGTGGTACCTATGGCAGAGGTAATGTTGGTAGCGATGGCAAATACAGGTTTCATTAGTCGGTCAGCCATTTACTCTTCCATTCTGTCATAAACTGGGGTAACGTCAGCATCAGTTCGAGATTTTCACGATGCATAAATACCTGGATGGAATTGCCGGTAGCCACTTTTTCATCAGTAGCTACGTCGTAGATTGCGTAGTCGAACAAGAGCTTTGCAGCTGGTGTGTCGTGATAAGTCGTTTCGATGCGTATTCTATGTCCGTAACGAAGGATACGTTTATATTCACAATTCACCCGTACGATAGGCACCACAATGTTATTGCGGTAAAGGTCCAGGTACTTGAGATTATATTCTTTGCCAAACGCCTCCCTACCGTCTTCAAAATAACGAATGAAATGCCCATGCCATACAATGCCCAGCGGATCGGCTTCACTAAATTTTACTTCAGTTTCAAAATGGTGCGTCAGCTTTTTCAAATCAGTTATTAGTCGTTAGTAATGAGTACGCATTGCAAATCTGTTACGAAGGTTCCTCCCGTTACAAGGACCTTATGCAGGTGGAATCTCTTAAACAGAAATTCCGGTCCCTTACCATTTTCTCAGGTTAGTTTTCACCTCTTTAATCGCTTTCACTATACTGCCTGCCCAGTAATTTCTGAAACCGAAGCCGCCGGCTTTTGAAGTGACCTGGTGGGTAAGGATCATTTTTTTAGTATCCATATTGACAAAGGTAACCCAATAAGAAGCAGCTTCTTTGCCTTTGCTCATCGATTCTGCAAAGAACATCATACCTATTCCCTTTTTACCTTGAAAATTATAATTACTAACGAGTTTTTTAATATCAGCTTCTGATAAACGCTCGAAATCATTTCCGTCATCCGAAAAGAAATTTCCTTTCAACCCGTTGTTTACTTTAGCCGTAACACCAATTGCATAATTCACCTCGGTACGATTTACAGCATCAGCAATTTTATAACGTGTGGGTTCATTTTCTATCAATTCATTCCATGCGGTAAAATACTTGTCTCTCAATTGTGAATTGGTAACATCACCTGCATCCTGCCATTGTGAAGCAGATCCGATAAACTTCAATTGGCTGAAGTCAATACCCAGCCAGGTTATAGCATCGCTGCCTGCAAGAATGTCTTCTTTCGTTTGTGCAAAGGCGAATGCCGCCGTGAGTAAAAATGAGAGGGAGAGGATCAGCTTTTTCATAATCGACGTGTTTTTATTTTATTATTGAATGAAGATTTTAAGTTCGCAGGAAGCAATTTCTGTTCCGTTTTCTTCTACACTGGCATTTACGATATGTGCGTTCATCACCTGCATGCCAAAGCGGACAGTCGTGGAAATGATGCTATTCACTTTAGGAAGCCTTACAATAGTCAGATTTTTTAAGGCGCCGATAAAACCGATGGGTGCCGGGGAGCCTGACTGGTGTGCTCTGAAGCCCGTACCGGCTGCTGCCGTCTGTGCCATATTTTCTATTAACCCGGGTTCAGTAAAATAGCCGTCCGCAACAAATAAATGTCCTTCACGGATGGAGAAAGACGTTTTAGACTCCGCATCATCCGCTTTGATGATCGTATCGATCATCACAAACGGCGGGCGCTGCGGTATATAGTTCAAGATCAAGATATCGTTTATGTGTTCCAAAAGTCAAAATAGTTAAACCATTGTTCCGGATATTTTTGGATCATTGTCTCCAATGTTGCGACGTATTCCTGAAGCATGTTTTCCATTCCTTCTTTTCCTCTGCCCTCATATACCCTGGCCGGGAAAGAGTAATAATGGTAATCGAAATTACCTTCTTTAAAAGCAAAAACAAAACTCACAGGCGCTCTTAACTTTGAAGCAAGAATAAACGGACCGGCAGGAAAATTAGCATCTTTACCCAAGAATGAATGCGTAATAGTACGGTTTCCGGGACGAAAGCGGTCACCATGCAGGCAAATAAGTTCATTGCGTGCCAGTGCAGCCGACATTTCATAGATATGGCTAAGGTCATCTTTGATCAGGATGACATGGAAAGAGCGTTTGCTTTCAAACTGCTCCATATAATCTTTCATCTGTTGTTCTTCACCGTCATACATGACGATGTTAATCCTGGCATTTACCCGTTTCAGCATATGACCGGCAGCTTCCCAGTTACCTAAATGTGCGCTGAGTAGAATGCCCCCCTTACCTTCCGCTACCATTTTTTCTATGTTCTCGATGCCTTCGTGTTTAAATTGAAGTTTATTGGGTACCTGAGCCAGCACGGCGATTTTGTCTATAAGCGTCTGCCCGAAAATGAAGATGTTCTTCCGGATCAGTCCAGTCGTTTGAGATTTAGAGAAACCCATGCGTTCCTGATACAAATAACGGAGCGGTCGGGTAGCAGCAGGTACAAACCACCGGTAGTACGCAGCCACAAAGTGTAACAAAGAATAGGCAGCCCGAAGGCCGCCTTTCTGTAAAAGCCAAACAAATATTTTATGACCGGTTTTAGTGCCGCGGCTGCGGCCTTCCCAAGCGGTATTATCCGACATGAACTGTTTCCAGGCGAGTAAAAACGTAATTGTAAAAATCCTGGATGGTTTTCATAGTCTGGAAGTCTTCCGGCTTCACTTTGAAACCAAAATTCTGTTCTATAGCCACCACGAGATCAATATAATCCAGGCTATCGAGGTCAAGGGTTTCTTTAAGATCAGCATCCGGTGTTATTGCCTGCTCATCTACTTCAAAATCGTTCACCATAAAGGCATTAATGCGGGTTACTATTTCTTGCTGATTCATAATAATTTATTATACATTGATTTTTTTCGGTGGCAAAATTAAGAAAATATTAGGACACAAATCATAACGCCGACAACTCTCGCCCTTTTTCTTTTCTACCCGAAAAAATCCTAATAATGGATATCAATGATGCTGGCCAGTGCGATCACCATGCCGCCTTTTATATGCAGGTATTTATCCGTGATAGACCAGATCGTGGTAAAAACAGATCGTGGTCCCTGAGTGGTCTCAAATGTAATATGTGTTTTCCCTTTAAACTCGTTGCCCAGGCGAACGCCGTAGTTGAGGATATTTCTCCAATAATCAGATTTATCTACAAATGCAGGAACGATTTTATACTCTGCCAGTTCTTCTTTCGCTATTAGATTTGACATTTTTTGTAATGATTTGTTGATTCTAAGTTAAGAATTATTTAGTATTGGTACATACTTTTTATGAAAAATTTTCCTTATCGCCTTATTGCTAAAAATGCAACGGATATAGCGAAATGAAAAAAGGTAATCATAGTGACAACCCGTTGATATACAAGTTCTAGCAAAACATCAATGACTTCAGCTGCGCGGTGTCCAGACATAAAAATCTCCGGACAGATCCGGAGATAATAATCCTGCACTTTCGATACTGTTATCTTACTGCAATTTCACGGGGAATACCGCTTCCAGGTCGGTAGACCCACCGGCTGCGGCAGGTGTTGTGCCGCTTTTGTCGGAAGGCAGATGCATGAGGTATACGGTCAAACTGCCTGAACCGGCAGCCCCGGTCGTAAAATTGATCGTTTGATTAAAAGGCGCGCCCTTATCATCTTTACTCCCGTTGCTGAAGGTTATTGCCCCGGCACCTGTAGCAGGATTCGCATTGTATAGGAATAAATGTTCTTCATTCTCCTCCAGTATTTCTGCCGTTATATCTTCCACCGGATTTTCTTTTTCGTTGAGTACCTGTACTGCTACATTATAGGTGGTATTTGGTGTAAGGGCAATGGTGTCTATAACTACTGTCCCGCTGTCACTGCCCCCAAAGCCATTTTCGACTTTGTAGATAAATGATTTGGAAAAACCGGTTGCCGTTACATCCAATTTTAGCGTGGTGATCAGCTCTTCTTCTACCGGTATCGGCGGATCGTTTTTTTTACAGGCTGTAAAAAGTAAAGAGAAAGCTGCGACAGAAAGAGCATGTGAAAAAATTAATGGTTTCATATTTAATTATTAATTGTGTTATTAAAAAATGATGATTAATGAAATTCAAAAGGAATAGCGATGCGCAGGGCCATGTTAGTGCCCGGCTGATCCAGGAAGTAGCGGAAAACATCGAGATAATCCCTGTAACGTATATTAAAAAGGTTCGTCGCTGCCAGACTGATATTTACAGGTTGTTTTCCGACCATTTGTTGTATGCCTAATGCAGCATCCAGCAGGAAATAGTCTCTGGGTGGACGCGGGTAATCTATCTCGTCAAAATTGCCGGGTATTCTTGTTTGCCGGAATACATACCTGCCTGTTACTTCTGCAAACATGTTTTTCCATTTTTCGCTGAGGTTTTTGCTGAACCGGGTGTTGAACGAAACCCTGTCAGCGGGCATCAGGATCAGCCAGTCATTTGCCTTTCTGTCTCTTGCACGCAAGACAGACGCTTTGACTGTAGAAGTGAGGTAGTTATTCCAGTCATAACGTACCGTCAGGTCGGCACCGTTTAGCCACGCGTTGGTCTGCCTAAAGTGAAAGGTTTTGAAATAGCCGCGTATGGTTAATAGATCCTCGCCGGGTATCAGGTAGATGTAGTTGTTGATGAGCTGACTATAGAGCGATACGGAGGTGTACAGTTTATCTCCGACCGCATAGCGGTTATCAAAGCTTACACTGTAGGCATTTTCCGGTTGCAAGTCTTTATTGCCAAGTTCTATGCGCGCGGCTCCGTGATGCAACCCGGCGCTGAAGAGCTCATTGGCTTGAGGTGCTCTCCAGGCATTTGCGAGGGTGAGATTCCAATCCCAGTGTGCGTTCACCTGTTGTTTCAGTCCCAGTGTGCCGGATGCGTTACCATAATTAAACTCGTAATAAACAATTTGCTGGTTGTTTCCCTGCGGATTATATACGCCATATCCTTTATAATCATAACGCAGGCCAGCTTCCAGCATCAAGTTTTTAAGATGGTATCTTTCCACCAGGTAGCCGGCAATACCCCGGCTTTGATACGTAGGTATAAAGACCCGGTCACCATTTTGGAAACGGTTATCCTGTGAAATGACATCGATACCTGTTTGACCCGATAAGCCGAAAAGCTTTTTGTGATCCAGGTTGATATTGAGCGTATGGGTTTGCAGGGTGAGGTTGAGCTGAGCCTTCCCGTTCTCCTGGCGGATAACATCGTATTCCTGGCGGAAGTTGTGCTGATAGCCATAGATGATGTCCCACCTGCCCCAACGGCTGTCAGCATATATTTTTGCTTTTAGTAAATGGTGTACGATGTGCTGTTTCGGCCGTTCCAGATCATAGGAAAAATCAGATTGCACCAACGGAACCGGGCTGTTTATAGCATTCAGGAGGTCATTCTGATTGCCGGTATGAGAGCCTTTATAGATACCCAGGCTGGTATTGAAATTGCTGTAGAATATTTCCGTCCCATAATGTAACTTTTGGTATGCAGCGGTGGCAGAATAATTGCTTTCCTGCAAGCCGGTGTTCGCCACCCAATGCCCGGGTATACGATAGTTGCCCCCTTTTTTCAAGCTGCCCTGCACTCTAAGGCTCAGTGCCGGATTTTTTTTGAAAGCGTGTTCCAGCATGAATGAACCGACTCCCATGCGATTGTTGGAAAAACCTGCGAGATTCAGCTCTCCTCCCCAGCCAGTTTGCGCCGGCATGGGCTTAGGCTCTACCAGTACCACGCCACCTATGGCATCCGTACCGTATCTTACCCCAGCAGCGCCTTTCAATACCGTAATATTATCGGCTGTATAAGGGTCGATATTCGGAGCATGCTCAGCGCCCCATTGCTGGTCTTCCTGCCGGATACCATGATTCAGCATGAGAATACGATTGCTATGCAAACCATGGATCACCGGTTTGGCAATGGTGGCTCCGTTGCTGAGTGTGGTGACACCATTGATGTTTTCCAGCATACCGGCAAGTGTCTTTCCCTGGTTGTCATCCAGCGCATTTTTCCCCAGATTGTCTTTGGATTGGATCAGGCTGTTCTTTTGTTCTTCCTTTACGGTGACCTCGTGTAAAGCGTGCAATTCATAATCGACCTTGACTTTCACAGGTTTCCTGCCTTTTAGGGAAATGGTAGTTTGCTTTTCTTCATATCCCGTGCCCTGTATGCGGATGATATAGCTTCCGTCACAGAGGCTATCCAATACCATGCTGCCGGACTCGTCCGTTTCGAAAGCCTTATTTAAGGCTTCGACATAGACTACTGCCGGATATACCGGCGAAAAATCGTGCGTTTCCACCAATGTAATCCGGGTGGGATTCACGCAACGATGTTGAGCGGTACTATTTATTGTGGCTAAGAGCCCAAGAAAGAGTACGCTGATAAGAATGCGTATCATCAGAGATGATTTTTTATAAATGGGAAATGACGGTGCTGTATGATTAATGCTAATCAGCACGAGATCTTTTATACACCCGCTATAAGGTTGGATCTAACTGAGCTCAATAAAGATCATATAGGTGAATGGTGCCATCGCCACAAAAGCTTCATGGGTATTTGTATGCCTGGACCTCCAAAGATCTGTCAACCAGATTCCTGTGTACAAAGTATTATGCGGTGGCGGGTGGCCCACGAAGTGTGGTAAAGAATCGTTCCTTTTTTAGAAACGAACAGATAAGGTGATGTTGCTGCTTGTGATAGCTTATAGTAAATAAAGCTATGTACGGAAACTGCGAATCGACATGAAACGGTGCCAGCGAATCTCCCAAAAAACTACAGTGATGGTGCTGGCTCTCAAAAGAGAGTTCACCTTTATGACTGTTGCAATGAGTGGTATCTTCATGCCCTGCAAACTGGTGGACGAATTCTTTGGCGGTACCTCCGAAAAGGACGAGCACCGCAAGAAACGCCGAAAGAATGCTATGTATGAAACGCTGTTTCAAAAGATGATAATCGCTCCAAAGTTACGGGTAAAATTTGCATAGTTTGCATGCTGTTTATGAATAAGCTCTTCTCTTACTGGTGCTTTACTGCAGCTGCCTTATTTTCGATAGTCTCGTTGAGAGGTATGATGTTAGAAGAATTTGGCCCTGTGATGGTCATCCCGTCGTTGCTTTGTATTGCATTGGTGATCATAGGACTCCGAAACCTGAATAAGGAACAACGGTGAATCCAGCGTCATGTTAAAGCCGATGCACAATGAAATAATCATTGAATGCATTATGGGGCTTTTATTGTTTTACAGGTGTGAGTTGTCTTAGTATCCCGCGAGCTTGAACACCTCAGAACTGGAATGAAGCCAATTTATCTTATCCAATTGTATGCTAAAAGTGATGCTGCGCATAAACTTGTTTTTAACGACAATGGTATTGAAATAGTCTTTAAAATCGCGGCTCATGACAAGGGGAATATATAGGTTCACCATGTCCTTGATATGAAATTCCACACCGCCATCGAAAAGGATTTTATCCCCGCTTGGGTTCAGCTTGGAAGCATCCGCAAATACGGCTACGTCCAGAAAAAGGCGTATAGGGAGCTTGACAGGTAAATCACTTTTAAGGTTAATAGCTGCTAACCAATTATCGTTTCTGCCTAAAGGGGAAGCCAGGAAGGGTGTTGGAATTTTCAAGCCTCCTTCCCGCATGGAAACCTGTTGCGACGCCAATCCTTCGCGTTCATTTCTGCCGATGTAGGTATCATCATACAAATAGTCATTCACACCGGAAAAAGTACTGTTGAGATAATACCGATCGTTGTTAAAAGATGCCGGGTTATTGACATGAAAGAACTTACCGGCAAAGGCACGCACGTATAACGATTTGTTTTTGATGTGGTAGTCAATGCGAATGTTGGCTTCAGCCGTCAGTTTCATGAAATTTTTACCTGCCTGTAATTCGCCTGTGTAGTTGAACGGATTAAAGGTTCTATCGTTCCTGTGGCTATAGCGTAACAATCCGTAATAGAGCTGTTCGTTTTTCTTTTCCGGTCTGAAGAGGCTGTCCACAGGATCCTGAACATAATTAAAATACTCTTCCTGAATACCATAGCCTTTAAGCATGATGTTTCGGGTGACAGGGCTGTTCGCTTTAGGTTCTTTCAAAATCAATCGTAATGAAGGAGCCACTTTAGTATAACGTACAAACAACAGCTTTGACATATTCACCCCGCTTTCATTATAGTGGAAGCTCTTGGCATCCAGCTGCACGGTGACTTCTTCAAAATTGTTTTTAGGATGTGTGACATAGGCTACTGAGCCAGCGCCGTTAAAACTCTTGCTACGGAAACTGTATAAAGGTGCCACAATGAAGCGGAATTTATTTTCAGGCATCGTGATGTTGTGCAGCACCAAACCCGCCCCGAAACCATCATAGACATTATAGCCTACAGCAGGCAACCAGAAGACCTTTTGTTTGCCGGTATTGTTAAAGCCCGCAAAGGGGCGGAGTTGTAAGCCGGCATGGCGGAAATTGTTTTGCGATTTCATATCGGCTACCGCAGGTGAAATGCGGACGGATTTCCATTCGGCTTTAGCCGGGAAGGTAAGTATGGTATCTTTTTTAAAAGGTAATGAAACCACCGATGATGTCGTGCTGTCTTCAGCAGATGTGCTGATAATGACGGGAAGTGATAAGCCGGTTTTATTTTTCACAGCTACCGTTGTCCATCCATTTTGAGTATGTACTTTTTTTAATGCAAAATCTATACGGCTATCCGTAGAAAGCAGGTCCCGGAAAAACCAATCCAGAGGTTTATCTGTGTTGCGCTCCATTACGGCTCTGAAATCTTCAGGATAGGGGTGCCGGAATTTCCAGGTATTGAAATAGTCCTGCATTCCCTTATCAAAACGCTGCCTGCCCATATATTCTTCCATCCAGCGTAAAAACCAGGCAGTTTTATAATAGACATCCATCCCGTAATTGATCTCGCTGAAATTCTTTGACGTCTGGGCTATAGCCTGATCTTTACCGGATGCAGCCAGTTGGGCAATTACCGTTGTGTTGAGGTCTACATCAAAAGAGACGCCTTTTTTCTTCTTTTTTGTTGCATCCTGTCTTTTAGAGGAGTCGCGTGTTTCTTTCATCGTACGTTGCTCATAGAACGTATTAATGCCTTCGTCCATCCAGGCATGGTCGCGTTCGTTGCTGCCCAGGATACCGTAAAACCAGTTGTGCCCCGCTTCATGGACGATCACTTCTTTTGAGCCCCCTACTGCTTTGTCGATCACCGTGACGGTGGGGTATTCCATTCCTCCTCCTGCATTCATATCTCCCTGTACCGCCTTGATGGTTTTATAAGGATACTGTCCTACGCCTTCACCATAGATTTTCAATGCGTTTTTCAAATGTTGGGTGCCACGTCTCCAGCTGTTTTTGTAAGAGGGGAGAAATGCAGTGTATATCGTTATAGGGTTATTGCCTGCCGTGTCGTAGCTAAAGCTATCTTTTCTTACGATATATCTTTTGTCTGCAAACCATGCAAAGTCATGAACCTGATCTTCATGAAAATGAAGCGTTTTGAATTCAGTACTACTGGGAGGGATAGAGTCGTTCATTGCCAGCTTTTTTTTGATGGATGAAGAATCATACCAGTCAATTGCTGCAAGGCTGTCGAGCCATTGATTTTCTTCTCCATCCAATAGATTTCCCGTAGCCATGACTACATAGTTTTTGGGAAGGGTAATGCTCACGTCGTAAGAGCCGTATTCGCTGTAAAACTCCCCGATATCCAGGTACGGGATCGGGTGCCAGCCCTTTTTGTCATACACAGCAGGTTTGGGGAACCACTGGGAAATAAAATAGGCTTGTTTGGTATGTCCAAGACGGGAAAAGACCTTTGGTATCTTCACCCGAAAAGAAGTGGTAATGGTAATTTGTTGGCCGGGCAGTAAGGGTTTGATCAAATCAAGACGTGCAATATCCGGAGTGGCTTCAGCACTGTAATAGTTAAGATCGTTTCCCTCCACTTCAAAATCCAGGCTGTCTATATAACCACGTTGTGATTTTTTTGCGTAATAGAACTCCGTCTTTTTATTTTGGTATTGCTGCTCTGCAAACGGCGTATGATCATGTTTGTAGGCATTGGGCCAAAGGTGCAGGTAGATATAACGGAGTGTATCAGGCGAGTTGTTTTTGTAGATGATGGTTTCAAAGCCATGCAGCAGGTGTTTTTCATCATCCAGCGTCACCTCTATTTTGGTATTTACTTCCTGCTGCCAATAGGCAGTTTGCGCAGACAGCGAAAAGGTAAGGCGACAAGCAAGTAAGAAACAGATACTATTTTTCATTGAAAGAGTATGATTAGGAAATAAGAGTTACCAGATAAAATGGGTGAACGAGGAACGCAGCGTCGCAACTGTCGCCTGATCGTAGTGAAGTTGAGTTCAAAGAAGTATAGGTATTATATGATCTCTGCCACATGCTTCTTGATATTAGCACTTATTTTTTCCATTGGAAGATCGTTTTCATCGGTGCCGAACGGGTCTTCAATTTCTTCGGCGATCAGTTCCAGGCTACCCAATACGTAAAAGACGATAGCAGAAACCGGCACCACATAATAGCCCAGTTGAAATACATAACCTATTGGCAAAGTAACAATGTACAGAAAGATGAATTTTTTGATAAAAGAACTGTAAGAGTAAGGGATAGGGGTATTCTTGATACGTTCGCAGGCACCGCAAATATCCGTAAATGACAGGATCTCCGGATTTATATATAACAGTTGTTCTCCGGATAAAGCACCTTCGCGATACAGGCTCATGACCTTGTCATGCAACAATTTGGCTACCTGGTTTGGTGTATGTTTATCCTCCATGATAACCTTTAGCTCGGGGTGCGGCAAGGAATCCAGAACATATCGCGTAGACTCATGCATGAGATGATCTTTTAGTGCCTGCGCATAAAAGGGGATCGTCGTTCTGAAAAACTCGCGGCTATCTTCATCTTCTTCGGGCAATATGGCGTTCATTTTCAAAGCCAGGTTGCGACTGTTGTTCACTAAGGCTCCCCAGAGTTTTCGTCCTTCCCACCAGCGGTCATAGGCTGTATTAGTACGAAAGACCAAAAGCAATGAAAGTGCAAGACCGAGAATGCCGTGGAGAGCAAATACATTTCTTAAAAAACTGGTCTGCTCTACGTGGATGATATGCAGTTCTACAAGTGCTACGATCAGCGAGTAAACAGATATGATCAGGATGAGCTTTGAAAGCCCCCGTATGGTATCCCCTTTATGAAAATGAAAGAGGATCGTATACCATTCCTTTGGATTGTATGAGCGCACGGGCTTTTATTTTATATGGAAGTCAAATAATTGCATGTCCTCCAGGCTTCCTTGCAGCTGGTCTCCTGCCTGCACCGGACCAACACCTGAGGGTGTGCCTGTAAAGATAAGGTCGCCGGTGTTGAGTGAAAAAAAACGCGATATGTATGCAATGATTTGATTGATGTTGAATATCATATCTGCCGTATGCCCGTTTTGTACTGTTGTGCCATTCTTCATCAACTGGAAGCGGAGGTCGTTGACGTTTCTGTCCTCAAGGCTAATGAAATCGCCTACTACGGCAGCATTGTCAAAGGCTTTTGCTATTTCCCAGGGGAGGCCTTTTTCTTTCTGTTTTTGCTGCAGGTCCCTGGCTGTAAAATCTATTCCCACTGATACCTCGCTATAGTACTTTGGCGCAAATTTCTCCTGGATATGTTTACCGTTTTTTCCAATTTTTACCACTAGTTCGCATTCGTAGTGGAGGTCGTTTGTAAACTCCGGATAGTAAAAGTCTTTTCCCTTTTGGAGTAACGCTGTTTTAGGCTTTAAGAAGATGACCGGTGCATCGGGCACTGCGTTATTGAGTTCTTTGGCATGTTCTGCATAATTTCTGCCGATGCAAATGATCTTCATGACTAAGGTGATTGTGGAGCTCAAAAATAACCGTTCTTGACAATTCTTTTGAAAGGTATATTTGCTTTATGGCTCGTGTGAAAATCAACTTCCCGGAAACTGCCCCCCTTTTCTATAACAAAATCCCTGTGCGAATTACGGACATCAACTACGGAAATCACCTGGGAAATGATGCACTCCTGTCCATTATCCATGAAGCCAGGATGCAGATGCTCCATTTTTACGGCTATACGGAATTAGATATAGATGGAATCGGACTGATCATGGCCGATGTGATGATCGCATATAAAAACGAGGCATTTTATGGTGATGTACTGGAAATATCGATTTATACAGATGAAGTAACCGAGCGCAGCTTTGATCTTTTATATAAAATTAACCTCCTTCGGGAGGGGCGTGCTATAGATATTGCCCACGCAAAAACAGGGATGATTTGCTTTGATTACGGGAATCGCAAGATAAGTGCAGTAAATAAAGCGCTGAAACAAATATTGAAACCTGTTGAAAATTAAAAAAAACGTTTTACATTTGCACTCCCAAATGGCGAGGTAGCTCAGTTGGTGAGAGCGCAGGATTCATAACCCTGAGGTCTCGGGTTCAAATCCCGATCTCGCTACAAGCCCACAAAGCCTTTCAGACGAAAAACCTGAAAGGCTTTTTTCTTTCCGACAACAATCCGACAACATTTTCTGTTTCAATATGGTTTAAAATGATTCATAAACAGGAGTAAAAATACACGTAGCATCAGTATCATATGTTGGCGTAAGTCCAGCTTGAAACATAGATTACAGTCTATTAGAAAGCATTTTTTATAGTTAAATGAGCAGTAATACTTTCAATTACTCCGATAGGTTGGAAAAGGACTGAAAATCCTTGTGTCGCCGGTTCGATCCCGGCCCACACCACCAGAAAAATCAAGCCTTTCAGGGTTTTTGACCTGAAAGGCTTTTTCTTTGGTACAACATAGGTACAACAAATGGTAATACTTGATGTCTGCCTTATAAGCAGGGGGTCCGCGGTTCGATCCCGTGTGCTTCCACAGAATAGACAAGGGTTTCAAGGTTTTTACTTTGGAACCCTTTTTTTATTTGCACACAATTTGCACACGGAGTTTAATGTGGCATATTCCAAGATAGTTTTTGATTACTGGTTACAAACTGCTTTTATGTAAATTTCTATCCTAGTAGTAGTATGTTCAATAATTAACTTTGTACCTTTTTAAAAATGAGGATATAAAGTGAGATGTTACCTGATAGGCAATTTATTACCAGAAAATAAAACAAATGAGACCCATTAGATTAAACTTTTTGGCTTTTTCAAGACAAGATTTTACAGTTTCTGTGTACAGGCGTGAAGTAACGACAGAAATATTTCAAGAAGAATTATCATATTACTTTTTCAAAGATGATAATGGACAAAGTAAACGTTATGAAATTCAAAATAATGAGGCGCTAGGCTTTGAAAAATATAATGTACCTATTCTAATATGCCATGACGTAGTAGGTAAACGTGTTTATGATCGTTTAATTGAAGCCTGTTCCTCAATTGATGGGTTTTTTATCAGAAGACACGAAGACAAGCGTAATAAAAGGATACATTTTACTTTAAAAATACACGAAAAAGGCAGAAGTTGTATTTGGATAGAGCCCTATTATCTTAAGAGTGAACAAAAATGGGGTATACTTTTAGGCTTTCAATTTGTTGTAAATGATAATCTACTTCAAAACGGAAAATACGCTTTAGATAAAGATATTCTTATTGCATCCGGTTCATTAAATAGTAAGGGCCAAAGCAATTTAGATTTCTATTTATTCAAGCACAATTATATTAAACAATTTACACAAAGTGTTCTTCCTAAAATAAATGACAACTTTGCATTAAAGATACATTCGGATTTGCTAGAACTGCCGTCTTATCAGCTAAAGCCTAAGGAGTATTATTTTAAAGATGGCTATACTAGTAGTTCAGCATATTTTGGTCTTTCCAAATCCGCGCCTCTATCCTCTATAACTGAAAGACAGGTTTTTGATTTTATATATCTTGAACAAGATCGGGATTACGCAGTAACATTATTAAAAGGTCTTAGAGGGGAAACACACCCTAATACTTTCGGTGGTATAGAAAAGCTCTTTAAAATGCCATTCACAAATGATGTAGTGAAAGGAACACCGCTAAAATCTTTTTATGAACGGGATATAGATTACAAAATAGCCTCCATTAAACAAGCAGGGGAAAATGTTCTTCCTATTATTATAACTAATGCCAGAAAAGATGCGGAAGATGATAAATTATATTACCTCCTGAAAAACAAATTTACAAATGCAGGATTGCCTTGTCAGGTTGTGACGAAAGACCTTATTCGAAGTGATAACTCAATTAAATATTCACTTTCCAATATAGGTCTGCAAGTCTTCGCTAAATCTGGAGGTAAGCCCTGGAAGATGAAGCCTGCAGGCAGTGAATATTTAATAATTGGCATAGGGCAATCTTATAACGTCGAAAAGACCCCAGAAGGAAATTCAATTGAAAAAAACATAACCTATTCTGTCTTGACTGATTCAAGCGGGATATTTAAGGATATTCAAGTTTTGAGCGAAGGTGTTGAGACTGACGACAGTTACTGGCGAAAGTTGGTTACTAACATTTCTACTATCATCAATAATGCGCAAAGTAAAAAAGTTGCATTACATGTGCCCTTTAGAATTAGTAAGACTAAAGTGCTGGAAAAGGTGGCTGGGTTAATCGCGCATGATGTTGAATTGTGCGTTCTGGTTATTAACGATAAAAACGAATATTTTGGGTTTGACTATGCTAATAATGGATTGGTGCCGTATGAAGGAACGTTTGTTAAGCTGTCCAAGTTCGAGTATTTAACATGGTTTGAAGGTATTCTTGAGTCTAATCCTAAAATAACAAAAAGGTTTGGAAATCCACTTCTGGTGAAATTTTGGTACTGCAACAAGCCTGAACTGTTTGAAGACTTTAAGTATCGGGAAGGATTGCTGCAAGATTGTATCAACCTGTCAGGTGCTAACTGGAGAGGATTTAAGGCCAAACAATTGCCAGTTTCAATCTTCTACTGTCAACGAATTGCCGAGTTCATTGCAAAATTCAGAGAATACCACCTTGAGCACATTGAGATAAACAACCTAAAACCATGGTTTCTATAACATGAGAAAGCAATTTGGCGAAGATAAGATCATAATACTGCTAGGTGCAGGTGCCAGTGTAGATGCCGGCATGAAAAACTCATTCATGATGATTGCGGATATCGAACAGCAACTAACTACGCGATGGGCTGAATATAAGGAACTCTATAACTACATTCAAAGCTCTCACTATCACCTGGAGCGGATAAAAGGCGTTATATCAAACGACATTATTTTCAACATAGAACACCTTGTTGGATTGTTGAATGTTATTATCAATATAGCTGAAAAAAATGTTGAAGTTTACCCTTTTATTGGTAGCTGGGAAAAAGATTTGTTCTTAGTTGCGGGGCAGAGATTGGAAAAGGCCAAAAAGTTTAAAGAAGCTATACTAAACCAGATGAAAACTAGCTGGCTTACTCCAGATGATTACAGAACAAAGTCTTCATACTACAAGAAACTAACTGAAACTGGGTATAACTATCCCCTTAGGATATTTAGCTTGAATTATGATATGTGTGTTGAAGCCAATGTGGCAACTCCGGACATCCTTGAAAGAGGCTTTAATGATGACAGAAAATGGGATTATAGACGATATGAACCTAGCGAAGAAGGAGTCCAATACTTTCTTTATAAGCTTCATGGCTCACTAGATTGGAAAAGGGACGAGGAGAAACGACTTACTTATGCAGATTCCACTGATTCAGTGAACCCATTGGAGATGGAAATTATATTTGGTGTGCAAAATAAGCTACAATCTTATGACCCTTATATGTTTTACTTCTATGCTTTTAGGGAAGCATGTATTAAAGCCGATTTAATTGTAATTAGTGGCTATGGCTTTTTTGATAAGCATATAAACGATAACCTAACTAGTGCAATAAAAAGCAATCCAGAAAAAAGGCTATTAATAAATGTATACGAACCGAGTAAAATTGGTCAGGAAGCAGCTATCATTAAAGGCTTGGCCACTAGGTTTGGAATTTCTGAGGAGCATGTTAGAGTGGTTAATTGTCCCGCCAAGGACTTTTTTAATAATGGTCTTAACCTGGACTACTTTTCAGGCATTTTCCCAGAGGATGACGCTGAAATGGATATACTACCTGATACTCAAGAAGCACAGGCTTTATAAGTCAGAGTACTTTATTCTGGTTAAATTGTTAGCTATAGTATTCCCCATGTTTAAACTTAAGGTCGAGTGAATGACTCATCAGAAATATTAGCAGTAATAACGATTATTCCATGTTATAATGAGGAAGATAATATCAGCTGGACATGCTCTTCACTTGGGTTCGGCATTAATGATGCCAAACAGAATTTGCAGCACTTACTTGTACTTATAGACAATAATTCTACAGATTCCACTTTAAGCGTCCTTCAAAAAATCAAGACGAATTCAATTGAGGGAACGGTCTATATCCATATTGAGAAAGAACAGGGATATGTTCCCGCCAGACATGCTGGAAATGAGATAGCACGTAGCATAGCTCTTTCAAATGGTTGGAATGAAAATAGTGTTCTTATTTTACAGGCTGACGCCGATACATTCTATTCTACGGGTTACATCCAGGAAATGGCTAGGATTTCACTGGATGTAGGTGAGAATGTCTTAGTTGAGGCTTGTGTTAGCTATGAATCAAAGTTGATTAGAAAATATCGCCGCTATTTTGATCTATGTGCCGAAGTAGATGGGAGATTACTTTCTCGTTATAAAATGGATACGGGAGAAGAAATAATAGTTGACGATAAAGTTGCAGGCTATAGATTGAGCGATTACTTTTTTTGGGGAGGCCATGTTCGCGAATACTTTAGTAATGGAAATGAAGTATATGCCGAGACAACGAGATTGTATCTGCGGGCAAAAACAAAAGGCGCTAAAAAAGTATTAGCAGAAAATGCTGAAGCAAAACATTCAATGAGAAAATTAATTGCAGATACAGCACTCCATTTTGCTACTGCAGGATTTCCGAGAGAAGATCTTTTTAAAGAACGGTTTAAGCGTTTAAACTTAAAAATTGACATTAACGATATTGAAAGCTCAAAACAGAGTAGTTCGTATGAAATATTAGCGGAGTTCAGACTTCTTCATGTAATAGCATTGTTTATTGTTTTACCATTGTATATCCGCCATCATGATAACATAAATCTTAGTATGAATGACCCTTTGGAACAGTTTATTATTTCTCTTTTACCTGCGCAATCAGAGGAAATTTTATTCACGCCTAAAGTATACTTTGAAAATATATTTAATGTGATTGATAGGCACGGCGATTTGATACTGAGTAAACTAGAAAAACATTACTAATATGATATATGTAAACTATTTATTTGTGTACATTTGAAGACAATTTTTTTTTATCTTTATGTAACAATTAAATCATTATCTCATGTCATTCGAATTAGATAGAAATCAGGAAGTAAAAATTGATTCAACTCTTACAGCATCAGAATCAGCTCAAATCATTAAAAGCGTTAAGCCTAAACATCCAGCACTGAAACGTTTGCATACGGAACTGCAAAATGCTGGTGGTACTTCTACGATCACAGCTTATGATCGTATGCACCATCGTCACAACCGTTCTTAAGATAACACCGTTACAATTGGATACTGGTAATGTTATTTCCTGCTTTTTAGTTAAAGTAGCATCTCGCTGCAACCTAAATTGCGACTATTGTTACATGTATAATCATGTCGACCAGAGCTGGCGTAATATGCCGGCTTTTTTGTCTGGTGAAAATGAAGACTTGCTGGCTCAAAGAATCTCTGAGTATGCCAAACTGAGGAATCTTGAAAGATTGTTGATAGTCTACCATGGGGGTGAGCCCATGCTTTTAGGTATCGAAGGTCTCAAAAGAATAACAGATAAAATCAGAGAACGCCTGCCTGAGAGTGTGTCAATCGATTTTTCGATGCAAACTAATGGTACGTTAATTAATAGCCAGGTTTTAGATCAGCTGGAAAATTTAAATATATCAGTATCCCTAAGTATAGACGGGCCTGAACGTATACATGATAAACATAGACTAAATCATGCGGGGAAACCGTCATTTAATGAGGTGGAGGCTGCACTTAAATTATTGTTGCAATACCCGAAAATTTTTACAGGAATAATTGCAGTTATTGACGTACATTTTTCGCCTAGGGAATTACTAGAGTATTTCGGCAAATTTGATATACCAAGCCTCGACTTTCTATTGCCGGATGCGAATTATAACAGACTTCCTCCTGGCAGAGAAAACAACAGCAATCTCTACTCAAATTGGTTGATTGAGTTTTTTGATTTGTGGTTCGATGAGTATTCGCATGTTAATATTCGTTTCTTTGATGCAATCTTGGAATCAATAGTTGGCTTACCAAGCAAAACTGATGCTTTAGGATTTGGTAACATAAGCCTCCTAACGATTGAAACCGATGGAAGTTATCATGATCTCGATGTGTTAAAAGTTGCTTATGATGGCGCTACGAAAACAAATATGAGCCTGGCGCAAAACTCTATAGATGAAGCAAGTAATTCAACACAGATACAAGCTCATGGTGATCTACTTAAGAAAGAAAACTTATGCGGTACATGTCTTAAATGTGATGTAGTTGATATTTGTTCAGGAGGTGCTGTGCCACATCGGTATTCTAATGAAGGGTTCGCAAATCCAAGTATATACTGCCACGAACTATATACGCTGATTAAGCATGCAAAAAAACGCGTAGCTGAACAGCTCGAAAGTGAGCTTCAGGAATACAAAGAAAATAACGCTACGCACTTTCAAAAAGTAGATTTAACTCAATTCGAGGATACAAACTATTCGCATCTCTTATTATCTCAGATGATGAACGCGTGGCAAGATAATCAGGTTGAGAATTTAATAAGGGCTTTATCTTATTGTAAAGAACAAGAAAATGCTTCCGCTGTTTTTGAGAAGGTATTAAATGCTGGTAGAGAAAAGCTTAAATTTTTGAGCACCCAGCCTTCTGTGTTCACATGGACAAGCATTATTACTGCTAGTATAGAAGAAAGATCAATAACCTCAATAGATGGCGACTCTATAGCTCCTGATTTTTCATACCCTGAGCAGTTTACAGATTTATTAGATGACAGTTTCCCTGTACAAAGAGTGAATCGCAATGATAAATGGCTGCGTGTTCCTTTTGGGTCAAAAATTCAGTACGAAGAAGCTGAAATAGTAGCGAAGGCTGTTCCAATACTTAATCAGGCATATGCTATGATTGATTCCTGGGATCCCAATTTGCTTAGTGAAATTAAACTAATTGCTCCTGAAGTTCAGTTCATCAAAGATGTGACAGCGCATCCTGACAAGATTGTATCATTTAGTGATAATAGCGTACCTGGTGCATTGTATGTAACAATTCGACTTGGCGATAAATATATTGACCCTGCGGATCTTGCAGATTCAATTTTGCATGAATACAGGCACCAGAAATTATATCTCTTACAAAGGATTTCTGATATTGTCACCATTGACGTTCCCTTAGTCACTTCGCCATGGCGTGAAGAACTACGTCCGCCAAGTGGATTGTACCATGCTATATATGTTTTTGCTTTTTTAAGACGTTTTTGGCAGCACTTGGCTATTAATGCCAATGAAGCATTAAGGCCGAGAGCAAAGTCAGAGGTTCAGATAATTACCAATCGAATACAGCAAGGTTTAGAAACAGTACGATCAACGCGATTGACACAAACAGGTATTGAGCTACTCGAAATTCTTGGCTCAGATTTAAAAACAAGCCATGCGTATGAGGTTTAGTGTACCACATAACCTCTTACCTGAAAATGATGAAGACCGTTATCAGTTCCTTCACCTGTATTTTTGTGACAAACGTGCCCGATCCTGGAAAGAAGGAGATAACTGGATAATTGAAACTTATTGGCCGCCCGAACTTGATTATTATGTTGATCCAGCAATTGACGCTGAACTGAAACATTGGAATCCTAATTATCGTGTGTCAGAATTACATACCGAGGTATTTTCTGACAGTATTTTTCAATTGTCTTTAAATGATTCTTGGACCCTATATGCCTGGAGTAAATGGTTATCAACTTTTGATAAGAATCCTGATGAAGTAGTTATATTACATGTAGACTATCACAATGATTTAATGTCACCTCGACTTACCCGTACAGAAAATGGGTATGTTGACCTACTTACTAATAAGCAGGTCAATATCAGAGATGCAGCTTCTGTTAAAAGCGCAATTTTAAGCAGCGCCATTGGTGTAGGTAGTTTTATGGTGCCCTTTCTACATGAAATAAAGCAAGTCCATATAAGGCATTTATGCCAAGGGCATTTAAATGAAAAGATGGCAGCAGTTAATGGCTTGCAACGGGAACTTGAAGATGATACGCTTTTGGCAATAGGGATGAAGCGGCCCAAAGTATCTTTCTTGACTAATCGTGATGCAGCTAGTGATATTACCTATCTAAATACAAGTAACTTAGATGAATGGACTAAGAGCCTTCCCAATGCGCCTATATTACTTCATATCGATATGGATTATTTCAATTGCAGGTATGACGGAGATTCGGATTGGCAACAGCATCAGCCACGGTTTGATCCAGTATTTATTGACATGCAAAATCAAATGAAAAATGTTATTCATGCTATTAAAAACTCAGGTTTGTCTAAACAATTGCAAGATATTACAATAGCACTTTCACCGGCCTTTTTCCCATCTGAGTTTTGGACGGCAAGCATCGAAACAATGAGACCACTGATTAATGAACTGAAAGCTTCATAAATGACAAGTAAGTTGCAAATACCAGATCCCTTGTCTATCGAGTTGATAGAGGGAAAGGGCAATAAAAGCGGCCATAATTTTTATTGGCATATATATGCAAACACTGTTGTTGCTGGCAAGGTTTATATTGATTTCATTGAAGACGAAATATTAAATCGTCATGCATCTATTCATATCTTCTTAAATAAGAAAAGTCAAGGTAAAGGTATTGGTAGAGTGGCCTATGCACAAGCATGTTTAAAAAGCGGATTGAATGAAATTTACGCTCATATGCGCAAATCGAACATGGCTTCAAAAAAAGCGGCACAGGCAGCTGGTTTTGTTGAAGTTAAGGATCCCCGCTTATCACAATTATTGTTAGTGTGGAAGAAACCTGCGGTATAACAATTCTGTTTGTGATAGTTTCATTATGGATTTCTCTTTCGCGGCTGTAGAAATATTGAAAGCTATTTTTCAACATTTTAAAATATGTATTGATCAATATGGATGCCGGATGCAGAACTCGTACTGGCACATCTAACAGCTTGCTGGTCGAAGTATATGCATCTTACTGCTTTGGGTAAGTAGCTTACGAGTTTCTTTCCACCATTATTGATTCGTAAGACAAGGCCATCACCCGCTAGCAATGTAAACTTTCAGAATGAGTAAAAGAAAGACTACATTAAATTAATGTTGGAGCAGCAGATTATAACTAGAGAAATGGTTTGATAGATTATAGCCCATCAATATTTTCTTTAATCCTCGCAAGTAATTCGTCGAAAGGGGGCTGGCCGGAATAATACAGGGAAGAAGTAGCTTTATATCGTTCTGCAAACCGTTCTCGTAATTTATTGTCATTTAGCAAGAATGCTTCATTTTCAGCTATAGGTATCTCGAAATCCACTTTAGGAAATCGTGCTTCTTTGTGCTTCATATATTCTTCTGTGCCAATAAACCTTTGAACATCTTCATAAGCCAGCAAACTGTACACATCATAGTATTGGCGCATAAGGTTTTGACCTGGCGGTTTACCTTCTTGTTCTTGTCGGAACTTCGTTGCTATGGTTTGGAGTTTCTCGACGAAGGTATAGCCTGGATGATAGCAAGTAATATCTATTGCTCTGTTGTCGATTATATCAACACTACTTTGAACCGCCTTATCGTATGCCCATGAACTTATTGTAAGGTTGCTGTTAGGATTGACCTTATCGAAACCTGCTTCAAGCAATATGCCTGCTTTAACGCCTGCGACGCTATCTGTTTTACTTTCGTATGAGAGTCTTATACCACCACTCCTAAAGCGGTTAGTAGGGTCGTCAAAATCTATATCTCTTTCTACCGCCGTTATTCCGTGGATTTTTATCTCATTAGCTAACCATTCATAGTAGTTCTTACGAGATTCAATGTGCTTTGGTTTAGCCTTGTTAGGGTCGTCTTCTACTTTTCTGTCTGGTGTTGGCTTAATATGAATATCTATATCTTCAGAGAACCTATTAATAATGCCAAATCCTTTTGATAGGGAAGTTCCACCCTTTAATTCAAATTCAAATCCCTGCTTTTTTAGTCCATAAAGTACATGCATGATCCAGTAATCTTTCTCGACCAGATACGGATCAATTTTCTTTTCACCCGCCACAATTTGTAACAACTGTGGAAACTCTGCGTGTTCATGGAGATACTTAGTAGGCATGAGATGTAGCGTGATTGTTATTTAATAGAGACCGAAAGAAATTCTTAGCTTTCAGATTCCCATAGCTACTCACAGATTGTTTGAGCTTTTGGCTATCCATCGTCTGTGCTTTACTGGCTACTTTTTTTAAGACCATATCTGCATCTTCTGCCAAGCTGTTTAGATTGTTTACAAGGTCAACAAGCAAAAATTCTTTAGACAGAGTTTTGGGAAAACGATGTCTTGAATGAAAGAAGAATTTTCTTCCACCAAGACTGAATTCGCCATGTCGCTTATGATTATAGACGACCCTTTTATTATAAAGTTGTGTAGTGCCAACTCCCAAGCTGTTATAGGCGTTAGGAGAAGTGACAAGGAAGTCATCGTCTTTTAAAAAGCTACGGACTAATGTTTCTTCATCTGGAGGTACATTCCCAAAAACTGACTTTTTAGGAACATAGTACATGCCTGGCGATTGCTTTTCCAAAAAGCCTTCTTTAACAAGTTGAGCTATATGTCGGTCAACAGCATTAGACCATAGAGCCATATCGGCTCTACGATATACTTCACCTTTTTTTAGGTGCTTTTTAAATTTATCAAGCTTTGTCATTCCAATACCTCACTTTGTACAAAATTAGCATATTTTCATTCGATTTGCAAGTAAAATAATTGAAAATTCATGCAATTTATTTAATTAACCGATTGATATACAGCTGATTTTTTTGATGAAAAAGAAACAATCGGAATATGATTGTATGGGTTTAGACCCATCCAAGGCGACTTTTTCCGTTGGTAATTGGCAATCTCAAGAATTTTATCACCCGCTGCGGCTACAGCTTTCGCTACTGGCTCTTGTGACAAACGAGCATAAATCTCAGTAGAGGTTTGACACCTGTGGTTAAGTGCCTGGGCAATAATTGGCATACTTGTGTTATTGATCGCCATATAGCTTCCAAGCGTTCTGCGTAGATCGTGAATTGTAATATCCGATACACCCATTCGCTCCCTGATGCGTACATAGGCTTTCCTTGGATTAATCAGATGACCGGCATGACCAACCCCAGGAAAGACAAAAGGAGATGGTGCGCAAGTTCCTTGTTTTGTTGCGATCTCTTTTCAAGAAAATAATTTTTCGATGGCAGAGATGGCCTGGTCTTCTTTAGATAAACCTTCAAAGATTTTTGCGTTTAGCGTAAGAAAAAACAGGAATAAAATTCATCCGACACAAAAGCCTGTTGAACTTTACGAATGGCTCTTAAAAATGTATGCCAACCAAGGTGACAAAATTTTAGATACACATTTAGGGAGTGGAACAATTGCTATAGCCTGTTATAATGCAGGGCTAAATTTAACTGCGTGTGAAATTAGTGAGATATATTATTCAAATGCGCTGGATAAGATCAAAGGTGTTATTCCTGAAGATGCAATTTCTACTAATGAAATAAATGAGTTTCGCACTATTTCCCGATGAACAATACTAAAAACTATATAGTCCTCCTGCTTATACCTTCCAACTTCTTCAAACTTTGGAGGTAATTGCCGATCATACCTTAATGCTTCTTCTTCAAATTGTAGAAGGTTGTGGGTTGATCTCCATTTCGCGACTCAACTCACTTACTGACTGACCGACCTGCATTGGCTTACTTTAGAGCCGTCCCTATCTGGTCTCTTTAAATCTTATATTTTTCATTTTTGCTGATTTAAATTAGACTTAATGACTATTCTTAACCAGTACGGATTTAGAGACACTTACATTTTGCCATAGTCAATTAAAAAGGCTCTTCTGTAATTCATTCGAAAAAATCAATGGTTAATTAACTGTATGGTTTCCTTTAACGAATTATACTTTGCAGATAATACCACTGAGTAATAATGTCACGAGAGATTTATTATAGCCGTATTACACAGCAACACGTTTTGGGTGCCGTTAAGAAAATCGAAGACGAGAATATCACATTAGAGCCGTCAACAAAATTTGACGTTGTCATTAATGGCAAAAGCTACCCGCCTAAAGAAATTATGCGCTATGCCAATTTGCTGGCAAATGGCATAAAGGAATGGTCTCTAGGTGGCGGCGAACCGACAAACAGATATTTGAAGGCTTGGGGGTTTAAGATTGTCGGTAAAGATGAGCTGCCTAAAGCAGTCACTGAATATGAACTGACTGGCAATGTTTTCAAACTTGGTTGTTTTTGGGGTAGTGGAAACCCGAATAATTTCTACGAAATGATAAAGTCACGTTCCATTGTAATAGGCGTGAATCACAAATTATACAGACCTGGGGATTTAATCATCATCACGGAGGGTTTCACCGTTTATGCCATTGCAAAAGTTATCAGCGAGACAACAACCGTCACTGACGACCCTGAGTTGGAAAGCGAGTTTGCCAAATATCAAATCGAGTATGACGACTACGTGAATACGGCGCAGGCTGAATGGTACGAACTTGAAAAAGACGATATTTTTGAATATTCGGAGAGAAAGGGTATCTGCCGTGTCAACAATCACTATATAAGAAATCTGGCCCTCAACCTTTGGAAAGACCGTTTTATCAATTACTGGATATTTCAGGGCGACCCTACAGAATTTGATTTTGACAAGGCTGTTCATGAAGATGTCCTACATGACTGGACGGTTACAGCACATAAAGACAAGATAAAAACAGACGACAAGGTCATTCTTTGGCTTACTGGCAAGCGAGCTGGCTGTTACGCCCTTGCCCGTATTACTTCACCAGCTGGAGAAAAAGAAAACTCACCCGACAGCCATTTGTGGAAGAACGAGGCGAAGGCTTCTTTGAAAGCTGGCATAGAACTGACACATGCACTGACAAGCAACCCTCTATTGTGGCAAAAGATTAAAGACACAAAAGGGCTTGAAGAAATGAAAGTGGGTCATCGGGGAACAAATTTCTCGGCAACGAAAAAGCAATATAAAATTCTTCTTAACATGGTTGAAAAAGCCAATCAGAATATGAGTGAAAAAATAGACTTGTTCATTAATACGATTTTATACGGCCCGCCTGGCACAGGTAAAACCTATCGTCTGAATGAATATAAAGACGAATATTTTACAGACAGGGGCGTTACAATCTCACCAGAAGATGCTTTAAGGACTAAAGTGCCTTCCTTTCCGCTTTGGAAGGTTTTGGCGGCAGTAATACATGTGTCAAAAGAACCAATAGGCATAACCGAATTAATACATCATTCGTTGGTCACGGCTAAGTTAAATCCCACGAACAAAACAGACTCTTACAATCAGATTTGGAATAGTTTGCATTCATACGCTGATGATTATTCAACCCAGTTGGATAACAGCCTTCGCAGGTCAATAAAACTCTTTCACAAGGAAGACAAGAACAAGTGGACAATCGCGGAGGACAAGGTTGCTGAACTTTCGGACATTATCGGTCAGGAGATAATAGATATTGCGACAAATCCACTAACAGCCTCTGTTAAGGATGTAGCATCTAAAACCCGCTTTAATTTTATCACCTTTCACCAGAAGTACAGCTATGAAGACTTTATCGAAGGGATAAAGCCAGTTTTGAAGGACGACGAGTTTGATGATATGGGCGAGGGCAATCTTCAATTTGAGCGTAAAAAGGGAATTTTCTACAATAGTTGCCTTGAAGCATTGAAGCTTGCAGGTTACGAAACCTTTAATGAATGCTATAGCGATTCAGTCATAAATCGTAACGCTAAATTTGAAGCGGCAAAGAACCTGCCTTCAAAACAATTTGCGCTTTTCATTGATGAAATCAACAGGGCGAATATATCCGCAGTATTCGGTGAACTTATAACCTTGCTGGAAGACGACAAGAGGATTGGAGAAGAAAACGAAATGTGGATTGAGCTGCCATATTCGAATGAAAAATTCTGTGTGCCGCCTAATCTGTATGTTATTGGAACGATGAACACGGCAGACCGTTCCATTGCGCTTCTCGACATAGCCCTGCGCCGTCGCTTTGAATTTAAAGCCTTCTATCCTAAATATCAAGAGGAGCAGTGGTGGGCGGCATTACTGGAAGCACTCAACACGGCAATATATAGCTGGAAAAAGAACCCTGATTTTTTTATTGGTCATACGTTTTTTATCAACAAGCAACCAGCCGATTTGATACATATATTGAACAACAAGATTATTCCGTTGCTGTATGAGTATTGCCAGAACAACACCGATGCTGTCAAAAAAATACTATCTGATGCAGGCGTGAATACAAAGCCGACAGGCATTAAAGAGAACTTTCAAATTGTTGCAGAGTGAGGCTTTTTGAATGGGAGTCGGCTTCATTTGACAAGCATAAAAACATGCTTCCAGATTTTGTCAAATACCTTGCTGGTGTTTGGCAGAACAGAAACCGCTATGTTGATTTATCCGATGATGAAGCCAGTGAAGAAGAACAGGAAGCCAAGCTGCACAAGCAACGCTTTTTTGATTTCACATACGACGGCAAAGTTTCAGCACGTAACTATGTCGGGGTTGTCCAGTACAATGATATACGAATAGAAGTATATCCCAAGATATTTTCGGAGGATGCCGAAGAAAATGCTGCAAAGTGGCAGTTGAATTTGTTGTATTGGCTGATGTACTGCCACAAGATTAAGTTCCCTTTCTCCTTTGCAGATGTGTCAAAAATGAAATTCGACGATTATCTCGAATTGCTGATTTACATTTTCGCAAACTATACCGAGGAAACAATATCAAGGCAGCCATTTCAAGCCTACCAGACTGTAGAGGAGGAAACAGTATTTTTAAAAGGCAGATTGATGTTTGATAATTACACCAAACACAATCTAACAACAGGCAAGTGGCAGAATTTTTATTGTTCTTACGAGCCGTTTGTTTACGACAACTTGTTTAATCGCATTATCAAATATGTAACACGCAGGCTCTCTCTTATAAGCGACAACCACCTGAACAAAGAGAAGTTAAATGAGATATTATTCTTGCTTGACGAGGTTTCTGATGTTCGCTGTACGGCGGCAGATTGCGGCAGGGTAAAACTAAATCCATTGTTCGAGGAACACAGGCATATCCTCGACTTGTGCAAACTCTATTTGTCAAATCAGGTAATAGACCTGGACACAGACGATCACCGGAATTTTTGCTTCCTTGTTCCGATGGAGTATATATTCGAGGACTTCATTTTCGGGTTTATTCAGGACAAATGGCCGCACCTGAATGTCAGAAGTCAAAGCTCGGATTTTCTTGCTCTATGTCAGGGACAAAAAGTGTTTCAAATCAGAAACGACATATACATTCCAAAAAGGCTTATAATCGATACGAAGTATAAAATCAGATATGCAGATGGCTCTTTGAAAGCTGGCGTTAGTCAAGGCGACCTTTACCAAATGGTCAGTTATGCAGTTAAGAGAAATTGCAAAGATGTTCTATTGCTATACCCAACGCTGAAAGGCGCATTGAACACACCGACAGAATTTTCTATAGGTTCGCTCATGCTGGCTGATGAAATTAAAATCCATGTTCGAAACATAGACATTACTTTCGCTGACATCCATATTGCTGATGAAATTATTCGATCTCGTATAACAGAGATTCATACCGTTTTTATCAATTGAGAAGATCATGTTGGAGATGCTGAATTTATGTTGTATAAGTTCAGCCTGTTTTTTGTTAATTATCAGTTTTTCAAATCGTGTATGAATGGTTTCGATCGCATACGCCGGAACTCTCACAATGGGAGTTGCATTCTTTGTTTTAAGCTCTGAGAGAGTCTGGACTTATAAGGATAACGATGGGTAGGATGTGCTTATCCGTTACCAATCCTGCAGCATGAAGGGTGATTATCAGTCTATTATGAGTAATGTTTCGTTATGAGTGATATTACGTCTTGACCATTAAAAAGAAATATATTATTATATGTCTATTGTCTGATTCGTGAATAATATAACAGTATGTTATTGCTACTCAAAAGGAGCTACAAGTGGTTATTTTCAAGAGCTTAGATCCATTGTTGCTGGATATATCAAAAATGCCCGCAGAACATATCAAACAAGGATTAACTTATCCTAATTCTAAGCTTATACTATTCGTAACTAACAATTTGGAGGCAACAGAAAGATTAGAGGTAGAAAAACTCTCTTTAGAGAATATAATTGTGAAATCTCAACTCCAGGGCCTGGAAGAAATCGTTAAGCGAGAACAAATAAATACAGCCATTGAACTACAGCAATTCATTAAAAAAAGATATTGTTTCAAAGTGAATTTTTAACGCTTTCAACAGTTGTGTTGAGCATTTCGAATATCTTATCACTTATAGCTATTTTTTTTGTGTCTTCTAAATTGTATTTCCTAATAGCATATGTTTGATTGTAACCGGATATGTACTTTCTAATCATATCCCTATCTTTTGAATTAACTTTTGCTTCGTTTAGAAATTTACAGATATTCTCGAGAGATGTAGTCCGCAAAATTTCAGGTTCATTTAATAACTCGTGATCATAGCTATCTGAAAATTCCTCTATTCGTTTACTGCAACTTCTCATTATCTGCAAGGATTGAGTATAATCAAAAGAAACTTGATACACAAAACTCATTATGTGGATAATAGATTGAATTCTAGACCGGATATTTGTTACCGATATTAAATTTCCACTCAATAAATGTCTTACTATTTCTGAATGTGGTTCTTTAATGCTCAACTCGTACAGATTGATTGTCTCTTCGCATAACAAACTGCATTTGTTCAACACTTGTATATCATCAAACGAAAAACTACAGGAGGAAAGGAATTTACAGTATTCTGCTAAACATATTCCATGCATAAACCTCGGATCATGTCCTCTTAGCAAAAGTCCTTTGTTGCAAGTATTTATTGAAGCATCGTAAAGTTCACAGCGCCTCTCGAACCAAGCTTTTACATACAATATTTCAATTTCTTGAAATACGCTTTCATCGGATTTTTGTATTATCCACTCTTTAATGTCTTGTTTAAAGAAAGGTACAGAGATCATCTTATCAAATAAATTATAATAATCATTGATAAAATTGACAGACTGTTTACTAACCTTACTACGACTTACTTCGTCAAATGGAGCAATTTGAAGTAAGAATAGATTTATTAATTTGGTTTGATGTAAATAATCTGACTGATGCGTGCCTCTTGTATTTAAATAATTTTTTATATCGTTTATTATCTCGATAGTTTTTGTCTGTTTTCCATTCTGAGACATGCCTATATAGCTGGATATTCCGTATATCAATTCGAGGATTCGAACGGGGATTTTTGAGGATATATTTTCGTTCGAATACCTATAATATAATAACGTTGGAAGGATATGGTAGCTGCCAATTATGAAATCATTCCCTGGCAACACTCTCAAGTCTTTTTCTTGATTGAGAAAATGCAGTATATCGGAAAATTTGCTTTGGAGGCTAAACGAAGTTAGCAACATTGAACGGCCTCTTTCTAAAATATTAGGTCGCTCTGCAGTTGCAGCATATTCTTGAAATTGCAATTCGAGATAACTACGCAAATCTTCATAATTTCTTTGTTCTAGATAAGCCAAAGCTATTTCCTTACCCTTTTGATAAGTCTCATGAATTTTACTTCCGTAAGCTTGCTTAGCAACAAGCTCATTTTCCAGTTCTTTCGCGTAAGATAAGTTCGTATCTCTCCATTCTTTAAAATCCTGAATATTTTGTGAGGTATGGCTAGCAACGTCAATTTGTTGTTTAAATTCCCATATTTTATTTAGGTTGTCTATCCATTGTTTGAAAAAAGATTCATTATCAGCTATTTCTTTTCTATCTGGTTGTGATAAGAAAAGAAGATATGCATGTTTTTGTTTGCGCAATATTGAGGTCGGTTTTCCTTCATTACTATCACGTTGCTTGTTAAAAGCTTCTACGAAGTTTGCATCGGCTTCTTTTAAAATCTTTGATTCATTAAAGAATTCGTTCGATTTTTCTGCACTAGAGAAGTATAAAAAAACATGCTTATTAGCGATATTCTGGAAATTTCTAATTTGCAGATTTGCATTAACCACCCTTTCAATCGCCATCAAATCTCTATGGGTTTTTTGCATTTCCTCAAAAATTTTTGATTGAGGTAAACCAACAAATTTTTGAAAATTTGAATCATACCAAGTGTTGAACCACTTAGTGCTCTCATCCGTCGGTTTAGCATCTCCAAATAATTGAAATATTTCTTCGCCGTCAGGAAGATTAGAACGTGGTGAATCTTCCGAGGCAAGTAAACTCTCTTTTAATAATTTCTCGTAGAATTTCTGCGGTCCGGAAGCGTAAATTGCGGCACTTACTAAGAATGAAGAATTGTTTTGTATTTCTTCCAATAACTCTTCTTTCTGTTTTTTCTCTAAAGTTCTGTACTTCTTTAAAAATTGCTCCAATAGATAAGGTCCTTTACCTGATGAAGCTCTTAAATGATTAGAATCCAACTCAACTCTGTATTCATCCAATAGGATCGGGTGATTTTGAAAAAAAAGATAGTAATACGCTAGTTGCTCGTCTCCAACTCTATCAAGTGACTTCTTTTCTTTTTGAAAACTGATGCCGTAAGGGAAGCAATATTCAAGAACATCATGCGCGTCAACTATATAATGAATGATAATACCTTTTTGTTTCATTTTGAGATCTTCAATCAGTAACTCGAAGTCAGCTACTGTAAGATCATTAAAGATGTTGTCGTTTTTAACGATGTTGTCGTTTTTCATCTTTTAGCGGTATTTATCAATTTGAAGCGATGTTCTTACTAGCCAAAAAATCGGCTAATATTTTTTGCTTATCTGTAATACGAATGATTTTATTGGAACCCATATTCCCAGAGCCTTTTTGAAGATCGAATAATATCCTTCTTTTCACCTTGGTAAAAGTTTCCATGTAACTAGTCATAAAGAATTTGTCACTTATATAATACAGATAACAAAGATCCAGAGGTAAAGTCGTCATGTTGGGAGTATTTTCCTCAAATAAATTATCAATTGCTCCTTGCAAAAAATTTATAATGATTGCTCCTACAAAACTATCTGATGTAGCATTCGTATCTTCAAGCGCTCTGTAAAAATCTTTCCAATTAAAATCTAAGTAATCGTTATTTGTAACAAAACGCAAAAGATAGATGATCTTAGGATCTTCATCTGTCATCGCAGAGCTAATAACACTCTTCAATGTATCTGATGCCGATACTGCATTGCTGTTTTTTATATATAGAAGGTAAAGATAACCTGGAAAATATGGTGGGCTGCGAGTGTCGTTAGATTTAATAAAAAGATATTTTTCAAACTCACTATCATTAAGCTCCATGATAGATAGGTATATATCAAGTAACAATTGCAAACAGGTGTAATCTGTTCCTATGTTCAACCCGTGAAAATCGTCCCCCTTGCTGTAAATAATTTGACGTATAGCTTTTCGGTATCGGAGCGGTTTTATCTTCTTCAAGTACCAAATTAGGTATTCATGTCCAGCTGCGGTTCGAACGTTTAAAGGTGTACCATTTATCAAATCAATTATTGCCCTAAAAAATTTGTCAGAGGCACCCCCGGTTTTATCATCTTTGGAAATATTGTATAGTAATCTAAAAATGAGATCCGTTTCGCCGGCGATTTTTTTTAGTTGAATGTGAACATCATCAACCTTTTTATCAGTGTAGGTTTGAAAAATAATACTATCTATTAATCCTAGCCATTCACTGGCTTCAAGTGAGAATAGTTTTGATTTAAGTTCGACTATTTCAATCATGCGATAGCTTTTAATCTATTAATAGCTTCTTCAAGTATAATTTGCATCTGAGCCTTCTTTTCATCATCATTACTCTTATCAAGGTAGATATTATGATGAACTTTCCCTAAACTGGTAACAGTGAAATTGTCACAAAAATGAAAATTTTTGTGTACCCGCTCACGAACGCTCATAGACACATTATATGGGCAAAACGTTTTACCAAAATTCGCCAACTTAGAGCCATCTGCACTCAGATAAAAACTCAATGGTGTAAAATATCCAACCGTCGCGTTGGGTTGATATGTTTTGACTTTTTCACAAAAGTTAGAAGGATACTCGACTCTTACGATCTCTTGCATTAAATCGTCTTCGGGTGTTAAATAATCGTAGTATCTCCATAGCCCACACATATCCCAAGCCAAATTTGCTATGAAGTTCGGATCGTCAGGCCATGTCGGATTCTCTTTTTTACTTTTTTCTAGATTGATTCTGAAATCTTCCATAGGTGTAATCCAAATACACTTTTTATTACTACTTACGATATTTCCTAGCCATCCCCATTTTTTAGTAATTTTTTCTTCGTCTATCATCAATTTTTTTGAGTAATTGATGCCAAAATCTTCATAAAATTTATTTCGAGTCATAAAGCGTACATACTTATGATCCTCGGTGTTGTCGCAGCATATATCTTCCGGTAGATAACTATTATCTAACTGACATTTCACAAAATCATTTTTTACCGATATTCTATACGTGTTAAAATAATTCCGATACTGGGTTTCGTCCATTTTGCTCCCATTCAAATCTATGAGCATGCTAATACCACATATTTGTTCTTGAAGTTCGCCAGTGAGTAGATCTTGTATAACCAAAGAAATGCTTGGGTCTTGTACTTTATTCAACAAATGTTGAAAGTCAGTTTTTAGGTCTATCGGCATTTAGCTAAAGAACTTTAAAGGTTTAGTTATTGATGGTAAGCGCTCAATTATTAATAACGAACGACACAGTACGTATTTCATCTTAATTGTACGTATTATTAAATGTCTTGGCAAAATAGCGGAGTTTCTTATATGTTTTTAAGTCATTCGACGGTGTTTTAATCCAATTTTTTTTTGTATGTATTCATCATAAAACGAAAAATATTTCATTTTCTCGTTAAGAACTCTAGCACATCAATGAAATAAATACTATTCTTCAAATAGTACGCGTGCTTTCTAAAGTAAATACATTAAAGAAATACAAATTATAATATGTCGGTTTTATTTATATGTTATTCACAGAGAACTCTAGTGATGCCCCTAGAAGATACTTAGATCTTTTTACTTTGGGCTGAATTTGATCCATTCTCGTCACTCAGATAATCTTGAGAGCTAATAGTATAGCGACTATATTGTGTTTTCGTTTGCTAGCATTGGCTAAGATGTTGGGGATTTCTCATTTGGATGAAAGTCCGACAATTTCCGGTGTTCATACTTTGTTTGAACAGTCATAATCACATAGGCAGTAGGAATGACTATTGGAACAGCGTACTGGGTTTCAATATTGCTCATAAGCCGGCCAGCAGCATTGACAGCTTCCAATACAGGATCTTTCGACAAACGGGCATAAATCACAGTTGAGTCCTGGCTTTTGTGATTCAATGCTTGCCCAATGATCGGCAGGCTGCAATTACCAATCGCCATATAGCTGCCTAACGTTCGTCTAAGGTCATGAATGCGAATATCCGACACACCCATTCGTTTCTTGATACGGGCGAAGGATTTTTTTGGATCAACCAAATGCCCTTGGCTGCCTATGCCCGGAAAGACATAGAGAGAAGGGGTATCCAATTTATTGTTTTCATCAAACCGCCTTTGCAGGATTTCAAGGGCAACGTCCGACAACATATAAATATTTACATCATTATTTTTCGATTGGTCTTCGGAAAGCCTCCAGCGTTTCAAATCAAAATCCAGTTCGGCATATTGCATTTGCAACATGGTGGACTTTCGCGCACCGATAAAAAGGGATAACATGAAAAAGTCTTGGTAAATCTGTTCTTCTTCACTTATCGGCAAACATCACGGACCCGGCGAAGCGAAAAACGAGACTGAAATGCGGGTCAAGAACATCTATAACAGCCAGACGGCTAAACTGACAGAGGTATGGCAGCAGATGGACAATGAACCCTGGCAGCCTATCCGGAAGTATCAATACGACGCCTTTGGAAGAGTGGTTCACAAATGGATCGGCGGCGCCGAGGAGCAGGATTTTACCTATGATATCAACGGGAGGGCAATAGGGGTCAACGAAGCCTATATCAACAGCGCTAATGCTGCCTTTACACCGACCCGGACATTTGCGGAAAAGCTTTCTTTCGAGCAGGGTTTTACCGACAGGCGGTTTGATGGCGCACTCTCCGGTTTCCGCTGGCGCACCGCCGGGGGCAGTGTAAACGCTTACGGCTATTCCTACGATGATATGGGACGGATGACGGCAGCCGATTTTCGCGAGAACATTACCCCGAACAGCTCCCCAACATGGAGCAAGGCTGCGAAAGACTTCAGCGTGGCGAACATCAGCTATGATGCCAATGGCAATATGCTGACCATGAAACAATACGGCTATAATAACAGTCTTCAACCGGACCTGATAGATGACCTTACCTACCAGTACACCACGAATACCAACCAGCTGGCCTCCGTTACCGACTCTGGGGTCGCCAGCCCTATCCAGGACTTTAACAACAACGCAGGCAATACCGCCTTTTACCAGTACGATGCGAACGGTAACCTGTCTGCTGATAATTTAAAAGGGATTGCTCTGGGTTACAATTTCCGGGACCAGCCGCTCCGGGTGCTGAAAGGCGTGGATGAGATACAGAATATCTACGATGCTGGCGGCACCTTGCTTCATAAGAATATTACCGAGGCAGGTTTACCTGTTACCTACAGCTATTGGGGACCGTTCGTGTACCGCAATGATACGCTGCTCTATGTGCTACACCCCGAAGGACGCTGCCGCTGGGTGAACGATACCGGCGTCTTCCGCTATGATTATTTTATCAATGACCATATAGGCAATGTACGCACCACCGTCACTACCGATGCTGCTTCGCTCAGCACCTATTACCTGGCGACCCATGAGGTGGCTTCCGCCCATCTGGAAGAACAGATCTTCGACAACATCAACGAAGTGCGGGATGTTCGCCCGGGTGGCACACCGGGCGATGTGGACGCTGCGGAGCTGGACGGAGGTGACCCGGACCGGAGAATAGGCACCTCTTTGCTGGTGCATGTGATGGCAGGCGATAACATCAGCCTGCAGGGCTATAGCTATCATGAAGGCAAGGATGAAGGAGAAGAGGAGATAGTGACACCGGAAGATATGATGAGCGCGCTGATCACGACTCTCACCGGCGGCGTAGGAGGTTTTGACGGTGGAGAAGAAGGCAACGGGATGGATCTACTCAACGCTATGTTCCCGGTAGGTGGAAATAATTATAATATCTACGAAAGCCTGAAGCAGGCCAATACAGACCCGTCCAAACCGAGGGCTTATCTCAATTACCTGTTCTTTGATGAAGGGTTGAACCTGATAAAAGAGGGAAGCGGGGTGATCCAGGTCAGCGGAACCGCCAATAGCTGGGAACAGATCAGCCTGCCGGGTTTACCGGTCAATGCAAGTGGGTATTTCCTTACCTATGTGAGCAATGAACAAGGACAGCCCGTGTGGTTCGATAACCTGGCAATTACTTATACCAAGGGGCGGCTGCTGGAGGAACATAATTACTACCCTCACGGGTTGTTGAGCGAAGGAGCGATTACCGCAGGAGTGGATCCGAAGAACCAGTACAAGCACCAGAGCAAGCTGCTGCAGGAAGAGCTGGGGATGCAGTTGTACGACTTCCACGCGCGTCAGTATGATCCGCAGATCGGTAGATTTTGGAGCGTTGATCCGCTGGATGAATTTGCGAGTGGGTATATAGGTATGGGAAATAACCCAGCTAACCTGATAGATCCAAGTGGTATGCAGACGCGGGTGGGTCAATCTGCGGGTCAATTAGGTGGAGGAGCCAATTGGGAAGACTATAGCTATTTAGATGGTGTTGGCAGCCCGGGTAGAGACGTGTTCCATTATATGGACAGGGCTTCAGGTAACGGGGGCTCTGGCAGAGGAAGTGGATATTTTGAAACGGGCTATACCGTTGCTGAAGCGCTGGCTATGGGGGCAAACCATGCTGCAACCGGGCATTATTACTTGTGGGCTCAAGATGGAGATGATTTGTCCACTCTTCATAAAGATTACCTAATGATGGCTAAGGAGGGTGGCGGTCGACGTGTTAGTAATAACCATGGACCTAGCTATGGAGGGTATGCTAGTCATGGCAGTGGTAGTGGAGGTGAAAGCGGCGAAGGTAATGGAGGTGCTGGCGGTAGTGCAGGTGGTGGAGATCAAAGTTCAATTGCTCAACTTTCACCACGAACAGGTGAGTTATTGAGTAATGCAGATAAGTTGCTGAAACCAATAGGAATTCCTTTATCTGCAATAGAGTTTCAGTTAGGAAAGGCGTTAAGCAGGTCAGATTATTTGGACAGAATCAAGCCGGGAAATAAAAACGTTATGCTTGATGTGTACCCTTCTCTTAAAACACGTCCTGTTAATATTCACTTGCCTGGAGGTGTACGTATTGAAATACCAAGAAATGTAGTAACAGGAATTGGGAAGGGGCTACAGACATTTGGTGTTTTTTCTGCTATAATAGGAGGAGCAAGTGATTTTAATAAATTCAATAATGGTGAAATATCTGGGACACATTTAACCGTTAATTTTATTATGAGTGGTGTCGGATTTTTGGGTCCATGGGGTGCTGGTGCTAGCATTGTATACGGCCTTGCAGAAGACTCTATTTGGGGAACTAGTAAAAAATAAGGAATGGTTTTATACAAAAGATTTTGCTGCACATTGTATTGTTTTTTCCAAAATGTCCGCTCTGACATTCCTATACTTGCAACTTTTATGTTCACATTGTTTTTATTGTTGTTACTTATTAACGGAATTGATAGCATATTGTTTTTGTTTTACAGATCCTCATTTCTCATGGAACAAAAAATCACATTTGCTTTACTTTTTTTGTTTTCTATAGTCAATTATTTTTTTGTATTCAAAAACAGGAAGTTTTTAGAGTATAAATCTAATATGCTGCATCCCCTTTTAGTAATTGCAATAGTAGTTTTGATATTTTTTGGTGGCTTAGGAATAGTAATATATGTAGGTCCCAAAAATCTGCAATAATAGTAGGATAATAAATTATAGTGGACATTATTTTCGCTTTGACTACCTAATTACGTTTTTAGTTGACCATTACATAGATTGATTATCAGTGGTTATGGTGGTCAATTTAAAGATAATTTGATGATCAAGGTCTGCGGAGTATTTAGCTAATACTATTAACCATATCAAGCCTGTGAATTGAATTACAAAGCTCATTTCTGCAAGATAAGTAAGTAATGGGTTGGAGAATGTTTTAGTGGTAAACGAGATTAATCCTACAGTGCTACCAGTAATGAACAGAAATAACGATAGGATTATCTGATAAGAACGTTTCATTAACTTTCGCTGGGCTTTACCAAGCTGTTATAATAATCCAGGAAACTATTTACAATTCTATCCCGCTCGTTCTGAAACCATTCATCGTCCACGTTTGTGGGAATTTCCAGCTCCCATAACTTGGCGTATTCTCGTTACGCTCTCTTTTACTTGGTCTAGATTATTAGACCTGATCAGCTTCCCAAGTTCCGTGAAAAATAGAGATTTGTCGTCGTCGTTGTTCATTTGTCAAATGTAGGAGTCGGTAAATTACGCTTCAAAAGATAAATTATTCTTAATATAGCCTACCATGGATGAGGAAGGATATTAAGTATTGTTGCATTCTATTATTAGTCAATATTTGGAAGTGATTTTCATCAGATTATTAATCCTATCGGCTTATACCGTCTGATTATCTACAATATACCATTTTTTTTATATTTTCAATTTGTGTAGAGCCTATTCCCTAAACTAAAAAATGGTGCATATAACGTATGGCAGCAATTTTACAGCTTAAAGATTTTCTTGATCAAATTGAAAAAGAAAGTAATAGACGATATACTTGGCTAATTGGGGCTGGTGTAAGTGTCACAGCAGGAATGCCATCGGTTAAAACGGTTAATAAAATAATCATACTATTTGAGTATATCAGCAAAGTTTTGAAAGTTCGACCATGGGACAATGAAAGCAATACTGCAATCCATTATGAACTTTCCGACTTGAAAAATCTTATTGCTTGGTATGACGAAAAAGATGTTAACCCAGATCAAGACTTTGATGATCTTAATAATGTAGCATTCAGCTGGATAAAGCAAACACGGAAAGAATTTATCAATATAGACATTGCATCTTCCGAATGCTATCAAATAATTTTCAAAGAGGTATTACAGGATTCTGACATCCATCATAAGTTTTTAACTGCGCTGGTCACGAAGAACTTAGGGTCAAATCTTGCTCACCTTTGCCTTGCGGCGATTTTGAGAGACTACAATTATTTCAGCCATACAGTATTCACAACCAATTTTGACGATTTATTACTTAAGTCCCTACTGAGCATCAATCACACAGGAAGAATATTTGGCGATCTTGATTCAATAGATGTACCTAAAATAGATCCAACTCATCCACAAATAGTTCATCTTCATGGAAGACATACTGGATATCGCCTTAAAAACACAAAAGACCAGATAAGTCTTATTGATCCTAATCTAAAAAGAAGTTTTGAGGAGCATCTAAAATCGAGTTCGTTGATAGTCCTTGGATATTCTGGATGGGATGATTTGGTCATGAAAACACTTTCTTCCTGGATTGCAAATCCCAATTTAATACAAGGTCAACTCATATGGGTGCCGTATCAAAATAGCTCTACTATTCTTTCTGAAACAAAAAACTTCTTAGATACATGCCCTCCAAGCAAAGCTATAATTCTCGAAAATGACGGTGTACCGTTAAATGCGGATTTGTTTATGTTGTCTGTACTTAATACTTTAAACAAGAAGAAAAATGGATTCGCGTACTATAGGAAAGAAATCTTGGAAATTGCGATTCAACAGCACCGGTTTATAATGGAGCAATTAAAACTCTATCCTTTTTTTGACCCTGAATCTATTATAAATGAAAAGCTTAAAGATTCCTACAACTTCTTTCGCATTGAGAGCAAAGATAAAGCTATCAATGCTTACACACTCGCAAAACTAACTGTGGAGTCTGAAGACTTACCAATTAAACTTCGAGCGGAATCTTATTTTAAAATCGGTATTATGGAGCTGTGTTTCGATCTTAATGAAGAAGCCATTGCTACTTTAGAAAAATCTGAAAAGCTCTGGAGCGAAGTTAAAAATCACTCTAACTCCAATCATACTGGCATACTAGGCGAAGCAGAGGCTTATCGAGCCATGGCTGACGTTCATCTAAAATTAGGAGAGGTTGACAACGCAATAACTAAATTGAAAATAGCCCGTTCCAAATACAATCAAATAAATAATCAAATTGGAGTGGCATATTCCTGTATCAAACAAGCAGAAGTATTTATTAGGATAGGTAATGCTGACATGGCAGAAAGGCTTCTTACAGACGCACATTTTGTAACAAGACAATCTTCCGACACTCAAGTAATAACATTATTCTATAAAAGCAGAGCGGATTTAGATAAACTGAAGGTGAAATATAGTAGTGCAGAAATGCATTATGTGCTCGCTTTGGACAATGCTAAACAGCTAGACTTACCATTATTGAAAGCCGAGTTAATGAAAAATATTGGAAGTATGTTAATTACTAGAAGAGCTGTGGTCGAAGGAATGTCCTATTTGGAAAAAGCCGAGGCGATTTTTAGAAAAGAAAACAACATTTTGGGAATTGCGAATATCCATGGCAGCATTGGTGATTACAAACTGCTTCAAAAAAATATAGCTTTTGCTCTAGATGAATATCTAAAAGCCTACGATATTTTAAAAAACAGCATCCATCTACATGGCCTTGGTAACACGATAGCAGACATTATTCATTGCGAAATTCTGAGTCCAACCATCGTCGACGACCTACCGAAATATTTAGAACAAGGTAAATCATTAATAGACAAAAGTAGGAATGCATATCTCAAAGGAAAACTTGAAAAGTATTTTAATCAAGACATCTAACGCATACTATCAAATAAAATCATGGAACGTAACCATTTTCCGAACGTATTAAATGAAACTATACAGCGCATTCTGAATAAGGAAAGCATATTTTATGATGTTTTTACCGTTTCCAAATATGTAGAATCATTCAAAGATAAGTACACGGTATTTGATAAGCACAATCAATGGGGCGAAAATTCATTTGTCATGTGGATTTATGATTACAATCTAACCGTTGAGGAAATAGAGAAAGGCTATCTGGGTAATTATGCAAGAATTTCGATTAAAGAAATGCCTGGAGAGGTTTACTATTTAGAAATCGAAAAGCTACAAATAAATGGGCACCCGAAAATGAAAAGGCCTCTTAGAATTACACCTGATTCAGGTGATCCAATCTTACGTGATATCGATAAACGAATTGGGTATAATAGTTTCAATGATGCCTATAGCGAACTCAAACGTCTACATGAAAAATATCCAAAAGCCGCCATTTTAAAACCCGAAAAACTTTTCATAAAAATATATTCTAGATCAAAGTCAACAGAAGCAGTTCGTATAATAGACCATGAATTAGATATAGAATTATCTAACGGTAAATATTATATAATCAAGAAACTAAATGAAAGAACCAACGTTGTCTACAAAAATAAGGTTGATGAGTTTGTTTTTACCACCTTTATAAATCAGCTATCGGGTATCAGACCCTAGTCTTTATTTTTTTTGCATCGAATAATTTATCTTAAATGAAATATTGTCAGCGACGCTTCGTTTATCAGTTGAATTGATTGAACAATAAAAAGAGTTTTTCAAACACTGTTTATTAGAAAAAGGAAAGAGGTTAAGCGAAATGCTACAATTGTACCTTTTAGCCGCAATGACTTCGCAAAGGTATGCCCGTGCCGACTAGCTCAAAAAGGTCAAGTGTAAGATTTTGAGGGGAGGCCTTACCACCTAGAGTGAAAGAAGTTGGTAATTGGTTGTATTGCTGGCATTTGATCATTTGTTGTTAGCACTCGTAGATATTAATCTTATAGTGAATGCCAGTCTGAATGGACATTACTCACTGTTGATCCTTTTAAAGACCTGAAATTTATTTACATTGCTATATACAAATCCTGAATTGAATAATTGTATTCTTGATCTTCACTATCATTTTGATGATGGCAGCCACACAATGGATGCTCTGCTACAGAATAAAGCAGAGCATAAGTTTTTGTTACTGTTTCGGACAATAGCAACCACGTGTAGAGCACAAATTGAAATCGAAATCGAACCTCGGCTGGAAGGAGGATTGCTCAATCGCTATCGGATAAAAGATCTCAATGAAAAGAAAAATAAGCAAGGAAATCTATCGCAATCGATAAAGGTTGCTCTACTTACCGCTGTTTTCTTAGCACCTACTACCATTGTCATTAACGGCATCAATGAAATTATAAAGTCGATAGTTTCTGAGGGAATGAAAGACAACGTCAAAGACAATTTGGAAAAAGAAAAATTACAGCTTGAAATAGAGAAAATTAGGTTAGAGATAAATGATCGTAAACATAAATCGGAAGACGAAAGGGCGAGAAAAGTTGTAAATCAAACAAGGGAGCGGTTGGCAATAGAAGAATTTCGCCGGCGATTAATACAAATAAATCAAAAAAGTGCAGCAATTGACAATCGCCTTAAATTTTACAAGCTGATAGCAAAATATCCTAAAATTAGCGGTGTATCAACAACAGTTTTAAATGCTGGGTATCTACTAGCTACACCTGAATTTTCGGTAGAAAGATATGAATTTATCAACTTGGCCAATGATATGTCCGAGGCCATAAATAAGATTGACAGTTTATCGGCACTTCTCGGTGAAAATCATTACTATGTTCTTAAGATGAGGGACAAAGTCGTGAATAGGATTGGCCCAGATAAACAAAGTGATACACAATAAGGCATGTTCTTAATAGAATAAGAGTAGGCACTGGACATTATTTTCGCTTTGACCACCTACTTCCCGTTTTTCGTTGACCATTACATAGATTGATTGTCGGTGTTTATAGTAATCAATTTAAAGGATAATTTGATGATTAAGGTCTGCGAAATGTTCACCGACAAAAGATGCAACGCGTTACCTGCATGATGTTACAGGTAAACTAAACAAATTGCAAAATTTAAAACAAGGCATGACGGAGATTGCAATACAGGATTTATCGCCAGGAATTTATGTCTGAAAGCTGCGTAGCGAAAATAGTGTTATTGCGCAAATCAAAAAATTATAAAGGAGTAACTTAAAAGCTACCAACTACAGCATCCAATGCATCGTCCGTATCCTTGTGAATAAAATTCGCCTGATAACCGATGGTTGTTGTGATAGACGAATGCCTATAAAGTTTCTGTAGCATCTGCACCGGGATTTTATCACCGGAGATATTGCCAAAAGTATGTCTTGCAATGTGCATCGTGAGGGGTACGGTGATTTTAGCTTTTTGTGCCACTTCTTTTAATGCCTTGTCAAGCCGCTTAACTGCGTAAGATGTTTTACGTTGTACTTCATAAAGATTGTTTACATCATCCAAGATAGTCAATTCAGGAAACACAAGATTATGTCTTGTTTCCCTGCCCTTATATTGATTTAGAATGGCCAGGGCTTTATCTGATAGCTTTAAACTTCCTGCTTTTTCGTTTTTATTCATACTGTAATACAACCGGTCATTCTGGAAGTCAGACCATTTTAGCAACAGGCTATCACCCGCACGAACCCCTGCGAAGTAGAATGAGAGCAGCCAGATATTACGTGCATGGTTGTGAAATTCATTGTCAGACAAGTCAATTGTTTCAAGGGCACTTACATCATTCATCGCCAAACCAATTTTGACAGAGCTAGGATATTTGATACTAATGCCGTCTTTACCAAAAGGGTAATTGGTACGATTTGCCAGCTTTGCTGCGATTGCCTGATTGTATATTGTTCGTATCAGGACAAAATAATTCATTACGGTACGCTCTTTTACTTGCCGAACACCCTTTAGATATGCCTTAAGCCTGTTGAGGAAAGCAATATCTATTTCCGAAAAAGCAATATCCCTATTCTTACCACCGATAAACTCGCGTATAATATTCAGGCGTGCATCTTCCGAAACATAAATATTGTATTTTCCTGCTGTTTTAAGGTTTTTAAGATAAACGGCAGCTTGTGAAAAGAAAGAGGCGTCTCCTACAGGCTTTATTTCCTGTTTAACTGCTTTGGATGAGATCGATTCATTCTTAAGTTCTAGTTCAATTGCCTTCTTGCTTGCTTCTGCAAGTTTGACCACCAAAAGGCTGTTTAATCTTTTATACGCAGGGTTTGACCTCTTTACCGTTTGAGATTCAGCATCCCAATCAGTTTCTTTAATGCTCTGATTGAGATAGATGAATGTTGTTTTGCGGTTGTGCGTAATGCGAATAACTAGGGGATAAGTACCATCGTCCTTTTTATCTTTTTTCAATACAATTTTCAGCGTTGCCATGAGTATGAAGATATGAATATCCGACAACAATCCGACAACATTTTAGTAGTTATATGGGTTCATATGAACATAATTGAGACGAAAATTCCTTTAAAATGAGTATTTAGAGTTATAAGAGTTCAATTCGAATCATATTTCTTAGGATTCATAACCCTGAGGTCTCGGGTTCAAATCCCGATCTCGCTACCAACAAAATCAAGCCTTTCAGACGACAAACCTGAAAGGCTTTTTTCTTTAGGGGAAACAAGGAAAACATTTTCGATTTCAACAAGGATTCAAATGAATTAAAACTAATCGGATTAAAATCCGTTTTTTACCTCTGCGTATTCTTATACATGTTCTTTATCTTAGATTGCGGATGGATTAACCCTGGAAGATGAAGCGTCTATCCACTTGGTTATAACATGGTTGATCAGATCAAACAGCAATTGGTGCAAAGCCAGAAATAAAGATAACAGAACCGCAGCTACTTTATTTTTTAAACATCGTTTGATGGAACAAGTTGAAGTGTTTAACGCCTAAATTGAATAGAAGTAAACATGAAGGTAACACATAACCTAGGAACCAGGGGTATTACTATCCAGCTTTATCTGAAATCAACCGGGCAGCAGGTATACACAAGCATGAAAATAGTGGACGAAAACACTATTGAAATTGACGTAAGCAGCAAGGAAGTCGAAGAAGATTTATGCATAGAGGTACACGCAGAAAATAATAAATGGAGGTCTGCATAATGCCCGTTTTTTACCAGGTTAGAATTTGATCCGAAAACATGAAGTACGTCTTACACTACTTCACACAGTTTTGTCCATCTACTTACATTTCCGCCGGATTTTAGGACCAGTTCCTAATATGTCACGAGAGTGTGCTTTCCAATGTATTACGTCAAAATGCCATGCTGGAAGACGTTGATTTCACTATGGGTTGCCTCGTAAAATCGATCTGTTTTACCAGTAAACCAACCTTACTTTAAAGTCAACTACAGACTCTAATTCTCCCTGCTGCAACAACATAGTTATCATGGCGAGAACAGAAATAAAGGTGGAGCAGCATAGCTTCTTACAAGCTCAGCAAAGCACCTGTGAGCGTGATAAGCGTCAGCAAAGCCTTCACGACTCACAGAATAAACTTTGCCCCGTTTTCATGTTCAGGGTTAGGGGAGCTTTTAAAAAACTTTTTTTCCATTCCTGTCCTGTCGAACCGAACCACGTTGATAGGGAAGGGTGCATATGGACAACGAGACTATAAGAATACGCCTCTATCGATCGTTTTAACAGAGTGATAAAACGGTTGTTATACCGGTGTTTTAACGGTATCAACTCTCATTTTTTTATAGGTTGTTTTTTTATCGATATAATGGTAGTTAACAATACTGCCTGCAAAGGCACTGCATCCGATCCTATATAATACAGACCTGGTTCTATTGATTGGAAATAAAGGAATATGATTGATTGTCGGGTGGTGCTGCATTACTGATTTTACAATCACCGGTGAAGAGGTTCATAGGCAAATCTATATACCATTCCTGCTATTGTCCGGCTTCGCTTTGATCATACTGCTCGTCGTTAGATATCCATCGAGTTAGAAAATCGGAATACACATTAACCAATTACAATCATTGCAAAAGTTTTGACTAAATATCTTCAGACTACATTTTGTACTGTTGAAAAAAAGTATACATTTGCGCCTTCAAAATATTTAAATATCTCTTAGATCCACATCAGGAAATGAAAAAAACCTTCTTACAATCGCTTCGTTGCAAGACTGCACAGGATGCAGGCTTCATGGGTGGGTTTTTTGCTGAAACGATAACAGGTTCAGTTTTTTCTAATCGCACTGCCTGCCTCTGGTTGCGACGTTGATATACAGGATTCCAATAGCATAGACTGTTGAAGAAACCAAGTCTTTTTGGTTTTCAAATATCTGATGCCACGTGTCTCTCACGTTGCGTACATGTATATCCATCATTTTTTAACGCATTGAAATAATGAACCAATCTTTCCGGGTATGGGTGGCTGCCCGCCATCATGCCTGCTACGCGCATACTATATGCGAAGAAATGGCTGCGTCTGCCAAAGCCCGCGGCACCGGTATTGCCAAGCGAACGCCGGAATATATCGAACAAAAGATGCTTGAAGGCAAAGCCATAATAGCCCTTACCGAAAAAGGAGACTGGGCCGGTTTCTGCTATATCGAAAGTTGGAGCCATGGGAAATATGTGGCAAACTCGGGGCTGATAGTAGCTCCGCAGTACAGGAAAAGCGGGCTGGCCAAACAAATTAAGCAGCGAATATTTGAGTTAAGCCGAACGCTTTATCCCAACGCCAAAATATTCGGGCTTACCACGGGTTTAGCCGTCATGAAAATAAACAGTGATCTGGGTTATGAACCGGTAACCTATTCGGAGCTTACGCAGGATGATGCTTTCTGGGCAGGTTGTAAAAATTGCGTGAACTACGACATACTCATGAGCAAGGAGCGTAAAAACTGTTTATGCACAGCGATGCTATTTGATCCTGAAGACCATTTTGAACCCGCAGAAACAGCCCGGCAGTTTAAAAAGAAAGCAAGAATATACGAACGTCTGCTGCGCATCAAAAAGCTATTTATTCAAAAATCAAAAATGTTGGTAGCAACAAGCTGGTAATAATGAAACAAAAAGTTGTATTGGGCTATAGCGGTGGTTTGGACACTACCTACTGTGCCATCTATCTGAACAAAGAACTCGGCCTTGAAGTACACGCTGTAACCGTTCAAACGGGTGGCTTTAGCACTCAGGAACTGAACGAGATCGAAGCGAGAGCCTTATCATTGGGTGTTGCTTCCTTTAAAGTTATTGACGTGACATCCCTGTATTATGAATCGTGTATCCGTTACCTGGTTTACGGCAATGTATTGAAGAATGCTACTTATCCGTTAAGCGTGAGTGCCGAACGTATGCTGCAGGCAAAGGCAATAGCGGATTATACTAAGGGCACCGGTGCTGGCTATGTGGCTCATGGAAGTACGGGTGCAGGTAACGACCAGGTGCGGTTTGATATGATCTTTCAGAGTGTGATACCGGATGTGCAGGTACTGACTCCCATCAGGGATATGCAGTTGAGCAGGGAGGCGGAAATAGCTTACCTGAAAGAAAACGGGGTTACAATGGATTTCCGAAAAGCACAATACAGTATTAACAAAGGCTTGTGGGGAACCTCCGTGGGTGGCAAGGAAACGTTGAACAGTAACGGCTACCTGCCGGAGGAGGCGTGGCCTACCCCAGTAACATCCACCGCTCCGCTAGACATCGCCCTGCACTTTGAACAGGGAGAGTTAACCGGGATAAATGAGGAGAAAAACATCGATCCCGTTATAGCCATCCTACAGTTGCAACGCATCGCGCAATCCTACGGAATAGGTCGTGATATCCATGTTGGGGATACGATTATCGGTATCAAAGGACGCGTAGGCTTTGAGGCGGCGGCACCACTTGTTATTATCAAAGCGCATCATTTGCTGGAGAAACATACACTTACCAAATGGCAACTGTACTGGAAAGATCAGCTTGGCACCTGGTATGGTAACTGGCTGCATGAAGGCATGATGCTGGATCCTACGATGCGCAATATTGAAAAGTTCATGCTGGATACGCAGGAGCATGTTACGGGTAGTGTATATATCACGCTGCATCCTTTCCGGTTTGTGATAACAGGTATCGAAAGTCCTCATGATTTGATGAATAATAAATTCGGGGCTTATGGGGAGATGAATAATACATGGGATGGTCAGGATGTAAAAGGTTTTGCAAAAATATTCGGTAACCAGATAGCTATTTTCCATGCGATAAACGGCGATCCCTCAGAAAGATAACTCATGAATAATAAAATAAGAGCGGGCATTATAGGTGGAGCAGGATATACCGGTGGTGAATTAATTCGCCTATTACTTCATCACCCTGTTGCGGAAATTGCTTTTGTGCATAGCAGGAGTCATGCAGGGAGCTATATCGCTTCCGTCCATACCGATTTAACAGGAGATACGGACATGCAATTTGTTTCAGAATCGGATGCGCCTGTTGATGTGCTTTTCTTATGTGTCGGACACGGAGAAGCGAAAGAATTTCTACAATCCAATAAGGTAGGAGACGATAGGGTGGTGATCGACCTTTCGCAGGATTTCAGGCTAGCATCTCATTTCACTCTGGGAAACCGTCAATTTGTATATGGACTACCGGAAATTAATAAGCAGGATATTATCCATGCAAAATCCATAGCGAACCCAGGTTGTTTTGCTACAGCTATACAACTAGCCTTACTTCCTTTAGCGATCTCCGGTTTACTGCATGAAGTTCATGTGACCGGTATTACAGGCGCGACGGGGGCGGGACAAAAGCTGCAAGCCTCTTCACACTTCGCGTGGCGCGCTAATAATATACAGGCTTACAAGGCATTGAGCCACCAGCATGTTCAGGAAATTTTGCAGACACTGCAGACTAAACAGGCTGGCTTTTCTAAACTGAATTTTATTCCCTGGAGAGGCGATTTTACACGGGGTATCTATATATCTGCATATACAGCGTGTGATAAAGAGATAGATGATGTATACGAGATCTATGAAAGCTGTTATCACCAACATCCGTTTACACATGTATCCCGGAATATGATTGATCTGAAGCAGGTAGTAAATACCAACAAATGCCTGATACACCTGGAGCAGATGGATGGGAAGCTGATCGTTCATTCTGCTATCGATAACCTGTTGAAAGGCGCATCCGGGCAGGCCGTACAGAATATGAATCTTGTTTTTGGCTTGCCTGAAGATATCGGGCTAAAGCTTAAATCTCTTTCATTTTAAAAAAAACTAAACAGCCATGAAGCTTTTTGAAGTATATCCCCTAAATGACATCACGATAGTAAAAGGAAGCGGTTCGTATGTATGGGATGATCAAGGGCAAAGATATCTTGATTGCTACGGTGGTCATGCTGTCATATCGATAGGGCACTGCCATCCTTATTATATAGAAGCTATCGAAATACAATTGCATCAGCTTGGTTTCTATTCCAACTCCGTACAAATTCCTTTACAGCAGCAGCTTGCTGAAAAACTGGGCGCGGTTTCCGGTAAAGAAGGTTACCAGCTTTTTTTATGCAACTCGGGAGCTGAAGCGAATGAAAACGCGATCAAGCTTGCATCCTTTCATACAGGACGAAGTAAAGTAATAGCCTTTTCCGGATCTTTTCACGGACGTACCTCACTAGCGGTGGCCGCTACCGATAACAAGAGCCTTGTGGCTCCTGTAAATGAAACGGAGAATGTAGTGTTTCTGCCTTTTAATGATGTAACAGCTTTACAGGACTATTTTGATCAATACGGTAACGAGACAGCCGCGGTGATCGTAGAAGGCATACAAGGTGTGGGGGGAATACATGTAGCGTCGGACGAATTTCTTCAAGCCGTACGTCATTTGTGTGATGAACATGGAGCGGTGTATATAGCGGATAGCGTGCAATGCGGCTATGGGCGCAGCGGCAAATTCTTTTCACACGATTATGCCGGGGTGAATGCAGATATATACAGCATGGCAAAGGGGATGGGCAACGGCTTTCCTATTGGCGGTATTATCATTGCCCCGCATATACAACCCAAGTATGGCATGCTGGGCACTACTTTCGGAGGCAATCATCTCGCCTGTGCCGCAGCATTGGCAGTATTGGATGTTATTCAACAAGGCGGATTGTTGAACCTTGCCCATGATAGAGGAGAATACCTCAAGAAGCAACTGAAGCAAATAGACGGCATAAAGAATGTCAGAGGCAAAGGGTTGATGATTGGATTTGATGTGGAAAATCAGCACCGGGATTTGAGGAGAAATCTCCTGCATAAACAAAAAATATTCACCGGTGAAGCGAAGCCGAATGTCATCCGCATTCTGCCTGCCTTAAATATCGGGAAAGAGGAAATCCATATGCTGGTGAATGCCGTTAAAATAGAAATAGACTACTTAAACGGGTTAAATTGATATGAGACATTTTACTTCTGTTTTTGATGTTTCTAACATCAACCATCTTGTGGAAAAGGCGCTGCACTATAAAGCAAATCCGCTGTCGGAAACGACAATGGGTTATGGCAAACGTATAGGGTTGTTGTTCATGAACCCCAGTATGCGGACACGTATCAGTACGCAGATCGCAGCACGTAACCTGGGCATGGAAGCCATTGTTTTCAACATCGATAAGGAGGGTTGGCAGCTTGAACTGGATGATGAAGTCATTATGAACGGCGCTACGGTAGAACATATAAAGGACGCGGCACCTGTGCTGGGGGCTTATTTTGATGTCTTAGGCGTACGTACCTTCCCGTCGTTGCAGGATAGAAAGGCAGACTATGCAGAAGTGCTACTCGGTCAATTAATACAGCATACAGGCATTCCGGTAATAAGTCTTGAAAGTTCCACCCTGCATCCTCTCCAAAGCCTGGCAGATATTATGACCATTACGGAACAGCACAAAGAGAAACGAAGACCTAGAGTGGTGCTAACATGGGCGCCGCATATCAAGCCACTGCCGCAATGTGTTGCCAATTCATTTTCACAATGGGTGAATGCCTGGCAGGAAGCTGATTTTGTGATCACACACCCTGCAGGATATGAACTGGATACCACATACACGAACGGTGCCTTAATTGAATATGATCAGCAGCGGGCATTGCAGGACGCAGACTTTGTATATGTGAAGAATTGGAGCAGCTTCTCCGATTATGGAAAGATCTTGTGTGAAGACAGCAGTTGGATGCTGACGCCGGAACATCTGGATAGATCAAACCAGGCAAAACTAATGCATTGCCTGCCGCTCCGTAGAAACATAGAGGTAAGCAGTGAAATATTGAATACAAAGAATAACATCCTGACGCAGCAGGCTGCCAACAGGGTTTATGCAGCACAGGCAGTGTTATCCGAAATTTTAAAACATAATTAGCTCATGCTTACGGTAATAAAGATCGGGGGGAATATCATTGATGATGCGAACAGGCTTCTTACATTTTTAGCGGATTTCAGCAGAATAGACGGTGCTAAAATACTGGTGCACGGGGGAGGAAAGATCGCTACGGATATCGGTTTTAGATTGGGCATACAGCCGCAATACATGGATGGAAGGCGTATTACAGATAAAGAAACCCTGGACCTGGTGACGATGGTATATGGAGGGCTTATTAATAAGAATATTGTAGCGGGCTTGCAGGAGCTTGGCAGTAATGCTATCGGGTTTACCGGTGCCGATGCGACGATAATCAAGGCAAAGAAGCGCCCCGTTAGCGATGTGGATTTCGGTTTTGTTGGAGATATAGATAGTTCGGGTATAAACACCGGGGTAATTGAGGCGTTTTTAGAAATGGGTCTCATTCCCGTCATCGCACCCCTCACACATGATGGCGAGGGAAACTTATTAAATACCAATGCGGATACAATTGCCCAGGAGATAGCCAAAGCGATGTCGGCAGTCATGGATGTGCAACTGATTTATTGTTTTGAAAAGAATGGTGTACTGCTGAATCCGGATGACGAAGATTCAGTGATCTCGCAAATCCATACGGGTGACGTCGATAAGCTGGTGAATGACCGCGTTATCTCGGACGGTATGATACCTAAAATAAATAACGCTTGTGAGGCAGTAAGATCCGGCGTGAAAAGAGTAGTAATTGGCAACGCTTCAGCTATCAATGATATTTTAAAAGGAAATAACGGAACTGTTATACAATGAGTGACCAACTACAACAAGTGTTATACAAGGACGCCGTGCAGTTATTAAAAAGACTGATTGCCACCCCTTCGTTTAGTAAGGAAGAGCAGGGTACTGCTGCTATGCTGGTGCAATTCCTGGAATCCAGAAATGTAAGGGTAGACAGGCAAATGAATAACGTATGGGCTACCAATAAACACTACGACCCTGCAAAACCAACCTTGCTGCTTAACTCACATCACGATACGGTAAAACCTAATCATTCGTATACCAAAAACCCCTTTGTGCCAATAGAGACAGACAATAAGCTCTATGGTTTAGGGAGTAACGATGCGGGTGGATGCCTGGTATCTTTAATGGCAGCATTCCTGTTTTTTTATGATAAACAAGACATGGAATATAACCTGCTTTTCGCAGCCACTGCAGAAGAAGAAATATCCGGTGCTGATGGAATCGCCGCCTTACTACCAGGGTTAGGAACGATACATGCAGCTATTGTAGGAGAACCGACGCTGATGCACATGGCCATAGCGGAGAAAGGATTATTGGTTTTGGACTGCGAAACAAAAGGTATTGCCGGGCATGCCGCACGCAACGAGGGTGAAAATGCCATTTATAATTCGTTACAGGATATTGAGTGGTTTCAAAACTATCAGTTCGCTGAAGTGTCTGATACACTAGGTCCCGTAAAAATGTCGGTAACTATGATAAACGCAGGTACACAGCATAATGTCGTACCGGAGCTATGCAGGTTTACAGTAGATGTCCGGGTGAATGACTGTTATACGAACGAAGAAATTGTGACGGAGATTAAGCGTTATGTGAACTGCGATGTCGTGGCCCGCAGCCTACGGTTGCGATCTACATCTATAGATGCAGATCATGATCTGGTGAAAGCGGGAAGGCAGTTAGGGAGAAATGTATTTGGCTCTTCTACCTTATCGGATAAAGTGTTCATGAATTTCCCGGCATTAAAGATGGGACCGGGGGATTCGGCAAGAAGCCACACCGCAGATGAATTTATTTACCTGCATGAAATTGAAGAGGGAATTGATATCTACATAAAAATGCTAAAGCAGATCGTATGAAAATCTGGCAAAAAAATAATACGGACATATCAGAACAGGTAGAGCGGTTTACTGTCGGCAATGACAGAGACTTTGATTTATTACTGGCAAGATATGATGTGAAAGGTTCACTGGCGCACACCGCTATGCTCTGCGAAGTCGGGTTGTTGACAAGAGAAGAATATGAAGTCATTCATAACGAACTGGAGAATATACATGCCGAAATCGAGGCAGGTCATTTTAACATCACTCCTGAATGTGAAGACATCCATTCCCAGGTAGAATGGATGCTGACCCAGCGAATCGGTGAAGCCGGAAAAAAAATACACAGCGGGCGCAGCCGGAATGATCAGGTGGCGGTAGCGATCAAGCTTTATCTTAAAGATGAACTGAAAATCGTAAAAACGAAAGTGCTGGATTTGTTTGACTTGCTGATTGCATTAAGCAATAAACATTCCGGCACGCTGATGCCGGGCTATACGCATCTTCAGGTAGCCATGCCATCTTCTTTTGGCTTATGGTTCGGTGCATATGCAGAAGCGCTGGTTGATGATATGGACATGCTTCTGACGGCGTTCAGAATGACGGACAAAAATCCCTTAGGCAGCGGGGCAGGGTATGGGTCATCGTTTCCACTCAACAGGGAGATGACTACCCGGCTGCTGGGCTTTCGTGATATGCACTACAATAGTATCTATGCGCAGATGAGCAGGGGCAAAACGGAGAAATTTGTTTCGTTTGGTTTGTCCGCTGTAGCGGCTACATTGTCTAAATTGAGCACGGATGTCTGTCTCTATAATAGCCAGAACTTTGGTTTTATCAGCTTGCCCGATAACCTCACAACAGGCAGCAGTATCATGCCGCATAAGAAAAACCCGGATGTATTTGAACTCATAAGGGCTAAGTGCAACCGCATACAATCCACACCCAATGAACTGACACTGCTGATCAATAATTTACCATCCGGCTATCACAGGGATATGCAGCTGACCAAGGAAATCCTCTTCCCGGCCATAGAATCTTTAAAATCCTGCCTGGATCTGGCATTGCTGATGTTTCAGCATATAGAGGTGAAGCAGGACATACTCAATGATGCAAAATATGAGTACATCTTTACGGTGGAAAAACTGAATGATATGGTAAGCACCGGTATACCCTTCCGGGATGCTTACCGGCAGGTAGGAGAAGAAGTAGCTGCCGGCAGTTTTATGTATCAGGCCGCTAACCTGTCCCACACGCATGAGGGAAGTATCGGGAACTTATGCAATGATAAAGTGGCGAAGAATATGGATTTTTACAGGAAAGAGCACTAACTAAAGCCGGCATAACATCCGGTACCCTATTGTTCAGGTGAAATCAATGTATAACTACTAGTTTGCCGCGCATTGTCTTTTGTCCTGCAGTTATGATATAAAAATACGTACCTGCCGGAAATTGACTGATGTCCACGACTGCCTGACTACGATGAAGACGGTCCGTTTGATAAATAACGGCGCCCGTAACATCGGTGAGCGAAATCCGTTCAATATCCTGCGCCGGTGTTGAAATAGTCACTTGGGAATATGCAGGATTTGGAACAAGAGCAATCTCCGTTTGCTGCGTGACAGCAGGGATTCCTACCGTTGAGCATAAAGTAAGGAGGGTCCCTGGATTGGAAGATGTTACGTTTCGTGACGCCAATGTTACTCCGGGGTCATCGGCCGGAAGGGTAACCGGAACAGATTGAAAAATCAATTCCTGTATGTTGACTATCGTGTCCAGCTGGTTGCAGCCTGCGTTGCCGGAAGAGTCTGTTTTTATTAAATAGGCAGCCCGTATACCGGAAGATCCGAAACTATTGGATGTGCCGATAACCTGATAACCGCCGTTAGCAGCCTGGTTCCCGGAAACTAAAACATCGCCTGCAGCGTCTCCGAATAATTTCACCCACTGAACACCACCTGTATCATCTGTTTTTATAAGAAAGCCATCGCTGGCCGCTTTAAATCTCCTTACGGTACTGCCTGTCAGAATGTAGCCTCCATCATGACTTTGATCTGTTGACCAACCCAGTTCATTATCCCCGATACCATACTTCTTTGCCCATACCATATTCCCGCCGGCGTCGGTTTTCATCAGGAAAGCGTGCGTATTTGCAAAGTTATCGATAGTGGTGTATCCGCTGACGATGTACCCTCCGTCTTTCGCCTGCATCCCGAACATACCTGCATCATTATCATTAAAATCAGAAGCATATCGCTTCATCCAGCTGATATTGCCATTTCCATCTGTTTTCATCAGGAAAACATCGGCGGTATTAGTAACGCCTGCAGAACCGACCAGGAAGAGCCCGCCATCGGCAGTTCGCCTGATTGAGTTAAAACGCATGTAACCGTTCATTTCATAAAAATGCGACCAGAGCGTATTGCCATTCGTATCCGTTTTAAATAAATAAGTGCCGTAGTTGTTATTTCCCATGGCTTCACCTGAAAAGACGTAACCGCCATTATGCTCAATAGCTAAAACACCATCGTTCCCGCTTTCCACTCTTTTATACCATACCACTGTTCCCGTGGCGCTTACTTTGCCAATGGTAGCAGAAGATGTTCCGAAAAGTGTTCGGGTGCCCGAAACAATATAAGCACCGGTGGAGGTTTGACCCACACCCTGCAGGTACATATAGGCTGAATCGATGAAATTAATAGTCCACTGAACCGCTCCTACTGAATCCGTTTTGACCATGTAGTTGCCGTTATAAATCCCGGTGGACGCCTGTGCATATCCCACTCCCATATAGCCTCCATCAGCCGTAGGTATCCCTTCATATAACTCAATAGCTGCTGTATTGTTGCTGACAATCTCCTGGAACTTATTAATCTGGGCATTAGCCTGGAAAAAAGCGAACAGTAAGAACGGTAACAAGTGTTTTTTCAAAAGCCGATTGATGTAAAGCATGGTCATTAAGAAAGCCTGGATTACAGGCAAATGTATGTGGAATATTAAATCAATATCTAAGTAGCAATAAGGAGCTGGGATTAATATCAGCCTGCTAGTCTTCCTCGAAGAAATCCCGTAAGCCTTCGAAATAGTGGCTTCCCAACCCTTCCGTAAAATCTTCAAAATCTTCAGACGGAATATTGGTTTGTGCAAATTCCATAGAAGTTCCTTCCTTGTCCTCGTGCAGCTTGATGGTAACAAGCGAGGGGGCATTGTCTTCCCCAAAATACCATTGTTGTACGATCTTCTTACCATAGTCAAATTCCAGGTTTTTCCCCACGATGTCTCCGTCCCATAGCGAAAACTCTGTTTCAGCCTTTTCTTCAAATTCAACCGTGGCCCCGGTCCAGAGCTGCAAACTGGTAGCGCGGGTAAGAGCGAGATAAACTTCCTCGGGTGTTGCGGGTAACTTTATGTATTTCTTAAAATTTTTCATGAAACTTGTTTAGCGATACAAAGATGCTGGAAATAATATTAGGTATTCCCTCGCATTCTCCGTTACAGATGGAGAGATGTATAGCGGGATCAGTCACGGAACTATAGATCAATACTGAAAAATAGGTGATAGCTATAAAATACTCCAGTGCCCGGTCTTGCATTTTCTTACTGGCTCACACTCAGGCACCACCTCACCTTACTGCTATACGGATTGGGCAACGCAGCATCCACCCGGATGGAATAACCAGCGAGCAAGGTACGGGCGCTCAATCCATACGCTATTCTTGATTGCCCTGTGGCAGGAGCACGCCAGCCTTCCCGCGCATAGGCTACATCAGTAAATACACCCAGTTGCAACTGGTTGATAGAAGAGAAGTTCGTTTCGATCGGTACTAAGGTTTGAAAGACCGGGAAGTAGATATCCGCATTCAGCAGAGTATATTGGTTCCCAAACAAACTATTCTGAGGGAAGCCGCGCAGCGGAGTCACTAAGGTCTGGAAAGCATAAGGAGCATCCTGGCTAAAATGGACAGACGAGTCTGTTCGAACCGTAAGGTTGTGATCCACACCGCCCATATTATATAACAGCTTCTGCTTGCCCCCGCTATGACCGCCTTTGAGACTCAGAGCAGCTGTAATATATTTATAGATCGGTTGATGGTATTGCAGGTGGATACTCGTCCCATAAACCGCATCTTTTGCCACACCCTGCAAACCTGCGAACACATCTAATACAGCCTTCCCGTTAAAACCCTGATAAAGCATCGGCAATGTCGGCCGTAGTTTGTTATAATGATAGGACAAGGTATTGATGGACCATGCAGCTTTCACAGGAGCAAAATGCAGGCTGTACTTTTCCGTCGCCAGGAAAACCGTTCTGTCCTTCCGGAACGCCGTATTGAAATCGATAGAAGCGTAATAACTCAAAGGATGATGAAGCGATAATTCATAATAATGTGTTTTTACCTTGGCCGAATTCGGATATTCATTCCCGTTTTCATCCTTCCAATCCCGTTTAGGATCCGGCTGCAGGGTTTCCACTTTTCTGAAATACCGGATACCCCAGTCCGTTTTCTTTTTCGTGTTTTGATAATAAACAAAGAAATCGCTGCCCTCCGTTCCGGCAGGAAGGCGATACCCTATGTTGAAATGATGGTCTTCAAACAGGTCGGTAAAACCACCCTGAACCATGCCCCCTATCTCCGGGAACTTGAACTGTCCCTGGTAGCTTTGATAAGGCTGGTAGCGGTTGATAAAATAATCATTGTTCACCCGGGCCATAAAATACGCGCTATGCAGCTGCAGGACATAAGGCTGAATCCTGGCGGCATCGTATTGCAGGCTTTGATAGATACTGTCCTTTCGTTGTTGTCCAAGCTCACTGCTATTTCGGGGCTTTAACACTCCTTCCAGGAAAGAAGGTTCGCTGTTCATTCGCACAGCCTTTAAAATGCTATCCTCTTTCGCCCTTAAAGCCGCGTCTGACCGGTAATCCAGTAACCAGGGAGTAACCGTATCCGCCGGCACGCCGTCTTGCCGGGCTAACCATTCATCTGCCGCTATCGTTTTTAAATAGATACTGTCTCCTCTGGATGCATAAAAATGAAGCAGGTTATTTTTTGAAGAATAGCTGAATGGCTGATAGGATAGCAACGTTTTAAAACTGCCTGATGTATTGAGGTAAGCAAAGCGTTCCTGTCCGTACCGGGTATGTGTAGCCAGGATAGATCCGTCGCGAAGCAACCTGGGTTGATCCCAGTGAATATAAGCTGAGGTGTCGGTGACGAGAGGCTGTTTAAGATTGGAAGCACGAAAAATACCCTGTGCCCGGTAAAGGCTGTCTTTGTTTATTGAAACGTCATGATGTTCTTTTTTTAATTGTCTGTTGGAGAGAAAGAACACCTCCCCCGACCGCTGGTCCGCCACCGGGTTACTATCATCATCACGATCGTTCGTGATGGCCCGGTATTGGTTCTTACGAGGGTCGTAAACCACGATATCACTTTGTCCTTTCCGGTAAGCAGCCAGCAACAACTGATGCTCATCAAAAAAAGCCACTGACCTGACTCCGTCGACCTGTTTAAGGGTGCGCTCATCCAATTCAGTGCCTGTTGCTGAATACGTCTTTAATACGAGGTTTCCTTTAGCAGGGTAAATTACTCCTAACTCCTGCTTATCCCTTTTCCATTGAATAACCGGATACACGTCCTTACTCAACTCCCCGAACCAGGGTGGGAGTTTATAGGATGTCAGCCGGACGGTTTCATTGGAAGCCAGGTCTGTGATGTAAATAGTACGTTGCTTGTTAGAATAAATAACATAAGCCGCTTTCTTCCCGTCAGCACTTACTTCCAGTTTTTTTAATGCCCCTTTCGGATGTTTTAAACGGATAATACTGCTATCCCAGTCCGTTCTGGTTAACAGCGAACTTCCCTCAGCCTGAAACCGTTCTTTATAAAAAGCAAAACAATCGGACAAGGTTTCCGGTAATGTTTTCTTGGTAATAAGCCGGATCGCCCGGTTTACATCCTTTTTCTTCCTTAATTGCTGGTACAGTTGCAAGACCGCTTGCGGATAATACCGCTTGACCAAGTAATAGCAGAAAGCTGTACCAGAGAGTTTTGGCTGGAAGGCGATCACCTCCTGCCAGTTTTCAAAACCCGGTTGCGTAAAACTTCGTTGCAGCTGGTCTTCCTGTTCGATCGTCCAGCCCCGGGCAAACCAGGAGATCATCCCTTCCTTGCACCAGTCCGGGATTTTATGATGGACGAGTATCGTGCCTTTTAGCTGTTCCCTTATCCCACTCTCAAACTGCTCCTCCCAGACCGCCCTTGTCATAGCCTCTGCCAACTGCAACCTCAACGCGTCATAACTTCCCTCATAAGCCACGACCAGGCGATTGCCTTTTAAAACCACTGTAGGCAATGTATGACTTGCCGATTCCAGGCTCCCGATATTGGTTTCATACAGCTGATCTGTAGCGGGGTAGAGAATGATGTGAGGCGATCTGTCCAGCTCCGTGGTCATGCGCTGCTTCAGCAAAGAACGAATTCCCGGAAGCTCCCGCACCGTAAAAGCACAAAGACTATCATAGCCCCTGGGAAAATAGATATGAAAGGCATCCGTATGGAACGATTGCCAGCGGTAAGTATGATATTGGAAACGATTGTAAGAAAGAGCCGCATTCCCCTGCTGCGCTGTAGCAAAACAAGTTCCGAGCATAATGGTTGCCCATACTAAAACAGTCCATTGCCAAAACTGCCGTTTAGATAAAAAGAGGAACACCGGTGATGTAACTGGGTTTGTGTAACTTGCCCAAGATACTGCACTCATGGCGTTCACCCAAAGATTTCTGCTGGCACTCCTGCGATATGGCTGTTGTTATGGCTGCAGCCTGCTGTTATCTTTTGCATCCTCGCAAGCCCAATCCCAGGATAACAGCATCTGGGATGCACCGTCCAAAGTGAAACAATCGGTATCCAAACAAAGCGGTAAAACAACGAACTCTGTAAAACGCTGGAAAAAACAGTTGCAACAATGGGGAATGGACAGCAGCTACCACGATGCCCTGTTTGTCGGGGGCAGGCTGTACAGCAACGGATGGGGAGGCGAGATCAGCTATCAGAAACCGGTGGGAGATGACCATGACAGGAGGAAAGGCAAACACGCAGGACAATCTCAGTTTTATCGTTTGGGATTTTCAGAAATCAAGCACGAAAAAGAAATCAAGCAACAGGGTGAAAACAAGAACTTTCCCGAACTGGGTAATAGCACTCCCTTCATCTTTGGTAAGATCAACAACCTCTATACCCTCCAATTGGGCTATGGCCGGGAACAGCTCCTCCTGCCGGGTATCCTGGAAGGAAACATTTCCATGAGCTTTCGCTACGGCGCCGGTATCTCGTTGGCGATGCTAAAGCCCTATTACCTCCGTTTGCTCTATGTGGAATATACTCCGCAGGAGCGTGTTTGGCTGCAGGAAGAACACTATACCGAAAGCAATAAGGAAGCCTTCCTGAGCCGGGACCGGGTATTAGGTGCCGGCAAATGGGGCAAAGGACTGAACCAGATAACCTATGTGCCGGGTGCCTACCTGGAAGGAGCCTTCACCATAGAGCCTGCGAAAGGGAAAAGCTTTATCCAACTCCTTACGATCGGCGCTCAGCTTTCTGCTTATACCAAAAATCTTCCTATCCTGGCAGATCAAAAAGCATATCCTTTTATGGGTGCCTTCTTCGTTGGCCTGGGGTTGGGGAAACGCTGGTAAAGATCCCAAACTTCGTGACGGAAGTGCAGGCAACCAATCCACTGATGATCAGAGAGACTCCGATGGAAATGGTGAGGGACGTCAGAAAGTAGAAGATAAAAACCCATATGCTGCGGGCTCGTTTGATTTTTGGTATTACGATAAGGCTGGCATGTATGAAAATCGATTAGAAGCTTACAGAGCCTGGCAATCGGAACCCGGATATCATCCCGGGGAGAGATTTTGGGATAGGACAGCCGTATAATTCGTCCTGAACAGGTATGGGTATCGGACATTACCTATATTGAAACTGTTGATAATTTTCACTACTTACATCTTATAACCGATGCTTACTCCAAGCGTATTATGGGATATAAACTAAGTTCAGGCATGAGCTCAGCCGATACAGCACAAGCATTAAGAATGGCGATAGCCGCCAGGCAATATCCTTCATTACCGCTAATCCATCATTCTGACCGAGGACTCCAGTATTGTTCTGCTCTTTACACGAATATACTTAAAGACAACCAAATCGCTATTAGTATGACAGAGCAATCCGATCCTTATGAAAATGCTGTAGCCGAACGTATCAATGGTATTTTAAAAGACGAGTTTGGGCTCGCAGACAGATTTGAGGATATCGGGCAACTTCAGATTCAAGTTGAACAATCTATTGAGTTTTATAATAACTTAAGACCACATTTAAGTAATCAAATGCTAACTCCTGTGCAAATGCATAGGCAACATCAAATACCAATCAAAGATTACAAGAAAAAAGATACTGATAAGTATTTGGGCTTACTCTCAGTCAGGGAACAACGACTCCTGGCGAGAAGAATGAATACCGGTACAACGGTAAGGAATTGCAAAGTGACTTCGGATTGAACTGGTATAACTAAGGAGCCAGGCAGTATGATACGCAGACGGGCAGATGGCTGGGAGTAGACCCACTGGCTGGCAAGTATCATAGAGAAAATTAGAAAGCAGGTGATTTAGGGGCACCTGCTTTTTTTTAGGGTCTTAGTAGGGTTTAAACTCATAAAATGCGTATAAGTGTTCTCAATTTGTTGTCAGCAGAAAGAATTTGCGAAATTCTTTAAAATCAACTCTTGAAGCGGGATTTGTATTAAATTGAAAGTAGATAAAGAAATAAGAGAAAAAATCAGCGGTCGCACGGCAGCAGAATAGACTGCCCTGCTGATACGATCGCGCACAAAGCTAAGTACGTGTTAGGCAACTTTAAGATCAATCAGAACACGGGATGAAAAATCCGAATTCACCGGAAGCCAGACGGAAGACTTAAGTGTGTCAAAATTGTTGATGGCAAAAGATGTATGTGTTGTAATGGAATTTGCTTACAACAGGAGATCACCAGGTAAAAATGAGTTTTTCCTTCATCGGTAATGGTAAGAACAACATGTCGTCCAGCGGTTGCTGAGCTGCTGCACTACCACAGCCTCCCCGCCCAATCCGTCTTTTAAGGGCAATATCATGTTTCTTAATCAAAGACCCCTATCTTTGAAGCGTTCGTAAACTAGCTGGAATAACCCCATGGCGCAACTGATCCTTAAACGTCCCATTATTTTCTTTGATCTAGAAACAACAGGTGTCGATCCTGCAAAAGACCGGATAGTAGAAATTGCCATGATCAAGTTGAAGCCGGACGGTTCCCGGGACCAATTTATCCGCAGGGTAAACCCAGGCATACCCATTCCCAAGGAAACCACGGACATTCACGGGATAAAAGACGAGGACGTTAAAGATGCTCCCTTGTTCAAGCATATCGCTCACGAACTCTACCAATGGATGCAAGGCTGTGATATGGGAGGCTACAACTCCAGTAAATTCGACATCCCGGCATTGGCAGAGGAGTTTTTGCGCGCCGGTATTGATGTGGATTTTACCGAAAGGAACATGATCGATGTGCAGCAGATCTTCTTTAAAATGGAAAGCCGCTCGCTGACAGCCGCTTACAAGTTTTATTGCCAGAAAACACTGGAAAATGCACACAGTGCTGCTGCGGATGTCAATGCGACCATTGACGTTCTGGAAGCCCAGCTAGACCGCTACGAAGAGCTGTCGCATGAAGTAGCCGCTTTACATAAATTCACAGGAGGAGAACAGTTCGTGGATTATGCCCGGCGTATCGTGATGAAAGACGGGCATCCGGTTTTTAACTTCGGGAAATATAAGGGCATCAAAGTAGAAGAGGTTTTTAACAAAGAACCCCAATACTACGACTGGATGATGCAAGCCGATTTTGCGCTTCATACCAAGCAGAAAATTTCTGAAATACTGAACCGGATGAAGCTGAAAAATCTGGGATTAAAGGCGTAGTAAATAATTTAACGCATAAGTTTTTTGATATTCATTATTTTGCCCGAAAATAACCGTTGCCTCCTTTGGACAAACTTGTCATCATACCTACCTACAACGAAAAAGAGAACATCGAAAAAATCCTTCGTAAAGTATTTTCCTTACAGGGGGATTTTCATGTCTTGATAGTAGATGACGGATCTCCGGATGGTACGGCTTCCATCGTCAAATCACTGCAGCAGGAATTTTCCGGGCAACTTCATATCGTAGAGCGTACAGGCAAGCAAGGCCTGGGCACTGCTTATATCTTCGGGTTTAAATGGGCCTTAGCGCATCACTACGATTATATATTTGAAATGGATGCGGATTTTTCACATAATCCGGAAGATCTTCCAAGACTGTATGAGGCCTGTAAAAACGGCGCAGATATGTCGGTGGGTTCCAGATATGTCCGGGGCGGAAAAGTGGTTAACTGGCCAGCCGACCGGGTGTTTATCTCAAAGGGGGCGTCTATTTATACCCGGGTGATCACATTTATACCCGTGCGCGATACTACCGCAGGTTTTGTATGTTATAAACGCAAGGTGTTAGAGACGATACCGCTGGACAAAGTAAGGTTTATAGGCTATGCTTTCCAGATCGAGATGAAGTACCGTGCCTGGAAACTGGGCTTTAAGATCAAGGAAGTGCCCATCACATTTGTAGATAGAAAAGAGGGGGTTTCCAAAATGAGTAAGGGCATCGTGAAGGAAGCCATATTCGGTGTTTGGAAAATGCGGAACTTTGATAAGGAACGATTAAAATAATGACCCGTCCACTTTATTGCTAAAGATGAATCGCTCAAAACCTGGTTTTGAGGGCAGACATGCATTTTTTTGATTACTGCCGTTTCCCCAACAGAATACAATACCGTTCGCTCTATTTTTTCTTCCTTATTTTTGCATCCGATGAATACTATGCAGGGAACTATCATTCAGCTTTCACACTTGCCAAAGGGAGAAAGAGCTGTCATCCATACCCATGAGGAAAGTGATTTCGAGCTGACATTAATGGAAATGGGCTGTATCCCGGGTGAGCCCGTACTGATCGAAATGATTGCCCCTCTGGGAGATCCGCTGGCGATCAAGATAGCAGGGTATTATCTCAGCATCCGCAAATCAGATGCAGAAAGAATTCTGGTAGCGCTCGCTTCATAATTGTCCCGGTTTTTCTACATATCCCGTTAAACAAACAGACCTCAATTGAGGAATCATTATTTAAGAGTTTTACAAGCGTTGTATTCATGCACATCGGACTTTATTTCGGCAGCTTTAATCCTATCCACACCGGGCATCTAATTATAGCCAACCATGTGGTGGAAAACAGCGAAGTGGATAAGATATGGTTTGTACTTTCCCCCCACAATCCCCTGAAGGAGGCACATACTTTGCTGAATGAATATGACAGACTGCATCTGGTGGAGCTGGCTATAAAGGACAATTCAAAATTTCGTGCAAGCAACGTAGAATTCCACCTGCCTAAACCTTCCTACACGATCGATACGCTGACCTACCTGAAAGAGCGCTTCCCCTTGGAAAAGTTCTCGGTGATCATGGGCTCAGACAGTTTCCAAAACCTTCCACGCTGGAAAAACTTTGAAAAACTGGTCGCAGATTATTCATTCATCGTGTATAACCGCCCCGGGTTTGACGTCATTGAAACCCATGGTGCTGTTATCGAAATTTTAAAAGCCCCTCTTTTGGATATATCGTCCACCTATATCCGGAAACAAATACAGGAAAACAAATCCATACGGTACCTGCTTCCCGAAGTGGTGCATCATTATATAACGGAAAATAGATTGTATAAATAGGCTTACTGCGTTGAGTGGCACGATGTTTTTTACTTTATTTTTGATTACGAAAATTATTGTTGAAAATTAAAAAAACATCACTTATGGCAAACACAGGTAAAACAGTAGCTACTTTGTTAATCGGCGCAGCAGTGGGCGCAGCGGTAGGCTATGTACTGGCAACAGATAAAGATGCCCGTCAGCAGAATCTGGAACGCATTAAAGACCGCTTGTCTGATCTGAAGAACAAAATTTCAAAAAAACTTCCTCAGGATCTTGAAGAAGAAATCTATAACGCCTAGCACTATAGAATGCTGAACTTCATCAACAAGTGGAAAAATAAAGTAACCCAACATGTGGAATTGCGGTTGGATCTCCTGAAACTGGAGTTTATTGAGCGCACATCCGGCATATTGGGTTTCTTTATTTTTATTTTTATTTGCCTGTTATTTTCGCTGTGTATCCTGGTTTTTGCAGGCATTGGCATGGGAGAGTTTTTCTCTGCCTTACTGGAAAACAGGGCAGGAGGTTTCTTTCTTACTGCAGCTATATTTTTATTTTGCTTTTTGGTACTTGCTTTAGGCAGGAAAAAAATTATCGGTTTGTTCACCGGGATCTTTATCAGCATTATGACGGATGGGGATGATGACGACGACGATGATGAGAAAAAGCCGACGAAATCTGAATAATCAATCTTAACACCCAGGTCACCTATGAAGATCTATTCCAAGAAACTGACAACGATCGGGGAGCTAAAACGGGAGAAGCTATCACTGAAGAAGAAACTGCATTCCGACAAGCAACAGGCGGCTTCTGCAAAAGATGAAGAGAAGGAAGGCGAAAACCAGAATTTCCTGGCAGGATTACTGTCCGGTGTCACCTCCGGCTCTATAATCAATACAGCTATTAACGTCGCCCCGACTCTTATTGATGTGCTGAAATCGGGTAAATTATTTCCCGGTGGTAAAAAGATGCAGCAGGTAGCGCATGCTGCAAGACCGGTTGCGAAACCCTCTATTGTAACGATGGTTGCAAAGGAATTTATAGGAGGATATGTAAAATGGAAGGCGCTGGAACTCGCTTACAAGGGTATACGCATTGCCCTGAAATCGGATGCTGCAAAATCTATCTCAAAGAAAACCGGTAAAGCATTTAAAAAAGCGGTCAACAAAGTATCAAAGCACTGATCAGCTCTTTGCAAATTCTTAATGGATCGAAAGGCTATTGAATGCAGGTAGCGTCTTAATAATGTTCATGCAGGGCCAATAGCGGAATTTCTATTTTTTTAACCAGCGATTTGGTATGGCTTTTCTTAAAAAAGTTGTCCAGCAGACTGTGTTTATGGGGAATAATGATAAGCCAGTCTATACCATTGTCGTTAACAAAATCGGCAACGCCTGTTTCTATGCTGTCTTTCTCTACAAAATGATAAACCGGTGAACTTTCCTTTAACGAATTGTGCATTGCCGAACTTTCCATAGCTAACAGTTGCTCTTCACTACTTTCGTTATTGTTCTTGTCGATATATAGCACGTGTAATTGGGATCGTGTCACAGTGATCATGGTTTTTATATCCTGTGCCAGCCCTGTATCATCGTTATTCTTGAAATCGCAGGAATAGCAAATGCGCTCCACCTTTTTATAATGATATTGAAAAGGCACACTGAGTACGGGTACTTTCAAATGGCGCATAGCGCTGATCAGGTTGCTGCCAAGCCAGGTAAGATCCCCTTCTTCTCCGTCATTTCCCAGCACGATCATCACGGGCTGCTGTTGTTGAATTTTTTCCTCCAGTACGTCGACTATATCGCCGTAAGAAACCTGCGTAGCGATGGATAACAAGGGGTATTGAAGTTTTAGACTGCTTGCCAGCATCTCCAGTCGTTCTTCGGCTGCTTCCCTCCCGTCATTAGCTATCATGACCGGCATGGGATTGTCGCCAAAACTCACGGGTATCATAAAGCTATGCAGGATAGTCAGGCTTAAATGGCTATCCTGCGCCAGTTGACAGGCATAATGCAGTGCATTTTCTGCGGCCGGAGAGAAATCAGTAGCTGCCAGTAGGTATGACATGGTGAAACGGTTTAGCTTTTTACAGACTTAGCCTTGAATTTATTAATAGCGTTTCTCGTGAAATCACTCAAAACAAGTGTGCCACTGATGCTTGCCCGTTCCGTAAGGAGCTGGTCCCAATGCTCTGTCCCACGCCAGAATATTTTCTTTAATTCCCACATAGCCTGGGGGCTGCTGTGAGACAGTCGTTCTGTAAGAGCGGCAATGGCATCATCCATATCACTGACACTACTGTGGAGTTCGGCATATAAACCATGTTTCTTGGCCCATTCTGCCGAGCGCCATTCGGATGCGTCGATGGCTAACTGGGAGAAGCAGGACAGCCCTATTTTACGTTCTACTGCGGGACCTACCACGAAAGGACCGATCCCTACAGCCAGTTCGCTCAACTTGACAGAGGCTTCTTCCGTAGCTATCGCATAATCTACAGCTGCAGCCAATCCCACACCGCCACCTACCGCTTTGCCGTGTATGCGTCCGATGATGAATTTGTGGCATTTGCGCATCGCATTGATCACGTTGGCAAATCCGCTAAAGAATATGTGTCCTTGTTCTGTATTTTCGATAGCGATCAGTTCATCAAAAGAAGCTCCGGCACAAAACGCTTTTTCTCCGGCGCTTTTTAATATAATAACCTTCACACGATCATCAATACCAATATCATTAATGGTCTTCGCCAGGTCATTCAGTATAGCTCCGGGCAAAGAATTACTCGCCGGGTGATAGAACTCTACAGTGGCGATACCTTGTTCAATCGAGGTGCGAACATATCCTTCAGGGTGTTGCATAAATCTTGTTTAGTGGTTAAAAATAACAAAAACTATCGTGTCGTAAACAAATGTATCGGCTAAAGACTACGGCTGCAGGGAGAGAATCAATGTGGCATCGTCCTGATACTGCACCTTGAAATGCTGCACATTTTCCAGGTCTGCAGCCGTGATTTCAAAATATTTTATATAGCTCTTGTTGAAAACCAAATAGTCGATGCTGTCTTTTCGGGCTGCTGCCACGAGCTCCGGTAATTTCTTTTTGGGCAGGTATTGCTGCTCTGTAAAGAAAGAATAAACGGTAAGCGTCTGGATCCGCCTGAAATTCTTTATTTCATCAAAAATAAAACTGTCGTAAGAGAGCAGCGACAAACTATCATGCGGAGCGGGTATATGACCCGCCACCGAATGATTGGCAGCTGCCAGGGAGGCCTCCCTGAAACGGATGCAGTTTTCAACGATCTTTTTGCCCGAAAAAAACAAGTGAATGCCGGCAAAGGCAACCATAAGTGCGCGAAAGATTTGCTTTTTATAGCGTATAGTTCCCTCTTCAATGATTGTCCAGGAATGACCGATGATCAATACAGTAAACGGAAGGTAGAGCAGCAGGTACTGTGGTGACTTGCTGTACGTGAGAGCCCCCAGCGAGACAAAACAGGATAGCCCGTAAAGAAGCAGGTTTTTTTGAGTGCGGATGAGTTTTTTGTAGCTCAATGCAATTCCGGTGACCAGCAAGGCCGTGATGATGATTTCGCGTTCGTTGAAGAAAATCCGTATGTGTTCCTCGAATAATTTTATCACAGGAGTGTACCAATGATGGTCATGTACGTTGATGATCGGGTCGTTCCGAAGCTGATAAGCAAAAAGACCGTATTGATCCCAATAAATAATATCACTGAAGTAGAGGACAAAAAACACAACACCCGCCGTTGCGCCAAAGATGACAGCGGCGATAAAATTACGATTCAGCAATAATAACATTCCCCCCGCTACACAATAGATCACACCGTGGGGATGAGTGGAGAAAGCTAAAGCACTGCACAATGCGGAGAAGAAAAGATCCGCGTTTTTGCCCTGAGATAAGTAACGATCGATAAAAGCATATCCCAGGAATCCGAATGTCATCAACATCATTTCGGGGCGAAAGCAATTCGAAAAGTACAGGACATTATAACAGGTAAGAATAAAAATCAACGTAAAGAAAAACAGGGCTCCTTGTGTACGAAGGAACCGGTAAAGCGCAAAAACAAAGAACAGCAGAAAGAGCAGGGAGGAGGCATGAAGCGAATACAGGGACCATCCGAACAGCTTACAAACCAGAGCACCCCAATACACAAACAGCTTATGGAAGATGGTTTGATGCACCTCCAGCATCAGATTGCCATAGCCCCGCATCATTTCACTTTTGACGTATCCTTTGTTCAGGAGAAAATAGACCTGTTCGCCTATTAAATCATCATCAAGACGTATCCGTTTGTCCAGCTGGTATAAGATGAAGACCACCACTGCGATCGTCAATAAAGCAAACCTCTTTCGGGTATGAAAGAGGTCCTTGAAGATATTTTTATTGGCGGGCAAGAGATGGATAGTTTGTCTTGCGCCCTAAATTACTGATAAATGATCATCTTCAAAATGTTTGGGATGATTACAGTTTTTTAATGCCTTACGGTAAATTTCTGCGTGATAGGTGCAAGATCGTTATCCAGCCAAACCATATACTGCCCATCCGGAAGATGAGAGGCATCCCATTCATATCGGTAGTGACCGGGTTGGTGCATTTTGTTGATGATGGGATAGACCTGTTTTCCTTCGATATTCACCACTTGCAGTATCATGGTGGAGGCTATTTCAAGGTCGAATTCAATATGGATTTTATTACCTGTTGGATTAGGATAGATGGGGAGCAGTTTCACTGTTTCTTTTTTCCTCACCTCTTGTGCGGAGGTGGTGAAATTCTTTTTATCGCCAAACCGGAAGATACCATAACCGCTGGCGATCATGTCATTAGAATCTAACCGGAAGAAACGATTAATATCTTCAGTAAAGTTTGTAATGTCAATTTTGGTCCAGCTGATTCCTCCGTCCTGGGTTTCGTACAACCCGTTATACCAGCCTCCAACCCAACCCCTGAGAGGGGTTATAAAGCCTACGCTTTGCGTCTCTCCGTTATCTGGCATGCCGGAATGTTCGTTGTTTACGCCCCTTATTTCCCAACTGTCGCCGCCGTCCATCGTTTTAATAATGGCTACTGTATCAACTATGTAACGTGGTTCTATAGACGCGTATGCAACTTGGCGATTCAAGAATTGCATCTTCCATATCCTGCCGCCTATAGTAAAATCAGAAAACACTTTTTTCCAGGTTGCGCCCCCATCCGTAGTTTTAAGCACCACAGCTTCTTCTGACCACCGCAGTGCTGAACGGGAGCATGATCCTGAAACATATCCGGTATCGGCTGAGATAAAATGCACATCGATCAGCTGCGTAGCCAGATTGGTATCAACCTGGCTCACTGTCCAGGTCTGGCCTTTATCAGTGCTTTTATAGAACCGTGCTCTGTATCCCGCATATAACCCCACTCCATAAAAGATGTCGCCAATATGGGCCAAACCGCAAATGCTCCGGTTGCCAACAGTATCTATCGTATCTTTTATCCTGAGGGAAATATCTTTCCAGGTTTCGCCGCCATCCGTAGTTCTGTAAACATTAGCCGGCAATCCCACCATGCCTACTATCCCGGTTAATTGATCATCCAGGAATTCTATGCTGCGCAAACGGTTTGGGAAATTTGAACTCAGATTGGTTTTGGTCACCCAGGTATTGCCCCCGTCCGTGGTCTTCATAATGTTATCTCCGAGTGCCAGCCCTACACTCTTGTTCAGGAAGTACACATCGTCGATCCTACTACTATGGCTGGCATTGAAAGCGCTATTCCCCATATAGTGCCAGCTGTTCTGGGCGGAGGAGCTTAAAGTCAATAGGCTAAACGTAATAAAAGCTGTAAATATTTTCATGATAGTTTTGTTTTAGGAAAATGGAAGTGTTTGCTTTTACTCTACGTACCAGACATCGTTAAATGCAGGATTGCTGGGAAAATTTGTTCTTCTGCCAAACAGTATAAATAGCTTATTGTAAGCTGTGATAACGGTGTGATCTAACCTTGCCGGAAAATTGGCATTGAAATTAAACGGAACCCAGGTGATGCCATCTTCACTGGTCCAGATGTCGCTCTTTTCAATTCCCAACGAACTTTTTCCCGGAGCATATTGCATACCAGCAACCAACCACAGTTTGTTATCAAACACCGCTACATCATGACCTCCCCTTTTTTTGAAGGGCGGATCATTGTTGACAAGGGTCCAGTCCTTCCCGTTCTCTGTATTCCATATGCTTCCTGAAGCAGTACTGTCATTTCCTCCAATTATCCACAGTTTCCCCCGGAACACGACGGCAGCAAGCCCGTTTCGGGGTGTGAAGGGAGCACTAGCAATAGCCTCGGCCCAGTTTCTTCCATCAATGCTGTGCCAGATGTCATTCAGTTTTTTCCCGGTTTGATCCATGCCTCCTATAACCCATATTTTATTATCGTACACAGCTGATGCGTGTTCACTTCTGGCACCAAACCCGGCAGCAACATTAATAAGTTCCCAATTCACGCCGTTTTTGCTGGTCCACACATCACTATATGTAGCAGAGAATCCGGCTGATTCCCCCTGGCCTCCCATAATCCATAGCTTATTATCAAATAAGACCGAAGTATGTTTTGAACGGGCACCAAATGGAGCGGATGCATTTTCGCTTTCCCAGGTGATACCATCTTCGCTGCTCCAGATATCATTTACTTTATTGTCACGCAATTTTCCGGCTATTGTCCATATTTTATTATTGAAGAAGAGGGAGGTATGCCCGGAACGAGCCAGTGAGGTCGCTCCGTCAATGGCTTTCATTGGTTCTTTCAAGCTGCGTGTGGTAAATTCAAATGCTGTTTTCGATTCGCAGCTGCCTCCTTTCCCGTCTTTTGCTATTACCTTCCATTGGTATTTTGTTTGGGTGATGAGACGGGTTTCAAGGACGAATGAATTTTCATGGATATCAGAAGCCAGCAAATCAAATTCCTGACTTCCCTTTTTGAGATACAGGTCGTAAGCTACACTGTCACCATCCGGATCTTTGCTGATCTGCCAGGTGAACGTTGGCATCACATCGACATCCAAAGACCTGTTTGAGACATTTGTAAGCTCAAACGGACCGGGCGGACGGTTCGGTGTTTCCGAAGGATTATTGGTTTCATTTTTTTTACAGCCTTGCAGTGCAAGGAATGCTGACAGGGAAAGACTAATAAGGTAAAGGGGCCGCATAGAGAAATTTTTACTGCTGGGGTTTAAGATTTTGACACATTCCCGAAATCTTATGCTAAGCTATACTGTGCTTTCATGGAATGAAATAGTGTATGATTAATTTTACATCCATGTGACGGGCCGGACACAGAACTGTCATTACGCCGTCAGACTTTGAATAAAACAAACGCCGATCTGACCGGCGCGGTTCCATAACCGGAGAGTCTCAAATCATGTCAACAGGATCCTGAAGAAAGAAAAACCTGCATAGCAACGCTATACAGGTTAAGAATAATTTTTTTTAAAACAGGAAGCTAATCCTTGCGTTGCACCATCGTCAATATGGTCGCTACACCTACTAACGGGTTTTCTTCGTCTTCGTCCAGCATTTCCACCAGCCATTTTACGATACCACGTTTAATAAGTGTTTTCGGCTCTTCCGGGTTTTCCGTCACGTCGTTAGGCAGCTTTTGCTTGCACGTAAAGCGAACATGAATTTTAGCTCCAGGATAAACCGGTTTGGTGAAGCGGAGCTCATCAATACCATAGTTTAACAATACCGGGTTTCTCTCATAACTGTCTACAAACAAGCCGGCGGAAAGGCTCATAATAAAATAACCATGTGCCACCTGGCGATCGAACATTGTGCCTTCAAAATCGGAAGCTGTTTTATGGGCATAAAAGTTGTCGCCGCTAAGTTCCGCAAAGCGATCGATGTCTTCAGACGTAATCTCACGACTGGCAGTAATAAGCTGATCGCCTACGTTGAGTTCCTCGTAGTATTTTTTGAAAGGATGCACCGCTGTAATGTTTCCTTTGGCACCCTGCTGGTATATGTTTGTAATGGCTGTCACAGTCGTAGGACTTCCCTGGATAGCCGTACGGTTCATGTAGTGTAATACACCGCGTTTACCCCCCATTTCTTCCCCGCCGCCTGCACGTCCCGGGCCACCGTGCACCAGCATAGGCATGGGCGATCCGTGTCCGGTGCTTTCTTTGGCGCTTTCCCGGTTGAGTACAAGAATACGTCCGTGCATTACAGCAGCACCCAATACAAATTCACGGGCGAGCCGGTCATCTGCCGTGATAAGCGAACATACCAGGGAGCCTTTACCCATCCTGGCCAGCTGAATAGCATCTTGTATCGTGTCATAAGGCATGACGGTGCTTACAGGTCCGAATGCTTCGACATGATGCACGTCTGTTTTCTGGAAAGGAGCATCATTGAAGAAAACAACGGGAGGCAGGAACGCCCCTTTGTTTTTATCGGCACCTGTTACCTCGAAGTTTTCCAGGTCGCCAATGATAAGGGTTTGTGATTTTGCCAGCTGCGCGATTTTTTCCTTTACTTCTTTCACCTGCGATTGCCCGGCTAAAGAACCCATACGCACGCCTTCTGTTTTCGGATCGCCTACAATCGTTTGTGCCAGTCTTTTGCCCAAAGCAATCTGCACATCTTCCACCATGGCTGCAGGGACCATCACACGGCGCACAGCCGTACACTTCTGTCCTGCTTTAGTAGTAATCTCCCGGGCTACTTCCTTGATGAAAATATCGAACTCGGGCATGTCGGTGGTTACATCCGTTCCGAGTACACAGCAGTTAAGAGAGTCAGCTTCCAGGTTAAAAGGAACGGCTTCGTCCACCAGCCTCGGATGTGCTTTTAGTTTTTTGCCGGTTTCGGCAGAGCCGGTAAAGGTGACTACATCCTGGTTTTCTACATAGTCCAGGATACCGCGGGCCGAGCCGCATATCAATTGCAGCGATCCCTCCGGAAGGATACCGGATTTAACGATTTCTTCAAATACGGCTTCTGTCAGGAAGGAAGTAAGTGTTGCCGGTTTGACTATGGCCGGTACGCCCGCCAATAAATTGACGGCCACTTTTTCCAGCATCCCCCATACCGGGAAATTAAAGGCATTGATGTGGATGGCTACCCCTTCTTTAGGTGTCATGATATGATGTCCAATGAACGAATTCCCTTTCGAAAGACCCACTGTATCGCCATCTACATAATAGGTTTCATCGGGAAACTGACGACGCAGGCTGGCGTTGGCAAAGAGGTTGCCGATCCCGCCTTCTATGTCCACCCAGCTGTCTGATTTCGTAGCACCGGTGAGTGCGCTGATTTCATAAAAATATTTTTTCTTTTCAAGAAGGTGCAATGCCAATGCTTTTAGCATTCTTCCGCGCTCGTGGAAGGTGAGCTTCCGCAAAGCCGGACCACCTACTTTACGCGCATAGTCCATCATTCCTCCAAAATCCAACCCTTCGCTGCTGGCGGTGTAGATGGCATCGCCTGTAATAGCATTATACAAGGTTTCGCCTTCTGCCTGGGCAGTTACCCATTTGCCTTCTGCATAATTTTTTAATTGTGTAAGAGCCATAAATTATATCTCGATATAAGAGATTGCAATTTAAGGGAATTCTGCTGCACGCCCGGAAGATGGGTGAAATGATTTTTACCTGCACACCCCTGTCCGATAAACAATCTGAACGAATATGACAGATGCGGAATCCTCGTTTTGTAAATACCGGGCAATATCTATCTTCGCTGGGTTGTAATATGCAATTATCCGTAAAAAACGAGCATTTAGAGAAAGCCGCAAAAGTTGCTGCATGGGTAGCAATAGCTGTAGGAATCATTTTGCGCTTCATTATGTATTATCAGGATCGTAACCTGATCATTGATGAGGCTAACATTGTGCGCAATCTTTTTGAACGGGGATTTGTTCGTCTTTTAGCGCCGCTGGATTATGAACAGTACGCTCCTCCCGTTTTTTTATGGGTGGAAAAGCTGTTGTCGATGACCTTTGGTTTTAGTGCGAAAGCTTTAAAGCTTTTTCCGATGGCATGTGGCATAGGGATGTTGTTTCTGTATTACGATATTTTAAAACGTCTTATCAACCCCAATATCGTTTGGCTGCCGCTAGCTTTGCTTGCATTCAGTCCGTATTTCATTGAGTTTTCTGCCACGATCAAGCAATATATATCAGATAGTTTGATCGTACTGTTATTGTTATGGGTGGCTATACGAACGGATATTTTCGAAATGCAGCGCCGCAAATTTGTGTTGCTTTGGGGCATGGTCGGTGTACTGGCAATCTATAGTTCGATGCCTTCTGTATTCGCTTTGGCGGCTGTCGGCTTTTATTATGCCTGGCAGGTTTTCAGGAAGAAATCATGGAATTACATCCCGTCCCTTACAGGGATGGCAGCGATATGGCTCGGAGCATTTGCCATTTATTATTTTATTTTCTTAAAGCCCCAGATCGAATCGGATTATCTTCAGAATTATCATGCGGACTACTTTCTTTTCGCGCTTCCCAAAAAACCGGAAGAGTGGCAACATAACTGGATGCGGATAAGAGAAATTATCAATAATGCATGCGGGTATTCGTCTTACAATTTCTGGGCAGCCTGCGTTCTTTTACCCTTGGGCGTTTTTGCTTTGATGAGAAAGCGATTGGGTATTTTGATTTTGATATTAACACCTGTATTACTCACGCTTTTTGCTGCCGCTCTTAACCAGTTTTCATTGATCCAGCGCGTAAGTCTTTTCCTTCTTCCCTTGGTATTGCTGTTATTCAGCCTGGGGCTTAACGAACTCTGGAATATCCGGCTGATTGTAGTGAAACTGAGTCTAGTGATACTCGGCTTTATGATGATCAAAACATTCAACGGTTTTGATATATTCACCACGCGACATGGTTTTCATGAAATTACCGAAGGCTTCGACTACCTGTTGTCTAAAAAGGTGGAAGGGCGGAACCTGTTTGTCCATAATGCCAGTAAGCCTACCTATTTATACTATACTGCTATTGATCCCAAAGGAAGAGAAAAATATGCATCCCTCCTTGGTGCGCACCTTATGAATTGGGATAGTGATTTTGCTGTAGAGACAAAAGAACTGCAAGACACTACCTATTTTATTTACACCGGAGGTTTTCCTGAACCGGAAAAGCAAAAATGCATCAGTCAGATAGAAACGAACATGAAGCAAATAGACTATTTCGAGAAATACGTCTGTTTTGTGTACGGATATGTACCCAAGAGTCCAGATACCACGCAGAAATAGTATAGTACTCAAACATCTGGCAAGATCTTCAAACCTGTCCACCCAGCACCAGACATAGCGGTATTAACGGATTTCCATCCCGAACTGCCTCAAATGATGTGTTGCATGCTTATACAAGAGCTGGATGGACATACCATAATCCAGTTCGCCGAAGAAGGGATTCATCACATATTTCTTTTTTACCGTGTCAAACTCGTTGAAGAAATTATTGATCTCGTTCTGCAAGTCGGCGATCGCTTCGGCCACGGTGGAAAATTCTACAGGGCGGGGCGTTTCTGGCAATAAACTATTGGGGGTATTTTCTTTAAATGGTTTTTCGGTTTTCAACCAATCCTGTGCTTTTTCAACTTTATCTTCTGGTATGGTCAATTCCATTTCGGGGTTGCCGTAAGCCATGGCTACATACTCTGCCATGTGCTCCACCATTTGCTGGAAGTTCATTTTACCCCAAAGAGGCTGCGTGTTTGCAGCAATTTTTTGAAGATCAGCAATGTATTCTTTCTTTAGAAATTTTGCTTTTGAAGTAAGGTTTTGCATAAGGTTATAATAGTTGCTTGATTAGTTTTTCTTGAGTAATACCTTCAGCTTCCGCTTTAAAGTTACGAACTACACGGTGTCTTAAAACAGATAAAGCCATGGCTTGTACATCTTCTATGTCGGGCGAGTATTTTCCACGCAAGAGGGCATGGCATTTTGCACCCAGTATCAGGTATTGCGATGCACGCGGTCCGGCGCCATAGGCAACGTATTGCCGTGTCATATCCGGTGCTGTGGAAAGAGTAGGGCGTGTCTTGTGCACCAGTCCTACAGCATATTCCAGGACATTATCCGGCACGGGCACGCGTCTTATCAGATCCTGGAAGTAGAGGATGTCTTCTGCATGCAGCACTTTAGGCAGATCGGTTTGCGAAGCGCCTGTCGTATTTTTCACAATGCGGACTTCCTCTTCAAAACTGGGATAATCCAAGGTGATCATGAACATAAACCGGTCAAGCTGCGCTTCAGGCAAAGGATAAGTACCTTCTTGTTCAATAGGATTTTGAGTAGCCAATACGAAAAAAGGTGCAGGCAATTTGTAAAGTGTGCCCCCCGCTGTGATGGTGCGTTCCTGCATGGCTTCCAGCAGCGCAGCCTGTGTCTTGGGAGGTGTCCGGTTGATCTCGTCCGCTAAAATGATATTGGCGAACACCGGACCCTTTAAAAACTGGAACTGCCGTTGTTCGTTTAGTATCTCTGCACCGATGATATCACTTGGCATCAGATCCGGCGTAAACTGGATGCGTTTGAAGGAAAGTTCTAAAACATCCGCCAGCGTTTTTACCAGGAGCGTTTTGGCTAATCCCGGCACCCCTACCAGCAGACTGTGTCCGTTGCACAAGATGGAGATAATAAGCTTTTCGACCACATCGTCTTGTCCCACTATTACATTTCCTATTGCTTTCCTAAGAGTTGAAAATCTTTCCGTAAGTGCTTTCGCCGCATCAATATCAGAGCCGTAGTGCATACTATTATATCAGAGTCAAGGTTTCAAAGTCAAAAACCAAATGTAATGAGTGCTGCCGACAATAATAAAGCCAAGTTCTATTATTTTGTGAAAACTTAATAAGCGACTATCATGGAAATGACCTTAAATGAAGCCCAGAAGCGGGTAGATGAATGGATAAAGAGTACAAAAAGTGGCTATTTCAGGGAGTTGACCAACCTCGGAATATTAATGGAAGAAGTGGGGGAATTGTCACGGGTGATGGTTCGCAAATACGGGGAGCAGCGTTCCAAACCTTCAGACCTGGGGAAAGACCTGGCAGATGAGATGGCGGATGTGTTGTGGGTACTGCTCTGCCTTGCCAATCAAACAGGTATCAACCTGGATAAAGCCCTGGAAAAGAATTTTGAGAAGAAAAACGAAAGAGATAAATAGAAGAGGTTAATTTTGCAACCCTGATGATGCACCTGTATCCCGCGCGTGCTGCGGAGGCGTTAGAATTTCATAGGATCGTACAACTGTTGCAGGACAAGTGCCGCACAGATGCGGCAAAGGAGCGTGCCGCCCGCCTGAAGTTTCAGACAAAGATCGAATACCTGGAAAAGGCATTGCTACAGACCGAAGAGTATAAACAAGTGCTTTCTTCACAGGATTATTTCCCCAATGATTTTACCCGCAATATTCATAAAGAGCTGAAGTTGCTGGGTATTTCCGGTGCCGTGCTGAGCGGGGAGCAATTAAATTCACTTAAAAGTTTAGCACTTACAACAAGGGATATCTTCGCCTGGTTCAAAAGGCATAATGATCTGTATCCGCAAATGCGTGCATTGTCGGAGAAAGTGATCTATGAAAAACATATTGCTGAGGTCATTGAAGAGGTGGTGGATGACAACGGGGTCGTACGGGATAATGCTTCGCGGGAGCTTCAGTCTATAAGAACCGAGTTGGCAAAACTGCGGCAGGATCTCCGGAAACTTTTTGAATCGATACTTCGCAAGCTTAATAAACAAGGTTACCTGGCGGATATTTCCGAGGGGTTTTTAAATGGCAGGAGAACAGTAGCCATCAATGCTGAAAACAAACGTATTGTAAAAGGCATTCTTCACGGCGAGAGCGATACGCAAAAAACGGTGTTCATAGAGCCAGAAGAAACCATCGAGCTTAACAACGAAATCTTTTCCCTGGAAAGAGCCGAGTCGCGGGAAATACATCGGATCCTGGCACAGGCTACTGCGACACTCTCCGGGTACCAGCTCCATCTGGAAAGCTATTACCACCTTTCCGGACTCTACGATTTTATTCGTGCCAAGGCATTGCTGGCAAAACAAATGAATGCTGAAAAGCCAAGACTGAGTGCGCATCCCGGCGTGCGGCTGGTAAAAGCGTATCATCCCCTGCTTTACCTGCAAAATACACAAAGCGGTAAGACAACGATTCCCCTTAATATCCATCTTGATAGGGAACAACGCATTCTTATTATCAGTGGTCCGAATGCCGGTGGAAAAACCGTGTCGATGAAGACTATTGGTCTGCTTCAACTCATGACTCAGACCGGATTGCTGATTCCTGCCAGTCCGGAATCGGAGATCGGGATTTTCAAACAAATGATGATCCATATCGGTGATACGCAAAGTATAGAACATGAATTGAGCACGTACAGCGCTCATCTTGCCGATATGAAGTATTTCATGGAGTTTGCCAGTGGCAAAACACTGTTCTTTATTGATGAGCTGGGTAGTGGTTCCGACCCCAATCTCGGTGGGGCTTTTGCGGAGGCTATTGTAGAAGAATTGGCTCATAAGCATTCTTTTGGAATCATAACCACGCACTATCTCAACCTCAAAGTGATGGCAGGCAAGGTTCCGGGTATTATCAACGGAGCCATGAGCTTTGACGAAGAAAACCTGGAGCCGCTTTACCAACTCGTCATTGGCAAACCGGGCAGTTCTTACACATTTGCCATTGCGGAACGCACAGGTCTTTCAAAGAAAATAATTGATCGTGCGAGGCAAATCACTGATCGGGGACATTTCAAACTGGACAAAATGCTCCTACAAACCGAACAGCAGACAGTGCGTCTCGGGGATAAAGAAAAAAAGCTGGATAAGGTGCTGAAAGAAAATGAACAGCTCAAGAAAAAATACGAAGAACTTACAGATAAAGAGCGTCTTGATCAGCATTACAGTACACTAAAACTGCAAAACAAAATCAAGAAAGAAGAACTGGATTATCTGCGCGATATGGAGCGAAAATTCAAGCAGATCATCCATGACTGGAAGAAAGCGGAGAATAAACAGGAGGTGATACAGTCGGCAGAGAAAATACTCTTCAAGCGCAAACAGATACAGAGTAATGAAGCGGCAGCCAAGAAAACCGATAAGAACTACGAGACTGTAGGAGCACCGCCGCAGATCGGCGATCTGGTCCGCAGCACGCAAAGCCATCAGGTAGGGACGCTGATGTCGCTGAAGGGAAAAAAAGCCGTCGTGCAGATCGGCAACCTCCCTTTCCAGGTCAATATAGACGAGTGGATCTCTGTACGAAAAAAACAAAAGCCCAAAGAGAAAAAAGGCAAAAATGCTGAAATATGATTGTAGGGCCCGGGTTAATGACTTATTCCGCCGGATACTGCAATTCTGAAAGAAGTTTGAACAACTTCGCTTGATTACATTTTTTATTTTCCTATTTTTAAGTCTATTCTTATCAAACTTTATGAAATACGCTGCTTTAGTTAGATTTTTTTTACTCATTGTATGTGGTGCTGTAACCATTACTGCTTGCCGAAAGAAAGAAGGGATTAATCAGAATCTGGATCCTAATAAACAAACAGAAACGAATTACATGTCCACGAAGTCCGGCTCCTGGTGGCTGTTTGGAGCACGTAACGGCGATATTACCAAGCGTATGGCTACAGGAAAGGATACGGTAAAAAACGGATTGAAGTTCGATTATTTTGAGCTTCTTGATACGAACAAGAAATTTATTACACCTGAATATTTTGGTAAGAATGAAAATAAGTATGTTTCGCTATACGATCTGGACGGAGCACAAACCAACTATGTAACCCTGGTTTTCCTGCTGGATAGTGTAAAGACAGGAAGCTCCTGGGAGAATACACAGAACTATAAATACAGCTCCTACAATATTAACATGCTGGTACAGAGCCGGGTAGATTTTATAGACGGCACTTTAGCGCTGGGCGACACCGTATATAATAAGGTGACCAAAGTACACCACGATTTGAAAGGTAAGCTTCCCCCGTTAGTGCCTGCTTATATAGGTGTGGGAACGCTGGATGTCTGGTTTGCACAAGGTATCGGCATCATCAAGCAGGATGTCAATGTCGATATTAACGTGTTAGGTAGTTCTTTACTCACCAAAAAACATACAGACTCGTTGCTGGATTATCATATAGAACCTTAGGCTTATCCTTACAGATGGATTGAGAAACAGCAGGAATGTCTTTGTTTATATGGCCCTAAGACCGGATCCGTTAACTTTCCGGTTACCCTTTTTTAAAATACCACCTATGAAACTGAAAATTGCCGCCGTGCTGACGGCACTCGTTGCAACGGCTTCTGCAACACCTAAAAAGCTCACCGGTGTGTATCTGCAATGGGGTTATAACCGTGAGGTTTATACGCGAAGTACCATACGCTTCTGGAAAGAAGGAGAATATGATTTTAAGGTGCGCAACGTAAAAGCACACGATAAGCCGGATTTTGATGGATTTGTAGATGCTCCCATGGACATTACCATACCACAGAACAGTTTCAGGATAGGGCTCTATCTGAATGAACAGAAGACGCATGCGATCGAGATTAATTTTGATCATGCCAAGTACGTGGTGACTGACGGACAGCGTATCCCATTAAGTGGTCAAATACATGGAAATCCCCTTCCGGCAGATACAGTCATTAGTTTTGACTTTCTTGAATTTGAGCATACCAACGGTGCAAATTTTTACCACATTAATTATGTGAAACAATCCCGGCTGTGGCGAAATAAGAAGCATATGAAAGCCACGGCACTTTTTAAAATAGGTGCCGGCATAGTGGTACCCCGTACCGATGTTCATCTTTTTGGTGTAAGAAAGGATAACAAATACCAGGTATCCGGCTATGTAGTCAGCGCAGAAATGGGTACCCGTTTCTACCCGATAAAGAATCTATTTCTGGAAGCCAATATAAAAACGGGGTTCGCCCACTATTTGCGGGTACGCACTATGGATGGCGGACTAGCCCGTCACGGTTTCGGCTATTTTGAAGTGATCGGCTTGCTGGGATATGATATCCTATGGGGCAAAGCCAGGCATGCAAGACCTGCGGGAGATACGAATTCCCCATAAAAGGGGAATAAACGAATAGGTTGTCTTTCTAATGAAAGACAACCTATCGATATAATTTTTCTAAAAATGGATACTTATTTTACTTCAGCTACCAATGCTTTAAAAGAAGCAGGCTCATTCATAGCCAGGTCAGCCAATACTTTGCGGTTAAGATCGATGTTCTTCGCCGCTAATTTCCCCATAAACTGAGAGTAGCTGATTCCTTCTTCGCGGCAAGCAGCGTTGATACGGGCGATCCAAAGACTGCGGTAGTCGCGTTTTTTCAGCTTACGACCCACATATTTGTAGCCAAGACCTTTTTCCAGGACGTTTTTAGCTACGGTATATACGTTTTTGCGTTTGCCGTAGAAGCCTTTTGCTTGCTTCAATACTTTCTTTCTTCTTCTATGCGATGCAACCGCATTTACTGAACGTGGCATATCTTAAAATAATTAAAAAGTCTAAATTAAAGTATAATAATTAACGAAGACAAAGCATACGCTTTACCAGGTTTTCGTTAGAAGGATGTACATAAGCGCTCTGGCGCAGGTGGCGCTTACGCTTTGTAGATTTCTTAGTCAGCAAGTGGCTTTTAAAAGCTTTATATCTGCGGATCTTTCCGGTGCCGGTTACTTTAAAAGTTTTCTTTGCACGGGAATGCGTCTTCAACTTTGGCATTGTCTCAAAATTTGGGATGGCAAAGGTAACGCAATAATATTGAAAACGTAAAAAGATTTTTGAAAATATTTCGTGCTCCACAAATTTATATCTAAGTGGTGGGTAGCGCCAGTTAAATTACATGAATGGACCGGGGAATCTGCAGCGGTCAGAGAACGGTAACTCGTTTCTAAGTGCTTGTCGGTGACCGTAATGTGAGGGAAATACGGGTGGGTTTTTAGGGAATGAAGTTTACATTTACAGTATGTTGGTAAAAGTATTTGGTAGCGCGGTGTACGGTGTGGATGCCATCACGATCACTATGGAGGTAGACCTGGTCCCGGGTTCAGGCTATTTCATAGTGGGGTTGCCCGACAACGCTGTAAAAGAAAGCGTGGACCGAATCTTGTCCGCGCTGAAGAACAACGGCTTGGAAAAGCCGCGCGTAAAAGTAGTGGTCAATATGGCTCCGGCGGATATTCGCAAAGCCGGTTCGGCATACGATCTGCCTATAGCTATTGGTTTATTGGCTGCAACGGAACAAATACCTCATGAGAGATTGCAGGAATATGTAATCATGGGGGAGCTTTCTCTGGACGGCTCACTTCGCCCGATAAAAGGAGCCTTGCCAATAGCTATTCAAGCCAGAACTGAAAAATTCAAAGGATTAATCTTACCGAGACAAAATGCCAGGGAAGCGGCGATGGTCAACAACCTGGATGTTTATGGGGTGGAGCATATTCATGAAGTGATTGACTTTTTTAAAGAATCCCGTTCATTGCGGCCGACGAAAGTAAATACACGGGACGAATTCTTCGAAGCGCAGCGCCATTTTGACGTGGACTTTAGCGACGTGAAAGGACAGGAAAATGTAAAACGTGCTATGGAAATAGCGGCTGCCGGTGGGCACAACGCTATCCTGATCGGACCTCCCGGCGCCGGTAAAACCATGCTGGCGAAGCGCCTTGCTACCATTCTCCCCCCGTTGACCTTGCAGGAAGCCCTGGAAACCACTAAGATACACTCCGTAGCAGGAAAACTCCCGGGAGAAGCATCATTGGTTTCGGTACGGCCGTTCCGGTCTCCGCATCATACAATTAGTGATGTAGCCCTGGTGGGCGGAGGCGGTATGCCACAGCCCGGAGAGATATCTCTGGCACACAACGGTGTTTTGTTCCTGGATGAATTGCCCGAATTTAAACGTACGGTATTGGAAGTAATGCGTCAGCCGATGGAAGAAAGGAGGGTATCGGTTTCGAGAGCTAAGGTCAGCATTGATTTTCCTGCCAGTTTTATGTTGATAGCCTCTATGAACCCCTGTCCCTGTGGCTTTTTTAACCATCCGGATAAAGAGTGTTCCTGTTCACCTCAAATGGTGCAACGTTACCTCAACAAAATTTCCGGCCCTCTTTTAGATCGTATTGATCTTCATGTGGAAGTGACACCTGTTCCGTTCACCGAGCTTTCGTCGCAACGTCCTTCTGAGGACAGCGATACAGTGAGAGCGCGCGTTGTAAAAGCAAGGGATATTCAGGCGGACCGTTTTAGGAAAAATGATGGTATCTATGCGAACGCACAGATGAACAGCCGGTTACTGAAGGAGATATGTGTGATCCACCCTGTGGGACAGACACTATTAAAAACAGCCATGGAACGGCTGAACCTTTCTGCCCGTGCCTATGACCGTATATTAAAAGTAGCCCGTACGATAGCAGATTTGGGAGGCAGTGCAGAGATCAAACCCGAACATCTGGCAGAAGCTATTCAATATCGCAGCCTGGACAGGGAAGGGTGGGGTGGATAATTATTTGCTGAGGTCAATGGTGGTACCGTTCCCTCGCACCTTTCCGGAATTGTCATATTGTATGGTACTTGTCGCTTTCTTATTACCGATGTTCAGTTGCTGGGATTGTGTATTGAGCGGCTGACCGTTATTGTCGAGCTGAGAGCTGTTATAGGATGTATTGGTAGTATTAATCGTTGTTTTAAGGCTTTGTGTATTAATGCTATCGACTGTCTCTGCAGGTTGTGGCTTTGCTTCCAGCAACAATTGAGCGTTAGACTTTCCTGTTTGTAATGCAGGTTGGTTGGGATCGCTGGCGAGATCCAGTTTTTTATCCTGCGCATATCCCGCTGTAGCCACCCATAAAATAAGAATACTTAAGAACGCTACTTTCATATTTGTAGTTTTGGTTATTAAATTTACCGAAATAATTTCCAATAGATTGCCTGAGTAGATTTTTTTTTCTATTTTTCTGACCAAATTATAATTCTACCATAATGGCTACAAACAAACGTTATATTTTTCTAGTGGACGATGAACCGATACAAAATGAAATGTTGAAGGATTATCTGAATGAACGGTTTGTTTACGAGATCAAAACCTTTGATAATGGGGAGGAGATGCTGCAAAATATGAATCTTCACCCTGAAATAGTAGTGCTGGATTACCATTTGAGCGCGCATAAGGAAACCGCAAAGAACGGGGTGGAAATATTGAAGGCTATCAAAGAAAATCATCCTGAGACACAGGTGATCATGCTTTCCGGCCAAGACAAGATAGATGTGGCGGTAGACAGCATCAAATACGGGGCTTATGACTATGTGGTAAAAGGAGAGACCGCATTTTCACGCACCGAGAACATTCTGAATAATATCAGCGAATTGCACAAAGCCAGGACCATTAATAAGGGTTACAAGAGCACCATTACGATGATGACGATAGTGATCATCATATTTGTGTTAATGGCACTTTATCTATACTTCTTTACAACAGCATTTGCATCCAGCAAGTAGCATTGACTATTGCTCCTGGAAGCGGAGGATTTTAATAAAACGTAAAGGTCCGGGATATCCCGGACCTTTACGTTTTATTAAAAGTCATTAACCAAAAAATTACCCGATTTATCGAACCCGCCTTTAGAGATTTCACGCCGCCTGCTTCTAAACTCAGAACAATTTTTCGAGTTCGGGTATCATATAACTGATCTCAAACTGCGGTAACAATTCCTGTGCATTGCGAACATATTCTCGTTGTAAATTTTCGTCTTTGGCTAATTTCAATATGGCTTGGGTCATGGCTTCAATGTCTCCGATAGGAACCAACTCTCCGGCTTTGCCATTCATCAATAATTCGCGTACACCGGTGGGGGTGGCAGTACTTATTATCGGTAATTTCAACCCATGTGCTTCTATCAATACTGTAGGTAAGCCTTCATACTTTGAGCTAAATAAAAATAACGAAGCATCTTTCATCCATTTGTAAGGATTGCGTTGCATTCCTGTAAACAACACTCTTTCACGAATACCCAGGTCGCTGGCAAGCGTCTCCATTTTTTCCCTGGAGCCTCCGTCGCCCACGATCACTAAATGTTCCTTGATGCCATGCTTATGAACTGCTGCGGCATACGCTTTAATCAGGGTAGTAAAGTCTTTTTGGGTTTCATGAATCCTTCCTGCGGAAACAAAATAGCCATCCAGTCGGAAGTTTTCGGTAAGCATTACTTCTTCCTTTGCCAGGTCTTTGATGCGTTGTACATCAATGGCATTGTATATTTTCACGAGTTTCGGAGCCATCACCGGATAAAGCCGTGCTGCTTCTTCTTTCATTTCATTACACAGCATGACGATATGGGTATAGTGACTTAAACGATGTGCCAGCTTATTGAGTTTTCCTCTCCGTCCCTGCCATATATTGTCAAATCCAAAATGGCTGTATGCTATGGATTTTTTATGCGTAAACAACTTATGCATGGATGCCAGTGTCGTATCAAAATCGATGACTACATCCACGTCTTTCAGCAATGTGTTGAGTTTCCGCCGCTTTACCATTTTTTGGACTGTAGGCAAAAAAAGTTCGGACAGCGCCTTTTCTGCAAAATTGGTATTGCCTGTTTTCTTGTTTTTGTGCGCAGTTACCAACATGGGATGATCCAGTAAATAGTGCACCTCTACATGTGTGGGAATCTGGTCTTTCAATACTTCCTTCTCGCCCATATTAAATGCGATGGAAAGTTTGATGCGGTATTTTTGGGGATCAATTCCTTTAAGTATCTCAATAAGTATTCTTTCGATTCCGCCGGTAAGAAGGGAATTGACGTGAAATAGTAATGTTCGTTTCATGTTATTGAATGAGCTCTAAAAAATGGGATATCTGTGCTTGATTTTGGGGGTTGAAAATCGCGTTATATAAGTCTTCTTTTTCCCGTTGGCTAATATGGAAATTAAGGGTGGCAGTTTTATCAGTTTCAAAAGGAATATAGGTGAGCGTCACCATATTAATTTTGTCGCTTAATGAAGGGAGGAGATCTTTCAGATACCCATGTGTATAAGACTGAAATGGCTCCCATTTATGGTGAATAACAAATAAGGGGTCAGTTAAGATACTGCCAAAAGATTTATATTCAGAGAATGGGAAAACAGCTTCTTCTCGTGTATCCCGTATTTGCAGGAATATGACATTTTTCACATTCGCTTCAATCCATTCTTTGTGAACGGACAAATACCTCACAGCGACTTCCAGGCCGAAATTGTCGCGCAGTCCGGCATCCATGATATCCATTTCAGGCTCACAAGGCAGCTTTACCATGGGCAGGATGTAAGGAAAAGTGGCATTCATACGCAGAGCGGTAGTCAATCTCAGACGAAATGCTTCCTGACCGGCGAAAAACCGGGAAAAATCCACGGCATCAATGGCGGGCGAAAAACTATCTTTCACAGAATACGCCGGTTGCATCAGATAGCTCACGGGTTGCGAAGATATCATCAGCTTGCGTCCGTCATTAATGATCGTTCCATTTATGATAAGTTGGGGAATAATTCCCTTTGCAGTAAGTTCCCTGTCTTTTCCGATGCTCTTATCAAGAATACCTTCCGTATTCCGGATCATTTCCTGCTCCATTGCATAGCCTCTGTCCCTGTTGTAAGAATTTCCGGCAATAGCGATTTTATTAAAAGGGGAAATAAAATCCACACTTGCAAAAGAGAAGATGATAGAATTCAACAGGTCTTTTCCGATATTTTCCTGATAACGGGGATGGTATAAAGCACTTGGGTCGCCATGTAAGTTTTTGGCGTGAAGCCCATGCCAGTAAGAGGCGCCCAGCATGCCGCCCGATGCGCCGGTCAATACGGTAGTACGTTGAAATAATTTCCCTTTAGTAAGACTGTCGAGATACTGTAAGGAGCGAAAAGACCAGTAGGCAGAGCGTGATCCGCCACCACTTACCGCTACCACTACCAGCGTCGGTTTTCCGTTGCTGCTGTCTTTTTGTAGTTGCAGCCAGTTTCCCAGCCGTAGTTGTTCATAATATTTATCACTCTCGTAGCGCAGGAAATTAAAGCTGTCCCTCAGTGCCTCATAGGTATAAGCAGGCTTGCTGGGTGTTTTATAGTCCATTCCGTAAGCAATGCTGCCGATATTGAAAAAAGAAAACTTAATAAGGATAGAAACCGCAAATCCGATTAAGATCCAGCCTACCAACTCCCATGTTTTCAGGAAATATTTTACGGCAGCTACCAGCGCCATCACCACCGAAAACAAAATAAGAAAACCTGCTCCTGCCGGAATTCTTAATCTCGGTTGATCCATGAAAATCCCCAATAGAATAAGCATCAGCAACGATACAAAGGCAGCGGCTATAGCATTTCGGTGATGCCTCCTGAGCACCGTACGCAATACTCTCGGATGATAAGACTCCAGATCACTCATTCGCTCTACCTTCAAGTCATAAGATAAGTAGGTATCTGCTTTCACAATGTCTGCTTCAAGATCCAGCGAGTCATAGGGGACAAACTCTCGGATAAGAGAAGGGTTGGTGATCTTGGATAGAACAATTTTGAACAGATCTCTGTCCACGCGAAAAAAATAAAGAAACGACGCCAGGAGAATAAGGATCACGCCCAGGTAAAACCCGACCTGGTAGCTGAGAATCACCCAGGAAGTAGCATGCTCGTTGACCCACTGATACCGTACACAGATAACAGAATAAAAAATAAAATAAGCAAATGGTATAATAGCGTTATTGATGCAATACTTCAGAAAAGCCTGACGGGTAGCACCCAGGAAAGGTAAACGCTGGCTATGGATAATAAAGGTGGTGATATTCCACGACATGATGAATATCGCGGTAGCACTGCCGAGCAGAAACATGCTCCAGAAGCTGATGTCCCCCAGGTATTCAGGCGTAAGAAATAAGGTGGATGCTCCAAAGCGTGTTGCAAAATTTCCTGAAACTGCTAAAAACAGAATGAGCCAGAAAAGCAGCATCAGTTCGTACTTCCGAAAATGGAGCAGCAACAGCTGAACAGGCAAAAAACGATATATTTTTCCTAGAAAACTGCGCATCGATGAACGAAAGATAACCAATTTATATTACAGCAAAGCGAGTTGCCTGCGACGCACCAGGAACAGATCTGTAACAAGTGCGCATAGTAACAACATGGCAACCAGCTGGTGAGCTTCTGCCAGCAGTTCATAAGCACCGAAATATTGTGTGCCCATTTTGGGAGAGAGGAGAATGGTAAAAATCCCCAGTATCACTTGCAATACCATCAGGAATAACGTACAGATCGCAAATCTCCTGAGCACCCTGCTGCCGTATTTTCTGGCATTACGATATAATGCGGCGGAGAGGAAAATGATCACTGTGCCTAACAGGTAAGCTAGCATGCGATGTATAAATTGTACATTAATGGGATGGTTTATCCAACTTTCTGTACCGAAAACGGCCGGTACCCAGTCTCCGTTAATAAGTGGCCAAGTGGGTGCAGATGGCGCTGCTTTGAGACCGGCCATAAAAGCGCCATAAGCGAGCTGGATGGCCAGCAGCGCTATGGTAAAAAGAATGGAACGGTTCAGCTTTTTATCGGCAATAATTTGATTTTTATCCACGAGTAATTGCAAAGCAAACCAAAGGGTATAGCAAAGCAGGCTAAGGGCAGAAAGAAAATGAATGCTGAGCTTGATGTGGTTCACATACAGCACCGTGTCTTTTAACCCGCTTTGCACCATGATCCACCCGATCATACCTACTACTCCTCCCCAAATAAAAAGAACAATGAAGGGTAGGATCATTTCTTTGTCAAAATATTTCTTTACAAGAAAGTAAACAAACCCGATGACAAAAACTACCCCCAGCAGACGGGCCCATAGCCGGTGAAACCATTCCCAAAAAAAGATAGCTTTAAAATCCGCTAGTGTAAAATGGTTATTAAGGTATTTGTATTGGGCAATTTGCTTATATCCCTCGAATGCCTTATTCCATTCCGTATCATTCAATGGTGGCACAGTTCCCATAATGGGCTTCCATTCTGTAATGGATAAACCGGAACCTGTCAACCTTGTCACACCTCCTAATAACACCTGCACCATAATCATTAATACGCCCGTTAACAACCAAATAGCCACTGCCTTACGTTTATTAATAGCCACTTCTTTCGCTTTTGTGCAAAAATAGCAGTTAATGCCTGACAAACCGGGGTATGAAAAATCAGCAATAGTAATAATTTTGTTAGCTGGCCTGACAGAATTGGGGAAATGGTTATTATAAATCTAATACTATCCGCTTTTTTGACACCTGGTATAATTTTTTTGATTTTTGGGTGACAGTCTATTATACATGACTAATACAATATATAGAATTTATGAGAAAAGCAGATGTAGTAAATAATATCGCAGAAAAGACTGGCATTCCCAAAGTGGATATTCTGGTAGCATTGGAAGCATTCTTTAAAGAGGTTAAATCTTCGTTAATGGACGGTGAAGCGGTGTACATTCGCGGTTTTGGCAGTTTTATCCTGAAAAAACGAGCAGCTAAGATCGGCCGTAATATCAAGAAAAACGTTGCCGTTGAAATCCCCGAGCATTACATTCCGGCATTTAAGCCTGCTAAAGAGTTTGTTGGTGCCGTGAAGGATTTAAAGATCGTGGCAAAGAAAGGCGATGCCCCTGAGGAAGATGATGAATAATTAACATGCTCCTGTTGTTTTTATCGTGGTCTTTTGTTATTATTAATGAAAATAAAAAGTCATTAATAATGACAGTCAGGTCAGGCTCCAATAAGCTTTATGTGGATATGAACAGCTTTTTCGCAAGCTGCGAACAACAGGAATATCCTGAATTGCGGGGAAAGCCGGTTGGAGTGATCACTCACCCCAGTGCTTTCGCCTGTGTCATTGCCCCGTCCGCAGAAGCGAAACGTTTCGGTATAAAAACAGGGATGCGTCTTTCAGATTGTAAATTGCTGTGTCCTCAGATCATACCTGTGCTGTCCCGGCCTTATATTTATCGCCAGTATCATATAAAGATCATGTCAGTACTGAAAAGCTATTGTGAAGAAACCACAGCCAGAAGTATTGATGAAGCAGTAATGGATTTAAGGAGTTACAGCTTAGTCTATCCTGATTTGAAAGCGTTGGCGAAAATTCTCAAAAAAGATATAGCGACAGCCTGTGGGGATTTTGTTAAATGCAGTATCGGCATTTCAGCAAATAATTTTTTGGCGAAGCTGGGCACGGAAATTCAAAAGCCCGACGGACTTATTGAGATTACCCCGGAAAATATCGATAAATACCTTTCTGAAATGAAATTGACCGATCTGCCGGGCATTGCCCGCTCTAACGAGAGGCGGTTGAATAAGATCGGCATTTATAATCCCCTGCAACTACGCCATAGTTCGGAAGCGTTACTGCGAAAAGCATTTGGAGGAGTGGTAGGTAATTACTGGTACCGTCGCATGAATTTCAGGGAAGTCGACGGACAAATGAATCCTTACCGGGCAATGAGCACCGCGCGAATGGTCTCCGGTAAACAAAGGACGAACCCTCAGTCCTTAGAATCGTTGTTTGTTTTGCTTTGTACAAGACTTGAGCAACGCATGGTAAAACAACAGGCATTTTGTAAAGAGTTGCATTTCTATATTCGCTACATTAACAAACCCACCTGGGAAACGAAAATAAAATTGAGTGACTATACACAGGATGCTGTAGAAATCCGTAACTATATTCTTCAGCGCATGCGGGAATTCGAGGATACAACGCATTACTGTCTGCTCAACGATAACGTACAGCATATGGGTATTACCGTATCTTCTTTTCTGCATGGAGTTAGGCTCCAGGGCAATTTTTTTGATAATCAGATCAATAAAGACAAGGCACGGGCAACGATGTATGAGATCAAGGACCGGTATCGAAGGGATATTGTGCGCCGGGCATCTGAAATCATCAGTCCTTATGAAATGCGTGACGCGATCGGCTTCGGATCTGTAAAAGATTTTGCCGTGGGCGAAGGCATCAAACCCAATGCGTATTTCCTCGAAGACGATCAGCCGCGTGAGCTGCCTAAACATGTAGCGGCCCTTAAAGAACGAAAACAAAAAAAATCCGGAGGTTAGGCTGTTTTTCTTTCCTTTTTAGATTACCCTGGTAAGTCCATAACCCCGACTTGGGTTCATCAGGCAGTGGTTTCTTATAAAAATCGTAATAGAAAAGCAGGACGGTAAAATGAGACTTGGACCTTATTCACATTTATTATCATAGCGTGTACCGTTATTTTTTGAAGTGCGAATAGTTACTTTTGCGTTTCTAAATGCTGAACGGTAAAAAAATAGTGGTAGTAATGCCTGCATATCGGGCTGCACTTACATTGGAGCGTACATTAGCCGAAGTGCCTATGGATATCGTAGACGAAATCGTATTGGTGGATGATAAAAGCCCTGACGATACGGTAGAAGTGGCCAGACACCTGGGGATCAGGCACATTGTAGAGCACCAGGTGAATAAAGGCTATGGCGGTAACCAAAAGAGTTGCTATGCCAAGGCGCTGGAGCTTGGTGCGGATATCGTGGTCATGCTCCATCCGGATTACCAGTACACGCCTAAATTGATACATGCGATGGCAGGTGTCATTGCTTATGATGTATACCCAGTTTGTTTTGGATCCCGCATACTGGGCAAAGGTGCATTAAAAGGGGGCATGCCGATGTATAAGTATATTTCCAACCGTTTTCTTACCTGGTTTGAAAATGTACTGATTGGACAAAAACTCAGTGAATATCATACCGGCTACCGTGCTTTCACCGCTGAGGTCATTCGTTCCATAGACTTTTCTCATAACAGCGATGATTTTGTGTTTGATAATGAGATGATCTCCCAGATCTTTATGAACGGCTATGAGATAGGCGAAGTCACTTGTCCCACCAAGTATTTCGAGGAAGCATCAAGTATCAATTTTTCGAGGAGCATGAAATATGGCAGAGGTGTGCTGCGTGTATCGTTGGTTCATATGCTTCACAAAGCAGGTATTATAAAGAGCAAATTGTACGGGAGTAAGTAACTTCGTAGCAAACTGCATCGCGTTGAATAAAGCGCTTGTCCTTCCATTTGTTGTTTTATTTTTCCTTGCAGGCTATCGTTCCGCAAACGGGCAACGCATTTCTCTTTTCAAGTCGATCCCCGTGGATGCCCGTTCATTTACCGTCGACGAACTCGGAAATGCGTATGTAATCCGTAAAGACAATACGCTGCTGCGGTATAATGAAAAGGGCGATAGCACCGGTTTTTATAAAACCGTGTTGAACGGAGAGCTGGCGTTTGTGGATGCTACGAATCCGTTGCGAATACTGGGCTATTTCCCCGGGTATTTTAAAATCATCCTGCTGGATCGCATGTTGTCTCTCAAAAATGAGATGGACCTCCGGAAATTGCATATAGCTAATGCCAGCACGATCGCTTCCAGTGCAGATGGAAATGTTTGGGTATATGATCGCTTTAATGCCAGGCTAAAAAAAATCGACGAGCAGCTGAACGTCATCCAGCAAAGTAATGACCTGCGACAGGAACTGCAAATGGTTCCCACGCCGGTATTTATGACGGAACGGGATTGGAAGGTGTACCTCTGCGATACCTCCCGGGGAGTTTTTATATTCGATCGTTATGGGAATTACGTAAATATGATTCCCATTCTCCATATAGCCTATCTGCAGCTCCAGGGTTCCAAGCTTATCTACAGAAAAGACGACAGCCTGTACTCCTGGGATACTGAAAAAGTGAAAGAAGAAAGGATGCCTTTACCCTTGCGGGATACGAAAATTCTTAACGCAACCCTTACCAGAGACATGCTCTATGTGCTTTACGAAGGAGAACTCGTATTATACAGTGTTTCGGAGGATTAAGAGAGCATTTTTTCTATCTGCTTGAAGGTCGCAGCACAACCTTTACCTTCCCATAATATTTCGTAGATGCATTTGGCGAGGGGAAGTGCTATTTCATACGATTTTGAAATATGCTGCATGGCTCTTGCTGCAAAATAGCCTTCGGCTACCATATTCATTTCCAGGGTGGCTGCCTTTACCGTATAACCCTTACCCAGCATGGCACCTAACGTGCGATTGCGGCTATGAAGCGAATAGCAAGTCACTAAAAGGTCGCCCAGGTAAGCACTGGTATGGAAATCAGGCTTCTCGTTGGAGGGATGCACCTTTTCAAAGTGCTCGTTCAGGTAGTGGTACATTTCACGGTAGCAATTGGTAATGTACACGCTCAGAAAATTATCACCGTAATCCAGCGAGTGCGCCATACCTGCCCCGATAGCATAAATATTCTTCAATACGGCAGCAAATTGCGCTCCCCATATATCATGATTATGCGTTGTATTCAGGTAGTAGGTTTGGAAAGCCGCCGCTATCTTGCTCGTCAGCGTATCGTTCAATCCCGAAAAAGTCAGGTAGCTTAGTCGTTCCTGTGCTACTTCCTCCGCATGGCAGGGGCCGGTAATAGCTACATAGTTTTGAATGTCGTACCCCATGTGTGAGGTGAGATAGTCATTTAATAACAGGTCAGCATCGGGCAAAACGCCTTTAATGGCAGAAATGATCATCTTGTTTTGCCAGGCGGTTTTCTCAACACTTTCCAATACCTGCTGTGCATAAGCAGAGGGCACAGCAAAGATCAGCGTATTGCATTCTTGCAGCACACTTTCCAGGTCTGTGGTGGGTGCTATGGCATCCGGGGCAAAATGTACTGAGGTGAGGTAATTGGGGTTATTATGATGTGCGGTCAGATGAGCTACAGCATCATTGCTGCGCAGCCACCAGCTTATTTTGTTGCCATTATCCGTCAAGATTTTCGCCAGCGCAGTTCCCCAGCTTCCATTGCCGATCACTCCTATTTTACCAATGTAAGATTCGTTTGCCATGTTGAAGCTCTAAAAGTAACAGTTCTTATCAAGAATACTAACCGGTTTTCACGTAGAACTACCTGTATCATTCCGTACTTCTCCGTTCTTTCCGGTTCGCCTGTGCAGGAAATTTGCATCACCAAAACAATCCAAACCACAGGATAAGTTTCATAACCCAACAAACCCGGGAGCTGATTTTCCAGTCAGCTCTTTATTTTATGAACGGATTTTTTGTCCGGACAAAGAATGCCGGTGGGCCTTTGCGGCGTTGGCACCGTGAAAGGCAGGAATTTCTATGAAGCATAGAGGGCTTTATTTTGAATTTCAGCATTAGAATTTTTACTTTGCCTCATGGGCGCTTTTGAAATAAGAGGTGGCAATGCACTTCAGGGTACGATCACTCCGCAAGGAGCTAAAAATGAAGCACTGCAAGTGCTATGTGGGGCATTACTTACCGACCAACCGGTTACCTATACGAACGTTCCTGATATTTTGGACGTTAATATGCTGATAGAATTAATGGGAGATATGGGAGTTAAGGTAACCCGACCCGATAAGAACACGATAGTGCTGCATGCGGACAATGTCAATCCTGACTTTTTCATCGATAGAAACTTCAAAAAGAAATCCGGGAAACTGCGCGGAGCGGTGATGATAGCGGGTCCTATGCTGGCGAGGTTTCAGAAGGCGCATATACCGCAGCCCGGCGGCGATAAAATAGGACGCCGAAGGCTGGATACGCACATTCTCGGGTTTGAAAAGCTCGGGGCTACGTTTCAATACGATGCAGAAGAAAGTCTTTTCATGCTGGACGGGAAAAATATGAAAGGTGCCAGAATACTGCTGGAAGAACCTTCCGTAACCGGTACTGCCAACATCGTCATGGCGGCTGTGCTTACAGAAGGGATCACCACGATTTATAATGCTGCCTGTGAGCCGTATGTGCAACAACTTTGTCATATGCTCAATAAGATGGGAGCCCGTATCAGCGGCATAGGCTCTAACCTGCTTTCCATTGAAGGGGTAAAAAAATTAAATGGCTGCGAACACCGTTTGCTTGCAGATATGATCGAGGTAGGCTCCTTTATAGGGCTAGCCGCGGCAACCCAAAGCGACATTACGATTAGAAATGCGGATGTAGCACACCTGGGTGTTATTCCCGATGTGTTTGAACGACTGGGTATTAAGATCCACATTACCGGGAATGATATACATGTTCCGGCACAAGAAAGTTATCGCATACAGAAATTTATTGACGGCTCTATTCTCACGGTGTATGATCATCCTTGGCCGGGTTTTACTCCGGATTTGCTGAGTATCGTGCTCGTAACAGCTACACAAGCCAAAGGCACGGTGCTCATTCATCAAAAAATGTTTGAAAGCCGTTTGTTCTTTGTAGATAAACTTATAGAGATGGGCGCGCAGATCGTCTTATGCGATCCGCACCGTGCTGTTGTGATCGGTCTGGACAGGCAGATCAAGATGCGCGGAATTACGATGGTGTCCCCGGATATCCGCGCCGGAGTGGCATTGCTCATCGCTGCTCTCTGTGCCCAGGGTAAAAGTACGATCCAGAATATTGATCAGATCGACAGGGGGTATGAACGCATAGATGAACGCCTCAACGCGTTGGGTGCGCAGATCACAAGAGTAGATTAACAGGTCATAGGAGTTGGGAACATCCTGCAGGGTAAACGGGAGCCAAGTAATACATCCGGGTGTTTATTTACCAGGATTCGGCTACGAAAAGTAGCCGGCCTTTTCTTATAATCAACTTTAAGGGAACAGCAGTTGTGTCTTCAGCTTTACCGGTTGTAACCGGCACGGGCAGGGGAGATAAGTACACCCTGTCATAATTGGCATAACCCGGATTGTCATTGTAAAATTCCGTTGCCTGCCTTTCATAGGACTTAAGTGAGACAACCGGTTCAGGCAACAGTTCACTTGCATGATCCTGTTCATGCAATAGGATAGCATGGCGCTGTACCCAGCAGAAGAACAGGGAATAAGCCTGCAGCTGCTCTACTACAAAATTCATCGGATGGGTTATAAGATGAATAGCTTCGCATTCGGGTACCGAGGTCTTAATTATTTGTTCTGCATTGCCTGGAAGCATATCTTCATCGGCTAGCACAACCAAAAGATCGCAGGCAAAAAATCCCTGTTCTTCATAGCTTGGTTTGGTAAAACAACTCCGTGTAACATGAACAGATTGGTTGCTCCCCAGATAGTAGATCAGCACCGGTTCGCAGAGTGCTATCAGTTGGTTCTTGATTGCCAGCAGCACTTTTTGTTCCCGCCCTGTCAAATGCCTTATAGAACGATGTGTTTTCATGGTAGACTATTTTTAGGTTTCAGTTATATACAGTTTAGTTTTTCCATTGAGGATACAAAGCAAAAAGTATCATTGAGTCTAATCAACTTTGCAGCGGGATATGATAACAGTTCCCGGGAATACTTTACCGGATAAAATATCCGCATTTCCATTGGTGTTGCTCTTAAAATACACTAAGTTTGAACACAATAAACATATCAGTATATGGAACATAAGGTACATGAAGGACGTAATGTGAAGCGCTTCCGCGAGATGTTAGGCATGAAACAGGAAGCATTGGCATATGAACTGGGCGAGGACTGGAACCAGAAGAAAATATCCATGCTGGAGCAAAAGGAAGTGCTGGAGCCTGAAGTGCTCTATAAGGTATCTAAGGCGCTGAAAGTACCCGAACTGGCCATTAAGAATTTTGATGAAGAACAAGCGGTTAGTTTTATTGCCAATACATTTACATTAGAGAATGGCTCCATAGTCTATGCCCATAACTCCAACCCTGTTTTTAATCCGCTGGATACTATCCTTAGACTACATGAAGAGAAGATCGCGCTCTATGAACGTATGCTGAAGGAAAAAGACGAAATTATAGGGAAGTTGGAGAAGCTGGCCGCTAAGTAATTCTTAATTTCTATCACCTTATCGACATCGCTTTAAACGATCCCGTAGTGATGAAGGTTGTAAAAACGTTCATTCATCAGCTGACTATTTTTTAGTTCGTTTTTGAAAACTTCGTGCGGGTGCTTTTTTCATTTACCGACAATTCTAAAATATAAAGACCTTCCGGTAACTGTGATACAGGGATGGAGGTGTCTTTCGACAAAAAGCTTCCGCGTGCAACTATTTGCCCGGTAAATGAAATGATCTTATAATCTTTCACGGATGTACCATCAGATATTGTTTCCACAAAAAGACTATGTGAGGCAGGATTAGGAGCAATTTTCATCACGAGCGTTTCAGTATGCTGGATCACCGTTAGCTGGCTGAGGCATTGCTGTGCAGAGCGTTGTTTACACCCGTTATTGTTTTTTGCAACCACCTGATAACATCCCTGAACAGCAGGCGTATAGGTATTTGCACCCGTAGTGGTCACTAAGGTGTCATTTCTATACCATTCATAACTGCTATAACCTGTGGATGCTGTTAATGTACCGCCATTTGCGGTAAGCGAAGGTATATAATTCGTTAGCCCGGTGGGCTGTATGCTATCCATGACAGTTTGATAGGCAATACGTCTCAAAATACGGGCTTCGGCTGTATCTAGCTGTGCAGAGAAGCTCACTTTTTCTGTATTGAGACGATAGATGGAACTAAAAATGGTCGCTGCTGTGAGATAAGCCCCGGCAGCTGATTGATGCGCTTCGTCAGCGCTCCATAAATCTACATTGGCTAATTGATTGATACTGCGCAGCCAGGCCATTCCAATCGGGGATATGATTTCATTAGCCGTGGTATTGAGGGTTAAATAATTTTCATAAATATTCTCAATGCATTTCTGACCATTTCCGATATCCGGCCAGCCATTTTTTAAAGCCCATCCTGCAAAAAACAGCATACGCGCACAACCGTGATAATAACGCATAGAGTCGCGTATTTTCATATGCCCGGCTACCACCTGGCTTACCGTGGGATTGGGGAAGCTGCTATTAAGCACGAAACGTCCCTGATTATCCTGCAATACCACGAAATCGAGTTGATTGTTTCGTATCAGGTCAAATACGAGTGGGTTATTCATATGAGCCTGCGTACCCTGTGATACATCTCCGACAGAAATGCCTCCCGGCGTGTGTGCCAGGATTTCCATCGGCATACCTGCTACTGTGGCAAAACTCTTTACTAAACCCGGTATATTTTCTCCGGCAGTAAAACTATTTCCGATAAATAAAACTCTGGTTGTATCGGCAGCATATAAATTGGAGGATAAGAGAATACTTAAGAAAAGAAGTACAATTCTATTCATAAATTTTGTTTTACAGAAAGACAGCTGAGAAAGAAAAAAAGATAGGCGATGCAGACCTGTCGTTATACTATTCCTGACATCATAAAAATTTGCATAGTTAGGATTTTTATTTTTACTTTGTATTTCAAAGTGCTTTTAAATTGAATTATACGTTATGATCACTAAAAACAAAAGGCTTATAACCATCCTCGTTGTCATTGCCTGCCTGCTCCTGCTGCCTTTGATCGCTATGTTCTTTACGAAAGATGTCAGATGGACTGCTTTTGATTTCCTTGTTGCCGGAGGGCTGCTGACCGGCACCGGACTTTTATGCGAGTTGATATTGAGAAAAGTAAAGAAAACGCCCTATAGGATCACCTTATGCCTGTCCCTGCTGGGGCTGTTATTCCTGGTATGGGTAGAGCTTGCGGTAGGTGTTTTCGGTACTCCGTTAGCAGGCCACTAAGGAGATAGTCCATCCCATACACTATTGAAGGGCAGAACCCGGATCATGAGCACTTCCTTATCTTCAGGAAATGAAAAGAAATTTCCTGTATTTTCATTTCTTATAAGGGGCTGATAAATAGCTATTGAAATATACACAGACAATGAGTGAACTCGATCGACTTTCTTTTGCCATATCCCGGTTTTCAGGTCTGACCCAAGAGGAGTTCGACTTATCTTCCGGTTTATGGCAGCAGTTTGATTACAGGAAAGGAGATTATTTCAACCGCCATAAGACCGTGTGCAAATACCTTGGATTCGTATCTCACGGTGTATTTCGCTCTTATATCATTGATGAAAAAGCCGGCGAAGAAAAGAATGTATTTCTGTATTCGGGCAACCAGTTTGTGGTATCCTTTAAAAGCTTTATCAACCAGATCCCCTGCGACTACTATACACAGGCTTTGACCGATGCCGGTGTTTTGTGTATTCATATTCACGACTTGCTGTCTCTTTATACAAAATCGCATGCATGGGAAAGGTTCGGACGTTTGCTGGCCCAGCAGGCATTTAATGTGGTGATGGACAGAACAGAAAGTTTCCTGTTTAAGACTCCGGAAGAACGATACCTCGATCTGATAAAACATCATCCCGATATCTTTAACAGTATTCCCCTTTATCATATCTCCTCTTATCTGGGCATCCAAGGGCCGTCCCTGAGCCGCATCCGGAAAAGATTATCCGGAAAATAATACGATTTTAACCCAGGTTAAAGTTTTTGAGAATAGCAGTAGAGACCTTTGTTCTAACAAAATAGCAAAGGTTATGACAACCAAATCAAAAACAATCGTTCTTATCCATGGCAACTTTGTAAACGACCTGACCTGGGCAGCCTGGAAGCAACACTATGAACAGCAAGGATACACTGTTTATACACCTGCAAATCCGGGTCATGAAGGTGTTCCTTCTGCGCTACGTACCCATGTACATCCTGACCTAATAAAAACGGACTTCAAAGCAGTAGTAGATCATATCGCTAAGCTGATCGATACACTTCCTGAAAAACCGTTGATCATCGGGCATTCCATGGCGGGTATGGCAGCAATGAAATTAACAGAAATGGGTAAAACTGCTGCGGCAGTAAGTATCGATGGGGCCCCTCCTAAAAATGTATTTCCTCCCTTTCAAACCTTAAAGACGGTGTTACCTGCTTTCGGTTTTTTCTCCGGTAAAAAATACTACATGGGTTCCCGAGGATGGTACGATCATGCGTTCTTCAATACGCTGCCTGACACAGAAAGGCCGGTAGCTTACGAGAAATTTGCCGTTCCTGAGAGTTATAATGTAAGCAGACAATTGGTATTGGATTCCTATTCAAATATTGATTTTAAAAAGCCCCATACGCCGCTTTTATTCATTGGAGGTGGCAGTGATCATATTTTTCCTCCATCACTTACCAAGAAGATGGCAAATAAATACCAGGATAAAAGCAGCCAGGTTGACCTGAAAATTTATGAAGGTAAAAGTCACTTCATATGCGGCGAACCGGGCTGGGAGAAGATAGCCGATGATATTCTTAAATGGTATGAGGGGTTGTGATGAGCACAACGTAAAATTTGCTGTATGTTCTCCGGTGCTTTCGAGTCAGCTGCCTGATATGCCATTGTACGTTTTTCCGCACTCATGGGTATAGGAAGCTGTAGCCTTACCAAGGCGCCTTCAAAATTATAGGTTTTCGTAGCTACATTGTATTCATTGATATTGATGCTCATGTTTTCATCATCAGCGAAATCCGAGGCAGAAAAATAAAATACCGTTCCGCTTGTGCTTACACCTGCGCTCACGTTGGCACCTTCATAATAAAAAACGGGATTATTACATGCAAGAAACGGTGGAAAATTATAAAAGTTAAACTACCCGATGCAATAAGCCTCATGGAAATCACCCCTTTAGCGATGCCGTCGCCACTGCCGCCTCATAGTATTCGCCCTGCCGGACAAAATAAAAAATCCCGTTCCGAAACCGGAACGGGACTGAGTTGTGAAAGCAATATGATAATGACTAGCTACAGCCTGTGGTCGTACCGCAGTTCGGACACATATAGCAGGTTCCGTTTCTCAGGGTAATGTTACCACAGTTGCGGCAAACAGGTGCATCGGCACTGGTTCCCATTAGTTTTTTTACATCAGCACTGTTTTGCATAGCGGCGGCGGGTATTGGTTTGGGAGCAATACTTTCCGGTTTGCTTTTTTGCAAAGGGGCTGTTACACGCACTTGAGAAAGCTCCTGTTGTGCCGGAGTCTCTTCCACGCTTTGTATTTTATCAGCATCCGGTACGTGCACCAGGTCGGTACGATCCAGGTATTCGTAAGCCAGTAAACGGAAGATAAAGTCAAGCACGGATGTAGCCGTTTTGATGTTTGCGTGTTCTACGATTCCCGATGGTTCGAAACGGGTAAAAGTGAACTTATCTACATATTCTTCCAGCGGCACGCCATATTGCAGTCCTACGGAAATCGCTATGGCAAAGCTGTTCATGAGGCTTCGCATAGTGGCACCTTCTTTTGCCATATCCAGGAAGATTTCCCCCAATGTACCATCGTTGTATTCTCCCGTTCTCACGAACAAAGGTTGTCCGCCCACTTTTGCTTTGATAGTATAGCCACGGCGTTTTGCAGGAAGCTGTTTGCGCTCTACGATACGGCTCAATTCGCGTTTCAATCTTGTATCCGGGCTTGCCTGTACACGTTTGTTCACTTCTTCCAGCAGCTCATCGATTGTCAGCTGTCCCATATCCACTATTTGTGAAGTTTCTTCTTTCACTTCTTCCGCTTTCTGTTCGCTGCCTTGTTTGTCTTTTTTCTTCTTATCGCTTTTGTTGCTGAGCGGTTGGCTGAGTTTAGATCCATCGCGATACAAAGCGCAAGCCTTGATACCCAACTGCCAGCTCAGCATGTAGCAATCTTTGATCTCGTCCACCGTAGCTTCGTTCGGCAGGTTGATGGTTTTGGAAATCGCACCGCTGATGAATGGCTGCGTAGCTCCCATCATGCGGATATGACCATGTGCGTGAATGTAGCGTTCTCCTTTTTTACCGCATTTATTGGCGCAGTCAAATACTGCCAGGTGTTCGTTTTTAAGATAAGGAGCCCCTTCTACGGTCATCGTACCACATACATAATCATTTGCCGCTTCTATTTCATCGTCGTTAAAGCCGAGCGCTTCCAACAAGTTGAAATCAGGAGCAAAATATTCTTCCGGTGTGAAGCCCAGGCGTTGCATGCATTCTTCACCCAAGGTATAAGCGTTGAATACAAAACCTATTTCAAACGCGCTTTCTACGGCAGTGTCCAGTTTTTTCAGCTCTTCTGCTATGAATCCTTTTTCACTCAGGCTTTGATGATTGATGAAAGGTGCACCCGCAAAAGTTCCGTGACCTTTAGCATGTTTTACGATAGCATCCATTTCACTTGGAGAGTACCCAAGGTTCTTCAGCGCTGCAGGTATGGATTGGTTGATAATCTTGAAATAACCACCACCTGAAAGTTTTTTAAATTTCACCAGGGCGAAGTCAGGCTCAATACCGGTAGTGTCACAGTCCATTACTAAACCGATAGTACCTGTAGGAGCAATAACCGTAGCCTGCGCATTACGGTAGCCGTATTGTTCCCCCATTTGCACGGCATCATCCCATGCCTTGGTAGCAGCGGTCAATAGATAGTCAGGGCAATATTTAGCATTGATACCCATGGGTTTTATTTCCAGGCCTTCGTAAGCATCACTTGCATCATAAGCTGCTGCACGGTGGTTACGCATAACACGGAGCATATGATGTTTGTTCTCTTCATAGCGAGGGAATGCTCCTAAGGAAGCCGCCATCTCGGCAGAGGTCTTGTATGCTACGCCATTCATGATAGCCGTGATCGCACCTGCGATGGCACGAGCTTCTTCGCTGTCATAAGGAATGCCGCTTACCATCAGCATAGAGCCTAAATTAGCATAGCCCAGACCCAATGTGCGATAGTCGTAGCTCAGTTGCGCAACTTCCGGTGAAGGGAACTGTGCCATTAATACAGATACTTCCAGCACTACCGTCCACAGGCGGGTCATGTATTCGAAGCCTTTTACATCAAAACTGTTATCGCTTTCGTTGAAGAAACGACGAAGGTTCAAAGAGGCAAGGTTACAGGCGGTATTGTCGAGGAACATATATTCCGAGCAAGGATTGGACGCGTTGATACGGCCGCCTTCAGGGCAGGTATGCCATTCATTGATGGTCGTATCATATTGGGTACCCGGGTCTGCACAACGCCAGGCTGCGTAAGAGATTTTATCCCATACCTGTTTAGCAGGCATGGATTTCATTACAGCACCCGTGCTACGGGCCGTCATGTCCCAGTTTTCATTATTAGTGAGACGACGGAAAAATTCATTAGGAATACGAACGGAGTTGTTCGAGTTTTGACCGGACACCGTGCGGTAGGCCTCGCCTTCATAGTCAGACGCATAACCCGCAGCGATCAAGGCCGCTACTTTCTTTTCTTCTTCTACCTTCCAGTCAATAAAATCGATCACTTCAGGGTGGTCAAGGTCCAAACAAACCATTTTAGCAGCACGACGGGTCGTACCACCGCTTTTGATAGCGCCTGCAGAACGATCTCCGATTTTCAGAAAGCTCATCAAACCGCTGGAGGTGCCACCACCACTCAGTTTCTCGCCTTCAGCACGAATGTTAGAGAAGTTGGTACCTACACCGGAACCGTATTTGAAAATGCGTGCTTCACGTACCCACAGGTCCATAATGCCGCCCTCGTTTACCAGATCATCATCTACACTTAAAATGAAGCAAGCATGTGGTTGCGGACGCTCATAAGCATTCAACGAGCGTTCCAGTTTACCAGTAACAGGATCCACATAATAGTGTCCCTGTGCTTTACCGTCTATGCCATAGCTGTTGAACAAACCGGTATTGAACCATTGGGGTGAGTTAGGCGCACAGCTTTGGATCAGGATACTGTAGATCAGCTCGTCATAAAATACCTGTGCATCTTTTTCAGAAGCAAAATAGCCATATTTATAACCCCAGCTTCTCCAGCAGTCAGCCAGGCGATGAGCTACTTGTTTGATGGAGGTTTCCCTGCCGGTAGAACCATCCGGCTGAGGAACACCCGCTTTGCGGAAATATTTTTGCGCGAGGATATCGGTAGCGATTTGTGACCAATGGTTGGGTACCTCAACATTTGTCATTTCAAACACCTTCTCGCCGTTCGGGTTGCGGATCACAGAGGTACGATAGTCGTACTCAAACATATCAAAAGGGCTCACACCCTCTTTCGTATAGTGCCTGTCGAAAGAGAGCCCCCTGGCATTTTTATTTTGGGTGTTCATAGATTAGAATATTTTAAAGAGATTTTTAATTTTTTTGAGATTACGAAAGTATTAAATCGCCTTACAGCACTTTCCTAATTTTATTCAGTAGGGTGTGGATAATTCATGCAATCCTTAATGGGTTTGGGTTTTCGGTTTTTAGCCGTTTTTTCGTGTTTAACGACTTGGATTTTTGTAAAATCTGAGAAAAGATTTCAAATCTTATGCCATTATTATGCTTAGGACAACTATAAAACTCAGTGTTGTCAAGCATTACAAGCTTAATCTGATTATCTGTTAAAATGCGAATCGCCACTTCATGTATATAAAACGGTATCTTGTGAGAAATCCTGATATGTGAAAATAGGGTTGTCCATTTGGTTCCTACTCATTGCGTTCAACATCACCGCTCAAAACTATGCCTGCTTTGAACCCAATACCGTGCAATATTTCGTTGGAACCCAACCTTTTTTTGCGGAGCACCACTATGTAAAAGGAATGCGGATCGACTCTGTAAAGTCTATTAATGGGAACGTACATTTTTTTCCATTCCGTTCAGCCAGAGGTAGTTGGAAGGCTATGTATCCTATCTTGGATTCTAACGGAGGTTCATGGCTGGGAAAAGAAGTGGTGATGCAACCCAATGGTATCACCGTTTTCGACAATCTATGGGGCGATACCGTGTTTATTCATACCCAGGCAAACGTAAACGAATCATGGAGATTTTATGATGATACATCGTCAAACTACTACATGGCTACTATTACAGGCTATGACACTGCTACTATTTCAGGAAGTTTAGATTCATTGAAAACCCTTACCATCACCGCTTACAATTCCCTTGGTGTCAATAGCGCTGATCCGGCTCACTTTTTGCAAATAAAACTTTCTAAACATCATGGCTTTTATCAGACATTTGCCCTCTACACATTCCCTTTTCCGGTTGGCAACCACCGGGATTATTTTATGGATCATGCAGATGCGTTTAATATGACTCCCCGCGCGTTTGTGAGAGTGGCATTGCCCATATTTGATTCCACTCAGTTGTTTGACTATCAAGCAGGAGATGTTTATCAGCGCAGCGGCAGAGAACCCTTTTCTATGGGAGGAGCGTCTGTGTTACTTTATTTGAAAACAGATTCCATTGTCTCTAAAACCCTTCTTACGTCAGCTGTTGAATATGTGATCCATAAAAAAGAAGAATTATGGGGGCAGACGAATGGATACAGCGCTTTTTCACAGAAGTTAGATACGGTTATTATAAAAGGCAATTCAATCACTTGGTTTAGTCATACTTTAATGCCTGAAGAGCGGGGTAATTCGCAATTTTCTTACTACAAATCTCTCGACTCGTCACATTGCTCCATCAGTCCCGTCTTTACATTCTCCAATAATGAAATTGCTGCAGATGGCATGGTAAATAATTTCGAGCCTTGCGGTATTACATACCGTTGGAAGATAGGGTTGGGTTTGGTAGACTATGTGGCATGTGCTGCCAATGCCGGCTCGCATAAGGAAGAACAACTTTTATTTAACAGACGAAATACTGTGGCATGTGGAAACAGATCAACTTCAGTGGCTCAGATAACCGCCCAAGAGGTGGTTGTAATATATCCCAATCCTGTTACAGATGATATAATAACTATAGCAGCAGATGATGAAATTGAATCGGTCTCAGTGTATAATTCTTTGGGAATACCCGTTATGACCGTGCGACAGTTGAGTAAAAAAATACAATTAAATACAGGTGAATTATCCAATGGTGTATATACAATCTCCTTGACCGGCGCAAAAGACTATTTTCGGGTACGGGGAAAGTTTATGATAATACGCTGATGCTTGATTGTCAAGCCTTATGCATCATTTTCTGTACCTTCTTTTTCACTTGACGGGTCTCATCCTGCAGTTCACGTTTCTTATCTTTTAAAGCATAACGTTTGTCTTTTACATCTTGTTTCACCCGCAGAAATTTGTTTTCGAACAGCAGACCACCGATGATACCCAATATGGCATAGGTTAATATTCTTGAACTCTTCATAAAGACTGGTTTTGCTGGAATGCTAAAAATATTGTGCCGTAACAGGTGTATTGCATAGTAAGCTTACTAACAGCTAGTTAGAGCCGGTATTCAAACGTAAAAACTATTTTCCCCAGCTGCCGGGGTCCAGTCTCCATTGCTGAAGGGTTTCCTTTTCCTCCGGGGCCACCAGTTTTTGTTCTTCAGCTACCTCCATCAGTGCCTCATAATTGCTGATCGTATGCAGTGGAAGCCCTGCTTTTTCAAAAGCTTCGCTTGCGGCGGGGAAGCCATAGGTAAATAATGCACACATGCCGATCACATCGGCACCGAGTTCGCGGAGCACCTCCACTACCTGCAGGCTGCTTTTTCCGGTAGAAACGAGGTCTTCTATGACCACTACTTTTTGCCCGGGTTCCAATACGCCTTCTATCTGGTTGCCCATACCGTGCTCCTTGGGTTTGCTGCGCACATAGATAAGGGGAAGTTTGAGCAGGTCCGCCACGAGCGTTCCATGCGGTATGCCCGCGGTGGCTACGCCGGCGATCACTTCTGCATCCGGAAACTTTTCGAACACCATATTGGCCATTTCGCTTTTTACAAAGTCGCGCACATGAGGGTAAGAGAGTGTCTTGCGATTATCACAATACACCGGCGAACGCCAGCCCGATGCCCACGTATAAGGATTTTGCAGGTTTACTTGTAAAGCCTTAATTTGTAGTAACTTTTCAGCGAAATGTTTTTGCGTGCTCATGCGCCCAAACCTACGCCAATAAAGCTATTTTACAAAACTCACTATGATCTTCACAAAAAAAATATACTACAATAATAAGCCGCTTATACTGACCAACGATGCTTCCGGCTATGTGCACGAACACCGGATTGCCGAAGGGTATCTTGTATTGAAGGGAGCCTTTCGTCGCCACTTCAGGTTGGCCATAGAGCATTTGGGAAAGCTGAGGGCATTAGGCGCTATCATAGAAGATATCTCCAAAGAAGCCCTGGAACGCGAATTACATACAATTTATACTCCTATAGATGCGGGTGGCGGCGTAGTGCAGAACGAAGACGGAAATGTGCTGATGATCTACCGCAGGGGCAAATGGGACCTGCCAAAAGGTAAACGGGATGACGGAGAGGATATAGCCACATGTGCCTTACGCGAGGTAAGTGAGGAAACGGGATTGAAAGCGCTGACGCTGGAAGATAAAGTATGTGACACCTATCATATCTATAACCAGAACGGCAGCCAGTTGCTGAAACGAACGGTATGGTACCGGATGGAAGCTTCACTGAAGGAAAAACTTGAACCGCAGCAGGAGGAAAATATTCTGGAAGCGCGGTGGATAGCAGAAAAAGACCTGAAACCAATCGTGTTTAAATCTTACGAAGCCATACGCGAGGTGCTGACCGCAGCAGGGATGAAATGGTAGGTGTCGGCAACAAGAAAAGAACTGAGATAATTAATGATCGTTTAAACTGACCGCCACTCACTTCCGGTATCCCCGATGGTTTTTTAAATCCAACTGGTTTATAACCCAAACAGTGTACTTTCATCTTCCCAAAGAAAACACATATGCATCGCTACTCCAACCATCTGATAGACTCCAACAACATCCGGCTACATTATATTGAATATCCCAAAGAAAATGTGCCGACTATTATCTGCATGCATGGCATTACGGCTAACTGCCAGGCATTTGGAGGGCTGGTAGCTAAAGGGCTGAGCGAGTATTACAGGTTGATTTCTGTAGACTTGCGTGGACGCGGCTTAAGCAGTCAGCCTGCCTTCCACTATTCCATGGAAGATCATGCGGCAGATATTATAGGACTTCTGGATCATCTGCGTATAGAAAAAGCCATATTGATGGGGCATTCTTTTGGTGGTTTGCTAAGCTTTTTCCTGGCTGCCAATTATCCTGATCGAGTAGAGAAGCTCATCCTTCTGGATGCTGCTGCGGAGATGAACCCGGATGTGATAGAGATGTTGGGAGCCGCCTTCAGCAGACTGGACAAAAAATTTCCAAGTTGGGATGCTTACATATCAGAAATAAAAGCAGCACCTTATCTCACTTTTTGGAGTGATGCCATGGAGAGCTATTACAAAGCAGATGTGATGGATACCGACGAGGGCGGCGTGACACCCCGTCCTAACCTGGCCAATATCATTCAATGTTCGCTGGGTGTGGCCAATGAAGCCTGGAATGTATTGATTCCTAAGATTGAGCAACCGGCGATATTGGTAAACGGCTTGGATGTTTATACGCTTGGACAACCCTTGCTGCCTGACTATAAAGCACAGGAAACGGTAGCCATGATGAGGGATTGCAAGTACATAGCTGTAGACGGTAATCACCAAACCATGTTGTATGAAGATGGAGCCGAACAGATCGTAAAAGCGATCCGGAATTTTATAATTTAGCTAAGTGCTATACACCGCTCCGGGTATTGTGCTGCATGTTTGTACACCAGGTTGCGGATGAAGTCATTGTTCTGCAACGGTTCCAACTGTTCCTGTAACCATTCTATACTATCTGCAGTGGTGACATTTTGCACATAACCCATGCCATAGACATTCCCTTTTCTCACGAAGATGCAGCTTTTGTTTTGGTCATTATTACCCTTATCCAGGTAGGCGAAAGTAGGAAGATGAGTTTCCATCCATTGTAAGGCGGTGGTTACTTTCTCGTTATATTGTTCGGGTGTTTCGTTACAATGACCTTTGCAAAGACCGTTGTCCGGCAAATCCTTGCAATTCCTATTTTTTACCAGGTTGCACAGTCGCGGGCAAAGCTCAAACTCCCGGATGAGTTCCTGTATGCGGCGATGTCCCTCATGGAGAGCATTGAAGGTATAAACAGGTTTATGGATCGTTTTGTTCTTTTCAATGGTCAGCCGCAAAAATCCTTCCCGGTCCTGATAGACATGCAAGCCGAACTTGGCCAGGTAACCGCGCTGGCTCCTGTTGTAAACAGGCCATAACTTCCGTATTTCCACACTTTCCAGGATGTGCGCCATCAACTCTGTGGCACATTCCTGGTAACTGATCCGGTTGATCTCCCGCAGGAAATCCTGTTTTTGTTTGTTGATCTTATTGTTGGAGAAATGTGTTTTAACCCGCTGCGCAATATTTTTTGCTTTGCCTACATAAACCACCTTGCCGGTTCGGTTATAGAAATAATACACTCCGGGATTACCGGGTAGCTCATCCACCTGCTGTACAGGCACATGTGGCGGAAGATACTGTTCCCTGTTTTTACCTTTTAGCATTTTAGTCATTTCCCCCTGCACGTCTGCTTTTACCAGCATGGAAAACAGGGTAGCCGTAGCCATCGTATCTCCTCCAGCACGGTGTCGGTTAGCATGATGGATCTGCAGCTGGTGACAGAGCTTGCCCAGGCTGTAACTGGTCATTCCGGGAAACACTTTTCGCGAAAGGCGGACCGTACATAATTTTTTGACCTGAAGAGCCAGACCGCTATGCGCCAGCTGATTTTTTACAAAGGAATAATCAAAATTCACATTGTGCGCTACAAAAACTTTATCACGCAGCAATTCATATACTTGCGTTGCTACCTCATGAAAAGCGGGTGCATTAGCCACCATCCCGTCCGTAATTCCGGTAAGTTTTTGAATAAATAAAGGTATGGGGCGATTGGGATTTACAAGCGTCTCGTAGAAATGAAGCACTTTCTCCCCGTCATGGATGGCAATAGCGATCTCGGTAATGCTGCCGGATGCAGCGTTACCTCCCGTCGTTTCAATATCTACTATCGCGTAAAGCATTTCTCCGGTTGTAAAAACGAAGTTATTATACTTCTGACAGAAAAATGAACCCGAAGTAGGAATTCATAATGAATAAATATATGTTAATTAAAATGAAGGCTTTTAAAGTTTTTGCTGTTTGCGGACATTAAAACTGTAGTATGACATGGTCAATCAGAATAGTGTTGCCTGTGTATACGCAAAGCGATAATGGAAGATTGTTTCAGAAAATTCGGGAAATAGCTCGTCAAAAGGGTTTCGAGAACAGCAATTCCATCAAAATATGCGCCTCGCATACCGGTCCCACATCCATTGATCTGTAAAATGTCCTAAAACCATTTCAGTAGAATCAATGGAAGCAAGACGATAATATGAATTGTTGGTATTGTAAATGATAACTAATGTAGTATCTTCTACTTGCCAGCTCATTTCTCTTGAGCTCCATTCGCCGGTATCGTTATGATAAAAGGAAACGAAATTCTGTTTGGAAGATGTAGCAGCTTCTCCGGTCTGGTAAATGTTATCAGAGTTTACATCTGATCCTTCACCTACCAGCCTCCAAGACCCTATTAACAGTGAAGAGCTACTTTTCGATATGGTAAGATAAAACGGATGTACCTCTTCAATTCCCTTATTACTTGTAGCGATGAGTGCTAGGGGATAGGTATTAGGTACGGCACCTGCTTGAGCCTTTATTAATAGTGTCGAATAAAAATCGGAAGAACCATTTAACTTCGTAAATGCTGTAGAGATATTATAAGGGAGTTCTCCATCCACTCTTAAATTTATCGTCTCGTTTACCTCTGGCTTAAACTTAACGATCAAGAACAAGGCTTGTGTATTTCCAGCTTTAATGGTAAGATCATCAACCCCGCTAATACCAAAACCATCGTATGATGACGAAATTGTTAGTTTAAAACTATACTCATTTATCTCACCTTGCTTACTGGTCGCTATTATTTTAACTGGGTATATACCCTCAGTTGTTTTTGGTGATGCTGTTAGTTTTAGAAGGCAAATAGAAGTCGGAGTTTTAATTTCAGTAGTAAAATATCCGGTTACTTCAGAGGGAAGACCTTCCAGTTTTATATCCAAAGCTTCACGATTCCCGTCATTCACGGTTACCATCAGCTCCATAATACTACTGCTACCTGGATACATGATTACATCTTTAATGTTACTTACTACAGGAGCAATATCTTTCTTTGAACAAGCAGTCAAAATCAGGAATAGAGAAAGTGTTAGAGAATTTAAGAGGACTTTCAAGGTGTCTTTTTAGCCTCTAAAGATATTTTTTGTTCGGGACTATAGGCTGTATAAATTGTTGTGTAATCAAATCACTATAAATAATGTGAATACTTCAGCTGATTTCAGTTTTTGCTATCGGCCTATATAGCGCTGTTGAATTTTCTGCTGTGCGAACACCCAAAATTCCTCAAACCACCGTTATTTTACAACGCCATGATTCACCTTGATTTTTCAGAAATAACGTTAAGGCTAAAACAGGGGCAGGAAAAAACGAATGTCTATGACATCATCCGTAAAAAATGGCTGGTGCTGACACCGGAAGAACATGTGCGGCAATATCTCCTGCACCATCTTATTTCAAAAAGAAAATACCCGCAGGCACTGATCGCCGTAGAAAGAAAAATACAAGCAGGCGAACGTTTCAAGCGATTTGACATCGTGGTATTTAGTAGAGAGCACCAGCCCTGGATGCTGGTAGAATGCAAGGAGCCGGACGTTAATATTTCAGAGAATACGCTGTTTCAGCTGTTGAACTATCAGCGGGTAGTGCAGGCCCAATACTGGGTTCTTAGCAACGGGCATCAAACTTTGTGTGCGGATGCGCGAGACATCAGCAATATAAAATGGATGGAAGAACTACCGGTTTATGGCTTGTGAATATTGTGGGCTTTCTATTGCCTGTAGCGCTTTCCTGATCACATCGTCATCTGTAGCCAACACAGCATAGTATCCGTCGTTTTTGAAGAGTACACGTGCCAGTTGTGCTTTCATCCGCAGTTCTAAAAAAGAGCGGACACTTGGCTTTTGCATCATTTTGGTCACCGTAGGTTTTATTTCGTCAGGCAAAGATGCCCAGACGATGCTGCTCATCTCTTCGGCACGAAACCGCTGGATAAATTCCTGCAAAGTGGTAAACTTCTTAAGCGACTGTTGATTTTTCAGATAATATCCCAGCGCTGCATTTCTGAATCCTTCACTATAGACGATGCTTAGCGTAGCCGTGTTCATCTTAACAGTATCATAAGGTACATAGATGTCCGGATTGATGCCGCCGCCGCCATAAACCACCCTTTTTTTGGACGTAAAATATTGAGTGGTGTCTTTCTGAACTGCGGAATCAGCCCCCGTTAATTCACCCGTTGCATAGCGGTTCGAAAAATCGGCAGCATACGCATCTCTGCCCTTAGCATAAGAACGTTGTATGCTTCTGCCGGAAGGCGTGTAATATTTTGCAGTCGTCAGCCGCATGGCAGAGCCATCACCCAGGTCATATTGTTCCTGCACCAGGCCTTTACCGAAGCTGCGCCTTCCTACGATAATGCCACGATCCCAGTCCTGTATTGCACCGGCAAGGATCTCGCTGGCAGAAGCAGAAGATTCATCCACTAATACCGCCAGTTTCCCTTTTTCGAATAGATTGTTGGCGCCTGCTTCATAATCCATGCGTTTCGCCATTCTGCCTTCGGTATATACAATCAGTTTATCCCCATCCAGGAAATCATCCGCTATGGATGTGGCCGCATCCAGGTATCCACCCGGGTTTTGACGAAGGTCCAGCACCATGTTTTCCATGCCTTTCTGAAGCAGTTTTTTGGTTGCCTTGACAAACTCTTCATAGGTAGTAGCACTGAATCGGTTGATGCGTATATAACCCGTTGAATGATCCAGCATAAAACTTGCATCCAGGCTGTACAACGGGATGGCACCGCGCTCTATGGTCACATTACGTGTGCGGGCAGATAAAGGGGAATGAAGCATGACCAGCACCTTTGTGTGTTCCTTGCCGCGCAGCATTTTAATGATCCGCTCTGACGTGATCCGGGTCCCGGCTACCAAACTATCTCCTACTTTGATGATCTGGTCGCCCACTTCTATATTTACTTTGGAAGCAGGTCCGTCGGGGACAACAGCTGTGACCTGTATCGTATCCTTTACAATGGAAAATTCCACCCCGATTCCAAAAAAGCTGCCTTCAAGATCTTCATTTACTTCCTGCAGTTCTGTAGCAGGGATATAAACCGTGTGCGGATCAAGATGGCTGATAATGCCATTTACGGCATCGTCATACAGTCCGTCAGTATTTACACTGTCTACATATTTTTCCTTGATCAGGTCAATGATCTGTTCCAGGCGGTCGTTGCGTTCCAGCACGGTGGTAATATCGCGCTTGTTACGCAGCGAATCACGTAGCTTAAAGCCCAGTACCATGCCCAGAATCATGACTATAGCGAAGATCAGGGGTGTCCAAACATTCAATCGCACAGAGGGTTTACGCTCGTCCATCTTGTTTTACTGTCTTAATTTGGCAGGTAGGAATATATTAGGGCGGCAAAGATATGCTTTGACATCGAAATTTATTTGCAATATGTGGAGAATGTTAGAGAGAAAACAGGAGGTTAGGAGATCCTGAATGCGTACTGCTGTAAATTATGCATCAAGATTTCATTACGGGCTTTCCAAAACAGTACGGGTTTGCTCCTCTGTAGCAGAGATGGAATGTTCAACAGTTGAAAAAAGGTGGTAATTTGCAGCGGATTTGGGATTTCTAACCTCATGAAAAAAATACTGAAGAAGATTGCAAGGAGACTGCCTTTCGCAGTAACGAAGAATATTTACTACGATAAGCTGACAGAAGAAGTAATCAAAAAATGCTGCACGCCTACTACAAACTGCATTGATGTAGGTTGTCATGCAGGTGAGATCATGGATCTGATGATGGAGGCTGCACCACAAGGCAGGCATTTTGGCTTTGAACCCATCCCGGAGTTATACTGCTCCCTGAAGAAAAAATATAAAGGGACGAATACGACCATCTCCGAAACAGCGTTAAGTGACAAAAATGGTATCATCAGCTTTAATTACGTTATCTCCAATCCATCATACAGCGGCATCAAAAAACGGAACTATGACCGGAATAATGAAGAGGATACCCGTATAGATGTGCATACCGAGCGATTGGATAGTTTACTGCCGGCCGATTTCGTTGTTGGGTTTATGAAGATAGATGTGGAAGGAGCTGAAATGCTGGTATTACAAGGGGCTCAAAAAACCATCGAGCGTTGTAAACCGGTGATCATTTTCGAATTTGGACTTGGTGCTTCTGATATCTATGGTACCGAGCCGAAAGCAGTGTGGAGTTTCTTCAATGACAGAGGTTACAAAGTAGGATTGCTGGATATGTGGTTAAAAGACAAAAGCAGCTTTAGCCTGAAGGAACTGGAAGACGAATATTACAACAAGACCAATCACTATTTTATGGCCTGGGTGTAACATGGAAAAGTGCTCCGGCATCCCCGGCGACAAAAATATCTCCGCCAGGCCGCAGGCACAAAGACCGCAGGTGAACATCAGTAAATCGTTCGTACTCCATCCAGTGATTTCCACCATCATTGGTATAGATCAGCAGCCCATTTTCTCCAATAGCGTAACCATGTTGTGGGTCAGCGAAGGCAATGTCCAGCAGGTGGTAACGAGCTATAGTAATATCATTGCCATTACGCATTTTTTGCCAGGTAGCTCCTGCGTTGCTGCTGTGAAAAATACTGCCGTTGTACCCGCAAACCCATACCTCACCTTCCTCATAGGAGCGCACCGCCGTGAAATTATCATTTTTCACATGCAGCATTTGCCAGCTTTTCATGCTATCAAGAGTTTTGTACACTACGCCGTAGCCGCAGATATACCCTTCCCTTGGATTCAGCATATCGATGTCGTTCAGTTCGTATGCCAGGGAATCCCAACGGAGGACATTTCCTTTGCCATCCAACTGCAGTATATATCCTGCAATAAAACTGATTCCTCCGACAGCGGTGCCGAAATCCTCTGTGCTGTAGGCTAAATCTTTATATTCGTTCCAACGTACGTCACGTGCCTGCCAATTTACTCCTGCATCGTCCGAACGCATCCAGTTGCCGCCATAGCCAATCGTAAACAGGTTGTTCGAGGCTGTTTTGGTAATACCATAAATACCTCTGCGTGCGTCAGGGAAACCCCGGTAGGTCCATGTGACTCCTCCATCTGTGGTTTTTAGAACAGCGGCATTAAAAAAGCGTTCACCTCCCACTATAAAACCGGTACTGTCGTTGATAAAGAGGATTTCATTCCAGCGATCTGAAGTAGTATGTGTATCCATCCTGACAACGGAAGCCGGGCGCAGCAGGTCTTTTCTGCAGCCGGCAGAAAAGAGAATGATGAATATAACAACGGGAAAAAATCGCATGGCGAGGCGTAAAGTTACTACAAGGGCAATCAGAAAAGCTGACAAGGCAGGCTTTCCAAGCAGGAAGCTCGTCTTTTCCAGTTCGTATTAAAAAAATGCAGATAGTGTTAATTTCAGCGAAGACCCTATCAACATTCATTATGCCAAGAAGGCTATCCTTTGCAGAATAGCCTTTAGATCTTTTTCATGGGGTTGTAATTAATCTCTTCTCAGGTTAGGGAAGGGAGGAGGCACATTAGAAAGGCCATCTTCGCCTTCCATAGCCGGACGGTATGAAATAGAATTGGCATCACCGGGTTGTCCGTATTGGAAAATGAACCGGTTTCTGTCAATACCATATCTTTCACTCAGGTATGTAATTGCTGCTTCAACGCGGTCCCAGGAGCGTTGTTCCTGTACTTTGCTGCCATTGCCGGAACCTATAATCACTACCTTACAGTTAGGGTTGGCTTTCATAGATGTAGCGAGAGTCGACAGCTGTGCTTGTGCGCCGGATTTGATGCGGGCAGAGTTGGGTTCAAATACAATACTGCCGGGTAGAATATTAGAGCAGGGAGCAGCACCCACCATACAGTCAGGGCAGGGACATTTACCGATACCGTCTTCATCTACAGGCTGACATTCAGTAGGCGTGATCAATTGTTTATCACGATAATCAGGAACACCGTCTCCATCTGTATCCAGCGGGCAACCGTTTACGTCCACGGGGATGCCTTCGGGTGTGCCGGGGCACTGATCAAACTGGTCGGTAACTCCGTCAGCATCAGCATCAGCCAAGACCTGGTTGGAAGAATTGTACAGGTAATCCAGCGGATTGAGCCAGTAAAGCGGTTCTACGTTTCTTTTGGCACCTCCTATATTAATGTTTAGTCCAAGGGACAGGTAGTTTACCATGTCATTATTCTGACTGAATACCGGATCGCCCCAGGTTTGTTCAGCCCAGCGTTGCCCGTCCAACAAATCTTCTTCATGTGGAATGGTGATGCGATCTTCAATGGCAATATTCACATGTTTGGACACTTTGATCTGCAAACCCAAACCGGCGCTGTAACAAAAGTCAATGGAGCTCCTTCCAAGAACAGGACGGCGTCTGGTTCTTTCGGTTTCAGCATCGGTTTCATAGGTATTATCCATGGCACTCTGCAATCTTCTCTGCACTTTCCGGAAGTTTTTGTGCTTATAGGCATCAATTCCTTCTGTGATAGCAGCAAAATCATATCGTTCATTATTCGCATCCAGTGCATTCACATGCGTACGGAAGGCAAACCCGCCCAAACCTACAAACCCGTAAAAGGATAAACCTGTCTGAGCTTTATGAAAGCGGATATTATTCGAGTTGAGCATGAAATCCACATTCAACTGGTGCGCCTCGGAACGGTAGTTATAATTTACATATTGTTCAGGCTGAGAAACGTTTCCTTCATTATCTTCAATAGCTGCTACATAGCCATGACTCGTCCATGCCGGGTTGTACCGGTAGTTTCCTGCAGGCTGCCATTGAAGTCCTTTTGCGATACCATAATTATACTGCAAACGGGTAGAAAATGTATATCCCCATGCTTTTCTTACATGGGCGTGAAAAGCATATCCGCCGCCTTGCCAAAGAAGTAAGCTCGGTACATCGGCAGTGTAGTTAAACAAACCCGCACCAAAGCCAATCTCCCACATATTGCGCGGTTTAGCCGGGTACATATATTCGCTGTTCAAAAACTTACGATGTTGCTTCATCCGGCTTGCAGGAACATAGTTGGTATCCAATACATCATAACTGGCACCACGGGCTATGGCTCTGTTCTGACCGCTGTAAGCACCTGCAGATGCGGCACTTTGGGCAGATGAGCTGCTGGTTTCCACATGCTTGATAGTCTCTTGTGCACTGGCAGGAATAAAGCTTAATCCTGCTAGCAATATCCCCAGTGTGTGTAACTTCTTGTTCATAAAAGTGTTGACAGTTTTCAAACCCGTTCTTAACAGATTTTGAGGCTGTAAAAGTATTTTCAGAACAATAATTGAAAGAAAATAGCCATTGGAATAACACCAAAATAACAACTCGGTTAGCACGGGGAAAGCACGAACCGAGTTGCGAAAAAATAAAGATATGAAGACGTTATCTTGCTACGTTCACGGCCCGCAGCTCTCGTATGACCGTCACTTTTATCTGACCGGGATATTGCATTTCTTTTTGAATTTTGTCGGCAATTTCGAAAGACAAGCGGTCGCTGTCGGCATCGCTTACTTTGTCAGCTTCTACGATGACACGAAGTTCGCGGCCTGCCTGGATAGCGTACGCTTTCTCTACTCCGGTGTACGTCATTGCCAGGCTTTCCAGGTCTTTGATACGCTGCAGGTAGCTCTGCATCATTTCCCTGCGGGCACCCGGACGAGCACCGCTGATGGCATCACATGCCTGGATGATGGGAGAAATGATATAGCTCATTTCAATTTCATCATGGTGCGCACCGATGGCATTGATCACGGCAGGGTGTTCGCCGCTTTTTTCAGCAAGTTTCGCTCCCAGCAATGCGTGGCTCAATTCTGTTTCATCATCGGGCACTTTCCCTATATCATGCAACAGACCGGCACGTTTAGCCAGTTTGACTACTTTTTGGCCTAATCCCAACTCAGAAGCCATAATAGCGCAAAGGTTCGCTGTTTCTTTAGAGTGCATCAAAAGGTTTTGACCGTAAGAAGAGCGGAAACGCATTTTACCTATCATACGCACCAGGTCTTTGTGTAAACCATGTATACCTAGTTCAATGATGGTACGTTCACCTATTTCCATGATCTGTTCTTCCAACTGTTTGCGCGTCTTTTCTACTACTTCTTCGATACGGGCAGGGTGGATGCGACCATCCTGTACCAAACGCTGTAATGACAGGCGCGCGATCTCCCTGCGTAGCGGATCAAAACAACTCAATACAATAGCCTCCGGGGTATCGTCAATAATAAGATCTACGCCGGTTGCTGCTTCCAGCGCGCGTATGTTCCTCCCTTCGCGACCAATGATCTGTCCCTTTACTTCATCACTTTCCAAATTAAATACCGTGATGGCATTTTCAATAGTCTGTTCAGCTCCGGTACGTTGGATGGTTTGGATGATGATCTTTTTAGCTTCTTTAGACGCATTGATTTTAGCCTCTTCCATGATCTCCTTCACATGAGCCATCGCTTTGGTGCGCGCTTCTTCCTTCACTACCTCCATCAATTCTGTCTTGGCTTCTTCCGCGCTGAGATTCGCTACCTTCTCCAGGCGTTTAATATGTTCTTCCTGATGACGTTCCAGCTCATTCCGTTTTATCGTAACGGCTTCCAGTTGCTTATTCAGGTTTTGTTTCAGTTGATCATTTTCGTTGATCTGCTTTTGAATACCGGCGTTTTTGTCGTTCCAGCTTTGCTGCTGCTGTTTGAGCCGGCTTTCGGCTTCTGCCAGGCGCTGGCTGCGTTGCAGGCTTTCTTTTTCATGTTCCGCTTTTAACTGTAGAAAATGCTCTTTGGCTTCCAGCATTTTCTTTTCTTTTTGCGTCTCTGCACTTGTTTTGGCATCTTCCAGTAATTTTTTTGCCTGTTGCTCCGCGTCGTCTATCTGCTTTTGCGTGTTTTTTGCGAAAATGATTTTACCGAGAAATATACCTATTAGTATGGCTGCTACCGCTACTACGGCTGCTATGATGACTGCTGTTGATTCCATGATGAGTAATTACGTTTTGTCTTATACATTTTATCCGCCTCTTGTTCCTGTTTTTTTATTTAAGAGAGTTCTTTCGGGTAAGGGTATAGCGCGCGAAATTAAGAAAAGATTGTGGCTATAGGAAATGAAGTGTTCCATAGCTTACGGTTTATGGTTGCATAAATAATAAGTAAAGAAGGAAGCAGGCATCGTTTGAGCGACTCCTTCTACTTCTCAAAAAAGTTGCCGGAAAGAGTAAATATTAGCTTCTGGCGATCTTGCCCCCCAAATAAGCCATCGGTAAATAAGCCGCAACCAGATCTAATGCATTAAACCACACGGGTGATGGCAGTATGACTACATTCGTGATACCGCCTGCTAAAAATAAAACGCCTATGACCAGCGCGAAGATCATTTTCCGGTTGGCAGCTATGCGTGCCGCTACGTAGGCTCCTGCAAAAGTACCCAGGGCATGTGCCAGAAAGGGCATAATAAAGTGCTTCGGTTCGAAAAAATGAAGGCTGGCTTTCAACCCTTCCACCGTGGTGACATCGGCACCTTGGGGTGGGGGGACAATGGCACTGCTTAGACTGATAATGCTCATATTAATAATACTTCCGGCAACAATACCGGCTATCACTCCCAGAATATTTTTAAATATCGGATTCATGAATGTAAAATAATAAAATAAATAAAAACTCGCACAAGTTTGTTCTCTGTATTGACGGGAGGCCGCCCCGGCGGCAATACTGCTTTCAGAATCTGCCCGACAAGCAGGTAGCGTAGAGCTTATACAGCAAAACAGGTATCGTTTATATACACTTTAAGTTTTCTATTTTCGACTAGCTTTGCAGCATGAAAAATTTGAGAGAACTGGATTTGCCCCAATTGCAGGCATTGATGAGCGAATGGGGGGAGCCAGCTTTTCGTGCGAAGCAAATAGAAGAATGGCTTTGGAAAAAATTTGCCGGAACCATAGATGATATGAGTAATTTGTCTAAGTCCCTGCGGGAAAAGCTGAATGCTCATTATTTCATACCTAAAGTAAGCATACATCATACGCAGCACAGTAATGATGGTACCATAAAGAATCGCATGGTATTGCATGACGGACATTATATTGAAAGCGTACTGATTCCTACCGACAAGCGCATGACTGTTTGTGTCTCTTCCCAGGTCGGCTGCTCGCTGTCATGTAAATTTTGTGCTACAGGCTACCTGCCCCGCAAGCGTAATCTCGGTTTTGATGAAATAGTGGACCAGGTGGTCAGTGTCAATGAGCAGGCGATAAAACATTATGGAAAAGGATTGACGAATATCGTTTTCATGGGTATGGGGGAGCCGCTGCTCAACTATAAAAACGTGATGAAGGCGATAGACAAGATCACGTCTCCTGACAGCATGGGCATGAGTCCGCGGAGGATTACGGTCTCTACTGCCGGTGTAGCGAAGATGATTCGCCAGCTGGGCGATGACCAGGTACGATTTAAACTGGCATTGTCGCTGCACGCCGCTAATGATGTGAAGCGGGATGAGATCATGCCTATTAATGAAACTAATAACCTGGCAGAACTGGTAGAGGCGCTCAATCATTTTTATACGATGACCAGGAATGAAATCACTTTCGAGTATATCCTGTTCAAAGACTTTAATGATAGCCTGAAAGATGCCGATGAGTTGATAAAACTTTACCGGCGCGTTCCCGTAGACCTGGTCAATATCATTGAATACAACACGATAGACGACGCCGACTTTTCCAAGCCTGAAGAATCGGTGACGGACAGATTCATGCAGTACCTCGAAAGTAAAAAAGTGAATGCAAGATTGCGCCGGAGTCGTGGTAAAGATATTGATGCGGCATGTGGTCAGCTGGCGAATGTAGATCACCCGGAGGCCGGCGGCGCAATTTGAGGTAAAAAACCTATGATGAATACTGAAAAAATGCTTTCGTGTATGTTTAATAGTAATTCTTCGATGAACGGTGCCAACGCCACCGATGTGCAATAGATTTCCGGTGACCGGATCACAACAGGAACCCTACCGGGCTTTAAGACTTCTTATATATTAACGCATTGCCAACTGATATTTTGAGCAATGCCGACTATTTTTGCAGGATATACTCATTAAAACCGTTCACTACTGAAGCGTGCGCTGAAAATAACTCGAAACATTCTCCTCACCCTGATTTCGTTGGTGGTGTTGCTTGTTTTCCTGGTGAATCTCACGCCGGTGCAAACCTTTCTTGCCCGGAAAGCAGCCGCCATCCTTAGCGACAAACTAAAAACCAGGGTAGAGGTCAAGGCTGTTCGTATCGATTTTCTGAATCATGTGCGTGTACAGGGCTTGTATGTGGAAGATACAGCCCGGGATACATTGCTTTATGCGGGGGAAGCGAGTGCCCGTATTACCGACTGGTTTCTTTTTCGCAGGGAAGCGCCGGTACTTCGTTATGTAGGTTTGAAAGATGCGTACGCCCACCTTTATCGTACCACCAGATCGGACGTGTGGAACTACCAGTTTATAGTGGATGCTTTTGACACCGGTCCACAAAAGAAAAAAACCGGGAAAACTGAACTCGAACTGGATCTGGAAAAAATAGTGTTGCAGCAGGTGCGATTTCACATGGACGATGCCTGGGGAGGCAGCGATTATGATATAGATGTGGGTTCGCTTTTGCTGGATGCGGACGAACTGAATATTCAGAAGAAACTGTTAGCCATTAACGTGCTGGAAGTAAGTGGGCTAAAATTCCATATGCGGGATTACGAGGTGGCGGAGGGATATGTGAAGCGAAAAAAAGTACGCACGATCGACCTGACGCCTTTCAACAAGGAGCTATGGGTAGTAAAGGCGAATAAACTTTCACTTGAAAACTGCAGGTATATAATGGATATGGCCTCCCGTCCTGCTTATGAGAACGAGTTTGATCCGATGCATATGGATGTTTCGGATATTAACATATTGGTGGAGAATATTGCCATTGATGCTGATACGATTACAGGAAATCTCAAAAACCTGTCTGCCAAAGAACGTTGCGGGTTCGAGATCAAAAAGCTTACTGCTGATGTCTCGGTATCTCCCGTCGCCTCTATTTGCAACAACCTGTATCTCGAAACCAACCGCAGCAAAATCCAGCGCTATTATGCCATGCATTATGACCGCTTCCCCGATTTCGAGGAATACGTCGATAAGGTAAGGATGAGCGCGGATTTCCGGAATGCCATCATTGATAACAGGGATATTGCTTTTTTCGCACCGATGATCCATGATTATCGTGCTACGCTTCTTGCCAACGGAGTGGTCAACGGATCTGTGGATAGCCTGGTCGGGAAAAAGCTGAATATAACCGACGGCAGTTCGAAACTCGTGGGAGATTTGGTGATGAAAGGGCTGCCGGATATCTACAATACGTTCATCAGCTTTAGCAACGGTGAGATATTTACCACCGAGAATGCCATATTTAAGTACATGCCGGCACTCAGGGATTTTAGAACGGTTGATATTGCAGCATTGGATTATGTACATTTCAAAGGGAGTTATATAGGATATCTGGAAAGTTTCATCACGCAGGGAACACTCTCTACAGCCTTGGGAGCCGTTACTTCCAATATTCATCTGAAGATGCCGGATATGAACCCTGAAAAAGCAAACTACTCAGGAACGCTGTCTTCCGCTTCTTTGGATGTAGGTAAGCTATTTCGCCAGCCAGGTTTCGGGAAAATGACATTTAGCCTCAACATCGAGGGAAGCACATTTGACCCCAAGAATGCTTCTGTAAAACTCGACGGCGATGTCGAGAAGCTCGAATTCAACGGGTATACCTATACTGATATTAATGCGGCGGGGATATTGGCGCAAAAGAAGTTTGACGGGAAATTGCTGATCAATGACCCGAATCTGGCACTTGCCTTTTATGGGAATGCCGATTTCAGTCAGCCGCAATTGCAAATAAAGGCTACCGCGAACTTGCTGAGCAGTAGTTTAAAGCCGCTCAATTTCACCAAAGACAGCCTTACCCTGGCTGCTGATTTCGATCTGGATTATACAGGTAATAACATTGATGAATTTATCGGGTCAGCTAAACTTTACAATATAAATCTCGTCAGGGAAGGCCACCAGGTGGATATCGATAGCGTCTATCTCAGGTCCGATATGCAGGGACAAACGAAGCTGCTGGTTTTGGAGAGCAATATTCTAAGGGCGAGAGTGGAAGGTAATTACCTGCTTTCCCGGATGCCTTATTCCTTTCAATACTATATAGCGGGTTACCTGCCCGCTTACATTGAGACCCCCACTGAATACGCCCCTAACCAGGTTCTGGATTTCGAAGTGCAGACCCACGAAATGGATAGCTTATTTGCCGTGATCCTGCCTGGTATGCAAGGTTTTAATCACGCTGCAATAACCGGTTCGCTGAATACCAACACACAGCAACTGACGTTCAATGCTCATGTTCCCTATGGCTATGTGTACGGCATTCATTTTGACAGTGCAGCGGTAAATGCCGCCGGTGATTTTGATCGGTTGACTTTAGATGCCCATGCGAAAAAACTGGCCTTGGGCAAAGACCTGGTTTCAGCTTCTTTTGAAGCGCATACCACGCTAGGCAACGATTCGCTAAGTTTCAATATCGCTACGGAATCCCAGGATGACTATGGTACCGCCAAGATCGCAGGAAAAGCCTATGCATACAAAGATTCCCTCTATCTCCAGCTGGAGCCTTCCGAGTTCTTCCTGAATAAATACCTGTGGGAAATTCCTGCAGGAAATGAGTTCGTCTTTGCGAAGGACTATCTGCGGGTAACAGATTTTATTATGCGCTCCGGTGATCAACAGGTAGCTGTCAACAGCGCTAATGAATATGCAGATCAGGCAGCAACGATTGCAGTAAAAGATTTCGATCTCACCATGTTGGGCAATCTTGCAGACATAGCACTTTACGAACCATCAGGAAGGTTAAACGGCACTATTTCCGTCAGAGATATCTACAGAGGAATGAAATTGCAGAGTGATTTGCTGGCTACCGACGTTAAATTCGGACAGGATACTATAGGGACTGTTACCGTAGTGGGCAGCTATGATGCAAAAAATGAAGTGGTCACATTGGATCCTAAAAGCGGTATTCGTCACAACGGCTCTTCCCTCATCGCGGGAGGCAGTATTTCTCTGGATAGTACCAACAACCAGCTCTTGAACGGGTATGTGCAGCTGGAAGATGCAGATGTGAACTGGATCCGGCCATTCGTCAGTGATTTTTTAAGCAGGATGAGCGGTAAGATGAACGGGAGGATAAAAATAGGAGGGTCTGCTGCGATGCCTGACGTGGAAGGAAGCATCAAGCTAACTGATGCTGCTACGAAAATTGATGTGATCGGCACCTATTACCGCATTCCTGCTGCTACCGTTACGGTGGATAACGATGACATCGATTTCGGACGTATTACCGTTTACGATGATTATGATAATACGGCAACGCTGACCGGAGGGTTGCGGCATGAGCGTTTCAGGAATATCCGGTTCAATAATGTAATGGTGACCTCTCCAAAATTTGAAGTGCTTAACCTTTCGGAAAGAGATAATACCGCCTTTTATGGCAATCTTATCGCCAATGTCAGCTCACTCACGTTTGCGGGTACCATCGATGATATCCGGATGAACATTCGTGCTACGCCTGCCGAAAAATCACACATCTTCATTCCGGTGCAATCCGGTACAGACATTAACACCTACAGCTATATTACCTTCAAACAGTATGGTGAAGAAGAGATCATCACGAAGAAGAAAAAGAACAAATTTTCATTCACGCTGGCAGGTGATATGAATCCGCTTGCAGAACTCACGATGGTTCTGGATCCGGCAACGGGCGATCTCATCAACGCCAAGGGCTATGGCAATATCACGCTGAGCCTTCCTGCCAATGAAGACATGAAAATGTATGGCAACTATGAGATTGACGAAGGAGATTACACCTTCACCTTCAGGAAACTTTTTTTCGTGAGAAATTTTAAGATCACGGAAGGCAGCCGCATTGCCTTCAACGGTCCGCTGGACAATACTAACCTGAATATCAATGGTGTGTATGCTACGAAAGTGCGCCCGGCAGATCTGCTTACCCCCACGGAAAAATCATTAATAGCCGGCACTCCGGAGGGAATAGAATCTAACTCCCGGCAAGACATCAATATCTTACTGAGCATGACCGGTTCTCTGGATGAACCTAAATTGAACTTTAAATTGGATCTCGATAAACGCTTCGAGGGATCTATGGTCTCTGCGAAACTGGTACAGATCAATCAAAATTATGCAACGCTTTTTGACCAGGTAGCCTCATTGCTATTGGTCGGCACATTTATTCCTACCGAGGGGCTATTTGCGGTGAATACCAATGCTGCAGTGAGTAATAATTTCGGAGAGATTTTGTCCAGCACCTTCTCGTCACAGCTGACTAACATGGTCAGCAAACTGCTCAATGATCCGTCTCTCGCTATTGAGCTGAAATACAATAACTATAGTTATAACTACACGACAGCTGATCAGGCTATAACGTCTCTAAACAGGAATGAAGTATCACTCGGCATCCGGAAAAACTTCTTAAAAGACCGGCTGGTACTGGAAGTGGGTAGCGCTTATGATTGGGGGCGTCCTACCGCTACCAACTCTGCCGCAGGTAACCTGAACCTGGCGGGCGATTTCCGCGCGCAATACCTGCTTACCGAAGACGGGCGTGTGCGATTGAACGCCTTCCGGACCAGCGCGTTTGATGTGTTTTCTTCGGACAATGTGTATCGTGCCGGTTTGGGAATTTCTTACCGGAAGTCGTTTAACAGCCTCAAAGATTTTTTTGGAAAGAAAGAACGTCCGAAGTTGCCACAGGTAAACGATTCGCTGCAAAATGTCAGCCCCACGGGAAATAAAACAACCGCATTATAATTTCTGTACCTCTTCAAAATAGCCTTCCAGCTGTCCCGCGATCACATCCCAGTCAAATTTTCTCCGGATCACTTCGGTTCCTTTTTTGCCTGTAGCGGTTCTCAACTGCTCAGACTCCAACAATTCGCAGACCTGATCGGCAAATGCTTGTTTACCGACCTGCATAAAAACGCCGTCACCGCTTTCCACTCCTAAGCCCTTAAATCCGACCTGCGTACAAACGACCGGAACTCCCATCGCCATCGCCTCCAACACTTTGTTTTGTGTGCCGGCACCGAAACGCAGCGGCGCTACCACTACGCTGGCAGCATTATACATCTCAGAAAGATCTTCTACAAATCCCGTAACCTTTACGTTTTCACTGGCTAGTACTTTCACCTTCTCTACGGGTCGTTGGCCTGCTATTACAAACTTTACTTTGGGAAACTGTTGATGAATAAGTGGTAATACTTCTTCAACAAAGTAGCAGACAGCGTCCACATTGGGGGCATAGTCCATATTGCCGGTGAAAAGTAATACGTCGTTCTTAGCATAATCATGCTCTTTGGGAAAAAAAGTAGTAGTATCTACACCGTTTGGCAACAATTTCAGATTGCAGGTGTGATGTTTCTTTTCAAGATATTCCAGATCTTCCTGAGAACAGACAAGTGACAGCTTATAGTCTTTGATGATAGCTTCAAAACGTTCCAGCCGCCTTTGTTCAAAGCGCTCAAAAGCATTTCTGAAAGTGTTTTTTTCCACTTCCTGGCGCCGCTTCCAGTAAAGAGAGAAGGCATCAGGCAGGTCCAGGATGCAAGACAGGTCTTTTCTTTCCTGTAAATAAGGCGCCATTCTTAAGTGCTGCACATGTATGGCATCGTAATGGTGTACAGCTAACTGGCGGGCTATTACTCGCTTCATTTCTGCAGACTGGAAATAGGCAACCTGCAACGGTATCTTACTGAACAATCCTGTTCCGACATGTAGAGCAGCGCGCCATTGGGGCAGGTGTACGGTATGGATCTCCCCAAAAATATTTTTTAATTCATCAATATAAGTCTTGTCGTTCTCCGTTTCTGTAAAGGTGAGCAGGTGCAGCTCATGTTTTTTGCAAAGCCGTTTTGCAAGATTGTAGATCTTGAGCTTATCACCCCGGTACGGTGGATAAGGAATACGATTTGCAAGAAACAGCAGTTTCAAATGAGATGGTTGGTTCTATGGTTTTTAGGATGAATGATATTATTGTCCGGGCAAATTAAGGTCTGCTGAGTTTTGGTGTCAATAACCACCGTTCAGGGTAAAATCCGCTACGCAGCATTTACTGCGTAGCGGATTTTACCCCAACATTTAGTTACGCATCATCATTTTACTTCAGTATCTCGTGTCCCAGCTTATCGCGCTTTGTTTGCAGGTAAAACTCGTTGTGGGGGTTCGGCGTCACTTCTATAGGCACATTGTCTACAATTTCGAGTCCGTATCCCAACAAGCCGGCACGTTTACGCGGGTTGTTGGTCATCAGCTTTATTTTGCACACCCCGAGGTGACGCAGGATCTGCGCACCTACGCCATAATCCCGCTGATCATTTTTAAAGCCCAATGCCAGGTTGGCTTCTACCGTATCTTTTCCTTCCTCCTGCAATTTGTACGCTTTCAGCTTGTTCAGCAGTCCGATACCACGTCCTTCCTGGTTCATATATAATACAAGGCCTTTGCCGGCTTCTTCCACCATCTCCATGGCACGTTGTAGTTGCTCACCGCAATCGCAGCGCAATGAATGAAGGATATCGCCTGTAAAGCAAGAGCTGTGCACGCGCACCAGGATGGGTTCATCTTTTTCCCATTCCCCTTTTTTTAAAGCGAGATGTTGTTCGCCTGTGCTCAGTTGCCTGAAGGCGATCAATTCAAAATTACCGTGTTTGGTAGGCATCTGCACACGTACTTCTTCTTCTACCAGGCTTTCTATTTTCAGGCGGTAGGCAATCAGGTCTTTGATAGAAATGATCTTCAGGTCAAATTTTTTGGCGATCTCTAACAATTCCGGTAAACGTGCCATGCTGCCGTCGTCATTCATGATCTCCACCAGTACGCCGGCAGGCTCCATGCCGGCAAGTCTCGCCAGATCCACCGTCGCCTCCGTGTGTCCTGCCCGGCGCAGCACCCCTTCATTTTTAGCTCTCAGGGGAAATATATGCCCCGGACGTCCCAGATCTTCCGGTTTAGTATCTGGGTGAATGAGTGCCTGTACGGTTTTGGCACGATCATGGGCGGAAATTCCGGTGGTACAGCCCTGCCCGATCAGGTCCACCGAAACGGTGAACGGTGTCTGGTGCAGTACGGTATTGTCCTCTACCATCAGGTTCAGGTTCAGCTCGGCACAACGTTCTTCGGTAATAGGGGCACAGATGAGTCCTCTACCATATTTTGACATAAAGTTGATGATCTCGGGAGTAACGTTTCTCGCAGCAGTTACAAAATCACCTTCATTTTCACGGTCCTCATCGTCCACTACTATAAGCAATTTACCATTTCTGAGGTCTTCCAGCGCAGCTTCTATCGTATCTAACATATGTATGTTCTTTCAAAAAAAGATGCGCAAAGTTAGTAGGTTTGGGTGTTTATTGAGAGGATTTGTTTGAACGGTGATAGCGCTATAGACATGATCTGATAAATGAGCACCATAGCCACTGCCTTCCTTTTTTCCCGTGCATTCCGGCAACAAAAAATTCACACATATTTATTTTCAGGTTCTGAGAAAAAAATCTTTACCTTTGCCGTCCAAAAATTTACTCAAAAAGGAGGACTTAAAACTTGGAAGAAAATCAAATTATTTCTCAACCACAAACAACGCCTCAAGCATCGGCACACGATGACTTTGACTGGAGCGTTGACAAACGCAATGTTGCTTCTTATTCTAAAGAAAAGCGTGAGCAACTCGAAAAAGTGTATGATGGCACTTTTAAAGATGTAGCAGATTCTGAACTGCTCAACGGTACTATCGTAGGTCTTACCAAGATTGACGCTATCGTTAATATCGGTTTTAAATCAGACGGATTGATCTCTTTGAACGAATTCCGTGACATCCCGGATGTAAAAATCGGTGATGAAGTGGAAGTGATCGTTGTAGAGAAAGAGGACCGTAATGGTCATTTGCACCTGAGCCGCAAGCTTGCCCGAGCAGCCCGCTCCTGGCAGGATATCGTCGAGTACTACAAAACCGGCGAAGTGGTTACAGGTACTATTACCTCTAAGACTAAAGGTGGTCTTATCGTGGATGTTCACGGTCTGGAAACCTTCTTGCCGGGTTCACAAATAGATGTGAAACCTGTTACTGATTACGATCAGTACGTAGGTAAGACTATGGACTTTAAGGTAGTTAAAATCAATGAACAAATCCGTAACGCGGTGGTGTCGCACAAAGCGCTTATCGAAAGCGATATTGAGCAACAACGCAGCGTGATCATAGGACAACTGGAAAAAGGTCAGGTGTTGGAAGGTACCGTGAAGAATGTTACTGACTTTGGTGCATTTATCGACTTAGGTGGTGTGGATGGTTTGTTGTATATCACCGACATCAGCTGGGGCCGCGTAAATCACCCGACTGAAGTACTGGAAAATGGCCAGAAACTGAACGTGGTGGTTCTTGACTTCGATGACGAGAAGAAACGTATCAGCCTCGGCTTGAAACAATTGACTCCGCATCCTTGGGATAACCTGGTGGATGAGATCAAAGAAGGTGCTAAGGTGAAAGGTAAGATCGTAAACATCGAAGATTACGGTGCATTCCTCGAGATCCAACCGGGTATCGAAGGGTTGATCCACGTAAGCGAGATCACATGGTCTTCTCAGCCTATCAACGCGAAGGAATTCTTTAAAATGGGCGACGAATACGAAGCTGTAGTTGTAACCCTGGATAAGGAAGAACGCAAAATGAGCCTTTCCATCAAGCAATTGACGGAAGACCCATGGGAAACTATCGAAAACAAATATCCTGTTGACAGCCGCCACAAAGGAACCGTGAAAAACATCACTCCTTACGGTGTGTTCGTAGAACTGGAAACCGGTATCGGTGGTATGATCCACATCAGCGACCTGAGCTGGATCAAGCGGTTCAATCACCCTAGTGAATTCACCAAAGTAGGGGAAGAGATTGATGTGGTGGTATTGAGCATTGACAAAGACAATCGCAAACTGGCTCTCGGACACAAACAGGTGGAAGAAGATCCTTGGAATACTTTCGAAACCGTATTCCCGATCGGTTCTGTGCACGAAGGTCATGTAACGCGTAAAGACGATAAAGGTGCTACTGTACAATTGCAATACGGTCTGGAAGCCTACGCTCCTGCACGTCACCTGCGCAAAGAAGATGGTGGTAACGTTGAACTGGATGAAACCCTTCCGTTCATTATCATCGAATTCGATCGCAACGACAAACGCATCATGGTATCTCACAGCCGTGTATGGGAACAAGTGAAAGCGGAAGAGAAAGATGCTGCACGTAAAGCAGATAAAGCAGATGCGGAAAACACGAAGAAAGCGGTAAAGAATGTTCAGAGCAAGGTGGAAAAACCAACACTTGGCGACCTGGGCGCTTTAGCAGCGATCAAAGACAAACTGAAAAAAGCAGAAGACGACGAAAAGAAATAATTGTCGCTGACGTTAAATGATAAAATCCCGGTTGAGAAAACTCAACCGGGATTTTTTTTGTTTTTAATAATTTGTTAATGTATTCAAAATGAGTAAAACCGCTTAAATGCTGCCCCTAGTCTGGCGGTAACTTTACAGGGATTGACAAGGAAAGCCGAAAACTTTTTTAGAGTAGGCACAATGAAAACTATATGAGTCTAAAATTATCTATTTGTTTACGTACACTTCTAGTACTGCTCGTACCATTTTTAAGCACTGTAGGTTGGGCGCAGACCCCTCAGTATTATAAAGGACCAGGGACTACAAGTTCTCAATTTCCTTTTAAAAACAATGGTGGGGCTAAATGCCAGCTGTGGTATGCCCCTGGCGATTTTAGCACGCTCCCCATCACAGGGTATATAACAACCATTTATTTCAGAAGCCAGTATGCGGGGCAATCCGGTACGTACACCAATTTTCGGGTACTGATGAAACAGCCTGCATCCGGCACCGGTTTTAGTACAAGCACCGCTTTTGAAACCGGCCTTACCCTGGCACACTACAATCCTTTGGAATCGATTACCGGCGCTGCTGCAGTAGGCGGTTGGTATGCTATTAATTTGTCGATTCCTTTTTTGTACGACAATACCTTGCCTTTGGTAGTAGAAACACAATATGATGCTCCATTCGGTGGGGTAGGTCTGGACAATTTCGGAACTTCTACAACATTGTTCAGGAAAATTTATGCTTCCAGTCTGACGGCTACAACCGGGACAGCCAGTAATGGTTTTTGGCAGGATTTCGGCATGGATATCATTCCTCCGGGGCCTTGTACAAGCCCTCCTGTTGCCGGTACGTCACAGGCAAACCCTGTTGTAGCCTGTCCCGGCGCGAATGTTACATTGACCTTACAGGGTCACACGCAAGGTACAGGACAAATGTATCAATGGCAAAGCGCTCCTTCCATCACAGGTCCCTGGAGCCCGGAAGGTAGCAGTTCCTCATTAACTTCCCTGGTTGTTACACCATCTCCCGGAACCACCTATTTCCGTTGTATGGTTACCTGTGGCACTACTTCCGATTTTTCGGTACCTGTAGCGGTAAATGTACTAAATGTCATGTCGGGAACGTACACTATCAATGCCACGCAGCCGGCATCCGCTACTAACTTTCAATCTGTAACGGATGCAGTGTCTGCAGCTACTTGTGCAGGAGTCTCCGGACCGGTTATTTTTGATATTGCTACCGGAAGCGGCCCTTATAACGGGCAGGTGGTCATAGGAGCCATACCGGGATCCTCCGCTGCCAATACCATAACCATCAATGGTAACGGAGAAACCATCAACTATGCTTCGACGGCTTCGGCTACGCGCCCTACCATCTTGCTCAACGGAGCCAACTATGTCACATTAAATAATATCAACATCCAGGCAAGCGGTGCTACATACGGATGGGGTATTCATCTGACCAATAACGCCGACAATGACTCTGTAAAGAATTGTACGATATCCATTACCTCCACAAGCACTACCGCCGCCAACACCGCCGGCATTGTAGCCTCGGGCTCGGGAACTTCCATTACAACAGCGGGTAACGCTGACAATATTGTATTGATGAACAATACCATTACCGGTGGTTATCAGGGAATGATTCTCACGGGTAGCAGTGCCACCAATCTTTCAAATAACAAGATCATCGGCAATACCATAAAAGACTTTTATTCAGATGGCATCATTATGACCTATAACCTAAGTCCCGAAGTAGTGAATAATGATATCAGCAGAAGTACACGTACAGCTGTCACTACCTTTACCGGTATCGAATTAGGAGCCGGCAACTCACAAGCCAAAGTGAACGGCAATAGAATACACGATACACATAATGCCGCCACGACACAGTCCGGTGCCGCATACGGTATACATATCACCGGATGCGATGCGACATCCGGAAACGAAAATCTGATCTTCAATAACCTTATCTATAACTTTAACAGCGGTACCGGTGTTCAAAACGGTCTGAGAAATACGGGTTCTGACGGTTCTTATTTTTATCATAATACGGTAGTGCTGGATTATGGCGCATCTACGTCCGGAGATGCACACGCATTTTACCAGACAACGTCTGCTACAAACATTCAGCTTAGAAACAATATATTCTATAATACCCGAACAGGAACTGGTACCAAGTACGGCGTGTACCTGGCTACCACCGCATCTGTCGTAGCGTCTGATAACAATGTACTCTACATTAATGCACCTGCCGGCAACAACTATATAGGAAGAAGTGCCGGCACCGATCAGGGTTGGTCAGGTTGGCAAGGTGCAGGATTTGATATTTCAGGCTCCAACCAGGATCCCGTATTCCAGGATCCGTTTGGAGGAAATTTTGCCACCACCAATGCTTCCGTAAATAATATAGGAACACCCATAGCGGCTGTTACTACCGATATCAATGCTCTTCCGAGAAGCACGGTGGCACCGGATCCAGGTGCTTTTGAGAATCTCAATTTTCCACTGGGTCTGACATTGTCGAATTTTACGGCGCAACGGAAGGAAACGGACGTATATCTGGCATGGCAGACGCTTTCTGAAAAGAACATGAGGATATATGAAATAGAACGTTCTGTGGATGGAAACGAATATGAAGCTGTAGGTCGTGTGAAAGCGCAAGGTGACGCTGCCAGCCATCGCTATGATTTTACCGATGCGAACATTGTCAAATCCGGGCAAAGTGAAGTGTATTATTACAGGCTGAAGATGGTTGAAAACAGCGGAGATTTTCAATACAGCAAGACGGTGAAAATAACGACAGCTGCAACGAATGAGAGTGTGGTCCTCTCCGTACATCCCAACCCTGTGACAGATGCTGTTGCCGTTACGCTCACTAACCGCATCCTCGGTGCTGATGCTGTGCTGCAAGTCATAGATGCAACAGGCAAAATAGTAGAAACTATAAGGGTTATACAGGACAAACAGTTCATCTCTATGAAAAGGCTTCCGTCAGGTGTATATACCATTGTTTATAAAGACAATTCTTACATGCAGAGCGTGAAAATACAGAAGCAATAGCGGGGGGCGCTATACATAATATTGCCAACTCTAAAGCGGATCGGAAAAGTTACCTGGACAGTCGTGCGGCTACTGTCAGTTTCTCCTACCGTTTTAGCAAGGGGAAAGCAGGATTTACCCGGTGAGGGCACATTCCGGAGGGATCCGGCACGATGCATGTGTTTAAAAAATAGGTACCATGCAGGAATTTTTGGAATGGCAAAAAGCACCGCAGGAGCTTCATCACTATGCCGAATCCCGCTTCACAAGGTGTTTGATTATGTGTGTGACCGGAAGAAAACCGTATCGGAGAAATAATCTTGCGGATAGTCTTCCTTTTACACGTCCCTGGAAAAGGTGTATAGCATCCGGCTGCTGAAGGGTGCCATTGCCACTGAATCCGGCTAGAATTCTACAGCCTGTTTTAAAAATGAACTGTTTTTTCTAAACGGACATTTGCGGTATAAATAAAAGCGGTTGCTACTTTGGGGTGGCAACCGCTTTTATGTTTTTTTTACAGTATGTCCTGTTTGTACTTAATACAGCATTATTTCTCCAAGGCTTTCACTCCTCTTAACAGGCGTCCCCAGCGCGGATGGAACAGGCTTTCCTTATAGCTCAGCCATACAAACCAGGCTTTCCCTACAATATGATCTTCCGGTACAAATCCCCAAAAGCGGGAGTCCAGTGAATTATGGCGGTTATCACCCATCATCCAGTAATAATCCATTTTGAAGGTATAGCTGGTAGCCGGTTGCCCGTTGATGACGAAACCTGTTGCCGTTTCCTGCAGTGTGTTTTTTTCATATACGCTGATGATACGACGGTAGAGTGCAATATTTTGTGATGTAAGCGGAATGGTTACTCCTTTTTTGGGGACTGTCATGGGTCCGAAGTTGTCTACATTCCACTTGAAATTGACGGTATCCTGAGGGAAGGTTTGTTCCCGAACACTGCCGACCTGTCCCGGAGGTTTTAAATAAGGCTGAAACTGCACGACGTTTGGTAACTTCCTGATGATCTCCGTTTTTTCATTTTCAATGAACAGGAAATAGGCATTGCCATTACCACCTGCTACTTCCACGTCATTTTCCTCCAATGTTTCCATATCCAAAGGCGTACCATTCGTCTCTACCTGGTATAACAACTTGGAATGGGGGTAGGCATTGCCGGGTTTCCCGTTTACATACAGTATCGCATTTCTCAATTCCAGGACATCCCCCGGGATGCCCACGCAGCGTTTGATATAGTTGTCTGTCTTATCTACCGGTCTGGTCTCGATGGAATAACTTGCCCATACAGCATCGCGTCCCATTTCCCGCACCTTCTGGTAATAATCTTCATTGGGTGACTCTTTCATAATAGTGTCACCATGCGGAAAATTGAAAACAACTACATCATTTCGTTCCACATCACCAAAGCCCCACCAGCGACGGTACTTCCATTGGACGGCATCGCTGTAAGATTTTCCGCCGGTCAGCGGCATCGTGTTATGTACCAACGGTACGGAAAGCGGAGTCATCGGGACACGAGGTCCGTAGGACATCTTACTGACGAACAGGTAATCGTTTACCAGCAAACTTCCTTCCATGGATCCCGTAGGAATGGTGTATGCTTCTATAAAAAAAGTACGGATAATGGTGGCAGCTACAATAGCGAAAACGGCTGCATCCAGCCATTCACGCGCAACAGATTTCTTTTTTTTCGGTTTTGAGGGGTCATCTTTTTTCCAAAATGCTAATCGCATGGGTGTGTTCGTATTAAGTGCGGTAAAATAACAACAAAGTACTGATTTTATTATAGGATGCCGGCTGTTTTGTGATTTTGTTGGGTGATGTAAATGGTAATTCGGGGTTTTGGGAATTTTTGAGGTTTTACAAGGCTACAGGATTATTTTTGCAGCCTTATGAATAAAGTAAGAGTTCGTTTTGCGCCCAGTCCTACCGGCGGTTTACACCTGGGAGGGATGCGCACCGTTTTGTACAATTACCTCTTTGCCAAAAAGTATGGGGGCGATTTCATTTTACGTATAGAAGATACGGATCAGACGAGGTTTGTAGAAGGAGCGGAAGCGTATATTTTTGATTGCCTGGATTGGTGTGGCATGACTCCCGATGAAAGTACACGTAAAGAAGGAGCATACGGACCCTACCGCCAGAGTGAACGTAAAGCATCCTATTATCAGTATGCAAAACAACTGGTAGATTCCGGCTATGCATACTATGCATTTGATACACAGGAGGACCTGGAACGTATGCGCCATGAGTATAAAACAGCGGAGAATCCGTTGCCGATGTATGATAGCCGGTTGCGGATGAACATGCGCAACTCGCTATCGTTATCCGCTGACGAAGTGGCGGAGTTGCTGGCTAAGGATACGCCCTATGTGATACGTATTAAAATGCCCGAAAATGAGACGGTAACTTTTACGGATATGATACGGGGCGAGATCAGTTTTGATACGAATCTTGTAGACGATAAAGTGTTGTTGAAAGCAGACGGAATGCCCACTTACCATTTAGCGGTGGTCGCAGATGATTATTCGATGAAGATCACCCATGCTTTCCGCGGAGAAGAATGGTTGCCAAGTGCTCCGGTGCACCTCTTGCTTTGGAGATACCTGGGCTGGGAAGCTTCGATGCCGCAATGGGCCCACCTGCCCCTGATCTTAAAACCTGATGGAAACGGGAAACTGAGCAAACGTGACGGAGACCGCTTAGGATTTCCGGTATTTGCCATGAATTGGAGAGATCCGAGAACCGGAGAATTAACTGAAGGATTTAAAGAACGCGGTTTTCTGCCGGAAGCATTTGTCAATATGCTGGCTTTACTGGGCTGGAACAGCGGTACCGAACAGGAGTTATTTTCACTGGAAGAGTTAACGCAGGTGTTTTCTATTGAACGCATACATAAAGGAGGTGCCAAATTCGATTTTGAAAAGGCAAAATGGTTCAATCATCAATACATCATGAAAAAAGCAGATGATGAGCTTGCTGTGTGGATGAGACCTTATATCAGAAACGGGAACGAATTTGACGATGCTTACCTTTCGAAAGTAGCATCGCTGATAAAAGAACGTTGCCATTTGCTCAGTGAGTTTTGGTCGCAGGGGCATTTCTTTTTTGAAACGCCTTCTGAAACCGAGTTGTCTGTTATTGCAGATAAATGGACGGACGGTAAAAAAGCATTTTTTGAAAACTGGATCAGTAGCTTCGACGGGATACAGGAATGGGCTCATGATGCGCTGGAAAACGGCTTTAATGAAACCATGGCAGCAGCCGGATTGAAAAAAGGCGATGTATTGCTACCGTTGCGTATCATGCTGGTAGGAGGTAAATATGGTCCCGGTGTGTTTGATATCGCTGCCCTGATCGGTAAGGATGAAACAAAAAAACGAATCCTAAATACCCTCGCCAGGTTGTAGATTTTAACGTATGGATTTAAAAAAACGAGGAGCCGGTTAATGGGCTCCTCGTGTCATTTTATGGATTATCAGTGGTGACTTCTTGCGCCGCTCTGGCTTCGTCTGGTGTTTTTTCCAGTTGCCTGTCCAGTGCATATAGCGCATCATCCGTTGCTGTTTCACCGCCGGCGATCTTCACTTTATCTAGCAAATTCAGTGACAATGTTTCCTCTTCTACCTGTTCTTTTACAAACCACTGCATAAAATTCCAGGTAGCCCAATCTTCTTCGTCCATTGCCATTTTAACCACACGATAAATAGAGCGTGTATTATCTGTTTCCTGCAGGAATACTTTCTGAAAACAGTCAACCATATTGGCGGGTAAATTCTCTGCTGCCGGGATTTCTGTTATTTTCACTTCGCCCCCTCTATCCAGTATATATTCCAGGATCTTCATCATGTGGTTGCGCTCTTCATGCGCGTGACGAAACAGGAAATTAGCAGTACCATCATAGCCTTCCATACTTGCCCAGGCACCATAGGCAAGGTAAATCTGTGAAGCATGTGCTTCTTTGGTCATCTGGGCATTCAGCGCACTATTCATGGTATCGGAAAGGCGCTTTGTATTAATAGTTGACATGGCTGATCTTTTTTACCAGACCCATGAAAACCATGCCATTAACAGAGAAATCAGCTCTTGTTTTGTAATGCTAAATCAGCCAGAACGATTGCCGTAACCGCTTCTACTACCACGGGTACCCGTAAAGCAATACACAGGTCGTGTCGCCCTTTCACCTGGAAATTTTCTATTTGCTGGGAGGCGGTGTTCCAGCTTTGTTGTTCTTTGGGAGTACTGCTGGTCGGCTTTACGGCTACACGAAAAATGAGCTCATTCCCATTGGTGATACCTCCGTTAATGCCTCCTGCGTTGTTAGTAGCGGTGGTACCCTTGTCATCTACTATGCTGTCATTATGCGCACTGCCTGTCATCTTCACGGCAGAAAAACCGCTGCCGAACTCGATGCCTTTAATCGCAGGAATTGAGAATACTGCATGACTGATAAGACTTTCAATGGAGTTAAAAAACGGTTCTCCCAAACCTACCGGTAATGCCTTTACAGAACAGGATACTATACCTCCGATGCTGTCTTGCGCAGCTATGGCCTGCTCTATAGCAGCCTCAATGTCGCTGCTGCCACCGGCTTCCGTAAGAGTTGCCCGTACCTCTGCGGCGGGATAAAGAGCATGCAGATTTTTTTTTGCTACCACCCCGGCTGCTACCAACGCGAGGGTGAGCCTGCCACTGCTGTGCCCGCCACCGCGATAATCATTACATCCTTTGAATTTTTGATGCAATACAAAATCCGCATGGCCGGGACGGGGTATATCTCTGAGTTTTTCGTAGTCGGAAGAACGTGTATTATTATTCTGAAAAATGATGGTGAGAGGAGCCCCGGTAGTTTTATCCTGAAAAACTCCTGACACTATTTTCGGTAAGTCGTCTTCTTTTCGCGGTGTAGTACCGGCTTTACCCGGCTTTCTGCGTTCCAGGTCACTGTTAAAATCTTGCGTTGTCAAATCTATTCCTGCAGGGCAACCATCTATCGTTACCCCTATGCTATCGCCGTGCGATTCACCGAAAATGTGTACCCGGAAAATGGTACCGAATGAATTCATAGGAGAAAGGTAGAATTAAAAAATAAAACGGAGCCGGTATCAATCAGGCATTTTCTGAAAATCGGGACAATACAGCTTCGATCTCTTCAAAACTCGTTTTTCTGATTTGGGCCTTACCCAATGTCGTCAATACAATAAAATCTATCATTGCTTCCGAGCGTTTTTTATCGGCTTTCAGCAGTTGCATGACATCCTTTGTTTGGTAGTGAAAAGACGCCGGTAACCCGTAGTTGATCAGCAAGGTCCTGACCGTTTCCGTGGCTGTTTCCGGCAATCGCATTGTTTCCTGCGAAAGTTTACAAGCGATCATCATACCGATAGCTACAGCGTGGCCGTGGGCTAACCGGTATTGATTTTCAATGGCGTGACCGGTCGTGTGCCCAAAGTTCAGCAGCTTACGGATATTTTTTTCATGTTCATCTTCCAGGACGGTTTTGTTTTTCAGTGAAACACATTTATCGATCAATAGCTCCAGTGACTGGCTGTTATTCCTGTAAAAGGAAATATCGTGACTTGCCAGTTCTTCTAAAATACTTTTGTCGAAAATGCAACCGTATTTTATGATCTCAGCGAAACCATTGCTCCATTCTGCATCAGAAAGTGTTTGCAGGAAGCGTGCATCATAGAATATGAATTCCGGCTGCCGGATGGTGCCGGCCAGATTTTTAAAAAGACCGATATTCACACCATTCTTTCCGCCGACGGCTGCATCTACCATGGACAACAAACTGGTGGGGAAAAATGCTGTATCCAGGCCGCGCATGTATATTGCCGATACGAATCCTGTCAAGTCGGTAATCATACCACCACCCACACCAATCACTAAATAAGTTCGATCCACCTCTTGTGCTATCAACTCGTCTACGATCTTTTTAGCTGTCTCCCAGTTTTTATATTCCTCACCCGCAGGTATTACCACTAATTTCTGCTGTTCAAAAAAAGAGCGGTAGTGGCGGTAAAGGTTTTCATCGGTGATGAACACCACCTTCCTGTTTTGCGTAATCTCCCTGAGGTGCACGGGAGCACTGCCTGAGTAGTAATGAGTGGTGCCGGATGGAAAATGAATAGTGCGCAACATGGAATATTGCAAAACTATAGCTTCGACAGGATATTGAACCATGCTACGTCAGAACGCTATCGGTCTTTGACAAGTTATCTTTCGGTTGGTTGTATGGCAGCGGTATACAGATGCTCTTTACAGGTAATAATCCGCTTCTAAAATTTTAGACTAATCTAAATTTTATTTTTAGCTTTGCCACTTCATGAATACAACTTCCGATAAATCCCTTAGTGAAGTAAATGAAAGTATTGATCCGTCCGGTAAAAAGGTGGTGTGGCGACGGGTGTTTGCTTTTTTTGGTCCTGCGTACCTCGTCAGTGTAGGGTATATGGACCCGGGCAATTGGGCGACTGATCTTGCCGGGGGCAGTCAGTTTGGGTATAAGTTAATATGGGTGCTGCTGATGAGTAACCTGATGGCGTTGCTGCTACAGTCATTAAGTGCCCGCCTGGGGGTAGTGCGAAGGAAGGACCTGGCACAGTGCAACCGTGAAACCTATCCTAAGGGGGTCAATTTTGTCCTGTACATTTTAGCAGAGATCGCTATTGCTGCCTGTGATCTGGCGGAAGTGTTGGGCATGGCCATCGGCTTAAATTTACTGTTGGGGATCCCATTGCTCTGGGGTGTGCTGATCACCTTTGCAGACACTATTTTGCTGCTTTACCTGCAACGACTTGGCATGCGGAAAATGGAAGCCTTCATTATCACGTTGGTGGCTATTATCGGAGGGTGCTTTTTATTGGAAATGATTTTTGCAAAGCCGGATCTCGGTGAGTTGTCGAAAGGCTTTATACCCTCCATACCGAACCATGCGGCGTTATATATTGCCATCGGAATTATCGGGGCAACTGTGATGCCTCATAATCTCTACCTCCATTCTGCCCTGGTTCAAACGCGCAAAATCAGCCGGGATATTCCGTCTATTCGCCGGGCTATAAAGCTGAACAACCTGGATAGCACCATAGCGCTGAATGCCGCTTTTTTTGTCAATGCAGCCATATTGATCCTGGCGGCGTCCGTATTTTATTCTTCCGGTAATCAGCAAGTGGCGGCTTTAAAAGACGCCCATCAGTTACTGGCACCTTTGCTGGGGAATAAATGGGCTTCACACCTGTTCGCCATAGCCCTGATAGCAGCAGGGCAGAGTTCCACGGTGACCGGCACCCTGGCCGGACAGATCGTGATGGAAGGTTATTTGCGTCTCCGTATCAATCCCTGGATGCGCAGAATGCTGACCCGTTTGCTGGCAATCGTTCCAGCCGTATTAGTGATCTCCATCATGGGGGAGGAAATGGTGGACAGTATGCTGGTGTTCAGCCAGGTCTTGCTGAGTATGCAACTGGCATTTGCCATCATCCCGCTTATCCATTTTGTAAGCGATAAAGTGAAGATGGGAGAGTTCGCTATCAATTCACTGACCAAAGCGGCAGCATGGGTCATTGCGACCATCATTGTCATACTGAACCTGAAACTCGTCTATGAGAGCGCGCTGGATGGCATCCGGGCCACAGACCATATCTGGTTGAAGGCATTGATCGTGTTGGGAGAGGCAGGGTTAGTCATTCTATTGTTTGTCACCATTATTTACCCATTTGTTCTGAAGAGAAAGGTGTCTAATGTGAACATTCATCAGGACATCGAAGTGGATACTGATACGCTGTTACCATCCCGTCCATTCTCGAAAATTGCTGTGGCGCTGGATTATAGTGATACGGACCAACTTACACTCAGTTACGCATTACAACTGGCAAATGCCGGCAGTAAATTTATCCTTATCCATATTGTAGAAAGCGCTTCGGCAAAAATGATAGGAGATGATACCGATGACCTGGAAACCCGGAGAGACAAAGATCTCCTGGAAAAATATGCAGCAGTCTTACAGCAAAAAGGATATGACGTGGAAACACACCTAGGCTACAGAAACCGGTCAGTAGCCATTGCTGCCATTGTGAAAGAAGCGAAGGCTGATATTCTGGTACTGGGCAGTCACGGGCATAAAGGATGGAGTGACCTGCTGCTCGGAGAAACCATCAATAAAGTACGTCATTTGATCGACATACCGGTGTTTGTAGCAAAGTGAGGAAGGGAATTTCGCGAGAGAACATTTCCCAAAAAATCGGTGTTCTGCTTATCTTAGTCCAAAGCAAAAAACCTCATGAGTAAAAAAGCAGCACAGGCAATAAAAGCTACCCGCCATGTCGAAGCCGCTCCTGCAACAGATTTTCGTATAAAGCTGCCTTTGCTCTGGCTGGCAGCTGTCGTTTTCATTCTCTATTTACCGACGCTGCGTTTCGGTTTTACCGACCTCGATGATTCCATTTTCATACGGGAGATGTCTTCTTATACCGAAGACCTTTCGAACCTTACCACGTCGTTTCATCGAGGGGTTTTTGATGCGACCCATGATAACTATTATCGTCCGCTTTTCCTGGATTCTATTATTCTCAACTATCAGGTTAGTGAACAAAATATTGCCGGGTATCGTTTTATAAATATCCTCCTGCATTTAGGGTGTGTACTGCTGCTGTTTCAGATCTTACAAAGGCTGGGTGTCAGGCAGCTTCCTGCTTTTTTATTGAGCCTGCTATTTGCTGTGCATCCGGTTTTATCGCAGGCTGTTATCTGGATCCCCGGGAGAAACGATAGCTTAATGGGGATATTTGTTCTGTCTTATTTACTGTGTACGATTGACTACGTGCAGAAAGAGAAAGGGAGTTCGCTCTTTCTTTCTTTATTGTTTCTGATAAGTGGATTCTTTACAAAGGAAACAGCACTATTAGCTCCTATGGCGGCCCTGCTGATCCAGCTACTTATCCTGAAACGTAAACCGTTCGAAAGGACCCAACTCATCCAATATGCTGCCTGGTCAGCGGGTCTCCTGATTTATTTCTTTGTACGTTCTACCGCTACACTTAAGCCTACTGCATTAGAGCCTGGGCAGTTACTGCATGATTTTGTATACCGCCTGCCATTGATTGTTCAGTACCTGGGAAAGATAGTATTCCCTTTCAATCTCAGTGTATTCCCCATTTTACAAGATACGGTGTATTACTGGGGCATTGCCGCCATATTGGTTTTCGCCTGCCTTATTTACCTCTCAACAGATAAAAAATGGAGGTGGTATATCGCTGGCTTCGGCATTTTTATCACGTTTTTACTGCCCGTGTTATTGGTGCCTAATTCGCTGACCGAGCAAACCTTTGAACATCGTTTATACCTGCCCATGATTGGTATTTTATTGGTCTTGTCAAAAACGGTCTTGTTTCAAAATAAGCCGGACGACAAAAAACTGATGTATACAGTGCTGGGTGTAGCGGCTGTTTTTATGATTCTCAATTTTAATCATCATAAGCATTTTAAAGACGCACTTAGTTTTTGGGAACAAGGCTATACTACATCTCCGCATTCTGCCTACGCTACGATGATGTATGGAGCCCGTGTGGAAGATAAGCAGGAAGGTTTTTCACTGATGCGTAAGGCCTATGCGCTCAATCCGGATGAAAAATACCTGAATTACTATTATGGCGTGATGCTGCAAAAGCAGGATTCCTTATTGGAATCTGAAAAACATTTCCTCGCAGAAAAGCAACGTTCCGGCTACTATGAATGTGATTTCTACTTGGCTAAAATTGCCTTCTATAAAAAAGATTTCAAGGCTGCAGCCGGTTATCTCGAAACGTATGTGAAAGCCGACAAAGTGAATGAAATGGCAAACAACAATTTGCTGTTATTGTATACCGGGGAATTAAAGGATAAACCGAAGGCTCTGGCTCAAATAAAAAGAATGCAGGAGAATGGAATTATGGTTCCGGCATCTCTTTTAGAACAGGTACAACGCATGCCTTAAAATAAAACCGGTGGAACATACCGGCTTTTAACGCAAAAAGGTTCCGAGCGTGCGTTCGAAACCTTTTTGGCTAAATAGTTATTTGCAGCCGGACGAACCGGAAGATTAATTGATGCCTTTGGTCACGGCTTCTTTGGATATCTTTTTCACTAATCCCTGCAACACACTCCCCGGACCTACTTCGGTAAAATCTGTAGCACCGTTCTCTATCATTTTCTGTACGGTCTGCGTCCAGCGAACAGGTGATGTAAGTTGGTTAATCAGGTTTTGTTTGATCATTCCCGGGTCGATATAGGGATGTGCATCCACGTTTTGATAAATCGGACAGGTGGGATTGTTGAAATGGGTATGCATAATTGCTTCCTGCAACTCATCTCTGGCGGGTGACATGAGCGGGGAGTGAAATGCTCCTCCCACAGGCAATACCAGCGCACGCTTGGCACCGGCAGCTTTCAGTACTTCGCAGGCTTTGTTGATGCCTTCGATGCTCCCGCTGATCACAAGCTGTCCCGGGCTATTGTAATTCGCAGGAACGACTATAGCATCTGTTATTTTGCTGAGTACATCTTCTATTACAGCATCTTCCAGTCCCAATACAGCCGCCATGGTGGAAGGTTGCTTTTCACAGGCTTTTTGCATGGCATAGGCACGTTTTGCCACCAGTTTCAACCCATCTTCAAAAGACAATACTTTGTTGGCTACCAATGCAGAAAACTCACCTAAGGAGTGCCCGGCGACCATATCCGGTATCAAATCTTCCCCGGTCTCGAACAACACCACCGAATGCAGAAAAATGGCCGGTTGCGTTACTTTGGTTTGCTTCAGGTCTTCGTCACTTCCATCAAACATGATATCTGTAATGCGAAAACCCAGTATGTTATTTGCTTTTTCAAAATAGTCCTTTGCTTTTGCGTTTTCCTCGTAAAGCTGTTTACCCATGCCTGAAAACTGGGATCCCTGACCCGGGAAGATGTATGCGTGTTTCATTCAGAATCGTCTTTTAAAGGGCTAAATGTAAAGAAGTTGTTTTTAAAATAATTCCTTATCGTCATTTTAGACGGATATCCCAAATGGGATTTATTATCCACCGATAGTGTATGACCGGTGCGCTGGCAATAAACAAAGCCATTTAAGCAATAATTTTGCAGTATGGAATGGAAAAATCTTGAAGCTGAAGCACAATTGGATGCTATCATGGAAGAAAGCCGGAAACATCCGGTGGTCATTTTCAAACACAGCACGCGCTGTTCCATCAGCTCTATGGCAAAAGGAAGGTTGGACAAACATGCAGCGCCCGAGGGCACTTCGTTTTATTACCTGGATCTTATTGCAAACAGGAACTTATCTAACAGGATCGCCGAAATTTTCAATGTACATCACGAATCTCCACAAGTATTACTCATTCGCAACGGGGAATGCGTATACGAGGAAAGCCATAACGGTATCTACTTTGAAGAGATCCTCGATCAGATACAGGCTGCCTAGATCACTTTGCCTTTCCATCGTCCGCTTCTTAAATAGAGGTACGATATGGTAAGCAGGGAGCTCCAATACACGAATTCGGAACCCCAGGCCCAGGCTAAGGGGAGTCTCATGCGCTGAATGACAATGTAGCAATAAATAAGGTAGGTGAAAACGCAGGTAATCTCTATCGTGAGGTTAATGAGCGTGTTGCCGGTACCTACGACGCCATTAAACACCACCGTAGCCAACGACATAAGGACGGTGCCCAATACGATGACTCTCAGGCTGGGCAAAGCCAATGCAATGAGCGCGTGATCATTCCTGTAAAGGGATAGAAACTGCTCACCGAAGCATAACAGCAGGGTAGATATGATCATAACATATCCCAGGCTGAGCTTGGCTATTTTGCCTATTAACGGCAACACCTGTTCCTGTTTTCCTTCTCCGATCGTATGGCTCACCATGGTATTGCAGGTAGTCGCCAAAGCCCAGGTACCTATGCTAACAATTCCGAAAATACTTCTCAATATCTGTGAAGCCGCCAGTTCTTTGTTCCCTAAATGCTCTACATAAATAAAGAATATTTGCCATCCTCCGATGCTGAACAAAAATTGCACGATCAGCGGTAATGCTATATTTAACGATTTCCTGGAAAGTTCAATGTCAAACCGGAGATAATTATGTATCCGGAAATCTTTATAGAATCGATGAAAGTAAAACAAGGCAGCCATCGTCAGAAGTCCGCCGAACTCGCCAAGGAACGATGCTACAGCAGAGCCTTTTAGACCCAGATAGGGGAAGCCGTGGTTGCCGAATATGAGGAGGTAGTCAAACAAAATAGTAGTGAGTGTCGTGACGAGCGACCCATAAATCAGAAATCTGGAGCGTTTCGTAGAGATAAAAAATGAATTAAGGAGTTGGGTGAGCATCAGAAACGGAAGCCCCCAGAGGCGCACAAAAAGATAGTCGATGCTGTGCGTAATATTTTGGGTGTCGTGCAGGGTGAATCCGAAAATCAACGGCGCCAGCCACATGGAAACCATCATCAACGCTAATGAGAAGAAGATGGATAACATCAATCCATTGACAAACGTTTCGGCAAGGCCGTCCTTATTCTTTTCGCCCATTCTCCTGGCCATTTGTATCTGCACACCGCTGCTCAATCCGTATCCTATCATGGAAAGAATAAGGTAATAGATACCGGCAATCCCGTTCACGCCCAATTCCCGCTCTCCCAGCCGTCCTAAAAATGCAGTGTTCGTTAAGAAATTCAATTGGGGTATCGCTATGGAAAGCGAGATGGGTAATGCTAATTTTATAATATCTTTATTTCCTTTCAGTAGTTTCATATAGCAGTATCTTTGCACCCCCTATTTAAGCAGGCTAGTGTAAAGTGTGGCAAATTTATTCTATAATTGCGTGCATTCTATGGCAGAACTATCTAACGGCACTACGAACAAACTAAGCTACCAGGCCCATAGTGAGGGTAATTTGTTGCCACAGGTACAAAAGGCCTATGTTGTCATCTTCCCGAGAGGACTTTTAACCGCAGGGTTCAGTGCCCATGGCGATTTGCTCCTCGCCCACTATACAGAACATAAAGACAGCCTCCCTACCTGGATACTGGACTTTTATGAACATCGTTTTATAGACGAAAAGTTATTGCAACAGGCAGAACGTGTTATTTCGGTATTTATCGCCGCAGATAAATATATGTTGGTCCCTGATGATCTCTATGATAGCGAAGAAGCAAATAACTGGTTCCGGAAGATCTATTTTATCGAAGCAAATGAAATGATAGAAAGTTATCATGTCAGAGACGAGAAATGCCGCTATTTATATGCCTATCCCAGCTCGGTAAGGAATCTTGCCAACCGGTATTTTCCGAAGGCGTCTCTGCTTCCGTTGGCAGCGTATCAGTTTTTTAAGCCGTTTAAAAGCGATCCTTTTCTGCAATGTTGCGTCACCAAAGATCAGGTAGTGGCTAGCGCCTACAAAAACCGGTCACTCGTATGGCACCAGGTGTTTGCGTATAATACTACAGAAGATATTGCTTATCAGCTTCAACTGGTTTGTTCGCAATACCGTATTAATCCGCAACAGCTGGAAGTACACGCTTCTGTAATTCATCAGGACCTGAATGATGTCGTACATGACCTTACTCAATATTTTCCTAACCTAAAATACGGTAGCAGTTCCGAAAGCATGACTTCATCAGGTGAATGGGCAAAGGCTGTGGAGCTCCTGCGACAACTCTACGCATGCGCATCGTAGGAGGCAGTTTTGGCGGCAGAAGATTTAATCCGCCTGCAAAGATCCCGGCAAGACCCACGACTGAAGTGGCCAAGGAAGGGCTGTTTAATATCCTCAATAACATGGTCGATTTTGAAGGATTGAAAACCTGTGATATATTCGGAGGTACCGGCAGCATCAGCTATGAGCTCGCGTCCCGCGGTGCCACAGACCTCACCCTGATTGAGCGTGACCCGATTACCATCCGTTTTATTAAACAGACAGCAAAAGCACTGGATATTGAAGACCGGCTTCGCATTATACAGGGCGACGTATTCACTTTTATGAAAAACAGTACGGAGCAATATGATTTTATCTTTGCCGGCCCGCCCTATGCGCTCGAAACCATCGACGACATTCCCAACATTATCTTTGAAAAAAATATGCTGGCAGATGAAGGAATATTTGTATTGGAACATACGCCACGAAACGACTACCGGCAACATCCCCGTTTTTTAAAGCTGAAGAACTACGGGACGACGGTCTTTAGCTTCTTTACCCTGCAGAAATCCTAATTTTAACGCCATCACCATTTCCGACAAGGCTCATGCAAAAAATCTGTCTATTTCCCGGTACGTTTGATCCTATCACCAAAGGACATGCCGATATTATCCAACGAGCGTCTTCGCTGTTTGACAAAATCGTGATCGGTATCGGGCTTAATTCATCCAAGCAGCCTATGTTCACGGTAGAGCAGCGTTGCCATTGGGTGAAACAGATCTTTAAAGGCAATCCCAAGATTGATGCAACGGGCTACGAGGGACTCACTATTGAATATTGCAAAAAAATAGGGGCGCATTATATCCTGCGTGGTATCCGCTCTATTGGTGATTTTGAATATGAAAAAGCTATCGGTGATATGAACCGCATGCTGGCGCCGGATATTGAAACTGTCTTTCTGGCCTGTTCGCCCGAGTTTTCTACCATCTCTTCTACCGTAGTGCGTGATGTTATTCGCCACAAGGGGGATGTCAGCTTATTTATACCGGAAGAGGTGAAGTTCTGATCTGCAGTGTTCAAGGATTTGTCAGGAGCTATTTTACAACTACCATCTATTGTAGGGCTGAAGTGCGTATCACGTATATCATTTGAGGAGATGTCAATGAACCGGTTTGTCCGATTGTCGAATGTACCTGCAAAAACTTCATAAAATGGTTTTTGTTTGGTATATTTCAGTTCAGATTCCTTTTTTCATGATCGTCAACTTTAGCAACGAAAATACGGTACTTAGTGAGTGGGTGCGGGAAATACGTGATGTGTCGCTGCAGTCCGACCGGATGCGTTTTCGACGGAATATGGAACGTATCGGCGAAGTGGCTGCGTATGAGATCAGTAAAACGCTTGACTACAAAGAAGTGACTACGCAGACACCTTTGGGGTATACTACTTCCCTTGTATTACAAAGCCAGCCTGTTTTAGCGACTATTTTGCGTGCAGGCGTGCCTTTGCAGCAAGGATTGCTGAATTACTTCGACCATGCCGATTGTGCTTTTGTGGCCGCCTATCGCAAACACCACCGCGATGGGAGTTTTGAGATTGAGCAGCATTACGTAACCACGCCGGATATGACAGACCGGGTGCTGATCCTGGCAGACCCGATGCTGGCTACGGGAGCTTCTCTGATATTGGCTGCTCAAACGATTATAGCCGACCAAAAGCCGAGACATATCCATATTGTTACCGCCATCGCCTGCTCGGTAGGAACAGAGCAAGTAATGAAGCATTTTCCGGAGGCTACCATCTGGGCGGCAGCGATAGATGAGGAGCTGACCGCGAAAAGTTATATAGTGCCCGGGTTAGGTGACGCAGGGGATTTGGCATTTGGCAGCAAAATTCAGTCTTAATCGACCAAACCTTTGGAAGAAACAAAACTGTCTTGTATATTTAACAGATAATACCTATTTTGGGTCAGAAAAAAATTTTTCAACCGATATAAACTGCTTTTTTCAGATGAAGAAAATATTACTCGGCTTGGGCGCTTGCTTGGCTTTGATCACAAACCTTAAAGCCCAGGACATACACAATACTCAGTATTTTGCCACTCCATTGACACTCAATCCTGCAAATACAGGGCTGGTACAATGTGATTTGCGCGCAGCGGTGAGCTATCGTAACCAATGGAGCAGTGTATCACCTTATCCGTATACGACCACAATTGCCTCTTTCGATATGGCAACATTGAAAGGGAAGTTGAATAACGGCGATGCATTGGGTATTGGTGTGACGGCATTTTACGATCAGGCCGGTACAGGCGGTTATACCAATCTCAGCATCGGTCCGTCTATAGCTTATCATAAAGCATTAGGTGTAGAAAAACAGCATACGTTATCTTTAGGTGTTCAGGCAGTTCTGGCACAGAAATCTATTAACTTTTCCAAGCTGACTTTTGAAGACCAGTATCAATTTGGAGGAACCCAGATCAACCCGCAAACTACAGAATCTTTTCCCCGTGGCGATCTTAACTATCCGGACTTCGCCGCCGGTTTGATGTATAGTGGCAGACTGAATGAGCATTCTACAGCTTATGCAGGGTTTTCAGCCTACCACCTAACAGCTCCTGTAGAAAAATTCCTGGCTACCGGACCTGAACATAAGATCCACAGAAGATACAGCGCTTATTTAGGTGGTGCCTTTGATCTGAATGAAAATGTGGTATTGTATGCCAGCGGGTTATTCCACTCGCAAGCTGCGTCCACGGAGGTAGTGCTTGGTTCGGCAGTGGGTTTTGTATTGAATCCCGGCTATGATCCCGAATACCAAAAAAGCACCCTGCTTTATATTGGTAGCTGGTACAGATTTGGGGATGCAATTTCACCCTACGTAGGGCTGAGCTGGACAAAAATGCAAATCGGTCTCAGCTACGATGTGACGCTTTCCAATTTTGCTGCAGCAACCAACAGTAATGGTGCCTTCGAGGTTTCTTTGATCTTCAACGGTTGTATCAACAAACGCGAAAAAGAACCCCGTTACAATTTTACTTGTCCTAAGTTCTAATACAGCTAAAATAATTTTGAGCAAAAGCCGGTCTAGACCGGCTTTTCTTATGGGGTAATTCCTTTGCCCCTGCTCACGTATTTGTTCCCGGCAATGAAGAAACGGTAAGGCAGCAACGCATCTTCCGCAGCATAGTTGACGCCTACCCGCGTAGTCGCAACGATATCGTCTTCCGATAGCGTAATGGAGCCATCCTGAATGAATAGTTCATGGCTTTGCAGGCTCCAACCGCTGTAAAGCGTTTTTATACCCAGTGCTTCGCTCATGGCGCCCGGTCCAGCAGTCAACGTAGGGTGTAATTTCTCCTTTTTTCTTCTTTCCAGCATGATGTTGATCCCATCCAGGGGCTCAATAGCGCGAATGAGTACGGCATGCGGTATATCTGTGGCATTGGTAACTACATTGAAAAGATGATGGATGCCATAACACAGGTACACATAAGCTACTCCGCCCTGAGCAAACATGGTTTCGGTACGACGGGTTCTTCGGTTGTTATAGGCATGAGAAGCCTTGTCACTCGCACCTTCGTAGGCTTCCGTTTCCACGATCATACCGGATGTGTAATGACCATTGATATTTGTCACCAGTATTTTCCCGAGGAGTTCTTTAGCGATCTGCACTACATTTTCTCTTTGATAAAAATCGTCTTTCAGGATCATGAGACAAAACTAAACGGAATAACCATTAGTTTTATAACATGGCTGTTTACCTCATACCTATTCCCATTGCAGAGGGGAAACTGGATACGCTTTCCCGGGATGTATATACCATTATCCCGTCTCTTCAACATTTTTTCATAGAAAATACCCGCACAGCGAGAAGGTTTATAAAAAGCATTTACCCGGAGGCCGATATAGACGCTATGCAGTTCTCAGAGATCGATAAACACAACGGTGCCGATATGAGACAGTTGAAAGAATGGCTAAAACAGGGTAAAGATATTGGTGTGATGAGCGAAAGTGGCTGTCCGGGGATAGCAGACCCTGGTGCGGACTTGGTCGCTTTAGCGCAGGAAATGGAGATACGTGTCGTGCCGCTCGTGGGCCCCAGCTCGGTATTGCTAGCTTTAATGGCCTCGGGATTTAACGGACAGCGCTTTTGCTTTAACGGTTATTTGCCCATAAAAGAACCTTTAAGAGGTAAAGCCATTAAAGAATTAGAGCAGTATTCCCAGAAAAACAGGCAGACACAGATTTTTATTGAAACACCTTACCGCAACAACTCATTGCTGAATGATTTTCTGAAGCACTGCAGCGACAACACACGCTTGTGTATTGCTTATGATATTACAGGAGAAGCTGCCTCTATAATAACAAAGACGATAAAGCAATGGAAGCAGGAAAAGCCGGTCTTAGAGAAACAGCCTTGTGTGTTTTTGTTACTGGCTTAATACACCGTAGCTTCTCTTACAGACCGGATCCCATCTACGATATATTGCCCTGATTCCTGGTTGTTGGTATAGTTTTCGCCGCGCCAGGGAAGACTTCTTCTGTATTGCGTATAATGGAGGTCGACTACTTTACCGGTACATTTTTCTAAAGAATCTGCCAGTTTCTGGTCCGTTACGCTGAAAGAAAAATACTGTGCATTGAACCCTGACGTAGCGTTTCGCTGCCCAAAACCTAGCTGGATCAACTCGCCTTCATAGGTTTTCATCACATTACCCTTGTGGGAAAATTTCTGGAGGATGCCTTCGCGATAGCCATCACTGTAGGAATTGTAGTAAAACCAATATGCATATCCACCCGCGCTTGCTATAAGTATCAAGAAGAAAAAGAATATTATTTTACCCATGACCGGATTTTTTACTCCTGCAAAGTACTCAAATATATTTTACTCATTTCACCTTTCTGCCTTTCCAGTGATACTTGCCGAACAACCCCAGAAACCCTGCTACAATGATGTATGCGACGTGAACGGGTTGCAAAAAAGGAAAATAGAAAAGCTCGCGGCTCTTATTAAAAAAACCTGCCACATTTCGTAAATAGAACAACTCCACAACGGTTTTTATCAACAATAAAGCGCCGCCCAATATCCAGAAATAAAAATCAAAAAATCCTAAGATCGCTAACAGTAGAAATGAGAAATTGAACAGGTAGACTAATGCCAAAATAAACGTGATCATCTTATCGTCATACTTTCCCATCTTGGAGGCCCAACGTATCCGTTGATTGATAAAGCCTTGCCAGTCGGGTTGCGGAGCAGTAGCAACGATACTTTCCGCAGCTTTGAGATATACGATCTTTCCCGGAAATTCTTTCTGCATTTTTACCAGCAAAAGATAATCGTCCCCGCTGGCGAGGTGATCAATGCCTTCATATCCCTTCACTTTTTCAAAAGCGGCACGGCTAAACGCGAGATTGGCACCATTGCTCATATTGCCGAGTTTCAGACGATGGGCAGCGGCTGTGATGCCTTGCATGGAAAGAAAATCCAAAGACTGAAAAACGGAAAGTACACTGTTGTCTACCCGGTAGCTCACGGGACCAATAATAAACACAGCCTTTTCCTGTTCATAGATTGCTGCTATATTCGAAAGCCAGTCTTTTCCAACCACACAATCGGCATCCGTCGTCACGATGATGTCGGCTGAGCTCTGCGCAACAGCCGTTTCAATAGCTTTCTTTTTGTATGCGTTTAACACTTCGCCCGCTTTCAAAAAATCGCGGAGCCGCAAGCAGGTAACATTTTTTTTCTCAAACGATGTCACTACATCATAGGTAGTGTCTGTAGAATGATCATCCACCACGATCACTTCATACAGATGGTCCGGATAACGGCATTCCAATATAGAAGCTATACAAGCTCCGATAGTCGCTTCCTCATTCCGGGCTGGTATGACAATGGTAATTTTTGTTGAAGGAATAAAAGCTTCTGGTACGTGAAAATAAGGTTGCAGCCTCCAGCCTTTTTCATATAGCAACATCAGGGAGATATAGCTAAGCAACAAGAAACCCAAGGCAACCAGACCTGCTGTGATCATTTCTTTAAAAATGTTTGAGCTATTACCGGAACAGACTCCGCATCCAACATGCGATGTCCCTTGTCAAGAAGGTGCAATTGCACACAAGATAGCCCTTTCATGAAAACCTGGGCTTTGGAAGGCGGAATGATATTGTCGTTTTTACCCATAAAAATAGTGAGAGGAACGGTATGCTGCAGGATGCGCCTGCGGAGCAATTTATTGTCAGGCACCAATAAAGCGAGATCATTCCAACGTTTATATAGTAAATCCCGTTCTTCCTGCGAACCAAGATAGCGCATTAAAAATTTATACTTCTTCAGATCGATCCAGTTCAGCCTATGCACCCGGTCGATCCATTTCAAATGCTTTTGCTGCGAAAGGAATTTTCGGAATATCCATTTTCCACACCCGTTTTTTGTAACAAAATAATAGAACGGGTTAAAACGTAGTCCGTCCGGTGCCACTAATACACACTCGGTTATAAGCGGACTCATTTCCTCTGTAAGGCAAAGACATACACGTCCACCGACGCTGTAACCCAGCAAGCTGATTTGCTCCACCTGGTAGTTTCGCATTAAAGCGAAGATAAAAGCAGCAAGTAGCTCTTTACTGATTTTACCCTGATCTTTCCAATGAGTGTTCCCGTGATGGGGCAGGTCGAGGAATACCATCACATAGTCTTTCTCCAGGTGTTTTACAAAGGGTTCGAAAATGGATGCATCATTGCCATAACCGTGAATAGCTATGAGCAGGCGATGCCCCTTACCACTTTCCAGGTAGTGCAATGATTTACCTTCAATCGTTATATACTTTGACTCCATCCACGGATGCTGTGATTATCCAAATTTCTTCATGTCCAGGTTCATCCAATGCATGGCATTCTCAAAAAGCAGTTTGTCTTTCCGCTCCTCGGAAAAATCGCTCATACTTTCAATGAGCTTTCCGGGGTGATGTTCTCCCAACGGGAAAGGATAATCACTCCCCATGCATATTTTATCCTCCCCGATGATCTCAACAATATCCCGCAATGTTTTTTCATCATGCACCAACGCGTCTATCCAGAATTTACCCAGGTAATTACGAGGGTTTACGTTATTATCGATAGCGCAAAGATCCGGTCGCACATTAAAGCCGTGTTCTATCCGACCAATGGTAAACGGGAAGCTGCCACCGCCGTGGGCGAAAGCGACACGTAATCCGGGATGCCGCTCCAATACTCCTCCAAAGATCATGGAACTTATGGCACGGGCAGTCTCTGCAGGCATTCCCACCAGCCATGGTAACCAGTACTTTGCCATATCTTTTTCACCCATCATTTCCCAGGGATGCACAAATAAACAGCAACCTAATGCTTCTGCCGCCTTCCAAAAAGGATCAAAGTAAGCGTCACTCAGGTTTTTACCGTTGATGTTGGAACCGATTTCCAGTCCCGGCATTTTTAGCTCCTTTACACAACGTTCCATTTCCTTAATCGCCAGGTCGATGTCCTGCATAGGCACGGTTCCGATACCTACAAAACGGTCAGGATGCTGTTCTACGCAGCCTGCAATATGGTCATTAAAGAACCGGGATGTCTCCAGCCCATGTTCCGGTTTTGCCCAATAGTTAAAGAGGACCGGAATGGTGGATAGTACTTGTACGCCCACTTCCGTCAGGTCCATTTCCTTCATGCGTACACCGGAGTCCCAGCAGTTCTGCTCTACTTCGCGAAATACTTTATCCCCTTTGATCATACGGGCGCAACCGGGACAGTGATGTTCCAGGTGGATGAATTCGCCGTAACCGAATTTTTTGAAGTAGTCCGGAATATGTTCCGGCATAATATGCGTATGTATGTCGATTTTAGAAAAGCTCAAGATGCCAGTTTTAGAAGGCAAAAATAGTTTTTGTGGTGTTGTTTTTCTGATTTTATACAACGCCTTTTACATCACAGCAATAGAAGCGGGTCTGCTGCCGTTATAGTGTTCCGGGTGCCTCAAGTTATTATGAAGTTTTGCAGGTTGATCCGGACTATCATCTTTGCGCACTTAAAAAAACATCTTATGAAAAAAATCGCGAACCTCTTGATCCTTTCGCTCGTACTGTTTGCTACAGCCTGTACTAAAAAAGACGAAGGGACTAAATTCAGCTATGTTGTCAGCAATGTACAGGATATCTCGGTAAATGCCGGGGCTAGCAATGTCATGACCCTGCTTATAGAATATAAAGAGGGTTCACAGGAACCTGTTGATCTGAAAATTGCCGGTCTTCCCACAGGAGTTACCGGCACATTTACCCCGGGAAGCGGCACGCCCAGTTATTCCTCTATATTAGAATTGAAAGCATCACCAGGTACAGTTGCCGGAAAGTACCCGGTTAAAATGGTAGCCACCAGTAAAAGCGGCATTACCAGAGAATATAATTTCAACCTGACTATTGCTACCGGCAATCAGACCACTTTGATGGGTACATGGACCATAAAAAGCAGTGGGACAGATATCAATGGTGATGGAAAGTATCAAAGTGAAGAAGCTAATGTAACTATAGAGAGCGATATAAAGCTTACTTTTTCGGAAGATCACAAAGGAGTCATCGTTATCAATATACCAGGTTTAGACACTTCTACCGAGAGCTTTATCTGGCAATTGACTAATGAGAGAGAGCTGACGCTCACGTTTCAGGATGGAACCACTACCAACGCCACTATCGCCTCTCTCAATACATCGGAACTTATAATAGGATACATGGACGGAGGAGTTTTGAACTGGGAACGTTATAGCCGGTAAATAAATCGATCCTGATGCAATAAAGAGCCGGCTAGCCGGCTCTTTATTGCACATACATCATACATGAATTATATGAATAATTCACCCGCAATCCGGTCGGCAAACAACTTCCCTTTGAACGTTAAAAAAAGCGTATCATTTTTCAGGAGGATCATTTCCCGCTCCCGGTACTCCCCGCTGTTTTTCAGGAGTTCTTCTTTATATGCTTCTCCGAAATCGGCAGCGATCTTTTGTAAGTCACAACCCCATTGCGTACGCAATGAAGTCATAATATACTCATTGAGGCGGTCTGTACTTGTCAGTGTTTCTTCTTCAAAGTTAAGTCTGTCCTCCTGCAAAACAGATTTTATATACAGGGCATTGTTAGAAATGTTCCAGCGACGCTGGTGATCTATGAACGAATGAGCCGATGGTCCGATACCGAGATAAGGAATGCCTTTCCAGTAATTCGTATTGTGTACGGCGTAACAATCTTTTTTGGAAAGATTGGAGATCTCATAATGTTCATAGCCCATCTGCCCGGCTTCTTCCATTAGTATTTCAAACTGTGCAGCTGCTTTTTCCTGATCCAGCGGGGGTGTTTTCTGCTTTTGGATATTGTGATGCAATAGCGTGCCCTCTTCCACCGTTAGAGCATAGGCGGAAAAATGGGGGATGTTGAGTGCTTTGATGTTGCGGAGGTTGTTTTTCCACCCTGCGTCGGTAAGCTGGGGTGAGCCATAAATGAGATCCAGCGTCAGATTTTCAAAACCACTGTCCTGCGCAGACTTAATGGCATAGTCGGCTTGTTGGACGGTATGGGCGCGATTCATAAATTTCAGGTCAGCTTCCTCGAACGACTGTACGCCGATGCTCAGGCGATTTACGGGCGTTTGTTGTAATGCACGGAGATAATGGGTGGTCAGGTCATCCGGGTTGGCTTCAAGGGTGAATTCCTGCAGTGTGTCTATAGGAAAGTTTTTTTGCAATGAGTCAAACAAGTAGTTGATCTCGTCAGCCGAAAGCAGGGAGGGAGTGCCGCCGCCGAAATAAATAGTGTCGACAGGCTGGTCCTGCAGAAAATGACGTTGTAACGCTATCTCTTTATGAAGCGCCTGCAGCAAGTCATCCTTCATCGACAGAGAGGTGGAAAAATGAAAATTGCAATACGTACACCGCTGCTTGCAAAAAGGAATATGGACGTAGATGCCTGCCATGAATTATTTTTGAACCGATGAAGTATGTGCTTTCACTTTTTTGCGGGTTGTTTTCTTTCGCTATGGTGAAGGCGCAAAGCTACGGCGTTGTATTGCATAGTGTAGATGGGAAAGAAAATTTGTTGGAAAATACAGTACCGGTACCCAAGGAATTTCCTGATGGAACTGCTGCCTACGCCTATGTCCGTTCACTGGTAACGAACTTACAAAAAAACGGATTTTTGGCTGTCTCTTTAGATAGCCTCTCCATCCATGATAGTCAATATCACGCCTATATCTATCTGGGGGATGTCTATAAATGGTCGAAAGTGAATCTTGACAGCCTGCCCGAAAATGTGCTTTTGCAATATGGATTTAATAAAATACAATGGAAAGGGAAAAACCTGGAGCCTCAGGTCATTGCAGCTATATCAGAAAAGCTGCTGAAATGGGCAGAGCAAAATGGCTACCCATTTGCCTCAGTCTGGTTGGATATAAAGGAACAGCAACATCCCGGTGCGATAGAGGCGGTTTTCAGGTGGGATAAAGGCAACCAGCAGCGGCTCGATACCATCCATTTGGAAGGAACAGCGAAAGTGTCGCGAAATTATTTGCTGCGTTACCTTGATCTGAAACAGGGAGAACTTTACAATGAAAAAAAAATAAGAAGTGTCCCGGCGCGACTGCAGGAGCTTCCGTTTTTGCAGGAGGCAAGCCCGGTCAAAATGGAATTCCAGCAATATGGCAATCAGCTTCATATCTATTTGAAAGAAAAGAAAGCCAATACCCTGAGTGCTATTGTGGGTTTGTTACCCAATAGCGTGGAAACCGGTAAATTTTTGCTGACAGCCGATGCCGCTTTCCTTTTTCAGAATATTTTGGGGAATGGTGAATATATTAATGTGATCTACCAGAATCTCCAATATAAATCACCACGATTTAAAGCCCAGCTTAGCTATCCCTATTTGCTGAATACATCGGTAGGTCTGGACGCATCTTTCGACTTGTTTAAAAAAGATACCACCTTCCGGCGTACTACATTCCAGGGAGGATTCCGCTACCAGATGAATGCAATGGACTATGTGCGTGTATTCTATCAAAACCAAAGCAACCGGCTCGGAGTAGTGGATACCAACTATGTAAAAACCAATAAGCAGTTGCCTGCCGATGCCGATGTCAGCGCAGCGGGCGGAGGCATAGAGCTGTCGATAAGCCGCGTGGACAACCGTATTCATCCCAGGAAGGGAATAGAAGGAAAAATCGGTTGCACCGTACTGAAACGCACTATGCGCAGATCGGACGAGGTGTTGAATCTGAAAGATGTATCCGGCTTTGATTATGCGTCACTATACGATTCATTTTCTCAACGGAACAACCAGGTTTTTCTCAATGGCAGTTTGAATTATTATTTGCCCCTGGCAAGGAAAATCGTTTTAAAAACTGCCTATCAGGGTGCTTACATGCAAGGGGGGAATCTCTTCCGCAACGAGCTTTACCAGATCGGCGGCTTTCGGCTGCTGCGCGGCTTTGATGAACAAAGTATTTATGCCAGTCAATACCACGTAGTGAGTATAGAGCTGCGCTTATTGCTGGATCCGCGCTCGTACTTCTACTTTTTCAGTGATAACGGCTGGGTACAAACGGGATTCCCTGCTTACCGGAGTGAGGATGTTTATAATGGTTTCGGTTTCGGTACCACGTTGGAGACTAAAACAGGATTATTCTCCATCAGCTATGCCCTTGGAAGACACGAAGGCAGTCCGGTCCAGCTTCGTCAGTCGAAGATACATTTTGGTTACGCGGCTTATTTCTAGCATCTGGTGTCGTGGAGAAGCGGCCATGGCTTTACCGATTGCTGCTATTTACGGGCGGCTTTTGACGGACGTTTAATCGGGATATTTTATAGTATTTCAAGCCTGCATAAGCTATCGTACCCTGCCGGAAAAACGGATGCATCCGTAAATTCCCGTAAACGATAGTATTTTTACCACATGGCAAAATTCTTTCTGAGGAAAAAAATAGGAGACAGGGTGGTAAACGGGCATCCATGGATATTCGCAAACGAACTGGGTGATAGCGAAGGTGATTATGAACCAGGGGACATCGTAGAAGTCTATTCCTATAACGGTTCTTTCGTTGGGAAAGGCTATGTGAATCCGGCTTCCCAGATAAGAATACGCCTGTTGACACGGGATAAAGCCGAAGCGATAGATGAGCTGTTTTTTTACAACCGGATCAGAGAGGCATGGGAGTACCGGAAGCAGATCGGGTACGTGGAAAATTGCCGTTTGATATTCGGCGAGGCAGACCAGATGCCTGCGTTGATCATCGACAAATTCAATGACTATTTTGTTTTGCAGACATTGGCACTGGGGATGGAAAAGTGGAAAGGAGCTATTGTCAATGCATTACAAAAGCTATTCTCACCTAAGGGGATTTATGAGCGGAATGACGTGCCCGTGCGGGAACTGGAGGGTTTACAGCAACAAAAAGGGTTTTTATCAGACCCGTTTGATACCAATATCATCATCAACGAGAACGGACTTCAATTTCATGTAGATATCGTAAATGGGCAGAAGACGGGCTATTTCCTGGACCAGCAAGATAACAGACGTGCAATACAGCATATTGTAAAAGACGCAGATGTACTGGAGGCGTTTTGCTATACCGGAACTTTTTCTCTGCATGCGGCAAAATATGGTGCCAGATCAGTACTAGGTCTGGACATATCGGATACGGCGGTGAATACAGCAAGACGCAATGCTGCTTTGAACAGGTATGAGCATATCTGCAAATTTGAAAGTGTGAATGCTTTTGACGTGCTGAAACAATGGGTGAAGGAAGGGAAACGGTACGATGTGGTGATGCTGGATCCTCCTGCTTTTACCAAGAGCAGGGAAAATATTCAAAAGGCCATAACGGGTTACAAAGAAATAAATCTGCGCGGCATGAAACTTACGAAACCGGGAGGTTTTCTGGTCACGGCTTCGTGTACCAACCTGGTTGATCCTGAACTGTTTTTAAAAACAATAGACATGGCAGCCAAGGATGCTAAAAGAAAATTACGCCAGGTGGTATGGCAGACACAAGCATCCGATCATCCTATCCTTTGGCATGTTCCGAATACGGAATATCTTAAGTTCCTTATAGTACAGGTGTTATAATCTTTCTTACGGGCAGCTATAATCGGGGGCGGAGATTATGTAGATAATCCTCCATGATTTTTCTTAATGAATAGCTGGTTGTATTAAAAATATGGTGTATTTACAAAACTTTAAGGTTTTGTAACCCTAACATTTGCCGGTTTTTGCCCGTCCATGTAAAAGGAGATCGTGTGCCTAGGCATTACGTATGTTACAAAACTAGATTTGAAAATCCAAAATCTTTTATAGCAATTGATGTAATGAGTGCTGGTATGCTGTTGTAACCAGCATTGGTATGGATTATATATATCTGGGGGGGAATAAAAGAGGGGGAAAGCCGAAAACCCATTTAGAGTAGGCAAAATTTAGTGCTATGATTAAAAAAATTACTCAAACCTTGAAAGTCAGACGACTTATTAAGAAGGGGGTGTTATTTGCCGGATCCAGTCTTTTACTGACGACAGCAAGTTATGCACAGCCCGCATCATCTTATTCTTTTTCTTCCGCATCAGGCACTTATACAGAAGTGAGTGCCGCCGGGACTGTTTTAACTGCTATGAATGCAGACACGTATATAAGTCCTTTTCTGAATATAGGATTTACGTTTACGTATGAAGGGGTGCCGTACACGCAGTTTAAAATGAGTTCTAACGGATTTATCTCGTTGGGAGCTGGAACAAGCGCTTTAACGACGAATAATCTGTCGACTGCGAATGCGGCGAGTCGCCCCATTATAGCTCCATTATGGGATGACCTGGATGGTAATGCTACCGGAGGGAGTGTAGCAGCCTATGAAGTGACCGGTACATCGCCGAATCAGGTACTTACCGTAGAATGGCGCAATTGGGAATGGAACTATGGATCTTCTGCGCCCGTTCTTAGTTTCCAGGTGAAATTATACGAAGCAACCGGAAATATTGAATTTGTTTACAGGCAGGAAAGCGGTTCTGTAAATGCAGGAAGTGCCTCTATTGGTATTGGTTCTGCAACAGGATCAGGATCCGGTAGTTATCTGAATTTAACAAGCATTACAACGCCGGCTGTTAGTAGTACTACGAGTAACACCACGCTGAGTGCAAAACCTTCTACCGGTCAAGTATATACATTCAGTCCACCTGCAGTATGTACAGGTACCCCTGTGGCGGGTACTGCGGCTCCTGCATCACAAATGGTATGTACAGGGGTGTCTCCGACAGTTCTTACTGTTACAGGTGCCAGCTCTTCTTCTGGATTGACCTATCAGTGGGAAGAGTCGGATGATAATGGTGTGCTGGATCCCTGGACTCCCGTTAGCGGCGGTACAGGTGCCAACACACTTTCGTTTACTCCGGCAGCTTTTTTAGGTGCACCGGTTTATTATCGCATGGTGATTACATGTCCAACCAGCGTTGCGGTACCCAATTTTGCCGCTACGCCGTCTGTATTGGCAACTCCTATGGTCTCGCCGACAACCCAGGCGAGCGCCGTAACGGTAGCTCCGACAGCTAATCCGAACTCTATAACAGTGAATTGGACAAACGGTAATGGCGGAAGAAGATATGTGGCAATTAATACTGCTAATTCCTTTACAACACCTGTAAATGGTTCTGGTCCGGCACTGGTTGCTAATGCAGTATATGCAGGATCAGGAGAACAAATTGTATATGATGGAACGGGCAACAGTTTGACCATAGGCGGACTATCCTGCAATACACAATACTATATAGCGGTTTATGAATACAATCGTTGTAACAGCGCTGCGCCGTTCGACTATTTTTATAGTACAGCAACGGCAACTGGGAATCCTGTTTCTACAACGACTACGGTACCTGTACTTGCAGGCCTGCCAATAACCAATAATTTCAATTCTTTTACCGGTGCAGATTTGCATACTGTTACACCAGGCTGGTATGAAGCATTTGGAAATGTCGTGCCGACGACGGCGGCATCCGCATGGATAAGCACGACGTTGGGAGGTTCCACTACGGCTAAAGTAAACCTGTATAATACTGCGCATCTGGATTGGATCATCTCTCCGAGATTTAATGTGACAGTGCCTACACAGGTTACCTTTGATGCGGCTATTACAGATTATGCATCTACAGCTGCAGCTCCGGTAGGCATGCAAGGTACTGATGACTCCGTGCAGGTATTGGTATCTACCGATGGTTGTGGCTTGGTTTGGACACCGATCTATGTTTTTTCTGCCGCCAATACCACGACGCTTACAAATGTTCTGACGAATTATAGTCTGAATTTAACTCCGTATCTCAATCAAACTATACAAATAGCATTTAAAGGTACCGATGGTCCGATTGATAATTCACCTGACTATGACTTTCATATCGATAACATCAACATTCATGTCATACCGGCTTGTCCGATCCCTACAGCATTAACCTCAAGCAACATAGGCACAAATACCGCAGACTTGTCGTGGACCGAAAACGGTACGGCTACACTGTGGCAGGTGGAATATGCCCAGGGAACGACCTTCGCCCTCGGAACAGGTGCCCGGGTAATGGCTACTGCAAACAACCCGTATTCTTTATCCGGTATTGCTGCAGGTCAACAATATACTTATTTTGTACGTGCTGTATGCGGACCTAATGATACCAGTGGATGGTCCAGCAGATCACCTGCATTTACTACTATTCCTACGTGTCCTGTGCCCACCGGTTTGACCGCTACCAATATTACCGGAAGCGGTGCAGATATTGATTGGGTAGAAAATGGTACGGCCACGACCTGGCAAGTTGATTATAGCTTAGGTAATGCGTTTGCTGCAGGAAGCGGAACAAAAATCAACACCACCAGCCATCCGTTGTCGTTGCCAGTGCTGAATGGCGGTTCTCAATACAGTTTCTTTGTAAGATCCATTTGCGGACCCAACGATACCAGTGCCTGGAGTGCTCGCTATTCTTTCAATACCACGGTTACCAACGATCTGCCGGCAACAGCTATTCCTGTTACAGTCAATAGCGGCTGTGCCGGAACCATGTTCACGAATGCAGGGGCAACTTTTGCGACCGGAGAGCCGCCTATATCTTGTCGTGGAACCTCCATTACTACGGGCGCGCAGGTATGGTTTAAATTTGTGGCGCCGCAAAACGGTTTTGTGAGGGTTTCGACGGATGTTACAGGTGCCTTGGATACCAAGCTTGGACTTTTCACTACTTCCAACCCGACCGATGCTACTGATCTGGCAGCGTTCTCTATTATCGTTTGTGATGACGACAATGGAATAACCACCGGCACGGCTTCGACTGTTTTTGCTTCCGGGTTAACGCCGGGTGTCACTTATTATGTGGCTGTAGATCAATATAACGGTGCCTCAACCGGTAATTTCTGCGTGGCAGTAGATAGTGTAACGCCTTTTATGATATCGCCGTCCGGAAGTTGTCTTACATCAACCGAAACACCATTTAGCCGTGAAGATTATACCGGATGGGTGTCGATGGTAGATGCACAAGGAAAACTGATAGCCAACGTAAGACGTACCGTTGCGGGGGGGAGCAATACCGTTTATAGTTTTGTTCCATCCTTGAACGTAAATAGCGGGACGGTAAGACAAGCCGGTACGCAATATTACCTGGATCGCAATTACGCATTTACGTACGGCGGTCCGGCTACGGCTATGACATTTGATTTAAGACTCTTCTTTTTGAATTCGGAATTGAATGCGCTGGCCGCAGTAGATCCTGCTGCAACGTTGGGCAATCTTAATGTAACCCATCAATCAGGAAGTGCCTGTGCTGCTAATTATAATCCGGCTACGGGTACGAATTCAGCCTTGTTACAATCCGGTAACGGAACAGCCAGCGGCATAAGCTGGATAAACGTCAATACTCCCGGCTTCTCTAACTTCTACCTGATGAGTGGTGCTGCCCCGTTAACAATTCAATTGGGCACTATTTCTGCTAAAAATACCGGCACGAATACAAATGTGGTGGAGTGGAATACGCTTAATGAAGAGCCGGGTGATGTTTTTGTACTGGAAAGAAGTAAGGACGGAAAAAACTTTGATGCCATACATACCGAGAAAGCGAGAGGTGCAGCCAGCCGTTATACATATGTAGACAACAGTCCTTTTTCCGGTGCGAACTATTACAGGTTATTGATGAAAGATCTCTCCGGAAATGCAAGCTATTCGAAAGTTGTAGCTGCTGTAAACGGTAAAAACGGATTTGTAGTGGAAGCATTCCCCAACCCGGCATCTCAGGATGTGACCGTAAGAGTAGTAGGTGCAAGGAGCGATCGTGCGACTGTACAGCTCACGGACTTGACTGGTAAAGTGGTAAAGACTATAAAAATGACCAGGGATCAGGAAACTATCAGCTTGGAAAACTTAGTTAATGGTCTTTACTTGCTAAAGTATACTGACGGCGAAAAGTTCCAAATACAGAAGTTTACTAAACAGTAATATCCTCTTTTTTTAAACCTAAAGCTGCTCCTTAACGGGAGCAGCTTTTTTTATTTTCAGCCTTTAACAAAAAAATTACTTTTTTATAACAATTCTTTCAAAAGTTGGGTATATTTACTTATTGTCCCATTTTTATTATTTGATTCTATTTTGACCGGTATTGATTCTTTTACATCAAAGTTGACCCATTATGACATTTATCTGTTCCTTCTCGACCTCTGTCCCGTTTACTAAGAACTGAAGGGAAAGCCGAAGCCCAATTTAGAGTAGGCAAAAACATAAAAAAATATGAGATCTATTTACCTCAGCGTTTTTTGTGCGTTGTTGTTGTGCATTGGAATTAGTCCGTCCGGCACGTTGCACGCACAGACGGTGACCATAGGAAGTACCTCTGGCACTACAAGTTATTTTTACGGGCCCTATTACCGAAGCTCTTCGGGCTCCGTGTTTAATTATTCGCGATACGGATATTTATACACTGCTACGGAACTGGGGATTCCTGCGGGATCCTTTATTACCCAGATAGAATGGTATAAAGCCAGCGGAACCCTTACGGGCAACAACAGCTTTTCCATCTGGCTGGACAATACCTCTGCGACCACCATGCCTTCATCCGCTACATGGGGTACACTTACCGCTACTGCTACATCTGTGTATTCATCCACTACACAGTCTTTTACAGCAGCTAACAACAGCTGGGAATCATTTCCCCTTACCGGCTCATTTATTTACACCGGAGGATCTTTACAGATTTTCACAGATCACGTGAAAAGTGGTACAGCAAGTGCCGCAAATAACTATTATGTCAATACCGCTACCGATCTGGCTGTAGGGTATGCCAACAGTGTAGCGGCAACCTCTTCTACCGCGCTTACTACAACAGGGGGGTACGGTAACAACAGACCCACTATCCGGATCACGTATATACCCGGTGTGGCATGTACAGGGACCCCTGTAGCCGGCACTATCAATGCTACGTCTACCAACGTATGTCCCAATCAGTCTTACACGTTAACCCTTACCGGTGCCACCGCTGCTTCAGGTCTGTCTTATCAATGGTCTGAATCTCCGGTGGGTTTGAATTCGTGGACGCCTATCAGCGGTGCTACTAACCCATACTACACTACGACCATGATCGGTCCTATGGACTATCGCGCTACCGTAACATGTGTTGGTTCTGCAACGACACCCACTCTTACGATCAATCAAAATACTTTTGTGAATTGTTATTGCGCTTCACTTCCTGCTCAGACATTTGACGGAGAAATATTCAACACGACCGTTGGTACATTGAATAATTCGTCTACCTGTTCTCAGACAGGCATTCCTGCCACTTCTACGCTCAACAGGTATTCTGACTATACCAACTTGCCTGCAACGACACTGGCTCAGGGAGGCACTTACCCTGTTTCAGTAACGGCTGGCTCCTGCGGCGGTTCGTATTCTGCATATGTTAAGATCTTTGTTGATTACGACCATGACGGCGCCTTTACGACAGCAGGTGAGGAGGTATATGCAGGTGTTCCTCCCGGAGGGCTTTATACACCTACCGGTGTGGCAGCAACAGGGACCTTTACGGTATCTTCCAGTTCGTTATTAGGACAAACACGCATGCGTGTCATATTACACCAGACTACCGTGGCAGCTGATGTACAGCCTTGCTCAAATGGTAATTATAATTATGGAGAAACGGAAGACTATCTCGTGGATATCACCGCTCCGGTCAATTGTGCTTCTGTAGCAGCCGGCGTTGCTGCCAGCAACAAGCCGAATGTCTGTCTGAACGAAACGTTCACGCTTTCTGCTACGGGTTACACGCTGGGCGCATCCGGCATTATGTACCAATGGGAAGAGTCTCCGGCAGGTTTGAATAGCTGGTCTCCCGTTGCGAATGCAACGAATCCATACCATAATCTCACTCAAACCATTGCAAGTGACTACCGGCTTGTGGTGACTTGTATGAACAACAGCGCGGTTTCTAATTCTACGCCTATATCTGTTCCGATGTCTTCATTCTATCTTTGTTATTGTTCTCCCAAGACCGGGACCACATTGCACAGCTGTTGCGGACAGAATATTTCCAATGTTACGATTACCGGAACTACCTTGAACAATTCCACCACTACTACAGGTGCGGGTTACTATACACAGTACCCTCCAAATGTCCCATCACAGACAGGTGATCTGCAACAGGGAACTCCTTACAATTTTAGTGTGACTCAGCTTTATAGCGGTTACGGTGTTGACGCCTGGATTGACTACGATCAAAACGGCGTATTTGATGCTTCTGAATACCTGCCTTTTACAGGGCTTACAACGGGTACCAACCTGACGTTGACACAAACACTTATGATTCCTTACTCTGCTACGCCCGGTTTAACCGGTATGCGTGTCAGAATGTACTATCCACCGGCTTATGGTGCTGCCAACGCCTGCCAGAATTATGGTAATGGGTATGAGACGGAAGACTATGTAATTAATATCCTGACTGCACCTTCCTGTACGGGTACGCCGAATACTGCTATTGTATCCGGCCCAAGCTCGGCTTGTAACGCCACTAACTTTAATTTAAGCGCTACAGGCTTCAGCACCGGTGTGGGCATCAGCTATCAATGGGAAAGCTCACCTGCAGGTTTGAATTCATGGGCACCTATAGCGAATGCTACATTGCCGACTTATACAGCTAATCAAAGTGTACCTACGGATTACCGTTTCGTAACCTATTGCTCCAACACGGGTGGTGGTACTTCCACTTCTCTTACACAGTCCGTAACCATGAGTAGTTATATCTCCTGTTATTGTGCATCGGGTGCTACCAACCTGGGTGACGGCGAGATAAAACAAGTGACAATCGGTACGTTAAACAATCTTAGTACGTGCAGCCAGACTGGTGGCACAGGTTCCGTGCTGAACAGCTACTCGAATTATGTTCCGACCTTGCCGGCTGTCACATTAGCTCAGGGTGTCATTTATCCGTTTACGCTTGATTTAAGTTCTTGCGGTGGATCTTATGGCGGTGCGGTTAAGATATTTATTGACTATGATCAAAGCGGTACATTCGACTTGCCTGCTGAAGAAGTCTATTATCAGGGCGGGTTCAGTTATGCAGCGAACGGAAGCAGCTTCTTGGTTAATAGCACGATCAATATACCGCTTACCGCGACAACGGGAAATACAGTAATGCGTGTGATCCTTGTGGAAGGCGGTAGCTCCAGCATGGTGCCGTGCGGTACATATGGTTACGGTGAAACAGAGGACTATTTAGTGACTATTGCTCCGTCCACAAACTGTACAGGAAACCCGGCGGTTTCGGTGGTAACCGGTCCTGCTTCCGTATGTCCATCTGTGAATTTTACTTTAACAGCTTCAGGCTACACTACCGGTTCCGGCATTACCTACCAGTGGGAGGAATCCCCGAGTGGTCTTAATAGCTGGTCTCCGATAGCTAACGCAACGAATCCTTCGCTTACCTATAACCAGACGGTTCCCATGGATTATCGTTTTGTGACTACTTGTTCTAATACGGGTGGAGGTAGCTCTAACTCCAACGTTAAGGTGATACCTATGGGCACGTTCCTGCAATGCTATTGTATCCCGACGACGACCAACGGCTGTAACTCAGGTGATCACGTGACCAATGTTACATTTGCATCCATTAATAATAATACCGGTGCTTGTATCTCAGGCGGTTCCTATTCCGACTACAAAACCACAGTTACAGTAGCAAACATTGCACAGAATGCGAGCATTCCTATTTCCGTAAGCGTAAGTAACGGTGGTACGGAATATGCCGGTGCATGGATCGACTATGATCAAAACGGCGTTTTTGATGCTTCTGAGTATATCACGCTTACGGACGCAGATGGCGTAGCTCCTTGGATCTACAATGCAACCGTTTTGGTTCCGTCCTCAGCACTTCTGGGACAAACAGGATTCAGGGTGAGATCAAGCTACAATGCTACCATAGCAGCCGGATCTTCCTGCTCAAACACGTATTCTTATGGTGAAACAGAAGACTACGTTGTGAACATTACGCTGCCGGCAACTTGTCCTTCAGCTACGGCGTTGACGGCAACCGGTGCTACAGCAACTTCCGTAAGCCTTGGCTGGACTCCGCTTTCAAGCGCTACGCAATGGCAGGTAGAATACAGGGCTGGTGTAACAAGCTTTACTTTAGGTACAGGTACACGGGTTTCTGCAAGCTCGAATCCTTATACTTTAAATGGCTTGACAGCAGGTACATTGTATACAGCTTATGTGAGAGATATATGCGGACCTGGTGACTCCAGTGCATGGGCTGGACCTTTAAATTTTATTACAGCATTCCCGACATTGCCAGGTAACGATAGCTGCAATTTTGCAGTGAACATCAGCAACGGCTTGTGGTTCGCGGGAACGACTTCCGGTGCTACGCAGTCTATAGCAGGCTGTGATGCAACAAACCCTGCAAATGACGTATGGTACACCTTCACTACCGGACCTAACAGCGGAAGCGTGGTGGTTGAGGCCAATACGAATACGACAGGTACAGACGTGGTGATGGAAACCTTCAGCGGCGCTTGCGGTACACTGACTACACTTACAGCGACCAGCGCGGGTACAAGCACCAGTTTTACCTGCATTGATGGTCCGGCAGCGGGACTGGAAACAGCGACCTACAGTGTAGCCGCCAACACTACTTATAAAGTACGTGTTTACGGTTTTGTACCTACTACACCGGGGGCATTCCTGATTCGCGTGAGTGGCGCTCCATTGGCTATCAAGCTGGATAAGATCAGCGCAACCAATGTGGGTAAAGCCAACCGGGTAGAGTGGAATACGCTTTCCGAAGAACGCGGCGATAAATTTGAACTTCAAAGAAGCATTGATGGCAAAACCTTTGCTACCATATCTGAAAGAGAAGCCAACGGAACTCCTAGCCGCTACACTTATATGGATAACAATCCGTTCGGAGGAATCAATTACTATCGCTTAATGATGAAAGATGCGAGTGGCACCAAAACTTACTCCGCTACGGTATCTGCTACGGTATCCACCGGTGGATTCTCGGTAGATGCGTTCCCGAACCCGGTAACCAATAACCTTACGGTTAAAGTGAACGGCGTTCAGGGTTCCGACGCTTCCGTACAGGTAACTGACGTAACCGGTAAGACCGTGAAAACAGCGAAGATGAGTGGCAATACCGCTAACATCAACATGAGTGGATTGGCAAATGGTATTTACTTAATCAAATACGCAGATGCTGATCATACTCAAACTATAAGAGTAACCAAACAATAATAGCTGCAGTCAGTTATTATGATTAGACAAAGCGCGTCCCTTCCGGGGCGCGTTTTGTTTTTAGGTATTCAGCATGTTATTTCAGGATAATGATGAACGGAAATACAGGAGTGGTCATGTCATAGCAAGCAAGGGGCAGGGCGCATGTTATCATTTGGTGCGTAACAATCGCGTAATGCTCAGGTAAGCTTGGCATAACATGAGCAACGTTGTTTTGCATTGTTTTTCATACTTGCTACAATCACTCACTCATGCAAAAAAATCTACTTACACGGGTCTTTGCCGTCACGATGGCGCTGACGGTGTTTTCAGCACAACAAGTGCATGCACAGGTCACCAGGACAATAGTAAAGAAGGTGCTATCCGGAACTGACGACGCCGAAGAATGTGTACCCGGCGGCTCCGGAACCGTCGGTACAATGGACGTCTCCAGTTCTGACCTGGAAATCATGTTGGACGGCACAAAACAACAAATTGTCGGTGTCCGTTTTACCAGTTTAGATATTCCTCAGGGAGCTGTTATTAACCGGGCATTTATCCAATTTTATGCTAAAGGCGATAAAGCACCGGTGTCCGGAAATGCATATATAACAGCAGAAAACCAAGCCAATGCCACCGGGTTTACCTCCGCCTCATTTAATATCACGGGAAGGTCGCAAGTGCAGGATTCTGTACTGTGGTCAGGTAGCACCGCTACGTCCTGGGGCACCACCGGTGGCGGATCGGCTACCGCAGATCAGCGTACTCCCAATATCGCCCAGGTATTGCAACCTGTAATCAATAACGCCTCCTGGTCACCGGGAAACGCCCTGGTCGTGCTGATAAAAGGTGCCGGTGTTCGTAATGCTTATTCGTATGACGGCGGCGCGGTTTATGCTCCGACATTGATCATCGAATATACCAGCACTGCTACGCCTCCTTTAGGTGCTGTGGCGTTCCCTATTACCAAAGGAAGCGACTGGAAATACCTGGACAACGGAACCAACCAGGATACAGCATGGAGATTGAGCTCTTTCGTGGACACCGGCTGGGCTTACGGACCGGGTCGATTTGGTTACGGAGACAATCCTATTACAACCTTAGGCTTTGGACCCAACTCTGCTAACAAGTACATGACCTCCTATTTCAGAAAACAATTTGCGATAGCGAGTGTTGCAGCCTTAACTGATTCACTGGATATCCATTTGCTGCTGGATGACGGTGCAGCGGTTTATATCAATGGCACAGAAGTATTAAGAAAAAATATGCCTGCAGGTACCATCAGCTATCTTACCGCGGCTGCGACCGCGATAGGAGGGGTAGACGAAACTACATACTACGCACACCGTATCCCTAAGACCGTATTACAAAACGGTATTAATACGATTGCCGTAGAAGTGCACCAGGATGCAGCTACCAGTTCGGACCTGGGTTTTGATCTGGAGCTGAAAGAAATGCCTGCACTGTTACCTACCAATTTCCCATTGGCAGCTACCAGCTCCTGGAGATACCTGGATGATGGTACCGATCAAGGTACGGTATGGGTAGACTCTTCTTTCAACGATGCATCGTGGGCTTTTGGTCCAGGTAAGTTAGGCTATAGCGATAACCCCGTTACCACGCTGAGTTATGGACCCAATGCATCTAACAAGTATATCACGTATTATTTCAGAAAGCCGGTTTATATAGCCGATACGTCGACATTGACGGATACCGTGGAATTGAATATTCTCCGTGATGACGGAGCCCTGGTGTATATCAACGGTATCGAAAGGGTAAGAACCAACATGCCTGCCGGCACGATCAACTACCTGACGTGGGCACCTACTATTGTAGACAATGCAGATGAAACTACCTATTTCCAATACCTGCTACCCAATACCGTATTCAAAAACGGCATCAATACGATTGCTGTAGAAGTGCACCAAAGAGATGGTACAAGTTCTGACCTCGGATTTGACATGAGCATCCTGCCTTACACGGCTCCTGTACCACCACCACCGCCATTGGTATGCGACACATTACCTACTAACCATATTTCTAAATTTGTATCTGTTCTTCCTTCTACACAACCGGATTCATTGAGAATTCCTGCCACCCATACGTTCCAGATGCTCGTACAGGAAGGGGATCCCTACACGAATGCTACAAACGGAGCCACGAAAGGATTGTTCGATTTCACAGGATATGTCCCAGTCAACGGCAGCAGCGAGAACGGCTACCTGTCTATCAATCACGAATTAGGCAGCTGGCCGCAGGCAGGGGTTTCCATTTTGGACATTGCTTTCAATACTACATCTCATACATGGCAGCTTAATAACAATCAGCCTGTTGACTTTGGTATAGTACAAGGTACCGGCAGGAATTGCTCCGGCGGCGTAACACCGTGGGGAACCATTATCACATGTGAAGAAACATTGCCCAGTACAGACGCCAATAACGATGGTTATACGGATGTGGGTTGGGCTGTAGAAATAGACCCCGTATCAAAAATGGTGATGGATCATAACTATGACAACGTTCCGGACAAACTTTGGAAAGTAGGTCGTATGTCCCACGAAAATGTGGTAATAGGATTTGACAACAAAACGCTGTACGAAGGGAATGACGAGAACCCCGGGTACATCTTCAAATTTGTAGCCGATACAGCAGGTAAACTGGGTACGGGAAACCTATACGTATTAAAGCTTACAGGCGCTATCGGTACAGCTACAACGGGTAATTGGATACTGGTGCCCACCAGCACCCCTACGGAGTGTAACAACGTACGTACGTTTGCCACCAGCCAGGCTGCTACCAACTTCAATTCGGTAGAAGATGTCGAGATCAGCCCGTTGGACAGCATGGTCTACTTTACTTCAAAACAAAGCAGCCGCGTCTATCGTTTCAAAGACCTCGGTACGACTGTGAGCAATTGTGAAATATTCGTAGGTGAAAATGCGACCAACTATACGATCAACTATGGCACCGGTACGGCTTCCGAACAATGGAGAGACGGTAACGATAACCTGACTTTCGATAACGAAGGCAACCTGTACGTATTACAGGATGGCGGCCGTAACCATATCTGGATGGTGAAACCCTGCCATACGCAGGCAAGCCCGCAAGTGGAATTGTTTGCCGTAACACCTGCAGGTTGTGAACCTACCGGTATGACGTTCTCACCGGACTATCGCTTCATGTTCGTATCCATGCAACACCCAAGCACCGGCAACACGACACAACAGCTGGATGCAACCAACAACCTTGTACGTTTCAATAAAGAATCCGCTATCGTTATCGCACATAAATCCGTATTAGGTCCTAATGCGAACCCCTTACCGTTATCATTTACATCCTTCGAAGCTGTAGGGGCAGCCGACAATACGGCGATGTTGTACTGGGACTATGTAAGCAGCGATGTGGTGACACGTTTTGAGGTAGAGCGCATGGTGTTCGGCAGCAGCTTTGAAAAGATCGGAACAGTCGAAGCCACTTCAAAAAGCCCGTTCCGATTTACGGATAAGGTACCTTATTACGGCAAGAATTTTTACCGTGTGAAAGCCGTTACTGCCAATGGGAAAGAGGTGTATACTGCGACGAAGATGCTGGAGTTCAGCAACAGGGACCGATTGTCTTTAGCCGGGGTATGTCCTAATCCGACTACCGGTACGACGAACATCGCGATGGTAGCTCCAGCAAATTCCAATGCTGCTGTAAAAGTGGTCAATTCCGTAGGCATGATCGTATTCAGCAGCCACCGGGCATTGAATACAGGCAACAACCTGCTTCAATTGGATATGAATACATTGGCTTCAGGTGTTTACCAGGTGATCATAACTGTTGGCGAAGAAGTGTTGAGTACGAAGATTGTAAAAGAATAGAAGAATGAAAAGGGCGTTGCACTCAGCAACGTCGCAATGATGAAGCTTTGTTGCGACGCTCCGTTCATCGTTCGTTTGTCTATCGAACACGCATTAAAACTTATCATACGCATTTTGAATCGATTTATTAAGAACGTTGCGTTGTGTGCATTTTTACTGCCGCAACGCAACCTTATTTTCGCACAGTGTAAGCAGACCGGTTTCACCGTACTGCAGGAAGCACTGCAACATCCGGATTGTGTGCAGCAGCTGACGCTGCGGGTGAGCAAATCGGAGTACATTCCACCGTCTATAGGTCGACTTCAACGACTAACGTACCTTGATCTTAAGACAAATGAATTGCAGCGTTTACCGGAAGAATTGACCCTGTTGCAGGAGCTGCAACAACTTATTATCAGCGAGAATTCTTTAAAAAACCTGCCGGCAGATTTTCACCACCTGACCCGGTTGCAGGAACTTCATGCAGGCAATAATCACTTAACTGAACTTCCCCTCTCCGTAAGCAAACTTGCCAGTCTGAAGATCCTGGATTTTTCCTGGAATGAGCTGGCATCCCTGAATGAAGAAATAGGAAGCCTGAAGTCTGTTATTGTGTTCGAAGCCCGGCACAATCATATTCAATACCTGCCTGATGGCATCGGGAACATGGCATCACTGGAGACATTTAACCTGGACTACAACAGGATAGCTTACTTGCCTGAAAACTTTACGAAGCTGAAGCAACTTATTCAGCTGGATATTTCCCATAACCAGCTTCGCCACTTGCCGGATGATATTGGCCGGATGAAGGGGTTAAAGGTGATCTCGGCTTCTTCAAATGAGTTGACATCCCTGCCTCAAAGCATCGGCAAACTTCAAAACCTGGAAATGCTGCTGTTGAGCGATAACCAGCTTAAGACCTTACCCGAAAGTCTTACTCAACTAAAAAAACTAAAGACAGTTGTCTTATTGAACAACCCCATAGATAAAGAATGCATCGAAATACTAAAGAAGAAAATGCCGCAAACACAGTTTTACCTGTAGTGAAGCGGCGGATTAAAAAGAAAAGCATGTTACTAATGCTTTTTCTTCCCCTGATTATCTCGCTACTGGCAGCTAAGGAAAATGAAGAAACCAGTGCTGTAGATTTCACCCACACCTATTTTGCCAGCCAGCTGGATAGTTTGAGTGAGTGGGCGCAGCAAATGAAGAAGATAAGCGTCGCTGCGGATGAAGACGTCGTGCATCACACATTTTTAAAAGGACGCTTGTTGTATAAACATATAGAGTTCCTGACGGAATATTATTTCCCGGCATCTGCAGGGAGGCTGAATGGTGCTCCCTTATTGGAAGCAGAGCCTGCGGAGAATATGGAGCCTAAATACCCGCAGGGATTCCAGGTATTGGAAGGAATGGTATACGACGAACTTACCCCGGAAAGCAGGAAGTCGATCGATTATGAAGTGGACAATATCATCCGGACGGTAAACAAACTAAAGAGCCTGAAAAACAACCTGGAGCTGACCGATAGCGAGATACTTGACGCTCTACGGGTGAACTTGTACACCCTGATCATCAAAGGTATTTCAGGGTTTGATGCTCCGCTGGCTTTATCGGGTATTGGTGAAGCAACTGCTACCCTGGAGAGCCTTAATGCTATTCTGGCCCATTTTCCCGGATCGGAAGAAGTTGTAAACAAAGTAGCGATGTCGATCCGGTATCTCCGGGAGCACGAGGGAGATTTCAACGCTTTTAACAGAGCCGTTTTTATTAAGGACTATATCAACCCGCTTTGTGTAACGCTGAATGATTATCAGCTAAAAAATGCTATCCCCTTCTTAAAAGCCGAACGTGCCGTTCGTACCAATGCAAAAACCTTGTTTGATGCTGACGCCTGGGATGTACAGGCGTTTGCTCCTGCCGGCACGCCTGATTTGACAACGGAGCAAGTGCAGTTGGGTAAACTGCTTTTTAATGACAAACGCCTGTCAGCCAACAACAGCAGGAGCTGTGCCAGCTGCCACCAGCCCAACCGTGCCTTTACAGACAGCCTGCGGCGGAATGAAACCCTGATCGGCGACCAGAAATTGTTGAGGAATACGCCGACGCTGCTCAATGCCGCCTTGCAACCCTCGCAGTTCTACGACAGCCGGATCAGTTTCCTGGAAGACCAGATCCACGATGTGGTGACCAACCGGGCGGAGATGAATGGCAACCTTTCAATGCTGGCAGGAAAGCTCTCTAAAGACAAGCGTTACCGGTCCATGTCAAGGGATGCATACGGCAAAGAGATCGATGCGGATGTGATACGTAAAGCTGTCGCCGCCTATATACGATCGCTTAGTTTTTTGAACAGCCCTTTTGACCGCTACATGCGTGGGGATGCCCAGGCGATGAACAGGCGGGAGATTAATGGATTCAATCTTTTCATGGGGAAAGCCAAATGCGGTACCTGTCATTTTATGCCGCTTTTTAACGGAGCAGCACCACCATTTTATCAGAAAATAGAAAGTGAAGTGCTGGGCGTACCGGAAGAGAACGATACCATACGAGCCCGGGTGGACAAAGACTTGGGCAAATACCACCTGTATAAAATTCCTCACCAGAAATATTCATTCAAGACGGTAAGCGTACGCAATGCAGCGCTGACAGCCCCCTATATGCACAACGGCGTGTTCCGGACCTTAGAGGAAGTCGTGGATTTCTACGATCGTGGCGGTGGCGCCGGCATCGGGATCAACCTGGATAACCAGACACTGGCACCTGACCAACTGAACCTTTCGCCAACAGAGAAACAGGAGTTGATTGCGTTTATCAGGGCATTGAGCGATAGGGGAGAGTAAGACGTTTATAATTGCCGGGACAACCTCATTGCGGCTGCCTGCCTATGGCCTGTGGCATTTTTTTGAAGAAATGTTCTGTTGACAATAAATATATTTGCTCCCACCATGAATAGTCAGCCAGATAAATAGTTGGGGTAAGACATACGTTATAATTCATTAAACCGTTTACTTATCTTGAACAAAATATTTTTTGATGAAAGCGACCCTCTCCTTTCTGGCAATCCTTGTACTCGCCGCTTCGTGTACCCCTAATGTAAAAGACAAAGAAATGCAGAAGAAACCCTACGCTTGGCCCCAGGGTGTAAAAGCCCCTGTGGCAGCTGTTAAGCCCCATCTCCGGACCTTACATGGAGATACGGTGACCGACAATTACTACTGGATGATCGATTATTTCAAGAAAGGTCCGGACAGTAGTGAAGCTGTAGCCTATTTAAAGGCGGAAAATGCCTACCTCGATACCATGATGTCCGGCACCAAACAATTCCAGGCTGATCTTTTTAAAGAAATGAAAGCGCGCATCAAGGAAAAAGATGAAAGCGTACCGGTATTTGAAAACGGCTACTATTACTATACCCGTACGGATGAGGGGCAGGAATATTTTAAGTATTGCCGCAAAAAAGGTTCCCTGGATGCCAAGGAGGAAGTATTGCTGGATGTGGATGCGATGGCAAAGGGACACGCCTATTATTCCATCGGGGATATGAGCGTCAGCGAGGACAATAAATTACTGGGCTTCAGCGTCGATGAGGTGTCCAGGCGGCAGTACACCATCTATGTGAAAGACCTGGAAACAGGTAAGATCATGACCGATGCTATTAAGAATACGGAAGGTGACATCACCTGGGCAAATGATAACAAGACCTTTTTCTATACGGCTAAAAACCCGGTGACACTGCTTTCTGAAAAAATAAAGCGCCACACACTGGGTGAAAATGCCGGCAGCGATCCTACGGTCTATGATGAGAAAGATAAAAGCAACTATATCGGCGTCGGTAAATCTAAGGATAAGCGGTTCATTTTTATATCATCGGTAGCCACGCTGTCTTCAGAAATGTTCATGATAGATGCCAATACCCCTGCTGCAGCATTCAGGTCATTCCAGCCGAGAATGAAGGATGTGCTGTATGATGTGACCCCGCAGGGCGATAAGTTCCTGGTGCGAACCAACAAGGATGCCATCAACTTTAAACTGATGGAATGCCCGATAGATAAAACATCTGTTGACAACTGGAAAGACCTCATTCCCCACCGCAACGATGTGTTACTCGAAAGCGTAGAAGAATTTAAAGACTATATGGTGCTGACCGAACGCAAGAACGGGTTATTGCAATTACGCATCCGCAACCTGGTGAACGGCAGCGAACATTACCTTGACTTTGGCGAACCGGCGTACGCAGCCTATGCAGGCGCCAACCCGGAATACAACACCACCACACTCCGCTATGGCTATACGTCTATGACCACACCGTCATCGGTCTATGACTATGACATGAATACAAAGGCAAAAAAATTATTGAAACAGCAGGAGATCATCGGTGGCTACAAGCGGGAAGATTATAAAACAGAGCGTGTGTATGCCACAGCTAAAGACGGCACTAAGATTCCGGTGTCTATCGTATATAAAAAAGGCTTTAAACAGGATGGGGCATCCCCTTTGTTGCTCTATGCCTATGGCTCTTATGGCAATAGCATGGATGCTTCGTTTAGCAGCACCCGCCTCAGTTTGTTGGACCGCGGTTTCGCTTTCGCCATCGCGCATATACGCGGAGGAGAAGAGATGGGAAGGCAATGGTATGAAGACGGGAAACTCATGAAGAAGAAAAACACCTTCACCGATTTTATAGATTGCGGCGAATACCTCATGGCACAGCATTACACCAGCAAAGGGCATCTTTACGCACAGGGAGGAAGCGCGGGAGGATTATTAATGGGCGCCATCACCAATATGTCCCCTGATCTGTGGAACGGCGTGATTGCACAAGTGCCTTTTGTAGACGTGGTGAATACCATGCTGGATGAAAGCATACCGCTTACTACGAACGAATACGACGAGTGGGGGAATCCGAATAACAAAGAGGCGTACAGCTACATGAAAAGCTATTCCCCTTATGAAAATGTCAAACGCCAGAGCTACCCGAATATCCTGGTGACAACCGGTCTGCATGACAGCCAGGTGCAATATTTTGAACCCGCAAAATGGGTGGCTAAACTGCGCGCCAATAAAACAGACAATAACATCCTGTTGCTGCATACCAATATGGATTTCGGTCATGGCGGTGCATCAGGACGATTTGACTATTTAAAGGATATTGCGCTCAACTATGCCTTTCTATTTGCCTTGGAAGGTATACAGCAATAAGAATAAGTAACGAAATACCTACTGAAAAGAAAAAATTCATCTGCCGTCTGAACGCATCGCTTCAGGCGGCAGATGCATGAACATACGTGTTCCCCGAAAAAATAAATAAATGAGATACTTTTTCCTGATCGTCCTTTTGATTGCAACAGGCACGAGGGTTTTCGCCGGTGGTCCTGTATCCGAACAGAAATATCTTTTCTTCCTGCACAATAAATTTGTCGAACTTTTCGATCTCAAAGAAGTGCATCCTCAATACGGCAGGGCGGAATACCTGGAGATCCTGGATCAATTCAAAAATGCAGGATTCCGTGTGATCAGTGAGAAACGCCCCAAAGACACCGACATCAAACAATATGCACAAAAGGTGGTGCGGCAGGTCGACAGTTTATTGAAAAAAGGTGTAAAGCCCGGCAACATTACCGTGGTAGGCACTTCGAAAGGAGGGTACATCGCCCAGTATGTATCTACTTATCTTAAAAATCCGGCGATGAATTTTGTCTTCATCGGATGCTACCAGCATTCGGATATAAAGGACCGGGCCGATATACAATTCTGTGGTAACATCTTATCCATCTATGAAAAATCAGACTCTTTCGGCGTCTCTGCGGTAAAGCGAAAAGAAGCTTCCCCGCTCCGGGTTCCGCATTTCAAAGAGATCGAGCTGCATACGAATCTCAACCACGGATTTCTTTACCGTCCCATGGAGGAATGGATGCAACCTACAATACAGTGGGCAAAGGGTCATTACGGTTTGCTGGGCAAAAATGAATTGGGTAAAGCAATCGATTCCCTGCTTCGTTCCCGCCCTGGTCAGCTCTTCAATGGTATTATTTTGATACAGGAAGCAGATCATGTTCTTTACAGCATCAACAGGGGGTATGCCGACAGGGAGCTGAAAATGCCCATAACCAACAACAGTCAGTTTGTGATCGGATCCGTCAGTAAACAATTTACCGCTGCATTGGTACTATTAGAATTAGAAAAAAGACACCTGCAGCTTACGGATGCTATCGGTAAATACCTTCCGCAGCTCCCCCAACCCTGGAAGGACAGCGTGACCATTTACCAGCTGCTCACCCATACCCATGGCATCGCGTCGAAAGACAAACCCTTGTCATTCCGCCCCGGCAGCAAAATGGAATACAGCCAAAGCAATACAGGATACCTGCTCCTGAGTGAGATTGTGGAGAAAACCTCCGGTAAACCGTTTTCAACACTCACCGCTGCATTATTTCAGCAATGCGGCATGAAAAATAGCTTTCATCCGGACGATAAAAGATACCGGAACCTGGTAAAAGGCTATACACAGCAGACGGACGGGAACATCCGGTTTGACAGCCAGAGTTTCCAGGCAACGCCTGCCGCCGGTTCGATGATCGCTACGGCAGCCGACCTGGCAAAATGGAATGATCATTTTTTCGGAGGCAAATTACTGCAGCCGGAAACCTACGACTTGCTCACCACTATACAACCGCATGTGGTCAGGCAGCATCCTTTATGGGGCGCCACGGAATATGGTCTCGGTATCACGATCCGCGACCAGGAGAACAGGGTACAACTGGGGCAAACGGGGTTTACCCCCGGCTTTGTGTCTATGAACTACTATTTCCCTGAAACGAAAACCAGCGTCATAGCCTTGCAGAACATTGCCTACGATCCCGGGAAAAAATGGCAGGACCAGTTCTACTACCATGTCCGGATCATCGAAACGATAAGGGAACAGCTGAAATTGGGACAACAAAAAATAGAACGGAAGAATTTTACCGCATCGGGCGACAGCATGCCTTACCGCCTCGTCTACCCGTTGAACCAGGATTTTACGCAGAAGTACCCGCTGGTCATCTACCTGCATGGCGGCGGCAGCCGCGGCAGCGATAATGAAAAGCCCGTTAGCAAACTCCCCGCTGCTTTCCTGGATGCTGCTACCCGGGCGTTATATCCCTGTTATTTATTAGTCCCTCAATGCGCCGAAGAAGACAGCTGGGTTTCATTCCCCGGTTTTCCCGGGAGCCTGGAAGCCGTTGGTACCCGGTCCGGAACGACATTGATTCAGCTGATCCGTCACCTGGTCGAAACGAAAGACGTTGATCCTCACCGGATTTACCTCACCGGGTTTTCGATGGGAGGCGAGGGCACTTACAACATCCTTTCACGGGCACCGGATCTGTTTGCCTGTGGCGTTCCCCTGGCTGCTGTAGGAGATACCTCCAATGCGCTTGCTTTTAAAAACATGCCCTTGTGGGTTTTTCATGGCAGCGCCGATAGTGTCAACGGGGTAGAATACGACCGGATGATGGTAGAAGCAATAAAACGAAAAGGCGGCAACCCCAGGTTTACAGAATTACCCGATGTCTCTCATAACTGCCAGCGTGAAGCCTATAACAGGAAAGAACTGTGGCAATGGATGTTTGCCCAACGCAGGGACTGACGCTTGTAAAACCATTCATCACTGCCCGATGACCGTGGCAAAATAGTATCTTGCAAGACAGATGATGACTATCCATTTAAGAGAAGATCGCCCCCTGTCTGCTGCATTCCGGCAAAGAGGGATCACCCGTTTTGATGAAGCCATCTATTTTGTTCGTCACCTGCCCTATGGCAGGAATGCAGATAAACTACAATTGACAACTGTTTTCAGTGATGGCTGCGGCACGTGCAGCACCAAGCATGCAATGCTTTATGAACTCGCTCAGGAGAATGCATACGAAGCTGTCCGACTCTTCGTGGGTTTGTTTAGAATGAACGGCGAGAATACCCCTCCGGTAAAACGAACATTGGCAGCTCATCAACTGTCCTATATCCCGGAAGCACACTGCTACCTGAAAATAAACGGGGAGATCGTAGATGCAACGAAGGCACATTCCAAGCCGTCTGATTTTCTCACGGACCTGCTGCAGGAAATAGAAATTGTGCCCGTGCAGATCACCGATTTTAAAATAGCCTTTCATAAGAACTACCTGCAACACTGGCTGGCGGAAAATCCTTCCATAACCTGTTCGCCGGAGGAGCTTTGGACGATACGTGAACAATGCATCAAAGACCTGGCAACCTAAAAAAGTAAAATGAAACACCACCTGTGCTTCCGCATCGTCCTGTTGTTGATGATATGCAACCTGGTTTTTAACGCCCAGGCGAATGCCCAAAAGCAAACAGACTACGGTAACAACCCTGCTGCGGGACACTATATCCTGCTGAACGGGGCAAAACATTATTATGAAGTGTACGGAGAAGGAAAGCCCCTATTGCTGATCCATGGCAATTCCACTCCTATAAGAGGCTGGGCGCCGCAGATCGATTTTTTCTCCCGGAAGTATAAAGTGTACGCCATTGATTGTCGCGGAAGAGGGAAATCAGAACTGGGTAAAGATTCGCTCACCTACATACAGCAGGCAAAGGATATGGCGCAATTCATCGAAAAGCTGGGATTAGATTCTGTGACCGTTATAGGAAAAAGCGACGGCGGCATCATCGCTTTACTGATGGGTATCTATTACCCGGCGCATCTGAAACGTTTAGTGGCTTACAGTGCAAATATGTCGCCGGACACCAGTGCCGTTTATCCCGAAACAGCGAAAGACGCCCATGATAAAAGAGTGGAAGCTGATGGCATGCTGGTCCGAAAAGATACTTCGAAAAACTGGCTGGTGGAACAGCAACGCTACCGCATGATGGAATACCAGCCTCATGTTACAGCAGGCGATCTGCAAAAGATATCCGTCCCGGTTTTGGTGATGAGCAATGACCGCGATGTGATCCGGGAAGAGCATACGTTTTTTATCTACCGCAATATCCCGAAGGCGAACCTGTGTATCCTGCCCAACCAGCAACACGGTTTACCCCGGCTGAATCCGCAGCTTTTTAACAGCATGGTGGAGGCTTACCTGGAAACCGATTTTAAAGAATACCCTTACCGGTTCGAAAAATGAAATTTTATATAGAAACAGAACGGCTGATCCTGCGCGACCTGCTGCCGGAAGATGCAGAAGGTATATTTGAGCTGGATTCAAATAAAGAAGTGCACCGCTACCTGGGTAACAACCCCATCACCACCCGGCAGCAGGCGCAGGAAGCCATTGCAGCCATCCGCAGCCAGTACGACGAATACGGGATCGGCAGGTGGGCGGCAATAGAAAAATCATCAGGAGATTTCATCGGCTGGAGCGGGTTGAAGTTCATCACTACGGTGGAGAACAATCACACCCGGTTCCATGATGTAGGCTATCGTTTCATACCTCGTTACTGGGGAAAAGGCTATGCTACGGAATCTGCGAAGGCCACCCTGCGTTATGCCTTTGAAACGATGAGGCTTGAAGAGGTGATCGGTACCTGTCATGAAGAAAACCTGGCGTCGCGAAACGCGCTGGAGAAATGTGGGCTGCGGTACGTGGAAAAATTCAAGTGGAAGAACTTAATCTGTGATTGGTTGCTGATTACCGCTAAGGAATGGAGCGAACAGAAACGTGCAACGACCCCATCCATATAATGACCACGCTATAGGAACTTTTCCTGATGCCTGTCGTGACTGCCCGGAGGTTGTTATCGAAACATGGGGGCATATCCGCCTAGCGTTCATGAACTGAATAACGCCGGAAGGAGACCTGGTACGAAAATTTCATAGTATTCATAAAGCCTTAGGAATGGAGACTACGCTCATACCAGAAAATGAACAGGGTAAACAAAATGATATTGTTTTTTCCAGGACCCTGCCTACGCGGGAAGCCGCCATTCAGTGTTTTAAAAGGGCTTGCAAGCGTGTTATCAATCCCCAGATCTGGCATGAACTGACAGGAATGCTGAGTCCTGAGGTGAAATTATATACCGAGGCAGGGGAGGTACACCGTCTTGCAGCCGTTAAGGATTTCTTTCGCCTGGATATTCCGGGTCCCGGCACTCTCCTGGGAGGAGGCTATGATTGGGTTCAGGTAGCAGCTATAGAAGACCAGGAAGCTGAAGATGCTGACGAAGCGATTTTTGCAATGAAATTGCATCCTGCAGCAGATCCTCAGAGCGATAGTTCGGACGCTGCGCATTTCTTTAATGCCGCAGCATCCTCCACCTTTGTCGTTCACAGGCTGGGCAATACTGTTACAGCATCCTATCACGGACGGAACGAACTTCCCAATAATAAAACGCGTAATACAATAGATAACCTGAGAAATACGGTCGTGGCGGCCGGTGCGGCAATCGGTTTATCGGAACTGCAATGGAAAGCATTAATAAAGAATTTTCTTCAGGAGGAGATTGGCGCGTGACTTTGTTAAACAATTTGAATAGCTTGGTCTTTCCATTGGCATATCCGCAGGGCAACCTATTTTGCTGCAGTGTGACCGCTGATTTTAAAAGACGATTAAGGCACCAACACATCTGGAACACTTAAAGAGATCAATAGGCATTTCAACATCATTTTCTGCGTTAAAAAACCAGAGGCGATCATATTGATCACCTCTGGTTTTTTTTTATACTCTTTTATTAAATCCGTAACCGATCTATTTACAATATGTCTTTTATCTTATTGACATCTACCAACACATCTGATACATTACCAGCACTACTATCTAGTTTTTCAAAAAAACATGTTGCGAAACATGTGTTACTTTATCAGCATTATGTTTTCTTTATAACATCATTACCGTTCCTATTAATGTAAACCCGAAATTTTTTCTCAAGAATTTTTGAATAGAAAATAACTGACTTATCTTTTTTAAAGTCATTCTGAAGTATATCTGGCTGGTAATTATAATACTTCATTTGAATGTATGTAGTCACGTTTTGTTCATTAATATTTCCGTTAAAAATTCTCTTTCTTACGTCATCTAAAAACATCTCGCCACTTAAAAAGAGAAAAGACAAAATAAAATGATGTTTCCGTTTTATAGCTATTATACCATTACGTTCCAAAGGATCACTTAAGAAGTAATTAGGATTTACAGGTGTATTGGGCGGCGATCCCAACTTCGTTTCAACTGTGACTTTCCCATCCGATTCTATATAGTATTTATAACCCAGAGTACTAAAGTTGTAACTATAAAACGAATAACTTGAGTCAATATTTACGTCGTTGAAGTCAACTTTATTAATCACTATACTATACACCATACCTTTTTCAGGAATAGGACATGCTAAGAAATTATCATTGAAAAGATTAATTAAATAATCATTTTTTTCTGTTAGTGTTTTCTTTTCAAGTCTTTTAAAAATGTGATATGTGGTTGTGTTTTTAACTATTTTGTTATACAGAATGTTATAATCTCCATGATTTTCATTAATAGGTGCAATAACGTTTTGCCCATTTAACTTATTAAAAAAGAAACTAGCGCTTATTAATATCAATAAGTGAGGGATTTTCAGAATATTTTTTTGAAATATTATTTTTTTCATGACCAGCTTTATTATTACCTAAAATAAACATAAAGAAAAATGTTTGCTCTGGGAAAAGTAAATTGGCATATGTATGTCCTATCTCATGAGTAATCAAAGATTCCTGCCTAGTAGGAACAGATCCTAAATTGTTGACATAATCATCAATCTTTATTCTAAATTCTGTAGAATTTATTTTAATCATTCCCCGTAGTAAATTGTCGGGTGTAACTAGTATCTCATCATTGAATGTCATTACTAGATCCTTATTTACCGAAATACGAACAAATGTTGGTTTGCTATCATCAGGATGTTTTAGGGTTTTCTCAATAAAAAAGTTGCCGTTTGCATCTTGTCTAAATCCCCCCTAATGTAAAATTTGATTCGTTACTAGCTTGAAGATGCTGATCGTTTAAAAAAGCATTTATTCCGTTTTCCGTTTTTATCACGTCAACAACGTGCGCAAGCCTTGTGCGTTAGCGTCCCGCAGGGCAGTCTTTTTAAGCTTCCGTGCGACCACTTTTAAAAGTAAAAAGAAAGTGGTTGATGCCAAAACATCAACCACAAAAATACACTTCATAATTTTCTAATACTTTCAACCCATTTCTTATGAAATTCTCTCTGTTCATCAACAGTAGCTACATCATCATGACTGATACTAGCAAAAATGTCTACAATAACGTCACTAGGTTTTCCTAATTCAAGTACATAAGCTGTAGCTACTCCCATGCTCATCTGCAAGCCAGAAGGATAAACATTTCTTCTACTACCATTAACTAGGAGATATATATCCTGATTTTCTAATTGTTGCCTTAATTCTTGGAGCGCGATAAATGGAGAGCTGTTTTTAGAGCTTATAATAAAATCCTGAAATATAAAATCAAGTTTATTATTTTCCAAACTCAACTGCGCATTATCAATTTTATCTTTATTTTTTATTGCTATTTTATAAATTGCCATAGTAATTATTTTTTACCAAATTTACTAAATGATTGTATGTCCAATGCGTTTATGTATAAAGGAACTGCTACTTCTTGTTCACTAGGAAAAGGAGATTTCCATCCTAATGCTTGGTTAACATCAATACCTTTTGGTTGCCATTTTATTGTATAAATATAACCTACTGCATTCTCATCTATTTTTTTCATAAGAGCATTTAAATCTTTTGATGTTGACACATAACCGCTAGTTTTATTGTCAATTGAGGTACCAAATGCATGGTCAAATAAATCCATATTCTGCCCCCATGATTTAAATCCTCCATCCTTTAGAATTTCCAATGGATTTCTTGTATCAAACCTGTATAATAGTTTTTCAGTATTATCAGTTTTTGTATTAGTAAGAGGAATTGGAATAGCTACAGGCGATGTTATATCATTGGGTTTTGACAGTCCAACAGGTAAATCCACAGTCTTACCTCTATCTGATAAAGCATCACCTATTACTATTCCTGAAAGTATTAACCCCGTTAATATTAAATACGGGTTTCTTGTTTGTGTAGAACTTGAAGCAAGTCCTATTGCCATTCCTAATTCCCGATTACTACTTGCATTAGGGTCAACTTTTGGTGTAGTATTTTCATTTACTCCTAGTCTATGGTCAGGATTAGTAAAGCTTTGATAACCAGTAAAAGCACCATCTCTATTAAACTGTGCACCATACACCTCATCTTTGTAAGAAAATGTCCATACAGACCCTTCCAATGGATTTATTTCCGCACCATTTGCTTGCGCTTTACCGCCGGTAAAAGTACTTTCAACTTTTGCAGTTGTAGGTAAGGTCAATATTCCCCCGTCAGGCGCGCTAAATAGATTATAGGTAATAGGAGTCTGCTTAACTGCTGTATTATCTACAGTAGGAGTTTTTTCTTCATCTCCCGGTCCCATACCGCTTAAATCATTCCACTTTACCGGATTATCAAATCCATAATTATAACTACTCCAACCCGCGTACTTACTCTCCAAGGGATCCACCGCAGACCACCTAGCTAACCATGGTATATAGTATCTCGCCCCATGATAATACAATCCAGATTCTTCATCTCTTTCCTTACCTGTGTAACGGTAACGCTTCGCCACTGCGTTTATCGTAGCACTCTTTGCCTGGTAAGCCGTGGTGCCATAAGGGTGGTATTCTTCATAAGAGATGATCTCCGCATTTTCATCCAGCTCCAGGCCGGCGCTTTGCAGGTGGTTGCTGTAACTATACCGGGTGAGCAGCGCCGCAGCCCCATCGCTATTGTAATCCGGGTTCAGCACTTCCAGCATGGCGATGCGTCCCGTATCATCGCTTACATGCACCGTGCTGCGCTCCACATCTATAACCCCGCTTATATACCTGCGGTAGCGCTCGTAGCTGCCCAGGTAAATGCGTTCTTCGGTGATGCCCCCTGTCTTCTCCACCCATTTGCGGATACGCTGCCCGTTGCTGTACTGGTAGTAAGCATCCGTCGTGCCTTGGGTAATATGGCTGAGCTGGTTTTGCGCATTCCAATCCATAGCACCGAGGTGCGGCATGTCAGTTATATTGCCCCGCATATCCTGGGTATAATTATAGTACGGCGAGCCATACGTTCCTGCGCGGGTTTGTAATAACCGGTTGTATGAACGATATAGCTCATGCCTGTTTATTCTTACTATTCCCAAGGCTTTAATGATTGGATCGCAATGCTTGCAGATAGGCTGCAACGATCGGGTGTTCCTTTGCCGTAATTAATACGAAATACTATGAATACCGTTTCTTTCCAGGCACCTCATCCGGCCGTTGCCTTAAATATTATAAGCCTTAGTGAGGCAGATGAGGAAACTGATGCGACAGCTTTCACCGGGAGCGCTCAAAAAATGCTGTACCGTTTGTATGGTGATCCCCGCGTAAAGGGATGGGGTAACCGGTGGATGGTCATTTGGGCGATCCAGCGTGATTTTTCCTGGTTCCCGGCGTCTAAACTCTTTATACATAAAGATTTCAAAACAAAACTGTCCGCAGCCTTCCGGGCACTCGAGGAAAAGGGGTTGCACCGGGAGATCCGGTCTTTTGACGGTTGCTATAACCTTCGGTACGTAAGGGGAAGCCAGACATCGCTTTCCGTGCATAGCTGGGGCGTAGCCATAGATCTCAATGCGAAAGAAAACCCCTTGAGTTCCGAGGGTAAGTGGAGCTATGAATTTTTAAAAACCATGTTGGATCATGAAATCTTCTGCGGACAGAATTGGGTGGGCAGAAAGGACCCCATGCATTTTGCGTTGGTTAACGGATAAAAAATAAAAGACAGCACTATGAACTTTACGGATATTACTCCTATCGGAGAATTTTCTTACAGCCACCCCGGGGAACGCCGGGATCAAAGGATCGACAGAGCTGGGAAGCTCACCGGTATTGAGCTGCGATTGCTTCCGCCCTATATCAAGAACAACAGGACGCTCAGGCTCTATCCGTTCTTTCCCGGGCGTGCCCGGCTGTATTGCTGTGCCATTGTTATCAGCGATGTAGAAAACGAGCTGAAGAGCATGGTGGATCTTCAGTCATTTCATGAAGTGGGAGACAAGGATTTTTTACCCATCAACCGGTCGGTGTTTTACTGGACTAAGGACACCCAGACGGAGTGTATTCCTGAACAGGTACATGTGATGTGCGCCGTGATCAAGTCTAAAGAACGGGTGCGTGATATAGGTGATACGCTAACCTGTCTTTTTGCAGACCGCAACTACCAAACGCTTCAAAACCGGCTTAGCGAACTGGTTCCTCAGACGGTAACCGGCAAGCTCCTGACCAATGCATCACTGGAGGTAGTCGATATACTGGGGCAATACCTGGGTCATGTGGATGACCGCCCGTTGGGAATGATGGTGAAGAGTTTTACGAGACTGCATGGTGACTGGGACCAAGCCGGTATCAGGTCTTTGTACATCAATACACAGGATGTGGATTTTAATGCAGAGCTGATCATCCGGCACTAGGTGTAGTGACGCCTATACCGGAAACAGGAAAGCTGCCTTTATGAGAGAAGCAGCTTTTTAGTATGTTTTCCGGGAGGAATATTAGGCAGAATAGAGTGCCATAAGCTGGCTCGCTGTCGCTTTTATTTCATTGATAAGGTGTTGGGGCTGCAGCACCTTCACATCGTAGCGGTAGCTCAGGATCGTATTGAGCAGCTCCGGGTTGATAACCAGGGAAAGGGATACGGTGAGCTCCCCTTTTTCCGACCGGGAAAGTATTCTTTGGGAGTGATGCACGGGTTTGGTAAGGATGTACGGACTGAGCTTGGGTGAAAATTCCAGGATGATTTCTTCCGCACTTTGGTTCGGCAATACCGTAACGCCCATGACATCGCTGAAATAATCGTTACTGTTAATGTCGGTATTGGCTTTATAGGGATTCCTGCATACTTTAATGGACTTCATCCTGTCGAGGGCAAATACTCCCATGCAGTTCTTCTCTTCGGCAAATCCGAGGAGATACCACCGGTGCGTGTATTCTTTGAGCAGGTAGGGATGGATATGCCAGGTCCGGGCTTCACTGGCATGAAAGGCTTTGTAGTCGATTTTCAGTACTTTATTCTGGATGATGGCATGGTAGATGTCTTCCAGGTTTTCTACTCCTTGCATGGACGGTGAACTTTCGAAAGAGATGACGGACCGTTCTTTGGTGTTGACGAGTTTATAGCGATTCTCCAACCGGTTGACGATATCAGCCATTTCATCGGCAATGGTAAATCCCCGGATCTGCTGCAGGAGTTTTACGGCGTCATTCAGCTTTAGAATGTCTTCCTCCCGGAGCGGGATGGTGCGGATGGAGAATTCCTGGTCTTCATAGCGGTAGTAAACGTTGCGACCGTCTTTGTACAGCTCGATGGGAGCATCAAATTCAGTTTTCATGCTTTCCAGGTCGTAGCGCAGCTGGCTGAGCGAGATGGAGACTCCTTCTCCGAAATGGAGCTCAAGCCGCCTGTTGATGAATTTCAATAGCTCCGCTTTGGACCATTTTCGCATCGTGTTCCTCAGGCATTCGTCAATGATCTCGAAACGGTAGTGAGCAGATTTGTTGATAGGCATACAGTGCAATTTATAATGTTATAGAAAATTTCCGAAGACTTCGGGGACAAAGCACCCGTTTATGCTTGCAACCTATCTGCACGCATGCACAGAAGTTATCCACACAAAAAAATGGTCAAGCTTGCAAATAGGCTGCACGGGTCCGTTGTTCTTTTGTATGATTCCACCGGGCGCTCTCTGAGAATTTTTGTAAAACTTTTTAAAAACATATATTATGATGACAAGACTAGAATATGCAGACAACTGCATTATTATTGATGATGTTATTTATCCCAAAGGGCTGTTACGAGCCTGTATTGAAAAAGGTAAACTGACCGTTTGGGAAGATCTGGAACGAACGATACCGTTGGTAAATAGTGTTTCTTATGAGGAGATTCTTTATGTGAATGCCGGAGAAACTTTTGCAAATGAAGCTGAGTTGCTTGAATTTGTCAAAACCCATTTTTTCCTGCAAATGAGCGGAGGCGGTAGCGGCAGTGTAATTTCAGTTGGAATATCTTCTACTGATTTATCAGTCAGCGGATCTCCCGTTACATCAAGTGGTTCTATAACATTGAACGTAAATAATGATGCCATCACCTATGCCAAGATGCAAAATATGGCATCTGGAAAACTTTTGGGCAGATACTCTCCCGGTTCAGGCAATATACAAGAACTAACTATTTCATCAGGTCTTGATTTGGATAGCTCGGGCAACCTTACTGTCACTGGAGGACCAATTAAAATTGATTCCGGTTCTTATACACCTACTATTACCAATGTTTCTGGTGTAGATGTTGCAAGCAGCTCTGTAATTGGAAATTTCTTTTGGAAACAAACAGGAGCGATCGTAGATATTGACGGGTACATCGAAACTATCGCATTGTCTTCTCCTCCGGAAGTTGCGAGCAGAATTTTCAGGTTATCCCCCCATGACATACTTACGTTTAACAATGCAACAGATGCCACGGGATTTGGTGTAACTAATATTATTAATTCTGTTGACCGAGCTGGTGCATTTATAGAAGCAAATCCAACGAATAATGATCTGTTAGTTAGCTTTTCTTCAGATGCAGCCGATTCACGATTATTTAAAGTGCATGCAACTTATATATTAGATACAGCACTTACGACACCAATGTTTATATCCGGTGTGATCTCTGATAGTAATAAAAATAGAATAACGTTGACTGCAAATAAAACACTTAACTCAGCTCTGACAGCAACAAATAGTTCATTTACTGTAATAGGTAGTGTCGGAACGTTTACCGTAACAGGAAGGAATATTACCGGTAATTTATTGCACATTGATGTGGACAGTGATTTCATACATGGGGAAGATATAGAAATATCGTATACTGCTGGTACAGATGCTCTAGAAGATATAGATGGGTTAGCAATAGCAAACTTCTCTGCAATTGAAATTACAAATAATATTGCATCAACGGATACTCTTCTTACATCTGGAAGGTTCATTATGTATGACTTCCAAGAGGGTTCTGGACAATATATCTATAACTTAGATGGTGGAAATACATCTAATAGTAATTTACTTCCAATAGGTACAAGAAAACCTGATGGGGTTTCTAATTTCGATGATGTAGGGATTTCAGCTGGTTGGGGAGTAACAGCTGTTACAACGGAATATGCAGATGATGATAATGGCAATCCTGTTGCTACTCGTATACAGCTCGGTGCAGGAGGTAATAATACAGGAGCGGCGGTGGGTACCGGAACATGGCCATCAAGTGGTATTCAATACAATTTACCTGCCGGTACTTATACACTTTCGATAAAAGCTAAAAGTACATCCGGTTCAGATCAAGAATTTCGATTAGCTGCTCCATTACACAATTTTACCTCGGACTTAATAGCTACGTCATCCTGGCAGACATTTAGCCATACGTTCACCTCAATAGGTGGAAATACCCGTGTGATGTTCGCTTGTAACGGAACCGGAGAAGCTGCTACTGATATATTAATTAGTGAAATGAATCTGGTATCAGGTAGTTCTCCTATCAATTACATGGCACCTGCATATGATGGTGTACTTGGTAGCAGCGGATTAGCTGAAGAGTCAACAGACCCTGTGTGGATAAGCGAAGGTTTGGATTTTGAAGGAAAGAAAAAGGTAAAAACATATATAGATGATGTTAAAACAGGAGTAGATGAAATGTCTCTTCATATGGTATTGAAATTGAATGCTGGGTCAACACAACAAGGTTGGGTTATTGCAGCAGGTGAATATCCTTATGATTTTTCATTTAAGGCGGGTAATACGTCTCTCTCTCATCAACCTACTTTTAAATTTGGTGATTATGCAATAGCATCAGCTTCCACTGTTGGTTTAGCAGATGGACAAACACACTTGGTAAGCTGTATATACGACGGAACTAATAGTCATATATATGTTGACAGCATGTTTGTTAGTGTATCCGGATCGCCTTCTCCAGGAGAAAATATCTCTGTAAAAGAAATATTGATAGGAGGTATCGAAGCAATATCTTCAAATACATCTTTTGATGGAGAGATTTATCATCTAACAGCTTATGACGTAGCGCATACAGAAGCAGAAATTGAACAACAATTTAATGCTCTTAAAGTTGAAATGGCTACTCGCTCTATCACGCTTAATAAGATAGATGTATTGGTTCAATTTGATGGTGATTCCTTAAGTGCTGAGCCTAACATCAACTACGCTCGTGTTTCTATTGGTGAACAGGCTATCCCAACACAGGGTAGGACATTTGCAAAGATAGGCGCTCAGGTAGGGGAAGCTATAGCTCCTGATGTTAATACGCTTCAATATAGAGCAGAAGATGTAGATGCAACTTATGATGCAATTCGTTCTAAAAATATTCTGAATGTATTTATCGGAGCTAATGATCTTGTATCGTTAGACGCTACAACCTTTGTTGCCAGGCTTAAAGCGTATTGTTTAAACAGAAAAGCTACAGGTTGGACTGTTATTCTCTGTACTGTTCTTCCTAATACAGCTATTGATTTAACAGAAAGGGCAGCTGCAAATTCTGCAATAGTATCAGATACATCATTTTACGATTTCAGAGTGGATTGGCATTTAGAAGATTTTGGTTTAGATGGAGCTGAGCTGAATACAGACTGGTACCATGACGGTGTACATGCCACTGAAGCTCTGCAAATATTAATGGGTGAAGCTCATGCACCAGTATTAACTGCGGCTTTAGCTTAGCATAACGTGAAGCAGATTCATAAAGAACACTATTTAGAGATCAGATCTTCATCATGCATATGGAATTGACATTAAGCGAGAAAATATGTAATGCATCGAATTTGATAAAGTGTGCAAGCGAAATGCAAAAAAATATTGTAAAACGAAAATGTAAATTACGATGAAAGAATTATTAGCAAAAAACAAAACGACTGTAGCCGCGATCCTGCTGGCCATAGTTGCTTTCTTAAAAGCCAAGAATATCATAGATAATGATCTTACGGTTTTATTGATGGCAATACTGGGAGCCACCGGGTTAGCAGCGGCCAAGGACAGCAATGTGCATTCCACTTCTAAGCAGGTCAGGCAAGCTGATAAGGAGGATGCGTTGAATGCAAAGAAGGTCCGGTTTAAATAACGACAATAAATAAGAACAAAATGTGTACAAGGGAATCAATGAATTGTTTTCAGTCTGGGCAAGACTGCCCTATGCCAGGATGCTGGCATGGATGCTGGCAGTTGGCTGTATGCTTCTACGAAATGAAGTGTTGAGGTTGAATCATAAGCTGGATGTAAGAGAGGATACGATCACCGCCCTGCGTATAGGGAGAACAAAAGAGATCATGGAATGCCAGAATGAAATTCTCCAAAAACAGAAAGAAGCCTATATACTCTTGCAGGAACGATTGAAAACAAAAGAAGAGCGGGAAAAAAAACTCGACAGTATGCTATTCGTCAACTACGAGTATTTAAGAACAAGAAAAATGAAATAGTATGAAGACCATTTTCATTTTAGTGGGATGCCTGATGTTCGGAAATGAAAAGACAGTTCAACCTTTTAAAAAGAAGGAGAACGTACGCGATATAGAGAAAATCTTTCAGTACGACCTGCTATATAAAAGCTATCAGACAGACAGCATGCTTCTGGTTATAGAAGAAAGAGACCGCGTGATCGATCTCAAAATGAATAAACTGGAAAAGCAGTTGGCTATGCTCCAAAAAGATCTGGCGACAGGCTATCATGCGAACAACAGAAACAATCAAACGAACTAATTACAGAAAAGAAAAAAGATTAAACACATGAGACAGATCGAACTAACCATCAGCGAATTGTTTGCATTGGAATCCGAATTGCTGGGCGTAACATACCAGGGAAATATTGTGCTCAAAGGACTATTGCAACAGGAGCTTTCCTATGTTCAGAAATTCAGGCTGGAGGATATTGTAAACCAGGTAAAACCCCAGAGAGACCGGCTTAACCGCTTACATGAGGAGCTGCTCACTATCTATGGAGAAGAAGAGAACGGACAAGTCGTCATCCGGGAGTTTCTAAATGCAGACGAAGGAGAAAAAGCGATCAATCCTGCTTTTGTAAAAGCAAATGAAGCGTTGAAAAGCTTTCTGGATATGGAAGTAACTATACAGCTACATGCCTTCAGGGAATCCGATTTCAGCTTCACCGGAACGGAATATTATCCTGTTTTCAATAAACTCATCCGGAAGCTGAAAGAGCAGTCTCTGGTGGCCGCATAGTCCTATTCTTATTTCACGCAGTTGTGGTGCTTTGATATCCTTTTACTCATAAAAAGAACAAAGCCTATGTCGCAGGTATTTGCCCCTGGTAGATACCTGCAAGCCACAGCTATTGCCATTAAAAATCAAATTAAAATTTAAAAATCAATAATTATGTCAGTAAAAATTTCAGGCGTATTAAAAGAGAACAACAGTACCAATGCCCTTTCGGGATTGTACGTAGAAGCGTATAATGATGCGCACACCGTATGGCTTGGCGGTGCCAAATCCGATAAGAACGGCCGGTTCAGTTTTTATCTCAGAGAAGACGTAGCGTTGGAAGAAGCAGATGCCTATTTTCCGATCCGTCTTATTATCTACCGGAACAATATCCCCTATCATACCATCAGGTACAGTGAGTGGCAGGAAGAATTTGACATTGTACTATCGTCGCTGAATGAACGGGCGCCGGATGTGACACATGAGGTATCCGATGCCGATAGCGATTATTTTACAGTGTTTGGTACGGTAAGCGATAGCGCCGGTACAAAAGTAGACGTGGCCACCATTATGGTCTATGCTGCAGGTTTTCGCGATAATAACAGGCTTATTACGAAAGCACAAACCGATGCTAAAGGAGCTTATTCTGTCAAGATTGCACGTGCCAGCCTGAACGTGGAAGAGACCTCAGGAGAAAGAGGTCTTTTTGTAAAGGCGGTTAAGGATGCAGATACGATTACTTCCGATGTGTTTTTTAATATCCCCCTCAAGCTGGAAGTAAACCTGCAATCAGAAGCGGTGCTTTCGCCGGCCATTACGGAATATGAAAGAATCGAAACGGCTTTGCAAACGATTCTCGAAGGAAGTTTGATCTCCGGAATTTCTCTGGAGGAGGATAACCGGGAAGATCGTTACCTGGCAGGCGTCATCGGGGAAGACGAAGACAAGATCCTTGTCATGATCAAAGCGCATAGCTATGCAGAAGAACATGAACTTCAACCGGCTGTTGTTTATGCCTTGTTGCGATCCCAAGCCGGCACCGATAAGGATGCAGCCTTCAATCAAAAGGAGTCGGTATTAAGAAGTATCATTGCGGCTGCTGAGGATAGCTATGTGATAGCTGCTATCGAGTCGGCGGACCTGGATGAGGATATCCAGATCATCCTGGAATGGCAGGTGGATAGCGTAAAAGAAATACCTGTGCCAATCGAAGAGACGACCTTAGGTGAGATATTGGAGCAGGCTTTCCCCAATGATGCAGATGTCAATTATGGGAACAGGATCCTGAATGCGGCACGGGATTTTACCGGCAGCACGATCCAGGAGTTTTGGACAGAATATGAGACTCAATATGGAGGCGTACAAAAATCAAAAGCTCAAAAAGGACTGCAGCTATTGGCTGTAACAGGATTACAACCCCAATTGACAAATTACCTGCTTGATCCCGGGAATCTGGACGCAGAAATTTCAGCACTGGTAACCTGGAGCGAAGCGGATTGGGTGGAGGCTATTGAAGCAGCAGGTGACGGGGAAGTCATTGTTCCCAAGAGCATGGGAGAAGTGACGAACAGCGATTATGCTGCCAAATTGAAAACAACCATTGAGTCGCTCTATCCTACCGCTTCCATCGCAGCAAAGATTACAACGGATGAAACCTTACTGGGCGATGAAGCTATGCAGGATACGGTCGTATCCTTTCTTACCAATAACCCGCATTATAACCTGGCGACGGACAGCATTTACGATATAGCGGAAGGCGATTTTGACTTTACCGGTATTGATCCGGAAGAGGATCTTCCCTTCCTGAAAGAAGAGTTGGCGCCGTTCCAGCGATTGGCCAGGGTGACCGGCAATACTCCTGGTGCCATAGAGGTATTAAAAAAGGATAATTTGACCTCTGCCCATGCGATTGTCAATGCCAAAAGCCGTGAACAATTCGTGGCAGACTATGGAAGCCAATTGGGAGGCGCTGCCAATGCTACCGCCTACTATAATAACGCTGCCAGAATAAGTGTCGCTGCCAACGAGGCTGCGATCCAGCTGAGACAATATAATAATGGGGCAACTCCTTACGTATTCCAGGGAAATCTTACCATTGACCCGGTTGCCGCACCCGAGTTAGCTACACTATTCGGAAGCCTGGAGCAATGTGGTTGCGAATATTGTATGTCGCTCTACAGTCCATCTGCCTACTACACCGATATCCTGAACTTTATTAAACAGTCTTCGAACTCTGCAGCCTCTGCCTTTACAGAGCTGACCCGCAGAAGACCGGACCTGCTGTACATTGATCTTACCTGTAAGAATGCCAATACTCCTGTTCCTTATGTGGACCTGGTGAATGAGTTGCTGGAACTGGAAATCCTTCGGAAGAACTCCATTTCAGGATTACCCTTGTCATATCAAACAGAAGGAACCGCCACAGAAATTGCAGCTTACCCGGAACATGTGGAAGAGGTCGTTACGCAGGTAGCTACTCCGACACAGTCTAAAGAAAGCCATTATGAAAATTCAGTGGTCTACCGCCAAGTCTATGATAACGTTTTAAATACTGAAAAGTATACCGACACACTTCCATTCAATCTTGCATGGGAAGAAGCGAGAGTCTATCTTAAGCACCTGGGAAAGACTCGCTATGAGTTGATGCAGTTATTTAAACCACTGAATCCGTCTATCCTTACCAATAACACATCGGCAAAGGTGACCGACAGGAACTTGTTGAATGAGTACCTGGGAATTCCGAAAGAGGCTGCGGATCATATAACGCTGACCAGTACCTCGGCAGCCGATGTTGCTCCTTATTATGGACTGGATCCTCTTGTTACAAATAGTATTCTTAGTCCCGGCAATACTGCTGTTGAACTTTCGGACAGCTGGATTAACCTTTTAACAGGAGATACTACCGGTGGTGGCATTGATGTGTTACTTTCCAGGCTGAATATTACTTATAAGGAACTGTTGCAGCTCTTAACTACGGACTCATTGAACCGGAAAGTCGGTCCCGATCGCCAGGTGAATATCGTATCTAAAAGCATGGCGGAAGAAGACCAGGCAAGCTGCGATCTCCGAGAACTTAAACTGGACTTTGACCTTGGCGCGTTTGTGTCAACTCCTGAGGTCTTTTTTAGCGCGCTTCACCGTTTTGTCCGTTTCTGGAGAGCCAGCAAGCTAAGCATTTATGAGTTGGATGCCGTCCTCGTTTCATTGGGGTCGTCAACGTTGAATGCGACATTCCTGGATGATGCAGAGTATAAGTTGGCAGTACAGGCTATTATGTTTTCTCGCCAGTTCAAAGTAAGCATCGATGAGATCACGACCTGGTGGGCGGATATTAGCAGGATTCAATATGTCGATTATAATACGGAGTACCAGGACACATTACCATCCTTCTATGAGAAGCTTTTCATGAGCAAACTGGTGAAGAACCCACCGGATGATACGTTTGATACTTCAAACCTGTATTTAATAAAATATGAGGATCATATTCCTGCTATTCTTGCCGTTGCAGGTATCAAAGAAGACGAGCTGAAACTATTGGTAGGTCCTTCTATGCTGGATATTTCTCTTTCAAATGCAGTTAGCCTCTCAGGGTTAACGCAGATATTCAGGGAAGCCGTGGCAGCCCGGGCACTAAACGTTTCCGTGGAAGACCTTGTTCGTGTATACAATTTAATGGGTGTTGATCTTACCCCTGCAATACCGAGGACGCTGGCTCAACGCCAACAGTTACTAACAGATCTCAGGGAATTCATCGATACCGTAAATACCTCCGGTTTCTCCCTGGCAGAATGGGAATACCTGGTCAACGATGATGATACCTATGCACAGCTGATGCCCACGCAGGATGACATGCTGCAGTTCTATGAGACCTTACAAACAGAGCTCTATAAAATAGGTTCGGTGTTAACAGATGATATGAGCAATGAACAAAAAGAGAACATTGCCAGTCAACTTAAGAACATCGTCACGCAAAAATACAGCACAGAGCATGGGTTGAATGCCGATATAGTGCAATACCTGGTTGCGGAGTTAATCACCTATCCCAATGCTGCATCTACCCAATTTGCGCCGTTAGAGCATGCTGTGGCATCCGCTGCTTTCTATACAGACAATACAGAAGATCCGCTTGATCCTTTGAGTGCATTCACTTTTGACTATCGCTATCCGGATGTTGGTCAGCCGGACGGCTATGCGACAACTGCTGTTAGCTTCGATATGAATGATCTGTTCGAGGTTTATTTAAAACTTTCCAAAATATCCCTATTGGCGAATAGGTTGAAACTGAAGAAGGAAACTTTTGGGTTACTTCAGGAAAACGCTGCGGATCTTGATCTGATAGATGTACTGATACTAAGCGGAAATACTACAGGACAATTCACTCGTTATATCGACTGGATAAAGGTTCGTGACCGTTTCAATGTCTTAAAAGAGGATATGAAGACCCTGGTGGACATGGTTGTAGACGGAGTATCCCAAAAAGAAGATTGGATAGATATTGTCACGCTTATTACAAAATGGGACAGGAGCAGCCTGGAAGAGTTGGTAGGTGATCACAGTGATGCGGGAGACCTCGAAACCAGTTATCCTGCTGACTTTAAAAATGGAAAGATCATTCTCCGTATAGCGGCTATTCTCCATGCCTGCTCTGTAATCGGTATCACACCAATGGAGTTTAAAAGAGACGATGGCGGTACAGAGCGGTCCATCCTCTGGTCGAATCTTAAAATGGCGGATTCTGAGAAGATCATTAAAACGGCGCGAGCCAAATACAATGAAGCCACCTGGGCGAAAATTGCCAAACCCCTTCGTGATGAACTGAGGGAAAAGCAACGTAAGGCATTGGTGGCTTATTTGCTGGTACATCCTAATCCTACACTGAATACCGCTAATCAAAGATGGAGAAATGAGAATGAGCTCTATGCCTACTTCCTGATCGATGTGGAAATGAGTCCCTGCATGAAGACCTCGCGTACCAAACAGGCGATCAACTCGGTGCAGCTATTTATGGATCGGGTCCTCATGAACCTGGAGTATGAAAATATGCTGTCTGCCACGCTTATTTCCGTTACAAAAGATACGGTGGAAGAATGGAAAACCTGGCGGAAATGGTACCGGATCTGGGAAGCCAACCGCAAGATCTTCCTGTACCCCGAAAACTGGATTGAGCCGGAACTTCGGGATGGTAAATCGCCTGAATTCGTGGAGTTTGAAACTCACCTGATGCAGGATGACGTGACACCGCGACTGGTGGAAGAAGCTTATATCGATTATCTGGAAAAACTGGATGATTTCTCCCGTCTGGAGCCGGTGACGAACTACCATGAATGGGATCCCCAAAACGGTATTGATATCATCCACGCTTTTTCCCGTACTCATGTGCAGCCGCATGTATATTATTACAGGAGGTTCGAAAGTAAGGAATGGAGTCCCTGGGAGAAAATTGATATTGATATCAAAGGGGACCATTTTGTAGCGTATGTAAAGAATAAGCGCTTGTATATTTTCTGGCTGACGTTCCTGGAGAAACAATTGGATGAGGCTTCCGGTAAATTAATTTCAAACACTACGCCACAAATAGGTACAAAAGAAATAAATCCCTTTTACGGACCCGGCAGCATTCCTATATTTCAAAGCAGCCGGGAAACAGCGCGCAAATGGCTCGATGATAAATGGGTTGGGACTATACTAGGTGATTATAGAGATTCATCTAGCCAAATTACTGCCGAAGAAATTAATGATCTTGCTGATCTGAAGAAATACTGGGAGATCTACCTGAACTGGAGCGAATACAAGGATAATAAATGGCAAAAATCTAAACTGTCAAAAGAGAAAATGGAATTAATGCCAAGTAAGGTAACTATTTCTACATTGGCAAAATTTGGAGGAGCATTCTCAATTGGAATTCCTAATAGCAATAGAATAAACTGGTCAAAAAACCTAGATTTCCTCACCAAGAACTTTGAGATTAAACTTCATGAGCTTTTTAGAGACCGGATTTACCTTTCTCCACGTGAATGGCAGAATAAACCTATTCTAAGCCTGCAACTCACCGATGGTTTGGACGAATATTGTGTAGGATTACATGCCTTCCAGTTTACGGAAGATATGAGTAATGTAAAAGTACTTCGCGATGATGAACTGGAATTTTGTATTAAAGCTCCGGAGTATACATTGATTCATACAAATAAATTCCTTGAATCACCGGTTAATAATGATAGGCTGGAGCTCAGCGCCATGAGAAAAGTATGGGATACGCACTATGGTTACACATTTAAGAGAATGGAGCCTTCACAACGAGCTTCCAACGATGCCAACGAAACACTACTGGAGCATACTCCTCTGGGTTTGTATAAAGTAGCAGCAAAATCGAATATGGAGGCAGACGGATTTGTGTCCTTATCGCCACTAAGCAATCACTTCTTTTTTGAGGATGAAAGGAATACTTTTTTCGTCAAAAAAATATTTGAGCAATATCAGTTTGAACCGTTGCGGGACCCTGAAAATACCGGAATAGAATCGGTACTCGGATTTGTGAACGATGTCTACTGGTCCAGGACTGTTTCCCCGATAGATGCTGCTATACAGCTTCCCGGTTCTGTTGGTGTTACGCAGATCAAAGGAGAAGCATATTACAAGTTCGAGACCTTCTATCATCCGCATACTGATAATTTTATCCGCAAGATCAATATGGAAGGCATAAAAGGACTGCTGGACCTGTCTATGCAGGAAAAAGATGACGCGATGAATTTTGATACGACTTATATGCCGAATGCCTTTCTTGTCTACCCTTTTCATCCCACTGATGTAGTTGATTTTGAGTATGGAGGAAGCTATTCATTATACAACTGGGAGTTGTTCTTTCATATGCCGATGACCATTGCTCAGCGGTTGAGCGATAACCAGCAGTTTGAGGAAGCGCAGAAGTGGTTCCATTACATCTTTGATCCGACCAGCAACAGCGATGATACGGGGCAGGTAACCAGTGAAAAGGAGCGCTTTTGGAGGTTCCGTCCGTTTTATGAATTTACCCTTCAACAGCGGGGATCCCTCACGAACGCGCAGTTTGCTCAGAACTTCAGCTATGCAGATCAGATCGATGCCTGGGAAAAGAATCCGTTCAAGCCTCATGTGGTGGCACGGATGCGCATCATGGCCTATATGAAGAATGTGGTGATGAAGTATATTGATAACCTGATCGCCTGGGGTGATCAGCTATTCAGAAGGGATACGATTGAGTCGATAAATGAAGCAACACAGTTGTACATACTCGCAGCCAATATTTTGGGAGATCGCCCGCAGGAAGTTCCCGCCCGGGCTAAGTCTGAGATGTATTGTTTTGATGAACTGGATGATATCGGGTTGGATAAATTCTCGAATGCTACCGTGCAGATCGAATCGTTCCTGGGACCTAATATCGCTGCGGGAAGTGGTTCCTCGGTGAACATATCTCCTGCTTCATCCAATAGCGTATATGTCTCCTTTTCTCAACCGGTAGCTTCGCTGGGTAAAATGAGCTATTTCTGCCTGCCTACGAACGACAAGCTCCTCGGCTATTGGGATACGGTGGCGGACCGTTTGTTCAAGATCCGCAACTGTCGAAACATCGATGGTGTGGTAAGGGAACTGCCTTTATACGAGCCACCTATTGATCCTGCCTTGCTGGTAAAGGCTGCAGCTGTCGGTCTCAGCACGGCTTCAATGGTGGATGCTGCCGCAGGAACAGGCATGCCACATTACCGTTTTCAATACGTTTTACAGAAAGCGAATGAACTCTGTGCCGATGTGCGGGGACTAGGTAGTGCGATGCTGTCTGCTTTGGAAAAGAAAGATGCGGAAGCTTTGGCTTTGTTACGCTCCGGTCATGAACTATCTGTATTGGAAAAAGTGAAAGCCGTAAAAGAAGCACAGGTAAAAGAGGCAGAAGAAGCTTTGAACGGTATGCAGAAGACCAAAGAGGTAACACAGATCAGGCAACGTTACTACAGTACCAGACAGTTTATGAATAGTGGAGAACAGCAGCATTTGCAATCACTACAGGCTGGTATGGTACTTCAAACAGCTCAAGGGGCGCTTCAAACTACAGTATCGGCGCTAGGCGTCATTCCTCAATTTCATGGACAGCTGCTAACTGCTGTTGGTGGAAGCTTCGGCGGTCAACAACTTTGTGCTGCATTGAATGCTGTAAGCCAGGGAATAGGCATATCTGCAGCGATCAACAGTTCGAAGGGCAATATGGCCCAGGTAAAAGGTGGTTACGAACGTCGTATGGATGACTGGAAATTCCAGATAGAGACAGCGCAAAAAGAACTGGAGCAAATCGATAAGCAGCTCATAGCCGCAGAGATCCGGTTGGCTATCGCCAATAAGGAGTTGGAAAACCATGAACTGCAAATGGAGAATAGCAAGGAAGCGGATGAATACATGCGCAGCAAGTTTACCAACGAGCAATTGTATAACTGGATGCTAGGGCAATTAGCAACTGTTTATTTTCAAAGCTACCAACTGGCATACGACCTGGCGAAGAAAGCAGAACAATGCTATGATTATGAATTGCCTCATGCTAAAGATAAAAAGCCGGCTACCGGTTTCATCCAGTTCGGTTATTGGGACAGTTTGAAGAAAGGATTGCTCGCGGGTGAAAAACTCCAGTTTGATCTGAGGAAAATGGATGCTTCGTATATGGAGCAGAACAAACGTACATTGGAACTGACGAAACATATTTCATTAGCATTAATGAATCCGGAAGCGGTCCTGGAATTAAGAAGCAAGGGTACATGTGTTTTTGATACCAATGAATGGATGTTTGACTTGGATTTTCCGAATCATTACTATCGCAGAATTAAATCAGTTAGCATCTCTATTCCTGCTATTACAGGTCCTTATACGACTGTAAATGCAACACTTTCTATAGGTACAAGTACTGTATACGATGAAAATCATGCTGCTGTTTCTTCCCTTAAACCGGCTATGAGTTCAATTGCGACCAGTAATGGGCAAAATGATGCAGGGGTGTTTGAGCTGAACTTTAGAGACGAACGTCATTTGCCATTTGAAGGTGCCGGAGTGGAAGCGGGATGGACTTTAAACATGATGGATCAGGAAGAATTCAGGCAATTTGATTACAATACAATAGCTGATGTCATTGTACATATCAAGTATACTGCGTACGATGGAGGTGACAGCAAAAAGACAGAATCATTAACAAGACTCAATGAGTACCTGGCAAACACCGTTCCCGGAAAAGAGCTACCTCGCTATTTTAGTCTTAAACATGAGTTTTCCAATGATTGGTATGCTTATGCAAAGACCGCCAATAACGCAGAGCATCCTTCCAACTTTTTGGAATTGAACCTGAATAAAGAAAACTATCCGTTTTTCTGTAAAGACAAGGAAATAGAGTCTAAATCATTTTTTGTTCTACTGAAACCTAAACAACCATTTGATAGTGGCAGTAGCACTGTTATTGTAGAGCTATATGATGAGGAAGATGATTTTATTGAAGATGCCAATATCAATCTTACTACAGGATCGACACTAGTCAATTCCGGCACTATGATGCTATCTTCCAGTATTGACTTAAGCAATGTTATTATGAAATGGAAAGTAAAAGTAAATGGTTCGGTTGTCAATATTGACGAATTGTTTGATGATATTTACCTCGTGACTTATTACACATTGTCAACAAGCTAATTGTTTTATAAACCTTAGTTTATATTGAAACCCCAATGAACAGAGGCTGCTTTGCGCAGCCTCTTGTTTTTATACCCGATTTTCTTCAGGGACTTTTCCAGCGCGCAAATAGGCTGCAAGCATTCATTCTTTCTTCGCATAGTAAACAAAAAGGATCGTCAACATAATAAAATACTGACCGATGAAGAATGAGGATATAAACAATAGATATGATCAAACGGATAGGATGCACTGTCAAAAAGCAATCATGTCCTATATATTCATACCTATAACAAGGTGACTTCCAATGAGCAGACGAATGATTTTTAACACGATCCGTTACTAAATCGCGTCTTATCCGGTTTAATAAAAATAATTTTAATATTCTCAATGTTTAATGATACCTTTGTCTTTTAATAACAGTTTAATTTTTTTTAATGCAAGAAGGTACAGTTAAGTTTTTTAATAACACCAAAGGATTTGGTTTTATTACTCCATCAACAGGTGGACAAGACATTTTCGTTCATGTTTCAGGTCTTATGGATGAGATCAAAGAAAACGACAGAGTGTCTTACGAAGTAGAAAATGGTAAGAAAGGTTTAAACGCTTTTAATGTAAGAGTGGCTTAGTCCTCAGCATACAATCATTTCTGAGCCCTGCAATTTGCAGGGCTTTTTCATTTGTTCTATAGTAGTTTTTTGCTCTATAGTAGTTTTTATTTTACATACCTGCCGTCTTCTTCACTCTTGTAGATACCGATCTAGAGCGAAGAAGACTATCCTGCCGGGCAGACCTATATCTCCACGGCAAGAGTATGCACTATACCATCATCCATCAACAGGATCTCCTGCCCGGTTACCGGGTTGCCATCCAGGTGAAACGTTTGTTTATCCCCATGGTGGTTCGACACGGAGATATTGTATACCGTGTGCTTGTAAGTATAGGAAATACTGTATTTGTCCCAGTCAGCAGGTATGCAGGGCTTTAAGAACAATCGGTCTCCTTCAATTCTCAAACCCAGGATGGAATGTAAGATGAGCTGATACATCCAGCCTGCAGAACCCGTGTACCAGGTCCAGCCACCCCGGCCTCCATGTGGTTCCATTGCATAGATATCTGCTACTGCTACATAAGGCTCTACTTTATATTTTGCAATGGACTCTTTGGTGGCACCATGATTGACCGGGTTGATCATACGGAACAATTCCCAGGCCTTCTCATTTTCTCCCATTTCAGCGAAAGCCATGATGGTCCAGATAGCCGCATGGGTATACTGCCCTCCATTCTCGCGTACACCGGGTACATATCCTTTGATATAACCGGGATTCTGCGTGGTTTTATCAAAGGGAGGATCAAGAAGCTGGATCAGCTTATTTTTACGGTTGACGAGATGTTTATCCACTGCCTGCATTGCCGAAGCAGCACGTCGTTGATCCGCCACGCCGGAAAGCACCGACCAGCTTTGTGATATGCTATCTATGCGACATTCATCGTTTTCCCTGGATCCCAAGGGGCTGCCGTTATCAAAATAAGCTCTTCGATACCATTCGCCATCCCAGGCATGCCGGTTCAGGTTTTCGCTGAGTGTTTCTGCCTGTTCCTTGCATTCCGTTGCAAACGCTTCATCATCATATTGCCTTGCCACCTCGCCAAACCGGGTAAGAACATCATAGAGGAAAAAGCCGAGCCACACACTTTCTCCTTTCCCTTCTATGCCTACTTTATCCATTCCGTCATTCCAGTCACCCGAGCCAATAAGCGGTAAGCCATGTTCCCCGAATTTCAAACCGTAGCGTATAGCTTGTACGCAATGATGGTAAAGGGATTCACTGTGCGGGTGTCCCATCGGTAAATCATAGTAGCTTTCTTCACCGTCATACAATTGACGTCCTTCAATATAAGTCGCATATTCTCCGAGGATAGCTATATCGCCGGTAGCTTTTATATAGCGTCCTGTAACATAAGGCAGCCACAGGTAATCATCCGAACATCTTGTCCGCACCCCTCTGCCGGAAGGCGGATGCCACCAATGTTGAACGTCTCCTTCTCTGAACTGCCTTGATGCACACAGCAGGATTTGAGCTTTGGCAATTTCCGGGTCACTGTGCAGTAAAGACAATACATCCTGTAGCTGATCCCTGAAGCCAAATGCCCCGCCTGACTGGTAGTAACCGCTTCTGCCCCATATACGGCTTGAAAGTGTTTGGTAACTTAACCATCCGTTTGTCATGATATTTAAGGCCCGGTCCGGTGTGTGTACCTGAATGCTGTTCAGATGCTTATTCCAAAATGCTTTTACATTATCTAACGCAGTTTTCGCGTGGTCTATTCCCTTTTGCTGTGAAATTATCCGGTCAGAATCGGCACGGTCTCTGCCGCTGCCTATTCTGAAAACTATTTCTTTTTCTTCGGACGGGTGGAATGAGAGGATCACCTGCATGGCGGCACAGGCATCATAACCTGCTCCTAACTTACCTGAAAGTTTTGTGCGCTTTAGGGCCTCCGGCATTTGCAGGTTACCGTTACGTCCTAAAAATTCTGCACGGTCCGTGGTATAACTGTAGTTACTTTGTTCACTGATATCCAGAAAAGCCACGCGCTCTCCAAACTCCAAATTGTAATGATTATAGGCAAGTAACGATGTTTTGTTACTATGCAGTTCATTAATGAGATGCAGTGTAGATTTGGATTTCATATCCGCCAGTATCCATTCTATATAGCCTGTCAGGGATATGCTTCGCTCTGTATCGCTTTCGTTTCTTATTTTGATCAGGATATATTTTACCGGCTCTTTTATATCCACGAACTGGATCATTTCACTGGCTATACCTTTTTCCCGGTGTGAAAATACGGAATAACCAAAGCCATGTCGGGTAATGTATTTTTTATCGCTCTTCACCGGTAACGAGGAGAGACTCCAATAATCTCCTGTTACTTCATCTCTTATGTAAAAAGCCTCGCCGCTATTGTCTGAAACAGCATCATTGTGCCAGGGAGATAAGCGGTAGGCATGGGCATTCACCGCCCAGGTATAGGCTGCTCCGCTTTCGGATACTATGCTTCCAAAATGAGGATTGGCAAGAACGTTGACCCAAGGTGCCGGTGTTTTTACCACACCATCAGTCACAATAATATATTCTCTTCCATCTTCTGAAAATGTACCGTAACCATTTTCTGTATGCACATCCTCACTTGTCGCATCATAATAAACTGGTGGGTCTGTTTCTTTCACAACTTCCAATAGTGGAGGTAAGGCTCTTGGTGAATATTTCTTCTGTATTTGGTCTGAAAGTGTTCCTTTGTCATCATATAAAATGGCTCTTGCCAATGTCTGGAACAATATCCTGTCTTCGTTGGATACCTGCTCTGCCGAGCGTACATAAATGCCGCCCTGCCGGTCACCTTCTTTAGCCCCGCCCAATGATGTGATCATGTTGGTAATCCGGTCCAATAGTTCTTGCCGGTATGAGCCATGGTCTTCATTCCAGATCACCAGATCGACAGCCAGTCCTTTCAGTCTCCAGTAGGTATGTGCCTGTATCATCTGTTGAACCAGCTGGATGTTTACGGCATCCTGTACCCGCAACAGCACAATAGGCAGGTCGCCGGATATGGAGTATTTCCAAAGTGCAGGTTGTCCCTGATGGTTGCTGATGATAATGTTTTGTTCTGTACGCAGCAAAGGGTAGGGGTATATGATAGCACTCGCCAATTTTCCATAGAGTTGTGCATCGGCTTCCGTTGCATTGATTTGCCTTAGTACCACCTGGCTATGTGTCCATGAAAGTTCGAAAGCACGGTTACGCAAACTTCTGTCCTGGTATTTTTGAATCAAGTGATTGCAATCATCCTTTTTCGAAGCTGCTCCATATACCAGATCGATACTGCAAGACTGATTGGGCTTTAGGGTAACAAGGTACCGGATGGACACGATCGGATCTAATACCGAGCCATCGCTTCCGCTCAAGACACCGCCTTCCTTCACCGCCCGCGGAAGTTGGGTCGTATTGGTTCTCCCTGTAAACTTCATCCGGTCTGTTTCATAAGATACTTCGATGACCTGGCAGCCCTGTGCTTCCATCAAATGGAACATCCAGGGGGATGCTTCGTTTTCAGAGCGAGGTCTTCGTGTACATAGAATAGCATGTTGATCTTTTAGGATTTCCGTCTGTACAAACAGGTTGCTGAAGGCAGGATGCGCTGCATCGGAATTGGGATCTGCTATCACTACTTCTGCGTAACTTGTCAGCTCCAGCGTCCTGGCCCGCTGCGCGTGGTTGGATATGCGGATGCGTCTTATTTCCACGTCATCTTCGGGCGATACGATGATTTCGGTACGGGTGGTAAAACCGCGGTCCACCCTGTAAAATTCAACTTTCCCCAATGAAAATACCGCTTCATAATTATCCGCTTTTTGCAAAGTAGGCTGGTAGGTATTAGACCATACAATATCCTTTTCCACATCTTTTATATAGCAGAATGACCCGTGATGGTCTCGTGTAGCATCTTCCCTCCATCTGGTGATCGCATAGTTCTTCCATTTGCTGTAGCCGCCGCCGGAATTGCTCACCATCACATTATAACGGCTATTGGTAAGCAATTGTATTTCAGGAATGGGGGTGTCCGGCGTATTCAGCATCCGGATATTCGTTTCCGCGCTGCTGCTGTAATGTTCTGTAATGTCAGATGTATGGGAATGAAAAATGTTTGCTCTCGGAATCCGTTCCTGCAATAATAACAAGGAAGACTGTAACTGCGGCTCTGCACTGAAACGTTTTTGCATAGGTTGGTTCAGCAGGATATAAGCCATGGAAAGAAAGCCCATACCTTGATGGTGCGCCATATACGATTGCACAACAGCAAGATTTTTAGCGCGTGGGAGCCTTGAAGCTGTGTAATCAATCGCTTCGTAAAAGCCGTATTCACCTGAAAATTCTTCTTCCTGCATGATCTTCAGGTTGTGATAGGCTTCCTGTGGAGCGAACATCAGGCCCAGCATGGTGGCATAAGGGGCGATTACCATATCATCACCCAAGCCCCTTTTCAATCCTAAACCCGGCACGCCGAAAGCCCGGTATTGATAATTGAGGTTGGCATCAAATGCGTTATAGCCACTTTCCGAAATTCCCCACGGAATATTTTTTTGCAACCCGAAATCTATTTGTCTCGCAACAGCTGTTTTTACAGTTTGATCCAGTAATGTATTACTGTAAGATGGCATGACCAGGTTGGGCATCAGGTATTCAAACATAGAGCCGCTCCAGGATAATAATATCGGGTCGCCACCCGCACGTGTCAGCAATCTTCCCAAAGCGAACCAGCTCTCCTGCGGCAGCTTCCCTTGAGAAATGGCCACATACGTGCCCAGGCGTGCTTCTGATGCCAGTAAGTCATAATAGCTTTCATCCGGCCTGTGTTCATCCAGGTTGTAGCCAATTCGTAACAAGTGTTTGGAGGGATTATACAGGAAGGCATATTCCATATCTGAAAAGACATCACAGTCTTTTACAAGCAGGGTAATCAAGTCATGTTGCTGAAAAGAAGGCAAGTCATAACCTTCCTGCATTTCCCGAAGCGCATCGTCAGCCAGCTTATTGAATTCTCTCAACCAATCCGGGGCTTTTGATTTTTGATCCCGCAGCTGATTTAATAAAATCACAGAACTGCTAAGACTTTCTTCCAATGCATTTTGTATATCGGTCAAATCATGAGGCGGCATGTCGCATAGTCCGTTCAGCCTTTTCAAAAGGGCTTTGAATAATACATTTTTGCTTATACTCTCATCTTCATCATTTGCGAGTAATAATGTGTTTCTTAAACCGAAGAAAATCTTTCGGTTGAAAGTAGAAGATGCCTTCAATTCGGACAGTCCTTGTTTTAAAATCAGCAAATGCCCGGCCAGGTTACCGCTATCCACGCTGGAGATGTAACGGGGATGTAAGGGCTTCAGCGTTTGTGTATCATACCAGTTTAAAAAATGCCCGCGGAATCGTTCCAGCTTTTTAAGGGTGTTAAATGTATTTTTTGTCCTTTCCAACAAGGTCGTGCGCGTGATGAATCCAAAATCATAAGCCGCCAGATTAGCTAATAAACTTAAGCCTATGTTGGTGGGGGAAGTGCGGTGCGCCAAGGCTTCCCGCGGCGCTTCCTGGTAATTGTCAGGCGGTAGCCAGTTGTCATCTTCCGTTACAAACCGCTCAAAAAATGACCAGGTACGTCTTGCCAGCTTATGCAGGTAAAGCTTTTGTTGGGTGGAAAGGTTGACCGGCTTTTTATGAATCGGTCTGCTGATCCACCAGGTCATAGCAGGAGCTATCAGCCACAGAAAAAGTATCGCAGTGGCGCCTGATAACGCAAGTGATTTATAACTTGTCAAATAAATGAACAAGACGATTGCCAGCAAAGGACCTATCCACATGGAGACATAACTGGTTGCCAGCCCCCTGAAGGTTTTTAAAACCCCGAAAGGAGTCCATTCAAGCAGATGTTTACGGCTGATCAACAGGCGCCAAATCGTTCTGAAAATGGCATCTGCACTGTAGTACGCTTCATAAGGCAACGTAGCAATACGCAAAAGTAACTGTGCAAGATTGTCTTCCGCAACAGCTGCACATTCTTTCAAATGCTGTTTGAAGTCTATTTCCTTTGATTTATGAAAGAGTTGCCAGAAGGAGGTAAATAAAACAGGCAGGAATATGAAGCTAAGCACGATTAACGTGAACGTTCCTGCGCGGGGCAATAAGATCCATGCTATGACAAGCAGGAGCACACAGGAAATCGCAACCAGGCTTCTTCGCAGGTTATCGAATATTTTCCAGCGTGAAAGAGCAGAGAGATTGTTTTTATGAAAATGTTTTTTACCACCGCGTATTATAGGCAGTGCCCAGGTTGCTATCTGCCAATCGCCTCTAATCCAGCGATGAATTCGTTTTACATCTGCATGGTACTCCAATGGATAGTTTTCGTATAATTTTACATCGCTTAACAACCCTGAACGCGCATAGCATCCTTCCAGCAAATCATGGCTGAGTATCCTGTTTTCAGGAAATGTATCTGCCAATGCCCGTTCGAAAACATCTACATCATAGATTCCTTTGCCGATGAAGGATCCTTCCCCGAACAGGTCTTGGTAAACATCCGAAATCATATGGGTGTAAGGATCAAGGCCGGTATCAATGCTATGCATCCGTTCGAAAAAGGTAGTCGTTGTTCCGGGTAAACTCACTGCCACACGAGGTTGTAAAATACCATAGCCCTCCACCACTCTTCCTTTATGATCGTCAAAAAGGGCCTTATTGAGTGGGTGCGCCATTGTTGCGATCATCTGCCAGGCTGTTTCGCGCGGCATGTTTGTGTCGGTGTCCAATGTAATCACATACTTTATATTGGACAGTTTTTCCACGTCCCCCACCACATGCGAAAAGCCTTCCGGATTTCCACGCAGCAAATGGTTTAAGGAGGAAAGTTTCCCCCTTTTCCGTTCATAGCCCATCCATGCTTTTTCCTTCTCGTTCCAATTCCGCTGGCGATGAAACAGGTAAAATATCTGTTCCTGCTCACCTGAGTACTTTTCGTTTAATAAATGGATACCATCCATTACCTGCTGCAGTAGTTTATCGTCAGCCGGCAGATGTTCTGTAGCCGCATCTGTAAAATCAGTAAGCAGGCTGTAATAAACATGATCTATTTTATTGGCGAGGTATCGTACTTCCAGAGCTTCCAATAAGTCTGAAATAGCCTTTTCATTCGTGAGTAAGGTAGGAATAGTCACCAGTGTTTTAAACTGGTGTGGTACATGTTTTGCAAAATCCATACGGGGCAGGGGTTTCGGCGGTACTATCAACGTGCTTATCCAATTTACCATGGATATGGCCAACTGACTGGATGCAAACAAGGCCAGAAAGAAAAGTACGGCGATAGCATATACCGGAACCTGATGGTGCCAGGCAAACCACCCGGTAATTATACTGATGGATAATGACAGGGAAAATATACTACCCAGGTAAACGGTGAGTGGAAATCGTTGAATAGCTTGCTTCAGTTGTTCTAAAACAGAGCGTTCCATCCCGACCCTTTTTTGCAGTTCTATCACCCCTTTGTCTATCAGGTAATAACCCACATGTGCTTTACGACCTTCCGCATGTTGCACAGCTGCTTCTTTTGCGAGGGCAATTGCCGTGGCTGCTACCTGTACTTCCGATAAAGTGCTTTTCTTGGCTATTCTCTCGATCACATGGCGATAATTATCGCGTGTAGCGAAATCCATCATGCCATATACACCTCCCTGGTCTTCGCGTAAGGTTTGTTCTACCACACTCATGGTTTCTACGAATTCCCCCCAGTTGGTAGTTTCGAGGAAACGGAGACTATTGATACTATTGCTTACTGAAACTTGCTCCACAGCCTGGTTCTGTCCTTCAATATGTATCATCTCCTCTGCATTCAGCCCCAGCTCCGCCAGTTGCAAAACCATCCAGTTGATAGGCAGCGTAAATGCAGATCCCTTGGCTTGCAGCTTACGCAGGTACTCTCCTACAAAAGGACCTGATAAGCGGGGATTGCTCCGTGCCATGTCTGCCACGATCAGGATGATGTCTTTGGAGTTTTTCTCCGCCACATTTATCATCTTATCTGCCCAATACGCGGCTATGTTTTGGTCAATTTTATCCAACGCCACACGGGAAGCCACACGCCGTAAATTCTCTATTAATGCCAGTCGCAGCATGATAGGTATCGCCCACAACTCGCCCAGTGAGAGTTCGTTTACCGACTGATAGGCGGAAGCGAAACTGCTCAGACTCCGCAGATCGACCCTGCCATCACTATGCGAAATGATTTCAAGGGCGATGTCATATACACGGGGTAATCCTTCGGCATGTTTATTTGCCAATATGGGCAGGGTTTGACTATAATCTTTGGGCAAGTGTTTCCTGGCTATTACAATGTGTTCTTCGAGCAGGTAAAAATTATCTAACAACCATTCGCCCGCAGGGCTTATCGTATGCTGCTCCTTGATGCTTTCCACCAATAGATTGCGTACTTCTATTAGTATTTTTTCATTGTCATCCAATCGCTTCAGCAATTGATCGGGCGTACGCTTGTCCTGTAATTTATGATAGGCGGCTACTTTTTTACCGCGTTGTTCCATTTGGTACGCACTCAGCAATTCCGAGCGTAGCGGGGCCTCATCTGTATATTTTCTTGAAGAATCGTCTGATAAAAAAAAATCTCTTGCCTTCTCTAATAGATCATAAATGGGGACAACTGTCCGGAGGGCTTTCTTCATACTGTTTCAATACTGAAAAATCATTCCAGAAGAATCCATTTTTGAAAATTTGATATAATGATTGCTAGCTGAAAACCAATAACTAACATCCAATTTCAAAAAAGATAGTGTAGTCGTGTAACAAACCCATTATGAAAGAAGGAAGGAGCAAGAGGGACAGCTGCGACTATTTTTTAAAAATGTATCTACCTATATTAAAATCCGTATTTTGATCCTATGAAGCCGACCTGTACTATATTTCTGTTGTTTCTTCTCTCATTCTTAAACCATGCAGCCGGGCAAATCCATGCTTCTCAACTGGAAGCTTCTGTAAAAGCCGGAATAGATCCCTATTTTATAGAATCCCGGGACACGGTATCAAAATATGGTCCTAAAAGCATTACACGGGATGTATTGCAGGATAGAAGGGGGAATTATTGGTTAGCTAACTGGCAAGGAATTATAAAGTATGACGGTAAAGTTTTTACAAATTACACCCTGAAAGAAGGATTGATACATTTTCATGTGGTTTCCTGTTATGAGGACAAAAAAGGAAATCTTTGGTTCGGTACCGCCCGCGGTGGCGTATATCGTTATGATGGTAACGCCTTTACGCTGTTTACCATTAAAGACGGACTTGCGGACAACAGTGTTTCCTGTTTTGCAGAAGATAAGGAAGGAAATATGTGGTTGGGAACTTATAATGGAGTAAGTAAGTATGACGGAAAAAGGTTTACGAACTTTACCAGGAAGGATGGACTGCCCAACGATAAAGTGAATTCAATCCTGCTCTCTAAAGACGGAAAACTATGGTTGGGTTGTGGTTCGAGTACATTCACCTCTAACGATGGGGGGCTTTGTTGCTATGATGGAATAGCATTTATGAATCTGACTACTGAAGATAGCAGAGCGTTGAATAATATTGCATCTTTACTTGAAGACAGGTCCGGTACTATCTGGATCGGTACATTCAGCGGACTTTTTAAATACGATGGCAAGTTGTTTAAATCGGTAAAAAAACTTCCGCCCTATCTGACCTATTATATCATAGAAGACAGAAATGGGGTTATTTGGTTTAGTGGAAGTGAACCTAACCTGATTTACGAAAATATCGCGAAGCAGACGTTATATAGTTATTACGGGGGAACCTATACCAAGGTTGTTGAAAAGACTGAGCCGGGAGATAATCAATTATTTGGCAAAATAGCAGATCAGGACGGTAACATTTGGTTTGGTACGATGAAGGGCGTATGTCGCTATAACGGGAAAAATGTTACAGAGTTTACCGAATAGAATAAAAATAATTTAAAGTGTTCATTCATGGTTTCTTAAATTAAGCTATCTGAATTCATTAAATTATATAAGTTAATTAAAGAATGCCTGGGATAACAGTTCCGAGGAACAAATCAGCCTGAATGGTTGGGCAGCGCTTTTTACTGTAGACCTAAATACTCAACTATTGTTGATCGCATAAGCTAGCATAACTGATTTGATGCTATCGGCAGTGAAATCTCCATCCGCTGATTCAATTTTATTCATCAACTTGAGGTTCGCAACAGGCATGATGACATACGGGGCACCGAAGTCATCATCATCTTTTACGCACACCTCGCACGGTTAATGAAATCAACGACCTGAATACAGTAACTAACGTGTAAAAGTTAGCTACTTATCCACAAGGTTATTAAGAAAAAATGATGAAGTTTGTATCTATTCTATGGAACATTTTTTCAACCTGCCTGTCACCCATGACGAAGAAGAACTTTTACTACCCGGACGTTTAGTGACTTTCGGTTACACGTTCAGGCTATATATTATGTTAGAAAATGAAGAAGTCATCTTCGAAAGGGATGAAGAAATGAAATACAACGTTCTTAATATTGGCGACGAGAATGTCACCGTCGACAGAGAGTTATTAATGGCTGTTCTAAGTACTTTAGAAGAACTATCTGAAAAAACGACTTATATTCTTTCTTATCCCATCAATTAGTAGCCGAATTCTTAAAACAAAATACCCAATATAAAGGTCGGTTTTAATATGGAGTAAACAGGAAGAAACGTCATTATGCACTATTCAATAGCAGGAGTGGTACCGCTTTCATTACCTAATATATAGCGTTCCTGTCTTCAATTCTCAAAGCACCACCTTGTGCTAACGATGCCCCTATTTTGCTATTGCAAGAACTCTGGAAATATCGTTTTGCCAAGTCCTGTGAGCCGGGAAAATTGGACAGCACTAAATAGTCCTAAAAGTTGACAGGTTTATAAGATCCCGGTTGCCTCGGTCGCCGGGATTTCTTTGTGTATTTTTCCGGTGTTTTCATGTACAGTGCAAAGTGGGAGCGTTTTGTATGATGCAAAAATACAGTCGCTTCTGAGTCTGTTTGTGGTTTTCTGAACCTCCTGTATTTTCAGGCATGTTGACGGTTTTGTGTTGAGCTTTTCAGGACGGGGCATCAAATCGCTAAAGCCGTCTCAGCAAACAATTCTGAGACGACTTTTACGGTTACCGGGACGTATTTGGGATTTTACCGATAAGCAATAAATTGTTACCATAACGTAACTATGCCGGATAGTATAAGAAATGAATGATTCACAACCTCACGATTTCCTTTTACAATTTATTTTTTGAGCATTCTGGTAAAGGTTGAATTCATTGCAAATACCTTTTCCATCCTTTATAAACTCTAACTGGCAATTGAATTTCTCAAGAACGAACCAATTGTTTTCTACAGCTTTAAACGCAAGTTTGGGCTGTCCTGTAAGTTGTATCGCTAATTTGCCATCTTCTTCTATAGAAACTGAAGCGTCGAAGCCTGGTTGCAATTCATAAATACCCACATAAGATTCCAGGGTTTTCCTGTCGACCATTACCTCTGGTTGGGAAAATTTATGCTGACTGCCGGAGGTATCCAGGAGCTTGGCCAGAATGGTATTCATGCTCCTGTTAACCACTCCTGAGTTTGCGGAATTCAGCAAGATGACGATGCCCAGGTCATGTTCTTTATTAAATAGCATGAGGCTGGATGCTCCATAAGTATCTCCGCGCATTTCGTAGATTTCCGTATTATACGTCTTTCCGATATGCCATCCCATAGCTATCTGAAGATTCTCTTCATTATAATATTTCTTATGAGATATGGAAAGGGCTTTTTGCAATGGACCGGCTTCCGTGATCTGGGCTTTCACAAAGCTCATCATATCTATAATGCTGGATTTAATACCGCCTGCCCCCTGCATGGCGCTGCAGAGATGGATAAACGGGGCCCGGGTTTCTTTATAATATCCTTTAGCCATATTTCGGGCATTCGTATCCGAAATTGTTGTAGTATTCTTCAGACCCAAAGGTTTGCAGATCATCCGTTGCAGGAGTTGCTCATACGTGGCATGTTCCTCTTTTTGTAAAATATAACCCAGCATCCCGACACCAAAATTGGAGTACTCATACTCACCATATTGGTGTAGTGTATCTACCTTTTTAAGTACTGACAGCATGTAATCATCCGTAACCAACATGAGCGGGTCTTTCGTGGTATCTTTTGAGATCAGTTCGGCAAGGGAGGCAGAATCATGAAAGGTAGGCAACCCGGATATATGGTTGGCCATATCGGTCAGCCGTACTTTGCCCTGTATGTTTTTATTTACGGCTACATATTTCTCTATAAAATCATTACCGGACATTTTACGCTCTGCCATTTCACCTGCCAGCATCAACCCGGTAAAGATCTTGGTATTGGAGCCGATTTCGAACAAAGTATTAAAATCCACTTTTATCTTCCGTTCTCTATCAGCCATGCCATAGCCGGAGTAATAGGTTTTACCCTTCCAGTAAACTCCTACAGCTGCTCCCACTACAGACGGATTCGTTATAAATCCGTTCTCATGCCCGTATAGCAAAGTGTCTACAATTCTGGAAATATCTGGTTCCGATGCAATAGGCGTTTTTTGTGCAAAAAGAGGGCTGGTGTTTTGTATCACGACAAGCATGAGTACGATCTTTTTCAGTGTATTCTTCATTATTTTTTTTGGGTTTTAATTTTAGTTCATCAAAGGAATACAACATCCTAAAGCCGGGAAATTCTATTAGACCAAACCCTCAAACTATTCGTCATAATGAACTCGCTGCTTTTCGTCTAAAAAAAAGCGCATTTTGTCGATATGTTTGTCAGAGCTGCTGCAAACAGGTTTTATTGCAGTATATTTTCATAGGATGAACCATTTGATCAATCAACTATCCCGCACATTTACCGTTCGCCTGGTGTTAAACATATTGTTATGGGTGGTTCTGTGTTGTATGATCTACACGATGAATGTTCCTGATCATCATGTCAGGGAGATCCTTTTTTATAAAGCCATCTCACTGGTTTCATTATTGTTGTTCTCCTATACCAACAATCTGTTCCTGATACCGCATTTCCTTGCCAAGGGACGCACTTTTTTGTACCTGCTGCTGGCCTTCCTGTTGATGACTGCTTATGCTTTTTTATACAGCATTTTCATCCAGGCGGTGGTACATAAGACTCCTGAAATCAAACTATATGAAATCGTATTGTTTACAATTTCCGGCAAGGCGGAATGGAGTAGCGATGCGATAGCGGAAACCACCCTGGGCTATGCTTTTGTATATAGTCTCTGGCTTTTTGTAATGACGATGGCCTGGTATATGCATGATCACGCTCGTCAGCGGCGGGTAATGTTACTGGCACAGCAAAAGCAAACCGAAGCAGAACTCAGCTTCTTAAAAGCCCAGATCCATCCGCATTTTCTTTTCAATACACTGAATAACCTGTATGCGCTTGCTTTAAGAAAATCTGAAAAATCACCTGATGTTATTCTAAAACTCTCATCGATTCTTCGCTATTTGTTGTATGATTCCAATACGCCCACTGTATCTTTCGAAAAGGAGAAGGAAATTATGCAGGCCTATATTGATATTGAGCTGTTGAGACTGGACAACGTCCGGCAATTTAAATTCAGCATTAGTGCCGATGAGCCTCGCCCGATACCACCATTGCTTTGGTTACCTGTATTGGAGAATGTGTTCAAACATGGCACCCGTACGGTTGCTGATGATAACTATGTAGAATTTAATTTCCGGATTCAGCGCAATGTACTTACCATATACTCAAAAAATAAGGAAAAGATGCTGGTTAAAGTAAATGCAGAACAGGGAGGAATTGGCTTGAAAAATCTTGAAAAAAGACTGGAGATACTTTACCCCGGGAAACATCACATTTCCACGGTACAAGAAAGCAGTTATTATATATCACAAGTCCAAATAGAACTTCCGTCGTAGATATGGATGCATTAACCGTACTCATAGTAGATGATGAACCTCTGGCAAGGGAAATCCTGGAAGGTTACGTCCGGAGAACACCGGATTTGACATTGGTGGCATCTTGTAAGAATGCACTGGATGCTTTTAGTATACTGAGCAGGCAAGCTGTTGATGTGTTGTTGTTAGACATTAATATGCCCGAAATAAACGGGATGGAATTGCTGCAAACATTGAAGAATCCGCCTCCCGTTATATTTACAACCGCTTATGCTGAGTTTGCCGTCGTAAGTTATGAGCACAATGCTATTGATTACTTATTAAAACCGGTGTCTTTCGAGCGATTCCTACGTGCCGTTGACAAGTTAAGGGATCTGAAACAACGCCAGCAGCAGGGCAGTGCAGCCGGCTCTTCATTTTTTGAACAAGACATTCTTTTTGTAAGGTCGGAAGGTAAGCTGGTAAAGATAGACCTTACCCAGCTAGTATTTATTGAGGGACTAAAGGACTATTTAAGATTGTGGACGGAACAAGGGAAATTGATCATGCATGCAACCATGAAGAATATGGAAGAACAGTTGACGAAGAGATCCAACTTTATCAGGGTGAATAAGTCCTTCATTGTGAATATTCATTACATCCGGGAGGTAGATGGCAATGCTATTAAAATACAAAACCAGGTTATCCCTATCGGAACGACTTACAGAGAGCAGGTGCATGAACTATTCAATAAGTATAAACTCTTATAAGGTCTTTTTTAATGAACAGATTACGCTGTGTTTTTTTTGCAATAAATGAAGGAGATTTTGCAACAGAGGGTTGCTTGTTACGTTTTAAATTTGATGAAAATGTATAGCTATGAAAACATTGGTATCTCTTTTTATCATCTCCTACTTGTTTTTAGCCCATGCCAGAGCACAAACCGGCAATTATAATTTTGATTTTGAGAATTGGCAACTGGCGGCTCCCAATGACGTGCGATTAGATCAGTGGACACACATTGACAGAGATGGGAAGACCTGGCCGTCACTGCTTCACGGAACGAAGATATCCAGGCAAAGCTACACGGGTAAGTATGCTATAACCATCCATCGTTGGTACATGATAACATATGATGGGATCTCATTAAGATCGTCTATATCCCATAAACCTCTTTACTTAAATGGTTTCTATAAATATACAGATGTAACGGTACAAACTACGCCTGATACTGTATTGGATGATACCGCGAAAGTTACAATCTACTTCACCAAATGGAATAGCATGAGTAACCAAACAGATACTGTAGGATTCGGTTACCAGGAATTGCATATGTCTATGAATTATGCACCGTTTAGTTGCCGCATTTCTTATCCCGTCACTGCGGGACAGCCGGATAGCTTTTACATTGCCATACAACCGACGAAGCATTGGTCAAGAGTGATGTGTAAGGACAGTTCCGATTGTTCGTTCTTAACAGTAGATAATTTGTCGTTCGCCAATACAACAGCTGTCAGGGATAAAGTGAATGAGAATTTCATAAAAGTTTACCCCAATCCCGCAAAAGATCGGATTTTTATAGATTCGGAACTCTCTCTTCCGATTCAAAGAATAAGCTTGGTCGATGTAACAGGCAGAATATTATTGGAGAAGGACGGGAATGTTCGTCAGATCAACCTGAGCCAGGTAATGCCGGGAACCTATTTCCTGAAACTGCAAACCAGCGAAGGACTTTTGGTAAAAAAACTGATTGTGGAACGATAGAAGTCCTGAAGTATCGGCTTCAGTATAGCACGCTGAATCAATTCCTTAATTTAAGTTGATCCATTGAATCCTTTATAAAGTCTGGTTGTTCGGCCCCCTCCAGCCTGGATTGAATGAAAGTGTAGAAATCTTCCAGGAAACGTTCTTTACGGAAGGTCTGTGCATGCTTTGAGATTTCAACAGGATCAAATTCACATTGCCCGGCGTCAAACTTCAGCACACAATCTATAATGGATCCTTTGGTTTGTTCTTTAAAGTACATGCCGGTAACGCCCTCTTTTACCGTTTCCAGGCATCCTCCTTTTCCATACGCGATCACCGGTGTTCCGCAGGCTTGTGCTTCAACAGGCACAATTCCGAAATCTTCTTCCGCTGCAAATACAAATGCTTTCGCCTTTTGCATATGCTCTTTAAGGACAGCGAAAGGCTGATAGCCCATTAAGGTCACATTGCTCGCAGCAAGCCTTTTTATTTTATCGTAATCCGGACCATCACCGATCACGATCAGCTTTTTATCCGGCATTGCGGAAAAGGCTTCTACGATCAGGTCGATTTTTTTATAAGGTACGAGCCTGGAGCAGGTAAAATAAAAATCCTCTTTAGTGACGCAAAGCGGGAATTCATCTATCGCAACAGGCGGATAGATCGTTTGAGAATCTCGGTTATAGACCTTTTTTATTCTTTTCGCTATATAGTGGGAGTTGCTTATAAAATGATCTACGCGGTTTACAGAAATGATATCCCAGATTCTCAACTTATGCAAGTAGTGTTTTACAACGGCTGCTTTAAGACCTTTTTTTAGCCCGGCGTCCTGTAAATAAGTGTGGTAGAGGTCCCATGCATACCGTACCGGAGAGTGGCAATAACAGATGTGGACCTGGTTAGAATGTGTGAGTACACCCTTGGCAACAGAATAGGACGACGAGATGATCAGATCGTATGTACTGAGATCAAAGCTCTCGATTGCCTTGGTAAAGAACGGAAGATAATTCCGGTACTGGGTTTTGGCAAAGGGTAACTTCTGGATAAAGGAATTGGTTACTTTTTCTGCAGCGATACCCATCTTTTTCAGCGCTTCCGGATTGGAAGCGAGTGTGTAAATATCTGCATCGGGATATAGCTCCAGAATCGCTGTGAATACTTTCTCCGCACCACCTAATTCTGTCAACCAGTCTTGCACCAAAGCTACTTTCATAAAAATGTTTTGTTTGTCAATGTTTATTGAAAAAGGAGTAGATAAACGGCGAAAAAGAATGCGATAAGGAGTTGCGTTGCCAACGTTTTTTTATAGAAATACACTTTTCTTTTCAGTATAAATATCTGCCCCAGGTTTCCCGCCAGAATAAAAGCGGAGTTCACCGCAATAATGGATTTCAATGTCAGGGTGTCATACTTGTCCATAAGCTGAAGGGTTCCGACAAGCAGTAGTAAACAAGGGACCATGATGACGATCATTTGCTTAATAAATAATTCCCTGTTGATGATGGATTCAAAAAGTGCGATTCCTATCCAAAATGAGATTTGAAACAGTACCAGGAGATAGATGCGGATATGCTGGCTGTAGGTCGGTTTCAACAGACCGGGGTAATATTCCTGTACTTTCCACAGAACGAGGTAGCCGAACAGGTTCATGAAAAATAATCCCCCGATCAATGCAGAAAAGAACGTGTCTATTTTCCGATGTTCTGAAACAAAATATTTTTTAAACATCATGATGCCGATCACCCGGTAGAGTACGATCACCCAGGTCCCGATCCTGAAATAGTAGGAATAGATACCGACTTCGCTAAAGGATGTGTAGTGCTCAATCAAAAGTCTTGTATTGTTTGAAAGGGCAAACAGGCAAAATCCTCCTACGACTGTAAGCAAGCCGTAGCTGTATATGGATTTAAATTCCTGCAGGGATACATTTCTAAACCCCGCTATCTTACGTATTCCCGCCAGGTTGCTGAGTACAAGGTGAATCAAAACGATAGTATGCCAATCCGCCAGATCAAAACGGATGAATTTAAAGTAGATGACAGCAGCATATGCAGCCATGAGGAAATAGAGCATGCTGTCGGCAACGACAGACTGTATGTTCTTATCGGCAAGCTTCAATACAGATGAATTGAATATCTGTTGTGAAAGGGACGCACCCAGGATAAATCCCCCGAATACCAGGTTGCCTCTGAGTCCCGGGAAACAAACGGTGACAAGGAGCAGGAGGATACTGATAATGAAAAAATGGAGGTGAAATGCCGGAGCTAGATGGTGAGCATTTTTCTTTAAGGTGAAATAGGCTAATGAGCTTCCCAGACCCATGGAAAATATACTGATGAACGTTTGTCCTAAGTTGAGTGAGTATTCAAACCGGCCATATTCCTCCACATTACTTAAAAGATAGCTTATAGCTAATGGCGCGAAGAAGACAAGCGATTTGACAATGACGAACGCTAAAAAAAGAAGTCCTCCTTTTTTTAGCTGGGAATCGTACTGTGTATATAATGTCTTAAGCTTGTTTTTCATATACCTCTTCTATCAGCCCTTCCGCCGTGATCTGCTTCAGCTTCGCTTTGGTATCCTCATATTTTTTAGGGATGTACCTCAGGGGTTGTGATACATACATGCCGGGTTGGAGCAACGACTTCGCTACGCAAGACCCTCCTCCTACATTGATCGACGCTGCGATATATACGCCCGGGTTAATGATAGAACCACTGCCGATGTAAACATTGTTGCCGATGTTAACGGCGCCATCGACCCGGAATCGTTCCGGTCCTTCAGGTGCATGCATGTAGCCATGAGTCCATATTTGCGAGGATATGCCCGCCAGGATAGAATAATCACCGAAGGTCACAGACTTGGTGAGATCCAGATAATGATTGGATACAATGATAGCACCGGTACCCATTTTCAACTCAGCATCTCTATAGGAAGTTCCTGATTTTCCCCGGCTCATTTTATTGAATTTGCCAATAATAGCAGTTGAAGCAAGATGCAGCGAGTATGGGCCATTCAGCACATTGAACTTTCCTATTTTTGATTTTTCATCCAGCACTATTCTTTCTATTTTGACCAGATTCATATTGCCAATAGCTGCATCAGCACCTAGTTGGATGCGGTCGCATACTATAAGGCTAAAACCGCATCTTGCTTTTTTATGGATGCGGTGTCCCATGATATTCAGCAACCAATAAGACCATTTAACCGGCAGTACCAGCAACAGCATAGCAGAAAGTATCTTGATCATGACACAAATTTGTTTTTGGACAGCTGCAGCAATCTCTCCTCATACCCGATACCCATTATTTTAGGCGAGGCGGATAGCCTCGTTCCTTTGATCATATCTATGGTTTTATCGATCACATTTTTTTTAATGCCGAATTTTTGACGCAAGAGTTCCTTGATCACATATTTCGGGTAGAGTATTTCCTTATTATTATCCTTATGCAAAGCAGTTGCCTTGATGAAACCATAGCAGCAGTAAGGCAATGCCAGGTATTTGATGCCATAGACCTTGGCAGAGTTTTGCACCACCATATTATCTGATCCTTGTAAGAAGGTGTTGATCTTGGTGAAAAGTTGTAACGCCGTTCTGTTCTTTATGGTCGCGGTTATCTCTTCCGCCTTCTTTCTAATGAATTGATAATAGGGCTTCTGTTCCGCCTGATTTACCAGGAAGCAGTACTTTGTTTCATCTATGAAAGCGTAGGTAAGTTCTCTGGAATCTTTCGGCAGGGAGAACCGCTGCTTAAAGAAATAGCTTAAGACGGTAGTGAAAAATTTCGAGAAACGATCGTTTTTATACAATACCCACCTTCTCATAAAACTTTGGATGGATAATTCCGAAGGACCGAATGACAAGATGCTGTCTGAGCCTTGACCATTGATGATACAAATATCCTGACCATATCGTTGTGAGATACTTTTCATCGCATTGTAGTGTAGTATGGAGAAATGCCGGTCAAAAAGCTGCATTTTGTAAATAGCATCGTTAGCAACCGCGTCTACTCTTATGATCTCGACATTCAACCCTATTTTTTGTCCGGCTTGTCGTACTTTCTCTTCTTCCAAAAACCCCTTTTTTTCATTTAGATTCAGCGATATGTAAATAGGGATGAATGGAATGTTGTACTGCATTAAATAACAGGCCAGCAAAAGAGAGTCGTACCCGCCGGAGAACATCAGGATAAAATGACTGCAGTTGACTTTTTTCAGCGTGTTAAAATAGTTTCCCAGTACCTCGTGACTTGCATTGATATGATCTTTGGCGTTCGGGGCATTTACACTGTCTTCAAACACGACTTTCGTATCAAATTGCTGTTCCGCAATATTGAGTACGTTTTCTGTTGCCGGCGCGAAGTTGAATATTCCCTCAATAAACGTGCGTCCTCCTATGCAGTATCTATGTTTCAGCCAATATTGGTAGTCCAGGTCCGACTTGGTGACGCCGGTTTCTTTCCGTTTTTTATCGATAATAAATAGGTAATCATCCGATATGCGCAGACCACTGTTTATAAACGTATAGTACAAACGGCATCCCCCCGCTACTTCTGTGATCACTTTAAAAAGTCCTCCTTTAAAAGCAATACAGGTCCACGAACCATATATATGTTTATGCCACTCCGTTGAATCATATTGGAGAACTATTTTATGAATTTCCTGTACATCCTGTAACAGGTACCCGATAAAAAAGCAGTTGTCTGAAATGACGACGACCGAATTAAAAAAAATATCGAGGTCAATCGTTAATTTACCAAGTTGATATCTTTTTCTCATATAGTTTGAGGTGTTACGGGTGTCCGGAAATGTTCTCTGTTGAATCCCTTCCATCTTTTTCTTTTGGATTTTTCTTTTTTGACTAAATAATTATAAACAAGGCAGCTCAACAGGATACTGACTACGTTGTATAGAAAACTGCCATTGAGCACATGGAAAATAGAGGAAGTAAGGACAACGGTAAGGGCATAAGGATAAGAAAGAATAGCCCAGAAACTGCCCTTAGCCAGCCGGGAGGATATCAAACGAATCAATCTGCCGAAGTAGAAGATGACAATTAATCCAAAAATGCCGAAATCAATATAGAAAGGTCCCCAAAAAGTAGTGAATACAGCTTGTTTGTAGAAAACTTTATTCATCGTGTTATAATCTGCTACAGCAGGGATGCCGACGAAATTCAGAAACTTAAAAAAGATATAACCCTCATAGGTCCCGTAGTATATTCCTCCCCAATCGTCCACGTGATTGTACAATCGTATATACTCAAATAATCCGTGCACCATATAGTGAATGAAGTTCAACAGACCAACATGATGGAGCGGGTCATTGTCTTTAAAAAGCAAGTTTATAGGGTGATTGCTGTTGTACTCCCATTGCTGGGCATATTTCCAATATTCAAAAAACGAAACTTCGTCTCCGCCCATCTCTATGAGCCTGTCCGACTGGATGGTGGAAAAGAACAATATGGAAGCAAAAAGGACGAGAGTAAGAATGATCAGTGTTCTTGTTTTGAAATACGAACGAACTATCTTTTTAAAGTTGAACCGGACAGGGTGCTGTTCTACAGGGTGCTTGGGACTTAGCAGGAAAGCGAACATGCCGGATAAAGCATAAAAAAATACGGTGGTCCGGCTGCCCAGCAAAACAATCGTAACAACCGGCAGTAACGAAACAATGATATTTAAGCTGAACCGTAGTCTTGACAAAAAGATACGGTAGAAAATGGTCATTACGAAGGCCACATAGCACATGGGGTAGAGTAGGGAGCTTATTACTGAAATCCCTCCGCCTACCAATTCTCCTGCCTCCATGATTTGTTCTTTATTAGCGGCAAAACTGGTTACACTGAGCGATGAAATCAATTGCAGTTTTACATAGATATTCAAAATGGAGCCGACGAAACCGGCTACCAGGAGAATATTGAGCAGCTTGCTATGAGCCTTTGTAAACCGATAGATGACCGTGTTGGTGTTCCTGGTGACGGGGGGCGAATGCTTGAAGTTTTTCATCCCTAACCAAAAGCAGAAATTATAAGCAAATAGTAATGCAATAGCACCGGTGACACCACCGAGATGCGTATAGTGGTAAGGCGAGATCAAAAAGAAGAAGATCCATACCATCCAACTGATGATTAATATGTTAGCGGGTCGAATACTGTACACTCTTCGTGAATTTTATAGTGAGCTTTTGCCCCAGGTTTACGATTCTTTTTTCTACATAATGAAAGGATAAATAGGACGTGATCATCGTAACGATAAAGACTAGGACAAGAAACAAGGTCCAGGATAATTCAGGATAACTTATCAGGTAATTTTTTATCGTGGTTTTGGTCACTAAATAGCCGATGAAATAAATGATAATACTATGATACATGTAGATGCCATATGAAATGGAACCTCCCATGTTAAAAAATGAATTGTTTAGAGAAAACACAGACTGCATATTCAGGGAACAACACAAGATGACATAGGCATAGAGCAGGTTCAGGACCAGGTTGGCATACGGATTATAGTGATCAAAATCCAAAAGAAACAGATAAGCGAACAATGCTAGGAGGACGACGAATTGAGTACTTCTTTTCAACCACCAAGCGGAAGCGAGTTTTATTGGGGTGTCCTTGTTCTTGTGCAAATACAAAGCAAATAGCCCACCGACTGCCATGTTGTTAAATTGCAGCATGGCAATAAAGTACTTCCAATGTGCCTCAGTGATGAAATGATAATTATACAGTTGTATAGCCCAGAACAGTGCAAATGTGAAGAAGCAAACGGTACCGATCCTTTTTTTGAACCGGTGGAATAGGGGAGCCCAGAAAAGATAAAATTGTTCTTCTACAGCGATCGACCAGGTGACATTTAAAATGGCGCCTACATTCCAGAACACATTATAATAGCTTGCGAGGAAGAACAGGTAGAATAAAAAGCCTACCCCGATGTCAGACTTGTATTCATAGTTTCCCGTAGCCAGCGGAAGGAAGTAATTGTAAAAGGCTAGTCCGAAAAAGACAATAAGGAAATAAAGCGGCCAGATTCTGAAAACCCGCTTCAGGTAAAATACCCGGATATTTACGCTTCCCTTTTTCTGCAATTCGTTTAGTAACAAATAACTGATCAGAAACCCACTTAGCGTAAAGAAGAAAGATACCGCAGTGTGTCCTTTACCGTAAATAGCATGATAGGATATACCGTCACTTATATTTCTTATGAAGAAGCCATAGGCGTGCATGACGAGCACGAGTGTAGCCGCTATAAATCTTAAAGGATCTAAACCAATAAAAAAAACACGTGTGGTAGCTCTATCGATCATTTACAAGGCAGTTTATAGAACAGGTACGGCATCTTTTCTAGGGTGAGATATTTTATGAAGCACCGTTCTGAAAGCGTTTACGACATGGGTCATATTGTCTACACTTGCGATCTGCTCTTTTCCCAGCAATGTGTCGACAATGTTTCCCTTGAAGCTCGTACGATTCAATTCATTGATAAGCTGCACTTTTTGCTCATCCGGGAAAGGTTGAAATTCGTTCACATGGATGGGGGCAGACAAATGATCTCGCCACGCATATTCACTTACAAGTGATTTTCCGAGAGCAATGAAAGGCTTTCCTGCCCAAACACATTCATAGGCGATGGTGCCGGTAACGGTGACTACGAAATCTATCCGGGGAAAAACTGCGGTCATGGGTACATGATGAGCCAGCGCCACCACTTTATCCTGGTGATCACGGATGAACGAAACCAGCTTTTCGGTGAGTTCGTATTTGGACTTGGGATTCGGTTTAATGTACAACACCTGGTCTTCTTTCAGCTGGGCGGCAATCCTTTTAATAATTTCCAGCTGATTATTATGTGGATAGCCCCATACATCAATGTTTGCCTCAGGCTGCATTTGTAAAGGGTATAAGATTTTATACCGCGTGTCGGTCTCAAGCGTATCTTTAGCCAGCGTGTCCCACGCTTTTATGAGGTGTTCTTTCTGCTGTTCGATTTTCTTTTTTATGATCGGGGAAGGCGTATTGTAGCGTTCGCCCAAAACATAGGATAACGATAACTTCCATTTATTGGCCAGCCTGTCTTTTACTCCCATCACCGGTTTGATCACCTTCATATAGTCCGGCACCACCTTTCTGTTTACGATCTGGTCGATAATAGCTAAGGCGTCCTTTTCTGACAATTTCTCCTGGGATCCTGCAAAAGGCTCTAAACTGTCATACAGATAAAAGGAAAATCTCCCTGTCGGGTAACGGCAGGTACTGGGATGCAGGTATACGATGTTCCGTTCTTTACAGGCACTGATGATCAGTAATTCATGGAACATCGTGGATTCACCAAAAACAATATCCGGTGCAATATCATCTATCGCTTTTACCACCTGCTCGCGGTAATAAAATATAAAATTATCAGAGGGAATACCAAAATAATTAAGCCCTCTGTTGGAGGCTATAATTTGTATCAGGTCGCTGGTAATGTTACTCCTGTTGATTCGTTGATTTCTGAAATAAGGTATGACCACAGAATGCCCCGTCTTAGGCTGAAACAGACGGTTTTGGACAATCCAATGGATTTCATGACCATCCTTGATCAGTTCCTGGGCAACCATTTCCCAAAAGCCCGTTTTATACCTGTTTTCTACAAAGAGAATTTTCATGCTTTTCAACTTTTCTGCGTGATTAATCCAGGAAATCCAGTGAAAATCGTTCGCCTTTTTTCAACACTCTGTTTACCTTTTTATTTACGAGTTCTTTCCAATACCTGGGGTGTAGTCCGTAGCCTGGTCTCACGCTCCGTACATTCATTTCTGTAACGATCTCTCCCTTGTTCATGTCTTCTGCTACATACAGGGATCGGGAAAAGGCTCTGCCGCTCCGTTGTTTTTCAGTCAGGTTATACGTTTCCTCGCCGATCGCTTTCTCAGTCTCCCGCACCGCCTGCACCATTTGAGTGAATTCTCCTTCGTCAAGAGAAAAGGATGCATCCGGGCCGCCGATGGCTCTGTTCAAAATGAAATGCTTTTCAATGACAGTACCTCCCAATGCCACCGCAACCATAGGCACTGTAATACCCATGGTATGATCAGACACGCCTACTTTTACTCCAAAGTCCCGTGCAAATCGAGTCATCATAATCAAGTTGGCTTCTTCTACAGGAGCCGGGTAGGAGGAGGTGCATTTTAATAAGGTGATATCCCTGTTATGGGCAGCCAGGCAGGTATCCACAGCCAGTTTTATATCCTCGTATTCGGCAATACCGGTAGAGAGGATCATCGGCTTTCCTTTGGAGGCCGTATATTCGATGAGCGGTATGTCCGTAATTTCAAAAGAGGCAATTTTATAGATCGGGCAGTTCAGGGTTTCCAGGAAGTCAACAGCTGTCTTGTCAAACGGAGAAGAAAAACATATCAGTCCTTCCTCCTTCGCCGTGTCGAACAACGCAGCATGCCAATCCCAGGGGAGAAAAGCTTCTTCGTATAATTCGTACAGGCGCTTATTGTCCCATATCGTACCGCCCTTAATTAGAAAATCATCTCCTTCTGCATCCAGGGTGATCGTATTGGCTGTATAGGTTTGTAGTTTAATGGCATCTGCACCGGCTCTTTTTGCAGCACGGATCGTTTCCCTGGCAATTTCTATATCTCCTCCGTGGTTGGCAGAAAGCTCGGCTATGATAAAAGTCTTATGCTTCATGATGTTTCAATTGGTATTTAACTGACCGGATACCTTTAATCACAACAGGTTCCGAATAAATAAAATGAGCGTTCTCAAATGCTTTTATGGATGCTGTGTTCTCTTCTTTGATATAAGCATCGATAACCGCTTCAGGATGCTTTGCGAAAAACGCAGTACAGGCAACTTTTAAGAAAGTGCCGGTCAATTTTTTACCTCTGAAATCAGGAGCAATCGTAACGCCTATAACATAGCAACCTGTGTGGGTGTCTTTGTCAAAACGGATGATGCCGGCATCGGCTCCTCCTGCTTCGCAGATATAGTACAGTGCATTTTCATCCGTCATTTTTGAACGCCACCATTTCTCGTGTGTTTCAAACGGGATTGCTTCGGAAGAGTAGGAGTTCTTTCGCGTGAGATCGTCGTTTGCCCACAGATGCGTGATGGTTACATCTATTTCATCAGCCTTGCGTATCGTAACAGTATGCTTTATTTTGGTGTGAATAACGACATCTTTATAAGTTCCGTGGAAGTAGCAATGGTCTTTCAGTACAGCTTCTTTCTTATAGCTTTTGCGCTCTATCGCCTCATACAAATGAGGGCGTACATCGAAAGCATAGGTAAAAAGTTTATGAAGTTTTAATTCTGTGAAAGCAACTTGTTCTATCAAATCGAGATAAATACCCCAATGCTTATGAAATCCTTCCTGCTCTGATTCGGTTTGAATGAGGAAGGAAATTTCAGCATTCCGATCCATCCAGTTGATATGTACCAGACCGCCATAACCAATACATACATCATTTTCCAAATAGGAAAATAAAAGCTGATCCGGTTGTTCCAGTTCAAACAGTCCTGCTACTACATTCCTGAAATAGTTATCCTGATCCGTTTCAGTCAAGACCCGCTGTTGGCGAAGATGATAAATTTGCTCATTGCGCCATTTCATGATCCGCAAGCGATCTTCGTAGCGAACAGGCACTATTTTACAGATGCCGCTGACAAACTCATTTTCAGCCAATGCTGCGTATTTGTTAGGAAACATTGTCATCGTAGTAGCTGGTATTTCAATTCTGCTATTTTCCAATCCGTTTCATTGTCTATATCCTGCGCGTCCAGCTCCGAAAGGATGATGGCGCCGGAATTCGCAGTAACTATTTTTTTTTGTTGCAGGAAAGCGGCAGTATTCAGCCAATAGAACTGCCCCGCATCGTGATAGGTAGTTTCCAGATCCTGTGAGCGTCTCAGCGCATTTTCCGGCTGGAGGAAGCTGAGCTTCTCATTTCGATGCACTAGCGCCCGTTGAACAGGAAAGCTAAACGGTACGACCGGGAATACAGCGTCCAGCTTTTTTTCTTCGAGCTGTTGAAATGCAAGAGTGATTTTTTCAGCGTTGATGAAAGGAGCGCAAGGATAGAGGCAACAAACATTATCAAAACTGATCCCTCGCTGCCGGTAGATGTCGAGTACTTCGATAATAACGTCTACAGTAGTAGCGAAATCATCGGCCGTTTTTTCTGTTCTGCGGAACGGAACATGAGCGCCCAGCGCTGTTGCGATGCCGGCGATCTTATCATCATCCGTAGATACCATGACCTCTGAGAACAAGGAGCATCCTAAAGCTGCCTCAATACTATAGGCAATAACAGGTTTGCCCAGGAAGTCTCTGATATTCTTCCCGGGAATGCGTTTGCTCCCTCCTCTTGCCGGTATGATGCATAAGTTATTCATGATAGTAAGCGTCAATTTTGTCAATTACATAACGCTGTTCTTCCGGTGTAAGAGTCGGGTACATGGGTAGACTGAGACAATTTTTATAATATTGTTCCGCATTTTGGCGGTCACCCTCCTTCCATCCTAACTGGCGGTAATAGGGCATGAGGTGGCAGGGGATATAGTGAACCTGGGCAAAAACCTGGTTTTCCCTCAGGTAATTATAGAGCCCAAGACGATCCGCTACTTCAATAATGTACAGATGGTACGCATGGCCTTCTATGTTTCCGGATTGTCCTTTTATGTAGGATTTCCCTTCGAAGGCTTGATTGTAATGCGCAGCAATTTCTTTCCTGCGTTCCAGTCCGGCATCTGCACGTTGGAGCTGGCTTATTCCAAGTGCTGCCTGGAAGTCAGTTAATCTATAGTTGTAACCTAACTCCTGCATTTCCATATACCAAAGCGGGTACGTACTTTCTCCTCCTGCAAACGCGATGGAGTTGGAGAACTGTTTATCATCTTTGGTGATACCGTGCGTACGCAGCATCAGGAGTTTTTGGTAGAGTTCCGGATCATTCGTTGTGATCATTCCTCCCTCGCCTGAAGCAATATGTTTCACAGGATGAAAGGAGAAGATGGCCAAGTCCGCAAATTGCCCGTTTCCGCAGGTTTGTTTGATGCCTTTAGAATCCTCAAAATATCCTCCCGGTGCATGACAAGCATCTTCTATTATCCATAGATTGTATTCATCTGCCAGCATTTTCAGTTCTTCCAGATTGACCGCCCGCCCGGCAAAATCGACCGGTATGATCCCGTGGTAGGTACCCTTGGGAGAAGACTCCAGCAGCTGTTTTACAGATGGTATATCGAGTAGATAAGTCTGTGGGTCAATGTCTCCAAACACCACTTCCCCTCCGCAATAGTGCACACAGTTTGCTGAGGCGGCAAAGGTGATGGGAGTCGTAATTACTTTCTGTCCTTCTTTCACCTGCAGCGCTAAGGTGCATAAATGTAATGCTGCCGTACCGTTCGCTACGGCAACGGCATACCTGGCTCCTGTATAAGCGGCAAAGGCTTCTTCAAAAGCAGCAATCTTCGGGCCCTGGGTCAGATAATCGGATTGTAATGTCGCTATTACAGTGTCGATATCTTCCTGGCTGATATATTGTTTTCCGTATGGGATCGGTTTCATGATACTGCAAATGTGGGATCAACGTGTTCTTTAATCAGTTGGCGTAATCCAGCCACGGTTTCCCATTCTGTATTATCACCGGAGTTATAGGCAAACCCTTCAGGTACTTTGACGGCGTTAAATTCTTTGATAAAATCCTCCAGCTTCCAGCGTGGGACGGTAGGAAGTATAGTATAGTATTTTCCCAGGTCGTAAGTGTTGATTGAATCCGATACTGTAATCATCTCCTCATGCACTTTTTCTCCCGGACGGATTCCTACTACCTTATGTTCGCAATCAGGGGCTATGGCTGTAGCCACATCCGTTATCCTGTAGGAAGGTATTTTAGGAACGAAAAGCTCTCCGCCCCATGCTTTTTCCAATGCATGTAATACCATTTCCACACCCTGCAAAAGGGATATGTTGAATCTCGTCATCAACGGATCCGTAATGGGTATCGTGCCTTCAGCTCTTTTTTTGATGAAAAAAGGTATAACAGATCCGTTAGAGCCCATCACATTGCCGTATCTCACCACCGAAAAGCGGATAGGAGAATCTCCCTTGATATTATTGGCTGCAATAAACAACTTGTCAGAAGTCAACTTGGTAGCACCATAAAGGTTAATGGGAGCGCAGGCTTTATCGGTGGATAACGCAACAACTCTTTCCACTTTAGTAGCCAGGCAGGCTTCAATAATATTTTGAGCCCCGTGGATATTTGTTTTCACACATTCATCCGGGTTGTATTCTGCTATAGGTACATGTTTCATAGCCGCAGCGTGAATCACATAATCTACTCCTTTAAAAGCCCTTGTCAAGCGATCTTTATCCCGTACATCACCAATGAAAAAGCGGATCTGAGGATATTTCTCGGCGGGATATTCCAACCCCATCTGAAACTGCTTTTGTTCATCACGGGAAAAAATGATAAGCCGCCTGATATGGGGCCATCTTTTCAGTATTTCAGCCGTTAGTGCCTTCCCTAGCGAACCTGTGCCACCGGTAATTAGTAATGATTTCTGAGTGAGATCTAACATGTATTCTTTTTTTAGAGTATTGATATTGGTTAACTGGCTTTTTATTGGATGATAGTAAGCCTATGTCATGAATTAGTTTTGTTTCTTCAAGGCTTTGCTGAATAGACCTTTTTTTCTGGGTTGCTCCTTACTATATTCTCCGTAGCCGTACCCATACCCATATCCATACCCATATCCGTAACCGTAACGGCCGTCTTTTTGCACATCGTTTATAATAAGGTGAAGATTGTTGAGCTTCTCCTGTTTAACCAGTTGGTTGGGGATTTCAATTTGCTGTTTCAGCGTAAAGTGCTGCCTGATAACGTATAAAGTAGTTTGTGCATACTCACTCAGTACCAGGGCATCTGAGACCAGTCCGACAGGTGGCGTATCAATGATGACATAATCGAAATGATCCATGACGTAGTCAAATAATTCCTGGGTTCTTGGATCTTCAAACAACTCCGATGGATTTGGAGGGATAGCGCCCGACTGAATGAGTGAGACACCCTGAATGCCCGAAGGAACGATGATGTCTTTTACCTGGATGGTAGTATCCACCACATACTGTGAGAACCCATAATATTTGTGAATGCCCAGCTTGTGTGTAATGGAGGGCTTTCTCAGATCCAGTTCGAGCAGGATGACTTTCTTGTTGATCAGCGCCAGAGAAGCCGCCAGGTTGATAGAGATGAATGATTTTCCTTCGCCACTCATCGAGGATGTAACCATAATCGACTTCGCTTTCGCTGATCGCAGCACATATCCCATATTGGTACGGATCCCCCTGAATTGTTCCGCAATTACGGATTTGGGGTCTTCTATCACGATGAGGTGTGCATGCTCATTTTCCAGATGGCCGACACTGCCGAGAACAGGAATAGGCGTTGCAGAAATGATGTCATCAATGGAAGAGATCTTGAGATTGAGCCGTTCCTTACCTATGATAAAGGCAAAAGGTAATACGATACCGGCCAACAGTCCCACCAGGTACACCAGCTTTGTCTTGGGTGAAAAAGGTAAAGGTTCTGATTTCGGTTTGTCGATGACCTTCGCATTGGCTACAGTGGATGTGCGGGCTATAGCGGTCTCTTCCCATTTTTCCTGCAGGAAAATATATTGCGCCTGCTTGATTTGTTGCAAACGGGCAAGGTCAATATAACCCCGCTCTATAGTAGGGACGCGATCTATCTGGGATTGTGACAGGTTCACTAGTTTTTGCTGACTGTTCCTTTGTTGTTCCAGTTGACGTTTCGATACGCTCACAATACTGATCATATTCTGACGAAGACCGATCAATTGTTGTTCTACATTTTGTATCAAAGGGTGATCGGGCGTATGAGAGAGCATGAGCCGTTCCTTCTGTAAGATCAGGGCATTGTATTTGTCTATCAGGCTTTTCATAGAAACGTCTTCCGTAAACATGGCAGCAGGCATTACCTTGCTGTTGTTAGGATCCTGCAGATAGTTCTGCACGGTATTGAGCATTGCCAGCTTCGTCTCCACCTGTGCCAGTTCATTGGTATTGGACGCAGAGCTTTGCAGCAGGATTTTAGATTGTTCCGAGATGTCTGACAAACTGCTTTGTCTTTTAAATCCGGAGATATTGTCTTCGACTTTTGATAGCTCACCGGTGATTTTCGCCAAACGATCGGCTATAAAAGCTAATGTCGAATCCGCCACCGTATTTTTATCATGCAGGTTCAGCTCGATATACTTTTGGATAAGCGTTTTTAGGTATTGTTCCCCTTGCTGCGGAATTGTGGTCTCTAGAGACAATTTAATAGAGGATACATTTTTATTCGTCACCTCGGCCTTGAATTTTGATTGCAGCTTAGCCACGGTGGGCAGAACCGGGTCTATAATGAATCCATATTCTTTGTTGGAAGAACCCATTACAAAATCCGGATTTTTGACGATGCTGAGTTTGCCGACACCCTTTACAAAAAAAGGCTTGTTCCAGGCAGCCTTAATCGTCTTGTCGCTGCCATTGATATGTAAAACATCGTTCTTTGCTTTAACAGTATAGCGTGCAGATGTCTTTATGCTGTCGGGGCTGCTCAGGAGCAAGACTTCAAAAGGAGCATGCATGGCGTGAACATTATGTATTCTGCCGTCGTTGAAGTACTGAATATAGGCTTTTTGATCCAGCACCATTTCCAGCATCAGGTCCGCAGTTGTCAATACTTCTACTTCATTATCTACCGAGCTTTTGGCGCCCATGATCCCGGATAGTTCACCCAGTGCCGATTGTCCCATCAAGGTCCCCTTCTTATCATCGGAAACCATGAGTTTCGCGTGTACCCTGTATTGTGGAACGGTATAGCGGACATACAGCCATGCGCATAATAAACCGGCTACTATGCAAAATACAAACCAGATCCAGTTGCGTAATACCAGGTTAAGGTTATTGTGAAACGTTTTATCGTCACCCTCCCGGTCTTCCCAGCCGTCTGCTCCGGTATTATTTAGTCCATTACTCGTTTGAAGCATCTTGAATGTTTAGTTTTTTGTGTATTAGAAGTTTATGCGTGAAGCCAGGACAATCAATACGGTTATGACAGAGGAAATGATCGCGACATTTTGTGTCCGGTTGGCATTCGTCTGTGCTACTTTGGATTTCGTAGCCTCCACGTATATCACATCCCCCTGTTTTAAATAGAAGTAGGGAGATTCTAACGTCTTCGTGTCATTCAGGTTAAGGCGGATCATCTTATTGCGATTTTCGACCCTGCGGATGAGCAACACATTTTCCCGCTTTCCAAAGATGGTCAGATCACCTGCAAAACCGAGTGCATCCAGTATGCTGACCCGTTCGTTGGGTACGATATACGTAGAGGGGCGATTCACTTCTCCCAATACAGTGATCCGGTAATTGGCGAAGCGAACCTGCACCACCGGGTTATTGTAATATTTGGACGCTGCCTGTTCGATCTGCTGGCGGGCCTGGAAGGTGGTAAGCCCTTTGACCTTTATACTGCCGATTGTATTCAACTGTACATAACCATTTTTATCCACCATGAATCCATTTACAGATTGCGGCTGATTAAGCGACGCGGTAGGGGTTGTGCCCATGGTTTGCAGCGACATAGACGGAACCACGGCATCAGCTGCCTGGGCATCTATTGTGGATATCTGGATACTCAGTATATCATCTTCGTGGATAACAGGATCGTCGAAAGCGGCAGCAGGGATATCCGTTTCATAGTTGGCGCTGTTTAGATTATTGAAGTAAATCGATTTTTTCGTGTTTACGCAGGAAGTCCCCAATATCAACCATAGCGCAAGAATTTTAAGTAAGTTATCATTCATTTTTGTCTGATTTTATTGTATAGAGGTGTGTGATCAGTATGCGTTTTTCTCTCCCTGTGTCATATTCAAAAAAGTAAGAATGACGATCTTGATGTCCATCATGAAATTCCAGTTGTCAAGATAGAAGATGTCGTAATCCACCCTTTTTTTCATCATTTGAGGATCTTTTGTTTCCCCCCGGTATCCATTTACCTGTGCCCATCCTGTGATGCCTGGTTTTACACCGTGGCGCACCATGAAGGCGTCTATCAGGGTGCGATATTGAAACGTATGACTGGTCATATGAGGACGCGGACCCACAACGGACATATCTCCCAGGAAAACATTGATGAATTGAGGGAACTCATCAATACTGGTTTTACGTATCCATTTCCCGATGCGTGTGACACGCGGATCATCCTTACTCGCTTGTTTCGCTTCATTCGGATTATCCTTGCGCATGCTTCGGAACTTATAGCAATAGAAAGGAACATTGTTTCTGCCGGAACGCAATTGCTTGAAAAAAATAGGCCCGGGGCTTTGTATTTTAATGATCAGCCCGATAATGGGTACAAGCCAGCTAAGAACGAAAACAATAATAAACGAGCTGAATACAATATCAAAAAGGCGTTTTCTATAACTGTAAAAAGCATTGTTTAACAAACTTTGCCTCATCTGGAAGATGGGAACGCCTCCGTCTATGGTAACGCTCCAGTCCAGTTTTTCGACCTCGAAAGCCGGCACAAAGGCTACATGGATGCTATAATTATCAGCCAGACGCTGGATCTGGGATACATGAGATAAATGCTGACAGGGAACCGATATGATAGCCTCATGTACACCTCCCTGCTCCATCTTTTTGAACTGTTCCAGAAAACAATCCACCTCCAGCACTTTATTTTCATCGAAATTCCATGTGATGTTGTCCACCACTTCTGTACTCAAAAACGGATAACTTTTGGTAAAGGCTCTTTCAAGTGATACTGCGTGAGCGTTTTGCCCTATCACCGTCATCCTTTTGCGCAACGGGCGCATACGCGCTAATCGGTAAAACAGGTAGGTGTAAACAATCTTACCCACTACCAATAGAAACATATAGCTTAATAGCACAGACAAGCACAATCGATAGTCGATCAAATAGTCGTTCAGTACTAAAAGCCCGGTGCAGAAAAGGATCGATTGCGCCACCCATATACGCCAGGTGATGCGATAATTGTTTTCGAGGTTTAATATATTCTCTGCATGATAAGCCCTGTATAATAATGCCGCTATCAGCCAGCAAAAATTAAAAAACAGCCAGTAGGGTTTCTGATGAATGGGCGTGGAAGAGATGTCCAGCATGTGCGTTCGCAACAATTGCATCCATAACATGCCTGCTCCGAAGCTGATGTTTACGATAGCAAAATCTAAACAAAGCACAAACGCCTTAATATAAAATAGGGATTTGGTTGACATTAAAAATTGCTATATATGTTTAATTGTGTTTAAAATTATTTTTTTTATGTTTTTTAATATAGTGATATGCAGTTAGGTGTGATTTTTTACATTTTTCACTTGTTAAATGTTGATTCTTTCTTAATTAACAACTCAATAAAGAAATTTTTTTGCGAAAGTAAATTTTCTTTTTACAAAATACCAACTAGTTAATGATTTGTTATTGATAGGGGTATTTTTTGCACCTGCATATAAAAAATATGGCACAATTTTTCATGGGTTTTTTAACCCTTTTTTATAAATAAATGCGCAGGTATACTAATGCATTACTATAAGGTTAAGAATGGGTTAGAAAGTCCGGCTTTCTAATAATAAGGGGACAATATGCATTTGAAAAAATAGCATGCATTTATTGTATGGCGATAAAAAAAATAAGTTAATATTAGGAATTCCATTAACAACGGGATAACGACCCCTGTTCTGTTATATAATTATTTTCGAATCTAAATTGAGTGAAGGCTTAATTGAACACTATGTCAGAGAATGAAAACGAAGATGCAGTTTCCAGGTTAAAGTTGATTGCAGATAGCTTGAACGTGATGCTAGGTGAAATCCGCCATCCGCTAAAGGATGAGGGTGTCGTAACGCAGATTCAGGCTTTACTTCCTTCTCAAACATTAGGTGCATGTGAGTTATTATTTAAAGTTGCCATTGAAGATCTAGAAAGAAAGCTAAAGAATGTGGGCCCGGAATGGGTAAGTGAGATCGCAAGTGCCGGTAAGCAGCCCATTCGTTCCCTCGGGACAGATTTCAAAGGGGGTAGTGCCGATGATATAATAGACCTTTCGTTAAAGACCGGACTTCTTCTTAGTATGGATTGGAAAAGGTTAAAGCATTGTAGCAGGATACTAGAGGATTTGAAAGAATGCAATTCTGAAAGGCTTTTATTGGAAAACAGCCGCTATGTATTCAGCGTTCTGACCGACGCTGTGTTATCGAAAGCACCATTGGAATTGTTGAAGGTGAAAGAGCCGGAACAACTAACCGGCATGGAAGGCATTTTTTCTCTTTCGCCGAAGTTTTACGAAGCCTATGAAAAGGCTGCTTCGGATATACAGTTTGATTGGATTAAACAGTCCATAGCTGTTATACTCGATAACAATAGCAGCTATGAAGTCAGAGAAAACCGGTTAGACATTCTAAGAAGCCTACAGGCATTTACCAGGACGGAAACTAAAACCGGGATTGCACAATATTTAGAAAAAAATAATCGTATTGATATGTTAACAGCACAAATCGGGAACGTTACCCAGGCTACTCCTTACTTTAGTACATCATCGGTGGATAATTTATACCAGCAATTCTCCCAGGAGCTTAAATCTTCAATCGGAAATGCTGAGCGGGAAATAGAGATGGTTAGAAAGTTTGACGCTATGGGTGGGCTTAAGTACTGTCCGGGAGAATATTACGGAGACATTTTAAAACGCCTGTTTTTAATATATACGAACGACGCGCATACGCTATCCTATGGCGGACAAGATGTAGTGCGGATCATAAGTGAAATATTGGAAGGTGAAGGGCAAAAGATAACTCCCTACCTTAAAGCCATGCGGGAAAACAACGCAACTTCGACACAGGAATTCAGTACTTCTTTGTTTTACAGCGAGTCAAGTATTTGGACTAAATTGAGAAAATGGATAGATACCATAGCTTTTAAAGGCAATAAATAGCTCACTTAATTGACAGTACATCAAATAGGAAACGCTGCCATCTAACAGTATGACGTACATATCATTTTTGTAAGTTGAAGCAAGAGGATAACAGATGCAGTATGTACTTAGGCTAATATTTCATGCCTGCTATTGATGTTGCTCCGATACAGGCAAAATCATTTCTAATGTGGTCTCTTGTTCTACCTTATAGGGGAGTCCTCCCTTTACTTTTTCGAGAATGGTAGAGTCCCATCCGCTCCCTGACAGATAATAACTCCCTTTTTTCAACTGGGTGAAAATAGCTACTGCTTTTCCATTTTCAATAATACAGGCGACTGAGTCATCATAGCTCGTGGGTGCGTCCTGCGCATTATATTTAATGTACACTTTACCACTGTCAATCGGGTTGCCATGGTGCTGAGGAAACACTTTCAAAATGGCATTTCCGCCCTTGCCTCCGCTTTCTGCAGGAGCATCACTTCGATTGCAGCACATCCATGTGAGAGATAAGGCAATTAAAGAAAGAGCCGTCGGGCGATAATGTTTCATATATGTGTCATTTATACCCAAGTTTAATCTATTTTTTTGATATGACAGTTCTATTTTCTAGCTTTAAAATATTTTTAACCTCTAAAAATGAATTTTAATGAGATTTTTTTTATGTGCGTTGCTGATAGGATACGGTAGCGCGTCAGCCCAAAACTTAATTGACAATTACCTGTCCGGTACACCCACCTATACGGTTATTGCTAACTCATCGCAGCAGGTTTCCCAACCTCGTGACCTGGACTTTAAACCCTTTACAAACGAGTTATGGATCATTAATAAAGGTACCTCTAATGGTGGCTCCAACGTGATTATTTACAATGCCGGGGAAGCCGACCAAACCACGCAATACCGTATGGACAGTCATACCGGGCATTTTATGATATTTCCTTCCGCGATCGCGTTCGGTGACGATGGAAAATTCGCCAATACCAATGAAATAAAAAACACGGCATCACCCACTTCTACTTTTATGGGACCTGCACTATGGTCTGCCGATACCAGCATATTTGCTACGGTATTTCAAAATAACTGGGTAACAGGCCTGCCGCTGGGTAGCCATTTGGACATGCTCCATCAAAGTCCTTTTTCGATGGGTGTTGCTCATGATTCTGCAACGATATACTGGGTGTTCGACGGGCACAACGGTAACCTCTGCAAATATGACTTTGGTGCAGATCACAGTCCCGGGTATGATGATCACTCCAATGGCCGACTCTGGAGGTATACAGACATTCCGCTAACCCGTGTAGCGAATATTCCCGGGCATATGATTAAAGATAAATCAACTGGTTGGCTCTATATTATCGATGCCGGAACAAAAAAACTCAAAAGAGTTAATACGAAGAGTGGTACAGTACAGGGAACACTTACCGTACCGGCTTCCGGTGCCGAACTTTTACAGGAGTACAGGTCCGTTACAGGCGCAACGCTTCAGGTACTGGATTCATTCCTGTCAGGACAACCATGTGGTATAGACCTTTATAACGGGAGGCTGATTGTAGGAGATTTTAACAATGGTACTATTCATGTGTACGATATTACAGGATCCATGCCGGTAAAGCTGGGCACCATTGCAACAGGTCAGGCGGGTATGATGGGTTTAAAAATCGGTGCCGACGGAAAGATCTGGTTTGTCAATCAAACGTTGAATACTGTAGTTCGTATGGATCCTTCTTCTATATTGAATAACGATATAGCGGTCGTGAGAATCAATTCTCCTGTAACCAACGCATTTGAAACGAATTTTTATCATCCCGGGTACAACCAATGCGCTACCTCCATTACTCCCGCGATTACCATTAAGAACACGGGTGCTAACACACTTACATCAGCAACCATCAACTATGTGGTAGATAACGGCGCACCGGTAAGCTTTAACTGGACGGGCTCTCTGGCAAGCGGCGCAACTGCTACCGTGACCCTGCCCAACAGTAATGTTGCTTCGGGAGCGCACAAGCTTTCGGTAGAAGCGACATTGGTGAATAACGTGGCTGACTCGAACCCGGCTAATAATAAAAAGGCCGGATCTTTCCGTGCACTCAATCCGGTATCCGTGTTCCCTTTCAGCGAAAACTTCAGCAGTACGACCTTTCCTCCCGTAGGATGGATCTACCTGGGGCATAATTTCCATAATGAAATGACGCATGAAGCTACAGTTGGAAAATCAGCACCCGGATCTGTGAAAATGGATAATTACTCAGGGCAGGAAAATATATCGGGTCAAAGAAACTATCTTATAACGCCCCGGATCAACTTTGCAAATGCCACATCTGGCGCAAATATCACGTTTGCTTTAGCCTATGCTCCTTATGATGCAAGCAGCAATGATGCGCTTCAGATCAATGTGTCTTCCGATTGCGGAGCTACCTGGACATCTGTTTACAACAAATCCGGCACCACATTATCTACCACTGCCAATACCACCGCTGCATTTACACCTGGCGCTGCTGATTGGAAAACGGAAGTGGTTTCCCTTTCTGCTTATGCAGGACAGCCGGATATCCTTGTGCAGTTTTTAACGACCAGCGGATTTGGGAATAATATCTATTTAGACGATATCGCCATCGCTAACGGAACAGCTGTTGACGATCAGGCATCGCTTAAGTTTTCACTTTATCCCAATCCTGTGAAGGACAGGATAAATATAGAAGTCATTCAATCTGATAAGCCGGTGAACGTGTCTGTTTACGACATTGTTGGCAAGGTTGTAAAACAAGCTTCATATGGTAAAAATGAGAAAATATCGTTGGATGTGTCTGATCTGCAAAATGGAAATTATATTGTAAAACTGGTATCGGGTTCTCGCAGCAAACAGGAAAAAGTTGTAATTGTCCGCTAACGTATAGTTATTATTTCATCGCAAAGCCTTCGATTTATCGAAGGCTTTGTTGTTTGGTTCAGGAATCTCGACTATTTTATTCTTGCATCAGCAGCAAAAGGATCAATGGTTACTTCGTAGCGCTTGCCGTTGATAGGTTGGAGTTTTTCAAAATCATAAACGCTGTAGTAGCCATTCCTGCCGGTACAGGTAGAAGAATTGTGGTGCGGTACGGGGCCATCAGGATCCACATTTCTGCTGAAGACAAACAATTTCTTATAAACGTCATCTACGACTAGTGCATGGGGCATGTAATAGCGATCATTGATCTTACGCACTACCTGCAAAGTATTATAATCAATGATATAGACGGAACCTTTATACAGTGAAGTGGTTGCAGCATCATTTTCACAGCTTACGAAAAGGTAAGGTTTCTTGCGGGAAAAAGCCAGGTCTTGAGGTGTGGTTCCGACAGGAATAACGGACATTAGTGTATCCGTTTGCGTGTCGAATACACGAATTTCATCTGTGCCGGCACAGGTCACAAAATATTTCGATTCATCAGGTGAAAGCGCAATGCTGTAGGGATTGGATCCGTTTGCCGTAGAGAGAGGCTTGCCATCTATGCTTATTTTCTTAACGGCTCCATCCCGCCCTATCTTATAAAGGGTATTGCCGTATTGCTCGGTAACATAATAGTTTGTAAAAGAAGCATTTGCCGTGACTCCATGCGGAGAAGAAAAGCTATTGGTGCCATAGGTGCTGTCTACCATTTTTGTTTCCGTATTGATACGGAGAAGAGAACCGGAAAAGATATTGGTCAGCAGGAGTTTCCGGCTGTCAGGAGAAACCTGCAGCATACAGGAGTTCGGACTTCCTACGTCAATAACATCCACCAGGCTATCCGTTTTCGTATCCATTTTTAACATGTTCTGGCTTGCCCAAAAACTTATATAGGCATGACCGTCAGGTGATATTTTCAACGCGTAGGCACTTTCTATTGTCACAGAAGTACCCGTTGGAATAGAACGCATCACGACATTTTTTTCCGCATCAATAACCGTAATATAGTCGCAGCCCTGGTGAGAGAGATAGATCTTTTGCCGGGTATCGGCACGGGAGGCGAACGGTATGTTGCCGGATTTATCCGGGGCACCGCTGGCAATCCATGCCCGTAAGGTCAGGTATTCTTCTCTGGTAAGGGGCGGGTTATTGAGCGGCATTTTCATATTGTCCGGGGGGAGAGCGCCGAGATCCGGATAGGCATTGGTAAAATATAAAAGCGCGCTGTTTTCCACACTGTACGGTATGACGGCAGCTCCGGTGTTCCCGCCGTCGAACATGTGTTCCCAGGTATCCATCAAAAGTCCGCCTCCTGACAGCTGATAACTGGCGGCATTATGACAACCCGCGGTAGCACATTTTGTAAGAATGATCTTCCCGACCTCAGCCGGGTAATGATCCGGTAAAACCGTTGTTTCATCTTTGGCGGGCTCATGTGTGCAGGAACCCAGGAAACAAACTAAAGGAACAATTGCAGTAAGAGAATATCTCATCTGATTAAAAATAGGCAATCTGTTATATTTTAAAAAATGAATCTTACTGACGGCTAGCCGTTTAATCGATGAGCAGATAACGTACACATGCTGGCATTTTAACGTACACATGCATTCGGTGACACCGCGTTTTTGAGCTTTAAGCATAATTTAAGCTACATAATCTTAGTATTGCCGAATAGATTATAATAGTTCTGCTCATTATATGGATAACATACTTTTAGTGGAGGATGATGTGACCATCAATCAAAACATCAGGGAGGCGCTGAGTGCGGCATCTTTTGAAGTGGATTATGTCTTTGATGGAATACTGGCTGAGCGCCTCCTTAAAAGGAACAAATATGATTGCATTATCCTGGATATAAATCTTCCCCATAAAACAGGTTATGCCATCTGTAAAGAGCTCAGGCAGTATGATACGGTAACGCCGGTATTGATGCTCACCGCATTTGACGAGCTGGAAGACAAGATCCAGGGATATGATAGCGGTGCGGATGATTATCTCACCAAGCCCTTTTACATGAAAGAATTGATGTTGCGCGTGAACGCCTTACTAAAGCGTACGAAGAAAAGTGAAAGTGCCCATACTCTTCATACCAGGCTGCTGGCCGATGACCTGGTAATAGATACTGCAAAAGGATTAGTCACAAGGCAAGGAGTAGAAGTTACTCTCACACCGCGCGAGTTTCAGATATTGGTGAGGCTGGTCTCATCAAAAGGAGCGCTTGTATCTAAAAAGGACCTGGTAAAGGAGATATGGGGCAGCTCTTTCGATGCCAATACGAACACGGTGGAGGTATATATCAACTTTCTGCGTAAAAAACTGGACAAACCGTTCGGTAAAGACTCCATAAAAACAAAAATTGGCTTCGGTTACTACTTCGATGAGCATTAGGAAAAAAATATTGCTCTACTTTTCTACTACGGTTATTTTACTTACCGGTGTAGCTTTTATATTCATATACACGTTATTCGCCCGTAACCGCGAAGAGGAATTTCAGAAAAGACAAAAGGATAAGATCACCTCTACCTTAAAATTCCTAAGCAGTATCAAAGCAATTGACGAAGATATTATCCAGTCGTTTGATCTGGTTACCATACACAACATGTACGATGAAAAACTGCTTATTTTCAATAAGGATAAAAAGCTGATCTATTCCAGCATAGATGATACTCCCATTCCTTTTTCAAAAGATATGTTAGCATCGCTTAGCGGAAAAAAGCAATGGATAGAAAGAAAAGAAGGGCTGTATGATGTCATTGGCATCTATCTGGAGCACAAAGGCAGGGGGTATTATGGTATTGATAAGGCTTACGATACATCCGGCTATAAAAAAATGCGTTTCCTTAAGTATGTACTCATTTCAACTTTCCTGGGTATCGTTGCCATCATAGTCCTGGTATCTTACTTGCTGGCGAAACGCATCACCCAATCTATAGATGACGTTACTACCCAGATACGCGATTTTGATTTCAATAGGCATTATAAACCCATAGTAGTGCAGGAAACCAAAGATGAAGTTTCGATACTCGCACAACGTTTCAACGAATTGATGAAGCGTCTTACGGATGCTTTCTCTTTTCAAAAACATGCGGTACACCATATCTCACATGAGCTTAAAACGCCCATTGCTGTACTGGTATCGAATTTTGAGCGGATTGAAAATGAAAAGGACCCCGGAAAAACAGAAATCCTTATAAAGCGGCAGAAAGAGGGTACAAAGAATCTAAGCGAGATCATTAACTCATTGTTGGAATTGGCCAAAATTGAATCGGGAATCACTGTGCAGGAAACCGTTGAGCGGGTGGACGAGCTCCTTTTCGATCTGGGAGATGAATTACAGCGTTTATACCCCACTTTTAAGTTCGTAATAGATTATGAATCCGTTGCTGTAGACGAGCGGTTGCTTACCGTAAAAGCTAATATACGGCTTCTCCGGGCGGCTCTGACGAATCTTATGGTCAACTGTATACATTACAGCAACGATAATCTGGCGCATATAAGCATAATACCCCGCCACACTCACCTTGAAGTGCGTTTTGATACAAAGGGACCCGTTATCAATAAAGAAGAACAACAGTACCTGTTCCGGCATTTCTTCCGGGGACAGAATAGCCAGGATACGCCCGGCTTCGGGTTAGGTCTGGTATTTGTGAACCGGATTGTAGAACTGCATCAGGGTACCATCTCCTATTTCAGTGACGGGAAACATGCTAATACTTTCATAATGACGCTCCCTTTAATCTGATTTTTATTCTCTTTAAGTCCATTTTAAGGTGCTTCTGCTGTCTTTTGTGTATTCGTTCGCGATTATTACATGAAGCACAAAAAACTCCTTTTACTGTTATCAGTGCTGGCTTTGAACCTTCATTCAACAGCACAGGATACACTCCGAATAAGTCTGCGGAAAGCAGATAGCCTCTTCTTTCATGATAACTATTATCTTCTGGCAGCCTCCATGAACATAGAGGCAAAGAAGGCGGAACTGGTACAGGCAAAATTATACCCCAATCCCACTGTCTTAGCAGAGGTGAATGCCTACGACCCGGAAAACCGCAAAATATTTCATGCAGGACAAACAGGAGAGAAAATATTCCAGCTGGAGCAACTTCTTGTACTGGGTGGGAAACGCAAGTCAGAGATCGAAATGGCGAAGATGCACGCAGATATTGCGGCCCTCGAATTCCAGGACCTGGTACGCCGGCTGAAATACCAGTTGCATAAAAGCCTTTTTGCAATTGGTCAGCAACAACTATTGCTTAATAAGTACAACAGGCAACTGACAATGCTGGATACGATATTAGCTAGCTATGAACTCCAGGTACAAAAGGGTAATATGCCGCTTAAAGACCTGGTAAGGTTGAAAAGCGGCTACCTGAATCTGAATAATGATCGTGGCGAGTTGTTGAAACAATATTTTGATGAACAGGCAGCAGTACAAACTGTTTTGCGTACTCATGCTGTTATTATATTCAGCTTTACGGATGAGGATATAGGCAACTACATAAAGCAAACACCTTTGGATGATCTAAAGGCAGAAGCACTTACCAGCCATCCCGATCTGCTGATCGCGCAGCAGGATAAAGCACTTGCTGACAGGTATTGGCGGTATCAAACGCAGCTGGCAGTACCTGATCTGCATCTTTACTCATCTTATGATCAGCGTGGCGGGGCTTTTGCCAACCAGGTAAATGCCGGCATATCGCTGGAGCTGCCCCTATGGAACAGAAACCAGGGTAATATCCGATCTGCCGGCTACCAGGCGAAGCAGGCCGGCTATTCTATACGTGCCAAGCAGCAGCAAATACTTGTCGGCCTGCAAAACAGTTACGCGCTCTACACACATACGGTGCACGAATACAGAAAACTAAACCATCTCTTCAACCAGGACTTTGAAATCACCCTGAAAGGTATGGCTGAAAACTTTCAGAAAAGAAATATATCACTTATTGAGTTCGTTGACTTTTTTGAATCATATAACCTGGCAATGGCAGAGCAGGCGCGCATTAAAACCCAGCTGGTCTCATCTGCCGAACAACTTAACCTTTCTATTGGAAAAGATCTTTATTGATGTTACAATTTTTAAACATTCCCATACCATGTATATAAAACGAATATCAGCCTTGGACTGGGCATGCATCCTTATCCTTTCTTTATGCATCATTGCCTCCTGCAAAGGCAAAAAACAAAGTGAGGAATCGGGGGCGTTTCAGCTCAGTGATACCATGATGGCTAAATGTACTTTCTATAAGGCTACGCCACAGCCGCTAAAAAATGAAATACGATTGTTTGGGAAGATATCGGCGGATAATAACAAACTGGCGCAGGTATATCCCATAGTAGGGGGTGTCGTTACCGATATTCACGTAGAGCTGGGCGACTATGTAAAGCAGGGACAAGTGCTGGCTACCATACGTAGCAGTGAAATAGCACGGTTTCAGAAAGAACGCATGGATGCGGTCAATGAGGTGGCGGTTTCAGAAAAGAACCTGCAGGTAGCGAAGGATCTGTTTGGAGGAAAGCTAAACTCCGAAAAGGATGTAATGGCAGCAGAGAAGGAGCTCGAAAAAGACAAGGCGGAATTGAACAGGGTGAATGAAGTGTATAAAATATACAACCTGAAAAGCGGTTCTATGTATCATGTCGTAGCGCCGATCAGCGGTTTCGTAGTCACTAAAAAAATCAACCGAAATGAGCAGATACGTGCCGACAACAGCGAACCTTTATTTTCTATTGCTGAAATAAATGAGGTATGGGCTTTAGCTAATGTAAATGAAAGCGACATTTCCAGGATACACGAAGGATACGATGCGGAGGTGAAAACGCTCGCCTTCCCCGACAATGCATTTCATGGTAAAATAGATAAGATCTTCAATGCGATCGATCCTGAAACACGCTCCATGAAAGTACGTGTGAAAATACCGAATGCTGATTTTAAGTTAAAGCCTGAAATGAATTGTACGGTCGCTGTACGTTTTAGGGAAGCACAGCAGTTGATAGCCGTACCGGCTTCTGCCATTGTTTTTGATAAGAGTAAGTACTGGGTTATGGTATTTAAAGATCGTCATAACATAGAAACGCGCAGGATAGCTATCTACCGTCAGGTAGGAGATACAACTTACATCAAAAATGGCATCCGCGACGGAGAGACGGTTATTTCACAAAATGGTCTGCTTGTTTATGATGCCTTAAACGACTAATCATCTATGAACAAGTTTATCAGGAGTATCATTTCTTTCTCACTCAAGAACAGGTTCTTTACCTTTTTTTGGGTAGCCGTATTGGTCATTGCCGGCATCGCGAGTTTTATTAAAATACCCATTGAAGCCTTTCCGGATGTGACCAACACCCAGATCGTCATCGTGACGGAATGGAACGGGCGCAGTGCAGAAGAAGTAGAACGCTTTGTAACATCACCTATAGAGGTGGCGATGAACAGCGTTCAACGTAAGACGAACGTGCGGAGCATCACCATGTTCGGTCTTTCTGTGATCAAAGTCATATTTGATGACGACGTAGAGGATTTCTTCGCCCGGCAACAGGTAAACAATCAGCTCCGTAATGTACAGCTGCCTGAAGGGGTAGACCCGGATGTACAACCCCCTTACGGTCCCACAGGCGAAATATTCCGCTATACGCTTCAAAGTGATTCGCGTGATACCAGGGATCTGCTAACCATACAGAACTGGGTGATAGACCGGCAGCTTCGTGCTGTTCCGGGTGTGGCTGATGTAGTGGCGTTCGGAGGACAGGAAAAGATTTATGAAATAGCAGCGGACCCTGCAAAACTGCAGCAATACAACCTGACACCGCTGGAACTCTACACTGCAATAAGCAAATCCAATCTGAACGTAGGAGGGGATGTAATAGAAAAGAACGGTCAGGCATTTGTTGTGCGCGGCATTGGTCTTATTGATTCAAGAGCCGATATCGAAAACACCATTGTCGATATCTTCAACGGTAACCCGGTGCTAGTAAAGAACGTCGCCCAGGTTGCTGAAGGCAGCGCGCCCAGGGTGGGGCAGGTTGGTATGAACGATAACGATGATGTGGTGGAAGGTATTGTGGTCATGCGAAAGGGAGAAAATCCGGGTGAGGTATTGAAACGGGTAAAATCCAGGATCGAGGAGTTAAATAACACAACGCTCCCTTCCGATGTGAAAATGGTCACTTTTTACGACAGGGATAAGCTGATGGATTTTTGCACGGAGACTGTTATGCATAACCTGGTGGAAGGTATCGTATTGGTGACCGTCATCGTATTTCTCTTCATGGCCGAATGGCGTACAACCGTCATCGTAGCACTGGTGATACCCTTATCTTTATTGTTCGCCTTCCTGATGCTGAAACTCCAGGACATGAGTGCCAACCTGCTTTCATTGGGAGCAGTGGATTTCGGTATCATTATAGATGGTGCCGTAGTAATGGTGGAAGGGATCTTTGTGGCATTAGACCATGAAGGGCACCGGCGGGGGATGCAGAAATTCAATAAGCTATCCAAGCTGGGACTTATACGCAGCACCGGCACGCAGATGGGTAAGGCTATTTTCTTTTCCAAATTGATCATTATATCAGCTTTGTTACCCATTTTCTCTTTTGAGAAGGTAGAAGGCAAAATGTTCTCTCCGTTAGCTTATACGCTTGGTTTTGCGTTGTTGGGAGCGCTCATTTTTACACTTACACTCGTACCCTTGTTGTGTGCGGTGCTGCTTAAGAAGAATGTGAGGGAGAAGGATAACATATTTACCCGCACAGTCAATCGAGCTGTTGAAAAAGCATTTATATGGACTTTCGCGCACAAAAGGCTCACATTGCTGGTGTCTGTAGCATGTTTTGCGCTTACCATGTTTTCAGCTAAATGGTTGGGATCAGAGTTTTTACCACAGCTGAATGAGGGAGCCCTTTGGGTAGAAGCAAAAATGCCTATGAGCTATTCGTTGAATAATACGGTGGGGATGGTACATGTCCTGCGCAAAGAGCTGATGACTTTCCCGGAAGTAAACGGGGTGCTGTCCCAAACCGGTCGCAGCAATGACGGTACGGATCCCAGCGGGTTCTATTATGTTCAGATGCAGGTAAACCTGAAGCCCAAGGATGACTGGAAACGGAAAATATCGCTGGATGACCTGGTGGAAGAAATGGATCAGAAGCTCAGGCAATACCAGGGAATCAATTACAACTACTCTCAGCCGATCATCGATAACGTAGCCGAAGCGGTAGCCGGTATGAATGCATCGAACGCAGTGAAAATATATGGGGATGATCTTGAAAAACTGGATGAGTATGGCGAACAGGTCATAGCACAGGTCAAAAATGTACCCGGCATCAAAGACGTGGGTATCCTTCGGAATGTGGGCCAGCCCGAAATCAGTGTCTTATTGGATGAAGAGCGTATGGCACAATACGGTGTGACCAAGGCTGATGCGCAAGCAGTTATTGAAATGGCTATCGGTGGGAAAACGGCTACTACCCGGTACGAAGGCGAACGGAAGTTTGATGTGCGTATCCGCTACGCCCGGGAATACAGGAAGAATGAAGACGACATCATGCGGCTGATGATACCGACCATCACCGGGGGGCAGATACCCCTGATAGAAGTGGCAACCATTAAGCAGGTAACAGGACCCGCATTTATTTACCGCAGCGATACCAAGCGATTTATCGGAGTGAAGTTCTCGGTGCGTGAACGTGACCTGGGCAGTACTATAGCGGAAGCACAGAAAAATGTAACAGCACATATCAAACTGGCGCCCGGCTATTCTATAGGCTGGTCGGGCGAGTTTGAGAACCAGGTACGTGCCGGAAACCGGTTAGCGCAGGTCGTGCCGCTAAGCCTGTTGATGATCTTTATCTTATTGTTTATTATGTTCGGTAATGCCAGAGATGCCGGCTATGTACTGATCAATGTACCCTTTGCTTTGATAGGAGGTATTCTGGCCTTGCATCTTACCGGTATCAATTTCGGCATATCAGCAGGGGTAGGATTTATTGCGCTTTTTGGTATTTGTGTGCAAAACGGTGTAATACTGATATCCGAATTTCATAAGCAATCCGGAATAGTCTCAGACCTGAACACCGCTATCGTTAACGCGGTGAAAGCAAGGACAAGACCGGTTATCATGACTGCTATGATGGCTGCCATCGGTCTGTTGCCGGCTGCAGTCAGCAATGGCATAGGCTCCGAAAGTCAGAAACCGCTGGCTATCGTCATTATCGGAGGGCTGGTGACGGCTACGGTGTTTACCTTACTGGTTTTCCCCATCATCTATCATAAAGCGATGCGGGTAAGAGAGACGAAACGCCTGTCAAAGCAGTAAACATTACCCCGGTTTTTTCATAAAATCGTATCAGCTGTATAGGCTGTCTCAAAAATCTGAGGCATATCTATCGGATAGCACTTGACACTGCGTCCAAAAAGCAGTTGACATGGTGGTCAAACTGTCGGAGAAAGTGCGCTATCCCATTGAAGATACACACAGGATTTTGTGATGCCGGAAGATGAGGCCACCTGCTTTGGCAATTTTATTGCGTTGCAGAAATTAGGGTTAGACAGAAGCATAACGCTGAACATTACAGGCCGGATCCTGTTTCCGTATTGCAGATTGTTCCTGTACTGCTCGTTCCATTTTTGTGAAACAATGACATGCCACGAATAACTATTTATCCCGTAATAAAATACACCGGTTTGGGTATTTTTTTTTATCGTATAAGTTTCAATTTTTAATAAAATTAATTATATGAAAAAACATAGGCTTATAGCTATTTTGCTTTTATGCGGCGTTACTACTATAGGATATGCTCAAGTAGCCAACAAATGGGTAAAACAACATACCTCCGGTAATGAATATCAAGGTACAACAATTACCACAGATGCTTCCGGTAATGTATATATAGCAGGTAATACTAGCACGGGCCCGTACAATGGTAATCTTGTTACAGCTAAGTATGATTCAGTTGGCAATCAACTATGGGTGAATACCTATTCCTTCCCACTACCCAATCTTACCGGATCTTACTTTAATTGGGCTCGAAAAATATTGGCAGATAATAGCGGAAATGTATATGTAGCTGGCGGGACCGGAAACACCGGCTCTTCACAACAAATGTTGGTACTGAAAATTAATCCCTCTGGTACGTTATTGTGGTCTGATACCGTTCACTACGTTAATGACTTTGGCTATTATGATGCTGCGACGGATATGGAGGTTGATCCTTCCGGCAATCTCGTAATTTCCGGTGCCATTGAGGGTGTAGTACTTCCCGGCGGGTATTCTACCTTTTTTGTAATAAAAATGGATCCTAATGGAAATGAGCTATGGAGAAACAGATTACATGCCCAGACCTGGTCACCCAATACGGAGTCAAGCCATTGTGCTGCCATCGCGATAGACCAGTCCGGTAATATCTTTGCTGCAGGCTCTTCAAGCGCTTCCTCCCCTCCTGCTTCCCGGTTTGTCGTAAGAAAATATCTTCCGTCGGGTGTGATGGACTGGACCGATGTTTACGATAACGATTCGACACAAAACAAATTTGATGCTGCTGTTGACATTCAGGTAGATGCAGCGGGGAATGCCTATGCAGCAGGAACTATTGAAACGGGTACCCATCGTGATTTTATTTTGAGAAAATATGCGTCAAACGGAAGTTTATTATGGAGTCTGCCTATCTCCTCAGTTTCATCCGGGGGATGGGATCAGGCATCGAAGCTGTATGTAACAGCAGCAGGTACTGCTTATATAACAGGTACCACGGCGCTCACATCCAGCGATCCAGCCGACATGATGACTGTTAAGGTAAATACGAATGGAGTGATCCAATGGGTGAATATCTACGCTTATTCTTTTGGCGCGGACGACGTGGCGCTCAGCATTGCCGGTGAAAACAATCCTGAAAATGTGGTGGTAACCGGGTATTCAAGAAGAACAAGTTATTATGTGGATCCTGTCACACTGAAGTATAAAGCTGACGGGACATTTGTATGGGAGAAAAGACAACCATCCATAGCTCAGGGAGGTGGATATAGTGTAGTGATAGGTAGTAATCACAGCACTTATGTAACCGGGAGAGATGGAAACAATAGCACCACCATGCGTATCACGGATGCAGATGCTTACTTACCTAAAACAGTAAATGGACAGGGGACCTATAACTTCAATGATAATACTGTAAAAACGGGCTTTTCGGTTGACTTAGGAGCAGGCACAGGAACCGGAAACCTTTTTGTAAATTTCCTGGTAAATGCTACGGGAAATAACAGCTGGTGTGCAGGTACCAATGCGCCATCGGCACTAAGTAATTATCGCTGGGTTGTCAATAGTTTGGTATCAGCACTTTCTACAAGCAATAATTTAGAAATTAGCATGTCACTGCTTAATCTCGCATTGTCAGCGGTTTCGTCCTTTGTCTTCAACGGGATAGTTAATCCTGCCAATTTCTCGATATACCAGAGACCGTTAGATGGTCAGGGAGAGTTTTGTAAGTTGCCCACCACTTACGCCAACGGAACTCTTTCAGCCCCTATTTCCGGCTTCAGTGAATTTTTTATAGGATCTGAAACAGATACTTTCAATTACAACTATACTACTAATATATCAGATGTGACAGCTGCCTCAAATCTGAACGTATATCCTGTCCCGGCAAATGATAGGGTAGATATTGACTTGGAACTGCAACCAACCGGAAAGCTTGTAGCCACGTTGGTAGATATGTCGGGGGAAAAAATTGAAACGGTGTTTGACGGATCTTTGAAGAATGGCAAACGAAAAATCAGTTTTAGCACCGCAGACCTCAGTAATGGAATGTATTTCCTAAAAATACAATCAGGGGCATTAACGCAAACTGCAAAAGTGATGGTGATGCATTGATGCTTTTTGTAGAGAATCGATACCCTTGTAAATCCCGGCTGAGTACCGGGATTTGTTATTCATCTATATTTCGAACCGGGTATCTCAGGTGTAAAGAGTGAAGTTGCAGAGCTACTTTCCGATACAGACTTGGAACATGTTGTAAAAGTTGCAGTGAAATATTAGCCTATTGTACAGACTATTGAAAAAATCGTCTACGCATCTACAAGAAGTGATTAGAGTTGAATATTAAATATGGTTGGTGAAAATCACCAACCACGATACAGAGTTATATTCAACTTTTTGCCTGAAGGATCATATTCAGTAGGTGGGATCGGTGGAGTATAATGTTGACGAATCATTTTATTAATAAAACCTTGAGTATATCCCGACGTGTAACGTGCTTGGCATTGTGAGTTAGCGTATCCGCAGGGCAGTCTATTTTGCTGCCGTGCGACCGCTGATTTTAAAAGACGATTAAGGCACCAACACATCTGGAACACTTAGAGATCAATAGGCATTTCAACATCATTTTCTGCGTTAAAATCCTAGAGGCGATCATATTGATCGCCTCTAGGATTGTTTTATGCTGTTTTTTTAGATCCGTAACCGATCTATTTACAATATATCTTTTGTCTTATTGACATCTACCAACACATCTGATACATTACCGAAAAGTAGCTTGCCAACTCCTCTGTAGCACTACTCATCCCCCCAATAAACCATCAGAAAACTTGAGATTTACTTTGCTCTTACTTTACAAGTTCATTTTTTGCTTTTTGCAATGCTTCAATGAATACATTGAAATCTATCTTTTTCAATTTCGGTTCATCAAAAAATTCAATAAGCAATTTATCTTTTCCCTCATCTTGATTTATTAAGGCGATGTGTTCCCCATCTATGACTATATAAGCCACCAATTCATTATAATCTAAGGGGCTACCAATTATTATCTCAAATCTATTTTCCATTTTTATTTTTTTGGCAATTCTCTGAATCCATTAAATAATCCTTCTCTTGAAACTCCAAATCCTCTTCCTGTGGTCTTGTCAAAAATCAATGTGCCTCCATTTTCTGCAGACTGAATAATTTGACTCTTAGAGTTCATCATTTGATTTAATATGTTTAGAGCGTCTTTATTAGCAGTTTTATGCGAAAATTTTATTTCTTGAAATACTGAACCTTCTCTTCCTGCATGTTTTTGTAAAGCTCTCCCAACAACTGTCAACCCTTGGTCTCCCCATGGTTTTGTTGCACTTTCCAAAAAATCCTCAGCTAATCCTACCTTAATTTGATTGGAATGCTCAGTCATTCTTACTGCATCATCCAAAAATTCGCTACCGAAGGTAGCAAAATCTTGTTTAATCCCCTGTTTTGTAATTTGATATTCAACTCCATTATTAAATGCTGTCTTTCCTATAAGCGCTGTAGCACCTTTTGATAATAATTTATCAATTAGCAGTGCGCCTTCTCCTAATGTAGCAATGTCAAGCAGTAAGGCTATGCCTTGTTCTCTTTGTTGATTTTCCTTCTGTCTATTTTCAAAATTATTTTTATAAGCAATTACTTCACTTTTATTTCGATCTCTATTATTGGGATTTTCAAAAGCTGTACCGTAGCTACGCGACAAGCTACTCCAGTTCTTACTAATGGCTTCTCCAACCTCACTGCTCTTTAGATTGTGTTGTTTGTTATATTCGTTTACCTGCTTTCCCGTTTTATTGTCTAACTCATATCCTCCACTATGCTCAGTGTAAGTATTGGGACTGTCATTTTTTATTACTTCTGTCCATTTTAGCTGTCCTATTATTCCCAATCTTTTTCCTCCGTAACCATCTGGAATTTGTGCTGTTACAGTAAATGTGTAAAAGTGAATTTCATCCTTTCCATCAGGGTCTAACTTGTTTACAGGATTGCCTGAGCAGTATACATAAGATGAGGTTGGAGAATTTTTACTTTCAGAGGGATCCACCGCACTCCACCTACACAACCACGGCACGTAATATCTCGCCCCATGATAATACAAGCCACTTTCCTCATCCCGCTCCTTGCCGGTATATCGGTAACGTTTAGCAACAGCATTAATCGAAGCATCAGCAGCCTGATACGCCGTAGTGCCGTAAGGATGGTATTCTTCGTAGCTTATTATCGCTGCACTTCCATCTAACTCCAGACTTGCAGATTGCAGGTGATTGCTATAAATATATCTTGTTAAAGTCGCAGCAGTATAGTTATCGTCACTGGCATTACCCTGTGTGCGTACCTCCAGCATGGCTATACGCCCGGTGTCATCACTTACATGAACGGTTTCCCGTTCTACGATCAGGGTGTTACTGTTGTTGTATTTCCGATACACCTCATAGTTGCCCAGGAAAATACGCTCTTCTTTCTCGCTCACTTTGTCCACATATTTCCGGATACGCTGCCCGTTGCTGTACTGGTAGTAAGCCTCTGTAGTCCCTCTGGTGATATGGCTGAGTTGATTTTGGTTGTTCCAGTCCATCGCACTCAGGTGCGGCATGTCGATCATGTTGCCCCTTGTGTCATGGGTATAGCTGTAGGCAGGGTTACTGCCTACCTGGTTACTGCTGAGCCGGTTACTACTGCCAGGGTAGGTGTAGGTTCGGGTATAGCTGCCTGTCCCTGCACTGTGCTGCAGCTCGGTGATATTGCCCACCGCATCATAGGTATAGGTCTGTGTATAGTTGCGGCAGGCATTGCTGCCAGGTGCTGAAGGTGCCATTGCATCTACCCAGGTATCTTCCGAGGTATAGCCTGCGGCCTGTACCAATTCCCTGCCTGCTGCTATCGTTAAGCGGTAGAGGGCATCGTAGGTGAACTTTTGATGCGGTTCCGCCACGCTGTTGTTATAATATACCGGTTCATCCAGATTATTCTCTATGGTGGTAATATTGCCTACAGGGTCATAGTAGTAATACAGGTCTTGCAACACCTGATTGTAATGGGGACTTAACGTATCTACATTCACTGTAAATAACGTTCTCAACCTGAATGTAAACGCATCATAGGTATAGCTCGTCTTTGTGCCATTGCCGTACCATATCGCCCCGCGCTGCCCTTTGGCGTCGTAATGGATGTCCTGCACATACGTAGCACCATTCAGCGTTACTTTTATTAATGCTCCGGCTTCATCATACATGTTTTCTGTCATATGAGTGCTAAGAACCGTGCCTGCAGCAATTTTTTCTATCGTATGAGATACAGTCCTGTTAAGAGCATCGTAACTAATAGTAGTATTGAATGTTTCAGCACTGAAACTAGCCGTGGCCAGGTTTACATCTTGTGTCGTGGCATTGCTTAATAACCGTTGTTCGGTTTCCAACGGATTGCCTTTAAAATCATAAGCTGTCACGGTTTGCTCGCCACCCCCGTTCTGTTGCCGGTAAAGCTGTCCACGCAGGTTATTCGCTTTATCACTCGCTTGCCCTTCGCCATAGCTCATGGTTTCAGACAAAATAGTATCTATATACTTTTCTACCGGTCTTCTCAGCTCATCATACAGCATCCGGAACTCCCTGTCATCCGCATCCCAACTGTAAAGCGGCTGTCCTGCCGCATCGGTAAGAATGAGCTGCGTGCCGCTGTCGACACTGTCCGTACGGCAGGGCTGCTTTAAGAGATTGTACCGATAAGATAAAGCCATATTACCTCTGCCATCTATCACCGCTATGCGGTTGCCCACCATATCCAGGTTCACATAACTGTGTATATAGGTGCTAGCACTGTCCTGTTGTATAGTATAAAACGGTCTTGCCACAGCATCTAAATGGATCGTTGTCGGTGTGTCGGCATGAGCAAAAGCTTTTGCAGCTGCCGCCTGCTCTTCACCACCCAGACCTCCACTCTTTCTGGCACTGTACCAATCACTTTCTATAGCACCGGGACTACCCGGCAAGGAGACCGTATCATTATTGTCCCAATCAGTCTGCTGCCATGCCGTCCACTCCGTTTTAGCATAGCTGCCATCCGGCAGTTCCGTGCGCTGCACCCTTCCTAACGGATCATAGAACAATTTAGGACTCACCCCTTGCAAATCCGCCTGTTCCGCCGTATCACATTCATGCGTAGTACTGAAATAAGGCTCAAACTGCATCACCGCTTTCCCTTTGTTGTTGTACACCGTTCTTCCGCTGCCGATCCATCGCAAGGCACCTAAAGGAGTAGCAGGCGCCGCCTGTGCCTTATGCATGATCACCCTGCCGAAACCATCGGTATAGCTAAGCCTAACTAAGGGAATAGTAGATTGCCCCATAAGCGGAGTAGCACCGTTGACATGATGCTGCCTTGCTATCATACCTACAACCGCAGGTGATGCCTCAAAGTCATATACACAACGCCAGGTAGCACCTTGCAGCAGATCTGCGGCATAGTCATAAGGGTCATCTGAAAAGAACTGCTGTTGATTGGTACCATCAATGGTATCGTACACGTCTATCCCGATGAGCGTGTCGCCCTGAGATCCTTTTCCTTTCAACGCCAGCGCCACGGGCATACAGAGCGTATCATACAATATCTCGCTGTAATTATCATTCATATCCTTCATGACAACCGGTTGCAGGCATCGCCAGTCATAAGCGGTAATGGAAGTAACATTGCCTTTCGCATCGCTGATCTGTTCCGGCAACAACCAGTAATCACTCCAGTAGCTTACTTCGGTCAGATTATCCCAGGGATCTGTGAAGACTAAAGGTGTATAAAACTGTTGTGCAGGATCGGTGTAAGTCGCATCGGTATAAACTGTTTTCCCCGACGGCAGCCAATAATCTCCATCGCTGTCCAGATCAATATAGCCACCTCCGTCATCGGGTGTAACCGTATCATCCATCATGGCGCTTGTGACATGTGTACCATAGCAATGTGTCAACAGGGTACCTGTAAAAGCCAGCTGGTATTGCTCGTGCGGCAGGGCTAAAGATTCGATACTGCCCAAAGCCAAAGGAGTAACGGCAGCATCATTGTCTTTATACAATGTTCTTGTATGCGATAATAAACGCTTCTCTTTACCGCCCGATGCGGTCGCTGAAAAATCTATAGTGGAGGTGATGGAAGCTAATTCATCCAGTAAACTGTTCACGGTCCAAAATTCTATCGGCGCAGTAAGTCCTAACAGTTCAAAAGATTTGGCTTCAAAAGGTAACCGCAAGCGGTAATGATGGGTTAATGAGGGTTGATCTATTACATCATTGGTGAAGCTGTGCTGCGAATATGTAATGTGCATCTTCAACTGCTCATCTTCCACTTCTTGAGGGTAGGATGCAGAAACGGCAGGTGTGTGCTTGCGTGGATAAACGACTTGTGCGCTTTGCAACACATTGCCGTATGCATCCGTCTCTAAGGTAAGCTCCTGCACTATGCGCGGATCATCAGCATCGCGTTCACAGTTAAAGACGATGCTTTGCTGCGGATGAGCAAAGAAACAAGCAAAGCGGTTACCCTTCAATGACTGCACCCGCTCTACTGTATAGGCACTAGCCGTTACCGTATAAGGAATATCCTGTAATGCAGTTCCGTCTTGGGCATATACTTCCTGTCTTAACGGTAACCCTTTTAAAGCGCGATAGACTTCGCGCTGCTCCTGCGCATTCATACCCGTAGGGAAGTCCGCGATCTTTGTTACATCATCCCAGCCGTCAAACCGGAAGTACTCTTTTTTGAACTGCTCCAGCAACGTACCCTTCCGTATCCATGCCCCGGTATGATACCAGGTCTTGGTCAGTACCGGCGGTTGATCCAGCTCTTCATGGTCAGAGACAATAGCCGTATCTATATCCAGGGTCTCCACATACCCAAAGCCCCTAAACTCCCGTTCTTCATGATCGTAATAGCCGTGACGGTAGCGATAAGTCTGTGTAAAGCTGGTCTCGCTCACACTGTCGCTTGTCGTGATGTTCTCTATACAATGGACTGGGAACGGCAAACGTGTCACCCAGGGATTGCCCGCCAGCTTATCGGCGAGGTAAAACTGTGTGGAGCTTTTATAAGCAACGCTTACCGTCTTGCCCATGCCATTATTGTAACTGCGCATGAGGTACGGTTTCTTACCACCCATCAGGTCGATATATTGTAACGGAGCCTTGGCATGCTGCGGCAATGGGCTGCTCCATACGATACAGCCTGTACCATTGCCTAAGAAATCCAGCACAGCTATTTTATTATAACTATTGGTAGCAGGCAACGGATTAATGTTCATTGCTTCACTCCAGCCATTGCCGCTCAGGTTGATCCAGGCGGTACATTTGTTCTGCCCGATATAGATCAGGTCGGCAGCGCCGGTGCCGCTGATGTCAGCAAGTGTCAGGTATTGCGGGTTGTACAGATCCGGATGATGAAAGACAGGAGCATGGCTCATCGTCACCTTCGCTCCGAACTTGCCATAGCCCATATTCGCCCAGTAACATATTTCACCGTTCTTGATACGCACCAGGTCGGTCATGCCGCTGCCACTCATGTTCGCAAGAAAAATGCTTTGCACATTGTCTCTTAATAAGAGCACAGGTCCTTTTTCTTCATCCTGATAAACAGGAGAAGTGCCGCCTTGATCAAAACCTTCTTTTCCCAGGTTTTCATACCAGGTCCATACACGGTCTTCCGTTACCAATACATCCGCTTTGCCATCCCCGTTGAGGTCCAGCATTTTGGTATAGGGACTATTCCAGTCAATATTCAGGTTGCTTTTAAAGTTTCGGAACGATTGCCATTTTTGATCATCATCCAGCTCCCAGAAACCTTTTGCAGGTGTTTCGGTGACGATCTGCTTGCCACCGTCAGCATCCAGGTCCTGCCATTGTAAGTTGCCATCCGCCAATCCGGTAAACGAAGGCTTGGGAGCAATGGTTTTCGGTGGTGTAAAATTCCCATCGCCCAAATTGTTTTTATAGAACCATCCTGTTCCTTGTTCGGTCAGGATGCCGGAGATACCCTCTCCTTCAAAATCGATCCATTGATAAGGAGTAGTAAGTCCCTGGGGCGCTCCGCTAAAATCTCTTTCCACTACCGCTTTTATTTCGGTATTCCATTCCAAAGGCTCATAGTCAAAGCTCATGGACGGCAGTGTCTTGTCATGCCAGCTGCTGTCCTTATACTCATAACCCCGTTGCGTGGCAGTAATAATATAGTTCGCTTCTTTTAAGGAACGATCGTCAGGATCATTGTACTGGTAGGTAAGTTCTAAAGCACGGACTAAACTATTGCCATCCAGTTCATCAAAATGATGGTGTTGTAAAATTCTCTTGCACAAACGGTAGGTTCTTATCTCAAACCCTGCCTGATAAGAAGAAAAAGCATCGTTACGGCAGTGCCAGTTTATATCCGGTGTTACCAGTTGCGGTATACTATGGTCACCATAATCCAATACAGTTTCCATTAAATAATTTACGCTTGATGGAAATACAGGTTCATAGCCATCAGCCTCCTCGATGAAATAGGGTGTCTTGTTGCAATACCTTACCCCTTTTAAATACACATTGGCGAACGCGGCTAATTCATTCAGCCGGTTCCTTTCATGAGGTAAAAGAGGCACATTCCTGTCGTCCTCAGCGATATAATCATATTCCTGTGCATTACCCTTATGGTCCACAACAAGCTGGGGCAGCCATTTGCAAACTCGATCACTAATCTTAGGGTCGGCTATACGCCCACCTGCTGTGAGACCATAATAGGTGGTAATGTTGTCTTTGGTGGTTACCCGCCACCAGCTTCCGGGACTGCCTGCCTTACGGATATGTTCTATCCGGGCAAACAACCCTTCTATGCGGGGGCGGTAACGTTTTATAGTGTAGGCTCCCCAAGTGATGATGATCTTATCACCACTGTTATCCAGTTCGGGTACAAGATCTTCGGCACCTGCGAGCAGGAAGACATCGCTTTCGTTAGCATCATCATAACGCGGTAGCTTTTTATCTGTTTTTCGTTGTATGGAGGGTAGTGATAGACTCCAGCCTAACCCGAACTCGCTGTTGCCACTGCCGGAATTATAGTTCAAAGAGAGCGAAGGGGTGAATCCTCCGCGACCCGGTGTAATAGGTAGTGGTATATCCAAACTTGCTGTTCCATTGATCGCATTCACGCTAAACTTCTCGTCGATGCCTTTTAAAGCACCACCACCTTTGGGTAAATTAATCGCCGGTGCTTGTGATTTATAGAATGGGCTATCGTCTTTCTTGTCCGCTTCCGGTTGACGGCTGTATTGTTCGAGAGGGTTGGTACCCCCTTTGCTCCCTTGTGAAAATGGATTGACATAGCCGCCACTATTGCTGCCATTACCATTACTGTTGTTAAAGTGGTTCATGTCTTTATTTGCTTTTTATCGGATGTAGAAATTGTTATCCGGGCAAATAAAGAGCAGATGCTTGCAACCTATTTGCAAGCGAAAAAAGAGAAGGCACTACTTTAAGGGGCTGGCAAGGCAGTTGTTTACTTTCCTATGCAGAATATTGCTTTTTTTAAGCTTTCTGCTATGTCTTCGGTTGATGTTAAACATATTCAGAAAATTGAAAAAGGCGAAACAGCATTCAGTCTTATTTCATTGTTCAAAATTTGCGCTGCCCTGAAAGTTGCTCCGAGTAAAATAATTGAAATAAAAAATCTTTATGAGGGCTGAATATTTAGCCATTGACGGTTGTTGCAAATACACGTACTCCTAAATATCGTGGAACAAAGGCCACAAAGTATGGCACTATAGCATTCTTACCTGTGCTAACCCCAGTTCACATTCTTCATCTGGTTTAATACTTCCAGACTGGTATTTTTATATAACTATCGTTGTACCACTTTATTTGTAAAGGTACATTTGCATCCTTCAGAGTTTCATCATGCACTTCTTTACCCGAGCCGTAATTGACCTCTTCGAAGGGATGCTTATTGGTATTTAGCAAAATCGCAAGCCTGCTTCCTTTACTAATTTTTTTACTGACAAAACGGGTATTATTAAAGGGGATGCTTTCCTTTTTCCCTGGGCTAAGCAATTGTCGCTTACTGTTGTTTTTTGCGTATGATGCCCTTCCTACATATCTCGTCAGAAAGAAATATTTTCCTGATGGAAGAATTTCATATAAGGCCAGAGAAACATCGAGGTCTTTTTTATTAATAGATGTAAACAGGTTTCCGATGAAAGAGCCGTTCATTTCGAAATCTGAGTCAAACTTTTCGGTCACATAAACCAATCCGTTACTTGCATCAAGCGTATCAAAAATGATCGTTGGTGTAAAGTAGTTGTTCTGATTTTCCCTGTCTTTAAAGTCTACACTTTGTATAATGAAAGAATTATCTTTTGGCTTGTATTTCTCAAGCTTGTATTGATTCTCAATCTTTTTATTTGACAAGTAGAAAGTCAGGGTATCGTTATTCAATTTCTTCAGGCTCGGGCTATGCTTCCATGAATTGGTACCCATTACCTGGTAGTTCACCTTGTCTTTTAATAATTCCGGTTTGGGCTTTTCTTTCAAGATAAAGTCAAGCCATTGATATGCTAAATCCCTCATACTGATATCGGCAACAGGATCAATAGCATAACCCATAAGGTCAGGATTTGCATTCCGCTGTCCACCCATATGATCATAAGGTCCGATAACGAAATAGTGATTCGCATTTTTATTGTACCGGGTGTGTTGTTTGAAATATTGTAGTGCAGCAATCTGGGAGCCATCATAATAGCCTGTTGTACTGAGAACAGGAATATTGATTTGGGCATATTCGGCGGGCGTGGGCACTAAAGACTGCCAATAACTATCGTAGGCCGGATGGCCGAGCCATTTTTGATATATTGAGTTTTTCTGACCAGATAAACTATCTAAACTTCTAAACGACGTCCCGTTTTCAAACCATTCAAAAGGCAAACTTCTTCTTAATGGTGGATTTTTATAGATATTATCATTTGACCAGCTTAAAATGTTCCCGATGGGCACATTGTTTTCATAAGGCATATCAAAGCCGGGCATTACGGCAACCTGTGGTACAATGGTTTTCAGTGCCGGATGAAGATTCTTTACAGTAGCCCATTGAGCAAAACCGGTATAGCTGCCTCCAAGCATTCCAATTTTTCCATTGCACCACTGCTGATTACTTATCCAATCAATAATATCATAAATGTCTGTTGCTTCATGCTCATAAGGAGCATAGTCCTTTAAATCTGTCCTTATTCCTCTTGCGTAGGCTACCACGCCAACATAGTCTCTATCAGCCGACCTCTTGCCTAAAATGGCATCACCGCTCCCTTCATAGTATGTGGTATAAAACAAAATGGCAGGAAGTGGTTTCTCGTTTGTTTTTTGCCGTACTATAATAGCAGAAATCGATACGCCGCTCCTGGTGGGAATTAAAATACTATCCTGAATGATATAACTACTATCGGGTAATTTCTGCTTTTGAGCATAAGTTGTGGCATTGCCTATTAATAATAGTACAATTGCTTCGAAAAATATTTCAACCAGGTTTTTATTGATTTTCTTCATTTGATTATCGCTGGTGTATTTATCACTAAATTTATTAAACCACTATTTATTAATCGCCCTGATAACTAGATTTCTTCATCCAGTTTTTAAACTAGATTTCTCTTTGCATCTTCAGCAACTATTCGTCGCTAACAAAGGGACTACTCTTCCCGCTATATACCCTTCAAAAACACTTGCAAATACCTAATCAGCGATAAACTATACATTACAGGAATCACCGCTAAAACAATTGACCGGAACCAATTGAGTAAATTCCACTAATGGAATGCTCGCTGAATAAATATTATATCTTGCATATCGTCAAAAGGAATTTAGAGGAACGAAAAATACGAAAGTAATTAAGTCGCTAAGTAGGATTGCGACTAATGCTGTCATATTATACCAACGCACTTTCTTGTCGGTTTCCCAAAATCGAATAACGCAGTTGATACCGAAGATGTGTACCAAGAGCCCAGTGAATTTGAAAAAATCAGCCGCATTCTTAAAAGTAAAATAGTTTCGGGCGACATCAATGGACTGGGGAAGCTGATGCCCCCAATTGGGAGCATCAACGATTGAATTATAAAGGTTCACAAACAGTAATCCGCTGCTTATCACAATAGCCTATATGCAGTAGAAAAATTTAATCTTCATTTTTAAAAATTGGATTAAATTGTTATTAGTTTTTATCAGTGCATAAGGCGAAACGTATCTACCAAAAATTTCAGTGCTTCTTTAGAGTGCATATTTTCCATAGATTGCAACGTAACCTCAGTGATTTCGGCAGCACGCTGGCGCATCGCCCTTTCATAGTTTAAAATAGCAGTTTTGATGTTGCTGAAATCTGTTGCAGTAAGTTGTTCTACGAGTTCGAGTGCATCCAGCATTGCCATATTTACCCCTTCGCCAGCGTAGGGAGGCATACGATGTGCAGCATCACCCAATATCGTTAGGTTCGGCAAACTTTCCCATTGCTGGTCGGGTGGGAAGTGATATTGCGGACGTGGGACAAAATAATTGTCATCACTTCCAAACAGTTCATGCCATTCACTCCCCCAATCGGCAAAGCGCTCTTTAAACCAATCGTATATCTCCTGCTTGTTTTCGAAGTTGATACCAGAAGTTTTTACCCAATCCACCGTTTCCTTACTTCCGGTGTAAAAGGATAACGAACCATCGCCTTTGGCACTTAGAATAATGCTTTTTTCCAGTCCCAGCGCAAATATTTTCCCACCTTTAACCAGTTTCCAGAGTTCCGGTGCATTGGTTGCTGCATTGTAAATATTTCCCTCTACGATGGTTAAGCCTGAATAAACTGGAGCAATGCTGGTAAGGTATTTTCTGAGTCTTGAATTTGCCCCATCTGCGGCAATGACAAGGTCAGCGTAAACTGTACTGCCATTCTCGAAGAAGATATCCCAACCATGATCTATGGCTTGCAGAGATACAAATTTCGAATTCCAAACAATGGTATCTTTTTCAAGTGAAGCAATAAGCAGATCACGGAATGGTCCCCTGTCAATTTCCGGACGGAAAGTAGCGCTTCTTTCGTCTGCCGGAGTTCCATTCGTATGATCGTCGAAATGTACCACCGCATTATGGTCGGTTAAACGCAGTTTATCAGCATTGGGACGATAATGTTTTTTAAATTCATTTAACAAACCAGCGGCAATCAAGGCTTTCAGTCCGGATTCTTCGTGTAAGTCCAATGTAGCACCTTGCTGACGCACATTTTGGTTTTCATCCCTTTCATACACTTTTACCTCATACCCCTTCATCTGTAACAATCTGGCAAGGGTCAATCCGCCAGGACCGCCTCCGATAACGACTATTTTTTTATTTTTCACTGACATCATTTTTTTCATTTTAATAACACAAAGTTATCAAGCCTATACCGAACATAATAATTGAATAAGGTTTAAAAATAGTCGTAAACGGCTTTTTAGGGTATCAGATCACCCAAGCTAATGTTCGGCATTTCCCGTTTTTTAGGCAGCAAACTCACCAATGTCAGGGATAGTATAATAGCAATCACAATTAAACTACGCTAAAGTGAAAAATTAATTGATCCAGATCTTCTTGCAATTAAGGACACCGAAGTAATAGCTGCCGCACCATGCTGCTGGAGAGCTGTTGCATTGCAAAATGGTAGTGCATACTGAGGTAAAATATTATATTTTAGTCTAAAAATACTCGTAAACGGCATAATGAAAATTGAAATTAAATCAAAAGACGGATTAGGAATGCTCGCTGCCTTTGCCGAAAAAGTAGGTAGCACCATCGAAAATGGAAGGGTTGAAGTGCCAGAAGAGGTTGGAGTAGGCTTTATACAAGGCTATAGTTTTGATGAGCGACTGAGGATGATAATATTGAATTATGAGCTACATCACGACTTTGCTATTAGCCGAAGAAATCAGCCTACTAATATGCTCATGTTTAACTTTCAACATATTATCAATTCATCTAAATCGCCAACAGGTGCCAAATTCCAACCCTCGGTTCAAATTACGACGCAAGGATTAAATGGGGAACTTTTTGTTCCAAAAAACACCATTCAAAATTCTATATCATTGAGTATTGATGCCAGCTACCTACGGGAATTGATAGGAGCGCGCATAAACCATCCATTAGTAAACACCATTTTGGAAAATAGGCAACCCATGTTATTTGAGGAGTTTGTATTTGTTCCGCTGCTGAAAATTGTTGATGATATCGTGACAAGTAAGGTGCCGATACTGCTTCAAAATTTTTACTATAAGCTAAAAACGCAGGAACTCATTTGCCAATTACTGATTTCGCTTGTCAGCCGGGATGAGAAGAAAGTGCACGGTTTGAATATTGCTGATATCAAGATGTTGTATCAAGTAAAAGAACGTTTACTAGATAACCTTGAAAAAGCGCCTTCAATTGCGGAACTATCGAAATTTTCCGGTGTGAGCGAGACTAAATTAAAAAGATTATTTAACCAAGTATTCGGTAAGAGTATATTTCAGTATTTCCAAAATTTCAGAATGCAGGAAGCTGCCCGGTTGTTAAGAGAAGAACGACTGTCTGTTTCGGAAGTGGGTTATCAGCTTGGTTTTTCAAACTTGGGTCACTTCACCAAAGTTTTTGAAGAGGTAATTGGAGTTAAGCCGAAAAGGTATAGTAAGCTAGGTAATGAAGTTATTTAAACGGTTAAGCAAAAATGAATAAAGTCTTGGACTAGACGGTTAGATAACTTTCCTGTTCTCGCAGCAGCAAAGCCAAATGGCGCCGCTTAAAGCCAGGTAGCGCCATTTGCTTTTCAATAAGCTTACAATTAGCAAAATAGACGAAGAATAATCCTTGGGTCGTAAAAAATGGGGCTGCTTTGAGACACCATCCCCGTGGCAAGTTCTACGCCTGGACTGTAATAGGCTTCAAACTGCTTCTTTTACTTAATCGAAATAATCGAGTAAAAGCGCTCATTTGCTGTGATTTTTCCATGTGTATTTTTACTAATCACGTAAGCTGGTCAATTAAAAATCAATTCTGACCGGGTAAAAAACAATAGCGAATGAAGAAACTTTACTATCTGGCATTACTGTATCTATTAAGTTATGCAACTCCGTTATCAGCCCAGCAATATGTGTGGGTGCCGACCGTCAGTACAACGTCGAATACGATACCGTTTGCAAGTTCATCCAATATAAGACAATGGATCTATTATCCTACCGACTTTCCGACAGCCCCTTCAGGAAATATCACAGATATTTATATTAAGGCAAGCGCTGCAATTACCCCGAACATTACGAATCTCACTATTAAAATGGGAAGCACTTCATTGAGTACTTTCACCGCAGGACCTTTCGCTACCGGACTTCAAACTGTATACACCGGAAATTATACTGCCAGTACAGTGACGGGTAACTATATAAAAATCACATTGCAGGTTCCTTTCTATTACGATAACACGCAGAACTTTATAATAGAAGCATCCCAAACAGGGTACTCCCCCGGTTTCAGTGTAATGCAGGCTACATCAGGGGCTGCCGGGCGAAGCTTATTCGGCACACTTCCGGCTTCTACGGGCAGCCTGCAAGACAGGTTGGCGGATTTTGGTTTTGACCTGGTATTGGCGACACCGTGTATTGACCCTCCTACTGCGGGTACGGCTACAGCAAATAATGTAAACGTTTGTCCAGGCAGTAATGTATTGCTGAACCTGACGGGTCACACACAAGGCACTGGTCAGACTTATCAATGGGAAAGCGCATCCGCTGTAACAGGGCCGTGGATGATAGAAGGACTTAGTTCTGCGGCAAGTGCCCTGTCCGTCATGCCGCTTCCGGGAACAACCTATTATCGCTGCCAGCTAAGCTGCGGTACGATGACCGTTCCTTCTGTACCGGTAGCGATAAACGTATTGAGTGGGCTTACCGGTAGTTATACAATTAACGCTCTGCAACCTGCTTCCACCACCAATTTCCAGACGCTTGGAGATGCTATGTCTGCCGTTACATGTGCGGGTGTATCCGGACCTGTTGTTTTTGATATTGCTACAGGTTCCGGTCCTTATAGTGAACAAGTGGTGATAGGAGCAATACCCGGTGCATCGGCGATCAATACTATAACAATAAACGGCAATGGAGAAACTGTGAGTTACACCTCTACTGCGTCTCCTACACGTCCCACCTTTTTGCTCAACGGAACGAGCTACGTCACCCTGAATAATATTAATATCCAGGCAGGCGGTGCTACGTACGGTTGGGGGGTGCACCTGACTAATGATGCCGATTATGATACCATCAGGAACTGTACAATTTCCATAACGTCAACCAGCACCACGGCATCGAACTCCGCAGGTATCGTAGCATCCGGCTCCGGAACATCCATTACTACAGCAGGCAATTCCGACAATATTGTAGTGATGAATAACACTATAACGGGCGCTTACCAGGGCATTATCCTGACGGGTAGCAGTACGGCAAATCTCTCTAACAATAAGATTATAGGTAATACTATCAAGGATTTCTATTCAGACGGTATTATTATGACTTACAATCTCAACCCGGAAATAGCACATAACGACATCAGCCGGGAGACGCGCGTCACTGTAACGACATTTACCGGTATCGAACTGGGAGCGGGTAATACGCAGTCCAAAATTTACGCGAACAAGATTCATGATACACACAATGCAGCAACGACCCAGTCGGGAGCAGCATATGGTATCCATATTACAGGCTGTGACGCTACCTCAGGCAATGAAAACCTGGTTTATAATAACCTGGTCTATAATTTTAACAGCACAACGGGTATTCAAAACGGGCTTAGAAATACAGGCTCCGATGGTACCCACTATTATCACAACACCGTAGTTCATGACAACAGTACGTCGACATCAGGAGCTACCTATGCGTTTTACCAGACTACTTCCGCCAGCAATATTGATCTGAAGAATAACGTCTTTTATATTACAAGAACGGGAAGTGGTACCAAGCATTGCCAATACCACAATACAGCTGCTTCTACGATTACTTCCAATAACAATGTGCTCTACATAAACGCACCGGCCGGAAATAACTACATTGGTAGAAACGGGGGAACGGATCATAGTTGGACCGGATGGCAGGGAGCAGGCTTCGATCTGTCCGGCTCAGATCAGGATCCGTTATTTCAAAGCCCCTTCACGCTCGATTATAGTACGACGAACATTGCTGTAAACAACATCGGTACACCGATCGCAGGAATCACTACAGATATTAATGAGTTTCCGAGAAGTATGGTATCTCCGGATCCCGGGGCGTTTGAAAATCCGGGCTTCCCGCTGGAGGTTAACCTGCATAATTTTAGTGGTTACAAAAAGGGAAATGACGTTCACCTGAACTGGAGTGTTTCCTCTGAAAAGAATATGAAAAGCTACGAGGTGGAACGTTCCGCAAACGGAAGCCGCTTTGAAACTGTCGGCAAGGTGACAGCTATCGGAGATGCAGGTACAGCCAGCTATAGCTTTACAGATATACAAGCTTTTAATGGGGAAAGTAATGTGAGCTTTTATTACAGGCTTAAAATGACAGAAAATTCAGGAACTTATCAATACAGTGCTACATATAAAGTAATGGCTACGGTCAATGAAGAAGTAGTAATATCCCTATATCCCAACCCGGTGGCAGATGACCTCCATATAAAAATCGGTGGATTCACGGCAGGCAAAAAAGCCGTATTACAGGTGACGGATATAACCGGTAAGGTGGTTAAAGTAATGCCGGTAAATTCTGTTTCGGAAAAAATTTCCATGAAGAATTTAGTGCCGGGAATCTATTCAATACTTTATTCGGATGGGGTAAAAAGGCAGGTAATAAAAGTCGAGAAAAAGTAGATTTGATCCTCTCTTTATCATTGAAAAAGAAGCAAGAGAAGAAGCTGAAAATGCAGTTTTATCGGCAAATTTTGATAAAAGAAAAAGACTTATTTTGATAAAATACCAGGTGGCAAAATGAAAGTGCCGAAGCCTAAAGAAGATAAGGAGCCATGAGGCTCCTTTTTTAATGTACTAAATATGAAAAATGAACCTACTAAGCTGTAGCTTTTTCTAGCTTATGTTGTAGGATGCTTACTTGCTGCTCTAATTTGTCTATTCGTTTTTCTGAAATAAGAAAATTTATAGCAACAGCTACACCTATAGCAATTATGCCTCTTAAAATTTCAAATATTACAGGGTTCTTCTTAGTCCAATGTTTTTCTTCGTAATCAGGATTAAAACGAATGCGAAAGAATCCATCCTTATCAATTTCTGAATCTTCCATATACAAACAATTTTCGAGAAGCTTATCTCTTATTCTTCTTATATCCTTTGTGTTTGGATTAAGCTTAGTACGCTTTTAAGAATGTGACTAACAGATATAGAGCGATAGTTTTTAAGATGGGCTAAACATCTCTGTATAATTTGTTCATCTGTCATACAGACAATTTACAAAATATAACTATAATCATCGTGATTATGGAGCTTGCGTAAACTGCTCCATTAATGCCATAAATTTAATGATGAAGAGCATTTTGCCATTCAATGCTGGTGGAGTCCCATTATTGGGGTTTGGACTTTGAGATACCCACTAGTTACGTTGTCGATAGAGAGTTTACTAACTTTTGCAGGCATCTATCAATATTATAGATGTACGCAAGCTCTATCTAAAAAAAGTCCAATTCGGAAGACAAAGGGCAAATCAATCTTTTGGTGTGTTATCCTTCACGTTGATAGCTTTATTATCTGTTGACTTTTTAGCAATCTCCATGGAAGTCGTAGGTTGCGAGCTGCAAAACATGGTTATTGTGGTATGAGTAGTAAATATTTTACCACAGTGCCTACACCTATTTTGTATTGGTATATGCGTATTCATTGCAAGCTAAAACTAGCGCATTTAAATGCTCATAAGTATCTTTAAAGTAAAATAAGTACGGTTAAATAACCTACATCCAACATAGGGAATACTGTATCATTATCATTTGTCAACTCGAGGGACAAATGGGGGACAAAAACTTCAAAAAGTGGTTATTAGAAAGTGTTTTTGAGGTAATGAATAATAAACAACAATAAATATCAAAAAGTAATTAGTTGATTTTCAATCAAGTGCAATTTTAACTTATTGCCCATAAATAATTGGTTTTCAACTATTTTCCGATACAAAACTTCCCGAAAATCGTTCCCAGGATATCCCGGTCTACTTCTACTTCTCCGGTGATCTCACCGAGATAGTGGAGGCACCGCCTGATGTCGAGGGCCAATAACTCGCCGCTGATATTTTGCTGCATCGCCAGGTCAATATCCTGCAGGCAGGCGAGGGTCTTTTGCAGTGCCTGGTGATGACGGGCATTCGTGATAATCGTGTTTTCTGTATTCACACTGTCTCCGATGGCTTTCCGGTACATCTCCTGTTTAAGTGGGTCAATTCCTTTTCGCTCTTTTGCAGAAATAGAGAGATAAGGGAGGGAGTGGGAGGGGGGAGCAATAAGATCTGTTTTATTGAATACCATTATCGTCTTTTCATCGTACTGTTTCAGCCAGGCGGTATTTTCATCCGTATCATCCGTCGCATCCATCAGGTGAAGAATAAGATGCGCCTGATCTGCATTCTGTTTGCTTCGTTCGATACCGAGATTCTCAATGATGTCTGTAGAATGTTCTCGGATACCGGCAGTATCTATTAGCCGGAACAGGATTCCGTTGATGTTCAGTGTTTCTTCAATCGTATCCCTTGTCGTACCGGCAATGTCGCTTACGATGGCGCGTTCTTCATTCAGCAGGGCGTTGAGCAGGGTAGATTTGCCCGCGTTTGGTTTGCCTATAATGGCTACCCGAACTCCCTGCTTGATCACATTGCCCAGTTGGAATGAGTCCAGGAGATTGGAAATCCGGATGTTGAGGCGAGAGATAAGCTTTAAAAGCGCTGCCCTGTCTGCAAATTCCACATCCTCTTCTGAAAAATCCAGTTCCAGCTCTATTAATGCTGCAAAATGGATCATTTCTTCCCGTAGGGATTTCAGATCATTGGAAAAACCACCTCTTAATTGTTTTAACGCGGTTTGTTGCGCGGCTTTACTATCGGCCGCTATCAGGTCTGCTACAGCTTCCGCCTGTGCGAGGTCCATTTTGCCATGAAGAAACGCTCTTTGGGTGAACTCGCCGGGCAACGCAAGCCGTGCTCCGGCTTCCAGTGTCATTTCCAATATCCGGTTTAAAATAAAAGGAGAACCATGACCGCTTATTTCCACTACATCTTCGCCGGTATAGCTTTTGGGAGTTTTAAACAGTGATACCACTACCTCGTCGATGACTTCACTTTCCTTACCTTCTTCCCTGGAGGGGGCTACAATATGCCCGAAATGCAGGGTGTGGCTAGCCTGATCAGCCAATTTTTTACCTTTGAATATCTTGTCGGTAATCGCTATAGCATCCATCCCGCTGAGTCGTATCGTTCCGATAGCCCCTACCCCGGGAGCTGTAGCAATGGCGGCTATGGTCTGGTTCGTCTGATGTATCACGGCTCAAATTTAGGATAAGTAATCGCTACGTAAGGATATGAAATCAGCGGAGGGTGGAGCTACGCATTCTGCCATAGAAGACGACAACATCAAAATAAACAGTTGTTTTTCCACTTATTTGAAGATTTGTTGATAATTTCGCAGCGCTTTGAAAAGGGAATATCAGGTAGCTGAAAAAAACTTTCAGAAATTTTCCCTTTTTAAATGTTTATTTCCTTACCTTTGCAGTCCTAAAAATTAAAAACAATGGCACGTGTTTGTCAGGTAACTGGTAGAAAGCCCGTAACAGGTCACAAAGTATCCTTCTCTAACAAGAAAGCAAAGCGTCGTTTCTTGCCGAATTTGCAAACTAAACGTTTCTTCCTGGTAGAAGAAGACCGTTGGGTTACTTTGAAATTAACGGCTGATGCGATCCGCACTATCAACAAGAATGGCTTGTATAGTGTGATTAAAGGTATGCGCGCTAACGGAGCAACTGTATAATTACCACATAATAAAATAATAACTATAGCAGGCAACTGCATACAATACTCAGTATATGGCAAAGAAAGGAAATCGCGTTCAGGTAATCCTCGAATGCACAGAGCATAAAGACTCCGGACTTGCGGGTACAAGTCGCTATATCACCAATAAGAACAAGAAAAATACTCCGGAACGTATCGAGTTGAAAAAATACAACCCGATCATGAAGAAGGTAACTGTTCACAAAGAAATTAAATAATCCGGTTCCCGTTTTACTGGCATCTGGAATTAAGAACTTTAAAATTTTAAAAAGTCATGGCAAAAGCAGCTAAAACCGCGATTAAAAAAGACCCGAAGTTGGCAGCGGAAGCAAAGAACTATACCAAAGTAATTAAAGCAGTACGCAGTCCTAAAACAGGTGCTTACACTTTTAAAGAAGGTATGATGCACAAGGATAAAGTAAAAGATTTTCTTGCTGCGAAGTAAGCTATTCTAAATAGTAGAAATAATTCAGATAAAAGCGCTGCACCTATGCAGGGCTTTTTTGCTTGGATACAGGAGGTACTTTACAAGAGGCGCTCTCCGATTAATGAAACATCATTTTTTTCAGGTATTTCATTTTTCGCTTACGCCGTATCGCTTATTTTTGCGGCTCTAACAACAACAATCATGAACAAAGGACCGGTTTCTCAATTCATACAACACCATTACAGACATTTCAATGCAGCGGCTTTAATGGATGCTGCAAAAGGGTATGAAACCCATCTCGCCGAAGGCGGCAAAATGATGATCACGCTGGCAGGTGCTATGAGCACTGCCGAGCTGGGAATCTCGCTTGCCGAGATGATCCGCCAGGATAAAGTACACATTATCAGCTGCACCGGTGCCAACCTGGAAGAAGACGTCATGAATCTAGTAGCGCATAACAGCTATAAGCGGGTGCCCAACTACCGCGATCTGACCCCTCAGGACGAGTGGGATCTTTTGGAAAATCATTATAACCGGGTTACCGATACCTGCATTCCTGAAGAAGAGGCATTCCGTCGCTTGCAAAAGCACTTAGTGAAACAATGGCAGGATGCTGAAGCCCATGGTGAACGTTACTTTCCGCATGAATTTCTATACAAAACCATCCTGAGTGGTGAATTGAAACAATACTACGAGATAGATCCTAAAGACAGCTGGATCGTGGCGGCTGCGGAGAAGAATATCCCGATCGTATGTCCCGGTTGGGAAGATAGCACCACCGGTAATATTTTCGCCAGCTACGTGATCAAAAATGAACTGAAAGCAAGCACAGTTAAGAGTGGTATCGAATATATGGTATGGCTGGCAGATTGGTATCGCAACAATTCTTCCGGCAAAGGTGTGGGCTTCTTCCAGATCGGCGGCGGTATTGCAGGCGATTTCCCGATTTGTGTGGTGCCGATGATGTACCAGGACCTGGAGTGGCATGATGTGCCATTCTGGAGCTATTTCTGCCAGATCAGCGACAGCACGACCTCTTTCGGTTCTTACAGTGGTGCTGTTCCTAATGAAAAGATCACCTGGGGCAAGCTGGATATTCACACGCCGAAATTCATTGTAGAAAGCGATGCGACCATTGTCGCGCCGCTCATGTTCGCCTGGATTTTGGGCTGGTAAAATTACCCTATAAAGAACAAGAACAGGGTAATGTGTCTGCAGGCATGTTGCCCTGTTCTTTTTTTAGGGGATTTGTATGCGGGAAAGATTCTGTTCACCTATATTTCTATGTGTTGTCCTCCATCATGTTTGAGGGTAATGGTAAACGTATCCTTCGTGTGCATCGGGCAGATGGTTGCTACCTGTTGAGCGTGCATGAGTCCATATTTTTTGATTCTGTTTATTTGTTCTATTTTTCGGGATATGAAAAAACTCGTTTTCGTGGCAGTTGCAGCCCTGTTTGGGGCTTGCAAAGAACAACCTGCGCGCCAGGATAATGAAACAACAAAACAACCAGCTCCGCTGGCACGGGATCTTCATACGCAAAGCAATGCCGATAGCGTAAGTGTTAAGCATCTGGATCTCGATATCCGAGTGGATTTCGATAAACGCAAGATATCCGGCAGTGCTACCTGGATGATCAATAATAGTAATAAGCAATCCCTCCTTCGCTTGGATACTTACGATCTTACCATAGACAGTGTATTGACAAATGGCATAAAAACAGATTTTAGCCTGGCGGCTCCTGTGGTGCATCTGGGCAGCGCGTTGTCTATACCGATACAGGATGCGACGACTAAAGTGCAGATCTATTACAGCACCGGAGCGAACCCGCGTGCACTGCAATGGTTAATCCCACAGCAAACACTCGGCAAAACAAAGCCTTTCCTTTATACGCAGTCCGAAAGCATTTATGCACGTTCCTGGATACCCTGTCCGGACGGGCCGGGTATTCGCTTCACGTACAATGCGCGGGTACAAGTCCCCCATGGGTTATTGGCGTTGATGAGTGCCGAAAATCCGCAACAGGTAAGCGACAGCGGCATCTACAATTTCCGCATGAATGTTCCGATACCGGCCTATTTAATGGCATTGGCGGTAGGCGATCTCCGTTTTAAAGCTGTAGATGAAAGAACCGGGGTATACGCAGAACCCAATATGCTGGAGAAAGCTGCAACTGAGCTGAGTGATATGGGCAAGATGGTGCACACAGCAGAAGTCCTTTACGGTCCGTATCGCTGGGGAAGGTATGATGTGCTGGTGTTGCCGCCGGGTTTCCCGATCGGAGGCATGGAAAACCCCAAGCTGACATTTGCCACGCCAACGATTATTGCGGGAGACAAAAGCCTGGTCAACCTGATCGCTCATGAACTGGCTCATAACTGGAGCGGCAACCTGGTGACGAACGCTACCTGGAATGATTTCTGGCTGAACGAAGGCTTTACGGTGTATTTTGAACGGAGGATATCGGAAGCTATGAACGATAAGAGCTATGCCGATATGCTTTGGGAACTGGGCTACCAGGACCTCGAAGCTACAGTGAACGATATTGGTAAAGACAGCAAAGACACCTGGCTGAAAATAGATCTGGCAGGGCGGGATCCCGATGACGGACTGACGGATATAGCCTATGAAAAAGGAGCGTTATTTCTCAAACTGATGGAGAATAATGTAGGGAGGGAAAAGATGGATGCGTTCCTGAAAGAGTATTTTTCTTCTCATGCTTTCAAAACCATCACAACGGAAGAATTTCTGACGTATTTGCAGGATAACCTGGTAAAGGGAGATACCGGGTTGGAAAAGAAATTGAATATCGATGCATGGGTTTATGGACCGGGTATTCCGGAAGGTGCCCCTCGCGCGGATATGGAGCGTTTTAATAAAGTAAATGCTGAACGCGAAAAGTTTTTAAAGGGTACCGCTGCAGAGACTTTAGTTACCCAAGGCTGGACTACCCATGAATGGCTGCATTTCCTTCGTAAAATGCCCAAACCGCTTTCGCAGGCGCAGATGACAGCACTGGATAAGGCGTTCCACTTTACACAGTCCGGTAACAGCGAAATTGCCGACTTGTGGTTTGTCATGGCAATAGCAGCAGCTTACCAGCCTGCTTACCCGGAAATGGATAAGTTTTTGAGCGCTGTAGGCAGAAGGAAGTTTATTGAACCCCTGTACGATGAAATGATGAAGACCGGAAAGCAGGCTATGGCAAAATCATTATATGACAAATACAGGATGAACTATCATCCTTTGGCCCAGATGACGTTGGATAAATTAGTGAGAGGAAAATAACTTCCTTTCCCGATCCTTGAGATGAGGGGGAAGAAAACTTGTTTTCACTTGTTCTGTAGTTATTCTCAGTGGAAGGGTGCCATCGCCACTGAAGATGATCGGCATCCTTAAAGCCCGGACTCAAAAAAGTACTGTACATTCAGAGATTATAGTTTTAGCATATACTGTCTTTTACGAATCAGTAGTATCTGTATTCATTAGATATACAGCGAAGCGCCTACCTTTGCGCGTAATTTTTATTTTCAGATGATTACAGTGATTTCCGGTACGAACAGAAAAGACAGTATGACATTACGTGTTGCAAAACATTATGTCAATGAAATAAAGCAACAGGGAGAAGAAGTGTACCTGGTTTCTCTGGAAAACCTGCCCGTCTGGGAACGTAGTGAACAATTGCTGAAAATCGAAACTGAGATATTGATCCCTTCCGAGAAATTCATTTTCGTCATGCCGGAATACAACGGCAGCTTTCCCGGTATCCTGAAGTTGCTGATCGACAACACGGATATCCGTAAATGCTGGTGGTATAAGAAAGCAGCCATGGTAGGAGTGGCTGACGGCAGAGGGGGTAACCTGAGGGGTATAGAGCATATGACAAATATCCTGCACTACCTGCGCATGAACGTACTTTACAATAAAATTCCGCTGTCGAAGATCAATGAGGAAATAGACGCATCAGGTAAGCTGCTGATCCCTGCCACAGCACAAGCCATACATCAACAAATTGAAGAATTTCTGAAATATTAGAACATGCCCTTACGCTTTTTACTGACGTTAGTTTTTGTGATAGCTGCTGAGATCTACAGCTTTGTATTGGTCAGGTCTATTACCCGCAGCATGCCTGCAGGATGGCGCCTGGGCATTATCATTTTTTATGTGTGCATTACGTTGCTTGCCTGGTCGAGCTTGTTTTTCTTTCGCAGGATCGATTGGGCGCATTTGCCGCATGGCGCCAGGAACATCTATATTGCTTTCACCATTGGGTTTTTTGTAGGTAAACTACTGATCCTGGCCGTGATGCTGATTGATGATATCAGAAGAATCTTCCTCTGGCTGATCCTTAAATATTTTCCGGCTACTGATACGGCTTTTGGCAGTAAGGTGGGAGATGGGATCACCCGTTCTGTTTTCCTGAAAAGATTGGCCTTAATACTAGGCGGGGTAGCGATCGGAGGATTTTTGTATGGTGTGACCAACCGCTATCGTTACCAGGTCAGGCGTGTGAAATTAAGTTTTCCTCATTTGCCGGCTGCTTTTAAAGGTCTGAAAATGGTTCAGATATCGGATGTGCATTCCGGTAGTTTCGATAATGAAGCTGCCGTGCAGCATGGCGTGGATATGATTTTGCAGGAAAAACCGGATATCATTTTTTTTACCGGTGACCTGGTCAATAATAAAGCTGAAGAAATAAAGCCGTATATGCCTGTTTTTTCAAAGCTTAGTGCCCCGCTCGGCGTTTTTTCTACTTTAGGAAATCATGACTACGGGGATTATGTACAGTGGGAGTCACAGCAGGCGAAGCAGGCTAACCTGGAAGAGCTGAAAAGCATACACGGCCGGATGGGGTGGAGGCTGTTGATGAATGAACATGTGATCTTAGAAAAAGGGGATGATAAAATAGCCGTGTTGGGTATCGAAAACTGGAGTGCCAAAGCTAATTTCCCAAAATACGGAGATATGGGCAGTGCCTGCGCCGGTTTACCTGAAAAGCAAATACCATTTAAAATATTGTTATCTCATGATCCTTCGCATTTTGATGCCCAGGTGACCACTCAGCACCAGGATATTGATCTGACATTAAGCGGACACACACACGGTATGCAGTTCGGTGTGGAGATTCCCGGATTTAAATGGAGCCCTGTTAAATACGTATATAAAAAATGGAGCGGTTTGTACCAGGTAGGCGCGCAATATCTCTATGTGAACAGGGGATATGGCTTTTTGGGATACCCCGGTCGATTAGGTATCCTGCCTGAAATAACTGTGATCGAATTAGCCTGATATTTTTTTTAATAATTCCGATATTACCTGCTCATCCGGTTGTATGAGCTGCAGAGATGCCTTTTCTAAAAATGGATTCATTTCTTCCATCAGCTCGTCAAGACTCTTATTATTGTCCTCCTTTCTCACGGTCGCTAAATCTTTTTCGGTAGATATCGTTGGACGTAGTAAAGTTTTTCCCATGTATAGTTAGCATTATTTAGATAAAAACGGTGAACCGGCTATGATATTATGTAACAAGGTAAAAAAAACTGTTAAGAGGTACAAGCATTGAATTTGCTTTTTTTTAATCAGATATACCTGCCATAAATTAGCTATTTAAAACTGGGATACGCGAATCTGTAACATTTTTTGTTATCGGGCGATTTAGAAAGGGTAAATAGGCTGGGGATGAAAGTTAAAATTTTGAAGTAAAGCAGGTGAGAAAGGGTAATTGCAGTTAAAACAGCGTTAAACTCCGATATTGAAATTTTGCCACCTAAGGCTTACTTCTATTTTTGTACCTTCGCACACCTTTTATAAAGCGTATTTCAATATAGTATGAACGATTTACCGGTACTTGATCGTACAAAACTGCCCAAACACATTGCCATCATCATGGATGGAAATGGGCGATGGGCAAAAGAACGAAATGAGGAGCGTTTGTACGGACATTATGAAGGAGTCATAAGTGTGCGTGATGTGGTAAATGCCTGTGGGGAAATAGGTATAGCGTATTTGACGTTGTATGCATTCTCTACTGAGAACTGGAATCGTCCGAAAAACGAAGTGGATGCGCTCATGGAATTACTAGTGAATACCTTGCGTAAAGAAATGGACGAGCTGCACAAGAACAATGTGCGGATGCATGTTATAGGCGATATGAAAAGCATGCCGGATATCTGTCAAAAGGAACTTCATGAAGCAATAGATATAACCAAAGACAATACCGGCGTTAATCTTATTCTTGCACTCAGTTATAGCTCCCGTTGGGAGATTTTAGAAGCCGGTAAAAAATTTGCCGAGGATGTAAAAAAAGGTAAGTACCTGCCGGAAGACCTGAATGATGCACTTTTTCAATCATACCTGGAAACCAGGAACTTTCCTGATCCGGAGTTGATGATCCGTACCAGCGGAGAACACCGCATCAGCAACTACTTATTGTATCAACTGGCGTATGCTGAATTGTATTTTACCAACGTACATTGGCCGGATTTCAGAAAGCCACATTTAATAGAAGCCATTGCTAATTATCAACAACGTGAACGCCGTTTCGGCAAAACAAGCGATCAAATTCAAACGAATCCGCCTCAGCATGCACAATAGATTTTTTCGTTTTTATATCCTGTTACTATTGCTTTCTGTTTGCAGTGCTGCCCTGAAGGCGCAAATTGCCATGCCGGGCTCCGGAAGACAGACGGGCCTGGGACAACAAACTCCTGTTCCGGCAAAGCCTAATGAATATGAAATAGGAGGCATTACCGTGTCCGGTAACCGCTACCTGGATGAAGACCTCCTCATGGCGGTAACCGGTTTGAAGATCGGCGATAAACTACAGTTTCCCAACAATGAAAACATAGCAAAAGCAATTCGCAATCTATGGAAACAGGATCTCTTTTCGGATGTAAGTATCGATGTTACTAAAGTGATCGGTGACAAGATCTTTCTGGACATCAAAGTACAGGAACGGCCCCGTCTGAGCAAATACAATTTCAAGGGAATCAAAAAAAGCGAAACCCAGGAACTGAAAGATAAGGTGAACCTGGTGAGAATGCGGGTGGTGACTGATGCTACTAAACAAGATGCTATCAACCGGATCAAAAAATATTACAGCGATAAAGGTTTCGGGAACGTACGTGTGCAAGTTCTGGAGCAGGCAGACTCGGTAAAATCTAACTCTGTGCTTCTCACCTTTAATATCGATAAAGGTAACAAGACCAAGATCAATCAAATCAACATCGTGGATAATACGGTTGCTGCAGACTCAAGGCTGAAGCGAACCATGCGGGGCACCAAGGAAATGCCCAGATTGAGCCTGTACCGTGCAGATGAAGTAAAAGTATATAAAGAAACCATTTACGACCCTAAAAAAGAGGGTATAGGAATCAACCTGCTTCATCCTACACAAACGTTGGAAACATTAGATCCTTATTTGAGATTGAAAGGTGTTTTTTCTTCTTCGAAATACAATGACCAGAAATTTCAGGAAGATAAGCAGTCGATGGTAGATTACTATAACTCGATTGGTTTTCGCGATGCAGCTGTTACCGCAGATACCATATACCCGGTAATGAACGGTAATTTAAATATTGACATGCGGGTGGGAGAAGGCCATCGTTATTATTTTGGTGACATCAGCTGGCGGGGAAATACAAAATATCCGAGTGACCTGCTTTCCCGTATTCTCGGAATAAAAAGAGGGGATGTCTATAATGCAGAGCTATTGAATAAAAGATTGGGCGTGCAGGCAAACCCGGATGGTGGCGAAGATATCAGCAGCCTTTACATGGATGACGGTTATTTATTTTTTAGAATAGAACCTCGTGAAATATCCATCATAGACGATACTATCAATTATGAAATGGTGATATCGGAAGGACCGCAGGCAACTATTAAGAACATTACTATTTCAGGAAATGACCGTACGAATGAACACGTCATCCGTCGTCAGTTATACACCTATCCCGGGCAAAAATTCAGTCGTTCGAACCTGATCCGCTCACAGCGTGAAATTGCCAACCTGGGCTTTTTCGATCCTGAAAAAACAGGTATCAATCCCACTCCCAATGTGGAAGATGGTACGGTGGATATAGAATATGCCGTAGCAGAAAAGTCCAGTGACCAACTACAGCTCTCTGCCGGATTTGGCGGCGGGGTAAGGTTCTATGGGAATATTGGCATTACCTTCAACAACTTTTCCCTCAGGAATATCCTGAAACCCAGAACATGGGATCCGCTTCCCATAGGGGATGGACAAAAGTTATCTATTAACTATCAATCCAATGCTTACTCTTATAGTGCGTTCAACTTTGCTTTTACAGAACCCTGGTTGGGCGGCCGCAAGCCGAATGCACTTACCGTAAATTTCATCTACAGCAAGTTCGGTCAGACAGTAAGTGGTATACCCAGTTATTTGAAGGTGCTGGGCGGTGGTGTATCACTTAGCAAACGTATCAAATGGCCGGATGATAACTTTGTATTGACTTATGGTGTTAACTATAATTACTACGAAGTAAAGAACTATACCGGTCTTATTGATGGCTTCAACAACGGAACCAGCAATAACCTGTTCTTTAAAACCGTTTTAGCCAGGTATTCGGTCAATCAGCCGTTGTATCCGACAGGCGGATCCAATATCAACCTGACGTTCCAGTTCACACCGCCTTGGAGTGCATTGAGCGGCAAGGACTATTCGAATGCAACCATTGCTGAAAAATATAAATTGATAGAATACCATAAATATCGCTTTACCGCAGAATGGTATCAGAAAATTGTCGGAAACCTTGTTTTCAAGTTTGCGACGAAGTATGGTTTCCTGGGATACTATAATCCGCAGATCGGATTCTCGCCGTTTGAACGCTTCCAGGTGGGTGGTGACGGTTTATCTCAGAACTCTTTCTTTATCGGAAGGGATATCATTGCACACAGAGGATATGAGGTGTATGCCAATTCCAATGCGACGATCTTTAACAAGTATACCGCGGAAGTCCGCTACCCCTTTTCTTTAAGCCCTACTTCTACCATTTATGGTCTGGCTTTTTATGAATCGGCAAATTCCTGGGCAAGCTTTAAGGACTTCAATCCCTTTAAGCTGAATCGTTCTGCGGGTTTGGGTATCAGGTTATTCCTGCCGATGTTCGGTTTGATGGGGCTTGATTATGGCGTGGGTTTTGATAGGTATACACCGGGGTCAAGCTTTAAAGATATCAGTAAGTTTACCTTTATGCTTGGTTTCGAACCCGATTAGTCGTTTTTAATTTTTAAATAATTATTTCACATGAAGAAATTAAGTTTGATCATTCTTGCTATGATGTTGATTTCAGTGTCGTCTATGGCGCAGAAGTATTGTATCATAGATTCCAAGTACATTTTGGAGCGTGTCAGTGATTATAAAGATGCGCAAACACAGCTGGATAATTTATCAAAGGGTTGGCAGACAGAAATAGATGCTAAAATGCAGGACGTGGATAAGCTTTACAAAAATTATCAGGCGGAGCGTGCGATGTTATCGGACGAGATGCGCCAGAAACGTGAAGACGAGATCATGAACAAAGAAAAGACTGCAAAGGATCTTCAAAAGCAGCGCTTCGGTTACGAGGGAGATTTGTTTAAGAAACGCCAAGAGCTGGTAAAACCCGTACAGGATAAAGTATATAATGCAGTACAAAAAATGGCTCAAAGCCGTGGGTACGATGTGGTACTGGATAAGGCTGGTGGTGTGACCCTGTTTTATGCGGATCCTAAACTGGACAAAAGTGATGATGTGTTAAAGTTATTGGGTGTCAAATAATATAATTGGTTTAAAGCTAATTTGGCATTTACTTTGCACCTCGAAAAAACAAAATCTATAAAAAAATAAAATGAAAAAAATCGCATTGGCATTTTTCTGTGCTTTTCTTGTTTTTGCTACCAGTTCTTTTGCTCAAAAATTCGGTTACATTAATTCTCAGGAATTATTGAGCGTAATGCCGGAAGTAAGAAAAGCGGATTCTTCTTTGCAATTGTTTGCCAAGTCTTATCAGGATCAGCTGGAAACAATGAGCAAGGAATATCAAAAGAAGTTGCAAGAGTATCAGGCGCAGGCGAAGACCATGAGTGATGCCGTGAAAGAGGTAAAGGAAAAGGAGTTGATGGATCTGCAAAACAGGATCGAAAGCACGAATCAAAGCGCTACCGACAAAGTGCAGAAAAAGAAAGAAGAATTGTATAGTCCTATCTTAGAAAAAGCGGATAAAGCAATCAAAGAAGTGGCAAAAGCAAACAATTACGATTATGTTTTTGATTCGGGAGCAGGCGCATTGTTATATGCCAAGGATAGTGACAACATTTTGCCCCTGGTAAAAACCAAGTTGGGTATTAAATAGCCTTTTTAATAGATTCATTCATTAATGGCTGTCTTTACAAAGACAGCCATTAATTTTTTATGCTTAGATTCGGTAGACCCATGTTGAGATTTTTATTTTAAATAGTACACCGTAATGATTAATTACTTTAGTTCGCTTTCTGCGAACGATGAAGATACCGTGCTAGGTATCGGTCTTTTATTTTTAAAAAAGGTTTCTCTATAAAGTAATACATCAGTGCACCGGCCAACAGGCAAGTGATGATACAGCACAGAAACATTACAGTACTATCTTGGTCAATATCCGTCGTTTGACCAAGATAGACCTGAGTAAGGTGAATGACGCCTTTATGAGAGAGATAAATGCTGTAAGAAAGCGTGGCGATGACCGAAGTGATTCTGGATAAGGCATTTCTTTTGCCGGAGTGACGAAGTGTGGCTACACCTACCAGGCAACCGTAAGCCAACGCTATAAGCGGATAACCAAAAATTGACGAAGAGAAGGAAGAAAACTCCCGGCATAAAAAATAGGCACCGGTGATGAGTAATAGTCCCGCTAGTAACAATAACCTGATATGCAACTGTAAATACGTCTTGATACGAGGAAAAAAATAATGGATGCCAGCCAGCGTAATACCCGCTAAAAGTCCGTCCAGGCGATTGTAAGTTGGATAATACATCCATTTAAACCACAACACGCTAAACATATCGGTACCGGCCGAAGGCAAAATCAATACATACCAGCTGAATAACCGTGTGATGAACCCGCCGATAAAAAGTGTCAAAATTAAAAAAGGGGAAAACCACTCCCACTTGCTGAAACGCAGCAATAATATCGTTATAGGTAACAAGAGGTAAAATTGTTCTTCTACACATAACGACCAGGCATGGGAGAACGTACGTTCATACCTCCGGTCCAGCCCGAAATTTTGTGTAAAACTCAGAAACCTCCATAAAGGCGCTAATTGCTCCCATTCCCTGAATACCGGGACAAGAAAATATAAGCCTAATACCAACCAATACGCTGGCAGGATTCTGAAAAACCGCCTGACAAAAAATAGCCGGGGCGAAAAGCGGTTTAATTTTATTTCTTTAAATAATTGGCCGGCGATAAGATAGCCACTTAACACAAAGAACAGATCCACCCCCGTCCATCCGAAGCTTCCCCAATCGACTACCCAATCCGGGTGGTCAAACAAGCGGTAGTGAAATATAAAAACCAGGCTGATCGCTAATGCACGCAAATGATCCAGTCCGGTATTCCGGTTGGGTGATAGGCTGGGGTTGACTTTGGAATATGTAGTCAAAAATATGTTATGAAGGGGCGAATGATCGATAGCAGCAGTACAAAATAGTCAATTAATATAAAAGCTGAAACTATAGATTAATGTTTCACCCTCGTAATTACCTTACGAAACTTTCAAAAATATAGGTCTCCACCCCTGGCGGAGGGCATGAGTGAATAGCGAAACGTACCGGTGAGCACAGCTAACGGAGCTATTATATTGTACGGGATTTTGCTTCCGGACTATTTTAATTCTTCTTTGACCTCTCCGCACTCCAGCATCTGATCACCAAAATAAGGATTACGGATTTCCGGAAACTCACTGATCCAACTGGCTCCTTTACCATCCATCGCCATAGAGCAGTGTGCAACGAATAGCTTACGTCCTCCTCCAAAGACCCTGGCAAGTTTGTGAACATCTTCACTCAGCGCTTTAAAATAGGATCGCTGATCATTGATTTTTTTATTCTCGCTGATATGCTGTGCCTGTATACGCATATCGGGTACTATATGGTTGAAACTGTTCTTTTGAGCCGGGGTCATGGCGGCTGTATCGACGCTGCTTAATGTTGCCAGAAACTGATGAGCGGCTAGTGATGCATCTGTACTGTTATCATCGACAAGAGTATTTTTAAGATGAAGGTAGCTGTTCATCACCGGTTTGAGTGAAGCGCTTACGGAGGAATCGACACCGGCAGGTGGCGTATAATTTGCTTCGCTGCTGATTGTAATGGGTGCTCGTTTCCTGGCTGAATTGTCAGTAGTATTTCCATTTTCACAGGAGATGAAAAAAATAAAGGCTATCAAGCCCAAGGCGGCATAGTTCATGGTTTTTTACTTTGATTTAGGATGGATTAGATGTGCATATTTTTCTTTGCTGTACGCCCGGTTGATGCACGTAACCAACCGGGGTAAATAAATGATTAAACAAGTAACAGCGGTCTATTTATTCGGATCGCTTAAATCCTGCCGGGTCAGGAACTCCTGATCGGATAGTGATTTTAAGAATGCTATCAGGTCGGCTTGTTGTTGTGCTGTAAGGTTCAACCCATTGCCAAAAGGCGGCATGTGCTCGTCTATGTTGGGACTGCTTTGTTTCACACCACTGCTGTAGAAGCCGACCACGTCTTCCAGTGTAGCAAAGCGCCCGTCGTGCATATAGGGTGCGGTTTGTGCAATGTTCCTCAACCCCGGAACCTTGAATTTGCCCCGGTCATTTGGATTGCCGGTAAACTTCATCAAGCCATCATCCGCAGGATGGACATCCAGTCCATTGTTGCGGAAGGCATGATCTGTAAACAAGGTATTCATCATGTGACAGGTATTGCACAATGCATCACCCGTGAAGAGCAGGAGTCCGCGTTTTTCTGCTTCATTCAAAGCCGTTGTATCGCCCTGGTAGAAATATTTATCAAATCGCGTGTTAAACGAAACTATCGTCCGTTCAAATTGTGCGATGGCTTTTACAACCAGGCTACTATCGACCGTTTTAGTGCCGAATGCCCTAAAAAATAAGCGTGGGTATTCGGCATTAGACTGCAAACGGGATACTACCTCCGGCCATGTGTTGGCCATTTCTATCGGGTTGGTAACCGGGTCGTGCGCCTGATCTTCCAGGGTAGGACGCCTGCCGTCCCAGAAGAACGCCTTAGCCCAACCCAGGTTGATGACGGGCATGGCATTACGATCGCCAAAACTGCCGTTTGTGCCCTGGCTGAATTGCCGGAAATCGTCAAAGCCGTTCTCTTGTTTGTGACAGGTGGCGCAGGCTATGGTACGGTTATTACTGAGTAGCTTGTCATAAAACAGCTTTCGTCCTAATGCTACCCCTTCTTCGGTGAGCGGATTATCGGACGGGTGCTGCATCTCGCCCAGGTAACTGATCACATATGGAGGAACGACGATTGTCTTGGCAGTCGGATTGTAGACTTCGGGTGGTTGTGTTTCGGTTTCTTTTTTGCAGGCATGCATCACTGCCATTGCAACGGCGATGCCGGCAATAATCCACAGTTTTCTCATGTTTGCAACAATTTACTGTTTCACAATTTGTTGCGTACCACGTCTTCCTTCAATATCTGTAATTACCACGTTGTAAATACCCGTTGCCAGAGAATGGATGTCAATTGACGGATTATATTTGCTGTTGAAATTTTGATCGAGCAGAACTTGGCCATTCGCTGCAATCACTTTCACTGCCTTGATTGCCTTCACGTAGGAAATTCGGATGGTACCAGTTGCCGGGTTAGGTGAAATATCTATGGTTTCGGGTTTGATTTCAGCAACACTTAGGGTCGTTAATCCCTGAGCAATAGCAGCGGTAATGCCCGGTTCATCATTCGTTGCGCCATTCTTCTTGTTGTACAGGATGGTTTTGTCGGGTGAAATCACTACAACGTGGGGCATTCCTGAACCGCCAAAATCATTTTCGTCAATAGCGTTTCCGGCATTCCCGAAGAACACAGGTGTTGTAATACCATTTGAGTTTGCCCATGAACTCAATGAACCACAGGGGGTATCGCCGAAATCGTCGATCAACCAAAAGCTCACTTTGCCCGGATGGCTGGTGGCAAAACTCTGTACTGCGTTTTCCGCTGCGTTTCCGCCACTCACGCAACTTCCGCAAGGCATTACCCAGGTCAGCACAACGACCTTTCCGGATGCCAGTTCTGAATAGAGATTATGGGCAGTGCTATTGCAATCTGTAGCCGTGAAATCCGTTGCTGTTTGTGCCTGTGCAGCAACTATGCTGCCACAGGCAGCTATTGTAAGAATGAACTTTTTCATTGTTTTTTTGTTTTAGAATTAAATGAATAATAAAAATGCATCCTGTAACAGTGCATTACGATCCGGAGCCCATTCAGGCTATACGGTTTTTCAAATCAGATTCTGTAAACACAATAAAAAGTCAAAAGATCATCCCGGTGCCACCGGACCTTTTGAGGAATGTATTCCTTCTCTGTTAGCGCATCGGAGATATGCCCGGTTAGCTGCGGTACAAAGGAAAACGATGGTTGAATCGTTTCGAACAGAAATTTCTTTATCAGCGGATAGCTTTCTAAAGCCATCTTTTCGTCGATCTTAATCTTGATATAAGTGGTTTTGCAACAACCTTTATCCGTACCTGATCCCCTACAGCAGCATTTTGAATCTTTTTTGTGCCCCGTGAAGGAGCTATATTGCAATACCTTGCCACACAAATGATGTGTTATCGTTGCCCCGCAAATATTCGCGGTGAACAACAGCATCAGCACTATTGCAATCAACTTTCGCATTATATAGAGGTAATAAAGATACTTATTTGGTTCTAAATCACAAAAAGCATAACCGGAAGAAGTATGCTTTGGTAAATTAAAGACAATCCTGCTATGGTATTGCGCTCCGGTCTGGTCAGGCAGGTCCGGGTGTGCAATGACCTGCCGCGCCCTCCGGATCGGTATTGGCTATTGATACCCCCCGATAACCGGCAAGATTTCTCCGGTAATGTAACTGGAACAGTGCGGAGATGCCAGAAATACAAAAGCGGGAGCAATTTCTTCAGGTTGTGCGGCCCGTTTCATCAGCGTGGAAGCGCCAAATTTTATGATCTCTTCTATTTGCTTGTCTGCGGGGTTAAGCGGCGTCCAGACGGGACCGGGTGCTACTGCATTCACCCGGATCCCTTTAGGTGCCAGCTGTGCACCCAGAGAACGGGTAAAGGTGTGAATACCTCCTTTCGTTAAGGAATAGTCAAGCAGTTCCTTGCTGCCTTGTAAGGCGGTTACCGAACCATTATTAATAATAGCACTTCCTTCTTTCATATAGGGAACAGCGGCTTTCGCCATATGAAAATAGCCATATAGATTAGTCTTTATGGTACAGTCGAAATGTTTTTCATCAAGCAATGTGATCTCGGGGGAATGCAACTGAAATGCTGCATTGTTGACCAACACATCCAGTTTGCCGAATTCCTTTATCGTTTGTTTCACGGCATAGGTGCAAAAATCAGGATTCGTTACATCACCCGGTACGAGCATGCATGACCGTCCTTCCTTCTCTACCATTTTCTTTGTGTCGGCAGCATCTTTATGCTCGCTCAGGTAAACGATGCTGATATCTGCACCTTCACGTGCAAAAAAGATGGCTATGGCACGCCCAATGCCGGAATCACCTCCCGTTATCAACGCTATCTTATTTTTTAGTTTTTCAGAACCTTTATAATAGGGAGCGTCAAACATAGGTTGAAAATGCAAATCCTTTTCATTCCCCGGCTTTTCCAGGTGCTGTTTTGAAATGGGAGATGCCGGGTATTTCCTAGCGCCTGCCTGCATCACTTTCTGCTTTTTTTTGCCTTGCTGTTGTTTGCTGTTTTCTTTCGCTGATTCTCTTTGTAGCTTTCTATGGTATGCAGCCGTTTGCTCGGCTTCCTGCTTGTGTTGTTCTGTTTTTTTCATGATTGTCCGATTGGATACTAGCTTGCGAAAAAACCATTCCTGTATAGGTTAGTACGATAAAAGCTATTCTTAAAAAAGGCATGATTTTTAAGTGACAATAATCATAAAGCTAAAAATTCCATAGTATGGCACGCTATTCAAAAAGTGCAGAAGACAAGGTCGAAAAAGTGATGCACGAGTATAAAAAAGGAACTTTAAAAAGTAGCGCAGGTAAAAAAGTTACCAGCCGTAAGCAGGCAGTCGCTATTGGCCTTTCCGAAGCAAGGGAAGCAGGAGAAAAAGTACCTGCTAAAAAGAAGGCGGCTGTAAAGAAAACCACTGCAAAGAAAAGTACCGCTAAAAAGAAGAGCTCTGCTAAAAAATCTACGGCCAGCAAGAAAGTTGCTAAAAAATCCGGAACCAAACACTAACTGCGAAGCGATGAAATGAGCCAAGACACTTAAGTATGACCTTATGATAACAAACTCAAGCGATTTATTGGAAGCGATACACCAGATCGATGTAGCCCCTGAAATGGTGCATATCGATATCCAGCAACTGGCTGGGCGGCTGGAGATAGGTCTGTCTAAATTAGTTTCCTTATTGACGGAATTGGAACAACGGGATAAAATTATCCTGGAAATAGAAACTACCATCCATCCGCAGTCAGGAGAGCAGCTATATACCGGGAGTGTGCGTCTGATGGAAAGTCCTCTAGATGAAGAAATCAATATAACAGATAAATCGTGACGGGCGCAAAACAATCTCCTGAAAATCTATTTTATTGTGGCACCAGCAACGTTGTTCTTCCCGAGCCAAACAAAGCTTTTTTCCCTTTGGAATATCAGGATAAGACCAGGCTGTCGTACTATAGCTCGCTGTTCAATACCGTGGAAATAAACAGCACATTTTATAGACTTCCTATGCCCCGGACAGTGGAAAAATGGGCTAATGAAGTTCCGGATGAGTTTTGTTTCACCTTCAAGCTTTGGAGAGAAATCACGCACGCCAGAGAGTTGTCTTATCATACCGGTGATGTAGGTAAGTTTCTGGATGTCATTAATAATATCGGAGAGAAGAAAGGCTGCCTTTTAGTTCAGTTTCCGGCAAGCATTAGAATGAGTTATTTTTCAAAGGTCCGCCGGTTATTGGATGCTCTTTCAGATGGGGGTAAATTAAGCGGCTGGCATCTGGCTGTTGAGTTCAGGGATCGTTCCTGGTACACGGATGTGGTTTACGAAATGCTGGAACATTACAAAGCAGCAATAGTAGTACATGATATGCCGAGATCCGCCACACCTTCCATAGAGATGCAGCAACACGTTGCTTATCTCCGTTTTCACGGAGAAGAAGGAGACTATAAAGGAAGCTATTCAAGTGACTTCCTGGGTGAGTATGCAACCTATGTGCAGAGTCGGTTGGCGAAAGGGCAGCCTGTATTTGCGTATTTTAATAACACGATAGGGGATGCGTTCCGCAATGCCATCACATTGAATCAATATGTAACAGCTCCATTTCGGTGAACTGATTCCTTTTACCGAGATTAATCCATGATGCCGTTATTTCTCAAGCCTTTAAAGGAATTGAAGTGACTTCTCCATGTCAATTCCCCTTTTTAAAACCGGAGCGAATAAATCTCCTTTTTTCTGCAATCTGGTCAGCACGTTCTTTATATTAAAATCCCGGGGATCCAGCCCGTGCTTTACTTCTTTCCATTCTAAAGGGGTGGACACGGGAGCAAAAGGTTTCGGGCGAAGACTGTACACGCTGCACAGTGTCGCTCCCTGCTTGTTTTGCAGGTAGTCCAGGTAGATATGATCTTTTTTACGTTTACTTAAGGAGCGCACCAGGGTGGTGGTTTCCGGTAATGTATCCAGTACATGATGGGCTAAAAGCTCTGCAAAGCTGCGAACATGTTCATAGTCATATTTAGCCTGTAACGGGATGTAAATATGTAAGCCGGAGGCACCTGATGTTTTACAGTAGCTTTTTATTTTAATGCGGTCGCACAGTTCTTTAATGACAAGGGCACAGTCGACCACTTCGTCATAGGTATTCTTGTCGGAAGGATCCAGGTCCAATACCATGTAGTCAGGCTTGTCAGGTGTTGCCGTACGCGAATTCCAGGGATTTAACTCAATGCATCCAAGGTTCGCGATATATTGAAGGGAAGGCTTATTGTTGCATACAATATAATCTACGGTCTTATTTGCACTGTCTGACCATACAGCGTAGGTGTCTATAAAACCGGGAACGTTTTCACCCGCATCTTTATGAAAAAAGGAAGGTTGGTCTATCCCGTTCGGAAAGCGATGCAGGGATTGAGGGCGATCTTTCAGATAAGGGATAATGTATTTGTAGACCGTGTTATAATAGTCTATCATATCCCCTTTCGTGATACCCTCTTTTTTCCAATATAGTTTCTCGGGGTTTGTGAGGGCAGATGGTTTTTTTTTGCCTTTTTCCGTTGTCTTTGCCGGTTTGCCGGCGGGTTTTAATTCTTTTTTCATAGCTACCTCCTTTGCATTTTTATCCATACGCATGCCCATGAAGACGGGATGCCTGCGAAGTCCGTCTTTGGTCACTTCGGAAAATTTAATATTAGCTACCAGCCTGGGACGCAGCCAGGTGACGGGGGCATTCACTTTTATGGGCTCGTTAAACGGGCTTTCACCGGTTATTTCGGGTTGCATTTCGGCGAATACAGCTTTAAGGATCTTATCTGAAAAGCCGGTTCCCGTATGTCCTATATAACGAAGCTGTTTTCCCTGGTACATTCCCAATACAAGTGCCCCGAAATAGTTACGTCCTCCGCGCGGAGCGGTATAACCGGCTATCACTGCTTCTTCAATAAAATGATGCTTTATTTTTAGCCAGTCCCTGCTGCGTTTCCCTTCGATATACCTGCTTGACGCCAGTTTGGCCATGATGCCTTCGAGATCTTTTTCTTTTGCCGCTTCGAAAAAAGCTTTTCCATCGCCCGCTACATGATCGGAATACCTGATAAGATCGTTTTCCGGAAGCAGGTTGCGCAGCAGTTCTTTTCGCTTGGACAAGGGCTGATCCGTCAACTTTTTACCGTTTAAGGCGATGAGATCGAAAACCTGGTAAACCAAGGCTGCCTCTTCAGTAGCATGGTATTGCAAAGCCTGGAAATCAGGTAGCCCGTTTTTATTCATCGCTACGATTTCCCCATCCAGTACAGCCCGTATCTTCAGTTGAGACAAGGCATCAAAAATGACAGGGTAGGTATTTTCAAAAGATAGCCCGTTACGGGAATAGAGTTTTACGTTAGAACGGTCCACTTCAGCAATCGCCCGGTAGCCATCCCACTTGATCTCAAAAATCCAATTCTCGCCGTCAAAAGCCTCGTCCGTAGTGCTGGCAAGCATGGGCTTTATATAGTTCGTCAGCTTTCGTTGCGGTTGTGACGCTTTCCAACGACTGGGGGTTATTTTATCGACTTCATTTTTTTTTTTACTTGAAGCTGGCTTTTTTGCGGCTGCTTTTTTCCCTGCTGTTTTCTTGGAAAGTCGTTTTTGGGTATAAGCTAACGAACTTTTTTTTGCGTAGTCTTCTGCATTGTATTGCTCTTCCGTGGCATATTTATCCTGGTGCTTTATCAGCAACCATGTTTTTTCATCCTGATGCATGTTGACCAATGCAAACTCACCCTTCAGTTTTCTGCCTTTTAATAAAAATTTGATACTACCATTTTTCAAGTCTTTGGTAAACGCGGCATCTGAGATCACTTTCCCATCTTTATCCACCGGCTCATACGTACCATGATCCCATACATCTACATGACCAGCACCATAGTTGCCTTCCGGTATAGTTCCTTCGAAGGTAGCATAGGAAACCGGATGATCTTCTACGCGCATAGCTAAACGTTTGTCTGCGGGATGGAGCGACGGACCTTTAGGAACGGCCCAGCTTTTTAACGTACCGCCCAGCTCCAGTCTGAAATCATAGTGAAGATGAGAGGCGTGATGACGCTGTACTACGAAGATCTTTTTTTTGCTCGGTGCAGAGGTGGTCGGCTCCGGCGTTTTTTTAAAATCCCTTTTTTGCTTATACTGCTCTAAGCTCATCAGCTGGCTTTTTTATTTTTAAGACTTTCTTTCAACTGTGACATCAGGTCCGATTTGGTGATCTTCGCGATCTTAAATGCAGGCTGTTTTACTTTCTTACCTTTTGCTTTTTGTTCGATCAACTTCATCAGGGCGGCTGAATAAGTGTCTTTATATTTTGCCATGTTGATCTTTTTGGGGCTTAACTGATTAATAAGCGCCTTCGCCATTTTCAACTCTTCCGCCTTAATCGCAGTTTTTTTGGGGATATTGATATCCTCGGTTGTTCTTATTTCTTCAGGAAAGCGGAGTTTTACTAATATCAACAGGCTGTCTTCTATTGCTTTAATCATGCAGAATAGTTCTTTGTTTCTCAATACAAAACTGCCTAATGCTATTTTCCCCGTTTCCGTTAAAGCCCTGTGTAAAAGCGCATAAGGTTTCTCCCCGTTTTTTTGCGGTTCCAGGTAATAGGGTGTATCTATCAGCATGGCATCGATTACCTCCTCCTGCACAAATTCGTTGATGTCGATAGTTCTTGATTTTTCAGGACTTACCGCATCGAAATCTTTATCTGTAAGTTCAACAAATCCGCCTTCATACTCATAGCCTTTTACGATGTTTTCCCATTCCACCGGCTTTCCGGTGCTTTCGTTGATGCGTTGATATTTTACACCTGCATGATTTTTTTTGTCCAGCAGGTGCAGTTCCAGATTACTGCTTTCGACAGCCGAATATATTTTTATGGGGATATTGACCAACCCAAATCCGATAGCACCCGACCATATAGCTCGCATAATAACCTTTTCAGGATAAGTAAAAAAAATATGCCACTTCTCATCCCGTCCCTGCCCGCAACCAGCTTGATTTCACTTTTTCCAAAAAGGGAACTATAACCTGTCGATTGTAGGGCTATCTGCTTCTTATAATTATAGCCCTAAAGTAGCTATAGCAGTACATCATTAATAGGTTGTATAGGGCCTGGGATATCTGTTTTGTCCAGCATCTGTAATAAGTCAATCTCTATAGTGCGGCAAATAGATAGCATCGGTACATCGGTTCCAAGTCCTTCAAAAGGATTCTCCGAATAATCTCCTATCAGTTCCATCACCACATAGATCCACCCTACTATAGTTCCGAAAGGAATCATCAGCCAGACACCCGCCTCACCCAGCCTGGCAAATTCTGCAACAATGCCTAATGGCAGGAGAAAAATGAAAATGCAATTGAAGATAAAACTCAGGTTGGCATATTGGCGAGGCAACGGGAATTTTTTGATGCGTTCAGCCCGTCCCTGGTGATCATAAAAATCTGACAGGACTTTTTGCATATCCAACTGACGGCGCATATGTAAAATGTCTTTTTCCTCCAGTTCAGCCAGATCCATTGATTGTATATGGATGATCTGCGTAGCCTTGTTGGCAGCTTTAGCAATTGTCGGTTCGTCGAAGAAATAGGCTTCTTTTTGTTTTTCATTCAAAAAGTCCTTAAACATGCCAACGCCATATTTTTCCCTGCGAATCATTCCTATTCTTCCAAAATGCCGCTTGAGACTTGCATGTTCCCATTGAGTAGGTACGAGCAGTTGTTCTCTTAAAGTATACAGCCAGCCGATATGGCGGTAAATCAGCCTTTCTTTTATCTCTTTCAATTCATCAGCCGTGTATTGTAAAGGCTCCCGATTTCTTACAAAAGAATTGACCATAACACCCCAGCTCCGGCTACTGTTGACAATAGATCCCCAGATTTTGCGTGCCTCCCAAACCCTGTCATAGGACTGGTTGTTTTTGAAACCTATGTAGAACGCGAGCGCAGTACCTACCAAAGAGACCGGCAGCCAGGGAATGGATACCCAATGCCAGCCGGCGACTTTGTAAAACAATGCTATAATGAGCATGTAGCTGAAAAGCCACCATAGATGGTGGCCGGCAAACTGTAAAATGCCACGTAATGAGATCGTTTTCCGTACAATCATGATTAGAAAGAGGTGTGATATTAAATACCTTCAAATCTAATTAAACTAATCTCCACAGTCAATATACGTCTTTAATGGACGATCACTTCGATAGCATCGTGAATCACTTCATTAAATCGCTGTTGCTGCTTAGGATTGCAAATGCTGCGCAGTTCCCGGAAATGATAGAATGTAAGCACTTCCAGTTCGCGTTGGCAATAGCCAATGGAATCGCTCATTTGTTGTACCATCAGGCTGTCAGGGCGGGTGGCTTTCAATTGAGTATTTATGCGTTGCCTGTAGCCTTCTCCCTTAACATCATCATACGCGAAAAATGATCATCGCGCATGCGCTGGTATTTTTGTTGCTGCACTTTGTCCAGTTTCAGTGCATGTACCAGGTACGCACCCGGGCCACCGCCACGGCCCGGATGCCTGCCGTGTATTGAAGGTCTGCTCAGCCAGTAAAAGCTAAGGGTTGCTATATTCAGAATTTGCTGAACGCGGTTGACCTTACATTAAGTGAAATTCTGGAAAGAATGCGCAAATGACATTTTGTTATTTGGTTGTTAACGCGTGTTTTCGTATTTTTATATTCCTACTCTAATCAAGCTAGTATTTATCACATTCTGAAGTCATCTTAACGCAGCTAATTAATCTGTCTTCACATAAATAACATCCGATGAGGCAGACAGCATTCAAACAGGTAACATTCAAATATGATTCTTCTCTGGAACTAAGGGATTTTTTAGAATCAGCCAATGTCAATAGTTATCAAGTTGACCTGGGAAGGAAGCTCGTTACGTGTAAATATTCTGATAAAGTAATTACAGTCGCAAAAGAATTTAAGTTGGAAATGAAAAGTGAGCATGCTGATACCTCTGTTCAAATCTCATAAGCTTACATTGAATCGCACAGAGAACATGTACTTTATTTAGCCCGGATGATACCGTTTTAACGGATGTGCCTTGCCGGTGTGCAGGCAGGGCGTTTCCATTTAATCCAATATTCCGCTGATCCGTAAATTGTACAATTTACACCCTGAATTATGCAAGGCTGCAGCGCAAAGACCTTATACCTTTGCTAAGCAATGAGAAAGGCGAAAAATACCATTCCTGTAGTGGATATCTGTTCCCTGGGAAGCACAAACCAGGTGAACAGTGAAGTAATCGCCGAACCTTTTGCAAAATATCTCGAAGCACATCCTAATCTTCATTTACCGCACCGGCATTCTTTTTACCATTTGGTATTGTTTACAAAGGGAAGAGGCTCGCACAGTATAGATTTTCAGCAATTTGAGGTCATCCCGAGGGAAATATATTTCATGAAACCGGGGCAGGTGCACCGGTGGGATTTTGAAGGAGAGACAGACGGCTATGTGATCAATTTCTCCGAGCACTTATTTGATCACTTTCTTATAAATGGTCATTACCTTGAACAGTTCCCGTTTTTACAAGGTATTGCCGAAGACAATGTCGTCCACCTGGATGCTCAAACTTATGATTCAGTAAAGATCATTTTTGAAAAAATTACGGAGGAAATGCATTATCCCGGAGTTCAGACTTCCGATTTAGTAAGATTGCTCCTCCTGGAACTTTTTATAATCGTCAATCGCCGTATGGCAAAGAATGTTGCTGGTGTAAGCCAACCCACTAACTCCTTGCTCCTGTACCAGTTCCGAAAGTTGGTGGATATACATTATGCGGAAAAGCGCCTTCCGAAAGCGTATGCTGCTATGCTGTATATCACACCCAATCACCTGAATACTCTTTGCAAAGACTTGCTGGGCAGATCTGCCGGGGAAATCATACGGGACAGGATACTGCTGGAAGCAAAACGACTGTTGATAAATGCTGGTATTTCTATTTCGGAAATCGCATCTGCTTTAGATTTTACCGACAATTCTCACCTGACAAGATTCTTTAAAAAACATACGAATCTTACACCGGACGAATTCCGCAAGAATGCTTCCGTAACCAGAAAAAAATAAAATCATGTGCGCAGAAAAAAATGACATCCCGTCTCCTTTACTTTGGAGTGTAGTCACTAATAGATGTCCTCGTTGCAGAAAGGGGAAGTTATTTACCAGCAACATCCCTTATGATCTTCGAACCACGATGCAAATGCCGCAACATTGCCCGGTTTGCGGACAGCGCTATGAGTTGCAAACCGGTTTTTATTTTGGAACAGGGTATGTCAGCTATGGTTTGTCAGTATTATTGATAGGCATGATTTTCATTGCCTGGGCACTCACGCTGGGTTTATCTTATGAAGACCATAGTATATTTTGGTGCCTGGGAGTTTCCGCAATAACGAGTCTGTTGCTCCAGCCGGTACTTCAACGGCTGGCTCGCTCCATATGGATTGCCTGCTTTGTCAGATATGACGATAACTGGCAGAATAGTTATGGCAGCAGTGAAATTTTCGATTAAAAAGTTGGATAGCTTATTGCCTTCATCGGTTTATCCGTAGCTGTGTTTCTTCTTTTACGGGAGTTGTGTAAACGACCGATATTAAAGATCCTATAGCAGAGTCTTAAACGTGTTTATGTAAATGCTCCACCAACTTTGAAGACCGGTAACCAAAATTTGCGCCGAAGCTATTGATGACAAGTCCTTTTATGCCGTGCTTTTCGGAAGAAATAGCGAACACGATGCTTTCATCCGCAGGGTCAGTCATGCCCTCAAAGCGATATACTTCATCAATGACAAAATCTTCCGGTGAGAGCTCCAGTGAATTATCTTTACATAACAGGCAATCTTTTTCCTCGTGCAACAGGAAGTCGGTCGTGTAGCCCCTTTTTATCAGGTCATTAACTGCTTCGCTCAGTGTATCATAGCTGCGTTGCGGCGGTTGATTTTCATTGTCCATATATATGATTTAGGAATGGCAAATTTACTAAATGATTGCTCGGTTCAAAAGGATCTCCCGCCGAACGGTAAAAAGATCGGGGATAAACATACAATAGAACGGTTGGAATTTTAGAACTGAAGTCAATATTTACTTTTGCATTTATGCGCATGCAACTATATGATATACTACCGGCGCTACAACCTTTTGTAAAGCTGATATGTACTATGGAGTGTGATGAGGATGTGGATACCCGCTCTATACGTGTGTTACCCGATACTTGCGTAGAATTATTTATCAACTATACTACGACACCGATAGCCATAATCGGTAATGAGCTATATACGCGAAGTATTATCACGTTTCGCATGAGTCGTTATACGGATGTCCAGATGAGGAAAGGTGCAGGTTGCATGGCTATTTGTTTTTATCCTGGTAAGGCTTATAAGTTCTTTCACCTGCCGATGCATGAACTGAGTGATACTATTACAGCAATGGCAGATGTTTGGGAAGATCTGGCTACAGAGATAGAGGATAAGCTGGTAAATGCCCATGACAATAAAATACGCGTTGCTATAGTACAGCAATATCTGCTGCAACAGCTATTCAATGGCAGGGAAGATAGGCAGGTCGCATACTGCCTGCAGCAGGCACGGCTTAACGGAAGAGCGTTATCAGTGACGCAACTTAGCAATGCCATCGGAATCAGTCAACGTCAGCTGGCACGTAAGTTTCAGGATTGTATTGGTTTGTCCCCTAAGGAATACCTTCGTATAAACAGGTTTATCCAATCATGGCACTATATGAAACAGTATCCTGCTCGTTCTTTGACTGACATAGCCTATGAAAGCGGTTATTATGACCAGGCACATTTTATACGTGAGTGCAGAAACTACACGGGGCTTACTCCGGGCAAGCTAATACAGTCGACAAATATATTGTATTGATGTCCGTTTTATACAATCCGGTCTGGTTTCAAATTGACACCTTTACCTTATAAAATCTTGTATCATGAGAAAGGTAATTCTGGGACTGGCTGTAACACTGGATGGTTACATTGAAGGGCCCAATGGCGAGTATGACTGGTGCTTTACGGACCAGGACTATGGCTTGAATGCTTTTTTTGAGCGTATAGATGCGGTGTTTATCGGGCGGAAAAGCTACGAGATAGCACAGCAATATGCTGCAACGAATGGTGGAGAGGCAGTGCCGGGCATGCCGAAGGTCAGGGAATACGTATTTTCCCGTACGTTGAAAAATGTCAAGAGTGGTGCAGTGCTTGTATCCGGCGACAGTATGGCGGAGGCTAGGAAGATAAAAGAACAGCCTGGAAAAGATATCTGGCTATACGGCGGTGCATCCCTGACGGATGCGTTGATGAAGGAAGGTTTGGTAGACGAACTGTGGATGTCAGTACATCCGGTATTATTGGGTAGCGGGAAGCCTCTTTTTCGTTCGCAGGAGCATCGCGTTCAGCTGACACTCCTTGAAAGCAAGACCTATGAAACCGGCTTAGTGTCACTGCGGTATAAAGTAGAAAAATAAATGCCTGCTATTGTTAAGTAATGTATAGCGACGCGACCATTTAGTTCTATGGTATATGTTGCCGGAGAAGACGGTAAAAATACAGTTCCTGGGTTTTAGTTGCTAACTTCAATAACAGGTTCAGATACCGGATGCGGAGTCTGGAGTATAAAAAGAAGGCAATTTAAAATATATAATTTATGGCGCTTATTAATCCGCACATCAACTTTAACGGAAATGCCGAAGAAGCATTCAGTTTTTACAGATCCGTATTCGGTGGATCGTTCACAAAAATTGTACGCTTTAGAGATATATCCAGCCCGGAATACCCGGTACCGGAAAAAGAGTTGGATAAGATCATGCACATCGCTTTGCCAATCGGTAAAAACACTTTAATGGGCAATGATGTTCCCGAAAGCATGGGATCTGTAAACGAAATGGAAAACCGCTCCAAGATCGCCGTTAGTGCAGTGAGCCGCGAAGAAGCGGACAGGTTATTTAACGGACTTTCAGCCGGAGGAACTGTAGAAGTGCCTTTTGACGAGAGTACCCCGGAGGGGTATTTCGGAATGTTCAGGGATAAATTCGGTATCGAATGGATGGTGGATTTTGACCCGAAAAATGGTGGAAGCGAGTAGATTTTACCGGCAATAAAGGTAAGATGTTTATGATTTTATCTTTTTGAATAGAACCTTATTTCTTCCTTTGGGCTTTTTCCCACACGGCACTTTGGGTTTTGAAGAAATACCTGAATATACCCATCAATACAGCATAATTCATTACGCAGAAGTAATAGGGGATGAAGAAGATTTTTATTTTCATCTTCATGCGCTGGGTGATGAAACCTGCAATTGCCAGCAGATAAAATGAAGACTGGGCAAGGAGAAGCCAGTCATAAACAGCCTGATTGCCTTGGTACACGATCACGATATTAAGGACAAAAGCCAGGATCATGAGAAAGGGCGTGATGGTCCATCTTAACACACGGTGACTGATATACTGGAAGGATAATAGAGGGTATTTAAAGGGATTCAGCAGCGGCTTTAATCTCAAAATAGATTGTATACCTCCGGCAGCGATCCTGATTTTTCGCTTTAACTCTTCTTTGATATTCTCTGAAGAGTTTTCAGTAGCATATGCCTCCGGTTCGTATACAATTCTATAGCCTCTGGCGGCAATCTGTAGTGACAGCATAAAATCATCCAGGACCGTATCAGGTGGAACAGGGGTGTACAGCGACGTCCTGATGCTGAATAATTCACCGGCAGCGCCTACAACAGAATAGAGTTCGGAATCCCATTTTTTTAAGGTGGATTCATATTTCCAGTAAAAGCCTTCACCGGCTGTCGCATCAGATACGTCCTCTACTTTTACCCTTTTTTCGCCCGAGACAGCACCTGTCGATGCATCGGAATAGTGACGCGCCATCCTCACCAAAGCAGCCTTATTCAGAAAAGTATTTGCATCGGTAAAGACCACCACTTCGGTATCTACTTCCAGCATGGCACGATGTATGGCATTTATTTTCCCACGACGTTCCGGGCTGTGCATTAATTTGATGGAACTATAGCGACTGATAATTTCAGGAGAGTAATCTGTTGAACCGTCTGTAATGAACAGCACGCTCAACTTGTCCTCAGGGTATTCCAGGGCAAGCGTGTTGGCTATCTTAGCTTCCATCAGATCGGCTTCATTATACGCTGCTACAACCAGTGTCATAGTAGGTAATGTATCCCAATTGGTTGCTATTGCACGTTTCCCCTTTACCAGGCGCCTGATGCGGACCAGCAGGTAGAGCAGGATGCCATAACCGAGGTAGGTGTAAAAAACGACAAACAGGCTTATCCAGATGATGGTGATCATACCTAATAATTAAATTAGCCAACCGGATATCCAAGTTCCCTACTGTCAACAGAATGGTTCATGTTCCAGGTTACCGCTTTGAATAATGCTGTGATAAAACGAAAATTACGATGACGCAGGTATTGAAGTATATTTCTGGGGAAGACAACCAGGATAAAATAGCACCCGAATATCCATTGTTTTACCGCGGGAGCATTCCTGCGGATAAAGAGTATCCTGTTGCGGTTCATGAAATATTCTTTTAGCGCAGATTGTTTGCCTACGGACATCGATTCTTTATGGTAGATAAGCGCCTGCATAACAATGTGTACTTCATATCCGGCTTTTTTAATCCGTTCACACCAATCCAGTTCCTCGTAGTACAGGAAGAAATTTTCAGCCATCAGTCCTGCCGCTTCCAGTGCCTCTCTTCTGACCATCATGGCAGCACCGTGCGCGTAGCCGGTTTTGCCGGTAAGATGGCTGTATTGACCTTTATCTTCCTCAAACTGACCTATACATTCGGTGCGCGCTGTGTAGTAATTCATCGGGGTATATCCTGCATATTGCAGGATCTCCGGTTTATCAAAGTAGTTTATACGAGGCGATACGATACCTGCATCGGGATGTTTCTCCATATAACTTACCAGCGTGGCTATCAGTTCTTCCGTTATTTCCGTGTCATTATTGATTAAGAATAAATAATCTCCTTTAGCTTCTTTTATACCCAGGTTATTGCCTGCAGCAAAACCCAGATTTTTTTCGGAACGTATAAAATTTACCAGAGGGTACTGCATTTGCCACGCCGGAACCGGGTTTTTTTTACTGCCATTGTCTACCACAATGACTTCCACCAAATGATATGTATTTTTACGTTCTATCGACTGAAGCAAAGCCTCGGTAACATCGGGATGGTTGAAGTTGACAGTGACGACGGATACCAGCTTCATGCAGTTTTTTAATTCATCGTGAAAGTATTTAAAATTGGTCAGTAAGAGAAATATGGAGGATAACCTTGACACGATCGATCGCGCCGGAAGCAGGAAAACTGCTTTTGAACAGAAATTTAAAGAGTTGATTTCCCTTTCTGCTGATGCGGGCCTGAGCCCGGAGGATATCAGAAATTATAAGGAACGGCTGGATCGTGCCTTAGGTGAGCCTCTTTCCTACGAAAGGAATATAGAGCGCTACAAAGAGCTGGATGATAAGCATCTGTCCCGTATTGATATGCTGGATGAACTAGGGAAATTACTGATAGCAAACCCCGTTGATAATAGTGCCATCCGGCAACATAAAAAGAAAGACTTCCTGACCTCTACGCTGGTTTCTGCCATTGGTTTTACATTGATGGCATTAGGTCTGGCGATGATCATTCTTCCCGCGCCAGCCAGCTTCGAGATTTATACACTCTTTTACTTCACTCCTGATGATGGCGTCACTATTATGGATGTGATCTCGTTGCTGATTGTATTTACAGGAGTATTTATCATTATAACCGCCATGAAAAGGAACGATAAATGACAACTCCGCAGAGAAAGATATTAATTGTAGACGATGATCCGGTCATGTCCAAAGTAATAGAAAAATTTCTTACTAAAGACGGGCATATCTGTCACCCGGCAAAAAGTGCAGGTGAAGCATTTAGCATGCTGCAGAATTTCAAACCGGATATTATCTTGTCAGATTATGAAATGCCTGGAATAAATGGTTTTGAATTCAGACAGCAGCTATTGCAGCATGATTCCTGGAAAGATATTCCTTTCATTTTTCTTACGTCCCATTCGGAAGAAGGGCTGGTAATGGGGGGGCTTAATCTTTCAGCCATCGATTTTATCATCAAGGGAACACCGTACCCGGTTATAGCTTCTAAAATTGAAAACCTCCTCAATAGCCTGCAATATGAGCATGAGCGCTCCATCGAAGAATTAAAAAAAGCAGCTGAGCGACTGCCTATAAGCTCTATTCCGGTGGCAGAGCCCCAAATAGAAGGCTATGCAATCCGGTTCTGGAACAAGTCCTACCAAAACTATCCCGGTGGTGATTTTATGGATTATATCCGAGCTGACGATCGCTATACTTTTATTCTGATGGGTGATATTATGGGCAAAAAATGGGAAGCCTGGTTCTTCAGCTTTGGCTATCTCAGTTACATACGTTCAGCTATTCGTTTTTGTATCCTTGACAGGAACCTGAGTTGCCTGGAGATTGTAAAAAAGATCAATAAGGTAGTTTGCCTGGATGATAGCCTGAAAGATATTTTATCCAGTCTGACGCTCATCAGGCTCGATCACTACAGCGGTGAAATTACGTATACCGGCGCAGGGGATTTCCCAATATTGCATTATTCAGCAGAAAATCAAAGCACTGTAGTGGTGGGTTCCGGGGGATTGCTCCTGGGGTTGCAAAATGACGGATATTTCGATGAGCAGGTAATACGACTGCAGGACGGAGATAAGTTACTGGCGTTTACCGACGGTGTTACCGATATGTTTGTAAACGGACATGAACAAAGCAGTTTTCTCCTGGTAAAAGATAAGCTCGCTGAAACGTTAAAAGATGACAAGGCATATGAGACCATTTCCGGAAATTTATCAGAAAATTTATCGGGCGGACAACAGGTGGATGATGCCAGCCTTATTTATATTGAAAAAATAATCAGGAATGATCATTAAAGTAAAACAACAGGAAAAATACACATCCGTCATCATTGCGGAACGGGAAGCCAGTCTCAAAAATGCGGAAGCATTCAAAACAGAAATGATGCAACTGGTAGACACGGGTGCAACAAACATGATATTGAATTTTAGCCAGGTGACCTATGTTGACAGTTCTTTTTTAGGCAGCCTGGTAGCTTCATTAAAGTATGCTATTTCAAAAGGCTCGGATATTTACCTGGTAGAATTGCAAAAGGATATTTATGATCTGTTGCACCTGATAAGAATGAATAAGGTGTTTAAGATTTTTGATAGCGAAGAACAGGCAGTAGCATCACTATAATGAAAGAAGGACCCGGTCAAAAAAAAATTACTATTCAAGCTGACCCTCAGTTATTCGGGAGACAGGTAGATGAATTGCTTTCATCCATACCCCTCGAATTGTCGGGGGAGGAAACTGCATCTGTTTTGCAAAAATGCAAGTGGATATTGATTGAATTGATCACCAACGGATATAAGCATTCAGGCGATGCTGACACTACGATAAGCATGGAATTTGTCACTAATGGATTAGAGATCATCAAAGAAGATTGTGGATGCCCTTTACAGCTGGTGCTGCATGATGGCGAATCATTGCACTGGCCGCTTCATCCCAGGGATCATAACCGTAACGCCTGTATCCTAAAGGAAGAATTGAATGAGCTGTATCTAAATATCAATCAGGATGGCGTAGCCAGTTTTACTATGGCCGCCTTACCTGAAAATGAACCTTATAATTTGGATAACTTAAATGAACATTTCGGGTTTATCATCATTACCCGGTTATGTCATAGTTTCACCTATGTATTTGAAGCTTCTACAGGAAAGAATATTTTTAAAGCGGTATTATCCTATTAATCGGGACGGCCGTTTCGATTCCTGATATTGGCAATCGCCGTTTTACACTCATTCCAGCCAAAGCTGTATATGCTGAAAAACGAAAAATGCCGGTAGCTGTTTAATACCGTATAGCCTACGCCTACGCCTATCAATATAGGAAATAAAGTAGCCAATGCTACTCCGTAAATGTTGCCGAATAGATAGATGCCGATAAAGTTACACACCACATTTACCACCAGCATGACCAGTACTTTTATGAAATTTACTTTGGGCATATTAATGACATCGACCGTCAACGCCAGAAAACGGTCTGCCGGGTACAGAAGGGCGAAGGTGAGAAAGAGCCGGAAGACATTGGCAGCTTCAGTATCCATATAGTTTTTACCCCCAAGTATATAGATCGCTACATCGGCCAGCAGCACTCCACATACTACCACAGGAACCAGTGCCACAGTGATAGTGCCCGTATATTTCTTCATGGTAATGATCAGCTCCTCCCTGTTGTTGCCATTGTAGGCAGCCGCTAATCCAGGCATGGCGGTAGCGGCAAAACTCCGCAAAGGGATTTCTATGAGCTCCATGAGCCTCTGTCCGAGGTTGTAAACAGCCAGGGCCGGTGCTCCCAGCATGAAATTGATAATAAAGGTATCAGAGGTGCGGAAAAGGTTGGAGCTCAGCGTTGTACCCACACTGTATTTTCCGAAATGATATAGCTCGAGGACACTCTCTTTTGTTCGTTTTGAAAAAACGGTGATTTTGGACCACCCGTTCATTACGACAACCAGGCTGGCTATGCCGCCTGCAGCCAGGTTGCTGTACACCACCATCTGTAAGCTGACAATTTTTAAAATAGCAAGTGCAAATACAAAAACGATAAATAATCCCTGGTTTAATAGGCGGATAATCAATAGCCTGTCAAAACGTTGCTCTGCCTGAACAATACACGTGGCAATGAACATGGGCAGCGTAGACAAATAGCTGAGTCCAAACCATTTCAGAAACAAGAGAAGTCCCGGGTTGTCGAAGCTGTCAAGAACAAAGAATGCCAGGATATTCAAAACAATGAAACTGCCGGTAATAAGACTTCCTATGTACCAGGTGGCGCCTGTTACCTCCGCTTTCTTTTCTTCCGTAGCACCTGCGTAGAATTTAATAAAGGCGGTGGTAATGAAACCCGAGCGGAAGGTGTCGACCAGCAACAAGATAGATTGGAAAAACACCCATATGCCAATATCTGAAACCGATAATGCCCGGTACAAAACAGCTATCGTAATCATACCTAATACAGACATGACAGCATTGCCAGCCAGGGATAAAAAATGCTTATTACGGAGTTTTTGAAGAAAGCTGGTTAGGTTCATGTACGATACGACGGACCCTGGCAAATATCCGGCCTTGAAGGCAGGAATGCAACAGGCTACACGATTAATTGTGCATTATACTTTATAAAACTCTGTATCAGACCTCTTGCAGGTGATCTAATTTATTTATCTTCAAACTTTAGTTGTCGATAACAGGTTATTAACAAAAAGGTAAACGGACCGATAATGGATATGTTCTCACTGCCAGGCTGGGTCAATCAGCATCTTTACATCAATAAGAAGTTTGATGATCTTACGGAAGCAGAAATCACCGGATTGAAATCACGCATCAGTAAATTCCAGGAAGAAGTGCCGGAAGTTAGCGTAGTCATACCCGCATGGAACGAAGAAAATAATATTTACAGGGCTTTAAGTTCTTTAAGTTCCAGTAACACAAACATGAAGGTGGAAATAGTGGTTATTAACAATAACTCTACGGATCGCACGCAGCTGGTGCTGGACAAATTGGGGGTGCGTAATTATCTGCAGCCGGAGCAAGGCACCCCGCATGCCAGGCAAATGGGACTTGAAAAAGCAAGAGGCAAATACCATCTCTGTGCAGATTCCGATACTTTTTATCCGCCGGACTGGATAGACCTGATGGTAGCACCCATGAAGCATAATAATCATATTGTAGGAGTATATGGCCGGTATTCTTTTATTCCGCCTGAAGGTGCCGGCAGGACAGGATTATGGTTTTACGAGCGTGTCACAGGTTTGCTCATTCGCATCCGTAAAAGAAAAAGGGAGTTTCTGAATGTGTTGGGTTTCAATATGGGTTTTGTGACGAAAGTAGGGCGGGAAACAGGTGGCTTTAGAGTGACCAACGTCCGCAAATTCGACAACGCCGCCGGCAGCGATTATTTTGTGGATGAGGCAGAAGACGGCCGCATGGCGGTGAATCTGAAGAAAAAGGGCGTGCTGAAGCTCGTAACGGACGCAAAGGCAAGAGTGTATACCTCGCCCCGCCGGTTAATGTATGACGGCGGTATATGGGCTGCATTTAAAAACAGGTTCCGGTCTCAGGGCAAGCTGATGGGCGAGTATGTGACCGGCAACAATGCAAAGAAATAAACTAAGATGGCTTACGCATTTCCGGAAGTAACGCTTCTGATCACACACTATAACCGCAGCAAGTCTTTACAGCGCCTTCTGGAAACGTTCAGAAAGCAACAGTTTATATTTGGCGATATTGTGGTGTCTGATGACGGAAGCCAACCAGAACACCTGGAGCCGCTTCAGGCTGGGCAGCAGGAATATGGCTATAAATTGATTACCACTCCCAGGAATAAAGGATTGGGCAATAACATAAACAAAGGTCAGGATGCTGTGACAACCCCCTATACGCTGTATGTGCAGGAAGATTTTGAACCGTCTGCTATACTGGCGGAACATTTTGCAGATGCATTGCAATTCATGAAAGAAGATATGTCGCTGGATATCGTACGTTTTTATGCCTATTTCACATACCCTAAAAAACGTTTGTATGGAAAAGGTTTTTCAGAAATGGTCTATAGCCCGTTTACGCCCAACCACCTTAAATTTTATGTATATAGCGATCACCCGCACCTGAGGAGAAGTAACTTTCTTGAAAAGTTTGGCAGGTACCCAGAAGGCATTAAAGGGGATCTTACCGAATACACCATGGCGATCTCGTTTATCCAGAAGGGTGGGCGAGGCTTATTTTATAATGATTTTACAGCACTGTTCTATCAAAAAAACTCTTCGGACGAACCCAGTACCATGAACCGTGCAGGCTGGCGGGAAAGCCGTAATGTTTTTATCATGACTTTGCGCGCGCTTTACCTGCAATATAAATTACTGAAATGTACCCGGGACGTTTATTTTATGAAAACACCGGAAAGAAAAATTACGTAGCAATGGGAAACGCTGTTTTTTTTAAAGAAGTAAGTTTACTGGTTACACATTATAATCGTAGTAAATCACTGGAGCGGCTTTTAATGGCCTTCCGCTCGCTGCATATATCTTTCGAAGAAATTGTGGTATCAGATGATGGAAGCAAGCCGGAACATCTTGAGGTTTTGCAGTCTTATGTGACGAAGTATGGAATACGGTTGGTAACGACCCCTACAAATAAAGGGCTGGGCAATAATTTGAATAAGGGTCAGGATGCCATCAAAACACCATACACCTTGTACGTGCAGGAAGACTTTGATCCATACCCGCTCTTTGCTGAAAAAATGGAACTGGCGCTGAAACTTCTTAAAAAAGAGGATACACTGGATATGATACGCTTCTATGCTTATTTTAAGTATCCATACCTGAAGCCCGTAGAAGGAGGCTTTTCAGAAATGAAGTTTAGCATACTCTATCCCGGTTACAAAAAATTCTATCAATACAGCGACCACCCGCATTTGCGGCGCACAAGCTTTTTTGAAAAGTTTGGAAGATATACGGAAGGTACAAAGGGAGATGTAACAGAGTTCAACATGATGATGTCTTTTCTGCGACATAGGGGAAAAGGTCTCTTTTATGAAGATTTCAAGGGCTTATTTAACCAGTTGAATACTTCTGATGAACCCAGCACCATGAAACGCGACTATTGGAGAGAATCCCGCAATCCTTTGGTCTCAATTGCACGTTTGGGGTACCGGCATTTTAAACTGAACCGGGAGTATCTCTTCGGGAAATTTTAACCATTGTTGTTTTGCTGCTGCTTCAGTGTTTGCTGCATGAGCTCCATTAATTGACGTGCTCTGTGTACCCAGGTGTTTTCAGAAGCCAACTGTACTCTTTCCTGCACATTTGAATTTCTTTCTGCGCATGCCGCTTCCAGCGCCTGGGCAAAAGCGCCAGGTTCATTTTGGTATTGTACCCGTTCGCCTGTAAATTGTTTGAGGTTCGGGTTGAAGTGAGTGGCCACAACGGGCTTTCCGGCACCCAGGTACTCGAATAACTTCAACGGAAATATGGAGCTGCTGACCTCGTCAGACTGGAAAGGTATGATTGCTACATCAAAGCCTTTTATCACAGCCGGCATATCGGCATAAGGCACTTTCCCGGTCAGAAATACATTAGGTAAAGATTTAAAGGAAGCAGGTATGTAAGCGTCATTGTAAGGGCCTGCAAATACAAAATGATAAGATGGCAACAATTGCGCTACGGTTTCTACGAGTTTGTAGTCAATACGGCGCTCGATATTACCAAAATACCCGATCACCGGATGGGGTACGGATCGGATAGATGCGTGAATTTCCAGCCCGGGCTCCAGCGCTTTACGCGCATGCGTTACATCTGCTGCATTTGGCAGGAAATAGGTGTTTGGATTTACGCGCCTGAACTGTTCTGCAAGTGCTTTTGCGGAACAAACCACCAGGTCACTTTCCTTTACGACGATGGGTTCTGAGATCAGACCATGTTTTTTGTCAAAGTCCATGATCATAGGATCTAGCGAATGGTAAATGGTAAGAGCAGGATCCGCCTTGTCCATAACCCGAGGATAATGAAAATTGAAAGAGTTAAGATAAATAAAGCGATCTGTACCTTCCCCGGTAAGCGTCTTTTTGATGCGTTTACGGATAATATGCTCGCTTATTCTCAATAAGCGGCGGTATAGCCAGCCTTCAGGCAGAAAATGTATAGAAGGTATCAGCGGGGTGATGACCACTTTCAGGTTGGCTACAGTTGTGTCAATCACCCCGTTACTGCTGCTTTTGAAGAATTCTTTACGTTTTTGCAGTTGGGGAGTATTGTGTGACTGTACGTAATCCCGGTACGTGAACGGATTATCAACATAATATACCTTGAAATGAGCAGCCAATTCCTTGGCGAGCATGTAGCTGGTAGATTCCAGGTCGTCATCATATCGGGGCATACCCAGTATGATGAGGTGCTCAGGCAGCGTAGCCCGCTTTTCAAATGTTTGGTTAATGGCGCTGTATATGTCTTTTACGCTGTTCTTCCAGGTGTGTCCCGCCGCAAATTCCATACGGGCTTTTCGCTTCTCCACGCTATCTTCTTCCAGGGCTTTGCTGATTAATGTTACATATGCTTCTTTGCTGCCGGCAAGATAACAATGTTCGGAAAATACACTCATAGCATCGGTTTGCGTGGCTACCACCGGTTTTCCCATAGCCAGGTATTCATCTATCTTGCGGGGATAGTTGCCAATGGTAACCTGGTTTACCAATTGTGGGTTAATGCACACATCAAAGGCATTTACATAAACCGGGATCTCCTCTACCGGTTTAGAGCCTAGAAAATATACGTTCGGTATTGTGTGTAAATCGCTGTTCAGGAATTGTGTATCTTCCGGGCCTACTAAAACAATGTTCCAGTCGGGGCGATTTACGGCCAAGTGGCGGATAATATCTATACTCAGCCTGATGCTTTGCAAAGCTCCCACATAACCAATGATAGGTCCCCGCATGTTTAACATATCAGCAGGCCGGGCAGCACCGATGTCTCTTGTAAAGAGCTCCAGTTCGCAGCCCTGTCCTACATAAAAAGAAGCGGGGTTGTATTGACGGCAATAATTTGCCAGGTAGGTGGAATTGGCTACGCAAATGTCACTTTTGGCTATCAGCTCCGGCTCCATTTTTTTCCCATGCTTTTTCCAGTAGTCTACCGCCAACATGTAGTCACGTGAATAATATATGCTGACGCAGGGTTTTAATAATTCTTTCAGGTGATAACTCCTGAACATATCATTGTCGTTGAATAAAATGATATTACTAAAGCCCAGTTCTTTTATTGCGGCTTGTATAGTTGTTGCGAAACGCTTATTGTTGATTTTATTCAATCGCTCAAATAACTTCTGAATGCCGATCCAATTGATGGATTCGAGCTTGCAATCGGGAGTTAATACCCAAAGGTTCGCATGTATCTGTTCAACAGCATCCTTATTCCCTCTGATAATCTCCTTTCTTTTAATGATCTCCGGTTGATGCCTGTTCCTCCATGAAGTAATCCGGTCCAGCGGCGTATTGACATAAAGTACCCGGTTATGTTTACTAAATTCCTCAGCAATATTTTTACAGTTGGAACCAATGTTTACATCCCAGGGCTGCTGTCCTGTAATAACAATATCTCTGCCGGTGATCATCTCAGGATGCAGCTGTTCCTCCATGAAGTTGTTTGTCTATTATAGGGAAAACATTAACCAATGCAATAGCCAGGTAGAAATAAATATTGGAAGGAAACTGTACCAGCGCCTCCTGCGGGTAGTTGCCGATATTTAATACAAAAAGAATGAGCGTGATAGCCAGGCAGTAAGTCTTCAATTCCGGGGACCGGATGCGGTAATAGTTTTTGATACCTGTTCGCAGTATGGCAAACATCAGGATGCAGAAGATCAGCAGCCCCATCCATCCCAGTTCTACCGCTACTCTTACGTAGCCGCTGTCAGGCGGGAAACTGGCAAGGTAAGAGCCGGGAGCAAAACGTTGTCCCCATACCCCCGTAGCGCCCAGTCCGCCACCCATTGGATGCGATAAGATATAAGGCTGTATTTTTTTCTGGTTTTGCGATCTTAAGTTGAAGGATGCATCTTCTGCAGGCTTGAATGCAGATTGGAAACGTACAATGGTAGGGTTGCCGGTAGGTATAACAATCAGCACCGCCATTATCATGGCTACGATCATGGCAAATACGAATACCTTTTTATTGAACCGCATGATGCTGTACATGAACATTGCAGCCGGCAGCAACACATACGCGCCCCGGGTACCGCTGTAGAGCATCACCATGATATAAAATGCACCCAGCAAGTTCAGGATTATTTTTTTCCAGATGGCTACAGGACCTGTGGCAATACAGAAGCAAAGGATACTGCTCATGACCATATTATATGCAAAAGCAACCGGGTCTGAAAAGATGGAGAACTTTCGCCAGTGACCCGCGATAAAATATAAATCGGTGATCAGCGGGTCTGAATCAATCCAGCGCTGTTCAAAAGGCAGGTATCCGAACATTTCCTGGTACATGCCGTAAGCAGCTGCAAACGTAGAGAGCAGGATCCATAATTTGAATATTTGTTTTACAAACTCTGTACTGCGGATGTGGTAAAAAAATATAAAGTACATCAGCATCAGGATAGCGACTGATCGGAGTGTATAGAGCCAGGCCAGCCTGCTTTCGGCTGCGGGATTGGCAATTTGCAGCAGGTTGTAGCCGATCCAGATGAGGATCAGGTAACTTATGGGATTTTTGAAAACATACCAATCCCGGCGACTGCGTATTTTCAATAAGAATCCCAGGATAAGCAGGCCCTGTAATCCGTCCATTAATGTCCCCAGCGGGAAGTTGACACCCAAACGCATGATCCACATGATAAGATAAGCGGCTACCAGCATGGTAAGAATGCCGAATCTGGGGTTGACCACTACACCGGCAGCTACCAACATTCCCAACATCAAAACCAGCCCTAAAATGGCGTACTTCGGTCCCGCAAATGTTATAAACCCTGCAAAGCACAGGCAGGTCAATAAGGTAATGAGAAGCACTAACGGATGGCCCAGTTTACGGGCCAGCATGTCGGGAACCAGGCGGTGTCGCCATCCTTGCTTACCCGAGCCATAGTCCGACTGTAACCGAACGGAATCCATCAGAAAAATAACAGTTTTACGAAAAACATGAATACACTGATAAAGGCAATAGCAATAGCCAGCTTTTCGAACCAATAGGTGGTAATACTACTGTTATCCTCTTTTTTTGCACGTTTGTTATCAGGATATATTTTCATAACCTGTTTACTTTTTTGCTACAAAAAAGAAATTGGTTTCATTTACCTGGTCTTTAAAATCGATCAGTTGCTGGTCTTTATAAACTTTTACTTCGTAACCTAGTCCTTTTAGCAAGTCCATCACCATACGACGCTTATCATTATTCCAGAGTTCGCAGTAAATAAAAGGCATGTGCTTTGAAAGCAGTTTTTCTCCGCCCTTCAATACATAGTATTCATAATTTTCTACATCAATCTTAATAGCATCCAGCCGGTTAAGAGCAGTTAGCTCCTGCATGTTATCCAGCATCTGCACCGGTACCGTGTATTCTCTGCCCTGGTTCCAGGCATCCGTATTGCCTTCTTCTTTTACATGGCTCAGCCCCTGCATCTTTAAATTATTCATTACGGGTAACACCATGGTAAGACTTCCGGGTTGGTCGCCAAGGGCGGTCTCCTGTATCGATACATTGGATAACTTGTATCGTTGAATCATTTTTTTCAGTACCCTGATGTTGTCAGGCATCGGTTCAAAGGATATCACCTTTCCGTGTTTTACTTTTCTGGCAATGGCAGTGGTCATTACGCCAATGTTGGCTCCAATATCCAGTGCTGTACCGTCTTCCGGTATCATGTTAAGGAAGTAAATGAACTCTTCTTCATGCTTGTTGCTGTAGAGCCTTCGCAGTGTAAACTGTGCAAACAGGAGCAGGTAGTTATCAAACCCTAATAGTTTTTGCAAAACATATTTGACGATTGTTTTCATCATGTATTTTATTGATTGCCGGTTTTGTTATGGTCCGTTTCATGCCCAAAATGGGTAGTCGCCACCGAGTTCTGATTGGCTTTTCTCACCTTTAAAAGCGACAGTACCTGGAAGAACATGAATTTCGGAATGTTTTTAAGGGAGTTGTATATCCGTTTGTCTGTATGACTCACACCCAGTGCTATAAAAAAGCCTGCAACAAATAGGAGTAAACCGGTTAACCAGACCAAAGCTACACCGGGTGCAATCCAGGTATTTACTAAAGCAAATAATACGGACAATAACAGGAAGATAAAAAGTGGTGGACGCAACAATACCAGGCCGAATAAGAAACGGTTGGCATCAAAGCGGAGGAGCCCTTTGCCGGCAATACCAAAACCAAATGAAAAATAGCGGAACCAAGTGTTTATCCATCTGGCTCGTTGTTTCACCAACTGGTCGGACTGCGAAGTTTTTTCATCATAAACTATGGCGTCTTCTGCAAAAGCAATTCTGTAACCGCGGGTTACAATCTCTGCCTGCAGTACTTTATCAAAGCCGGCACCTGTGACGTCTTTATGTTCAAGGCAGGTGCGGTATAAAGATGTGGTGAAAGCCATGCCTGACCCTGCAAGGGTAGCCGATGAGCCGGCTCCGAACAGCACTTTGCCATCATAATAATGATAGTATATATCCCTGGCTGCATCCAAGGAGGCATACGTGGTATTCAGGTTTTTAGCATGCCGCACGCCTTGCACTGCCTCAAAACCTGCCTCAAAATAGTCATTCAGCCTGTCCAGGTAATCCGGTTCTACAAGATTGTCACCATCTATAATAGTAAGTCTATCGTGCGCACGTTTGAAGCGGTTAATGGCATAAAAATGAGACCGGGTGTTGCTGGCTAATACCTCAGGTGGTCGTAAAACCAAAATTCTTTCGTCATCAAATTTTAAATCGCTGATGTCACAATTATCCGCCACTATATAAACCAGGTAATGGGTGTATTTCAGTTTCAGGATGGAGTCTACAACGAAGGGAAGTAAAGTGGTTTGCTGGTAAGCAGTAACGATTATTGCGTAATCCGCACTGTTTTCCCGAGCTTGTGGTATCTTCTTCCGGTTTCTTAAAATGTAAATCAAAAGCAGTAAAAGAGGGAAGACGAGGTTGTATCCGACCACCCATTGTAAAACAAGCCATAAGCCATACAATACATCCGTCATACCGTGTTTTTATTCTTGCCAACGAAGGGATTGAACTTCCAGCTTTTTATATTGTCATCAGTGACCTTGTTTAAAACCCATCCACAAAAAACACTACCCAGCTGTTGTAAATAAACAATGCTATGCTGGTGAAATGAAATGATATTATTACCCGATTCAAAAACGCATACTACTTTGTCGGCGAACATCATCCATTCTTTAGTGATGCTGCGGTTACTGAGGGCTCCCGTTTCTACCAGTACTATATCATAGTCTTGCTTCAGTTGCTGTAATCTCTCCTGTATTTCGTTCTCACCTGCAAGTTCGAGCAGCGAGATATCCTCACCCTTATTGCCGATTACATCCAGTGTGCTGCCCGCTTGTAAAGTTTCCCGGTTCCTCAGTATATCATCGAGGTATTGGGTGGCGGAAACCGTTTTAGTAATGGTGGGATTGACGAAGTTGCCATCTATCACCAGTACTTTTTTATTTGCCCGGATTAAAGCATGCGCCATGCTGATGGTAAAAAATGTCTTGCCTTCATCGGGCAACAAACTCGTAATAACTACGATTTTTTGATTTTTGTCAAGATCGGATTCGATCTCGAAGCGTACAGATCGTAACAGGTCTTTAAACAGTAAAATGGATTGATCAGAATTTGTATTCCAAAGCTTGCTAAAATCCAGTTCTTTACCTCTTACCTTGTTCAGGTAGCCGAGTACAGGCAGGTTCGTTTCATTTGCCAGGGTGCGGACGTCGGTAACGGATCTGTCCAGCATAAACAGGACGAATAGCACGATAATACAAAAGCTGAAACTGATAATGCCGGATAGAATGATCAGTAGCATTTTTTTAGAGGGTAGGGCTGTTCCGGGCATGGCAGGTTCCAGCTGCCTAATATGCATTTCCGAGCCCGGCCCGGTGCTGATCGCATTGTATTTAGCCAATAATTCAATATACTCCCTGGAGGTAATGTCTATTTGTTTTTCATAGGATTCTATTTCCGCTTCGTTGGGTACAAGGACATCCAGTTTGCGATTCAACCGCGCGATTTCTTCATTAATAACAGCAATGCTGTTAGCTGACACCTCGCGAGAGGTTTCGAGCGATAATTTTTGGCTTACAAGGTTTTCCTTTGCTGCCATGGGGTTATAAGCATATTTATCGGATGCTGTTGCTATCTGGGCATTCAGTTTTTTCTGCAAGGCCTCCATTTGTGTTTTGTAGGGTTGCTGGAATCCGTTGCTGATATATGCCTGGTTGGCGTCCTTTAATTCTTCCTTGGTGTTTTCAATTTCCTGGTTGATGCCCACAAGAGCACTTTCCATATATTTCCTGTCTGCCGGATCAAATTTGTGATCGATGTTTTTCAGCGCTGCACCATAACCTGCAACATCTTTTTTGGCGATTTCTCTCCTCGTTTCAAAATCAGCAATTTGCCCATACAGGCTTTTGGCCTGTTCATTGAGATTAAGAACCCTGTTTTTTATTTTGTATTCCCTTAGCGCCGTCATCTGCTCCTCCATCATGTTTTGCTTTTGCAAAAGCATACTGTCAAGGAAGGCTATCGTTTTGTGACGATTCGCCAGGATCCTAAGCGAGTAATTCTGTATAAATTCCTTGCACAAAGTATTGACGACAAAAGCGGAAAGCTTTGGATTTTCTGACTCGAATTCTACGGTAATGAAATCGCTGCTGCCCACTCTGTAGATTAATAGGCTTTTCCTGAGCGATTCATAATCATACTTCATCGACTGCAGTACTTTATATAGCCCTGATTCGTCATTATTCCATAAAGAGAGTTCCTGCCCGCCTGCATACTTGCTTTTGTACACCTCTTTGGCATGCCGGATCGCATTCTGATCCAGGTCTTGAATAAGCCGGCTTTTTTTTCTGAAGGGAGTGTCTGAACCTAAATCGTGTATGATTAGCAGATAAGATACCTGGTTGACGATTTTTTTCAGTGTCATCATTTGTATCAGGTTATCGAATTCCTGGCCGGCAGTAGCACTTTGGGAAGACGCTTTCCCCAGCCCTATATCTTCTGAATTATCCACAATACCGGTAGCCAGTCTGCTTTGTGAAACATATTTGCTCGGTATTTGCGAAACAAAAAAATAGGTAATGACAACTGCGATCACCGGGATGATGATTAAAATCAGTTTATGCCGCAGCAACACTTTTATGAAATTGAGTATTTCCGTCATTAAAAGTCTTCAAGTTTAGCTCCGAGGAATTCTTCTAATTCAGTTTTAGCAACCAGCATCGAACCTTCTGATTCTATGACTTTTTGATGGTGATCCTCGATTACAACCAATGCTTTGTTATAATTGTCAAAAGTTTCTTCTCCTTTTTCAAATCGATATTTCACCTCCTTTAGCGCACTTTCTGCATCTATTAAAGCGGTAGTACGTGATCTGAGCGTACTAAGATGCTGAACATACAATAAATAGCGCTTTCTTACCTCCATTTCGATGTTTTGTTTGTACGCTTCATTTTCACACATTAACGCTTTTTTCTCCTCCCTGGCTACCCTTACAGCAGCCGGCTTTTGTGCAATCGAGCCCACATTGGCAAATACACCATACTGGTAACCGTTAAGGAGGGTGGGGTTAACAATAGTGGTAGAATTGTTGGGACTATTCAGATATGAAAATGTAAATATGTCGAAATAGGAAAGGTGCGCCTTGGTAACATTGGCTTGTGCCATTTTTATCCGGTGCAGATTGGCCTGGATGCGTGGGTAATTATCTCTGGCATGCTTGACTAACCGGTCAAGAAGGTCATAGTTAATATCTTTCATCATGGACTCCTGCGCATGGCAGGTGAACAAAGACACCAGGACAATAAGAAAACTTAATAAAATAGCTTTCATCTAATGATAATTATACGCTTTCCTTTTGAAAAACAGCCGGGATAGTTCTGAAGAGAATATTCATGTCCAGCCAAAGGGAGTAGTGTCGGGCATAAAAATTGTCCAGTTTTTTTCTTTCTTTTTCTGACATTTCTGCCTTTCCCCTGCGCGAAACCTGCCACAACCCGGTAAGACCGGCAGGTGCAATAAATCTCCACGCCCATTCCTGGGACGTGAGCATTTCGGCCTCGTATAAAGGTAAAGGTCTGTTACCTACTGTGGACATATCTCCTTTCAATATGTTGAACAATTGGGGCAACTCATCTATGCTTGTTTTCCGGATGAATCTTCCGATCGGTGTGATCCTGGGGTCGTTTTTGAATTTTTGAAAAGTGGCAGATTGGCCGTCTGCAGAATATTGATTTAATGCGGCTAACTCAGCCAGTTTCTTATCCGCATCCGCCCGCATGGATCTGAATTTGTAAAAGTCAAATATCTTATACCCGGTGCCTACCCTTTTGCTTCTGTAAACAATCGGCCCGCGAGAATCTAATGCAATAAGCAGGGCGACCAGCAACATCAGAGGGGACAAGAGCAGCAGTAAAGTACCGGAGAAAGCAATATCAAACAGCCTTTTTACGGGCGGTATTCTAAAGGTACTTTCCACTTGCTTCGATAACTCGTCTATACTGGGCTTGATCAATTTGAATTTTACCAGAAATACCAGCCGGTCTGCGATATCTTTCACGGGATATGGTCTGACATAATAGTCATGAACCTTTAATTCTTTTGCCCTTTTAAGCCAGAGAGTATTATTTTCACGGGTAACCAGCACGATAATCAGACCTTTGAGCATAGAATCTTTCTTAATCCTGTCGATGATGTCAAAGCACTTACCTTCCTTGTCAATTTCTATGAGTAAGACATCAGGAAGTGACAGCAGGGACTGGTTTACAATATAGTTTTCAAACTCTTTTAAAGAGTCTGTAACATTAAACTGTATGTTAGCCGGAAGTTTTTCCAATAACTCTTCCTTACAATCAACGCAAAAAGCAGCTCCGGAAATTGTTGAAGCAGTTGCATTCCAATTAAGCTGCTGCATTATCTGTTTTGTTTAATATGTCCGCTATGGAGTTTTTCAAACTGCCGGGATTAAAGGGTTTTTTTAGATAACCCTCAACTTTAAATGGCATCTCGCCAATCAGTTCTTCTAAATTGTCTGCACCGCTTAAAACAATTACCGGCGTGTCTCTGTAAAAACCGCTTGTTTTCAGGTTGCGTACAAAGGATGATCCATCCAGATAGGGCATCATCATATCCGAGATCACCAGGTCTGGAAAATTACCTTCTTCCAGCCATCGAAAAGCATCAAGACCGTTTTGCTTATTGACTACAGTGTATATCTCACTTAATATTATTGAAAGTAACCGTGATATCACTTTGTCATCATCAACGACTAGTATAAGCTTTTTTTCTATTTGCATAACATTTCCTGATGTTAATGAATGGTTAATCAAAAGTAGTAATTGTTGTTAATTTTCCTAGCGGTTTAACGATTATGTGTGTATTGTTTATTTTTACTTAATGCAGCCATAACCATGTCTTTTAAAGAACGCATCAAACAGAATCCCAGATTAAAAAAACTTATTCATTACCTGTTAGTTCCAAAGTTTGAGGCGCGTCCGAGAACATGGGTTAAGCTATTTGTCAATCCATTTATTCATAAAAAAGGTAAAGGAGCCATCATTCGTTCCCGCACGCGCGTCGATGTCCTTCCTTTTAATGAGTTCAGTCTCGGATCCTATTCCATCATCGAAGATTTCAGTACGATCAATAACGGCATGGGGGATGTTCATATCGGTAGTCACACTTTGGTGGGTATGGGAAATGTGATTATTGGTCCTGTGCGCATTGGAGATGATGTCATTTTCGCCCAGAACATTGTCGTGAGTGGGTTAAACCATGTTTATGAATCTTTGAGTAGTCCTATTCATCGCCAAGGTGTAACAACAGCAGAAATCATTATAGAAAATGAATGCTGGGTGGGGGCTAATGTGGTAATAACTGCAGGAGTATCCGTCGGAAAACACTCGGTTATAGCCGCGGGGGCGGTAGTCACCAAAGATGTGCCTCCTTACAGTGTAGCTGCCGGTAACCCCGCACGGGTTATAAAACAAGTCAATCCGGCAACCGGAAAATGGGAGCGGCTAGCCGCTCCCCGGTCTGTCTCATAAATTCATACTGGATTAGGGCGGACTGAAGGTGTACGGAAAATACTTGTAAAACGTGGTGATTAAGCCCGGAATCCCGTTTGCCCTTATATAGCTGATTCCGTGCCGCCGCCGTTTTATATTCGCTTTTTTTTGAGGGGGGAAAGATGATTAAGCTTGCAAGTATAATACATACCATACCGATTAATCTGCTAAGGTTAATCGCTCTAAGACAGTAGAATATAGCAAGTTTCGGATTTTCTAAAGCAGCCTAGAAAAAACTGGTAGGAGTAGGGCGGGAAGAGATGACAGGGTCCTTTAAACAAAGCAAATTAGGACTTTTAAACAAAGTGGATAGTGGGTTGTCGCTCTATTTTTGTTTCAACAAAACAAATTTAAAAATGAAACAGAACAACTACCAGGGAGCCTTGCAACAACCCATAGGTTCAGGCTTCGACGCAAAATCAACTGCTGGTGATGTTATTAAAAGCAGTGACCTGACAGGTAAGACTGTTATCGTTACCGGTGGCAATACAGGGATCGGTCTGGAAACAACCCGGACCCTGGCTGCTGCAGGAGCAACGGTTATCGTACCGGCACGGGATGTAGAGAAAGCGAAGAAAAACCTTGAAGGCATTGCCAATGTGGAGATTGAAACCATAGACCTGATGTCCCCCGCATCTATAGACACGTTTACCAATAAGTTCCTGGCTTCGGAAAGACCATTGCATCTGTTAATCAATAATGCTGGTATTATGTGGGTGCCGCTGCGCAGGGATGAACGGGGTATTGAATCGCAACTGGCTACCAACTATCTGGCACAGTTTCAACTTACAGCAACATTATGGCCGGCACTCAGGAAAGCAGAAGGGGCGAGAGTAGTGAATGTATCTTCTCATGGGCATCAATTTGCTTCTTTCAACTTTGATGATCCTAATTTCCTGCAAAGAGAATATGAAACATTAGATGGATACGGACAATCCAAAACAGCAGTCAATCTTTTTTCAATGGAATTAGACAACCGCGCCCGCTCCTCCAACATCAGGGTATATGCCGTACATCCCGGCTCGATTGGCGGCACTGAACTAGGGCGGGAAGCACCGCTGGAATTGTTTCAGAAAATGGGTTTTGCAGATGCATCGGGCACGATATTACCGGAAGTAGCTGCCTCTTTGAAAACGATTTCGCAAGGTGCTGCTACAACGGTGTGGTGCGCAACCAGTCCCTTGCTAAACAATATCGGCGGTGTGTATTGTGAGGATGCAGATATAGCCCCACTATCTGCAGCTATTACTTGTCAAAAAGGTGTGAATCCATATTCATTGGAGGAAAGCAGCGCAAAGAAACTTTGGACACTGACCGAGGAAATGATTGGTTTGAAGTTCAACGCCGGGTAAAAGCCAGATCATCCCATCATGAATAATTATTCAACAGCAAGTGTTGCCAGACAAGTTGATCTTTTAAACAAAGCAATACTTATGCTGTCTGCTACCTTTGCCTATGAATTTCCCGCTTAAATACCAGAATCATGGAGTATAAAGCCCGGTATATTACCGAAGACATCAAGCTCTCCTGTTACGAGGATAAATTCTTTAAATCGGACATTATGTTTGACCAGCATATGCTGGTATGGTTTCTTTCGGGCGAAACCAAGATTGTGCAGGCAAACGCGACCTATTTTTTCGGAAGTGGTGATATTTTTCTGATTCCGAGAAATCAACTAGCCACCATTATCAATTATCCTAAAAACGGTCAGCCGCATAAAACGGTCGTAATGCATTTATCGGTGGAGAGGCTCCGGGATTTTTATGCAAGCAGGAATATAAAACCCAGGCCGCTGCAGTCACAAAAAATATATAGCTTCAACAATCACCCCTTGTTGGCAAGCTGTCTTGCATCCCTTATTCCATACTTTGATATGAAGGATATCCCGGAGGATATTGCATCGATTAAAATTACGGAAGCCATCAGCATTCTCCGAACGCTGAACAAAGAGATAGATCACATGTTTGCCGATTTTGAAGAGCCGGGTAAGATCAACCTCGTAGACTACATGGAAAAGAACTTTATGTTCAATCTGCCCATCGAAAAATTCAGCTATCTCACCGGAAGAAGCCTTACGACGTTTAAGCGGGATTTTAAGAAAGCCTTTGGCAGGACGCCGCAACGCTGGTTAACCCAAAAACGGCTGGAGTTGGCTTATTATCAGCTGAAGGAGAAAAAGAAAATGCCATTGGATGTCTGTTACGAAGTGGGTTTCGAAAACCTGTCACATTTTTCGTTTGCATTCAAAAAACAATATGGAGTGGCTCCGAGCCGTTTGCTTGACAAATGAATAGTCGTTGGCAAGTTGAACATTCTTAGTGACAGTTATTGTAAATAATATCCTCATCCTCATTCTGTTGCAAAGCAGTTTTCAAAAAATCGAGGAAGTACCAGCTCAATAGCATTTTTAAGGAGCATTTGATACAGCGATAGATTTATAAAAGTTATCTCCCGAAAGGACGAATAGAGAAGCAATGGGATTTGGCTCTCCGCCAGAGTGACTAATTGTTATTCGAATGCTAATGAACTGAAATTGCTAAATCGTCCTCTGCTCGTTTCTTATCTTGCTTTTCCTGAAGAACCCTCTATGTCTCTCCCCAATCAACTTTTCAAGATCTTTCATAAAACAGTTAGTGTAGATTATCCTATACAGTATCGTGAATGGCAGGGGCGCAGGTTCCTGGTGCTAAAACGAGATTGGAGCCAGTTTAAACAGGGAGAAACCCCCAAGACGGATAAATGCCCCTTCTGCGGGAAACATCATAGCCATGGTGAGGTAGATGGACATAAAGTAGCCCGGTGCGGCAGTCCGGACAGAACCTGTGTGGCTGCAGACGGAACGATCCTCCATTCAGCAGATGGATACTATATTGAAAGTTATAATAGAGATTGAAATCGACTGACCGTGGTTCAGCCTTCGCTTATCTTTTATGAATGCTTTCTTTTTTCCAATCATCTCTCCCGATTTATCGATTTTTACAAATGACGATGTTGAGCAAGCCTGCAGGCAGGTATTAAATAGGATAGGGCTAAAACGCTCTATGATATTTTAATTGTCACATTATTTGTTACAATTAAAAAAATCAGCTTATTTTTGCTTCCGGAATGAGCAATACCAGATTTGCAACGGCTATTCATATTTTAACCCTGCTGGCTAGACAGCCGGGCGAATGGTTGAATTCCGATTACATTGCCGGCAGCATACAGGTCAATCCTGTTATTGTACGGAGAGAGTTGATTATTTTGAATGAAGCAGGATTGGTTATCAGTAAAAAAGGTAAAGAAGGCGGGGTACAGTTAGCTAAACCCAGCAGCAAAATTTCACTGGCAGCTATCTATCATGCCGTAAAGAATACCGAAGTATTGGGTAAAAAAAACCTGAACCCGAATTCTCAGTGTCCCGTAGGCAGGCAGATCAATGACAGGCTGACGCAGCTTTTCCTTGAAACGGATTACCTGGTAAGCAACGCCTTAACAAAAAAGACGCTGGCAGATTTCGGTAAACAGTTCAAATAATTTTTTTAATCATAATTGTAACAATTTTTGTTACAAAAAAATCAAAACAATGAAAATAGCAACCACAGGAGCTACCGGACAATTAGGTCGAATTGCCGTAGCCAAACTGAAAGAAAGAACAACCATTGAAAGCCTGGTGGCATTGGTGCGTACTCCCGAAAAGGCAACAGATCTAGGCATAGAAGTCCGTTCTTTCGACTATTCAAAACCTGATTCATTAGCCGGAGCGTTGAAAGATATTGACACGTTATTTCTTATTTCGGGGAGTGAAGTGGGGCAGCGCGAAGCCCAACACAAAAACGTAATTCGGGCAGCGCAGGAAGCGGGAGTCAAATGGATCGTGTACACCAGCTTGTTACACGCCGATACTTCTTCTCTGAGTCTGGCGCCGGAACATGCGGCTACAGAAGAGGCTTTAAAAGCTTCCGGGATCTCTTATACCATTTTACGTAACGGATGGTATACTGAAAATTATACCAGTTCAATACCTGCTGCTATTCAGACGGGAGAGCTGACCGGGGCAGCAGGGGAGGGTAAGATAGCATCTGCCACACGCGAAGATTTTGCAGAAGCGGCGGCTATCATTCTGACCACAGCAGGGCATGAAAACAAGACTTATGAACTATCAGGAGATGAAGCTTACAACTTATCGGAACTTGCTGCTGAAATCTCAAAGCAAACTGGCAAAAAGATCCTATATAACAATTTGCAGGAGAAAGAATATGCCGCAAGGCTTACCAATGCAGGATTACCGGAATGGCTGGCCGATGCATTTGCCGGTTGGGATACCAGTGCTTCCAAAGGTGATCTTTTTGACGAAAGCAAAACCCTCTCCGGTATTTTAGGGCGAGCTACGACACCCCTTTCTGAAGTGGTAAAAAGAACCTTAGTTTAGATTTCTCAATGAAACCTGTAAATATCGATAAAGTAAAGACGGTATCTCGGATTTATTAAAACAGGGCAAGATCCTTTTGTGGCAAAAGAAAGCCGGTCTTTATGATCGGCTTTTTTGCTTCCGATACGACGTGTGCGGTAGTCAGATATGCACGACGTGGGTGATTGATTTTCGAATCAGCAGTTATTATAAGGCGCGAAAGTAGCCAACATACCTTTTGGCACATTTATTTATTAAGATAGTTGACTGACACTATCTGCTAACGTCGCTGTGTTCTATATATAACAGGCAGTGTAACTATCATTCTTGTTATTATAAGTCTGATACTACTTTTTGCTGTGCTTAAATATGCGAACAAACAGCTAGCAGAAATGAACGGTATCATAGTAAGTTAATATACAGCCTGCTGAAATGGTAGATGGAGAAGAAGATAAGCCAGGTGTTTTAACGGCTATTTTCCTCAAAGAGAAAACGTGAAGAACAGGCAAGAAAAAGCCGGGGAAAAAACCGGTAGGAAAACAACGAATAAATGGTATGAAGAAATATAGTACAACCGGTCAAAACAAGCAATAATGCAAGCAGCAACAGGAGCCAACACGAACAAGCGATTGTCATTTAAAGGAATATGGGCAATTATCAAAAGCACCTTCAAAGGGTTTTCTGATCATAAGATTACCAAGTTAAGTGGATCGCTGGCGTACTACACCGTATTTTCTATGGGTCCGCTTTTAGTAATGATCATTTCACTTTGCGGTTTATTTCTGGGAAGGGAGGCAATAGAAGGAGAAGTTTTTGCTGTCCTGGAGGGGTTTGTAGGTAAAGACACCGCCAGCCAGCTTCAGGAGATTATAAAAAATGCTTCCCTTACCGGAAAAAGTACCGTGGCAGCCATCATTGGCGGTATAGCTCTTTTGATTGGTGCCACAACAGTTTTTGGAGAAATTCAGGATTCCATCAATACCATTTGGGGACTAAAAGCAAAACCTAAGAAAGGCTGGTTGAAGATGTTGCAAAACAGGGTTCTTTCATTTTCCGTTATTGTCAGCCTCGGTTTTTTATTATTGGTTTCGTTAAGCGTAACGGGAATTATAGAGAGTATAAGCAAGGGGTTGCAAGCAAGGTATCCCGATGTAACAATTGTAGTCTTCTATATTATTAATTTAGTTCTTAGTTTGATTATTAGCGGGCTGATATTTGCCGTGATATTCAAGGTACTTCCTGACGCGAAGATAAAATGGCGCGATGTCTTTGCCGGAGCATTAATAACATCGGTCTTATTTATGCTTGGCAAATTCGGCATATCGCTATACATTTCGCAAACCCAGGTTGGCAGTACTTATGGCGCTGCAGGATCTCTGGTAGTCTTGCTTGTTTGGGTGTATTACTCCTCGATCATCCTTTATCTCGGTGCTGAGTTTACGAAAGCATATGCCGTGGCTTATGGCAATGATATACATCCTAATGATTATGCCGTCACCACCAAAGAAGTAGAAGTGGAAACCGGCAGAAAAACGATACAGGAAAAAGAAAAAGAGTGAATCATGCCTTCAACGGTAATTAAGTTTATACGCTATGATGAAACAAAGCAACTCCTGATAGTTGGCTTTGTATCTGGTTGGGTATACCACTATAAAGAAGTGCCTGAATCTATTTATAAATCATTTAAAAGCTCCAAATCAAAAGGCGTATATTTTAACGATCACGTGAAGGATCAATTTGCGTTTGAACGGATAGATAGCTAATTTTTAGCTAAGACAATATTTAAAACAAGAGCATGATTTTTTATTGATTTATCTTACATCTATTATCAATGGTAGACAATAAAAGCATAAAAGTCGATAAGCAACCAGTATGACAATGTTGAAAACTATCTTAAAAGGAAAAAAGACTGGACATTCAGTCCGTGTAGGTCTATGTTGCCTGAAATCTGTTTAACATAGGCGATATGAAGAAGCGTAGCTATAAAATCACCTTTGATTTAAAGGAAGGTTACGGACCAGAGGGAAAGGTACACACCCTCGCAGAGGCCACAGGAGTAGTTGAGGGATGGATGTCTAAACGAATAAAAAGCAGCCAGCCTACCATAAGCTGTTTCCTACAGGAAGGCCAGCTTATATTTCCTACCATCGGAGCGCACAAAGCCCAATACCCTGTAACCGTGACGCCGAGCGTGGTGTTAACCGGTGAACTGGCCACGCCGGAAGATGCAAAGAGAACAGATGAGGAAGTAACCGATACGCTTCATGATCTTGCCCGCACGATTAAACACCGACTGAAACAGCAATCTGTTTATATCATATACCAAGATCAGAATTTCTGCGTATAGTATCAAAGCAGTGACCGTACCTCGGGTAATAAAAATCGTCAGGGAGTTGAGAAAACCTGCAAGACAAACCCCAGGACAAAATACACTTAGCCTTCCTCAAAATATGTCAGGCTTTCAGGCGTAATTTGAAGATGCTCCATACACTTCCCTGCCAGCACTTTTTCTCCCGTTATTTTGAAACCTGAACGCAGGTATAATTTTTTCGCTTGCGGGTTTGCTTTATCTACCAATAAGCCTAAAGTGAGCTTTCTTCTGACGACATATTCTTTAATTGCAAATTGCAGCAACTTTGTGCCAATACCTTTACCCTGTTGATTTGATTTTACGCCAATGCAATCCAGGTAGTATTCTCCAGGCTGCGTTTCATCTTCAGGATTAAAATCGACATTGAATTTTAGTCTAATCAAATTGCCTACCGGCTCCCTCAGCTCATGTAATTTTGCACCATTGTAAATTGTTACGGAGCCAACCAATTCACCATTTTCTTCAGCAACCAGTGTATGTTTGTAAGAATATTGATTCGCATCCTGAGCGGTCAGGAATTCCAGCAGTGCTAGTGCTTCGCCGGCATTCTCCCTGCCTATGAAGTGGTAAGTAATATCTTCCATTGCCAGGAATAAAAAAGATGCAATGTCTTTGGCATCTTCAATTTTTGCTTTTCGGATAATCATCTATTCCGGTTTTCAAAAAAGGTTATTTGCAAATCAATAGATTAATACAAAAAGTACTCACAATTTATAAAACTCAAACAATTTGAATTGTGCTTTTTCTAAGGTTTAATGTTTTTTTTTTTCAGCCTATTTCAAAATTAGATACACCAATCCCCAGCAGTCTTATGCTTTTGGTATCCCCACCGGTTTTATTGAGTATTCGCTCAACTATTCCAATAAAGATTGCTGATCGCCAGTTAAGATGGGAAAAGATTGATTCGGTGTCATAATTGTAAAGTATGGAATTTAAATTTTACGGTAATAGTCCTGCCTTTAGTCCCGTGTCTTACAGCAAGTTGTTCGGAGGGACGCAACTTATCCCGTCAAGTAATGCAGATCAGGCTGCGCATCATTATCATAGTTAAATGCGCCGGAATTCGTTTCATCATCTCTTTTTTTCATTGAAGGGCTTTAATGACTCATGATTTTTTTGCAAGGCTATGCCCAGGGATCTAATACTACTTTGACACAATCCTCTTCTTTCTTTTTGAAAATGTCATATCCGTGTGCTATCTGAGAAAGCGGCAGGCGGTGTGTTATGATATCATCCAGTTTTACTTTCCCTTCCACGACGTACTGTAATAGTTTGTCGATATGTTTGTGCGCAGGAGCCTGTCCTCCTTTCAGGATAATGCCTTTATCAAAGAATTGCCCGACGGGAAAATTGTCATAGGTAGTAGGATAAACACCCAACACCGAAACAATCCCGCTTCGACGGACCGCACTCATACAAGCTTCCAGTACTTTCGTAGAGCCTGCTTCCAGGTTAATAACAGCCTTTGCTTTCTCCAGCATATTCCTAGCCGGTTCGAAACCCACGGCATCAATACATACATCTGCCCCACGACCCTCTGACATTGCTCTGATTTGATCTACTACCTCTTTAGCTCCCTCTTCCCAAAGAATGGTCTCGCAGTCAGCAGTGAGCCTGGCTTTATGTAAACGGTATGGAAGCGGATCAACAACAATCACTCTTCCGGCACCACGTAACCAGGCGCTTTTTGCCGCCATGATGCCAACCGGCCCTGCCCCGAATATCGCTACGACTTCTCCGCCCCTGACTTCTCCCCAGTCCACGCCCGTATAGCCTGTAGGAAATATGTCTGTCAGGAATAGTACTTGTTCGTTCGTCAAATGATCAGGTACTTTCCTCGGACCGTAGTTCGCATAAGGCACACGTACGTACTCGGCCTGACCGCCATCATAGCCACCGTATAGATCCGTATATCCAAACAAGGCACCCCCTTTTTCTGTCAATAAGCCTCCTTCAGGACCATAATGCTCAGGATTGCTGTTTTCACAGTTTCCGGGAACGTCATGATTGCAGAAAAAGCAATGACCGCAGGCAATCGGAAACGGAACAACTACACGGTCTCCTCTTTTTAAATTCTTTACTTCGGAACCTACTTCCTCAACTACTCCCATAAATTCATGACCTAGCACCATCGGTCTGGGCTGTGGTATTCCTCCACTGTAAATATGCAGGTCTGAACCACATATAGCGGTTGCAGTCACCTTCAAAATGACATTGTGTTGTTCTTTAATCTTCGGGTCGTCAACTGTATCGTATGAGATGTTTCTCGGACCGTGAATTACTGCTGCTTTCATAATAAGATTGTTGATTTAAAATTTAGTTTGCTTGTGCTTTCTTATTTACTGGTATCGACTGGTTCCGGTTGTTGTTGTTTACATATTCAGCTATGGAAGCATCCGGCATGAGATTGCTCATAACAACCTAACTTTATTCATAAACCCCGATACAACGATATCTTTACTATTCGCAGGCCCTCATAGCCGTCTCTGCGACATCGGCAGGATCAGCCATTTTATCTTTATCCTGTACGGACTTTGAATCATTCCTATCAGCCTTATCAAAGAAGTCTGCAGGAGTAACACCCGGCAGCAAAGCTGTAATCGAGACAAAGAATGCCCCTTCAGATATTTTGATGGGATCATGAGTAAAAATGGTGAGGTCTGGTTCGCCACAATGCAGGTCCTATGCAAATAAGATGGTTGAAAAATTCACTTATATTTAGACGATTAGCCTGCTGTATGTCACATTATTAAGTATGATGTAACTATGGATTGCCTTTCCATCTTAATCTCCAGATAGCTCCACCTGCGTCGTCGGAGATCAACATGCTTCCATCTTTTGCCATTACCATACTAACCGGTCTTCCGAAAACTTCCGGTCTATCTGCAGAGCCTTCATTGAGTCTCCATCCTTTTAAGAAGTCCTCATAACCTCCGGTGGCATGTCCTGTAGCATCTAATTTAACACGCACGATCTTGTATCCTGATGCATTAGCTCTATTCCACGACCCATGCATCGCTACAAATGCATTACCGCGATATTCAGCAGGAAATTGTGTGCCTGTATAAAATAGTAGTCCTAGAGCTGCACTGTGCGCTTCTAACAATACTTCAGGAGTTTTTGTTGTAGCGATACGTGGATCTGAACCCTGGATACGCGGATCCGGTTTGTCACTTCTCAAGTAAACATACGGCCATCCGTAAAAGAGACCTGGTGAAGCTATCTCTGTCAGATAATCAGGAACCAATTCATCTCCAAGTCCATCCCGCTCATTTACCGCACTCCAAAGTGTCGGATTGGCCAGTGCGTAGTTAATCGCTAAGGCCTGGGGATTTCGTATGCCTGATGTATAGGTTTCTCCACCGGAACCGTTTAAATTAAAACGTTGTATAGTGGCATAACGGGGGTCATCTTCAAAGCCTACGTTCATTGTAGAACCTACACCTATGTACATTTTACCATTTACAGTATCTAGGGCGATGCTTCTGTATGCGTGCTGTCCTCCGCCAGGATAAGTTGCTAGTGTAGAAGGATTACCGTTGGCTTTTGTTTGTCCGACAAAGTATTCATAGCGGACTACAGCACCACTGTTTGCTACATATAGCCGGTTTTGATAAAATGCTAACCCGTAAGGTCTGTTAAGTTGCCCGCCTTCATCCCAGGTAAATGTCGTATCGGCGTGACCATCATTGTTCAGGTCACGCAGTACAACAATTCTATTTGAACTGCTTACTGCTACAAATACATCTCCATTTGGGGCAACGCATAACGTTCTTGCTCCCGGAATATCTTCTTCATATAAATTGATGACGAATCCTGCCGGAGCATAGAACTTCGCTGTGACAGGTCGTGACATCAGTATTTGCGGAAAATTTGTTACGGAAGCATTGGTATCAGGAGCAGGAAGATCATCTACTTTAATACTAATTGTATGGGCGCTTATAGATGCCATTGCCCAGTCTGCTCCAGGGTCAGTTTGCGGTCTCACATTATTATCGTCATCATTATTACAGGCAGATAATGCCATCAAGCATATTCCCATCCAGCATGGGCTCAATCGTATCGTTCTATTCATGATTAAAAGCTTTTCTGTTCATTCCGAAGTGAACATAAAAATTGCACCAAATAAACAGGAAGCAATTGCTGATATGCTTTATCAATTTTATTGTAAGAACTCACTGCGATTAGGTTTCGTCAATGGGCTGAACGTAATTAAATTGTTACTTCCTGGTACTCAATTAAGCCAGTAAAAGAAGTCCGTGATTATGCATTTGATTTCTTACGGTGGGGAAAAGAATACTTCCCGAAAAAGCACAGGTTTACATATACAATGAACCTTTTATTGTACTGACTCCCAGACATTATAGGGCGCTTAAAAGAAAGTGTATGTTATTTTTATAGTGCTCATTTAATAGTACTAAAAGCACCGGTATGCCATACGGATGTTGTTAGTTTGAAATGGTGTGGTTGTAGCAAACTTTATGAGCCTAAGGGAAGGTTATTTCTCCATAATCAACTCTTTTTCTTTATCCTGCACTGTTTTTTTCCGGGTTCGGTTTCATTTTGTCGTTACAGCGTACACTTCTCTTCTGGTGTTATTCTTGAATAAACTCAATTCAGTTTTTTAGTTGTGGAAATGTGGTCTCAGATTCACCACATTTTATCCAGGGCCATAATGTTCTAAAATAGACTGCAAAGGCAATTCCGGCGATATAATTATTTGTTATCAAAATAATTACTCAAGCTTGACTGGATGCTGTTTTCAATTTTTCCGATGCTCCCTTTTCAGGGTTGACGTAATGGCATGGAATTTTTTTAAAAGGTTAAAAATATTTTTCTACGCTAAGAATAAATGAAAGGAGAAGGACACCATCGAACCTAAGAAGCAATGCATCACAAAACTACGGACGTTATAGAAACGGAGACCTGTACAAATACGGAGGCAGGAGGCTCACGTTGCGGAGACTAGGGAACACAACCATCCGGATAGATATTACGAAAACGAACGTACTTGATACTGCAACGAGTAACCATCGGAACGACAATATGAACAATCTAAAATAAATATCATGAAAACGAGAAAACTTAGTCTTAGTATTTTGTTCGGTTTGCTCACCGCGCTGACTGCGTGTGAAAACCATCCGGAAGACACTAAAGAAATGGCTGAAGAGGCCAATGAGCAAAAATTCGATAAGCCTATGGAAAAAGATGCGGATTTTGTAACAACAGCTGCAAACGGAGGTATGATGGAAGTAAAGCTGGGTGAATTGGCTTCCTCAAAGGCATCATCAAAAAAAGTGAAAGATTTCGCTGCGATGATGGTGACGGATCATTCAAAGGCAAATGATGAATTGAAAGCAATAGCCACACAAAAAAATATAAGTTTGCCATCATCTTTGAGTAATGATATGCAGGATAAGTATAACGAACTGAATAGCAAAACTGGTAGTGAATTTGATCGAGCTTACATTTCCTACATGGTCAAAGATCATAAAGAAGACATCGATCTATTTAAGCAAGAGGCAGAAAAAGGAAACGATTCCGATTTGAAAAACTGGGCCAGTGGAAAAATTCCCGTGCTGGAGCATCACCTTCATATGGCGGAACAAGCAGATAGTACCTTAGACAAGTAATAGAACAAAGTAATGAATGAGATCGAAGCGATTAGTCATTATTACCCTGTTTTTTGGGAAATTGTATATCGCAACGAAATTTCAAAAACTTTACTCTCAAACTCAGGAACGAAATCAGATATCGGGTGCGGTTATGGTGTCAGGATTAGCCGTAATGGGGGAGTATTAATGAAACGTTGGGTTTTTTATGATACGGTTGCGAAACATAGCACTGAGAATGCTTATTACTCGTATTTTATCGCAAAACAAAGAGGGGCTAAGAAGATAGCTCTTTATACTGATCAATACCAAGCAGCTTTTTGAAAGCCTCTCTCCGAAAACGTTTTGAAACTCATATTCAGCTATTGTCTGGTGTACTGGATAGTGTCAGTGTAGATATGGATCTGGAGCCGATTATCAACTTCCACAAAGCTATTGTGCCAGATTCGAGCCGTTTTAAATTCATTAGAGAGCGGAACGCATTTCTATATACGGAATGAAAGGTACTTTCTGGCGGAATATTCCCTGGCATCTCTATCCCGGTGGCGCTTGGAAGCACTTTAATAAAATCTGAATTATTCGCATCGCTATTGAATTAGCAGAAGAGAACATCCCGACTGAAATAACATAGTTGAAAAAACATAGAGTCACTTTTCGCAACTTCTCGTTCCATGGAGGTTTTTATTCAGAATCTTAGCTTTAAAATCTATCAGAAGTAAAGACTGTTTTTGAAAGATCCTTGTCTCTTCATGTTTAAATAAATTGACGATATTTTTTAAATCTAAAGAATATTTATACCGGCGATAATAGTCCTCATCATTGTATACAATACTATGACTGATGGCACAGATTTTTGAAGATGTCTTGATATGGAAATCTGCCTGGAAACTCTTCAAAAAAGCCTGTCTGACACTTTACGGTCTCTGGCGGAGCATTTAAAAAAAACAAAGCAAACGATAAGTGTGGCTGAAAGCGTTACAGCAGGATTTATTCAACTTTTGTTGAGTACGGCAAAAGATGCCCAGGAAATCTTTCAGGGAGGTGTTACGGTCTACAATTGCGCACAAAAGGCAATTCATTTAAATGTTGATCCTTTATATGCAGAGAAATGCAATGGTGTGGACCAAAATGTTACCACTCAATTGGCGCAAAATGTTTGTCACCTTTTCCGGTCCCAGATAGGTATTGCTATTACAGGATACGCAACCAAAGTTCCTGAAGATAACATCAACGATCTTTATGCGTACGTGTCTATAGCATTGGGACCCAACACACTGGGCAGCAAACGCATTACCACTACTGCCGAAGGCATAACTGCACAATGGGAATACGCAAAGGCAAGTCTCGAATTCCTGGTAGAAACAATAGTAGATAGACATGAAACATAAGCACTCTTTTTTTAAAAGAAACGGATTAAGCCTGGTCGTTCTTTTACTCATGGTCCTCTCGTTGGTGGGGCAGTTCGTTACAGGATTTCATGAGAAGAATAATGAATTAGCCGAAGAGGACCATCCTACATTATCAATAAGGCAATATGCGCAAAGCGGACATTTTATCCAGGCGACATTTGAGAACTGGGAAAGCGAATTTTTGCAGATGGCATTGTATGTCCTGCTTACGGTAAAACTTTTTCAGGTTGGGTCTTCTGAATCTAAAGATCCGGATAAAGACGAAGAGGTAGACCGGGACCCTAAGCCTTCACCTGATGCACCCTGGGCTGTGCGAAGGGGCGGCATCTGGCTTAAATTGTACAGTTATTCCCTTACCATTGTCTTTGTATTCTTATTCGCTATTTCTTTTCTGTTGCATTTTTATGGAAGCTTAAAGGATCATAACGAGGAACAACTGGCGAAAGACTTGCCGCCAAGCAGATGGATGGATTATATGGTGGAGTCGCGCTTTTGGTTTGAGTCTTTTCAAAACTGGCAAAGCGAATTCCTCGCAGTAGCTTCCATAGTCTTACTGTCGATTTGGTTCAGGCATAAAGGCTCACCTGAGTCAAAGCCGGTGGATGCACCCCATAGTCAAACCGGAAATTAAATTTCACGACATGGATGACTACGCATTATTAGATTTCAAAAGGATTTTCATCGGTGATCGTTCCCTATTATTCCTGGTCGAAATTGTTTTCCGAACGATTATTATGTATACCTATACGATTATTTTACTTCGTTTGCTAGGTAAGCGCGCCATGGGGCAGTTATCGGGGTTGGAGTTGGCGATCATTATCTGCCTGGGGTCAGCAGTGGGAGATCCTATGATTGGTGAAGAAATGCCGATTATTTATGGGATCACTGCAATTACTACGGTTGTAGTGATCCAATATGCTCTGGAAATGCTGATTAACCGCAATAACAGGCTCGAACGTATTGTGGAAGGGCAACCTGTATGCTTGATCAATAACGGCATTATTGATTTGCAGGCATTAAAAAAGGAAAATCTCTCTCCGGCGGATCTTTTCAGGAAGTTAAGAACCAAGGATGTTACACAATTGGGAGAGGTAGACAGCGCTTTTTTCGAAACCAGCGGCGAAGTATCTGTAGTATTTAAAGCACCCGGAAAAATTGGCGCAGGGTTAAATATTATACCCTGCAATGAAGCTGAAAGATACTATTTCAGAACAGGTGAAAAGGCAGGGACCTATTGTTGCTCAAGTTGTGGCTATTCCAGGCACTTTGCATCAGACACCTGGTTTCCTCACTGTGACCTATGCGGAAATTTTACCTGGACTAAAATTAAAACACCCAAAAGAACGCGTAGGGCGTCCTCTGCTTTTAACAATATGACTCCTGGCAATAATTGACCGCAATATTTCGTACCTTAAACTCTTATGTTTCGTGAGTTTTTGGTAAATAACAAGGTGCATTCATCTCTATTGCAGATTCCTTAACATCTTGATTTTGTCATGCGCTGATAAGAGTTCACTGTGCTGTTTAACAACCAGATTTTTCTGGTCTATGCTTAAATCGGAACTATCAATAGCAGTTTGATATGCATTTTTTGCGGCATCTTCTCCAAACTCGCAACTGCTTAAGATAGACTCCCTGTCCGATCCTCCTAACTTTGCTTTTACCTCCATCCATGTACGATAAACTTTACCTGCAACAGTGGAATCTTTATCAGGTACTCCTCCGAGTTTTTTCACTTCCTATCTTAGATCATGATTGAAGTGTTGGCTTTGTTCTACAAAAGACGAAAACAACAGACGTAGATCAGTGCCGTCATCCAAATTCTTTATTGCAGTATTATAACCTTCAATTCGGTCGTTATTGATCTGTAGCAGATCATTTAATGTTTCAATTTGAGCCTTGGTGTCCATATACGTTCGATTTGTTTTTTTTGATGAATTAAAAAATTGTTCCAAGTTTCCTAAGACGCTGCTTAGATGGATGCAGGGCTGAAAGGCGTTGGTAAAATCCTTGCTTAAATGCAGAAAAACGCGAGTCCTCCAAGGTTAAAATGCTGTTGAATCGCATCTGAATGAAACCAAAGATCATGTAATAGATTGAAGACGTGTTTAAACGGATTGGTAAAAAAGTTGTGGCTGCGAAATGTGATGCAGTATAGATGTATGCATCTCCTCACAGTATAAGCATTGTGTCCGCGCTTTAAATACTTAATTCACAGCTATACAACCGTAGCGAGAAGATCCCGGTTTGGAACTCTTTAAAAAAGACTAGACCGGGAAATCCCTTGTTCGTTAAAAAATGTGATAATTTTTTCCCGGGTTGGATTCCTGTGATTGACCCTACGAAAAGGAAGAAAAATTCTTCAGGATAGCTTCTATGATCCCTGCAGGTACATTATGCTCTTTCGCTGTTTTGACCCAGAAATCAATGGTTTCCTGTATCGCTGAAATGGTTCGCTTAAAATGCTTGATCGTATATTTCTCCGCGATTGTTGCAAGGTCATTAATGTCAATGCCGGTACGCTTTCCATTAATGGACAGCGCACGTGATGTAGTTTTTATGTTCAGTTCCGGGTTAAGGGAATAGGTCAGGTCATAAGCAGGTGCAATTCCCCAGCCATCCTGTATTTCATCATAGATAAAGCTGTGGTTTTTCAGATGATCGTCATGATTGGCGAATACCAGGTTAAATACCATGCGGCGGAATAGTTGGTCTACGTCTCTGTGCGGACATTTAAGAAACAGAGCCAGGTCAAATACCTGCTCATAGCTGGATACTTTCGGATCCGTATAGTCCCAGCCCGTGAGGCCCGTAGCCGTCAGGACATGGTTCTTCTGACCGTTCTGGCGGTCGAACCTGAGGGTAGCAAAATGCCGCTCATCAATCATCTTTGATGGCATCATCTGAATGCCCGCATGCGTTGCCGTCAGGTAGTACACGTATTCAATCAATTCCCTGCCATAGCTGTGTTGTTCATCCAGTCCCAATTTGATGAGGTAGTGATGATAATCGTTGCTATAGACGATGTCCCCGGGTATAATGTTGCCGGTAGTCTTGTGTTCCGCGATCAGGATTTTAGGGCGCATACCGCCGGCAGATGTACCTATTTTAAAAATGTTGAGCAATGATATATGATCGAGATGCGGCGCGTTGATGTTCTGTTTCTGATCCAGCACCTGGCTAACGATATTGGCGATCTCATTGATGTCGATCGTATCGCCGGCGGCAATGGATGTAGCAGGGCGATATTCCAAAGCGCCCATTCCCCTGTTGCCCACATAAGCCAATTGTTCCAGTACGGAGATATCCTTCACATCGCGGTTGTTGCTTTCTATCCAGGTTCTGAAAATGATATTGCCGAAAAGGTCAGGCAGGGAATCCGCGATCATAGGCGGTAGTCCCCTGAACGTTTCATTGTTGTATTTATCAAATACCTGGGTTTGCCTGATCCTCCGGAACACTAGAGGAAAGAGGCGCCGATATTTTTCCTGCGCCAGGAAATCTGCGTTGTATTGGAAGAAGGAAGCACTTCTATCGGGATCAAAGCCTAACCGGCCAATTTCCTGGCCGAAGCAAGCGACGGTAATCAGGTTGTTTTTCGACATACTCAATAAAGGGAGGGCTGGTTGTTATTATTTATTTCCGAAGCAATGTATGCCTCAAAGCCGGGCAGCAACTCGAAGTACTGCAGTATCTTCAGCAAGGTATCTATCGTAGGATTTTTCCCTGCTTCGATGTTTTGAATCGTTAAGCGGGACATCCCCAGCCTATCGCCAAGCTGCTCCTGGGTCAGGCTTTCGCGGTCTCTGAGCATCCTGACCAACCTGCCCAGGGAGTTCTTGACATCTTTGATGGTTATGTTGTTCAACATTTTATGACTGTTATAGTATGCAAATTAACTATTTTTTGCTGAAATGCCTATTTTAATAGTCTTTGATAGAAGGTGAAATTGCTGCCTCTCTGAATGTATAAACATAAATTTTCAATAACACCTTTCACTTTCGGCTACATCAAAAGTCGTTTCAGCTACATGTCCTTTTTGACACGGCTACACCTTTGTATCCACAAAAAAATAGCAGTATGCAGTTAAAAAACAGCACCATCCTGATCACCGGCGGCACCAGCGGGATCGGACTCGAATTGGTAAAACAGCTGACAGAATATGGGGCGCATATCATCGTTACAGGACGCAATACCGATGCTTTGAACGAAACAAAAAGAAAGTTTCCCAAGGTACATACCTTTCAAAGCGATGTAAGCAAGCCACAGGACATCGAACAACTTTATAAAGATGTCATCAGGCAATTCCCCGACCTGAACATCCTCATCAACAACGCAGGACTGATGCGACTGATAGATCTGCAGGACACCACCCTGGACCTGGAAAATATCAACCGCGAAATTGCCACCAATCTTTCCGGTACCATCCGGATGGTACATCAGTTCTTACCACATTTAAAAAATCAAAAATCAGCTGCCATCGTAAATGTCTCATCGGGCATTGCCTTTATGCCCTATACCGTTGCTCCGGTTTACAGTGCTACAAAAGCAGGTGTTCACGCTTACACGCAGGCTTTGCGTTTGCAATTGGAAGATACCTGTGTAAAAGTGTTTGAAATGATACCGCCGGGTGTCAATACCAATCTTCAAAACGACTGGGTAATGCCGGTAAACCCAAAACAAATGATGGACGCAGATAAGATGGTGAGCATTGCTATTAAGGGACTTTTAGAAGATAAGAAAGAACTCAGGCCATTCTTAATAGGCGTTATAAAAATGGCTAGCAGGATCATACCCAATGCCCTTATCAGGTTCGGGCACAGAGAGTTCAAGAAGTTCAAAACATTACCCAATAACAATCAAAAATAATAAAGATGAAAAAATCATTTTTTACCGTCATCATGCTGTTTGTATCCTTTGTATCCTTTGGACAGTTACCTGCCGATAAAATAATCGGTGTCTGGGAAAGCGTAGATTCAGATCCGCAACTGAAATTTGAATTCTATAGGTCAGGCGGGCAGTATTTTGGAAAATTATTGTACGCTTCCAATATGTTTGAAGCGGATGGAAAGACACCCAAAAAAGATGATAAAAATCCAGACAAAAACCTGCGTAGCCGGTCACGGTACGGCATAACCAATATTACCAACCTTTCTTATGAAGATGGCGAATACACAGGCGGCAACCTGTATAACCCTTCGGAAGGCAGGGATTACCGTGTAAAAGCAACATTAAAAAGCGAAAACGAGCTGGATTTTCGTGGCTATATAGGCTTTTCGCTATTAGGAAAAACCATGAAATTTAAACGTATTAGTAAAAAATAGCACATGGAAAACGACAATAAAAAAGACGAGCTGTCCAGACTCTGGCTTATAGTTTCCAATGCCATTCCGCCCATTGGCTTTTTCCTGTATTTTCATCACAGAAAGCAATTTCCGAATAAAGCCCGCAAAGCATTGACAAGTGCAGCTGTAGGTGTTCCGATTGCAATGATATTAAGCTACTTTTTAACAACTACCTTTTAAAATGATAAAAAATATCATCTCCCTCGTCCTGCTGATCGTTTCGGCAGCACTCAGTTTCAAACATGGCTGGGATACCTTCAATTACAAAAACAATCCGCAGTCTTTAAAAATGATGAGTGAGCTGGGCATCAGCGAAAAGGTGATCCCCCTTATGGGTGCCCTGACCATACTGACCGGTATATTGCTGTTGTTCCCAAGGACATTCTTCTGGGGCAATGTACTGAATGCCATGTCTATTGTACTGATCATGGCGTTGGCGCTGCGCGCGGGCCATGTAAACATGGTTCTCATAGAAATTCCTTTCCTGATCCTTCCATTGGTCATGATCTGGCTGAAATACCCTTTTAAAAACTAAATTTGTTTATGTCAGCGCCCTTAAAAATAAAGTCCATCACCGATGGACATCGTATCCTCGGCCTGCCCAAACCGGAGCATCCGCTGATCAGCGTAGTGAATTATGCTGCCTTACAAATGCCGGAGGGCATGACGGAGCTAAGTGCGATGTTCGATTTTTATTATATCTCCCTAAAAAGAGGATTCTCCAATAAGCTTTTTTACGGGCAGCAGACGTATGACTTTGATGAAGGAATGATGTATTTCGTAGCGCCTAACCAGATCTTACGCGGCGCCGGTCCAAATCCCGACGACGATCTCTCCGGCTGGATATTGCTGATACATCCTGATCTTTTGTGGGGAACGGCGCTTGCAAAAAAGATAAAGCAGTACGAGTTCTTCGATTACGCGGTCCATGAAGCGCTCTTCCTCTCCGACAAAGAAGAAGCGATCATCAATAGCATCATCGATAACCTGAAGACGGAGTATCATAACAATATGGACCGGTTCAGCCAGGATATACTGATCTCACACCTGGAAACCTTGCTGAACTATGCCGAACGTTTTTATCAGCGGCAGTTCCTCACCCGCAGGAAAAGCAATCACCAGGTACTTGACCGGCTGGAGCAACTGATGAATGCTTATTTTGGCGATGAAGCCTTATGTTCACAAGGTCTGCCCACTGTACAGTACATTTCAAGCCAGCTCAACATTTCACAAAGCTACCTGCGCGGATTGCTCAAAACACTGACCGGGCAAAGCACCCAGCAATACATCCACGAAAAGCTTATTGTTAAAGCCAAGGAAAAACTCTCTACGACAAGCTTATCCGTTTCTGAAATCGCTTATGAACTGGGCTTCGAGCATCCGCAAAGCTTCAGCAAATTGTTTAAAAGCAAAACGAACCAAAGTCCGCTGGAGTTCAGGGCGGGATTTAACTGATTACACACCGGGTCGTTAACTCTAGTATCGGTTTATCCTTCACGACCACGCAAGGAAAAATTCGATGCCAAAAACAAAACAACTGTAGTAATGGTTTTTAGTTGATTATCCATTTATAAGAGTACGAAAGTACCCCATACTACCAATTACTACATGAAAATTGCGCAAAAATCAGCTGAAAAAAGATTTTGCAAAATTCCATTTGGTAGAGGACAAGGAAGAATGTTGATGAACTGGCGGAGAACATTACCCTTCTACAACAAAACACCTGTTATATGAAGTTATGTTATGGAAACTAGGAAGGCAGCTTTCATATTTTAAAATAAAGCTTGATTCGATACCAGCATTACTGTGTTCCTAAAGTGATTTAATGACAGAGCTTCCAATACCCTTGACTGCAGAGTTCTTTTCTTCTGAAGTCAAGGGTAGGTGATGGAGTCCGGTAGTCGTTTATGCGATTCTCAGCACCTTCACTTTTGAGTCAGCCCCGAAATAATGCAGCTATTCTTTATTGGATGCTCATTCCACCATCAATAACCTGTTCAGTGCCTGTCAGAAAAGATGATTCATCGGATGCTAGGAAAATGACCAAATTGCTTACCTCGGTGGCTTCTGCCATTCGGGCCAAAGGAATACTATCCGCTGCACCGCTTCCGTCTTCATCTGTAGCCTGTACCATCATGGGTGTTTTGATGTACCCCGGGTGTACTGAATTGGCCCTGATATTATCCTTGCCATACTCTACAGCTGCAGCTTTGGTCAGTCCTCGTATAGCAAACTTGCTGCCCATGTACGCCAGGCTCGGGTAACCCGGTATTGCTACAATGCCCGCGATAGAAGAAATATTAACGATGGAGCCAATCCCCGCCTTTTGCATAGATGGTATTGTGTATTTCATCCCGTAGAAAACACTGTTCTGATTGATTTCTATCACCTTTAGATAATCACTTTCTGAAATTTCCGTAATAATTTCGATAGGGCCTAAAATCCCTGCATTGTTCACCAGAACATTGACGTACCCAAATTTTTCTTCTGTTGTTGCAACTACTTTTTTCCAGTCCTCGATTTTGGTTACATCTTGTTTGATGAAAAGAGCGTTTGCACCTAATTCTTTTGCAATTGCCTGACCTTTTTCTTCGTTAAGGTCTGTAAGTACCACTTTGGCACCTTCTTTCACAAATTCACGTGCATGAGACTCGCCCATACCCTGTGATGCTCCTGTTATAATGGCAACTTTGCCTTCTAATCTGCTCATATTTTTTTGATTTTTTATTTTAAATAATACCAAAGTTAGAGCAGCTCTTAGGAACCGGACTTGTCCGTAAGAACTTACTATTTGTCCATTCCTGCTCAGTTAGCGAATGTTGTCCGGTAGACTGTTGGCGGGAAAGATGTATGCTTTTTAAAGTATTTGCTAAATGCATGAATATCGCTGAAAGATAGCTGATCTGCGATCTCACTAATGTTATTTTCAGAATAAACGAGCATAAATTTAGCTTCCTCTATTAACAGGTCATTAAGGTAAGAAGAAGGTGTTGTCTCCTTATACTTTTTAAATATTTTGTAAAGGCTGCTATTACTTATATGCAGTCTTCCGGTATAGAAGTCTATTTGTCTTTTGGTAATAAAATGCTCTTTAGCCAAAGCCTTAAATTCGTTGATGATAGACATTTCCCGTATGGAAACAGCATGCGGGGCTGACTTATATTTTTTGAGGATGATGTCGGTTTCATTAATTAGGGCAGAGATCAGGTTGTTGGCAGAAATTTCCCAACGTTCTGTATATATTGACGATAAAAGATCAAATATTTTATCGAACATCAATGAGAGTTGATCGTGGTCTTGCTGATCTATTGTGATGTGCGAGCCAAAGTATTTGTCCAGAAAAGTATCTGAAAAGAAAGTATCAAATGCCGGTTGGAACTTTTGTATAAAACGCCTGGTGAAAAGTATAAAGGCACCTTGGGTGCCGGGTTTTATTTCAACAATCTTCAAAGTTTGCTCTGGGCGGTAAATCATGAAAGATTGCGGAGTAATATGATAAAGACAGTTGTCAATTTCTATTTTCATAAATCCCTTGGTGAGTATACCGTAGGAGTAGAAGTTAGGGTACATTGCAAACGGCTCAAATACTTCCGGGATATCTGTGAGATAAAAAAAATCCTGGGATAATTTCCAATCGAGTTTTCGGTATAGAACAATATTATTTATTGTGTACTTATCCATACTAGGTAATTAACCCTGTTAAAGTTACCTGAAATTCGCCAGTAAGCAGATTCTAAAGTTATCGATTATTTGTTTTTTGCCCAATAAAATAAGGCACTTATACCTTCTAACCAGTTGTCTTGATTTGGAGTTTAGAAGAGGTGTAAGTAGTAATTTTTTTTTGTATTTTAATGGTTAACCAACCCCAAATTACTATGTCTCTATTTATTGTTAGAATGCAACTATTAAGAGAGATCAGAGACAACTACACTATTCTTAAAAATAATCTCAGAGAATTTCTTTAAACATTCAACGTATCAAAACAACATCAACTGTACAGTTTTGGATACAAAAGTCCTTGGATTTATTGTAAGAAATATGTAATTCATATAGTTGCTTTCATTAAATATAGGCGTAGGCTTGATTTCAGCAATAGTATGCTCCCGAGCACTTGATTCTGGCGGTAGAACATGCGGAATGTTGATTATAAAAGAAAAATTGCAAATTCTTAAGCACCTAGAATATCAAGCGGTGAAGTAGAAATGAAAGGTATCCTGCTTTTGCGACCTAATCACAACAAACCTTTTCCTAGTCCCTGATGTCTTTATGAGAGCTAATCACTTCGCTCACACATGCAGAACAATATGAATGCCTTCACTAAAAGCCCATTTTTAGGCGATTACATCGCAAGGGTGATACTGTCGATGCTGCTTTTATTGCTTGGCCCATTCCAGGCCAATGCCCAAAATAGCTGGCAATGGGGCAGCGTTGGCGGAAGCAACGTATCTATTGTTCCCGTAGGTAACCATATCGACGAATGGATACGAAGTATGGCGACAGACCAAAAGGGCAATACCTATGCCGTAGTAATGGGAGCCGATAAAATACACGTGGACGACAGTGCCAGTCATTTTAACGGCTATTATGCTCATTCCATTGTAAGCTGGGACTGTAATGGGCGTGTGCGATGGATAAAAACTATCAAAAATTCCACTCCGGGCAGGATCGCTACCGACTCTTTTGGAGGCGTTTATTTTACCGGGCGTATGTTGTTGAATGGCAGTAGCGGAAGCTTTGATAACGATACTACTCTTGCTCCTACTAGTGGATACACCTGGAATTATATTGCTAAATACGATACTGCCGGACATTTTAAATGGGTAAAATTTCCGGATGTTAATCTGCAAATAGCCAATTTTATGAACTGGCCCCAATACATACACTTGCAGGCCGCACCCAACGGTGCGTTATCCGTTTTAGCTTATTTGCCGCCAGGGACTCATGCCGGCGGAGCCTATACTGTGACTGACTCTGTTTACCATGTATTGAACTTCGATAGCAACGGACAGTTTACGGGAGGTATTCGATTGCCCATGAAGCCTGTTTTTGATATTAATGGAGTCCCGATGTTGTCCGTTGCCGAGGCTTCCCACTTTTTAAAAGACAATGTCTATGGCAACTACTACCTCGCTGGTACAAATATGGGACCTTCTTCCAACTACACTCTGATCATCGGAAACGATACCCTGCGCAGCAATAACCCGGTGTCCATGTATGCCGCTGCATTCGGCAGTAACGGAAAATTAAAATGGCTGAAGCAACAAGCACCAGGCAGTTGGGCATCCATTGATGCCGCAGCCTTGGATAAAAAAGGAAGTCTATACCTGAGTGGACAGGCCACGAATGGAAACACTTGGAATGGAAACACATTCAGCGCACCTGGTGGAATCGCACTGTTAGCCTATGCACTGTGTATGGATAGCTCCGGCAACAATAAGTGGGTCTCCAGTGGTTACAATCCTCAGAATAAAACGCCCCGTGCTTCCTGCATTGCTGTGGGCAGTACTGGTACAATAGCCGTATCAGGGGAAGTGTTCAACTCCTGGAAATGGGGAACCTATAGTCTTCACCAATTTCCTCCTGTGGGACAGACCAATGATATAACTGGAATGTATGTAGCGTTTTTAAACCCTCTTACCGGCACCATTATCGGAATGGACTCCCTTAGAGTAACATACGGACACGGAAATCGCATGATCCCTCAATATATGCAGGCAGATACCAAGGGCAATTTTTATCTCTCGGGAGGGATCTACAACCCTTCGGGAATGCCCAACACACTTACTATCGTAGGTAACGACACCTTGAAAGCCTTTGGCGGCGATACCGATTTTTTTATGCTCAAATACGGGCAAAACAATTGCAATACCCCAACGGCTATAACAGAACAGATCACAAACGGCAAGCGTTTAGTATGCTACCCGAATCCTGCAACGAACACTGTCAACCTGGTTTTTTCTGAGAAATATAAAAATGCTCTTTGCACCATAACCGATATGCAGGGACGGATAATACAAACAATCCATGTGTCTTCGTCCGATCCACGAATTGATGTAAGTAACATTGCCCCCGGTAACTATATACTAAATGTGCTGGTTGCTCATGAATCCTTCAATACAACATTGAGTGTGTATCCAAAGTAGCGTAATTTTAAAACACTGATTAGTATGATATAGATAAGGAAAGACTAAATTCTAATTACTTTAAGTTACTACCTCTTTTCGCCGGTATAATGTAAATACACGTTCGTGATATTTTTGACGCAAATCTTGCGAATAGAACTTTAAAATTGGAAGCGTAATCCCAGGCAGTAGCATATTACTGAGTTAGCAGCAAACCTCCTCCCTGGCAAAGGATGCCTTTACCAAGCGCAAAACGCACATATTAGTGTTGTGGAGTTTCGCCGGTCAGTTGGTCTAATAGGTATTGTCTGAAACGCTTACAGAAGCTTTCGGTTATTTGGTGGCAAAATGCGCATTCGTATACGGAATTTAAAGAGAAGTCGAAATAGTAAATAATTTACTAATGCCGAATGCGGATAAAAACTGCTTGCCAGGTGGCTTGTCAAAATACAGCGGTAGAAAGCGTAAAAGCGACAGTTTTTTGAGAAGCAAAAGAATAAGCTTATCTGTAAATCCAATACTTACAGTGCTACGCTGATCAAAATTAATATTGCCAAATAAAATTGAGGTAGAATTCATAGCAAAATATCAGTGTTGTATAAGAAGAAGCGAGGAAAACGGTTCTTATAGTCTTTTCGACTAAATGACTACTACTGATTCCTGTTGGTACTTTTATTTGAGATAAACTAAGGTTTGGTTTTGATCCATAGATTAAGATTCCCTTCTTCGAGGCTATCCGCCAAGTCATAGTTGAGAGGGATTTCACGATACATGGAATGAAATGTAGCGACACGGGTTCCAATGGGCATAGCCCGCAATGCATTATGCAGATAGGTTACGTAGTAATCATAAAGCGCTTCCGAATACTCTATGCTATGATCAATACGTCCTTCTTCATTAAGGTTTTCATAGAAAGAATTATAAAAGTAGAAGTGATCGAAGTCGCTAAAATTTAGTTGGGTAAAATTACCGTGAATAAAAGATACATTGGAGATGCCGATTTTATCTTGCGCTAGTCTTGCTTCCTTAATTATGTGCTCTCGCTGTTCTATTCCATAAAAGTGGTGATTAGGAGCAAAGTGTGCGCCGGCAATGCAAAACTTTCCCGCACCGCTGCCGATATCCAAGATACGGGCATGGGAACTGGCGGAAGTTAAAAAATCCACAGCCAGACGGACAACATGTAAGGGCGTCCAATGCCGGATTGCGAGTGCCTGTATTGAGTCAGGGTAAACGCGGTTAAATGCGCAATCTGTAGCCGGGAATTTGATGATAGTTTTTAATTTCAATTGGTCCTTTTTGGTGTATTATCGTATCTGACAATCGGGCGCATGCTAATTGGATGAGTTGTTGTAAGTTGCGAACACAAAGTTCGCCTTGAGGTGATAGACTTTTTTTACATTTCGTCACATCAGGGTGTGATAAGAATCAATTTTTCCGGACTAAATATTATTTAAGGATGAGTTTAAAAGGGATTTTTCCAATTGATAAATGGAATTTCAATTCTGATTCCATTTTTTCCAATTTTCCTGAAGAAGATTACCAAGAGATCACCCGTCATGCACATGAGGAAAAATACAAAAAAGGACAGGTCATTTTCCGGGAAGGTAGTATACCATCCGGTATATATTACATCCTGGAGGGGACAGTTAAAAAGTACAAAGTGGATAATTTTGAAAAGGAACAAATCATTTATGTAGCCAATAAAGGAGAGCTCATTGGCTATCATGCTGTCCTCTCCATCGAACGATATCCGGATTCTGCCGCAGCATTGGAAGATTCCAAAGTTCTATTTATTCCGAAGGAAGATTTTCTAGCCCTGTTAGGTCAGTCTCATATGCTTTCCGGCAGGCTGCTGAAAATGTTAAGCCATGAGTTTACAGTGCTGACCAACAGCATTACTATTTTCGCGCAAAGACCGGTAAGAGAACGAGTGGCTATTGCGCTCATTGTACTAAGGGAAAAGTTTAAAAAAGGAAACATAGAAGGACAGCCTGTAACCATCAACATGAGCCGGGAAGATATAGCCAATATGGCGGGTACGACAAGGGAAAATGTGGTACGCCTGTTCCGGGAATTTAAAGACGATCATTTGATAGAGACGCAAGGCAGAAAAATATGGATCACCGATATAAAAAAAATGGTAACTGTTTCTAACTACCAATAATGATACCCTTGTCGGTAAATGTGATAACAATCAATTTTTCACAGCTGTTTTATGGGATAACATTGCAAAAAATTCTGCATGATTGCCTACGATAAATCCCCATTGCTGCTACCTAGCTTACTCAAGCAGAAATGCCCAAGATGCAGGAAAGGTAATATCTTCAAAAATAAAAGCGTATTCCCTTTAAAAGAGTGCCTTAGAGTAGAGGAGTACTGTAATGTATGCAACCAGAAGATACGAATTGAAAATAACTACGGACAGGGAATGAATTTCGTATTCGTATTCATTGTTTTTTTCTTTAACCTGCTATGGTATTGGCCTATTATCGGTCTCTCCTTCATGGATAATAGTGTTTACTATTATTTGGCGATTACAGTGACGATGATCTTTCTCCTTCAACCCTGGATTATGCGCTTTTCAAGGATTCTTTTTCTTTACCTGGTCATCAGATTCAGGGGGCATATAAACTAACTGGCGATTGGGGAAATGCATATTCCTTTATACAATTCTTCTTCAACTCAGGAATTAATATCATCAGGTTCTAGAGTTCTTAGTCTACACTTCAGTAATATTACCCTGAATTTAATGTTGTCGTAAACTAAACCTACGACCAATAATATACTCGCCACGACAAGTAAATGGAGGTTCATAATCGAATAAAGAAGACCGCCGGATATACCTCCTAAAAAGAAAAAGCTGATAATCGTAAAGCGCAGCTTGATGGAGGAACGCAACTCCTTCTTGTGCTGGAGCGATCTATAAAAGAATAGTTGAGAAAGCTCAATGCCCAGATCGGTAAAAAGCCCGGTAAGGTGAGTAGTCCTGACAGCCGAATTGGATATAGTTGTTACTAACGAATTTTGCAAACCCATTGCAAACAGCAGACTGAACGCTATTGCATCAGGGTTACTATTAATGAAGTAAGGGTACAGCAATCCAACAAATAACAATATGATACCTTCTATAACTACAGGGGCCGCGTAAATCAGTCTTTCATTTTTTCTGGCGGCAAATTCCGTAAGCATACCAGAAACAAAGGATCCTAAAAAGAAAGAGAAAATATACAGGAAGTATACGAAGCCTTGCCGGAAATTTAATCTGAACACTTCATCGACAAAAAAGGCGAAGTGCCCGGTAACATTAGTTGTCAGCCGTTGGACGGCAAGGAAACCACTAACGTTTACAATGCCAGCTACAACAGACAATAACGATGCGATTTTGAGATTGTGGCTTAACGTGCGTGTTTTGCCTTGATGCCGGAACAATACGAAGTAAATTTCATACAAAATTACCAATCAGGCGGAGCGAGCGCATTGACGTTTATCACAATTCAAAGCCAATACTGAACATAATTTTTATACACTGCGCTATGATGGGTTTAAACAGCAGGCTCCGGCGACCAGGTATATTTACTTCTATTCCAAGAAAGAACATAAGCAGCAGTATCCCGATTTCACCTAATGAAGCTGTATCGCTTGCGTTTACAAATATCTTACCGGCAAATGGTCCTATCAGCACGCCAGCCAGGATATATGCAATCATATAAGGTTGATGCAACTTCTTCAACAGGAAAATAAGAAGCAGGATAATCAGGCACATGACGCTGGCAGAAAGCAATATATGATTCATCACTTGGTGTCGTTTACTATCATTACATAAGGTTCAGTATCCTAAAGGTTTCTTTCATGATTATTTTTACATTTTCCACCATCTCATCCAAGATACATGAGCGTGTTTCCAAAACCGTATCCAATCCCTGGTTGTTTAGTGCTATAAGGTCTAATCTAAGTAAGGTTTTATCATCCAGGATCGGGTAACCGTTCAATTGCCTGAAAAGCTCGGTAGCGCCTTGTTTATCAGGACCTACAAAAAAGCGTCCTGTTTCCATATATCCATTTCCTTGGCAGAGAAGATCTGATACCGGTATGTTTATCTCATTCATTAGAGATCTAAATAATCAAACGGCTAACTCTGCACATATATTTCAATATTATCTCGAGCGACACATAGAAGTGGATGGCGATCACCACTATCACCTGGCATATGAGATGACAAACCAACTATGCGGAGACAATGCTGAATACTGGAAAGAGGCAACAGATGCCGTGACCGACGCTTTAAATGCGAGGATAAAACTTTGGGATGCGATTGTGTCACATTTAAATAACGAAAACTAGTTACATTTCTTGTGGTCCCTGTTCCAATCAGTCGAAGGAATATTTAATTCCTTCACTGATGCCTGCGTGAAGGTAGTTTCACGAATTTCTATTATTTGCGGGTTGTAATTTTCTTTTTATGTTTTACCCCCCAATCAGCTAACGCTGCAATTATATCTTTTAATGTCCTACTGTGCTCTGTAGGCATATACTCTACAACAACAGGCTTTTGATCAGCGAGTACGACCCTTTCAATCAATTCATTTATCTCCAGGTCTTTTAACTCACTGGAAAGCACTCTCGCTGAGATACCTTTTAAGGTACGTTGCATGTCATTAAATCGTGTGTGTCCACTCAGGATTGCGATCATTATCCGTAATGTCCACTTTCCTCCAATAACATATAAAGCATCTTCCGTTGCGGACAAATGCTTACTACATTGTACCTCTGAGAACGCTACTTTCTTGCCCAATAGCTCACTTTTTTTAAAGTAGTAATAAAAACGTTAGTACTAACCTTTTGTTTACTACTAACCTTTTGTTAGCAAAGGTACATAGGTTTGCTAAACAAATAAGTATAAAACGGAAGAAAGATCCAATGGTATCTATTAGGTCTATTCTACACAAAACAGAGTTATGGTAAAGAAAATATTGCATATTATTTCAAGCCCGAGAGGCGAAGCATCAATTAGTAAAAAACTGGGAGATGCTATTATTGAAAAGATCAAAGCAAAGTATCCGGGTAGCATTGTAAAAGAACGAAATCTGACAACGAACCATTTCCCGCATTTGGACGAGCTGCAGATAGGTTCATGGTTCACACCTGCGGAAAACCACTCTGATGAACAAGCTGACGCTATTAAGTATTCTGATGAAGCGATCGCAGAAATGCAGGAAGCGGACATCTACGTGATCGGCGCACCGTTCTATAACTTCGCTATTCCTTCTACCCTCAAAGCGTATTTAGACCATATTGCCAGGCCAGGCATTACTTTCCGATATAATGAAGAAGGCAAGCCCGAGGGCTATTTGAAAAACAAAAAAGCGTATGTAGCTACTGCTTCAAGTGGTGTTTATTCAGAGGGCGCATTTCAATCATTTGATTTTGTAAGCCCTTACCTAAAATTCTTACTGGGATTCATTGGGATCACAGATGTTTCCATTTTTCGGGTTGAAGGATTAAAAATAGAAGGAGCCAAGGAAACTGCCTTTGAAAAGGGCGTCGAGAGTATCGAAATTGACTAATTAGCCTGAGGTTGAAGGTACACCACCTAATGTAAACAGCACAATGGACCTCAATCGATTGTGCTGTTATGTTTTGAGGTACATTAATTAATCAATTTAAAAAGCAATTTTTAAATTGATTGGGGCTGATTCTAGTTTCTTTTTAAACAGCATCCAGGGGATATTATCCCATAGCTCAGATAGGAAAGCAAATCATATATTCCTATTCAAGGAATTCATCCTTTCAATGCGATAATTAAACCTTACTGATCCCACTGAGAAAGCGTTTGCCAGCCAAATGATAAAAGTTTGATTTTGTTAACTTTGTTGTATGCAAACAGGGATTCCCGGATTAAGTTGGGATGAGTCCAAACTCAAAGGGTTTAAGGTGCATGAACTGTCCCCATCTGTGGATGTTCCGACTAGAGCAGGCCGGCGTGATTTTTATAAAATGGGTCTAGTGAATGGTGATATGACGATTGACTATGGCGGCCAGATTGCAGAGATAAAAGGCACCGCGCTCTTCTTTGTCAATCCGAAAGTAGCCCATTCTATTGTTCGGCGCGTCAACCGGACCAGTGGATACGCCTGCATATTTACCGACAGTTTTATCAATACTCGTGAGTTCAAGGAATCCCCGCTATTTAGTATCGGTGATAATCCCGTTATCCCCTTGAATGAAGATGAAGCATTCTTCATTAGCAATATTTTTAAAAAAATGCTAACGGCATACAATGGTGAATACCTTCACAAAGCTGATCTGATCAAAAACTGCATCGCATTAATAATTCATGAAGCACTGGAGATACAACCACCGCAACCTACCGGGCGATTGATAAATGGCACAAGTCGCATCGCGCATCAGTTTATCGATCTCCTTGAAAGACAGTTCCCAATCGAGCGGAACAATGATGCTTTAAAACTTCGTAACCCGCAAGACTTTGCAGCAAGCCTGTCTGTTCATGTAAATTACCTGAACCGTGCAGTAAAAACGGTAACGGGCAAGCCAACGTCTGCACATATAACCGCCCGTATCATTGCAGAATCCAAAGCGCTACTGAAGCATACGGATTGGAGCATTGCCGATATCGCCTACGCATTGGGTTTCGAATATCCGGCTTACTTTAATAACTACTTTAAGCGGGTTACCGGTACTACACCCAACTCATTCCGAAAAGTTTGAAAATCATAATTATTGGTTTGATTGTAACGTATCCTGATCGGTAAATACATCGAGCTTTGACCTATGAAAATATTAGTTACAGGGGCTACAGGAAAAGTAGGGAGCAGATTTGTTCCGCGCCTGATAGCCAAAGGATACGACGTTACGATATTAGTAAGGGATGCATCGAAAGCGATACCAGGCGCCCAAACGGTGGTTGGCGACCTTTATGACGCAAGTACATTACCATCTGCCGTAGCAGGCATGGGTGCGGTCGTCCATTTAGCGGCCTTGTTCCGAACTTTTACTGATAACGAAGGCATCGTCAAAACCAATCATACCGGCACTGTGGCCCTAGCTGAGGCCGCTTTAGCGGCAGGTGTTAAACGATTCGTTTTTGTAAGTACGGGCAACGTCTACAGTTCCGGTTACGGACACCCGGCAAAGGAGAATGATATTGTCGATATTAATGATCCCAGGGCCTATGCGTCGAGCAAGATCGCTGCTGAGCAAGCCTTACTGCAAATGGACCTTGATGTACGCATACTCCGTTTGGGTTTTGTATACGGTGAGCAGGACCCGCATATCGCAGAGATCATGCCCATATTAAAAACCTGGGGACGCCACTCCGGCTCGAGAATGCACATGGTACATCACCTTGATGTCGCGCAAGGACTGTTTTTATTATTGCAGCAGGAGGGACTTAACGGGGAAACTTTCAATATCGTGGATGACGCACCGATTAGCCTTTATGAACTGGCAGAGTCGGTGGGCCAGGCAGAGGAGATATTTGACCGCGCCCAAGGCCCTCTTGAAGATCCGTTCGAGGGAATCATGAGCTCAGAGAAAATCAGAAAAATCGGTTTCAAGCCGTTGGTGCCTAGCTTTTTTGTAGCCAGAGAGTTAGGTATTCTGTGAATTTAGGCAACTCGCAGCAGAGCCTTTAGGGAGCAGAGTAACTGAATTTCTCTGCTCCCTTTTATTATACTCAAGCTGTGATGATGAAGATCTGTTAATAAAGAATTATTTGCGTTTTGCTTGCAGGCAGATACCTACCTAAATCCTTCAGCTTAAATACATAGCAACAGCCTTCAAATCTTCCACGAAGAAGTTCGAAATTTGTCCCCTTCTGCCCGCTAAGACAGCGAGTATATCGTATTTTTACAAAAACAGCGCTGCTGATGAAGAAAATTGGATTCTTATCATTTGGACATTGGTCTGAGCATCCGGCGTATCAAACACGCTCTGCAGGTGACACTTTGCTTCAATCTATTGATCTTGCTGTTGCAGCTGAGGAAATCGGTTTGGACGGTGCCTATTTCCGTGTCCACCATTTTGCCCGCCAATTAGCTTCCCCGTTTCCGCTGCTTGCAGCTATAGGAGCTAAAACCAGTAAAATTGAAATTGGGACCGGCGTGATTGATATGCGTTATGAGAATCCGCTGTACATGGTGGAAGACGCAGGAGCCGCCGACCTGATCTCGAGAGGACGTTTGCAACTCGGCATCAGCAGAGGCTCTCCTGAACAGGTTATCGAAGGCTGGCGTTATTTTGGATATGAACCGCATGAAGGAGAAAGTGACGCGGATATGGGACGCCGAAAGGTGCTGGAATTTTTGGATAAATTACAAGGAGTCGGATTTGCCCAGCCCAACCCTCGACCGATGTTTCCCAATCCCCCGGGACTGCTACGCCTGGAACCATATGCTGAAGGCCTGCGTGAACGTATTTGGTGGGGCGCTGCTTCTAACGCTACCGCCATATGGGCAGCCGAAAATGGGATGAGCCTACAGAGTTCGACGCTGAAGTTTGATGAAAGCGGTAAACCATTCCATATACAGCAGGCCGATCAAATCAGACTTTATAAAGAAGCCTGGAAAAAGGCAGGGCATAAACGAGAGCCGCGAGTATCGGTGAGCCGTTCCATTTTTGCATTGGTGAACGATCAGGACAGGCAATACTTTGGGCATGAAGGAAAACAGGTTGACCAACTCGGTATGATAGAGCCCGGGAGGAATGCCATTTTTGGTCGAAGTTATGCTGCAGAACCTGAGCAGCTCATAAAGGACCTGGCAAAGGATGAAGCTATTCAGGAGGCTGATACAGTACTTTTGACGATACCCAATACTTTAGGCGTTGACTATAATATACATTTGCTGTCATCCATCCTGAAGTATGTAGCTCCGGGATTAGGGTGGCGTTAGATTTTCTTGAGGGCCTATTCAGGGATTTAATAGAAATATACGGTTCCTAAGCGAATTATTAATTATAGAAGATGAAGCCAAGGCAGCTAGGGAATTTGTCAACCTTCTTCACGATGTTGATGCCGATATTGAGGTGTTGACCACGGTTTATTTAGTAGAAAGGCCATTGTCTGATTCAGGAACAATGGTCAAGCCGACCTGCTCTTTTCATATATACAACTGGCAGACGGCTTATTTTTTGACATTTATAGTCCGGTCAGTATCCACGGTCCAATATTTTGTACGGCTTTCTCACATTATTTGAGATACAAGGGTTATTCCTCAACACTAGAAGTAATTACCCTGCTGCTTCTTTTCTAAATATTGAGAGGATTGAGTGGTGAACAAAAAACGGCAGTAACCCATGCCACTGCCATTCCCATTACATCTACTCCGCTTACAATAGCTCACCCATCCCAAACACCGTCAAGCCTTTGGCAAATTGTTCGGCTACCACCTGGTTCGCGGCTTCGATGTATTGGCCAGTTATAGGGTCCACCACGGTGCGTAACGGACGGGTGCCTTTTGGCGTGCCAATCAATTTCACAATAGCGTCGGCAACATCCTGCGGATTAGGGTTTTTAATTTGCATCTCTCCACTCAATGCGGTTATCATTTTATTGGGTATATCGGCGATAGCGCTATATCCCTCAAATACTCCCTGATCCGATGCAGGATTGTTCTTCTGCTGCATTTCGGTAGGGAAAGCGCCCGGCTCCACAATAGCCACATCAATGCCCAGACGCTTTACCTCGTAATGCAGACCCTCGCTGATACCTTCAAGCGCAAACTTCGACGCCGCATAGATAGTGGCGAACGGGAACGATACCCGCCCGAAGCCACTGGTCACATTTATGATAAGCCCATCGGCCTGCCTACGCATCGCGGGCAGTACTTGTTTGATCAGCCGCCAAGGGGCATAAACGTTGATATCAAAAGTGGTGTGCACATCGGCCGTGGTAAAGCTTTCGGCCACCCCGCCCATGGCATAACCGGCATTATTTACCAACACATCAACCCTGCCTTCTTTAGCTATTATTTCTCTAAATACTTTTTGCACATCCACCTCATTAGTAAGCTCTACATCTACTACTATAACGTTTTCAACTGCAGATAATGCTTTTGCCTTTTCAGCATTTCTACCATTTGTGTCTCTCATGGTGGCATACACTTTATGTCCCAATGCAGCTACACTTTTGGCAGTTAACCATCCAAAGCCACTATTCGTTCCTGTAATCAATACAATTTTTTTAGTCATTTCTTATGTGTTAAAATTTTCACACCAAATTTGATGACATTTGGTAACTTTGCGACATAAGGTAATAGTTTATTTTAGTCCACAATATTTCAAATGAGTAAGTTAGTGACAGTAAAGAAACCAGCTGAATGCATTAATGATAATACTGTATGCACTGCATCGCTAAAAGCAATTCAGGATGTAATGGATGTATTGGGCGGTAAATGGAAAATATCGATAGTAACATGCCTCTGTTACAATCCGAGACGATATAGTGAATTATTAAAGCTGGTAGATGGAATTTCAGGTAAAGTGTTAAGCCGTGAATTGAAAGATTTGGAAATGAATAAGTTGATTACCCGGACTGTAAAGAACACACAACCGATAAGTGTAGAGTACGCAATAACTGATTACGGAAATACATTCAAGGAACTTATTCAAACGATAGCTGAATGGGGCATCAAGCACAGGAAAAAGATAATAGGGAAATAAATGGGGTACTTGTAGCAAAAAGGTGAGTGTAGTGTTAGGTTTCCTGATTAGTTAAAGCTCGCCCTAAATTCTAATGGCGATAGTTTAGTCTTAATTTTAAACAATTTGCTAAAACTCTGGCTATGTTCAAAGCCTAGCCCATACGCAATTTCACTAACCGTAAGATTGGTGGTTGAGAGTTTCTCCTTGGCTTTTTCAATTATTTTTTCATGAATATGTGTTTGAGTAGAATTGCCAGTCAGTGACTTTAATAAACTACCCAAATAGTTTGGAGAAAGATGAAGCTGTTCAGCCAAATATTGAGCAGTGGGGGTACCCTTCTCTAATAGATTTTGATCATTGAAATAGTTATCCAGTATAGATTCTACTTTCGCAAGCATCTCATGATTGATCTTGGCCCTTGTGATAAATTGCCTCTGGTAAAATCTTTCGCAGTAATTTAATAGTTGTTCAATTTGAGCTATGATAATGTTTTGGGTAAACTTGTCTATGCTAGAGTGATATTCTCTCTGGATATTCTTTAAAATATCCGTGATGATATCCTCCTCTTTTTCAGACATAAAAAGAGCTTCGTTTACGTTATATCCAAAAAACTCGTATTTGCTGATGGACTTTGCCAAGTGGGTATTCCAAAGGAAATCCGGGTGAATAAACAGTAATAAGCCTGTCGGTTTGATAGTTTGGTTTTTGTCTAAAGAGATGCTTACTATTTGCCTAGGCGCAACAAATGTCATAAGCCCTTCGTCAAAATCATATTGTTGTTGCCCGTACTTAAACTTGCCCTGGATATTTCTTTTTAAACCTACGGAATAGAAATTTTGCATCCAACTTATTTCAGTTTCATCGGTTTGGTATTCTACCAGGCCGTAATCTACCAAACTTACTAATGGGTGTTCCGGCTTAGGTAAGCCACTCATCTTGTGGAATTCGGCTATAGAATTGAAATGATATACATTTTTACTGTTCATGTCCCAAGGATTGAAAAAACAGGGCTTCGGAATATAAAGCCCTGCTCAAACAAAATTATGATTAATGCTTACACCGGTTAGCCTGAATGCTATTTTGAATAATCGGTCGATTTGCTAAGGGTTTCATTGTCGGCAAGTGCATTTTGTAAGATTTCAATTTTGTTGTTTGCCATGCCGAATGAATCTGACCCCATAAAGAAGTGCAATGGTGCATTTTCCATTTCTGCCAACTCGATAAGCACTTTAGCTGCTTTGTCAGGGTCTCCCGGTTGGTTTCCTACCATTTGTGTTTCGTGCCAGACTTCGGTGTTTCGTGCCGCAGTATATGCCGCTATCGGATTGGCTGCCAGTTTCATGGAGCCTTGTTTTAAGAAATTGGTGTTGAAATATCCGGGATAAACGATCGTAGCCTTTACGTTGAATTCATGGGCTTCTGCAGATAAGGCTTCAGTCAGGCCAACCACTGCAAATTTGGTGGCACAATAAACACCCCATCCCGGGAAAGCCCCTAGTAAACCGGCAATAGAAGCAATGTTGATCATGTGTCCAGCATTTTTCGCTCTGAAGTGCGGCATTATATTCCTGATAACATTCAACAATCCAAAAACATTGATGTCGAAATTTTCCCTCGCTTCGGCATCGGTCATTTCTTCCAACGTACCTAGCTGACCATAACCGGCATTGTTTACTACTACATCAATACCGCCAAAGGTTTTTAATGTGGTTTCAATAGCAATCGCAACACTTCCTTCATTTAGTAGCTCCACCTGCAGAGGCAGAAAATTTGAAGTGTCAGTGCCAACTGCTTTCTTCAGTTCAGTTGAGTTGCGGGATGTTGCAGCTACCTGGTAGCCTTCTGAAAGCAACTTTTTTACAACGGACAATCCTAAACCCTTTGAGGTGCCGGTTACCAACCATGTTTTTTTTGTGTTCATTTTTTGAAGTTTATTTGTTATTAAATGATTACAATACAAAGGTCTCGTGCAACAGGAGAATGGATGTATCCGTATTAATGGTCGTTGTGTCAAAATCAACGATGAGCATAAATTATTGACCAATTTCTGAAAAGGACGGATATGCCGCAGGGAGTTGACCACATAGACTATGCCGATTTCAGGCGTAGGAATTATGACGGAACACAACGACAAGAGCCACTATTATAGCAGCTCTTGTCGTTGAAGTGAATACTATCGGATGTTTATTGAACCGATACCAGAAGATTTGAAGATGTTAGCGTATTAACGGAAAAGCATTAGTCAATGATATGAGTTACAGTACTGATGTGTTGAGCCTCAATTAATACTCTCAAGCGCTTTTCATTTGCATCGCCCCATTGACCTATAGCCAGTATCACGGGAATAAGGCTTTTACCGAAGTCGGTTAAATAATACTCCACTTTAGGTGGCACTATGGGGTAGATGATTTTGGATACACCTCGCCGACCAGATCCAGTCCGCAGTTCAGGTTCAACGGTATCTTCCTTTCCTTCATTGTACGAAATTAACCCTATAGGCCAAATGGTACAATAGGGGATAAAATTATCAGTATACCATTTGATTTTCCGTACTTGTATAAAGTGCTTGTACATCTCAATTTTGCTCATGAGAATCAAATAATAAAAAGGGTAAAAATGGGAAAAGAAATTAGTAATGAACTAACTGGCAAAATTGCTTTGGTAACCGGTGGCACAAAAGGAGCCGGAAAGGCTATTGCAGAAAGGTTGTTAGACGCTGGTGCAACGGTAATTATTACCGCAAGGAACGCAGCAGGATCGCAAAAAGTCATAAGCGAAGTACTGTCGGAGGCGTGAGTATGCAAAACGCTGCCGCCATGATCCGCGATTTTAATTTTCAACGTCAATTAAACCCGGCTTTGGGCAAAGCAGTTGGGCATACCGTGCTAAGCTAGAGTGAAAAGGATAAACCAAAACTAACAGACAAACGGATGATAGAAATGGTGCAACAGTATATGGAGAAAATGGGCATCAATGGTACACAGTACTTAATTGTAAAACATACCGACCGGCAGCATCCGCATATCCAACTCATCTTTAACCGGGTGGATAACAATGCAGTGAGTATTTCTGTTGTAAAATACAATGGATTTGGCGTAAAAATACAACTGTAATTATTTCAATTTCATTTTGGCACAGAGTAATTTGCATACGGCAGGCACGAGGCTACAGTTCAATTACAAAAGGAATAAGAAAATCAAGAGGAGAAAAAACGTGTCGGTTATAGTTGGATAACGATATATTTAAACTGTAGATTTCTTGATCTACTGCTTTATAACTTCAATAGCAAAAACATCTGTGATCTTTAACCTATGCCAACTCTTATTGCATTTTAATGACTACTATTATATAGCATATTGTTTAACTTTATAGAACCTTCAAAGTTCAATGCGTGCTATCACCCGGACCTTAATTGTTCAAAATAATTTAACCGCTTACACCAGCTCACGCTATATGAAAAATCTATTCCTTATTTTACTGTTTTCAAGCGTTGCGCAATTTTCTTCGGCACAAGCTGTTTTTGCAAAAGATAGTTCTAAATGGTTTCACAAAATCTATGGTGTACCTTTAATTTCTTATGTATCGGGAGATACACTCCTGCAAGGTATTAATGCAAAAAAAATTAATCAGGCAGCGCTAGGACCATTGTACAGTACCGGCGAGATATATGTATATACCGCATCCGACACAACTTTCGTTTACAATAAACTATTTAATCGATTTACCCCTCTCTACATTTTCAATGCAAGAGCAGGTGATAGCATCTGCCTGCCAATAGTGCCGCCGCTGACATGTGGCGGTATTACGATAAAAGATCCCGACTCTACCTTCTGTTTTGTAGTGGACAGTGTTGGTTGGCTGAAGTACGATACATCGATGCTGAAAACATTTTTTACGCATCCGGTGATTATGCCGGGGGTTAAGCATGTATACAGTTATGGTGGCTGGCTTTCCGGTGTCTACAGCGAGCGGATAGGCAGTGTGTCCGGAGGCATTTTGCCACATTGTATGGACTGTACATACATCACTGTAGAAGCGTGTCAAAGGGCAGATTCATTACGTTGCTATTATGATGATCAGTACACTATTAGTTTGGACAGTAGTAGCTGTGCCCAAGCACTTTCTACCACTGAAGCTACGTTTAAAAATGTTGATATCACTATAGCACCGAATCCGACATCTGACTATATAACAGTTGAAACCCCATTGGGTCAATCGATTACAAAGGTAGAGATCATCAATACTCAAGGGAAGGTACTAAATGCTATCACCAGCGTACGTGAAAAAATAATAGTTACGCAATACCCATCCGGCATTTACTATCTCAAACTACTGTTTAAAGATCGAACTATAATGATGCGGAAGATAATAGTATATCACTAAACAGACATAGGGGCAATGCGTAATTATCCAAATCTATCAATATGAAAAAGCTGATTCTCTACTTAATTGTTTGCTGTCTAATGAGTTTTGTTTCCCAGGCACAATTATATGGATTGGATCCTACGTTTGGCACAAATCGTATTCAATATGGGGATACGGGATCCTATTAAAAAAGACCCACTGAGTGAGTCTTTTTTAACTAATTGATAAGCAGGTGCCCAGAACAGGAAGATCAAGTTTCTGGCAACTAAATATCTGTAATTCAAAAGTGTCAAATTTGTGTCGTGCAATGAAATACGAATATTTTTTGTTCCTATTTCACGTTCCTGCACGCTTATTACATGTCGGTGTAAAAGTAGGAAAAATGTGATTACTCTTACCCCAAAAATGACATTTTTTTTTCGGATTGGATTCCTGTGATCACTGCTGTTAGGTTCGAGCGGGCAAACTGTTCCAGACTTGAAGAGGGCTTATCCAGATGTCGCTGAGGAAATAAAGGTTTTTATTTCCTGATCTGAATTATTAAACCATATTCAATGCTGTACTGCAAAGAGCCAATACGATTCCTGCTGATACCATTACGCTGGTATATACGGATCTTTCAAAGCCAATGAAAATTAAAGAGAAAATTAAATTGCAGCAATGGTTATGAAAGCTTCCCTGTCAACCGTAGCACATAAAAATAAAGAAGTGCTACTGACTGAACTCTGCTAAGCTGGTTACACAATAATAACAAGGGCACTCTTCAAACTAAAGGATTGTCAGGATAGTTTTCCCCGGCGCTTTTTAAGCTGGCAAGTGAAGTTCATCATGATATTATGTTCTCTTCGCAGAATGCCTTCAGCAAGTGGTAAACGGCTGATATAAATATAACCGGCTTCCAGCTTCATCCCGGGCGATATCCTGTATTCAAATGTTAGCCCGATCCGGTTATGATCAAAGAAGTGCGATGCAGAAACACCTGCGATATTACAGAACAGCTCATCATAAACTGATAGTCCAAGCCGTGAAGTAGCTGCGTATTGAAGCCCCAAACGGCTTCTTAACCGCAGGGTGCGTGGTATACTGTTATCCGGGATGCGGTATTCCAATGCGCTTCGTTCTAACAAGCCCCACTTTCCCATAATCTTGTTCCGGTTATCCATAGCGGCAGCAAAACGGATTTCGTGAAAAGGCTTTGCCGGTTCGCCAGGTACATTTTGAATAATCGGATAATTGGTAAAATAAGCGAAGGGACTGACCGAAAACCCTGTATGCTTGTTATATTGATAATGCAGCCAACTCCTGAAGGAGCACATCAGGTTTTTATCCAGCATATTGTCGTTTTCAAATCCGTTCTGCCGCCGGTGTTGCAGTTCCACATCGGCTTTTACTTTTTCGCTTACCTGGTAGCTTACTGTTGTACGGAACCAGATATTATGGTGTGTTTGTGCCGGTAAAGTTTGGGCAAAGCCCGCCCCTATTGCCGTTACCAGCATTTTTTTGAACCCATTCATACCCGTTATTTAATGAGGTAATTTATCGCGGATGAGTCCGTAAACCCAGGTGCCCGCAATGGCGCTGAGTAAGGTAATAACAACAACAGTTGCGCCTGTTCCGATCTGCGCGAACAGCGGTCCCGGACATGCTCCTGTTATCGCCCAGCCAAAACCGAACAGCAAGCCGCCGTAAATCTGCCCTTTATTAAAAGTCTTGGGATGAAATACGATCGGCTCCCCGTAAATAGTCTTTACGTTAAACTTTTTAATCAGTGCTATCGATAGCATACCTACTGCTATGGCGCTTCCAATAATGCCATACATATGGAAAGACTGCAGCCGGAACATTTCCTGTATGCGGAACCAGCTTACCACTTCAGCTTTTACGAAGATGATGCCGAACAATAGTCCTACAACCAGGTACTTTACATTATGATACCATTTGTGCTGTAGCCGGCTTTCATTAACGCACATGGCATCCAGTTCCCTTTTCTGTAAATCGGTATCTGTATTTTGTTGCATGTTCATAAAAGATTAGAGTGAAAGAATGAGGGGAAGGATCAGGTTGGCCATTATAAAGCCACCTGCCATAAAGCAGATTGTAGCGATAAGGGACGGCCATTGCAAATTGGATAGCCCCATAATGGCGTGTCCGCTGGTGCAGCCGCCGGCATAGCGGGTGCCAAAGCCAACCAGGAAGCCGCCTGCCACCATCATGATGAAGCCTTTAAGCGTCAGCAGGGATTGCCAGCTAAAAATATCTTCCGGCACCAGCTTGTCGTAGTGCGTAATTCCGTAACCGGAAAGCTCTTTCGCCAGCTTAGGATTCACTGCTATCATGCCGGCATCCGACATTACGTTCATGGCAATAGCTCCACCCAGCAATATACCGGCCACGAAGAACAGGTTCCAGACTTCCTTTTTCCAATCGTAATGAAAGAAAGGGATATTGGCAGGTATGCACGCTGCACAGATGTGGCGTAAGGAAGAACTGATGCCGAACGACTTATTGCCGAGGATCAATAATGCCGGTACGGTAAGCCCTATGAGTGGCCCGGCTATGTACCAGGGCCAGGGCTGCTTGATAAGTTCGATCATTTTTTCTTTTTAATAGTGCTGAAGCCAAAAGGCAGATAGAGCGGGCAGAAGCTGATGAATGATGTAGCCAGGAAGATAATCGCCAGTATTCCCAATACAGATGCGAGTGTACCTGAAATCACATGGGTGAAATACAATACCCCGATGATGACAGCGATTAGTATGCGGATCACTTTATCCGCTGTTCCCATGTTCTTTTTCATTGTTTCTATTGATTTTATTTGCTTAATACATTATTTACCTGTTGCCAGGTGCCGCCATTGATTACGTTTTGAAAGCCATGTTGCTCCAAGATGCTTTTGGCCTGGCCGCTGCGGTTGCCGCTCCGGCAAAAGACAACGATGCTTTTCTTCCCCTTAAACTTTGATAATTGATGGGGCAGATCGCCTAATGGTATATTTACTGCCCCTTTCACACTGCCACCCGCAAACTCGCCGGGTGTGCGTACATCTACTAAAAAGGCGCCTTCTTTGATAGCGCCCGCCAGCGCATTATTGTCCGGCTGCCCGAACAGATTTTTAAGTATTCCAAACATGGTTGTTGTTTTTTTGATTTTAAAGGAGTATTACCCCAATACTTTACTTTGACAAACGAAGTCGCTTTTGGGCACATCCGTTTTGCTGATGGCGTTGAAACCTCCAGCCACTTCCGTGAAGTTCCGGTAGCCTCTTGACTGCAGGATGCTCGCCGCGATCATGCTGCGGTAGCCGCCTGCGCAATGAAGGTAAAAATGTTGATTGGGGTCAATGTCTTTGATCCAGTCATTGATGTAGGCCAATGGCTTGCTGTAAGCAACCTGCACATGCTCGGCGGCATATTCGCTTTCCTTGCGCACGTCGATGATTGTATCTTCACCTGCTTTCATATCCGCGGCAAACTTTTCTGCTATGATGCGATTGATATGATCGGTTTCCTTGCCAGCTTTTTTCCAGGTATCATAACCGCCAGCTAAATGGCCCAACACATGGTCGAATCCTACGCGGCTTAAGCGGGTTACGGCTTCTTCTTCCTTTCCTGCTTCGGTAATTAGTAAAAGCGGCTGGTTTACATCCACGATCATAGCGCCCACCCAGGGCGCGAAATCGCCACTAAGTCCGATATTTATGGATTGCGGGACGAATCCTGATGCAAAGTCCTTGTCGCTTCTCGTGTCCAGGATTAATGCGCCCGAAGCTTCAGCTGCCGCTTCAAACTCATCTGCCGTTAAAGCCTTCATGCCATGTTGCAATACTTCCTCAAAGCTGTTATAGCCCTTTTTATTCATCGCCACATTCATGCCGAAGTATGCGGGTGGCGGTAGCAGCCCGTCGGTTACAGATTTGATGAACGACTCTTTATCGGGTTGGTTCAGCGCATAGTTCATCTTCTTCTGGTTGCCCAAAGTATCCACCGTTTCTTTCATCATGTTTTTGCCACAGGCTGAGCCTGCTCCATGTGCCGGGTAAACGGTAACATCATCCGGCAAAGGCAATATTTTGTTGTACAGGCTTTCGTACAGCAGACCGGCCAGTTCTTCCTGTGTCAGATTGGCCGCTTTCTGGGCGAGGTCGGGTCGGCCCACATCGCCCAGGAACAGCGTATCGCCGCTGAACAAGGCCGTTTCCTTTCCGTTTTCATCAATTAGTAAAAAGCAGGAGCTTTCCATGGTATGTCCGGGTGTATGCAGCACTTTGATAGTTACATTCCCTAATGGAAATTCCTGGTTGTCTGTTGCTACGATGGCTTCAAAATCCGGCTTTGCCGTAGGACCGTATACAATTGGGGCATGGGTCTTTTTGCTCAGGTCGATATGCCCGCTTACAAAATCGGCATGGAAGTGGGTTTCAAAAATGTATTTAAGTTGTACGCCGTTCTTCTCCAGGCGGGCAAGGTAGGGTTGGGTTTCCCGGAGCGGGTCGATGATGGCGGCTTCTCCATTGGATGTGATGTAATAGGCGCCTTGTGCCAGGCATCCGGTATAGATCTGTTCTACTGTCATAGTTTTATATTTTGTTGCTTAGTATTTTAATGAGACAAATTTCCGCTGTTCTATTTTCCTGTCCAGCTACTTTAGTTACACAACTACGCTTTCCATGCTTACGGCTGATTTTATAGAATTGGTGACGAGACATCCGGCTTTGGCTTTTTCTAGTACACGGAAAGCTTTTTCACTGTCTGCATCCGGATTGACCAGCTTTACTTCCGGAAATAATTCAGCTTCCGTGATGAGGTATTTACCTTCCACCATCTCCAACTTAATAATGGTTTTGCAGGAAAATGCCTCAATATCCACCTTGAAATTATAGGCGATAGCCAAAAACGTGGCCATGAAGCAGCTATTGATGGATGCGGCAAACAGGTGTTCCGGCGACCAGATACCGGGCACGCCATTAGGAAATTCAGGGGGTGTTGCGCACGCAATGGTTTCCTTCAGAACCGGCGATGACAATTCACCCGTTCTGCCTTCTTTCCACTCGATGTTTACTTCATAAAAATGTTCTTGTGACATGCAGTCTTTGTTTGAAAATGTTATTTAAGGATAGTTTCTTTGAGCAGGATATAGATGCCCATGACCAGCACAAACCAGCCGAAGGCGGGCTTTAGTTTCTTCCCGTCAATCTTCGTAGAAAGATAGCTGCCGATCAGTATCCCGGATATGGCTATGAGGGCTACGCTGATGAGGAAGGTCCACTGAATGGAAGCCTGCGCCAGGGAAAATGCAAAGCCTGTCAGGGAATTGATGGCTATAATGAGTAAAGATGTACCTACCGCAGTTTTCATAGGCATCTTCAGTAAATTGACCAGTGCAGGAATAATAAGGAAGCCGCCGCCGGCGCCGATAAGACCCGTGATGATCCCTGTGAAAACGCCTTGTGCAAAGATCAATGGGTAGTTAAACGGCTTTTGTGCATTAGTATCCGGTAGTACTTCATTCCTTTTTCGGATCATGCTGTAGGAGGCGAAAATCATCAGCACCGCAAAGAGTAACATGAACAAGGCGCCTTTGGTTACAGTGAATGTGCCAATGCTCAGGATGTTTTGCGGGATAGCGGGAACGATATAGGTTCGTGTAAAGAAAACGGCGGCAATAGAAGGGATACCAAAAACCATAGCCGTTTTGAGGCTGACCAGCCCTTTCCTGAAATATGAAAGAGTGCCGATCGCGCTGGTGGTACCTACTATGAATAAAGAATAGACAGTAGCCAAAACGGCATCTATACTGAACAGATATACCAAAACGGGAACGGTTAAAATGCTGCCGCCACCTCCGATCAATCCTAAGGAGATACCAATTAAAACGGATGCCGTATAGCCTGCTATGTTCATGTATGTTGCGTTGATACTGCAAAGCTGCACCAACTCAAAAACCTGTCCAGCTACTTTGGTTACATAAGGGTAATTTTATTGCGGCCAAGCTGCACTGCGCCGTTATCTTCCAGCTGCTTCAGCAGGCGCGAAACCACTACACGGGCAGTACCCAGCTCGTTTGCCAATTGCTCATGTGTAATAGTGATCATTTTGGATTGTGTCAGTTCCGCTTTCTTATGCAGCAGATCCAGTAAGCGCTCATCCACCTTTTTAAAAGCGATGGCGTTGACAATTTCCAATAGTTCTTCAAAGCGTTTGTGGTACAGGCGGAAAATATAATCCAGCCATTGCGGGTATTCCTTTATAAATAAGGAAACCTTATCCACAGGCAGGAAAAGTATGGTTGCATCGTCTTCCACTTCGGCCTTTACTTTACTGGTTTCGTGATGCAACCCACCCAGGAACGACATAATGCAGCTTTCGCCAGCTTTGATATAATACAACAGGATCTCCCGGCCGTCCTCCTCGGTGCGCATAACCCTTAGTGACCCTTTTACAACAATGGGAATAGAGCGGATGTGCGCATCTTCATTCAGGATCGTGCTACCGGCCGTATACGTTTTCTCGATGCTGTATTTATAAAGCTCACTTATGAGATCAGGGGATAAGGGTAGGACTTCAGTTGCTGCTGTATGTTCCATAACGTCCAGCTTAAGCTTTCTTCACAAATTCAGACTTCAGCGCCATAGCACCAAAGCCGTCTATTTTACAGTCGATATTATGATCGCTGTCCACCAGGCGGATGTTCCTCACTTTCGTTCCTGCTTTTATGCTTTGCGGCGTACCTTTTACCGGCAGATTTTTTATGGTAACAACCGAATCCCCGTTTTGAAGAATATTCCCATTTGCGTCTTTAACAATAAAAGTATCTTCATCAACATTGCTGTCATTGGGGTTCCATTCATGTCCGCATTCGGGACACACCAGCAAGGTGTCCATCTCGTAGGTATAGGTCGATTTGCACTGCGGGCAAGGGGGTAATTCAGCCATTATGATCTCATTGTTTGGCTGCAAAGGTAAAAAATATCGGAGGGCTTTCCTGTTGTAATGCAAATAGATACAAACCAGCCCAAAGAAACATTGATGAATATCAATGCGCATACACCTGGATGGTTTGGTAACTTTGCCGGCAAATCTTCATCTATTGTTCCGGCATCAGGGTAAAACACGTACGCTTGGTCACAATCTTAAAATTGCGTCCCTGTTGTCGTGTGTGGCCGGTCTTGTAAATGTAGCTGGCTTTCTTGCTGTGCAAAGACTTACCACAAATGTTACGGGACATTTTGCTTTTTTTGTAGACGAGCTGTTCAAGTTTCATTTCTGGCAGGGGTTTATTTATTTCCTGTACATTTTCTTTTTCTTTTTGGGTTCTTTTGTTTCCGGTATGCTCACCGAATTTGTCTCCAGGAAAAACGAACGGCTCATTTATGTGCTACCTGTGCTGATAGAATGCTCCATCCTGTTGTTCGTTGGCTTACTATACCCATACATCATAAAAGACAATCCGGATGTAATAGCGTTTAGCCTGCTCTTTGCAATGGGTTTACAAAATTCCCTGGTAACAACTATATCCAACGCAGCAGTGAGGACAACCCACCTTACCGGTTTGTTTACAGATTTAGGCATAGAATTGTCCCAGTTGTACTTCCATAAATCCGCTAAGCATAAGAGGAAGCTGACTTCATCCATCAAATTGCGGCTGACAATCATCAGTTTCTTCTTCCTGGGTGGCATAGCAGGTGGAATCCTTTATGCCAACATAAATCTTCATACTCTGATCCTTGCAAGCGCATTACTTATCATTGGACTGGCATATGACCACATCAAGTTCAGGGTAATACAATTGAAGCGGAAATACCGTATGGTGGGAACAGAAAATGTCTAGTTTATCAAAGGCCGCAGTACGAAACGTTGCCTGCTTCAGCAATGTTTTTGCCTGCTTTACAGACCGTCAGGAACTGATCGTTACATATAAATTTTACTTTTGCCCTGTGAAAAAGCAAAACTGGGTTCCGGGTCTGATCGTATCACTGGGAGTGTCGCTTATTGCAGCCCTCCCGAGGGTGATCCGCATGGAGCGGCTTGAGTTTCGCCTGGTTTTTATCAGCATTGCGTACAATTTTATCTTCTGTGTCTGCTGCTGGCTGACGCATCGGTTCATATTAAGTAAGTCGAGGCAATTAAATATCAGCAATAGGATTATTTTGACCATAGTTATTGCGGCAATTGCTATCGCTACGGTCAGTGGTTTTGCATTTCTTCTCGATAGCATTTTTTCATTAGTGAGTCATCATGCGATCCTGCTACCCGAAATTGCAGATGACAAACGTCCTTACCTTCTGTTGTTACGGAGTGTAGTGATCAGTGGCCTGTTCTACTTTATTGCCTATTACCTGTATATGCTATCTGAAAAGCAACGGAATCTACTGGAGATCGCGACGCTTAAGCAGGCGCAGCTTGCCGCTAACCTCTCATCGCTAAAAGAGCAGTTAAGCCCCCATTTTCTTTTCAATACCCTGAATACCCTCAATACATTGACCCGGGAACAGAGGGTCAAGGACTATGTATCGGAATTGGCCAATGTGTACCGTTATGTGCTTCAGTACAAGGATAGCGATACCGCCACCTTGCAGCAGGAGCTTCATTTTATGGACTCCTATCTGTACATCCTTAAAACGAGGTTGGAAGATGCCATTCAAATTGAGATCAATGTAAATCAACAACTGCTGAACCGGAAAATGCCCCCGCTCACACTTCAGTTATTGCTGGAAAATGCGGTTAAGCATAACGTCGCTTCCTTGTCCAGGCCATTAAAGATTGAAATCAGGACCCATGGTGATGAGTTCCTTGCGGTAATCAATAATCTGCAACCCAAAACATCGGTGCAATATAACACCGGCATAGGTCTGGATAATGTAGCGCAGCGCTACCGGATACTTTTTGATAAAGCAATAAGCATAGAAAAGACGGAAGCAACATTCACCGTAAAACTACCACTGGTATGACCCGAGTATTAATTATAGAAGATGAAGCCAGGGCCGCCAGGGAACTTGCCAGCCTTCTTCACGATGTTGATGACGATATTGAAGTGCTGACCACGCTGGATTCAATAGAACAGGCCCTTGCCTGGTTCAGGAACAATGGCCAGCCGGACCTGATCTTTTCAGATATTCAACTGGCAGACGGCTTATGTTTTGACATTTATAATCAGGTCAACATCCACAGCCCGATTATATTCTGTACGGCTTTTGATGAATATCTGATGGAAGCTTTCGACACGCATGCAGTAAGCTACCTGCTCAAACCTATTACCCGCAGTAAGATTGAAAAGGCCCTGGACAAGTTTCATTCCCTGAAATCGGTCTTTGACAGATGGCAGGAAGGAGAAAAGCTGGAAGGCCTGCTTCAGCAGGTCAGCCATTCCTATAAAACAGCCCTGCTGGTGTATCAGAAGGAAAAAATAATACCTGTTCAGGTAAAGGATATAGCTTTCTTTTACCTGGATAAAACCATCGTCAATATTACCACCTTGAACGGACAGCGCTATTACCTGTCAACGAAACTGGACGAATTGGAGAAAGTGCTTGATCCATCCCTGTTCCACCGGGCTAACCGGCAGTTCCTGGTTAACAGGGCTGCTATTGCCAACGCAGAAAAGTTTTTCGCACGCAAGCTGGTCATTAAGCTTACCGTTAATACACCTGAAAACATTATTGTCAGCAAGGCAAAAGCTTCTGAGTTCCTGCATTGGCTGGAGGGTGTTTAGCACATTAAGACATGAGTAATGAAAAGCCCGATAGGGATAAACAAGTCTCCCGTATCAAACCGCTGATCGTTTATTTTGGCATACCTTATCAGCTGATTCATCTGGTTTCCACTATATGGCCCGGCTCCGGGCCGTTATAAGGCGGACCTGGCCCGCAGATCTCGTCCTTTATTACCACAGGTATATTTGAAAGTGGCAAGAGCGTAAAAAGTCTGCCGTCTTATGATCAAAGCCAGGCCGCCGGTGTAAGTTAAGCGATCGCCTTATTTAGTCCCTTCCTGATCGCATTCATGGCTTCCCTGATCAACTACTGGTAAGTCAGCATCCCTTGGCATTGTCCGGCCTTTTTGTGTCAAGGGAATTTCCCGGATGTAGCTTTACAGGTTTCCGTTATACAATCTGCTTTTCTTTGGTTTAAGTGAAGAAGAGGCTGGAGGTAAGCACCTTGATGCCTGCCTGGCTGCAAAAGTTGCCCGCTTGCCGCATGTTTCTCTTCCCGGTTAAGCGTTGCTCCAGCAATTTTGCCGTAATTCATTTTATATACACCTTAAATAATACAACAATGAAAAAAACAATGAAATTCCTCTCTCTAGTAGCCCTGCTGGTGTCTGCCCTATTTGTTCCCGCAAAGGCGCAAAGCGGAGCAGACACCATTTTAGGTAAATGGACCAATGAAGACAAAACCCGCGTCATAGAATTCATTAAATCCGGCAGCGTCTATAATGCCGTGATCAGGAAAGCACCGGATCAGAGCGTCGTTGGTAAAAATCAGCTGGCCAACCTCTCTTATCGCGATGGAAATTATAACGGGAATGTGCTGCTCCCCAAAAAAGGTAAAAGCTATCCCTGCACGCTTCGCATGAAAGATGATGGCACTATGGAAATGACGGCAAAAGCAGGATTCATGACCAAGTCTCAGGTGTGGACAAAGGTGAAATAACCGGATATGGGCAATATGGCCGGAACCAAAGTGATGTATCACCGCTTTGGTTCCAGCTATTTATTTTCAGCGGTTTGTTTATCCATGCTACACTCATCGCTTTCTTACAAACAATGCGGGTTAGGATATAACGACCTGTACCTTCTTAGTTTATTACAGCATTAATTTTTGCCCAGAGATCATTGTCAAACCCGGAGACAGCAAAGTTCGGGTTGTTCGGGTCTGAGGCATTTCCCATTCTGACGATGACCATTTTCTTACCCGGTATAACATAAATACGTTGATCGTTGGCGCCCATTGCCGCGTACATATCTGCCGGCGCATCAGGAACCAAAAAGCCGCTGTACACTGTTTGCTCGCCAGGTATCATAAACTTCGTTTTGCCATTAAGCCACCAGAGGTAACCGTAAGACGGGTTGATGCTTTGTGAGGTGTTGATGCTTTCTGTAAAGTACGCTTCATTGATTATTTGCTCCTCTTTCCATTTACCTCTGTTCAGCGCCAGCAGACCGAACCTTGCCATACTTCTTGTCGTGCTGTGGTATATGGTAAAAATGGGTCCAAAATTCCAGAAGCCATCCATTCCTATCTTGTTTTTTAGCCTTTCGTTGAAGTATGTTTCAAAATCTTTATTGCTTGCATTGGCTGCTACGTCTATCAGTTTCTGGAAAACGTTGCTGTACGCCCATCTTGTACCGGCATCGGCAACATAGGTAAGGTTGGATTTTACCACCAATTGCTTACTGTCGTCAATGCCCGATGTCATAGTGAGCAAATGTCTTACTGTTATCTGGTCTTCTTTTGCGGAGGGCATGTTTGTCCATGCTGTACCCAGATAGTCAGATGCCTTGTTGTTGATATTTAACAGACCTTCCTGCTGTGCAATGCCTGTTACTGCTGACACAAGCGTTTTGCCTGCGCTGTTCCATTCCCATTCGGCGGCGGCATCGTGCCCGTCAAAATACGCTTCCATAGCAATCCGGCCATTTATAAGTATCATAAACGACTTTGTATTTTTCTGAGCGAGAAAAGTTTTCAGATCGGCAACAGCACTACTGTCCCAGTTCAATTGGGATGCAGGAATAGTTTCCCACACCGAGCCCATGTTTTCGGGGAAATACAGCGCTGTACCTGGTGTAGTTGGCGCCGGATCTTCCTTTTTGTGGCAACTGATCAATGAAACCACCAGGAAAAACAAGAGGTTGACATGCTTCATAAATATAGATTTGATGATTAGAGTTCTCTACTTGCTGAAAGTTAAATCTTTATCTGCAATTTTTACCCGCCGGAAGAAAAAGCGCCCTGCTTCATGTCAATTCACTATTGTGAAATTGGTTAGCTGCCCGTCTCAGCCCTTTCTTTGCCTGCCTTACACATAAATCCGTTTTTAAATCTGTCCGGGCCTATCAATTTTACAGCCATAAAGCAAATCGGCTTGTTGATAAATGACAAATGTAAGATTAGTATTTTCAGTGTTTCTTCTTTGCACCGGCGTATTTCCTGCCCGGGCACAAATAAGTTTTAGTTCTCTGCAGCAAGTGCTGGACTATGCAGATAACCATGCCATCAGCATACAAAGCGCAAAAGACCAGCAGCAGATCGCAACGTCTAAATACAGGACATCAAAAGCTGCGTTACTTCCATCCCTTAGCGCCTCGGCAGGATTTAATGACAATATTACCCTCCAGCCTACCCTCGTACCGGCCAACTTGTTTAACCCCGCAGCACCTGCCGGAACATTCAACGAATATACTTTCGGCAGGAAATATGTATATAGTACAGGGGTACAGGCCGGCTGGGATGTGGTAAACTTCCAGAAGTGGTTTGATGTTAAAACCGCGGATGCTGCCCGGAAACTCAGTGAAGCAAGTATCGTCAACACAAGATTCCAGCTATATAACCAGCTGGCGCAAACCTATTATTCCATCCTGCTTACCGGCAAATACATCGGTATAGCAAACGGGAATATCGCGGCAGCAGATAGCATTTACCGCATCGCAAACGACAAATACGAGGCTGGAATATTTACCGAAGAAAACCTGAACCGCAGTAAGATACAGCTGGCACAGGCACAGCAGCAGGCTTCAGATCTTACTTCATCTCTTGCGCAGCTCTACAACCAGCTACAGACACAGCTCAACACGAATGAGCAGCTTATGTTGACCGATACGCTTTCTGCCGCTTATGCCGACAAAGCCGATGAAGCTGCCATCACTTCCGTTCATCCGCAGGTTCAGGTACAGGAAGCCCAACTGAAGCTTAATGAGCAGCAACTGGCGCAAAACAGGTCGATGTTGTATCCAACGCTCGGCCTGGGTTACCAATACAATCAGAACTGGGCTTCCGATAAAATGTTCGACCTGTCCGGCGCCAACCACCTGCCCCAGCAATTTTTTGCGGCAAAACTCAACATACCTCTTTTCAATGGCTTGGCCACCCGGGGAAAGATCAGCCAATCCAGGATACAGCTCCGACAGCAACAGCAGGTACTGGAGAACCAACGGCTTGCTGCACAAAAAGAGGATGAAAACCTGGATCTGCAATATCATCAGAGCATCGTGGATATGAACAAGCAGGAAGAGATCCTGGCCCTGCAAAGCAGTAATGATAATCATTCCAAAGACCGGTACGAAAGCGGCATTATCGGACTGGATGAAAGACTGGACAAGTTCACCGACCTGCTACAGGTGCAAAACCAATACATGCAAAGCCTCAGCAATTACTATATCAATTATTACAAGCGTTATATCCGTATAAAGCGCTAGTCAAAAACACAAAGCAGCCTCCATGAGCGTATCCAGAATTTTAAGCGTAATCGTATTGCCCATACTATGCCTGAGTGCCTGTAAAAGGCAACAGGAAACAAAGCCGGTCAGGAAAACCCTGCAACAGGCAGTATTTGCCAGTGGCCATCTCGAGCAGGAAGAAGAATATGTCATTGCCGCCACGGCCGACGGCACCATCAAGGAACTAAGCATCCGTGAAGGCGATAGTATAAGCGCCGGACAATTGCTGGTACGCATAAAGAGCGATGTGCAGCATACACAGTTGCAGGAGGCACAAGTAGTGTACGAGGATGCACGGCAAAATGCAGCACCCGGCGCCCCTCAGCTGGCACAGATCCGCACACAGATCAGTGTAGCCAAAGCGCAGCGCGACCAGGATCAGCTGAATTATCAGCGTTATACCGCTTTAAGAAACCGGAACTCCGTATCACCATTGGAATATGAAAAGGCAGTGTTGCAATATAAGACGTCTCAGGGCAACCTTGAGGCGCTGGAGAAAAATTACAGCCAGGTGCAGGACGCATTGCGCCTTAATGCAAACAGAAGCCTGGAACAGGTAAGAACGCAGCAGTCTATTTTGAATGAATACGCCATCGGTGCAGATAAGGCCGGCGTGGTACTGGATGTGCTTAAAAAGAAAGGGGAACTGGTACGCAAAGGGGAAGTGATCGCACGGATCGGCAGCGGCAGGTATATCCTGAAGCTTTTCATAGCGGAGGATGACATTACCCGGCTGCATCCCGGACAGCAGGCCATAGTGCAAATGAATAACTACCCCGACACCACTTTTATGGCAGTCCTTACAAAGATCCTTCCCGCGTTCGATCAAACCGAACAGTCCTACGTTGCAGAAGCCGTATTTACCACTCCGCCTGCCCTGCTTTTATCTGGTACACAGCTTCAGGCCAATATTAAACAGGATGGCGCCCGAAGCGTATTGGTCATTCCATCCGGAGCACTGATCAGGGGGCAGTTTGTGCAGCTAAAGGATGGAACCGAAAAAGCGATCAGGACCGGCCAGAAACTCGGGAACTGGGTAGAGGTAAAAACAGGCCTGACTGAGCGGGATATTATCCTGTTACCCAAGGGAAAAGGCACAAAGCAGGAATAGTGTGCCCATTATCAGAAACTCATTTGAAAGAACATACGAACATGGCAACAAACATTAATACAAAAATATCCTGGACACATCTCACCTCAAAAGTGCGGCAGCTCATCGTAGCGGTGTTGAGTGTCACTTTCGGCATTTCGATGTACATCTTCATGAACAGCTTTATGAACGGGGTGAACGGAGCACAGACTGACATCACCTTCACCACGATGGGGCATATAAAGGTGTACAATGATCTGGGCGGCGCCCCTACGATACTCGTACCACTAGTGCCTCATGGAGACACCATAAAGAACGTCAGTAACGCAAGGCATATCACCTATATCGACGGGATCAGGAATGCGGATGAAGTGAAGCAGGTATTGCAGCAAAGCCGCGATGTGGTGGCCATTACCGAGCAGGTAAACCAGAACGTTTTCTTTCGCAATGGGGTTACCAAAGTGAACGCTACGCTGTCGGGTATAGATGTAGCAAATGAAGTGCAGCTGTTTAATACAGATCAGTATATGACCCGTGGCGACCTTAACGAGCTGGACCGGCGTTCGGATGCCGTAGTGCTGGGCACCGGCCTGGCCGACAAGCTCAGTGTATCCATGGGCGATAATGTTACGCTTTCCACATCGGACGGCGTCACCAAGGTGCTTAAAGTAACCGGACTGATGCAGACGGGTACAGGCAGTGTGGACAAAAGCCGGGCATTGATCTCCATCAATACCGCCCGGCAATTGCTGTCGAAGAATAAAAGCTATGCCACAGAAGTGCTGGCGAACGTCAGAGACTACAACAAAGCGAAGATAGTAGCTGCGGCCATTCGCCCGGATATCCGGTACAAAACGGAAGCCTGGCAGGAAGGTAACGGACAGTTGGAATCCGCCAACACATTGCGGGATATTATAGCGATCGCCGTTTCGCTCACCATATTGATCGTTGCCGGTTTTGGCATCTACAATATCATGAACATGACCGTAAATGAGAAGATACGTGAGATAGCGATCTTGAAGGCAATGGGCTTCGATGGAAAGGACATTGTCTATATTTTCCTCATGCAGTCTATCATCATCGGGCTGATCGGTGGGCTTGTCGGGCTATTGCTGGGGTTTGTTATCTCTGCCATAGTGGATAATATACCCTTCAAAATTGCATCCTTTGATACGCTGCCCATCTCCTATCTGCCGGCTGACTATGTCATGGCGATGGTGTTCGGGCTGATCATCACCTTCGTCGCTGGCTATTTACCAGCCCGCAAAGCATCCAAAGTCGATCCCGTGGAAATACTCAGAGGTTAACGATTAATCAAGAATAGCTGAAGACATGAATGCATTATCCGCCAAAGGCATCAATAAATATTTCCACGAACCGGAAACCTTCCAGGTATTAAAGGACATAAGCTTCGAAGTACAGAAAGGTGAATTTGTGGCCGTAGTCGGTAAATCAGGTTCCGGTAAATCGACCCTTCTTTACCTGCTTTCTACAATGGATACCAACTACGAGGGCAGTATTTCCATTAACGGCACCACTGTTACAGGGCTTTCGCAAAACCAGCTGTCGCGCTTCCGAAACGAACACATCGGGTTTGTATTCCAGTTTCATTACCTGCTACCGGAATTTTCCGTGCTGGATAATGTGATGCTGCCTGCGCTAAAGCTCAGGAAAAAGCCGAAGGAAGAAATTGAGAACAAGGCAAGGGAACTGCTCAGCCTGCTAGACATCAGGGGGCATGAAATGAAGAAAGCGTCAAAAATATCCGGTGGCCAGCAGCAGCGCGTAGCCATTGCCCGGGCACTGATCAATGAACCGGCGATCATTATGGGAGATGAACCTACGGGTAACCTTGATTCCAGGAATACGAAGGTCGTTTTTGACATTTTTTGCCAACTGGCTAAAGAAAGAGGGCAAACCATCATCGCTGTTACCCATGATGATGAGTTTGCAGCCAACTGTGACCGGATCATAGAAATGGTAGATGGGGAAATAATACGATCATAGATAGCAGCGCTTTCAACAAAAAACAAAGACAATGATAAAAGGTAGATATCCGCTGCTGGTAATGCTGCTTCTATCTGTGTGCCGTCACACGATGGCGCAGGAAAGAGATTTGGCAGATATCAATTATGCCGTTTCTAGGCTGAAGTATAATGACACCTTAGCTGATGTCCGGCAATTAGACCTGAAGCTACGGATGCCTCTTTATCAAAAACACAAAAGTTTGCTTGGGGCGACCGTTGGGTACAAAAATGTAAGTCTCCATCACTTCCCCGATAGCTATACTACAGCGCTGCATGGGATAATATTTCAGGGGGCTTGGCTACACAAAGTGACAGCGCGCAGGAGCCTGACACTCTTTGCACAGGCCGGCCTGTTCTCAGATATGGAGGATATTAGCGGAAAGGATTTTCGGTATAGTGCCGGATTCCGCTATCGTTTTAAGCATTCTGATAAGCTAAGTACAGGCTGGGGGCTGGCCTATTCCCGGCAGTTTTTCGGTAACCAGATCGTGCCGTTCATTGATGTAGATTACCAGCCAAATGAAAAGTGGAGTATTACCGGCCAGTTTCCCGTCAAGCCTAAAGTAATGTATAATTTCAACCAGAAGCTAAGCGCCGGTCTTGAACTAAACGGTGAAGTAGCCAGCTATCGTCTATCGGCAGCGGAAAGAAGTAGCCAGTTTATTCAGATCAATCAATGGACGGGATTGGTAAAGCTGGAATACCAATTCGCCAGGGCATGGCAATTGAACCTTGGTATAGGAAAGAACTTTAAGCAAAGCTATAAGCTCTATAATGATGCTTCCACTATTCCCTGGACCATTATCACTTTCCCCATAGGGGAGAAGGCCGATCCCGTACAGAAATTGGAAAGTAGCGGATTCAATGTTCAGTTGGGTGTTTCTTTCAATCCTTTCTGCGAGTAGGCCCTTTTGCTGCATAAGAAGCTTTCTTGTACTAATTCCTGGATTTTGATCTTCTTCCTGTAGGTCTTCCCGGAATTATTCCTTCCGCCCGTTTTCTCGCTAGCCGCTCTTTTTTGCCCTGAGAAATGAGATTTTGCTCGATTTCAACCGACACAATCAACAAGGTTTCAAGCACATCGTCGAGGCAGGGAATACCTTTTTTGCCAACTACATAAAATCCATTTAAATCTTGCTGATTTTTTTGACTGATGAAAGCTACCAGGTCAGGATGCCGGCAATTTATTTATTAAGGTTGTGCAGTTTTGCCACGGAGAGGTTTCGCCAATATCGAACATTCTTTGCCCCAAAAGTTGGTACCACTGATCGCACTTCTGAAAGAAAGATGATTGCCAGGTAATAGGTTATTTGGACCTTTCAGGAAACAAAATCTGGACTTTACAGGTAAGCTGACCGGAGATTTTACAGCGAACTTCGCATTGTAATATTTCAAATAATGAAAAAGGAAAAAGCTTATATCATTACGGGTCCGACATCGGGAATCGGCTATGCCACTGCACTCGAACTGGCAAAGCATGGTACTGTGATTCTTGTCGGCAGGAACCCGGACAAACTCAACCGGGTGCAAAAAGTCCTGAAGGAAAGGAAACAAAATGGTGTCCTTGTAGTATGCGATATCTCAGATATTAAAAGCGTAAGAAGCGCGGCGAAACAAATCATTGCCCTTCAGCTTCCGATTGCAGGACTGCTGAATAACGCAGGGATCATGCCCGCAAAGGCATCCAAAACCGCCCAGGGCTGGGATATGACCTACGCTACGAATCATCTTGGCGCATTCGCGCTGACCGAAGCACTAGCACCCCATCTCCCTGACGGCGCTAACGTCGCTTTTATTGCTTCAGCTATTGAAGACCCGGAGCGCAAACCTGCGAAGATCATGGGCATGAAGGGTGGCCGTTATATTTCTGCTGAAGCAAGTGCCCGTGGCGAGTGGAAAGCAGGCGGCACCAAAATGCCCGGCATAGACGCCTATGCTACCTCAAAACAGTGCATCCTTGCAGCTGCTATGGCTTTCGCACGCGAAGACCCGAGATTGCATTATAATGCTATAGAACCGGGGATCACCCGTGGGACAAGTCTTGGCGGCGAAAGTACCAATGCTTTTATCCGCTTCCTGTTTGGTCACCTGATGGCGGTCATTCCTCCTTTTTCCCAATACAGCAGCACGCCCCAAAGATCAGCAAAGGTGATTACAGAGATCCTGACCGACACTTCTGGTAGAACCGGTGTTTATTTTGATGAAAAAGGCCAGCCGATGCCTGGCTCAGCGCTGGTGCGTGACCCGGAATTCCAGGACCGCGTTGTATCCGAAACCCGCACTTTGTTAGCGACAGTCAAATAGATTAAATTTGGAGGAACAAATGAGCCCGGCAAAATATCATATCGGGGTGATCTCACCCGAGCAATTCGTTGCCGAACATACTTTTACCTACATCATAAAAGGCGAGATGCAGCTCTACGACGGCAGTCAAAGTGTTGTGCTGCGATCCGGGGAAAGCGGGCTTGCCCGGAAAAACCGGCTGTTACGGTTCAAGAAAGAAAAAGAGAACGGTGAGCTTGAAAAAGTATTCGTGTTTTTTGATGAAGGTTTTCTCCGTGCATTCCAGGAAAAGCATAAACCTGTTATCATGAAATTTAGGGCGGATGAAACGGTTATACAGCTGCCCAAAAGCAATTTAATGCCAAACTTTATTCAGTCTTTGTTGCCCTATTATGGCCACGGAAAAATAAATGAAGCCTTTGCAGATGTCAAACGGGAAGAATTGTTGATTATTTTGCTACAGGCTCAACCCGGACTGGCGGGTATATTTTTTGATTACGGCATACCTCAAAAAATAAACATTGAGGAGTTCATGAACCGCAATTATCAATTCAATGTACCGGCCAGCCGCTTAGCTTATTTAACCGGGCGGAGCTTATCCGCATTTAAAAGGGATTTCAAACAGGTATTTAACAATACGCCCAACCGCTGGCTGGTGCAGCGGCGCTTACAGGAAGCTTACTTCCTGATGGACAAGAAGAATAAAAAACCTTCCGAAATTTACCTGGAACTTGGCTTTGAAACCTTGCAGCACTTTTCTTCTTCCTTTAAAAAACGCTTTGGGATGGCACCAACGGCACTGACGGAACAAAAAGTTAACACCGTTGGCTAATCCTTGCGTATGCTTAACTGTCTGGCAGCAGATTCCATAGGCCGATCTTTGAAACAGCTAAATTTCTATTATCGAAAAGATCCTTCACGATCAGACAGACTTGATCGGTCAACCAGAACGATGTGGCGGAATTTCTATCGGTCTTTGAATAAAATCCGGTTATCGCTATTTTTTCAACAGCACTATTATTTTCATTTTGGCTCCAATACAGATTCTCGCCTGTAAGAACAGTGATGGTAGCATTTTTATTCCCTTATGTTCAGCATATATATGGCCAAATAATTGTTTTTTTGCCAAAACATTGGCCGTTAGCTATTTGACAGACCAACAATAAATCGCAATGTTTGAACAGTTTAGAAATAAATTTCCACTTGACGGCCCCAAATGGGATGGCTATAGCAGTTACTTCAAACGTATGGATGTTCCTGCAAAAACCATACTTTTAAACGAAGGAGAAACTTCAAAGAAGATGTTCCTGATTGAAAAAGGCTGCGTACGGGTATGGTTCAACAACAATGGTAAAGACATTACCACTCAATTCTTCTTTGAAAACGATATGGTTGCTTCCATTGAAAGTTTCAGGAAGAAAACGCCCAGTCCTGTTACGATTGAAACCATTGAAACATGTATTGTATGGTGGATATACAAAAAAGATTGGGATACAATTTTGGAAGAAATCAAAGATATGCCCAAACTAAGAGACCGGTTTATTGATGCCATATTTGAGCGGACTTTTGAGTATATGAAGCACTTTATCTCAACTATAAAAGATACACCGCAAGAACGCTACCTTAACCTGCTGCAAGAAAAACCTGAAATTGTAAAACGGGTTCCACAACATTATATCGCTTCCTACCTGGGCATTACCAAAGTTCATCTTAGCCGTATAAAAAGCAAGTTGGCGAAAGGGAATTAATTTGGTAACAAATGTTATCATCTCCCGAACTACTATTGTGCAATTTTGCATTGTATACAGAAGCAATGTGCAATGAAAGTTCAAAAATCTATCTATTGGGTAACAACAGTTATATTCTGCTTATGGATGCTGTTGAATGCTTATTTCTATCTCACATCAGAAGAAGCAAAACAGATTTGCAGACACTTTGGTTTCCCTGATTATTTCAGGGAGGAACTGGCATTTGCAAAAATCGCCGGTGTAGTTGTTTTATTGCTTCCGCCCTTAAAAGGAAGTATAAGAGAATGGGCATATTCAGGATTTGCAATTACTGTTGTTTCAGGATTTATCGCCCATGTTTGTTCGCGCGATGGACTGCGATCTTTATCATCGGCTTTGTTAGCGTTAGCAATCTTATTAGCTTCTTATTTCAGTTATCACAGTTTAAAACCCATACGGAAATGAAAGCAGTAATAATTTTTGACCATCCCTATGGCGTATGGGCATCGGAAAATGAACCACATAATCGTTCTTTTTCAGCTGCCATTTACAAAAAAGTAAAAGAAACGATTGAAGCCCAAAATGGGGAGATTGATTTAATAGATTTACGGAATGATAACTTTAACCCTATAATGAGCAGGGAAGACCTGGTTGCCTGGCGCACACAACCATTTATTGACGGGCAAACAGGTGATTACTTCAGGCGGCTGATGGCAGCCGACAAAATTATTTTCATCTTTCCCGTTTGGTGGGAAAGCATGCCTGCCTCTACCAAAGGCTTTCTTGACAAGGTTCTTGCCAAAGGGCGCATACAATCGGGTGATTTGGCAAAACTTCAAAAGAAAAATCCGAAGGTTTATGTAATGACGGTATCAGGAACCCCAACCATTATTTATCGTTTTTGGTATGGGAATCCTATTGTCAAGATCATGAAACGAGGTACCTTCAATAAAATCGGGTTAAAGAAATTTCGTTGGATAAACTTCAACGCAGAAGACCGGAAACCGGGAGGTCGGATCAGATTATTAAACGATATCCCCGGGAAGCTGAAATAAAGAACAGCCTTAAATTCATTCCAATTATTGCACAAGTGAGCTTTCTTGTCTTTTCAGGAAGTGAATTGTGGTTTTATACCTTGCAGTTCCGAAAACAAAAAACGCAGGAATAAGCCTGTTAAAATTAACGCCATGGATCGAGGTTGGATATTACGAAAAGGAAGAAAAATGCTTCTGAATAGCTGCTATGACCCCTGCAGGCACATCATGCTCTTTAGCTGTTTGGATCCAGAAATCAACAGCTTCTTCTATGGCTGAGATGGTTCCCTTAAAATGCTTGATCGTATATTTTTCCGCGATCGCCGAAAGGTCATTCATATCAATGCCCGTACGTTTGCCGTTGATGGACAAAGCCCTTGATGTCGTCTTTATGTTCAGCTCCGGGTTCAGGGAATAAGTCAGGTCATAGGCCGGTGCCAGTCCCCAGCTGTCCCGCACCTCGTCATAGATAAAGCTGTGATTTTTCAGATGATCGTCGTGGTTGGCAAACACCAGGTTAAATACCATGCGGCGGAATAGCTGGTCCACATCTTTATGCGGACATTTAAGGAACAGCGCCAGGTCGAACAGCTGCTCATAGCTGGATACTTTCGGATCGGTATAGTCCCAGCCTGTGAGACCTGTAGCTGTCAGGATATGCTTCTTCTGACCATTCTGCCGGTCGAAACGCAGGGTAGCGAAATGCCGCTTATTGATCATCTTCGAGGGCATCATCTGAATGCCCGCATGCGTCGCCGCCAGGTAGTACACATATTCAATCAATTCCCTGCTATAGCTGCGTTGTTCATCCAGTCCCAGTTTGATAAGGTAGTGGTGATAATCGTCGCTGTAGACGATGTCGCCGGGTATGATGTTGCCGGTAGCCTTATGTTCCGCTACCAGGATCTTCGGGCGCATACCGCCGGCAGATGTGCCTATTTTAAAAATGTTGAGTAAGGATGTATGATCAAGCTGCGGCGCGTTGATGTGCTGTTTCTGATCCAGCACCTGGCCAACGACATGGGCGATCTCGTTGATGTCGATCGTATCGCCGGTGGCAATGGAGGTAGCGGGGCGGTATTCCAAAGCGCCCATTCCCCTGCTGCCCACATAAGCCAGCTGCTCCAGCACAGAGATATCCTGCACATCCCTGTTGTTGCTTTCTATCCAGGTCCTGAAAATAATATTGCCGAACAGGTCCGGCAACGAGTCCGCGATCATGGGAGGCAGTCCCCGGAATGTTTCATTGTTGTATTTATCGAACACCTGCGTTTGCCTGATCCTCCGGAACACCAGTGGGAAAAGACGGACATATTTTTCCTGCGCCAGGAAATCTGCGTTGTACTGGAAGAACGAAGCGCCCCTGTCCGGATCAAAGCCCAGCCGGCCGATCTCCTGGCCAAAGCAGGCAACGGTAATCAGGTTGTTTTTCGACATACTCAATAAAGGGAGGGCTGGTTGTTATTATTTATTTCCGAAGCTAGGTATGCGTCAAAACCAGGCAGCAGGTCGAAGTACTGCAGTATCTTTAGCAGGGTATCTATGGTAGGATTTTTCCCTGCTTCGATGTTCTGGATCGTTAAACGGGACATCCCCAGCTTATCGCCAAGCTGCTCCTGGGTGAGGCTTTCGCGGTCCCGGAGCATCCTGACCAACCTGCCGAGGGAGTTCTTGACGTCTTTGATGGTTGTGTTGTCCAACATTATATGACTGTTATAGTATGCAAATTAGTCACTTTTATTCAAAAAGTCTATTTTAATAGGCATTTATTGTGACAATCGCCGCACTATATGTATGCCTGCATTTTTTGCAGCTCTTTTTATTAGCCATGCAATTAATACTCCCGTATACCTTCTGTTGTGAAAAAACGCGTCTTCCAAAATGAAAGACAGCACCCGGATGTCCGGAGTTTTGGCTACAACTTTCATAGATCCGGTTCATAATATGCCGGGGCCGATCCGGAATTTTGCCTTGAAAAACAACAGCATATGAACATTACACTTACCGGCTCGCTCGGCCACATCGGACAACCCCTTACCTACAGGCTGCTGAAGCAGGGCCATGCCGTAACCGTCATCAGTACACAGGAAGCTAAAGCAAAAGAGATTATATCAATGGGCGCCCGGGCAGCGATAGGCACCGTTGAAGACCCGGCATTCCTGGCAGAAGCCTTTTCCGGCGCTGACATTGTTTACTGCATGGAGCCGCCTGTTGATTTCTTTGACAAAGAGCTGGATATTTTTGCCTGGTATCAAAAGATCGCCGGCAACTTCGTACAGGCCATACTTGCGTCGGGCGTAAAGCAGGTAGTACACCTGAGCAGCATCGGCGCGCACATGGCCAGTGGCAACGGGTTGCTTCGTTTTCATTATGAGATCGAACAGATCATGCAGCAACTGCCGGACGACGTCGGTATAACCTTTATGCGGCCGGTAGGCTTCTATTACAATATGCTGGGCTTTATACACAGCATCCGTTCCCAGGGCGCGATCATCAGCAATTATAAGGCCGGCTATAAAGAACCCTGGGTAGCTCCGTCTGATATTGCAGCAGCTATTGCCGATGTAATGAATCACCCGGTCAAAGGCCGCAGCATCCGCTATGTGGCTAGTGAGGAGCTGAGTGGCGATGACATTGCAGCTATACTTGGTGAAGCCATCGGAAAACCGGACCTTCGGTGGGTAACTATCCCCGATGAAGCAATGCTGCAGGGTATGATGGCGGCAGGTATGAGCCATCAGGCGGCTACCGGGTTGGTGGAGATGAATGCCGCCCGCCAGACAGGTGCCCTCGCGGAAGATTATTTCCGTAACCGTCCCGTACTGGGTGAGACCAAGCTGAAAGATTTTGCTGCTGAATTTGCCGCAGCTTACCACAAATAAACTGAAATTGCCATGCCGCATATGCCACCCTACCGGATCAAATCGATACAGGAATTTCACCAGCTGCGCGGATTGCCCAAGCCGGAGCACCCGCTGATCAGTGTTGTCCGTTACAGCGACATCCGTCATGATCCCGGCCAACCGGTCCACAGCTGGACCCAGGATTTCTATTCCGTAGCGCTGAAACGCAGCTCCAATGCCAAGATCCGGTACGGGCAGCAGGAGTATGATTTTGACGAAGGTGTGATGTTCTTTATCGCCCCGGGGCAGGTGTTCAGTGTGGAGATCAACCCGGCTACTGCTCCCTGGCATTCGGGATGGATGTTGCTCATTCATCCCGATTTCCTCTGGAAGTCAGGCCTGGCAAAGGAGATACGGCAATATGAATATTTTGGCTACTCGGTTCACGAGGCATTATTCCTTTCCGAAAAAGAAGAACTGATCATTACCCAGCTCATTGAAAATGTACGGCAGGAGTATCATGCCAACATCGACCGGTTCAGCCAGCGTGTTATTATTGCACAGCTGGAGTTGCTGCTTACTTATTGCGACCGCTTCTATCACCGGCAATTCCTGACACGCAATATCTCCAATCATAAAATGCTGGAACAGCTGGATAAGCTGCTCCAGCAGCATTTTGCAGCCGATGATATAAAAGGTATCCCTACAGTGCAGCAGGTGGCCGATGCCCTGCACGTATCGCCCAATTACCTGAGCAGCCTGCTCAAGGTGCTGACCGGGCAGAGCACGCAGCAGCACATACACGACAAGCTGATTGAAAAAGCGAAGGAGCAGCTTTCGACCACCGGTCTTTCCGTAAGCGAGATCGCGTACGCGCTGGGCTTTGAGCATCCGCAGTCCTTCAGCAAATTATTTAAAAGCAAAACCAACCAGTCGCCGCTGGCATTCCGGCAATCATTCAGCTAGGTTGGCCACCATCACATTTCTTCAGCCATAATCTTTTCACTTTCGGCTACATCAAAAGTCGTTTCCGCTACAGCTCTTTTTCCATACGGCTACACCTTTGTATCAACAAAAAAAGCAGCCATATGCAATTAAAAAACAGCACCGTCCTAATCACCGGCGGCACCAGCGGGATCGGCCTTGAACTGGTCAGACAGCTGACGGAACAAGGGGCGCAGATCATCGTTACCGGTCGCAATACTGATGCCCTGAACGCAACAAAAAGAAAGTTCCCCCAGGTACACATCTTCCAGAGCGATGTCAGCCAACCGCGGGACATCGAGCAGTTGTATAAAGAGGTCACCAGACAATTCCCCGGCCTGAACATCCTCATCAACAACGCCGGACCGATGCGGCTGATCGACCTGCAGGACACCACGCTGGACCTGGACAATATCAACCGCGAAATTGCCACCAATCTTTCCGGCACCATCCAGATGGTACACCAGTTCCTGCCACATTTAAAAAAGCAGCAGTCAGCCGCCATCATCAATGTGTCGTCGGGCATTGCCTTTATGCCCTATACCGTTGCGCCGGTGTACAGCGCCACAAAAGCAGGCGTGCATGCTTATACGCAGGCATTGCGATTGCAGCTGGAAGATACCCATGTAAAAGTGTTTGAAATGATACCGCCAGGCGTCAATACCAATCTTCAGAACGACTGGGTAATGCCTGTAAACCCAAAGCAGATGATGGATGCAGATCAAATGGTGCGCATTGCCATCAAACAATTGTTGAACGACAGGAAAGAGCTCAGGCCATTCCTGATAGGCGTGATTAAAATGGCCAGCAGGATCATGCCCAATGCCCTGATCCGCTTCGGGCACAGGGAGTTCAAAAAGTTCAAAGCTTTAAATACCAACCATCAAAAATAACAGAGATGAAAAGATCATTGCTTACAGCCATCATACTGCTTGTATCTGTTGCATCCTTTGCACAATTACCTGCCGATAAAATAATCGGTGTCTGGGAAAGCACAGATGCCGGTCCCAGGCTGAAGTTTGAATTCTACAAAGCAGGCGGGAAGTATTTTGGAAAGCTGTTGTACGCTTCCGATATGTTTGAAGCGGATGGAAAGACGCCCAAAAAAGATAACAAGAACCCCGACAAAAGTCTGCGTAGCCGGTCGCGGTACGGCATCACCAATATTACCAACCTTGCTTATGAGGATGGCGAATACACCGGCGGCAACCTGTACAATCCTTCGGAGGGCAGGAATTACCGGGTAAAGGCAAAGCTAAAAAGCGACAACGAGCTGGATTTCCGTGGCTATATCGGCTTTTCGTTGCTTGGAAAAACCATGAAGTTTAAACGTGTTCCGTAAAACATAAAACATGAAAAACGACAACAGAAAAGACGAGCTGTCCCGGCCCTGGTTGATGGTTTCCAATGCCATCCCGCCCATTGGCTTTTCCTGTATTTCCGTCACAGGAGGCAATTTCCGAACAAAGCCCGGAAAGCGTTGACCAGCGCAGCAATAGGTGTGCCGGTTGCCATCGCATTGGGTTACTTCTTTAACAACTACCTTTTAAAATGATAAAGCATATCATCTCCCTGGTCCTGCTGATCGTATCGGCAGCACTCAGTTTCAAGCATGGCTGGGATACCTTCCATTACAAAAGCAATCCGCAGTCTTTAAAAATGATGAGCGAGCTGGGCATCAGCGAAGGGGTTATCCCCGTTATCGGCGCCCTGGCTATACTCACAGGTATATTGCTATTGTTCCCCAGGACATTCTTCTGGGGCAATGTACTCAATGCCCTGTCCATTCTGCTCATCATCGCATTGGCGCTGCGGGCGGGTAATGTAAATATGGTAGTCCTGGAAATCCCTTTCCTGATCCTTCCATTGGTCATGATCTGGCTCAAATACCCTTTTAAAAATTAAATTTGTTGTATGTCAGCGCCTTTAAGAATAAAGACCATCACCGATGCACATCGTATCCTCGGCCTGTCCAAGCCGGAGCATCCGCTGATCAGCGTAGTGAATTATGCTGCCTTACAGATGCCGGAGGGCATGACGGAGCTCAGCGCCATGTTCGATTTTTATTACATCTCCCTGAAACGCGGATTCTCCAACAAGCTCTTTTACGGGCAGCTGGCGGAACCACAGGAAATAGCTAATATGGTTGCTTTTTTATCTTCTGACGAAGCAGGCTATATTACCAGCAGTACGTTTTTGATTGATGGCGGCCTGGTGCCGACCATTTAATAGAAGGACGAATTGTAAAAAACACCAGTGCGAATGGCCACTGAATAAAAGCCGCACCTGCCATGTTGCTGGTACGGCTTTTTGATGCTATTGGTCTGTTTTGTATTGTCTATATCCTTGCAGTAAACCAGGAAAAACCGTTGTCGATAAAGGAAGGGTACTGCTGCAGCAAACACTTCAAAACAATCATTTGTCCGAAAATGTTCCACTGGTCTTTTAAACAAACAAATTCGGCCTTTTAAACAAAGCCGATGCTTTAAGGGCGCTCTACTTTTGTTCCAACAAAACAAATTAAAAAATGGAACAGAACAATTATCAGGGAGCCTTGCAACAACCAGCCGGCTCCGGCTTCAATGCCCAATCAACAACCGGCGATGTTATTAAAGGAATGGACCTTTCCGGAAAAATCGCCATCGTCACCGGCGGCAACACGGGCATAGGCCAGGAAACCACCCGTACGCTTGCCGCGGCAGGTGCAACGGTTATAGTGCCGGCGCGGGACATGGATAAGGCCGCTAAAAACCTGCAAGGCATTCCGAACGTGGAGATAGCCGCTATGGACCTGATGTCACCGGAGTCTGTAACTGCATTTGCAGACGGGTTCCTTGCTTCCGGAAGGCCGCTGCACCTGCTCATCAACAATGCAGGTATTATGTGGGTGCCTTTGCGCAAGGACAGCCGTGGCATAGAATCGCAATTAGCTACCAACTACTTGGCACCGTTCCAGCTCACAGCAAAATTGTGGCCTGCGCTTAAACAGGCAAATGGCGCCCGGGTGATCAATGTCTCTTCTCACGGGCATCATTTCGCCCCCTTCAATTTTGAAGACCCCAATTTCGAACACCGGGACTACGAAACATTACAGGGCTACGGCCAATCCAAGACAGCCGTCAATCTTTTCTCCATGGAGCTGGATAACCGTGCCCGTGCGTACCAGGTAAGGGCATACGCGGTACATCCGGGCTCTATCGGCGGTACCGAACTGGGAAGGGAAGCGCCGTTGGAACTGTTTCAGAAAATGGGCTTCGTAGATGCTGACGGACAAATGCTGCCGGAGGTAGCCGCATCATTGAAAACAATCCCGCAGGGTGCTGCTACAACGGTATGGTGTGCTACATCAACCCTGTTAAACAACATTGGCGGTGTGTATTGCGAGGACGCAGATATAGCCCCTTTATATGCTGATATCGCCAGCCAGAAGGGGGTACATCCCTATTCTTTGGATGAAGCCAGTGCCAAACAGCTCTGGACGCTGACAGAAGACATGACCGGTTTGAAGTTTAATCTATAATACTCACTTTTTTAAAAAAACAGAACAATGGACAGTTTAGCAAATAAAGTAGCGGTGGTTACCGGCGGCAACAGTGGTATCGGGTATGCTGCTGCAAAAAGACTGAAAGAAAGCGGTGCCCGGGTGATCATCACCGGGAGAAGAAAAGATGCAGTAGAGACGGCTGCAAAAGAGCTCAATATAACGGGGCTGGTAGCCGACCAATCTAAGGTATCAGACATTGAACAGCTTGCAGAAGAAGTGAAAGCGCAATTTGGTAAAGTGGACATCCTGCTGGTCAATGCCGGTATTACCAAATTCTCTACGATTGAACAGATAGAAGAAAGCCAGTTTGATGAAATGATGAACATTAATTTCAAAGGTGCATACTTTACGCTGAGCCGGTTTATTCCTTTGCTCAATGATGGCGCTTCTGTGATCATGCTTTCTTCTACTTCGGCCACCATATCTCCCCCAAGCGCCTCGGTGTATGCAGCCAGTAAAGCTGCCATCAATGCGGTGGTAAAAATAGCCGCATTGGAACTGGCACCCAGGAAGATCCGCGTCAATGCAGTAAGCCCGGGACCTGTAGCGACGGAGATCATGCACAAGATTGGTTTAAATGAAGCGTTGGAACACCAATTACTGCAGAGTATTCCTGCGGGAAGAATGGGCAAACCGGAGGAGGTGGCCAGCATGATCCATTACCTGGCAGGCGAAGAAGCTTCTTTCTTAACAGGTGCTAACTTTCTGGTAGATGGCGGGCAGTCTGTATAACAAACTACGGGAGGAGAATAATAGTGGTGCTCCTCCCTCTTTTTAAAGTTTGGCCTTTAAAACAAAGTCAAATATGCGCAATCCGCTAACTTTGATTTATTAACCTTCTTAAAAAATAAACTGATGGACTACCAGGCCCGGTATATTACCGAAGACATAAAGCTCTCCAGCTATGAGGATAAATTTTTCAAGTCGGATATTATGTTTGACCACCACATGCTGGTATGGTTTCTTTCCGGCGAAACGAAGATTGTACAGGCAGATGCGACGTACTATTTTAGAAAGGGAGATATTTTCCTGATCCCCAGGAACCAGCTGGCAACTATTATCAACTACCCTAAAGATGGCCAGCCGCATAAGACGGTAGTGATGCACTTATCGGTAGAGCGGCTAAAGAGTTTTTATACCGGCAAGGATATAAAACCCGTCCCCCTCAGGTCACCAAGAATCTATAGTTTCAATAATCATCCCCTGCTGGAAAGTTGCCTCGCTTCACTGATTCCTTATTTTGATATGAAGGACCTACCGGAGGATATCGCAGCTATTAAGATTACCGAGGCCATCAGCATACTCAGGACCCTCAATAAAGAGATCGACCAGGTGCTGGCCAATTTTGAAGAGCCGGGTAAGCTCAACCTGGTGGACTATATGGAAAGGAATTTTATGTTCAACCTGCCGATGGAAAAATTCGGTTACCTCACAGGCAGGAGCCTTACTACGTTTAAGCGGGATTTTAAAAAAGCCTTCAGCACGACACCGCAATGCTGGCTGACGCAAAAGCGGCTGGAACTGGCGTACTACCAGCTGACAGAAAAAAAGAAGAAACCACTGGATGTATGTTATGAAGTAGGTTTTGAAAACCTGTCGCATTTCTCATTTGCTTTTAAAAAGCAATTCGGACTGGCACCCAGCCAGTTGTCGGAACACAGGTAAACAATTAATATAACCGCTATCTCTTACTGCAATGCTCACAATCTTATTCATCTTCAAATGTTTTTTAAAAAGAAGGAAAAGCCGGTAGTCAAAAGCTATGTTTCAAACCCTGGCTTAATTACTATCAAACAAGACTGGCCGGGTACGCCGCTGGATCAAAACGGGCTGTTCATTTACCCGGAAAACCCGACGATCCTTCGCTTCGGTGAGGTACTGAAATATATGTTCCAGAAAAACCCGCAAAGGCAGCAGAAGAAAACGGATACATGGCACATAGCTGTCCACACTCAGGAAGACTGGCTTGCTGACCCTGCTGATAAAATCGTATGGTTAGGACATGCCAGCTTCTTTATTCAACTTTCAGGTATCCGTATTTTAATAGATCCGATGTTTGGTAAGTTGCCTGTTGGGAAACGATACTCCCCATTACCAGTTCCGCCTGAAAAGTTCTTGAATATAGATTATATCCTTGTTTCTCATGCGCATTACGATCATTGTGATCGAAAGAGCATCCAACTGCTATCCGCTAATAATCCCAATGCCAAAATATTGGTGGGATTGAAACTGGATCAGCTCATTTCGAAATGGGTAAATAACCCGGTCCTTTCGGCAGGATGGTACCAGCAGTATAGATCAAATGATGCGTTGACCATTACATTTTTACCCGCCAGGCATTGGGCTAACAGGAGTCCCTTCGATGCCAATAGAACACTTTGGGGTAGTTTGATGATCCAGTCTGCCACCCGGTGTATTTACTTCGGGGGTGACTCCGGGCATGGTACTCACTTCCAGACCATCGGGACACTTTTTCCGAAGATAGATGTTGCCCTTATCGGTGCAGGAGCCTATGCGCCGGCCTGGTTTATGGCGCAGCACCACCAGGACCCTTATGATGCCGTTAAAGCATTTAATGCCCTGGGCGCCGGAACGATGATCCCATTTCATTATGGCACTTTTGACTCTGCAGACGAACCAATGGGCGAACCTGAAGTGATACTCCATCAGCTCCGCCGGGAAGGGGCGATCAACGGACGACTGAACATACTGGAATTGGGAGCGGCTTTTCCTGTGTGACAGTAACCAGTGATCCTTGTCGTGTACCTGCTATCATAATGATTTGCCCATACAGGGCAAACGAAGCATGATCTTAGCAGTTACCGGAACATAACATATGCCAGGTCTTTAAAAGCGCGTGCCTGATGTTCAGCCATGCGCTTTGTTTTTTCTTACCCGGTCACTTTTAAATACTGGATTTGTCCGTCAACAATATCAAAATGAAATTTTAAGATTGCCGGCTTCCGGGAAATATTCCTGAAACCTTTGCTGCCAGTACACTGGAAGTTCCATCTTCGGTGTATTCCAGGGGTTCCATCACTGATTGGTACTTTTTGTTTGTTTCGTCTATCATAGGTTGAATCTCAGCCCTTCCTTTATATTCCTTACCCTCTTCCAGCATTATGCCCGTTTCAGCAAAACAATTGGCATAGGCCACACTGTCAAAAGTGTTTTGTGCCTGGATCAAGTTGGTTACTACTTTTGGTAAATTCATTATTATTTGGTTTTAAAAGATGATTAAATGGTGGGAACTGTTCCGCCGTCGATGACAAATTCGGTTCCTGTCAGGTAGCCGGCTCTTGGTGAAACGAGAAAACCAACTAATCCACATACACTTCCAAAAACAATTTCTCCTAGGCGGCTTTTATCCATTTGTTCAGCCAATACCTCTTTGTGATAGATCAGTTCCTCTATTTTCTGTTGTAATAATTCCTCATTGCTATATCGTTCATCAAGTGCGATCTGTTCGACTATATTCTTGAAAATGGAAAGCTCGCGTTTATATTTATATTTAAAATCCAAAAGCTTTGTCAAATTTAATCCTGCGGGCATAGGAATAATACCTTTTAAGACATTATTTCTCCGGTTATTTATCTGTTCATCAAGCATTTTCCCGTGATAAGATAATCGTCCGGTTAATTTCATTTTCGAGTTAGTAGCAGGAAGAAGGTCTTGTTTCTTTGCAACAATGTTAGATAGATACGCCATCAGATATGATGCTGTTCTTTCTTCTACATAATAAAAATTATCGAAAGCAACGCGTGCTAAACCAAATTCTTCGATGCGGTCAATTAAGCTGTAGCTAAATTTCTCCTTACTTATTAATGAGGGACCATTTGCTCCATACTTAAACTTCTCTCTGTTGATAAAGGATGGTCTAACTGATGAATTCTGCGTTAGCTTATCTTGAAAGTCTTTTCTTCTTTTCTCTATATTAAAACCTGGAGAAGTGATAAATTGGATAAAAGGCGCTTCAAGTTCCCATATGCGTTGTAGTACTCTCGTAGGGTCTAGAGGGATAACAAGATTTTCCTTAACAAGAGTTCTCATAAATGGATCAAACTTGTTATTGTCATATATAAAATCGTTTGGAACAATTGCACTAACAGTATTATAATAAAGCAATGTCCGCATTGTCCAAGGAGAATCGGGAAGATTGATATAAGGGAAATATAGAAGATTATCAGCCATTTTTAAAGCGCTTTTTAAAATTTAAGTAGTTGGCAGTATGATAGCTATGGTTAAAATAACTGAAATATTGTTTGTTGTTATATAAAAACAAGTAAACATAATTTCACAAGTCGTATATTGCCATTATTTGACAAGTCAGTTAAAGGACAGCCATAATGTTTGGAGACAAGATAAAAATATTAAGGGAAACAAAAGGATTACTTCAGCGACAACTTGCTGCAGAATTGGAAATTGACACGCCAATGTATAGTAAAATTGAACGAGGAGAAAGGCGTGCAAAAAAAGAGCAGGTATTATTACTTGTAGATCTTTTAGGAACTACGGAAAATGATCTGTTATCAATTTGGTTAGCTGATCAAATTTATGACCTGGTTAAAAATGAGGAATTCCGATTAGAAAGTTTGAAGATTGTCGAAAAAAGACTGACAGAAAATCGAATGCCATGAGTTACGAATTACCATATGATGCTTTTTTAAGAACATTAAAAGAGAACACAGATACAGGACATATATTTCTTTTGGGAGCTGGAGCTTCTATCAGCTCGGGCGTGCAATCGGCATCTGATTGTATATGGGAATGGAAGAAAAATATTTTCGTGTCAAAGAATCCTAATTTATCTCAACAATACAGGGAATATAGATCCGAAACTGTTCAACAAAGTGTTCAGCGTTGGTTGGATAATGAAGGAGTATATCCTGAAAAAAATGCTATGGACGAATATTCTTTTTACGCACTAAAGGCATATCCAATAGATGACATAAGAAGGAAGTATTTTGAGAATATATGCCGGAATAAGGAACCGTATCTGGGATATAAACTTCTTTGCCTTTTAGCGAAGTATGGAATGGTCAGGTCTGTCTTTACCACTAATTTCGATGGATTAGTTGAGAAGGCCGCTTATCAATGTGGATTAACTCCCATTGCAGTTGCATTAGATTCAGCAGACAGAATCCACCGGACCGCAAGCAACAGTGAACTATTGACCGTTGCTCTACATGGAGATTTCAAATATGGTCCGTTAAAAAATACTGGCGCGGAGTTAGACATACAGTATGATGTGTTTGCAAAAGCCCTTGAACAACATTTGTATGATAAACATCTAATAGTCTCTGGTTATAGTGGACGAGATAAATCCCTTATGGAGGCTTTGAAACAAGCGTATTCAAAACCTGGTGCAGGAATGTTATTCTGGTGTGGTTTTGGATTTGAGGCAAATAATGATGTTGATGATCTACTGCGACATCTTCAACTTTATGGGAGAAAAGGATTTTATATTCCAACAGAAGGTTTTGATACCACCCTGACACATGTCGCCAAAACATGTTTTGATCAAAATGAATCCTTCAAGAGGGATGTAGATGCTGTTTTAAAGAATGTTACGGACGAAGGAAATACTAAAACGTCCTTTTCTATGGAAGTAGGGCAACCTCATGTCCTCCTTAAAAGTAATTTATTTCCAGTGACATTGCCCACTGAAGTTTTTCAATTTGACGTTCCATTTAATGAAGGAGAAAGGGTTTGGGCCTCGATAAAAGAAATGACTAAAGGCAAAGATATAGTTGCTGCCCCTTTAAAGAAAATGGTCTATGCGTTCGGGATTCAATCACAGATCCGTGAGGCATTTGCAGAGAGGTTAAATGGTGAGATACGGAGAACCCCTGTTACCTATAAAGAAATAAAAGAGAGAAGCACTTTTAAGAGTCTTTATCTGAAGACGATAATACAAGCTCTTTGCCAATTATATAATTTGCAAAATGATGGCTTTGAAAAAATATATATCCCAGCTAGTAAAAAGACGCAGACAATAAATGGGATACAGTTTGATCTCTATGATGCGATTGAACTTGGATTATTTTTCGATAATAATTTACATGCTGCAAAGCCGTTCGCCTATATAAATATAAAGCCAACTTTTTACCTTAAAGCGGATGTAGATATTCCAAAGTCACTAAGGTTTGAAGTAGGGAAAGCATATCATGAATCATTACTTCAAGGGCAACCCAATGTGAAATTTGATGGCCAGATCGAAAAATGGAAAGCCATTCTATTTCCTACTGGTAAGAACATACAGTTTGAATATCCACTGAATTCCGGTACGGCTTTCAAATTCTCTTTGAGTTCTAATACCATGCATGTGAGTTTAAGTAAAGCTATGGGTGGTTATTCATTAAGGCTGCCCGATTCTTTTGACAAAAGGGTTATTTTACATAATGGGATTCAATACGATGAACCTAAACTAGAATTTGTTGATAAGCCTTCGGGAAAGCTGATCACAGACTTTCACCCTATGCGTGGATTGCTAAACAATAGACCTTATGATTATTCACTGAATGGTAATGTTTTTGATGCTGAGATCAACTTGGGCATCATTTGCCCACCATGGCACAAACAAGTATTGTATAACTTCCTTACGCGATTAAATAAACCTCAATCGGCGGGTGCTTTCAATCCGGATTATCTCATCGACTACCCTGGTTTCTTAAATACCTATGGCATCCCTTTTAATGTCCCAGATGTTAACAGCGATTTATGGAAGGATTGTGAAATCGCTTTACCATTTACAAACTTAATGCAGTCAGCAAATGAATTCGCAGGAAAGATCAAACATGCTATAGATCAGTTAGAAGTTGTTAATAAAAAATTGGTTTTGGTTGTTTTTATCCCGGAGGCATGGAATATCATAACCGATATCAACAACGAACATGAAAAATTTGATCTCCATGATTATATTAAGGCATATGCAGCCCAGAAACAGATAGCAACACAATTCATCCAGGAAAGTACTTTGTCGGACCCATTGACTTGTCAGGTCAATTGGTGGCTCTCTTTATCGTTCTACGTAAAAGCACAACGCACTCCATGGGTATTGAACGGATTAGAATCGAACACTGCATTTGTTGGTATGGGCTACAGTGTTAATCATCGTAAAGAAAAGAACAAAGTTGTTCTAGGCTGCAGCCATGTTTATAATTCTTATGGTCAAGGATTAAAATATCGATTGTCAAGAGTTGAAGACTGTTATTTTGACAAGCAGAATAATCCGTATCTGTCCTACCAAGATGCTTATAAGTTTGGAACACTTATAAGAGAACTTTTCTTCAACACCATGGGTGAAATACCTAAGCGTGTGGTAGTGCACAAAAGAACACATTTTAAGCAAGAAGAGATGAATGGCATCGTAGATAGCTTAAAAAAGACAGGAGTTCAACAAATAGACCTTATTGAGGTGAATTTTGAAGAAAGTGCCCGGTTTGTGTCCCTTTATTTGAAGGATGGAAATATGATGCCAGGTATGTTTCCCTTGTCACGGGGATCCTGCTTTCTATTAGATGGTTCAACTGCGCTACTATGGACTCATGGCATTGTCCCTTCCGTAAAAGCTATTAACAGAAGTTATTATCTGGGAGGGAAGAATATTCCTATACCCTTAAAGATCAAAAAGCACTATGGCATTAGTAATATTGGAACAATTGCAACCGAGATCTTAGGGTTGACAAAAATGAACTGGAATAGCTTTGATCTTTATTCAAAACTGCCGGCTACGATCCAAACATCTAATGAAATAGCACGCATTGGATGGCTTTTGAACAGGTTTGAGGGTAAAACGTATGACTACCGGAATTTCATGTAGCTTATCTTACAACTAATGCAATGAAAAAAGAATACTTACGGGACGGCCGGGCGCCGATACCTCAAAGTGAAGCCACATCTAGAGTGATGAGTGCTAATAAAGGCAAGAATACCAAGCCAGAGCTACTGCTTCGAAAAGCGCTATGGAATGAACATATCAGAGGATATCGGTTGCATTGGAAACAAGTGCCTGGACGACCGGATATTGCGTTTGTCAGTAAAAAGTTAGCGGTGTTCGTTAATGGATGCTATTGGCATCGCTGCCCACATTGCCATCCGCATGAGCCGAAAACCAACAGTGATTTTTGGCAGAGGAAATTTGAAGCAAATATGGCAAGAGATAAAAAGAAAATAGAAGCCCTTCTGACACAAGACTGGAAGGTTATTACAATCTGGGAATGCGAAATAAAAAGGAACATACAAAATAGTGTAAAAGCTATAATGGAAAAATTAAACAACAAATGATCAATTGGCAATATTTCCCGAAATCACATTCAATACCATCACATCTTAGAAGTATTGTGATAGCTTTTGAGAACAACTTGGATAAGGTAGGGTCGCACAATTTTACGCTATCCAGCAATGAGGTTTTAGAAAAACTTAGATCAGAGCTGGAAACATTGGGCTTTCAAGTTGAGAAAGGTAAAAAGCATATTGAAAAAATAAAGGTTCCTGTTTTGTTTGGAAGGAACGGATCATTGGAAAAAAGTTTTGATGCTGATGGATACAATGAATTGACAAAAACTGTGATCGAAGTAGAAGCCGGAAGAGGTGTTACTAACTATCAATTTTTGAAGGACCTCTTTCAGGCATGTATGATGCATAACGTAGAGTTCCTCTGTATAGCAGTTCGTAATCTCTATATCAGTAACAAAGACTTTGAAACTGTAGTAAACTTTTTCGACACACTATATGCAAGCAATCGACTTAGTTTACCATTAAAAGGAATTTTAATTATTGGATATTAAATGAATAAACCTACTGTCATAGACTTTTTTTGTGGTGCCGGCGGATTTTCCGAAGGTTTCAGGCAACAAGGCTTCGAGATCATAGCTGGCTACGATAACTGGAAGCCTGCTGTGGAAACATACAGTTATAATTTCGGGAAAGACAAAGGCCTACAAAAGAACATTCTGGACTTTGAACACGATATTGAACTGATCGAATCGTTGCCCGACACAACTGTAATATTAGGCAGCCCTCCCTGTGTGAGTTTTTCTTCTTCTAATAATTCAGGCAAAGCTGATAAGTCTCTCGGGATACGTCTTACCAAGACATTTTTGAAGATCGTCACAATAAAAAAGCATAAAAGAGGCTCTAATTTACAGGCATGGTTCATGGAGAATGTAGTACAATCCATAGATCATATCGCGAAGGATTACTCATTCAAAGACCTTGGTCTGGATGAGTGGGCAATGAAAAATAGGATCGATCCAAAGTCAATAGCGATTTCATTAGCGGAGAACCATGCTGCACTAAATGCAGCAAACTATGGTGCACCACAACAAAGGATAAGAGCAGTTGCTGGAGAAGTATTTACAAAAGGAGGTTTTGAGATACCGAGATCAGCATATGTGTCAAAAGACAGCGGACTTAAACTGAAAGAGTATATCACTTTAGGACAAATAAGGAAAAGGTTACCTGCACCTAACGGTAAAAGAAAGAACGGCATTATTACAGATCCGTTGTATGAACACATCAGCATTGATATGGCAGCACTTACAGATCAGTTCTACGATACAGGGCTCTATGAATGCGAATGGAGTCATTCTAAAATTCAAAAGATCAATCATCCTTATATGGGCAGAATGTCCTTTCCTGAAAATGAGCATAAGCCTAGTAGGACTATTACTGCAACCAGGATCGGTACTTCACGCGAAGCGATCATATATAGGTCAGAACATCGCCGCACAGGAGATGGTGAATATCGCACACCAACTGTACGGGAGTCAGCATGTCTCATGAGCTTTCCCATTACCTACCAGTTCATTGGTGGAGAAAGCACCAAATGTAGATTGGTTGGCAATGCAGTTTGTCCCTCAGTGAGTAGAGCACTGGCCCGTACATTACGTGCAGCATTGGGTTTGCCGAAGATCAACCGACCAGTGGTAAACGCAAAGATCGGCCTCGAAAATGTCCCTAACCTTAACAGTTTTAAACCCAAGATTTTCGATAATCCACCGGTAAAGAAAAAAGGTGCACGATTCAGAGGGCATCCTTTTAAAGATGGTAACATCACAGTTACTTTTTCCAATTATGATATCTTAAAAAAGGAAGCCAAAAAAGGAATAAGCAGCAAGTGGATCACGTCTGTTCAATATGGTAATGGCAATGGGTTTCCTTGCCGTAAATACCAAGACGGTTATTATGAAGAACTAGAGGATTTGATAAGAACCTTTGAAAAAGGAGACCATTTCTTAAAAGTGATCAACAATGGATTTACGGAAAAGATCGCGGATAAAAAACTATTACAAGAATTACATGAAGCACAGAAAGGAAAGGATGGTTTTTATACCCCGACCGAACTGATCGATACGATCTCTTCCTTAATCGATATGATCGATTTTAAGGATCCCGATTTCAAACAGGACAACAATAAGATCTTTATAAAACCTGTTGTCCCTAAAAAGCAAGTACTGGCCTTATATGCTATCAATAAGATATGCACTTTGGTCAACTCCTGAAACAATGAAAATACGACCTAACGATGTCCGGTGCCAATGTAAATAGACTAACAGAACTTGTTACCAGCCCCCTTGAGGGTTTTGAGCAAGTGTATCAAAGTATGCAACATTCCCAAAAGGCCGTTGCAGAAAAAATACTGGTATATTTTGATAAAGTGCTTGATCACTTGTTAGTGAAAGAAGAGCGTACTGAAATGGAATGTATCCATGTGTATATTCCATTGGTAACAGGATATTTGAAAGAAGTGATATTAGAGTTTCTGACTATAAAACTCTTTAATCGTTCATTAGAGGAGGATAAGGGACAAAGCGAGTATATACCGAATAGGTTACACAGTCTGAACCTCAGGATCGAAAATAGCACCATACCTTCCGATGCTTCTGCTACAAAACGCAACAAAGCCTATAAAAAATGGATTGAAGAAAGAAAAAATCTTAAAAAAGAAAGGGACTTTCTTTCTTCCATACCAGATAAGAATAAAGGGCTTTCTCCCAATGTCATTCTAAACACATTGATACATGAGGAACATGTTGTAAAGAACACGCTATTTGCTACATCCGTTAGTCAATTGATGAACAATAAAAGGGCGTATATATTGCATAATACCGAAAGGTTCACAACGCTTATTAGGACATTGCATTCGCAAGATATCCTAAAGAATATACAGCATATTGTACTGTTCGATTCTACAGGGCGTACTTTGTTTAATGTGTGCAACAGAACGCAATTGGAACAATATAAAGATGAAGACGTTTATATTGAGCATCTGATCGTTGTTTCCTTTGGCAAAGAACCATTCCGCTTGAAATATCTCATTAATAAAATTGACCATATACATCAAAAGCATTTTGGTCTCACGCAGAACGATATTTCCCCAAAGACATATATTTTTCAGGAGTACGAAGCTCAGCAGCTTTTAGGAATAGACACAACACAAAAGAACATTACATGGATAAAAGGTGTGGAGGAAGAAGCAAAAAACTATTGGCAACTTACTGGAACGCTCGATGTGCCGCAATTGCGCACGATCTATGTGTTCAATCTTTTTACAGTAGCAACCACGATCCATATTGCCAATAGGATCATAGAACATCTATTCAACGGCCAGGATAATGAACACTTGTTCAAAGACGAAGTACATGAAGCAATATCAGAGCTTATAGAAGACGAGAAAAATGAGTTAAAAAAGGCTGTTACTAATCTTCTGATAAAGATCGTAGAGATATGGGCTACAGCCAGAACGAATCTACTTCATGCAGTGCAACATAAAAGTTCCATAGCGCTTATTGTACCGTATTCTTTAGTGAACGATGTCGCTTTCCATAAAGAAATGCGTCATTTTCTGTCTGGTGTAGGATTCAAAATGTATTCATGGAAAGACATCAAAAAGGGGAATGTAAAAAATAAATTCATTTTATGTATAAATTACAGAGATACGGGTAAATATCCGTTCAACATTTTTCCAAGCATATTCGAGAACGATATTAATGGAGATACAATTTTTCTCTCCTGCTTCCTGTCGGCATTCTTTAGTAAAAGGCATGCGCAATGCGAGCTAGGATATAATGCTCAATTAAATAAAAGGATAAAGCACAACTTCCGTCGCAAATATTTAGGCCAACAAGATATTGAAGCAGTGTCTGTTCCTTCGCAAGATGAAATGAACTTCGATGATATGGACGATCAGGATGGCGATCTCGGAGATCCTGTAGATACTGTAGATACTGTAACCGTAACCTATAATGATAACAGTCACGCTACATTCTATCCTTCTAAAATGCTGGTCGTACAACGCCCAGAAGAACATTCCTTCAATGTGATAAGAGCAGACGAACTGACCGAAGAAGAATGTAAAGACTATAAGATACAACTACTGGAAGAATTATATGAAGATTTGAACCTATTTGAGATCAGACCCGAAGAAGAGAAAGAACTCGCAGCGATGAAAATTGCTTATAACGTAGGGGACAATGATAAAGCGCTATGGAAGGTATTGCTGGCACGTAAACGCCCTGAAGTTCCGGACGAAATCCTTTATGAGCATGTTGGTAAAGCTACAGGTGATGACAGGTTCGTTCGTTATCAATATTTCAGGGAGAAATGGCTGGATCCTACAAGTGAGCTATTGATACCGCGAAAACGTAGGCATTTCAGGGCTATTTGCGAATATCTAGAATTATCCCCTATTTACTATCGATTGAAATTAAAGAAAAGTGCTTCCGAAAAATGGAGTAAACGCAACAATACCCAAAAGACGAATAGATTACTTATGCAGATGTTCAATGAAGGGCTGTTCAATGATAGTATCGATTGGAGCAACACATCACTCGACCATTTGCTAACGACCCATGATCTGGAAGGGAACGGAATCACAGAAGAAAATGTGAGAACTGAGCTACAAGCATTAGTAGCCCTGCTAAAAGAGAATATATCAATGAGAGCAGTTCTGAATGCAGTATGGTCAACCGATGCTCCATAATGAATGAACAGTGTGCGAAGCAACGGAAGCTCAAGAGTAGGCATTATAGCTGATGACACATAATAAAACGTAGATCAAAGTGTTGATCTTATGATTTAAGTATGATATAAAATATAGACATGCCATGATCGAACAAAAAAGAAAGGCACTTGAAATTTTTATCAGAGAGCAGGCGATCGGTCCCGGCGCTATCGGCAACCGGTTCGCCGATCTATCGGAACAGTCCACCCTGTCCAATAATGAGAATGAACATTCATCAGAGCTATTGAACATAGTGCCAGGGGGTATCTATAGCACAGGTATATTGTTTCCTGTAGATGATACTAAAGGGGATATGCACGCAAATGAGCATCTTGCCACTGAGGATAGTGTAGCCGCCGATCAGAACAGCGGGACCAGTGAAAATGAAGACGAGGATAATGAGTCTGACAACGAAGATGATGATACTGTGCCCGATCAGCAAAGCCTTAATCAGATGTATCCCAACACAATGGGAATCACGGTCTGTTTAGATCAAAAAGTGCGAAAAGAGGATGATCTTGAGCTTGTTATTTCGGGTAGATATTATACGAAAATAGACCTGAAACACGAATACAAACGCATGGCTGTGCTGTTGGAACAAGATGTGGCGATCTTCGGTTCAATCTTACAAAGCCTGCCAGAAATGGATGTGATACGCACAAGTATCAAAGTGGAAACAAGCACAGACGGCAAGCATTATATTTCCTATGCGGGAGATACAACGACAGTATTGCCTGTGAAGAAAAGAATCTATGAACTGAAGCGCCAACGCTGTGACGTATTGAAAGTTGGTGAGATTGGTAATTACAGATCATTGGACGCTTTAAAGGAAGGTTTGTTCGACAAGTTGAAGAATAAAGTCATTCCGACATCGTCCGAAGGAGAAAAGATAGTAGAGAAGCTAAAACAGATAGAACAATTGGAGAATGCCCTAGCGCACATCCTCGATCTTATCAATATATATGATGCAAAAGGATATGGCGTATGGAAATGTGAAACATTTGAACGTACTGTGCCGGCATTCTTGCCAGATATAGACCTATCTAAACCAAAACAGATCTTTAGTTATAGTAAATATAAAGAAACACTGGCCGATATATACAAAGCAGAATACAGCAAAGGTAAATGGGCGTCGCTATCCGTAAACCTGCAATACAGTAAACGGACAGATACAGATGGAGAAAGGATTTTTATGAAGGTGCAGTTGGTGAATACCTCCTCTCATTTTGACAGTAATGATACTAAAAATGGGAGGAACTTCTTTAGCCTTGCAAGTGAAGAAGTGAACAAACGTTGCTTCTTTGGAGTAGGTATTCGTGTAAGCAGTAAATACCTTTTGCCTTATAGAGATCTGTCCTTAAAAGGAAAAGAACAATTTGACGAAGAAGACATTAACCGATACACCTATCGACAGTATAAGGATTATGGCATAGGGCACAGCTGTTCTGTGAAATGGTCTTGCAACGAAGGTCTGCACACCGTATCTACCGAATATATTCCTACATGTGAAACGCCTGATATAGACCCAACACCAAGGCTTAAGAACAGTTTTGAACGTAAAGGAACAGACGGCAGCTTCACACCAAAACCTATATTTGAAAATACAGCATTTTTTCAATTCAAATGGCTATCTACATTATCTAATGCTCGTGATGAAGAAGTGATCACAGGCCTATCACAGTTCGTGGATGCCTATCGCGAATGGATAGTGCAACAGCAGGACAAAGACAATCCTAATATTGCAGCACAGATCAGGGAAGATTGTAAAAAAGATGAAGTACGAATCAGAAAGAACATTCAATATCTTTCATCCAATAAAGAACAACTCAGGTCTTTTCGTCTTATGAACACAGCCATGTTCATGCAGCTATGGCATAGTGTAAAAAAGAACAGAGTGCATAGCTATATGACCGAGGAAGGGTTTGAAGGGTTCTTTGAAACATTCTATCGCCAGCATGCAGATGACATGCTTTTCTCTGAAGCAGAACATGCAGCGTGGCGTCCTTTTCAGTTGGCATTTATACTGCTGAACATTGATGGCATATTTCAGCAGCAAGATGATCCGCAATGGCGCGCAAGGAATGAATGGGTGGACCTTGTATGGTTCCCTACAGGCGGCGGCAAGACCGAAGCCTACCTTGGCCTTATAGCATTGACCATATTGTACAGAAGGATCACATATGGCGTTAATGGCGGTGGCACTGCTGTCATCATGCGTTATACATTAAGACTACTCACTGCACAGCAGTTCCAGCGGGCTACATTTTTAATAATGGCGTTAGAACTTATTAGAAGATGGGATGTGTATGGATTAGGCAATGAGCCTATCTATATTGGGCTATATGTAGGTCAGGGGTCATTGCCGAACAAGTTGAGAGATGGGGACGATAGCTTATTAAGTGAGTATAAAAAACTAAAAGAGGCAAAAGGAAAAGGAACAACAAGAACTAAGATACAAGTACGAAAATGCCCTTGTTGTGGGCATCCTTTGAATCCGGTCAAATATGCTGACGTGAATGATCCAACTGACACATTCTATCATGGCCGTATATTGCTCTCCTGCTCAGATACGACCAAGAAGTGCGCGTTCCATTACACTTATGGTATTCCCGCTGCACGGAAAGATCAGGGGCCGATACCTGTAAGTATGTGCGATGAGGAGATCTATCAACATCCCCCTGCGCTGCTGTTCGGCACTGTAGATAAGTTCGCACAGATAGCACATAAGATATCCAGCAAAGACGATAAGCGAAATGCAGATTCAAGACGGCTCTTTGGCAAAGGGAATTGGGAAAAGGGTAAGCCTAAAAATGGTTACCTGCCGCCCGATATGATCATTCAGGATGAATTACACTTAATGATGGGTCCGTTAGGGTCGGCAGTAGCTCTGTTTGAGTCAGCTATAGATCAGCTATGTACCAGAGAAGAAAATGGCATCTCTATTAGGCCGAAAGTTATTTCGTCCACAGCTACCACAAGAAATACAGATCTACAGATCATGGCACTGTTCGATCGGAAAGTGAATATATTCCCTAAACAAGGCATTGACTGTGATGATTCCTTTTTTGCATTCTACAAACGAGCGAGGAGAACAGCAGATGGAAAAGATACACACTACTTATCCAAAAGAAGATACATTGGCATATTACCCACAGGACGCACCCAAATGTGGATGCAATTACGCCTGGCCGCTATACTCTTTACACATAGGGCAGTTTTTGAAGCACAGCAATTAGGCTCCGGCTATGCCACAGATCCTACACAATACAGTGAGGAATTCACTAAAGCCATAGACTACTACCATACTGTACTTACTTATTTCAATAGCTTGCGCGAAGTAGGTAAAACGGAATCACAGATATTCACTTACCTAATAAAAGAAACAAGACGCGTGTTCAACAAAGTGTTGCGTCCCGATAAACTGATGCACTGTTACTATACCTATGCATCTTGTTTCCATACTGGTGAGCTGACAGGACGATTATCGGGAGAAGAAGTGGTGGAACAAATGTCGAAGATCGGAACAGCATGGTCACCTGATAAACGACTGGCGCATGGGAGCGATGATACTCCCGATAAAGGAAGCACACCGCCCGACTTTGTTATTGCTACGAACATGATCTCTGTAGGTATCGATATATCTCGTTTCAACAGCATGATCATAAATTGTATGCCGCGCAATATAGCTGAATACATACAGGCCAGTAGCCGTGTAGCGAGAGATAAAGAAGGGCTAGTTATAACAGTACATCATCCCTTCCGGTCAAGAGACATTTCTCATTATGAAAAGTTCATAGAGTTCCATGAGAAGATGTACAGCTATGTAGAGCCCATTTCTATAACGCCGTTCACCCGAAAAGCATTGGAACGGTATCTGTCACTATATATCGCCACTATACTAAGACATACCATATCGCAATATGTAGATAGAGAGGGAGCGAACGTTATACTTTCCGAGAACGAAAAGAAAGATCTCACCAACACACTGCACCAATATTTTAAGAACAGAGAACGGCTTATGCAGAATGATGCGCTTATTAAAGATGTGATCAAAGAACTGTTGACAGAAGATAATCTTGCGAACATTGATACGCTTATACAACAGGCCATAGATGAATGGCAGCAAGAAAAAGCGGTGACACTGGAAGCAGGTTTCGATCTTGTCTTTAACAATAAAGCTACTAATATAAGGAACCGTAATCCGCAAAAACAGCTATATGTCGATATGGATGAATATAGCGACAATATACATTCTGAGCTGTGGCGCATACCACAATCATTAAGAGTAGTGGATCCCGAAGCAGTGATACATGTAGAGCCTAAATAAAAAGCTATGGAAATTCAACAGCAACACCAATATAATCAGGCGATCAGCCGCTATAAACTACTTTCTGCCAATGCAGGCGTAGGGTCCGTTATCACTACCGGAACAGGTAATTATGTATTGATCTCGGATATTGGTCAATGGCCATTTATTAAAGCCTCCAACAGTGTAATAAATGACATGATGACCGATGGTGTAACAACACCTGAAAATTGGTACGAAAAAGCCAAAAAAGATATCATGAACACAGTAGGCGTAGCGTGTGTAGATGACGAACGGTTCATAGAGTTCCTTAAAGTAGAAAAAGACCTTGCGCACTTGCTATGCCTTGCTGCGATACCTCAATTATCCTTGAATGAAAATTTCAATAGCCTCAATAAAAAAGATAACCCGATCATAAAAAAGTTGGAGACGAAGGGAATCAACAAAGAAGCAAAAGATTTTGCGATACCTGCTACACATTTTCCCAAATGGTTCAGGAACGAGAAGGGTATTTTAAAACAGTATGGAGAATGGAAGGAAGACTGGAAAAAAGCAAAGATGGAAATGCGTTTTTTTGCACCGCCGCGAGATGCCAATGATCGTTTTCCGTATAAGATGAAGGTCAAACAGGAGAATAGCATAATTGAAGTGGATGCATGTAAGATACTGACCCAAACGAACTTGATATTCATTTGCGAAAATGGTCATTTATCTGATATTCCCTGGCCGAAATTTTTGCGATGGCGTACGGAATCAAAACGATCACGTAGTAATGAAAAGGGTGAAGCATTATTTATGGACAAAGATTGTTGTGACAACCCGACACTAAAGTGGACCGAAAGCAAAAACAGGTCTGAAGGATATGCCAGCATCTATATAGAGTGTACACATTGTGGTATGGGGAATGGTAAAGATATTACTACTCCAAAAATAAACCTGGAAGGGATCAATAACCTCGAACCTTTATGCCCAGGTCACAAACCATGGGAAATACCATTAGATGATAACAGTGGTATTCCTTTTGAAGCAGGCTGCTGCGATAAAAGCGGGCAAAGATCTACTATGCAAGTGGCTTTAGTAACAGGTAACAATGTTTATTTCGCTAACACTTTCGGTAGTATCTACATCCCTAATACTTTGTTGAAGGGCATCCCGCCAGAGATAGATCGCTTACTTAAGATCTGCGAACAAAAATATAATGCCCTGACCGATCCTGATAAGACCAAAGAAGATTGGGCAGAAAGACGCATCAATGCAGAATTGCTGCAAGAGTACAATGCAAAAGTAGAAGATCAGGTAGTCGCGATCCAGCAGTTAAGAACAGTTTTTATAGAAGGGGTTAATGTAGCCCGATACCAAAAGGATAATGATCTGCACGAAGTGTACCGCAAAGAAGAATATGATGTCTTCAGTCAAAATGAAATGTATCTGGAAGATGGTCTAACGTTCGCTGATATGCCATTGAATGATACACTCAAGACATACTTTAAAAAGATCCAAAAGATAGAAGAACTTAAGGTCACCTCCGTACAATTGGACTTTAACCGTGTGACACCGAGTGAACGTGTTATTGGACCAGGAGGTAAAGTGGTAACAAGTAACTGTAAGAATATTTTTTCCAATACACCTGAAGAGGTGTTTATATTGCCCGCTGTAGAGAACTACGGAGAAGGCATCTTCTTTGAGTTTAACGCAGAAACATTAGAAGAATGGAATACTTCACATGCAGAAGACTTGTATAAGCGTATCGCTTCTTTAATGCCAACTGGCGGCAGCTTCAATGGGAATGCACTCCGAGGTAGGATACAACGCGACGGTGCTAAAGTATTATTGATACATACCTTTTCCCACCTCATTATGCGAGAACTTGAGTTCTCTTGCGGCTATCCCACTGCCAGTCTTAAAGAACGGCTATACATCTCCCCCGAAATGTCAGGCGTATTGATATATACTGCAGATGGTTCAGAAGGGAGCATGGGCGGTCTTATCTGGCAGGTACAACCCGAGCGTATGACGAAACTGATCGTCAAAGCAATGGAAAGAGCATTGGATTGTTCTTCCGATCCTTTATGCTGGGAAGATGAAGGTCAGGGTCTATTCAACCTTAATCTTTCTGCCTGTTTCTCTTGTGCTTTGGTATCCGAAACTGCCTGTGAAGAAAGGAATTTGGCGTTGGATAGAAGGATGTTGGTAGATGGAGAGTTTGGATATTTATTTTCTATGATACAACGGGCTGCCTTATAAACTTATGGGCAAATCAAAATGCTACTTGTTACTTCAATACAAAGTTGCGGTGTATTTGCTTTTTAGTCCAATCGCAAAAATGATAAATATCAAATGACACAATTACAAGCAGGATACATACTCGATTGCGTAAAAGAAACATTAGAAATAAAATACAAGCCGACAGAAGTTCAGGGACTTTTGACGCAGCTTTCCCATTTTGATATTGACGTAAACTCAGCTGCTGAACTCAAAGACAATTCAAACTTTGAACAAATATTTTCAGTTGCTCATAACATCATTTCAAGAGGTTTGCCGACAAGACCAACGCTTTGGTTAGAAAACAAAATCTTACAGTCATTTGACCTTACCTGTCAAGACGAAAAATTGCTTGACATTGGAACGATACGACAGGTTTTAAAAATTGAAGAAACACTAATCCAAAAACTCTTTCGGGCATTACACATCATTGACCCGAATTTGAAAGACAACAATATTTCAAAGCAAAAAATCAATACTTGGGAAAACTTAGGAAGTTCTTTTGAAGAAAATTTTTTGTATGAGCAGTTACCTAAATACGCTTCGCCTACTTGGGTTCAGCTACTTGAAACACAACGAGAGTTAGAAAATGTTTTACGGTTTTCAACCACAACAGAAGATGAAGTTGAAAAATACTTAAATGGGACGATTAAAATATTCAACGAACAACGATTAGACTTTTCCGTTGAGTTTCCATACAAGATTAAGGAGCAAAGAGGCTTTGTAATTGAAATTGACGGAAGCCAACACGAAAACCACCCGCAAAATCTTATTGATATCGACAGAGATAATGCAACAGAAAAAGCAAAATGGGGAAAGGCAATAAGAATTAAAACAAGCGAATGGAAAAGTATTGAGGGAAAAATATGCCCAATCAAGCAATTTGAAAGCGAACAATTTTTCAATTTACTAAAGCAAAATTTTGAAAATCCGCTTTATGACGAAAAAGAAGGATTGACTGCATTGGAGTTATCTTTAATTCCTTTTGCAGTAGCACGGATTGAAAAGACACTTATCTATTTACTTTTTGAAGGCAAACTAAACATCAATGCAAATGAATGGGACATTGCCATAATTGAGCAAGACATTCCTTGTGGCAACTTAGCGATTGAAGATTTTAGAGAAATAATTAACTCACTTCTCAAATTAAAAGGCGGCACAGAAAAGCTACCCAAAATCAATGTATTTGTTGAAAGAAACGAAAGATTTGCGTTAGCAAATCTTCGTTCAACAACCAATATTGATAAAAACAAGAAATACGATTTACTGATTGATATTTCTGTTCTTCAAAGAAGTGGATTAACAAACATAAACAACAGCATAAATGCTGATACAAAGGTTTTAATCCGCTCTGCTCATTCGCCTAAAACCAGCAGACACTTTAAAACCACAAGTTTAATATCCTATAAACCGCTTGGAAAAAAGAATACTCAAAAAAACATTTTCATTGAGGATAAGAAACAAGTTGAAGCATTAGAAAAATTTGTCCAAACGATTTTCAGAAAAACAGGTTTTAGAGCAGGACAAGTTGAAATTATTAACGGAGCAATTCAAGGACTTAGTGTAATTGGATTATTACCAACAGGTTCAGGTAAGTCTTTGACCTATCAACTTACATCTTTGTTGCAACCAGGAATGACGATAATCATTGACCCCATTAAATCGTTAATGAAAGACCAATTTGAAGGGCTTTTGAAAAATGGCATTGACGGAGCGGTTTATATCAATTCTTCCTTAAATCAAAAGCAACGGAAAATAGCATTAGAGAAAATCAAAAAGGCACAAACCATTTTTGCTTTTGTTTCGCCTGAAAGATTGCAGGACAATACATTCAGAAAAGAACTTTTAGAAACAAGCAATCTGAACAATCATTATTTCAGTTATTGTGTAATTGATGAGGCACACTGCGTTTCGGAATGGGGACACGATTTTAGAACTTCATATTTGCGTTTGGGCGATAACGCAAGAAATTATTGCATTGCAAAAGAAAGAGAACATTTGCCTTTCTTCGCCTTAACTGCTACTGCATCGTATGACGTTCTTTCTGACATTCAACGTGAACTTGGCATTCCCGAAGAAACAGCAATCGTAAGACTTGAAAAATTAGACCGACCAGAAATTCAGTTTAAAATCATTGACATAACGGCTGACATTAAACCTGAAAACGGTTTAGGTTGGGGAAATAAACAAGCATTGGGCGAAGCAAAACAATATCAGCTTATCCAACAGCTAAACAAGATACCTGAATATTACAAGGAATTTTCCAACACCGAAACGATAATAGAAGAAGCTAAAAAAGTCTTTAATGGCAAAGACATTCGCTTACCAAACTTCAATCCCTCAACATTTTATCAGCAACAAGGTAGAGAAAGCAATGCAGGGTTAGTTTTTTGTCCGCATAGGAATTGGTATTTCGGTGTAATGGACAATGCAAGCAAGTTGTCAAAGCAATTTGAGAACATTAAAATCGGAACTTTCTTAGGAAGTGACGGAGTAAAAGAACGGGATAAAGAAAACGACAAAAGCCAATCGGCTTTTGTAAATCACGACTTGGATTTGTTGGTAGCAACAAAAGCATTTGGAATGGGAATAGACAAACCGAATATTCGCTATGTTCTGCATTTCAATTATCCGAGTTCCATTGAAAGCTACTATCAGGAAGCAGGTCGTGGCGGTCGTGATAGAAAGTTGGCGTTAGGCTTGATTTTGTTCAATAAACAGGAAGTTACAACTTCCGAAAAAACAGAAGCCGTATCGGAAGATGGAGAAGTAACAGAAGTAATTGAAGAAAGAACGGCTTCTATTGACAAAGACATTTTGCAAAGTTTCCATAGAAACAACTTTAAAGGAATTGCCAAAGAAAAACGTTTATTAGCAGAACTATTGACAGAAATAAAATTTCCTTCTTACAAAATTACAAACTACATAGAAGAACTTGTTTTTGAAGAGTTTTCGGTTTCTGTCAGACTTAATGCCATAACAGGAAATACAGGCAGACAAGTTTTGTATATCAATCAAAATTTTGGAAGTATTTATTTAGACAGGGATAACCTGCCTTTCTATCCTTTACAAAATCCGCAACCAGAGGCAAGTAAAATCGCTAACTTTATTCAGAATATCATATTAACGGAAAAGCCTAGCGGACTAACTGCATTTTCGTGGCTTACTCAATTCACAGAAGCCGCATCACAGCCCGGAATTGAAAAACTATTAGCGGATACAAATTCAAGAGATGATTTTCAAGTAATCATTCCGTTTACAAACAATGTAATTGAACGAATTGCAAAATATCTTACAGAGAACGGAATTGCGTTTACCGAAAGAATGGTAAAAGAAGCACAGAATTTTTGCAATGATAAAGCTGAATTTATTACCAACTTGGAAAAGCAATTTGAAAAGGCAAATGACAGACAAGCCATTTCAATACCCGAAAACCTAAAACCAACTATTGAGAATTTATTTACTCAAATCAGAAACGAAGAAGATACATATAAAGCCATATACAGACTTTCAATCATTGGAGTTGTGGACGATTATACGGTTGATTACAATTCCAAAACCATATCAACACACATAACTAAAAAACTTAACAGGCACTATACACAAAAGCTGAAAGAGTATTTGTTGCAATACAACAGCCCCGAAAAAACAGATGAAAAATTAGAACGACTACAATTCTATAAAGGCAATACCGAAATTCAAAAATGTTTAGGATTTCTGATAAAGTTCGTTTATGAAGAAACGGCTATTCAAAGAAAAGCAGCCATTGACGCTATGGAAGAAGCCTGTATAGTCGGACTTGAAGAAAATGGAAGTCAAAAATTCAAAGAATTTATTGACTTGTATATGAACTCAAAATATGCAAGACCTCAATACTTGCCCTCTGATACCGACAAAGGTTTGAAAGCGGATTTTTCAATCGTTGAAAAATATATGGATTTAGTAAGAACAGACGTAGGCGAAATAAACAACTTCAAACATTTAAGAGGTGCTACAACACGGCTTTTAGTGCAACGCCCCGATAACTTTGTTTTTATTCTTCTCAAATCCTTTTCTGTAATCCTCATTGAAAAAGAAAACGAAGATTTTATAAAAGAAGCACAAACTGACTTTATTAACGGTTTTCTAAAAGCACAGGAAACAACAAAGGATGATATTTATTCAGTAAAACAAAAGGTTGATACATTTAAACAAAAAATAAACAGTTTTGATTTGGAAGCGGTAGAAAAAATTGAGGAAGTTGAAAGTGCCTTGTATCTCAATTTACATTCTAATTGGCTGACAAACTTTAATAATAAAATTGCAGGAAATTATGCTTGACCAACAGATTAATGAGCAATTAGGTTTGCTTCAAAAAGAGCTTTCACGGCTGAAAACAGTAACGGACTATATTGACGGTGCTAAAGAAAATTCAATCAGCATAATTGCTGAACTTGAGAAAGTTCAGCAAAATTATGCGGTTTATACCGACAAAATTTTCAATCTCTATAAACAATATGTAGATGATTTAAAGAAAAATACTGAAATACAAATCAATGACGGAGTTTTAAAATTTGAAACGACTGGGAATAAAATTGACACAACAAACAAGGAAAAACTTGTTGAAACCAAACGGCTTTTAGAACAATACAAAAAGATTGTTGAAGCAACTGACAACTTAGTGAAGACGTTGGAAGCTGTTGATTTTCCAACAAGACTTTCAAGTATTGACAAAAACATTCAGGCGGTTAATTCAGCTTTGAATGAAGCAAAACAATCTATTGAGAACAAGCAAAGCGAAAACCAAAAAGTTTTATTGCAAAGACTTGACCAACAAGACAAGGAAATCAAACTATTGAAAACGGTTTTGTTTGTCATTTGTGGATTAATTGTAATCGGAACGGTTGCGACAATTTTTGCACTGAAATAGCCAATCCAGCCCTTTATCGATTCAATACCTTTAGCCAAGGAAAAAATGATCGAACAACATTTTCTGCCTATAAACTCTACAAACTAAAAAAGCGGTGTCAGATTAAGTTTTAACTATTACATATCATTTCTTTGGCTAAGAAAATCCTCATACCCTTTCCAGCTCTTCATCCGGGTATAATGAACTTTGGGGTCTCTTGGGATTTCGGGTGGGATAGTGCTATTCTTACAAAGCGTAACAAACAAGTTCTTAGACCGGATATGTAGTGGTGCTAAAAAGGCTTTAGCTTCCTCATAACTCCAGAAAATTTTATGTTGATTGGCAACGCGGGCTGTGCCGAGGAATTTCCCCCATCCTTCAAATTCACGATAAGCTTTATCCGGTGCTGCAGGAATGGTAGCGGGGCGTTCTCCTGTTTTACTCCATGTCATATAGGCTTCCCATGTTTGAATGCCGATGGCCTGCACATAAGTTTTTGCCTGCTCATAGGGCATTTTTTTCTTCTTTTGATTCTGAATGTTGCCAGTCCCTAACCAATCGCCTAAGCCATTCCATCCGGCATATTTATAGACCTTTTCAGGTTCATGAGGTATTGTCTTGGGGCGCTTTTTGCTTTTTAACCATATACGGTACTCTTCACGATTTTTCAATCCTAATCGCCGCATATATGTCCTGGCTTTTTCAAATGGCCAGAAGCTGCACCCTGCCCAGTCTTCCCAGCTAATCCAACCAGTATCTTTATATACTTTTTCCGGATTGAGTGGAATAAAATGCGGACGTTTTCCGGATTGATCCCATGCTACCCATTCGGAGCGTTTCTCCAGTTTCAGCTTATGTACGTATTGTCTTGCCTGACTAAAAGGCAAATAACCGGGCAAAACATCAGGATGTACGTTTTCCCAGATACCGGACTTATGCCTTAAAAAACTTAAGAAGCGTATATTACGGTATCGGCAGGTCTGGGCAAGACTGAGCATTTTCAAGTAATCTCTCAATCCATTTTCGCCGATCATCCCCTTTACACCACGCCTGTATTGCGCAAATGCTTTTACCGCCGCTTCCGCATTGTTATTGTTCCATGGAACGCCGTCATATTGCAGAAACGTCCACAATTGTTGCCAATGTTTCTGAAAGCGCTTGGCACATTTAGCTGCCAATTCACTTCTATGTGGGATTTCTATGTGTAGTTGCAAGAAATGCTCCGTGTCTTTTATGTGCTTTTGTAAATGCAGTCGCTTTAAACCATACCGGTCAATAGTCGCAATAATCTTCCGGAGCAGCATATTAAAACCGGTAACAATGGTCTTGTATGCTTCATCAAAGGGATTCTTAAAAAGATCATCATTCAAATCACGGATCAGGTGTATCAGACATTTTTGCCGTGAAACGGGTAGCGATTCATAAGCAGGAAAAAAGTCTGTAATAATAATGCCTTTATAGTCTTTTAGCCATTCATGGAGAAAACCTCCTTCTCTGGTATCTGTATAATGGTAGAGTACAGTATGTGCAGTCGCAAATACCCATACATAGCCACTCTTATTTTCCAGGTGTATAGATGTTTCATCAATATGGATGACCGGGCTGCGTAGAATAATCTTCTTGATATAACTTACTTCCGGCGCCCACTGTTTCCACCATTTCTGTTTACGCATCACCAGGTACATCGGGCTGATCCAGATCCCGAATTGCTCCTGCATGATACTGCTGATAAGATAGTTGCTGATATTGTAGTTGATGTACAGATATGTGACGTACGCAAAAAGTTTATCTCCGTATTGCGTGCGCCGGAGCAGGTGATCATTGTATTGCCGTGAACATTTGCCGCATTTAGACCGTGTACCCAGATATTCTATTACATGCTGCCTGATGCCGGTAGCGGTGAATTTAAGATCAGTCTGTACCACCCGCCTTTTCTGATGATAGTGGTATACTTTAGAAGCACCACACTTAGGGCATTCCGTTAAGGGTGTTAAGGTAACCGTTTCATGTATTTTAGGCGGCTGCCACACCGGTATTCCCTTTTTGTGTTCGGTCGGTTTTGCTAAAACAGCGGCAGCTACTGACAAAGCCCCCTTATTCCTCCAATAGATCTTTGATCGCTGATAATCGAAGTAAGCTGCTTTACTGATAAACTGGAAGTCATCTCCCAATTCAGGATTATTCTGAAACTTGAACAAACTTTGTTTTTTCATTTCAGCTACCTGCTGTACACCTTCCTGTGCGTTCCCTTGCGCCAGATGTGTAAACCACTCCCTGACAATACATAGGGCTTTGCAATCGTCCAGATTGTATTGTATGAGTGCTTCTTTAATGCGATTGTCCTTATTCCTTTCCCAGTTTTTTCGCCATTGAATACTTTGCTTGCCATCAGCAATTGTTTGATTCCATTTAAAGCCAAGAAAATGTCCCAACTCCTTTAATCCGTTACTATAAACAGGTGGATACACATGCGTCCGTAAAAGCACCAGAAGGTTAAACATACTTGGCAATACAGTTACAATTTCACTTTTAAGTGCCGGGAATTTCTTCTGCGCATACTGAAGGCTTTTGGTCTCATAGCTGCCATAATGATAAATTGTAGCTTCAGGGTATTGTCTTAATAAATCAAGCAGACGAACAAAAATTCCCTTTTCTTCTGTGGAAGTATCAGCCCAAAATGAATAATGGTTGTTTATTCCATCCTCCGTTACGATTATTGCACCTATCAGATAAATAAAACGTTCCTCTGGTAAGCCTTCAAAATCGAGATAAATGGAAACAGGCGTTTCTTTTACATTCGGTGGATAAAGAACAAATGCTTTTTGCTCCTTTATGGCAAGCGCTTTTAATTCCCATAGATAGTTGCCGGGCGGCTGCGGATGTTTTCGCCGTCGTCTTGGACGAAACAAGTGTGAAAGTTGCTGAATAGAGTAAATACCCCTTTTATGAAATTTTAATATCACTTTGGGTGGTATGCCTGTCATCAAACTGATGCAATTCCTTTCGATCAGTTTTGAAAGACAGGCATTCTGAAAGGGACAGTCGGGGCAATGTGGATTTTTGTAAAAAGTGGGAGGAGTATTATTATCAATGATCTCTAAAGTATCGGTTAGTAGTTTCCGGGCTTTGACAGAAGTCAATTTTAATTTCAGTATGGCTGTTTGTTGATTTTTATAAATGATCTGTACCGGTAGAACATTTGTGGTGCTTGAGGATGCAATACCTAATGCTGTCAACACAAGTTTATCTTCTGGTGTAACAGAATCAGTGGGCAGTAAAAGAGGCTTTTGCAAATCTACCGGGATTGCTACCTGTTGCGGATCATTCTTGGCAAGCTGCCATGCTTTGTATTGGCAGCGAAGCATGGCTTGCAATATGTCCCAACCTGGTTGCATACCTTCTCTTCCTTAAACATAATGCAAAATTACAGTAGGCTGCAACACACAAAGCGCTTATTTGGCCATAATAGCAAAATAGAAATGTAAAGTTGGCACCAACACCGTAGATGTACGCTTACATTCGACCATAATTCCGTAACATTCCCGCAAAATGCCGTCTATTTCTGCAACAAACCTGTACCACACCTGTAAGATTTCGTAATGATCCTGTAACAAAAAGGAAGATTACAGAATGATCTTCTCAAAACCTCTATTTGAATGGGGTTGATTACGCCCCTTTTGAGTAACTCGTCTAAAATTCTATACGCTTTTCTAACGCTGAAAGCCTTTAGGCGTTATTACTTCAAATTTTTCAAAAATAGTTGTGTAATGTTTGACACAAAAATGAACTAACGATCAAAGTGACTCCTATTTTTGAAAATCAGTAGTGATAAAAGAGCTTGTATCAAAGTCAAAATGGCCATTTAGAAGGGTTGAATTAATACCTGTAATATGGTAAACATTGACAAACTCTGGCAAATACGGACAAAGATGGTCAAACTCGGACAAAGCCAGACATGACCTTAGCTACTACCGATACTTTTGACAAAAAATCACATAGACCTATGTTCACAATAAAGTCGTACACCCGCAAAGAGCTTGCTTTGATCTATTTCCCGGATGGGGCTCCACGCAGTGCCTACCTTAACTTCAGAACCTGGCTTAACAGGCAAAAGGGACACGAAGAATTGATGCAGCGAATACGCGGCAAGCGGATCTTCACTACGGCTGATGTAAAGGATATTATTGCTATGCTGGGAGAGCCTTATTAACAGTATCTTCTGCTTGTAAGTGTGCTACCTATCCCTGCGCTATCTTTTCTTATCACTTATTCGGATGAGGGATAAACCCCTTATTTTTTAGAAAATTAGGGGATAAATCCCCTAATCTTTTGAAAATGAAAGATTGGGGGATTTATCCCTCATCAAAAGTCAAAAACACTTCTCACCTTTGTTTGAGGAAAAAGAAATTGCTGTTGCATATACGGAAAATTTCGCATGAAAATTTGAAGGATTACCCTTTTTTCTTTTCGTTGAAGTTATCCAATTTGCAGGAGTCATTACAAACAGGAGAATATCGATCGATAGATACAAACTTTGATTGTCCCTTAGAGTAGCGAAACAAGATTATGGAAATGCTTATCTGATCACTGACCACTCATCTTAACCGATGAAAACTGATTTACCATATTGCGGCTACAGGTCAAAAAAAGCCCCCCGTTGCTACGAACAACGTGGGGACTTAAAAATGATGCTGCATTGTGTACATCCGCCATAGCTACGCTAACCGGAGTAAACGTTGTAACAAAATTTTTTAACCATTAAATACGAAGTTATGAAAAACACAATCATAACCTTGCTTATAAGTCTTGCAGCCGGTTCAAATGTAATGGCTGAAGACCATCCGATTTCATGTCCCACAGTTACACTTGAGGGAACATTGTCAACCCGCACGTTGTATTCAGATACAACCTACCTGCTTTCGGGCTGTGTATCGGTACCGGATAATGTAACGATAACCTTCCAGCAGGGAGTAAGGGTTCTGGGACAAAAGTCTACCAACGGCACATTGGTGTTCCGTAAAGGTTCCATTTTCACTTCGCAGGGCACTTCCTCTGATCCGATACTCTTCTCTTCGGACCAGACCATTGGCAATAAGGCTCCCGGCGATTGGGGAGGGCTGATCTTTGAAGGGGATGCCCCGAACAACAACAGTAATTCCATTACGCTTACCAACCGTACCTGTACCAGCGTTACCGGTGGAGGATCTACATCCAATGCCAATTCCGGCGTATTAAAGTACCTGCGGATAGAGTATGCGCAATATGGTCTTACTATGCTTTCCGTTGGCAGCGGTACGGAAATGCATGATATCCAGATCGCTGATTGTGCCCAAAACGGGCTGGAGCTCTACGGTGGCACCGTTAATTTCAACCGGCTGTTCTTCCTGAACAACCGGGGTATTGACATCCTGGCTACGCAGGGTAATGTATCGAAGGCGCAGTATATTCTTACACTCCGCCTGGATCTTAACGCATATGTAACAACAGGATTGCAGGCCAACAGTATCGTGTTCAGCAATAATGATGATGCAGTAAATAACTACCTGGGTTCTACCAGTGCATTGTTCACGCATCCTGTATTCAGCAATGTTACGATCATCGGCCCACGCTATTGCGGCGGTACCGGACTGACTTACTTCAAAAATGCTGTGCTGTACCAGCACAGAACGGAGGGTACTATCGCTAATAGTGTTATTGCCGGCTGGCCTACCGGGCTTTTCATGGCGGATCAATACACTGCGGATAAAGCGGACATCAGTTATAAACTAAATTTCTTTGAAAATAGTTTTTATAACAATGCGGTGGATTATGACCTGGACGTATCTGTGACCTGGCCTAATAACTGCGCTCTGGATATGGATACCTGGATCAGTGATGGTGGTGGCTTTAGCTGTTCACAGCCAAACAACCAGTTTTCTTCACCTTCCTATGATCCTGATTTCAGTAACAGTATTTGTTCGGATTACAGCATGTACACACCCAGTTTCCTTCTGGGAGCAAGTACGGAACTGCTGACTGCTGATTTTCCAGCTGAATCTGACCTGGATGATGCATTCTTTGTAACATCTGCCAGTTATCATGGCGCTTTTACAAAATCTACTGACTGGACAGATATTGGTTGGGTCAACTGGTACCCTGCTGGAGAAGATTTCTGCCCGGAGAACAGGAAAATAGTGGCAACAGGTATAGCCAATACAGCTAGTGAAAAGAGCAATCTTACATTGGCTCCGAATCCTGCAAATGGGATAACCTATGCCAGTTTTACCACTTCGCAAGCTGGTGCTGTACAGATCTCCATTACCAATAGCTTGGGTCAGGTGGTCCGCACGATCAACCAAAGTCTGGATAAAGGTGATCAGCGCATTGCTATCACTGTGGACGGGTTAAGCGCTGGCCTGTACCTGGTTAATGTGTCCTTGGAAAAGGGTAATATTTCCCGTACGAAGATGGTCATCAAATAATGGCTTTTATTTTTTAAAAGTGGATTTGTTTTGTGGACACGAAGCTCCTGTTCCCAGGAGCTTCTTTCATTGATCTATCGTAGCAGGATCACATCGCCCTTCAGCTTAATTGTCTTGTTCTCTTTTGTTTCGATGTTGATGTGGTAATAATAAGTCCCAACATCCATAAGCTGGCCGTTAAAAGTGCCATCCCATCCAGCTATATTAGCACCGCTGGCAGTATAAACCAATTGCCCATAGCGGTTATAAATCTCAAAATACCTTACAAAAATATAACCTGTTGCCATAGGCCGGAACCTGTCATTCACACCATCATTATTGGGTGTAAAAGCATTAGGCATAAATACCTTCGGCGTGACGGCTACCTGTGTAGATGCTTTATTGACACACCCGGAAGTTGATCTGCCTGTTACTACAAATGTCTGCGTAGTATCAATACCTATTGTTTGTACCAAAGCTGTCTGATCTGGAAATAAGTTATGCGGTTCCCATGCCAGCACAGTATAGGGTTCGTTCGCAGAAGTTCGCAAGTGAAAGAGTTCACCCATATCCACCAGGTCCTTATCCGCAGTCAATGTTAAATCAAAGTCTTTAATAATGATCAGCTTGCCGGCCGTATCCGAGCAGCCTTCCACATTGGTAGCCGTAAAGGTCACATTGTAAACCCCTGCCTTGCTATAATAGTAATCCGGAGACAGACTTGCGGATGTATTGCCATCTCCAAATTGCCATGACCATACCGGGGCATCCGTCCTACCGGAAAAGTGTACAGATGATCCGCTGCAGCCAATAGAATCTGCTTCAATATTGATCTGTGGCACCGGTAATGGCAGAATACTAAAAGATAATGAGGTGTCGCATCCGCCGGGTGTAGTTATACGTATGGTATACCTACCGGTATCCAAGCCTTTTATGGTATCTCCCTGATGGCTCCAATGTTGTTGCAGCGAATTTCCGTTCTCGTCTGTCCAGCTATATGTAAAGCCACTGGTATCACCTGTAGCCGGCTTGCACCATGCCATTCCCTGCGCTTTGCCGGTGCAGCTATATCCGGTTGATGCAACTGAAGGAAGCTTATAAAAACGTACCGTATAGGTGTCGACAGCGTATTGACAGGCCGAATTTATATACCGCACGGTGTAATAGCCGTCATGAAATACCGTAATGTTCCGGCTATTGCTGTTATTGCTCCATTTGTATAGCTTACCTGTATCAGCTATCAGTATAATGCTATCCTTAAAACAAACAGCAATATGATGTAAGGTTCCAACTGTATCCGGAGCTGCTGTTATAGCAACATCATTAGGCAATCCCTTTCCGGGCCACTTACCCACAGGAATGGCAAGTGCATTGGGCATAAAGCCACATCCTGCTCCAGCACTGTTAGGCGTATTAATAATGTGCATAAAAGGCAAACCTGATAACGGATTGCCACCGCCCATGTATATTTTGCCGTTCTTTCCCCGTTTGAGATCACCTAAGAATCCCGGCTGATAGACATTGTCTGTATATACAACCGTATTGGAAGCGATAATTGCGGACATACTACCCAGACTAAGATCGAATTGCCGCACTTTGCCATAATAGAAGGCACCGCTATATGCAAACGCTGACGTGGAGGCATACAATTTTGAGTTATCGAGAGAAAAGCAGGCTCCGTAGTAATACCCTAAAGTGCTGTTGCTATCCAACAGCGCAGTATTGGATAAAATGCCACTAACAGGATCGAAGTCGTATAGTTCAAGCCCTCCTGTGTTTTTATTAGCTTGATTGCAGGCAGCAACCATTTTTTGTCCGTTGGGGGAGCATTTAATCACTCCGCTTTTATACCAGGAAAGCGGCAGATGCCCGACATTGGAAATTACAGGTACAGCAACTATCCCCGTATCGTTGACTTCAAAGGACAAGTATTGGTTGCTGGTGAGGCTGCGTACCACGAGCCAGTTATTATTGCAGCCTTTTGCCACAGTAAGTTTCTCTGCGAGATTACCGGCAAGGAAAACGCCCTTTTTACCGCTCATAATCCCACCATCTCCGGCATTCAAGCTCATGTCGATCATGCTGTAATAAAGCTGACCATTGTTGCAGAGACTAAACAGGTAATATTTTCCCGGCTGGCCGGGTGCGTTGCAAATGGCTGCCTCCTGTGTTGCATGTCCGCCGATCCAGGGCATTAACGGAGGATAACCTACAGAAGTGGCAGTCGGCATGGTGTAACCACCTACGCCGCCGGTTAACTCCGGCATGATATGGTGATTCTTGTCCCAGACCCAGAAGCCATTTGTATAAAACAGTAATTGCCCGGAAGCATCACAAACAGAAGCGCTGCCACCCAATCCGGGAAATAAATTATTGGAAGCCGCCACCGGTGTAGGTGAGGTGAAATCAAGTCCCGCCTGCGAACCGAATGCCCATATATTCTCCTCATTTTGTGCGGTGGCTTGTAGAGCTATCAACAGACAAATGCAACTGATCAAAATTTTTATCTTCATATAATTCGATTGTAGGGTGAAAAGGAAAGTCGGATGGTTGATCCTGTCCGGCTTAGAGAATTAGTCATTATTACTGTTTACCCGAAGCCTTTACCAGTTTTTCAGTAAACAATAAAAGACCGGTATCGGTATCATAAACACGTAGCAAATACAATCCTTCCAGCAGCGCTGAAATGTTGATCTGCCTTTGTGAAGAACGGTCTGTGAGCAACCTGCCTTCCATCGTGCTTATAGAAACGACTACCGGTGTTGTTGCGTCTATATGAAGCCAATTCATAACAGGATTGGGATAGATGCTGACTGTTCTTCCGAAGCTGATTTCATGAATGCCTGTACTTAGTGTATAGATAGCAGACGTACCAGCACAGCCGTTACTATCTGTCACCGTTACGGTATAATCACCTGAAGTAACGACAATGGTATAAGTCTGACCAACGGCGCCGGTTATAGGCGTGCCATTCCTGTTCCATTGATAGGTATTATAAATGCCTGTACTCAGCGCACTGCCCGAAGCTGTAATGACAGGTACTGGCAGCGGGTTCACGATTAGGGTATCCGCTAGTGATGTATCTGCACAGCCATTGGTATTGGTGACAACAACGGCGTAGGTGTTAGCTGTGTGTGCAGCATAGGTTGCATTAGTGGCCCCGGCTACCGGGAGGCCACCCTGTAACCATTGGTAGGCAGTGCCGGTACTTGCTGTAAGTACAGCGCTGTCTCCCGCACATATTTTTATGGTTCCGGTTGGAGAAATCGTTGGAAGCGGGGCTACATACACAGCTTTACTTATAGTCATGCTGGCTCCGCAAAGGAAATTGGCGGCTACTTTAATAGTGTCACTGTGGATACCTGCTGTAATGCTGATCGTATTGCTGATACTCGTTCCGGTCCATCCTGATGGTAAAGTCCAGGTATAAGAAACGGCACCGCTTACTGCGGGTACGGAATAAGTATAAACAGCATTCCGGCAAACAGTATCGGTTCCACTTATTACCGAAGGGGCAGTTAATGCACAATCATCAAACCTGGCAATGAAAGCATCATAAGTGCCGCCGCCATAAGTTGTTTGATAAGCTCCTGTTGTGGCTACGTTGGTATAGCTGGAGGTTTGGCCACCTATGAACACCTTCGACAGATTGTTGCAATACACGCCATAGCCAAAGTCCCCGCTTTCACCACCATAGTAAGTTCCCCAGAGCCTCGCCCCGGATGTGTCGAACTTGATCAGCATAGCATCACCGGTTCCGTTTAAGGTATCCTGAAAGGTACCCGTTACGGCTATACCAGAACTACTGGAGGTTAGCCCCGTCATGTAGATGCCAGCCAGCGGAGATAATGCCAAACTGTAACCGGCATCATTGCCACTTCCTCCGTAATAGGTTCCCCATGTCCTGTTGCCACCACTGTTAAAGCGTACCAGGAAGGCATCGCCAGCACCGCCACCATAGGTGTCCTGGAAGCTGCTGGTAGATGCAATTGCCGCCGTACTGGTAGTGGTTCCAGTCATATATACATTGCCAGCACCATCGCAGCCAAGACTATAAGCGCGTTCGCCACCCGTACCTCCATAATAGCTAGCCCATTGCATTGCGCCTGCACTATCAAGCTTGGCAAGAAACGCATCTTGCGAGCCTCCATAACTTGTCTGATATCCGCCGGAGATAGCTATCCCAGAAGAGCTTTGGGTATATCCTGTCAGGAAAACATTTTTATCGAGATCGCAGGTAATACCTAAGCCCTGATCGGTACTGCTACCGCCATAATACGTTGCCCATTGTCTTATACCTGACGGATTGAACTTCACGATAAAGGCATCTTGTCCGCCGCCTGAAGTTGGCTGATAGCTGCCAGTTGTGGCAATCGCACTGGTGCTTTGGCTGTAGCCGGTAAGTAATACATTGCCCGACACATCACTACAAACAGCCAGCCCTTGTTCTGCTGCGCTACCACCGTAATAAGTTGCCCATTGCCTTGTGCCTGCGGTATCGAACTTTACCAGGAAAGCATCTGTGCCACCACCTAAGGTAGTCTGGTGTCCACCGCTTGTCGCAATAGCTGAAGTACTGGCTGTATAGCCGGACAGGAAAGGATTGCCAAAAGTATCACAGGCGATGCCATAAGTATTTTCTGCGCCACTGCCACCATAATAAGTAGCCCACTGCCGCACTCCGCTACTGTTCATTTTAACCAGGAATACATCGGTACTGCCGGTTATGGTGTCCTGGTAGCTTCCTACGGTAGCAATATTGACGGTACTGCCGGTTGTTCCTCCCAAATACACATTGCCATTATGGTCGCCGGCAGTACAACCCATTCGTGTCGTTTCTACACCGGCACCGCCATAATAGGTGCTCCACGATAGCGTTGGATCTATTGCCAAGGTACCCGAGTAATCACCCGTCACAAAACTGATGATATTATTTTCCTGCTTGAAAGAAGAAGTAATAGTCTTGCCGTCTGTCTGCTGGTAACTTACCGGCGCAGCTTCGGTAACACTGCCCATTGGGGTAGTGGCAATGAGCTTGCCAGCTTTGTCAATATTCAGGTTGATACTGCCGCCATATTGCAGCTTTATATCGCTCACTTTGCCGCTGGGATGCACTACGAAATCGTATTCTACCGTGTTGTTGTTTACGTATAATACCCAATCAATGTTGGGATACACATTCTGGTAGGTTATCTTTTGATAGGCGTATGCCGTTGCGCCCTGCTCCTTGAATTGCGGCGTATAGTATCGCTCAAAGAAATCCTGCTTTTGTTCAGCGACCACTTTTGCCTGCGGATCTGCGCCCAGCAGTGTAACATCCATGCGGTACAGGCTTATTTGCTGCTTGTCCGAATCAAGTTGAGCGGCAGGGGCTGCCCATTGGTAATGAAGCTGCCCACTGCCTACAAATATACTCAACCCACTACCCCCTACACGGTAGTTGACATCGTGGCGGCTATTGCCGAATTGATCCGTTATCTGCCCCTTGTTTTCTATGAAAGAAAGGGATCGTTCTGTGGTATGGCCGTTTAGATCCTTTGCATAGGTAGCGCAGAATGTTCCCGGTAATAAAAGGGCTATTAGTAATTTCTTTACTTGCATGTGTATGTTTTTTAGTTATTGAAATGACAATGGATGAGATGTGCTTATGCTGCCCCGGAATGATGCGATTGCTTTTGTTTTTTGGGTTTGGGTATTTTCCCATTAAGCTGATATAGCTCCATCAGGGCTAACAGATGTTCCGATAGATCAAGTTGCTGAGCCATGGATTCAGTTAACTGTTCCCGCAGTTCCTGTTGTTGTAGCAATAACCGTTGCATTTCCTTTCTTACAACTGTATCGGGAGTAGGGGAATTAACCGTAGCTAATGGAAAGGATGCCAGCTTTTGACGAAGAATGCCTAATTGCTTCTTGGTCCCAGAGCGCCCAACCGGGAAATAGTGTGCTGGCACCCCGAAGTAAGTGGCAAGAGCCAAACTTACAGGAGCGGTCATTCGCCGGAAATTACTTTCCAGCTCCAAGTATTCTGCTAGGGTTAGTCCTAAATGTTCGGATAGATCTTCTTGTGAAACGCCCCGCGTAATGCAGACGGCTTTGAGGAGTTTATTCATGATGTAAGTTGTAGCATAAGCCTTTGTTATGCGGCAACCGATATCATGAGTATGGGCTTGAGTAAGAAAAGCCGGCGGTCTCTTTAAAGGAGAAGTCCTGAAAGAGCGTAGGCGCTCAACTTATACATCCTCCGGAGGCCGGGCAGGCCATAAGTGAATAATAAGAGAGCAGCCCACGCCTTTTCAGGACGTGAGCTATTCACCTATTGTCTCACTTATTAGAAATTTTGCCCTTTTCCGGAGAGACTCAAAGCGAATACTTCAAATATTTTGAAGCCGCGAAGTTAAATTTTTTGGAGGAGAATGCTCCTCAACTCAAGCAAATGTAGTTATTTTCTTTAAATGATACTCGTTCGAGTATCAAAAAATATTTTCAACACTTTGAAATTGCTCTTATATATGGAAGAGAGCAAAAAAGATATAATTAAGCTGAAATTCGCCATTTGTCTCACGCGACTAATCTCTCAGAATAAAGGGCTTTCCGGGAGTAAAAATGATATTGATATTGTTTCCAGTTTAAGACAATTGGAAGCGGCTTCAGGTGTGAGCTATCCTATCATACAACAAACATCTGTTGGGAAGCGAGACATTCACTTATCAACAGCATTAAGGCTCATCGAGAGCTTGAATCTTAAAGCTTCTGATTTCTTTAAGCTCTATGAAAATCTTACTGAACAGGATTTGAAAGAAGGGGCAAAAGAAATAGAGGAACGTAATAAAAAACAGGTCAAAAGGAAGTAGTGCTATGAAGTAAATTATTCGCCTGTTCTGAATTTTTAAGGCTCCCTCATAGGGAGCCTTTTAGTATCTAAAACTGTACAAAAGAGTCTTAAACTATACAGAACTGTATAGTTAAATACAAAGCAATACATGGCTGTTATTTGCTTTGCTCATCTTTACGATTTAAAAAATGTAGCAACCCAATTAAATCAAATTAAGTCATGATCAAGCGAGAAGAACAAATTACCATGCGGGCGATTGCGCTTTGCTTCAAACCTTTTTTGAAACCTGAAGAAGCACTTATTTATACGAATCTTGGCAGAACACAATTTGCTAAGAAGTGTGAGGAATACCGAGTCTATAAAAGCAACACCGGCTACTATAAGAAAGAAGATATAGACCGGATGCTTGCCGGAGAAGTAATTGCTTTCAAAAGGGCTGCGTAAACCTCTAAAAGCAAGTTTGCCGCATTAATTTACCCTTAAACATTTCAAATATGTTTCAAAATTTTAGTCAAGAAGAAATTCACCGTATCATCAGCAACCCATTTCATTGCCTTCCAAAGGTCAATGACTCTTTTGTAAAGGGGCATCAGCCATCGATTGATGAAAAGCAATGGATCAATACAAATGCCAAATTAATAGACCAGATCGGTACTAAGAAATGGCTTGGATTGTTGCTTGAAAACCTAAAGAGTGAGGCCGTGCCGGAAGAAACCTACAGCAAAGTAATGAGTTTGAATATTTAACCTGATAGCGGAATGACAGATAAGCACCTGAAGAGGCTAATACATGAATTGAACAATGGAAAGACAAACGGGCTGTTCCATTTAAGATCACTAACCCTAACTGTTGATTTCGCAAAGGTGTGGATCAATAAGCCCAAGCCAACAGATAGTATTTGTTACCCGGACGGCCCACAAGACTTCTACTTTATCAAAGATGAAACCGGCTTTTACGTTGCCATTGTTTTAGATATGAAAGAAGACCTGCACTGGTTCGTACTTGAAAAGTACAGGCGCGGTGGGCACTTGACAAAAGCGATGCAATCACCCATTCTTAAACACCTGTTTCAAAGTAGAAGCCAGCAAAGAATCACTATTGATGAAGAGCAGATTGGCAGGAAAAATTTTGAAGCTTCTGAAAGAGTTGCTTATTCCCTTGGATTCAGGAAAGTTAACGCGACAGAATATCTATTATTGGATAAGCAGCTTCTTACAGACAGTCCTGTACGTGGGCAAAATTCGGAAATGACAAAAGAGCGAATGGAACAGCTAAAGAAGCAAGTGAATTATTTAAGCCTTTCTTTATGGATGATCCAAACCGAATTAGAAATGACACTTGGCAATTCTGATTATACTAACGAGCTGAAAGCATTGGTGGACGAAATTAAAAGCCATTCATTGAAGCTTGAAAATGCCTGGTGGGAAAGTAAGAAGTAGCTATGGCACATCATCTTGTAAACCTAAATGCGCTTTAATAAAATCGATTCCATAAAATCTGATCAGCTCTTTTTTCTCTGAAAAATTACCGCGTTCAAATACCCGGTGGATAATAGATTTTTGTTGCCTGTGCCAGTTAATGTTTTCGATCCGAGTATCCCAGAATAGCGCCGGTCTGAATTTTGAAAGATCAGGCTTATAATGAGCTGCCTGTCCATCTTCCTTTTGTTTAAGATCATAAAAGGACTGGAATTTTAGTAAGAGGCCATCATCCATTTCCAGTGTTTTCTCAATAGTGGAAGCCAAGGCGAAATTTATCTCGGCGTTGCCATTTATTATATCAGCTATAACCGCAACAGCTACGCCAATCGATATAGCAAATTGTTCCAAACTTAATCCTCTTTTCTTCAACTCCCGTGCGATAATTATGCCAGGGTGAATCCCTTTTATTATTTCAAGTGAATAGGTCATAGTACTAGGGTTGCTGGACTGAAATAAATAACTCTTGTTTCAAAATGAGAATACAAGCGAGTGAGCAATGAATAGGTTATATCTAATCTAGATTATAAAATGCGTACAATGCAAAATAAAATTATTGTTTCACCATTATGATTTATACAAAACGCATTTCGCATTATTTACACAAGTAGTTGGCCAATAAGTAAATTCCGTTACAATATAAATATTTTGAAAATTTTACTATTGCGCCTATTTTTGAGCTAGCCGTAATTCTGACCAACCAATCAAAAGCAAAAGTTTAAATGGAAGACATTGAAAACAAAATCAAAATAGCAACGCTTTACAGATACTATCTGTATGCTGTTGTAATGCGTGACAATCTTAAAAAAGAAAATTTGGGTGATTTTATTAAGAATTTAAAAGACGATGCATCATCGGTTATACTAATTTTTTCTTCCCCTGTCGGTGTATATATGACCTACTTTTATTCAGCGTTATATCTGATAATTGAAGGCTGGAAAGAATTGAAGCTTTCTGACGAGAAGGTAGACAAGTTAATAGTTTCACCTCATACAGATAAATTGAGACTTTTCAGAAATGCTACTTTTCATTACCAAAAAGAGCCGATAAGTCCTAAACTGTTACAATTTTTAGGGACAGAGGAAGAAGCGACAGAAAAATGGATAGGTGAGCTATACACCGAGTTTGGTAGATTTTTCAAGAGTAATAGTTTTGAAATGCCTGCGGAACTTATGAAGGAAATTGAAGGAAAAGATTCTCAGGAAATGGCTTTACTTATTCAGAAGTATTTTCTAAAGAAGTAAAAACTACGGCTAACAAGGTATTGCCAAAAGCGGGGCTGAACAGCTTCGATTGGACATTTTTGCAAGGTTCAATATTTATTCTTCGATTGAACTTTAGTGCTGAAAAACCCCGCCTTCTGCAATACCCAAACCGTTAACACCAATAATATCACGACATACAACAGGGCAGCTATGGATGAAAACGAATTTTTAAAATCGGTTCAAGAAAAACTTGAGAAAATGGCAGAATATGACCGTAAGACAGCTATAGCTAATTTAAAAAACAGAAACGAAATAACCGACCTTTTAAAATTGGTCAATGACGCTTTAGCAAAACATCAGGTCGCTGACACAATTAGTAATTCCCATATTCAGTTCTACGCCGACTTTATTGGAAATATAATACCACCTGTAAAAGACAAAAAACTCTCTCATTTAATTTTTGACACCTACTTCCCGACACCTGCACTTCAATTATACTATCATTTTACTTCTTTCACTGCTGCTAAAAACATTATTTCGACACAAAAACTTCGACTATCTAATTTAAGAAAGCGATTTCAAGATGGGGAGTATTCCGAATTTTATTCTGACCACGGTATGGACGGCTATAAAACAGGTAGGACAGTTTTGGGAATCGATTGTAGTGAAAAATCAATTATGAATGAAATATTCTTTTTATCGCTTTCGAGTTCAGGCATTGATTATGCTGGACAGACAAAGTGGGCAGACTTTGGAGAAGATGGTGAAGGGATTAGAATAGAGTTTGAAGTAACTCCCAAGCACAATGATTTTAGAGAAGTTTATTACTCGTTACACAAAAATCAAAATTGTATTCCCCTTCTAAAAGATTTGTTTAAAGAAATTAAAGACAAATATGATGTTCCATTCAATTTCACATACTCATCTAAAATTGGGGCATTTTATATCAAAGGACAATTTCAAAATGAAAATGAGTATCGTTTTTTAATTAAGAGGACATCTGAGGACTACAATGCATATTATTTAGAGCCAACAATTACCGACCCTATTGAAAATATTGCTTACATAGAAATACCATTAATTAGTGAATTTGCTGATTTTAAAATAATATCTGTTCAACCTGGATATAATTGTTCAGACGATGACATTCAAGAAATTACTCAATTAATTGCAACGACTGATCCGACAATAATTGTTAGACCTAAAGCACTTGAAGACTATGGTATCTGATAGAAAAATTACTGGTGCTAACAGGCGTTTGGCTCAATGGCGGGTGACGTGGTTAATTGAACATTCTACTTCGCATCAACTTTTGTGGTGTATTGACAGTTTAGTGCTCCGAAATCCGCCACTGCGCCAAGCGCCAAAACGTTATGCGGCACTCTATGACGACAGAACTGAATAGGTAAGACAAAATAAATGAAAGACTTTTTTACTCTTCAAGAAATAGCGGACTGGCAACTACATAATGACAAGTCACAAGTTGAATTACCTTCCATTCAAAGAGGTTTTGTTTGGAAATCGAAGCAAGTTGAAGATTTATGGGACTCTATTTTAAGAGGATATCCTATCGGTTCATTTTTGTTCTCCAAATGTGCCGACAAATTATACCTAATGGACGGACAACAACGTTCGACATCAATCTTTTTAGGTCACTTCAATCCGTATAATCAAATTGAAGCAACAAAAGCTTGGGCAATTAAAGGGGAACTTCCTGTATTATGGATTGACATCAAACCTGCTACAACACCAAATTCGAGTAAATATTTATTCCGGTTAACAACCCGTTCTCACCCTTGGGGTTATCAGGCTACTAACAATGAATCCAAACTCAATATATCTGACAGACGAAAAGCATTAGAATTATTTAAAGAACACTCAAATAACAAGGGTGGCTACACATCATTTAAAAATTCAACAATTTTCCCATTTGATTGTAACTATCCTATACCAGTTTGTTTTTTTTTGGAATCAGAAAATATTGAAGATGTAATATCAAAATGTGAATCATTTCTCCCTGAATATCTCTCCACAAAAAGAGGTGGTTTTAAAGATAGGTCTGAGTTTATAGAATCTTTAAAAACAGATTTATCAGTTGAAATAAAAAATGTATTCAGTGAAATTGAACGTGCAAAAAAGACAATTATAAAGTCAAACATTATTGATGACCGTGTTTTAAATGAAGAAAATGATTCAGAAAATCCCACGCTTTTTGTAAGAATTAATTCAGCCGGAACAACTCTTACAGGCGATGACTTAATTTATTCAATTTATAAAGCATCGTTTCCAGACGCAAAAAATCTAATTGAAAATGTTGGGCTAAACTTTATTTCTCCAACACAAGTTCTTTCATTAGTTTCAAGGATAGTTTCATCAGACTTAGACAATAAGAACTACACTAAAAAACTGAATGTTAGAGATTTTCAAAGAAAAATTAAAAACAATGACTTCAAAAATCGCCTTAGGCATTTAATCCAATCAAGAGGAATTGAAAAATTATTTGATACCTCTATTTCAATACTTTCTTGTAAAGACAACCAATTATTCACAGGAGAAATACCACCAATAATTATTAAGCAGTTTATTAAAAGGAATCAAGAATTGTATCTTTTTTTCTTGTATTGGTTGCATACTGGTAACGTTCAGCAATTAGATGATAATCTAAAACTAAAAATTGTATCTAAACTAATTTGCTTTTCTTGGTTTGGCTTTGACAATTTGACTAGGTTATGGTCAAAGAATATTACAAACAAAGGTTTTTGGGATGAACCACTTAACAAATTGATATGGTGGGACGGGTCTGATGGTATTCATTTTCTACTTCCGCCTAGTTTGTTGAGAAAATATTACGAACAGGAGGAAGTTATAAATATGTTCAGAACCAACAATGAGCATAAATGGGGTTTATATCCAAATGGCGTTGGTGAAGAAATAATCTCTTTTTACAAATCAGTTAAAAAAGAAGAATTTGACCTTAATAAGTCAAATGAGTTCTTTTGGGAGTTTATCGGAAAAATTCAACATAACAAGCAAATGATTATATTTGCTCAACGTCATTACATAAACTCAACATTTAAAGACTTTAATCAACTAGACGAGATTGAAGACACCAATGTCCCTTGGGATTGGGACCATATCTACCCAAGTGAATGGGTGTATAGAAAAGTGTATTGTAATCAAAGTATAAAAGACTGGAACAATACAAACGGTAATTTTAGAGCAATTTCATTAGAACATAATAGAAGTAGAAGTAATCAACAATCGCCAAAAGACATTTCTAATGCAGAAGAACGAGAATATTCATTTATTAAAGATAATGACTGGACATATTGGAAGAACATTGACAACAGAATCTGGGACGATAAAATTGAGAATCATTTTAAAGCAATAATAACAAGGACAATAAATATTTATGAGTGCTTTTGGAATGAGTTAAAAATAAATAAACTTATTGAACAATGACGAGAACAAAAGAAGAACGACCGCATAACAGCGGTTTTGCATTAGGCGGGGTTTCGTTCTCGCATGAGAGTTTTTTCTAAATTTGAAGCCACTTGAAGCACGTGAGAAATTTTCCTTCACAAAACCTAAAAACAAAGCCTTTTGGAAAGGTGCCAGTAATGAGCGCAGACTTCCTGAAAACAGGTAAAAAATAAGGCCTCAAAGGACGGTCTGCCGTTTTATTGCCGTAGAAGCAATTGCTTTCAACGAGGCGGTGTAAAATTCCTGAACCCATTTTATATACTAAGATAAATAACCTCTGTTCCACAAAGGAAAAAATAAGAACGAGGGAGCAATCCCTCGCTCCATATTATTTTATTGTATCTGACCGCTTAAATAAATGCTCCGGCATCGGCAATTTACTGATCGCCTCCATCTGATTTTTGGGTCGATGTCTTTTGTAAGTTGTCCTTACCTGTTTGGTGGTAGCGTGTCCCATGAGATAAGCTACCGTAGCATCATCTACATTTTTGTCCTGCAAGAGAATAGAAAAGCTCAAGCGGGCACATGACCAGGTAACATGCTTTTCAATCCCGGCGCTACGTACCCATTCCTCCAGAATGCCATTGGCTCCATTAGCAGAAGGTAATCCAAACACCCGCTTCGGCATGGTGCTCCGCGTTTTTGCTTTCGTCATCTGTGTTTCCAGGATGGAGCGTGCAATAGGGTGCAAAGTCAGGATAACAGGCAATCCTGTTTTCTTCTGTATGATGCGGGTGGTAAGTACATTTTCTTTAATGTCCTTCCATTCCAATGCCTTTACATCCACCCATCGTAAGCCAGTGTATAAGGAGAAGAGAAAAGCACACCTTACTTCTTCGTTACAGCAAGGCGTGTTCAGCAATTTTTCATATTCTTCCACTTCGAGATGCTCTTTAAGTTTTGAAGAAGGATTGGCCAGAGCACTGACATCTTCAGCCGGATTGTGCTGGAAGTACTTGTCCTTTGTAGCTGCCGAAACCACCCACTTAAACCGTGCAAAATAGTTTTGCGGTGTCTCGCCGGTAAGATGCGTCATCAAATATTTCCGGAACCGCTTACACAGATCTTCCGTGATCTCTATCGGAGCAATGAAGTCCTTTTCTATAAATTTCCGGAACTTTTGCAGGCTGCAAGGCAGATGCCGGTTGTCATCTAATTTGTGATTGCGGACATACTCTTGGTAGTAGTCCAGGAAATTAGCTTTGAATTTATGCGTAGGGATAAATGCGCTACCGATGGATTGTTGCTCCAGGATCAACTGGCTTTTCTTTGTTTCCAGTAATGCGAGCGCTTCTTTATTGTGGTTACGCTCTATCTGGTTTTTTGGCTTGGTATAAATGAAAATACCAGTGGAGGGACGCTGACCAGCACCGCGTCCAAAATCATAATAGAAGGTGATCCTGTCACCGCTCTTGTTCAATCTTTCAAGAATATTCATTGTGCAACTGTTTTATGGGTTACAGAATAAATGCTCAATCTAAGTGCCGCAATAGAGCGTAATGACAGATTGTATTCCCGTTTTTGACACTCATATTGACTTGCGGGAAAAGCTGGGAAAAAGCGTTCAAAAGAATCTTTGGAGAAATCCGTTGTAATCCTTGTCAGTACTGACATTCCGGCTGAAAACAACCTGCCAAAACCGTGTGTCATCCGGTGTGTCAGATCGAGTGTCAAAACCTGGTAATTGATTGGATTCCTGTGATTTCTCCAATGGCTTCTTTGATGTTGCTTTTTCCGTCGATAGGACATGCCTCTTTCAACAATGTGCCGCTGTGATGCTGGTTCGGTTCCTGTTTTCGCCGTTCGCAAAAAAAGAGCGCCATTTTCCGAGAAATTTTGAAAAAGTCGGGGCATTTTCCGCCCTTTGAGCCTCAAAAAAGGCCTTACATTTTTGTGTGTCATTTGATGTGTCAAATGTGTGTCAGAAATAGTGGTAAAAGGCGGGAAAAACGACAAAAAACTGACACACTTAAAAAGAAAAAACCCTGTAAATCAATGACTTACAGGGTTTAAAAGTGCCCAGAACAGGAATCGAACCTGCACTCCCTTGCGAAAACCAGATTTTGAGTCTAGCGCGTCTACCAATTCCGCCATCTGGGCTGGTAACTGATTCGGTTTGAATCAGCGGGCTGCAAATGTAACAAGTCTTTCCTGAATACGCAACAAGTATTTTTTCCGGAAATAAAAGTCTTTTAACTCGGTCAAAACAGCATGGGACTTACTCACCTCGTACTTCTTAATAAGGACATTTGTTCCCTCTTTTATCAGTCGCATTTGTGCTTTCCAGTTTTCCTCCGCAAGCTGTTTCTTTTTATCAGTAGGGTCATCTTCATACTCACTTACCGCTTCATTCAGCTCCATCATCTCCATCAGGAAATCAGGTGGTAATGCGTATTTCTCCTCTTCTTCCAGTACACTTTCCTGTTTCAATATATAGCGCATCGTGGTATCTTCATCGGATAATGTTTTATATGCGGCATTATTAAGTGCTGCCATCTGCAATACTTCCTGTTGTTCCTCCTCAGATGCCTGGGAAAACCGGTCAGGGTGATACTTTTTGCTGAGTTCGTAAAATTTTTTCTTTACCTGATTTTTATCGACATGAAAACTTACAGGCAATTCGTAAAGATCAAAGTAATTCATAAGGTGCAAAGTTGACTACATTATCTTTGTGGGCAAAATTTTTATCACGATGGTGACAACCATAGGCTTGATCAGAGAGGAGAAAATACCGAAAGATATACGGGTAGCGCTTTCTCCTGAACAATGCTGGACGATACAGCAAAAATACGATGTGAAAATACTGGTAGAAGCTTCGCCCGATCGTTGTTACAAAGATGAGGCGTATCGTAATGCCGGATTGGAAATAGTGGATGATCTGTCTTCCTGCGATATCATTCTGGGGATTAAAGAAGTACCTGTAGATAAACTTTTGGAGGGTAAAACCTATCTTTTCTTTTCGCATACCAAGAAAAAGCAACCGTACAACCAAAAGCTCATGCAGGCGTTGATCCGGAAAAGGATCCGTATGATTGATTATGAAGCATTAACGCATTCCGACGGGCAGCGAATTCTGGGCTTTGGTTTCTTTGCCGGTTTGGTTGGTGCGCATAATGGCTTACTTACGTACGGGAAGAAATATGGTTCCTATTCACTGAAAGCTGCACATGAATGTGCCGGTTTGGAAGAACTGAGTGCGCAATATCAACACATACATATACCGAACATTAAAATAGCCGTTACAGGATCGGGTAAAGTGGCATCGGGCATTGTGGATATGATGGATCGTGCCGATATTGAGTATGTGGAACCGGAAGATTTTCGGGTAAATAGTTTTGATTATCCCGTCTATACACATCTGAAAGGGAGTACGCTTTACAGGCGTCGCGATAACGGTACTTACCATCGTGATGATTTTCATAAAAATCCGCAGGACTATGAATGTTTGTTTAGGAAATACTTGTCTGTGACGGATGTGCTTATGAACGGTATTTACTGGGATAAGAATATTGAACGCCTTTTCGAAAAAGAAGATATAAAAGCCGGGGATTATAAAATGAACGTGATTGCGGATATTACCTGTGATGTAGATGGGTCGGTGCCGATCAACATAGGAGCAAGCAGCATAACTATCCCGGTATATGGCATTGACAAAGCAACATTCAACAAGACCCAGCCGTATCAGAATACTCCTGAAGTAGTGGATGTTATGGCAGTAGATAACCTGCCTAATGAACTCCCTTGCGATGCTTCTTTTCACTTCGGGCAACATCTCGAAAAATTCATTCTTCCGGAACTGTTGAAAGTTGAAAAAAGTGACATTATTGAGCGTGCTACAATCTGCAGGAACGGAGAACTTACTCCTCCTTTTGAATACTTAAGCGATTATGCTTATCCAATGCCACATGCTTGAGGATGTTTTTCACTGCGATGTCTATGGTCGGAAACTTGAATTCATAACCGGCAGTTTTTAGTTTGTCAGCGCTTACACAAACGCTTTGCATCACCGCTTTGGGCATTTCCCCTAACATCAGTGAGAGCAGACCATTAGGCACATGGAAAGGAATTTTGATACCTCCTTTTTCTTTCCGTATGGTGTACATAAGTCGTTTTTGGCTCACAGGATACGGTGCTACGGCATTGAATGTACCTTTTATATTGTCCCCGGTTAAGGCCCAGATGAGAATATTGATCAGATCATTGATGTGAATCCAACTCATGACTTGCCGGCCATTTCCTATAATAGGCATAATCCCGAAATTCTGCGGATTGACAAATTTGGGAAACGCGCCTTCATCCTTTCCGAGTACAATTCCAAACCTGAAAATGACAGTACGTAAAAAATCATCAGCCTGGTGCGCTGCCTGTTCCCATAACTTGCATACGGTTCCTAAAAAGTCAGCCGCTGCAGGCTGATCCTCATGAAACGGTATGGCACCCGCGCGATCTGCACCATAATAGTTGATAGCCGAAGCGCTGACCAGCGTTCTGCAATTAGGGGCATGCTCACGAAGTTTTTCTATCAAAAATTCCGTACTGTGCACACGGCTGTGAACGATTTCCTGTTTGCGTTTTTCTGTCCAGCGTTTATCTGCAATTCCCGCGCCCGCAAGATTGATCACCGCCACAATATCATCGAAATAGCTCAGGTCAAATTTATTTTTGTCGGGATTCCAATAAGTGTACCGGACTGATTCCCTCCGCGATACCTTATGCATATCTCGTGTGAAAACGATCACCTTATAACCCATTTTCAACAATACATCCGAGAGATGATGACCGATAAACCCGGTGCCGCCCGTAATACCTATTGTTTGCATATACTGATGAACTAGCTCTTAAATATCGGCTTTTTTTTTTGATTTTTTTGCCGGCTAGCTTAGCGCTCATGAAACATTGTGCCGACACTGTTCATCGATAATGTCACAACCTATCGGTCTGTTCTGAACTGTCGTATCCATAAGCTAAATTTCCCACATTTTAATGTTCTCGTATAGTTGGTACATAAACAATCGTTAACTTAGATGTGGTTTATATTAATAAAATGAAAAGGAGAATTTTATTATCACTGTTATGCATCCCGTTTTTTTCATTGGCAGCTCTGGCGACTACGCGGACCTGGCAAGTTATACCTAATCATCAGGTGGCTTCTCAGGGATCACGGGTTTTATTTCCCTCAGAATATTCCAGTTTTTATCTGAATACAGCGGCTCTGAAATCTTCGATGATTGCATTAGGTGGTAGCGCGGATAAGGGTATGCAGTTTGAGTTGCCCTCGCCGGATGGTAGTATGAGAACCTTCACTATTTGGCAAACGCCCATGATGGAAGCACCTCTGGCGGCTAAATATCCGGAAATTAAAACATTTACCGGTTATGCATCAGATAATAAAGGTGTAACGATAAAATTGGACTTTACCTATAAAGGATTCCATGCAATGGTATTCGAAGCTGGAAATACGTACTTCATAGACCCGTACAGCAATGAAAATGATGGATTTTATGTATGCTATTATAAGAAGAACTATCCACGTCCAGCCGGAAAATACCTGGAATGTATGATGGGAAGTGCCAGGCAGGAACTCGGGGTAGAAGAAGCAAGCCTTACCGAAACAGGACTTCCGCCGATGGTCTTAAAAATAAACGGAACTACTAAAAAGGAATATCGTCTTGCACTGGCCTGTACCATAGAGTATGCAGTGGCAGTAGCCGGAACCAATCTTACCAAGGCTAATGTACTCAGTGCTATGGTAACTTCTATGAACAGGGTAAACGGCGTTTATGAAAGAGAACTTGCAGTCACGATGATATTAGTAGCAAATACAGATACGCTTATTTATCTGAGTGGTACAGATCCTTATTCGAATAACAACGGCGGTACAATGCTGAATGAAAATCAAACCAATGTCAATGCGATCATAGGCGCAGCCAACTACGATATAGGACATGTTTTCAGTACCGGCGGCGGGGGCATTGCCTTTCTGGGATGTGTATGCAATAATGGCAGTAAAGCCAGGGGCGTTACCGGCTCGACTTTTCCCGTAGGTGATCCGTTTGACGTTGATTATGTGGCGCACGAAATGGGACATCAGTTTGGATCAGACCACACATTTAATGCTAATTCAAGCGCTTGTAGTAATAATGGCGTGAGCAGCATGGCCTATGAACCGGGTGGCGGAACTACCATTATGGCCTATGCAGGAATTTGCGGTACCATTGATAATATTCAAAATAACAGTGACGATTACTTTCATGCCGCTAGCCTCGATAAGATTTCCACCTATATTACTACAGGCGTCGGCGGCACCTGCCCTACACAGATACCCGTTGCAAACAATCCCCCTGTTATCGCACCTTTTACAACCTCCTATGCGATCCCTTTTAATACTCCTTTTGAATTGACTGCCCCCGCAGTAACAGACAACGACCATGAATCGCTCACCTATTGCTGGGAACAATGGAACAGAGGGAATTTTAGAAGTAGTTGGAACAATGCCAATCTTTTAGGACCGATTTACAGAAGTTTTGATCCGAGTGTGTCGCCTACCAGGGTATTCACCACCTTACCGATGTTACTGGCTAACACAATCAATTACAAAGGTGAAAAGCTTCCGGAGGACTCCCGTTTTCTTACTTTCAGGCTTACCGTACGTGATATGGTTGCCGGGATCGGAACGTTCAACTTTGCAGATGATACGGTGCATTTAGATGTGATCAATACAGGTACACCTTTCAAAGTAACAGCTCCTACTACGGTCGTAACCTGGATGGGAAACAGCTCTGAAACAATTACATGGGATGTTTCCGGTACCGACGTTGCTCCCATCAATGCAACTACGGTAGATATTTATCTTTCCACCGACGGCGGTTATACTTACCCCTACCAGTTAGCCAGCAATACGCTCAACGATGGTTCCGAAACGATAATTGTGCCGAATACCATCAATACCAACACTGCGCGAGTAAAGGTGAAAGCAAGTGGCAACGTGTTTTTTGATCTCAGCGATGTGAACTTTACCATTGCTATGGATCTCAGTAACCTGAACGAACTGAATAAGCAAAAGCAAATAGCGATCTATCCTATACCCGCGCGAGATGTGTTGCATATCGAAACAGGACTCAGTAATTTCTTTTCGGTTATTATTTATAATTCTATAGGACAGACCGTGTGGTCGGGTATCTTGGATAAAGAACAAAATATTTCAGTAAGTTCATGGGCGAAAGGTGTTTACCATGCACAATTCGTAGATGATAAGAGCAAGGAAAGCACCGTGAAGAAAATCATCGTAGAATAGTTGCCTTTATACGCCTTTTCTTCCGACAATGCAGGTTTATTTTTAGCACTTTAATGGTAGGGATATATATCACCCAAAAGAAAATTTTCCCGGTTTTGTAAATAAACTGTTGTTTTGATGCTCAAATTTGAATTCAATACAACGACCATCATGGAGAAGGCATCCGTACTAAGGCAGATAATGGAAACGCGCAAAAGTATTTTCCCTAAAGACTACACTCAAACGGAGATACCACAGCAATTGATAGAGGAAGTAATGCATGCTGCTACTCTGGCTCCTAATCATAAACGGACCCAACCCTGGCGTTTTAAAGTTTATAAAGGAGATCAGAAGCAACAACTTGGAAAAGAATTGCAGGAAATCTATAAATCCATTACACCGGAACTCCAGTTTTTACAAAAGAAATACGATGATATTTTTGAAAAAATATCGAGGGCCAATGTTGTTATTACCATCGTTGCAGAATTTAGCGGTTTAGTGCCTGAATGGGAAGAAATAGCCGCTACGGCAATGGCAGTTCAAAATATGTATCTTACTTGTACTGCAAACCATATCGGTTGTTATTGGAGTTCTCCGAAACTAGTAGATCATTTGAAAGATTCATTGAAGATCGAAGAGAACCAAAAATGCCTGGGGCTGTTTTATATAGGAAGCCTGGATAGGGTAGTATAAAAAATAGAAATAACTCCCCAAGCTTTGAAAATTAAGCACAGGACGGAGGCTCCTCTTTATAAAAACCACCGTCTCGGGATTAGAGTTCTTCTTTCAAAAACTTTCCTGTGTGGCTTGCTTTCACTTTCGCAATGTCTTCAGGAGTACCCTTCGCTATGAGTGTACCACCACCGGAGCCGCCTTCCGGCCCCATGTCTAAAACATAGTCGGCTACCTTTATTACATCCAGGTTGTGTTCTATGACCAGCACGGTATTGCCCCTGTCCACAATGCGGTTTAGTACGGCTAGTAGATGTTTAATGTCTTCAAAATGCAAGCCCGTTGTAGGTTCGTCGAGAATGTAAATAGTCTGCCCGGTATCGCGTTTGGAAAGTTCGGTAGCCAGCTTTACACGCTGTGCTTCACCACCGCTGAGGGTCACTGCACTTTGTCCCAGGGTTACATAGCCAAGACCAACATCCTGCAAGGTCTTTATCCTCCGATGCAGGAAATGCACATTGATGAAAAATTCCACTGCTTCATCCACCGTCATGTTCAGCACATCGGAGATGGATTTCCCTTTATAGCGTATCTCCAGCGTTTCACGGTTGTAACGTCTGCCGTTGCATTTTTCGCAGGGCACATACACATCCGGTAAGAAGTTCATCTCAATAACACGCATGCCGCCGCCACTACATTCTTCGCAGCGTCCACCTTTTACATTGAAGGAAAACCGCCCCGCATTATAACCCCTGATTTTTGCTTCTGGAACTTGTGAAAACAGCGTTCTTATTTCATTGAAAAAGCCGCAGTAGGTAGCAGGATTGCTGCGTGGCGTGCGACCAATAGGGCTTTGATCTATTTCAATCACTTTGTCTATCTGCTCGATGCCTTCTACTTTTTTGTAAGGCATCGGGGACTGCTTGAAGTTATGATAACAGTGCTTACCGAGAATAGGGTAGAGGGTTTCATTGATAAGTGTGCTCTTTCCACTTCCTGATACACCGCTTACGCAGATGAACGTACCCAGCGGGAGTTCTATCGTTACGTTTTTGAGATTATTACCCGAAGCCCCTGTGAGCTTTATTATTTTACCATTGCCTTTTCTTCGTTCATTGGGGATCTCTATTTTCAGGGAACGATTGAGATAATCGGCCGTAGTGGTATGTTGTTGCGTGACTTCTGCGGGCGTTCCTTCACTTACGATTTTTCCACCATGAATACCTGCGGCAGGACCAATATCTATAAGATGATCTGCTGCCAGCATGATGTCCTTATCGTGCTCTACTACCAGAACGGAGTTGCCTCCATCACGTAGATTTTTTAGTGCACCGATCAGCTTCTGGTTATCTCTCTGGTGCAAACCGATACTGGGTTCATCCAGGATATATGTAATGCCAGAAAGTTGTGAACCGATCTGTGTCGCCAGTCTGATACGCTGTGATTCGCCGCCGCTAAGCGTGCGTGTCGCCCTGTTCAGCGTGAGATAGTGCAATCCCACGTCCAACAAGAAATGCAGGCGGTCGCGTATCTCTTTCAGGATGTCTTTGGCAATGGTGTTTTGTTTTTTGTTCAATCGCTGCTCTATATCGGTAAACCAATCCAAGAGCTCCTGTAACGATCGTTTGGCAAGCGCTGCTATATTCTCATCGGCCACTTTGAACCAAAGACTCTCTTTTTTTAATCTCGCACCATCGCATTCATCGCAGGTATTAAGCTGCATGAATTTCTCTGCCCATTCGCGTATAGGTTCCGATGTGGTTTCACTGAACCACCGAAGGATCATGTTGACAATACCTTCATAGCCATGTTGTGCACTTATTTCATTATATACTTCGCTGTCATTGTCCACATAAGTAATTATACCTTCTTCATTACCGTAGAGAATGATATTGAGCTGCTCTTTTGGTATATTTTTAATGGGCGTAGTGAGTGAGATTTTATTTTTCTTAGCGATGATGACGGCTTGTTTATAGCCCCAGGCTTCTCGTTCTGCCCCAAGCGGCACAATAGCGCCATCGTTAATGGATTTGGTTTCATCAGGCATCACCTCACTCATGTTAATGGTATATACATTGCCCAATCCCTTACATTTCGGGCAAGCGCCGTAAGGAGAATTAAAGGAAAATGTATTGGGAGAAGGCTCTTCGTAAGAAATGCCGGTATCAGCACACATTAATTGCTTGCTGTACTGTGACAGCTTACCGTTGTCGGCATCCAGTACAAACATCAGCTCTTTGCCCACCTGCAACGCTTTCTGCACACTCTGACTCAACCTGGCTTTCGCATCATCCTGCACGATCAACCGATCAACTACCAATTCTATCTCATGAATTTTATAACGGTCGAGTTGCATGCGTTCCTTCATATCCATTACTTCACCATCCACCCGCACTTTGATGTAGCCCTGCTTGCGTAGTTGCTCAAATAGTTCTCTGTAATGTCCCTTACGCCCGCGTACCAGCGGTGCCAAAATCATAATCCGTTTATCAGCAAAATTCTCATGGATATGTGAGATGATCTCGTCTTCAGAAAACTTGGTCATCTTCCTGCCTGTATTGTATGAGAATGCTTCCCCGATGCGTGCATACAACAAACGCATAAAATCATATACTTCCGTCACTGTACCTACGGTAGACCTCGGATTGCGGTTGGTTGTTTTTTGTTCAATGGAAATCACCGGTGAAAGTCCCATGATCTTATCGACATCCGGACGTTCCATATCCCCCAGAAACTGGCGCGCATAAGCACCAAAACTTTCCATGTAGCGACGTTGTCCTTCAGCAAAAATGGTATCAAAGGCCAGGGAAGATTTACCACTGCCGCTGATGCCGGTAATGACAACCAGTTTGTTTTTGGGTATTTTCAGGTCTATATTCTTCAGATTATGTGTCTTCGCGCCGTAAATTTCTATGTTGCTCACTGTCTGGTAGTTAGGCAATTAATGGATAATCGCTGATTTTTTTCAATAAAAAATTGGTCGTTACTGAACTTTTACAAGGATAGCCATGTTGATCATCCGTTTTCGATAGTTCTCAATGATTTCTTTCGATCACATAATTCACTAACTCCACCATTGCAGCTTTAGCTTCACTGTCCGGGTATTTATTCAACATAGCTAACGCATCGGTTTTATATTCGTTCATTTTGTTCCTTGCATACTCTATGCCACCGCTTTGCTTTACCAGTTCTATTACTTCATTTACCTTTTGTTTATCCGTATTCTGATTTTTTACAATGTAAATGATCTTTCGCCTGGTCGGAGCATCTGCGTTTTGTAAGGTATAGATAAGTGGCAGGGTCATTTTCTTTTCTTTGATGTCAATTCCGGTCGGTTTTCCCACATTATCCTGCCCGTAGTCAAACAAGTCATCTTTTATCTGAAACGCAATTCCCACCTTTTCCCCGAATTGCCTGAAATACTCAGACGTGTCCTGGCTATCTGTTGAAGAATAAGCTCCTGCAGCACAGGCTGCCGAAAGTAGCGAGGCTGTTTTGGCACGGATAATCTCGAAATAGATATCTTCTTTAATGTCAAGCTTTCTTGCTTTCTCCATTTGCAACAGCTCTCCCTCCGCCATTTCCTTTACAGCCCTGGAGGTAATATGAAGAATGGGATAGTCACCATACTCTAAAGACAATAAAAGTCCCTTTGATAATAGATAATCACCCACCAAAACGGCGATCTTGTTTTTCCACAGTGCATTGACTGAGAAAAAATTTCTACGAACCATGGCATTATCCACCACATCATCATGTACTAAGGTGGCCGTGTGTAGGAGTTCTATAAGCGAAGCAGCCCTATAGGTCTTTTCCGAGATTTCGAGAGCTATCTTAGCAGAAAGGAGTACGAACATGGGGCGCATTTGCTTCCCTTTCCTTTTTATTATAAATCGTAATACCCTATCAAGCAAAGGATTACTACTTTTTGCACTCTCTGAAAATTTCTTCTCGAAAATGGATAATTCGGTACCTATTAAGTTTTTTACAAGCTCCATGAAACAATCAAAACGGGCATGAAGGTCGCAAAAAAATCATAGTTGTGGAAATAGTTAAAATGAGAGTAGTGGCATAATACTTATAATAGAGTTATGAAATTTGATGAGTTACGTAGTGTTAAAAAAATAATTGGATAATCTTTGTTTTTCTCAAACTCTACTATACCTTTGTCGCAAATTGATTTTAACCAAAATTTTTAAATAAACAATCTGTTATGGTAAACAAAAAGTACCTATTGCTTGCTGGTTTATGCTCTGCGCTAGCTTTGCAGCCGGCTGTAGCACAGGAATCAGCGTCTTCAGTTACCGATATGACGTACAGAGGCGAAAACTACGACTTCTTAGATTCCAGCTATTATTCAGGAAAAAAGAAAATGACTCAGTACAGAAAGTACATGAATCATGAGTCATTTTTTCCTCCAAAACCCAATAACCAATGGGAAATCGGTGTAAATGCAGGCCTGTTGAATGTGTTCGGTGACGTGACCTCTAAAATGCCTTGGAATGCTACATCATTCGGTGACGCAGTAGGTTATGGTGTGACAGTTCGTAAAGCCTTGGGCTATTACTTGTCTGCTCGCTTCCAATATATGCATGGCCGTGCTACGGGTATGGATTATCGCATGAGAAATGCTGATTTCTATCCGTATGTTCTTTCGCCATCTGCAGGTAATCCTAACGTTAATGATGCTTACAATTTTGGAGCAGAGATTTATCACAATTATCGCACAACGTTTAACTCAGCCTCTATCCAATTAGTTGGTGCGTTAAACAATATCAACTTCCATAAAGCCAAGAATTCACTGAGTCTTTATGGTTTCGTTGGAGTTGCAGCAATGTCCTATAAAACTATGCTGAATCTCTATAATGCAAATGGATATGATCCTAATAATCCATCGGCTAATACTTATGAAGGATTATTCCAAGAGGTGTATGAGTGGCAAAATGCTAATCAAGCTACCAATCATTATAAGAAAAGAAAAGATACCTATAAAATGTTGGAAGATGGTACTCAGGCAAACCAAGGCTTTGATGATACCTATGAAACCAATGCTTCACGTGATGCTTATGAAGGTAGCCGTGGAAAAGGTAATCAGCTGACACCTGCTTTGGTAGGTGGGCTGGGTGTACAATTTAAACTGAGCAAAGTCGTAACGCTTTCTATCGAAGATCAAATCAGCATGGCATGGAGAGATGGTTTTGACGGAGTTACTACATGGAAACAACTTCCTACCTCAGATAAAGACATCTTAAACTATGCATCTATCGGTCTTGGTTTTAACATCGGAAGCAGCAAGAAAAATGTTGCCCCTCTATGGTGGGTTAATCCTCTTGACGTAGCTTATGCTGAATTGAGCGATCCTCGTCATATGAAAGTTCCACCTGCTCCGATCGTTGATACTGACGGTGATGGTGTAGCTGATCAATTGGATAAATGTCCTGGTACTCCTGCAGGTGAAGCAGTTGACAGCCACGGTTGTCCGCTTGATACAGACGGAGACGGTGTTCCTGACTCTCGCGATAAGCAATTGATCACTCCTACAGAATGTCAACCAGTTGATGCTGATGGTGTTGGTAAATGTCCTTGCCCTGATGGTTGCGGTGGATCTGTAAGCGCATGTTCCAACATGTCTTCCGGAGCTCTTAACTTCTCTGGCAGTTCTTCTCGCATCACTCCTGGTATGCAAGCTCAACTTTCTAACTTAGCTGCTCAAATGTCTGCTAACCCTACTTGTAAAGTAGTGATCAGCGGTGCAGGTAATACCAGCAAAGTTCAGCAACAACGCAGCTGGGATCGTGTAAACGCAGTGATCGAATACATGAGCGAAAAACATGGTGTTGATCGTAACCGTTTCATCTTCAAGTATGGTGAAGCCGGTGAAGATAATACAGTAATGTTCCGTGCTGCAATGTCAGGTGAAGAAGGACCTTCTAACGTAGCTCCTCCATTCCCTAACTTGAGAAAAGACTAATTTTTTTCATCAATATTCTGATAAGCCCTGGAAATATTTCAGGGCTTATTTTTTGTATCAATTATTTCCAACATTCTTTTATACGATCTATGAATACAAGTTCAAGCCCTAAACAAGTTGTTATTTTAGGAGGTGGGTTTGCCGGGTTGCAGTTAGCCAGAAGACTTAATTCATCTTCTTTTGAAATAACACTAATCGATCAATATAATTTCCACCAGTTCCAGCCTTTATTTTACCAGGTTGCAACTGCTCGTTTAGAACCCAGTTCTATTTCTTTTCCACTGAGAAAGGTATTTCATCACCGTAAAAACGTACATATTCGCATTGGGACTGTACAATCAGTAGATACCGTGGCAAACAAAGTAGAGACTACATCAGGTGAGTTCCATTATGACTACCTGGTGATAGCTACCGGTTGCCGGAGTAATTTCTTCGGTAACAAGAATTTGGAGCGATACGCTTACCCGATGAAATCTACCACAGAAGCCATTGCATTGCGGAACAGAATCCTGCTAAACTTTGAAGAAGCGCTTAAACAAGGTACGGATAGGGAGGGTTTAATGAGTATTGTTATTGCAGGAGGAGGTCCTACCGGGGTGGAGCTTGCCGGCGCCCTGATCGAGATGAAAAAAAATGTACTTCCCAAAGACTATCCCGATATGGATTTTTCCCAATTGAATATCTATTTAATAGAGGGAAGTAATACGACACTTGCTGCTATGTCAGAGGCATCCCAACGGGCTTCCAGGCAGTACCTGGAGGATATGGGCGTGAAAGTACTAACGAATGCTTTGATCGAAGATTATGACGGTGAAGTGATATCAATAAAGGGAGGCGGAAAGATCAGATCCAGGAACTTGATATGGGCTGCTGGGGTGATAGGCAATGTCCCCGCCGGTATTGATCCTGCTGCGTTGGTGAGAGGAAATCGAATAAAGGTCGATGCATATAGTAAGGTGGAAAAATTAGATAATGTTTTTGCCATTGGTGATGTCTCCTATATGGAAACAGCTGGTTGGGAAAAAGGACATCCGCAGCTGGCAAATGTGGCAAATAACCAGGCAAAGAACTTAGCCCAAAACCTGAAAAATCTTATTGGCGGCCGTACTCTTACACCATTTGTATACAAGAATCCGGGAACGATGGCAACCATAGGGAAACGCAAGGCCGTTGTGGATTTGCCCTCATTCAGTTTTCAGGGGCTTTTTGCCTGGCTGTTTTGGATGTTCCTGCATTTAATGCTGATATTGAGTGTGAAAAATAAGCTGATTATTTTTATCAATTGGGCTATTAGTTATCTGACAAACGATACTACATTGAGGCTGATCCTATTGCCTACACAAAAGCAAATTGAACTGGCAGAGGAGGCAAACGATAAGAAAAATCAAGATTCCTGACTGGATATATGCCTGATCAGTAGACGTTTGGTGATCGGGAGAAAGGTTTCTTCCACAGGAACTGTCAAGGAAGTTGTAATGGAAAAGACAGCCGGGTTGGGGAGCTGCTGTATTTTACGGACAATATGTAGTTTGATCTGTTCATAGGTTTGAATCAAAGACCTGCGAAAACTTTCGATAAACTGCAATCTAACTCCTTTGAACCGTGCATTTTTTTGTTCAAATAAGCTAACAGTGTATGCATAAGCGTCAATACTGCTGGCGTTGGATTGATGAAGCAATACATAGCCTTCATTTTTGTATAATGGTAGGATTCCAACCGGTTCGATCCGGGTTTTGCTTTCTATAAACTCGTAGATCCCTGCACCTGAATCAATGGCTGTTTTCATTTTTTTTAAGCCGTATTCGGTAATGTGCTCCAATTCCTGCATCACCTGATCATCTTCGAGCATTTTCTCGTATAACAATTCTAACTTTTTAATGTTTAAACCTTCAAGCAACTTTGGAAATTGATCTTCTAAAAGGCGTTTATTCTTTCGGAATTCCAGGAGATTGTTGTAGTGGAAAACGAGATCGGATAGATAAGGATAAAGTTTGATCTGGTCGAAATGTTGCTGAACTTCTTTTAAATAATGAAGTAATCGGTATTGTTGCAGTTCAAAATCAACCTGTCCTTCTGTAAACCAAGTGCTGCTAAGTTCCATTCTAGCTTCTTTTAATTAAATTTAAGTAATCAAACGTAATGCCACAAGGGGCCTACATGCCTTGCGATAAACAATAAAATACATCTGTATGGATAAAGAAATAGCAGACTTTATTAATGAATGCAAAGTAGCTACAATATGTGGTGTAGAGGGGCAGCAGCCCTATTGTTTCAATTGCTATTTTGCATTTTCGGAACAAGAAGCATGGCTGATCTACAAATCTTCGTATGGAACGAGACATGAAAAGATATTAGAGCTAAATCCAATCGTAGCCGGTACCATTATACCGGAGCAGATAGATTTAGCTACCCTTCGAGGTATCCAATTTGAGGGGGTATTGTTGGAAGAACGGTTTGATAGTTCAATAAAGGCTTCTTCTGTATATTACCTGAGGTTCCCTTTTGCGATGGCAGTACCCGGGAAAATCTACGTGGTGGAATTGAAAAAGATAAAACTGACCGATAATGCGCGTGGCTTTGGTCATAAGCAATATTGGGAAAAATAGTCTAGGGTATTTGAAAGGCGATCAATGTGCCGTTTCCTTCGCGGGAGTCAATATCGATATGCCCATTGAGATATCTTACACGGGTAATAATATTATCCAGGCCGATGCCATTATTTGCGGAATGAAGAAAGTTAAATCCTTTTCCATTATCCTCGATAGCCACACTTAACCCGTCACTATCCTGCACGACAGACAGGTCCAGTTCGGAAGCATTCGCATGTTTGATGACATTGTTAATGCATTCCTGAATGATACGATATACCGCAATCTCTTTTTTGATATCCAGACGATTTTCGATACCTGAGACATTAAGATGAACCCTAAGTTGTTTATTATCAATTTTACTTACAAAATCCCGGATGGCATTGGCAAGCCCGTTTTTCAGAAGCGCGTTGGGCATGATGCTATGCGATACCTGTCGAACCTCTTTACAACTGTCATCCAAAATGGTCATCGCTTTTTCAAATACTTGTTTGTCTTCCTCATCCAACGAGTTAATACTGGGGGAAATGCCGGAAAGATTATATTTCACAGCACTTAACATAGGCCCCAGACCATCATGCAGTTCAGCGGCAAAACGCATCCTCTCTTTTTCTTCTACTTCTAAAATAGCTTTGGCATTCTCCTCTTTTTCTTTTGCCAGGGCCGTTTGCAATCTCATTGTTTCTTTATTTTTCGCATTCCGGTAAGCTAACAAACCCAGTAAAGCGGTAAAGCCCACCAAAACAAAAGCGCCTACCAGCAAATAATTTTTACGGGACAATTCAAATTGCTGACGTTGAATGGTATTTTCTTTTATGGAAGTTTCATATTTCACCTGTAGCTCATCCAGTTCTTCGGCCGGAGCATCCTGGTATCGCTGGTCTTTAAAGCTGGCCAGCCTCGCAAGTGCCAGATAAGCATCTTTATAGTTACCTTGTTTATAATAAATCTCTGAAAGGGTATTGTAAAGAAAAGGGAGTTTTGCCTCAATTTTTTTGTCCTTAGAGAGTTGAATCGCTTTGAGCGAAAGGTCTATTGCCTTTTCATAGTCATTATTGCTGGCATATAAAATAGCAAGTTGAGACATATCAGAAACAGCGAAGAAAGGATCACCGATGGTTTTTCTGATTTCTGTAGCGCGGGTCAGACATTCAATAGCCTTATCCGTTTTCTTTTCAATGATGTAGACATTTCCCAGCACATTAAGCCCGTTTGCCATGGAGAATAAGTCCTGGTGCTTTTCAGCGAATTTCAAACCATCTAAAATGTAATGCTTTGCTATATTTACCTTGTTGATACTACCATAACACGACGCAATGTTGATGTACATCCTTACCTTATCCCTTTCGTAGGCAGCACTTACCGGAATTCGTATTCCTTTTTGGAACCAGGAGATGGCATTTTCAAAACGCCCCAATTCCATGTTACTCCATCCGACGCCATTCATCGCTCTTAAATACGCAGAACTATCTTGTTGCCCCCCTGCCTTCGACATCACATCATAGTATAAGGTCATGGCATCTTTCTGCTTGTTCTGTTTCATGAAGATGCTGGCTTGCAAGAGATCGATGTCGTGAGATAGAATGACCGTTTCTCGACTTTTCGGAGTCATGTTTGTATTTAGACGCGCTAAGACACTCTTTACGCTATCCACGTTACTGACATTATAATAATAAACACCCACGTAATACCTCGCTCTGGCAAGCAACAGGGGATTGTGCACTTTTTCTGCTGCATGTACCGCCTGGGTAGCATATTGGTAGAAACTATCTATTGCGTAGGTACGATGAAGCTCGCATAGGTCCAGGTATAAGTTGAGTTTCACTACAGGACTTTTTTCCTCTCTGGCCAGCGATGCTAGACTGTCAATTACACTACGTCCGTGCAAAAATGAAGAGGAGGACAGGGATATAAGCAAAACCGTCAAAAACCGCCTCATACGAACAATCATTTGTGTAATCAGATAAATATAATGAAAAATGTCGCCGATACGGGTCCTGCTCTCTTACTCTTCATCGAAGCCTTCCCCAACAGGAACATTCTTGATGATGCTGTATAACACCTTGGTTTGTCGGTAAATGCCGCTGTTATACTTATTCCCGAGAATAATGAATGTCATGTTCTCTTTGATGAAACGATAAAATACCGTATTGTTGCCGTGCCACCAGCCATTGTGGTAGACAATTTTATTGCCGCTTGGAAAGCACAGCATGCGCCAACCTAATCCATAATTTTTAACACCTGGTTTTTCAAAAGAACAGGGGCCGTAGGCAAGCTCCATGGTCTCGTTATCCAATATTTTTTTCTGGTAGAACGATTGATCCCAGAGATACATATCATGGACCGTGCTGTAGATCCCTTTGTCTCCATAAACGCCGTCGGCAAACATGTCCGGTTCACGAATCCAATTGGCTTTATAGCTAATCGCTGCAGTTGCAGGCAATCCGTTGGCCGGGTCATATATAAACGTATTCTTCATTCCCAAAGGGTCAAATATGTAACGTTTCATAAAATCGGCATATTTCATTTCCGTAACAGCTTCAATGATGGAAGCAAGTGTTGCGTAGTTGCTGTTGCTGTATTTGAATGCAGTATTAGTTTTGAAATCCAACGCCGGCTTGTATTTGGCAAAGAGGGTCATAATCTGATCATTATAAACCGGGGTTTTACTATCCTTTACAAAACGCCCGTACCATTTGAGATAGTCCGGCAGACCGGAACGGTGGTTGAGCAGCATTTTTATGGTAATGCCGTCGTAAGGGAACTGAGGGAGATAGGTCTTTACCGGGTCATCTATATTCAAATAATTATGCTGGTATAAATACAAAATGGCCGCTCCCGTAAAAGTTTTGGAAGTGGATGCCAATTGGGATGCCGTATTGCTCCGTAATGGATATTTCAATTCTTTGTTTTGGTATCCGAAATACCGTTCATAGAAAATTTTTCCTTTTTCACCCAGCAGAACGCTGCCATTAAACCCGGCCTTTACCTGCACTTGATAGAAAGAATCGAGTCTCCTGATCAGGTTTTGATAATAGGGACTGGTAGTATCAGCATATTGAATGGGTTGAAGAGGTGTTGTATCTATAGGCGCATCAAATTTCGGATGCGCGTTCACCTCTTCGGAATGAGATCGGCAGGCTAAAATTGAAACAGTAAGAACGCAAAGAAGTACATAAAAATTGAAACGAATCTTCATCAGCTAATAGTCGTAAAACCGTAAAAATACTCCGGTACTAAAAGTTGTCGCCTTCGGTTAACGTAACTTTAACAAACCTGGAAGCATCATCAATAAAATCATAGTAACACTGTGACAGCAGATAATAGTGTCCAACCAATGTCTTGTAAGCATTTTCGGCATCTGGCATATACTTGGCCCGGCGCTGCAACCCGTCGAGCGATTTTTGGATACCTTTTAGTGTCCGATAGCCATATAGCCAGTTATGTGACTTCATATACGGAAATATCATCGAATATTTTTCGGGGAAATAGGTGCTGTTTTTTTCAAGGGTAGCATAAGTTTGTTGGGTAAAATCCCAAAGCGCTTTTTCCGAAATAAAATGTTTAGGATCGTTGGCAAGAAAATGATCGAAAACAATATCTACCACCGCACCGGCATATAATTCATATTTTTCTCTGAAATAATTTTTGGCTCTTGCTACGGCAGCATGACTATCGGTAAAACTGTCGATCCTTCGATGCAATATTAATCCCCGCTTAATCCCCGGAGGATAGTCATCCAGTGCGATTTTACCTTTCACATAGTCGCCAATCATATTACCGGTAAGCAATTCTTCATCACCCATCGAAAGAAAGGCATGCCCTAAATAATTCATAGTTGCGAAGCTAACGATAGTTTCCTTACGGACGGGGCTCTATAACAGCGTGGTTACGCTGGAACAGCTGGTTGTACCGCATGATTGTCATGCAAGCTGCCACTATCTGTGGGGAACCGGGAATATTTCACCGTCCTGTTTGTTCGAATATCAATTCAGGTTTTTGTTTTTTGAAGATTGATTGTTGACTTTTGTGCTATGCCTGTGAAAGGAAAGATAATCAATGACCCCGTTTATGGTTTTTTACAATTTCCGGAGGCAGAAGTATTTCGCGTAATCGAGCATCCGTGGTTTCAACGTTTGCGCCACATCAAGCAGATGGGAATGTCGCATTTGGTGTACCCGGGCGCTGTACATACACGCCTGCATCATTCTTTAGGCGCTTGTCACCTTATGGGTAAAGCATTGGAGGTATTAAAACAAAAGGGAGTGTTGCTGGATCGGGAAGATTGTGTAGCGGCGAGACTGGCCATCTTATTGCACGATGTAGGGCACGGACCTTTTTCACATGCATTAGAAAACTCAGTAGTGGAGGGCGTTTCACATGAAGTTTTTTCCATGATGATGATGCAACGAATGAATGAGGACATGGACGGCATACTAACTCATGCTATTCAGATATTCGATCATGCATATTCTAAAAAATATTTGCACCAGCTTGTTTCCAGCCAACTGGACGTCGACAGGATGGACTACCTGAACAGGGATAGTTTTTACACCGGTGTATCGGAGGGTATAATAGGCTACGACCGGATTCTGCAAATGTTCACGGTAATAAACAATGAGCTTGCTGTAGAAGAGAAGGGGATTCATTCGGTAGAAAAATTCATCATCGCCAGAAGACTCATGTATTGGCAGGTCTACTTACATAAGACATCGTTGGGGGCAGAGTTGCTTTTGGGAAATATTCTGAAACGGGCAAAAGAATTAGTGCAGGCAGGAGGAAAAATATTTACCACACCGGCTTTGAAACATTTCTTATCCCATCAGTTCAACCGGCAGGATTTCGAAAATGATCCGAGACACCTCGAGCTTTTCGTGACCCTTGACGATGCAGACATCTTTACCGCTATAAAAATGTGGCAATCAGATAATGATGAGGTTCTTTCGGTACTTAGCAGGATGTTGGTTCAGCGAAAACTCTACAAAACGCTATTAAGTTCACAGCCGCTTGATGAAATTTATGAAGAAAAATGTGCAATTTTCCGAAAAGCAAATCCCCGGCTTTCCAATGATGTGCTGCATTACTTCGTCTTTAAAGGAAAAACACAAAACAGAACGTATAATATCGAGGACGAACGGATTGCTATTGCTATGAAAAATGACATGCTAAAAGACGTATCGGAAGTGGACAATGCCTTAGTTACGCAAGCTCTTGCACGTCCGGTACATAAAAATTATATTTGTTTCACCCTGCCAAACTATAATATTTCATAAACAATAATTCCATTTGTTTTGTGTTAGAGTATTGAAAAAAAATCAATTTTAATTTTTCATGCAGTTCACCGCACTCCAAATAGCAACATTAGTAAAAGGTAAAATAGACGGCGACCCGGATGCCAAAGTAAGCAAGGTGTCAAAAATTGAAGAAGCTTCTGATGGATCGCTCAGTTTTGTCGCCAACCCGAAATACGAAGAGTATCTCTCCAGCAGCAACGCGTCTGTCATTATTGTAAATGAGACATTACAGCTCGGGGCTCCTGTAAAGGCGACGCTTATCAGAGTGAAGGACGCATATATGGCTTTTGCTTTTTTATTGGAAAAATACAATGAGATCGTTTCTAAAACCGGAAAAAACGGAATAGAGCAACCTTCTTTTGTCTCTAAATCGGCTTCAATAGGCAAAGATGTTTACATCGCGGCTTTTACGTATGTGGGTGAAAACGTGCTTATCGGGGATAAAGTAAAAATATACCCGGGTTGTTATATAGGAGACAACGTCGTGATCAATGAAGATTCGATCCTGTTTCCCGGTGTGAAAATTTACAATGACTGTTCTATTGGCAGTCGCGTGGTCATTCACTCAGGTTGTGTTATCGGCGGAGACGGGTTTGGATTTGCTCCGCTGAAAGACGGAAGCTATAAAAAGGTGCCGCAGATCGGTAACGTTATTATAGAGGATGATGTGGAAATAGGAGCCAACACTACTATTGACAGAGCTACCATGGGGTCTACCTATATCCGCAAGGGGGTGAAACTTGACAATCTCATACAAATAGCGCATAATGTAGAAATAGGGGAGAATACGGTCATAGCAGCACAAACCGGAGTGTCAGGAAGCACCAAAATTGGTAAGAACTGCATTATCGGGGGACAGGTGGGTATTGTAGGTCATATCCATATTGCAGACGGCACACGTATCAATGCACAAAGCGGACTTTCGAAATCTGTGACAGGAACGAATGCCGCGCTCAACGGTTCTCCAGCCTTCGATTATAAAAGTTCGCTAAAAAGTCAGGCAATTTTCAGAAATTTGCCCGAACTTAACCAACGCGTTATCAAGTTGGAAGAAACCATCGAACAACTTACTGCGCTTTTAAATCAAAATCTTTCTGTGAGTAAATAGACCGTTATTTGCAGGAGCATACTGAAAAAACAAAAATTTTGCAGAAACATACCCATTCTACAAACCAACATACGCTCAAAGGCCATTTGACGCTCTCCGGTGTAGGTTTGCATACCGGACAAGCTGTGAATATGACCATGAAGCCTGCTAACCCGGGCTATGGCATTCGCTTCCAGCGCGTGGACCTACCTGATCAACCTATTGTAAAAGCAGATGTTGATTTTGTTGTGGATACATCGCGAGGCACTACGATCGAGCACAATGGAGCGCGCGTAAGCACCATAGAGCATTTGCTTGCAGCGCTCGTAGGAATGAATATAGATAACGTGCTGATAGAACTGGATGGGCCGGAGATCCCGATAATGGACGGCAGCTCAAAAGATTTTATCGCGGCAATAGAAGATGTTGGTCTGGAGGAGCAGGAAGCGCGCCGGATTGTTTATACCATTGATCAGAATATACACTACTATGATCCGGTGAAGAATGTAGATATGCTTGCTGTGCCTTCTACAGAGTATCAGATCACGACCATGATCGATTTCAACTCTCCGGTTTTAGGTACGCAGCATGCCGCGCTGAAGCATATTTCTGAATTTAAAAAAGAAATAGCCCCTTGCCGCACATTCTGTTTCCTTCATGAATTGGAGTATTTGCTGGATAACAACCTGATAAAAGGCGGGGACGTGAGTAATGCCATCGTGGTAGTGGATAAGGTGGTAAGTGAAAAGGAGCTGGACCGGCTGGCACATGTATTCAACAAACAAAAAATAGAAGTCAAGCAGGAAGGGATTCTCAACAACGTTCAACTGCATTATACTAATGAGCCGGCACGTCACAAATTACTGGACGTAGTAGGTGATCTGGCCCTGGTAGGCTACCCTATCAACGCCCATGTTTTTGCAAGCCGTCCGGGACATGCTACCAATGTAGAATTTGCCAGAAAGATCAAACAATACATCAAAAAGAACAAACACCTTTCTGATATACCCAAATACGATCCCAATCAACCGCCGATTTACGATATCAACCATATCGAAAAATCACTGCCTCATAAATTCCCTTTCCTGCTTGTAGATAAGATCATCGATTTGTCAGACAATCATGTAGTAGGTATTAAGAATGTTACATTCAACGAACATTTTTTTCAGGGGCACTTTCCTGGTAACCCTGTAATGCCGGGAGTATTGCAGATCGAAGCGCTGGCACAGGCAGGAGGTATTCTGGCACTCAACAATTACAGTGATCCCGAAAATTACGATACCTATTTTATCAAGATAGATAAAGTTCGGTTTAAGCAAAAAGTAGTACCGGGCGATACCCTTATTTTAAAGTTAGAGTTGATGAACCCTATTCGTCGTGGTATCTGCGAAATGAGAGGTCAGGCTTACGTAGGTAATAAACTGGCAACAGAAGCAGAATTGGTTGCGCAAATCGTTAGAAAAGACAAAAAATGATTCACCCCCTTACCTACATTCATCCCGAAGCCAAGATCGGACCTAACGTTCGTATCGACCCGTTTACCACCGTTCATAAAAATGTAGAAATAGGTGAGGGCACCTGGATAGGCTCTAACGTTACCATTATGGAAGGTGCGCGTATCGGCAAAAACTGTCGTGTATTTCCCAGTTCCGTTATTTCTGCCATTCCTCAGGATCTTAAGTATAAAGGAGAAGATACATTAACCATTATCGGCAACGGTACGACCATACGGGAATGTGTTACCATTAATAAAGGGACCACCGATAGAAGCAGAACGGAAATAGGAGAGAACGGTCTTATCATGGCTTATTCGCATATAGCTCACGATTGCATCATTGGCAATAATTGCATTTTCTCGAACAATACAACGCTTGCCGGGCATATTACCGTCGGAGATAACGTAGTGTTGGCAGGACTTACAGCCGTTCAGCAATTTGTGCGCATCGGCTCTCATGCCTTTGTAACCGGCGGCTCTTTGGTGCGCAAGGATGTACCTCCTTTTGTAAAGGCCGCGCGTGAACCGCTTTCTTATGTCGGAGTCAACTCCGTAGGACTGAAACGCAGAGGGTTTTCACTGGATAAGATCAACCATATCCTGGATATTTACCGGGTTTTGTTCGTGAGAGGATTTAATATTTCCAAAGCACTGAGCATTATCGAAACAGAGATCCCTGTCACGGATGAACGGGATGAAATTTTATCTTTCATCCGCGAACCAGGCAGAGGTATCATGAAAGGTTATACCCGTCGTCACAATGAAGATATCTCTTGAGCAAGCGGGTAAGAAATTTTACCGTCACTGGATCTTCAAAAGCATAGACTATACATTTACTGCACCTGAAAGCTACGCACTATTGGGTTCAAACGGCAGTGGTAAAAGCACATTGATGCGCCTCCTGGCAGGTATGCAATCTGCTTCTTCCGGCAAAATACGTCATGAGTATAACGGACAAACTGTTGAAGATGGTAAATTGTTCCCGTTGATTTCTTTTTGTGCGCCCGGTATGGAGATCATTGAAGAAATGACGCTCCGGGAGTTTTTAAATTTCCATTTCAGTCATAAGAGACCATTGCTTCCGCTGGAAGAAATAATTGCCCTTACGGGTATGGGAAAAGCTGCGGATAAAATGATCAGCGAATACTCATCCGGTATGAAACAGCGCGTAAAACTGGCTCAGGCAATATTTGCAGCCACTCCCCTGTTATTATTGGATGAACCCTGTACCAACCTGGACGAAGCCGGTGTAGCGCAATACCGCAGCTGGATGGATCAGTACACGGCTAATCGTCTCGTGATCGTCGCCAGCAACGATGTAAGGGAATACTTCTTTTGCAAGGAACGGCTGGAGATGAGTGACTGGAAATAGTTGTTACTCGTTCTTAATTTTTCTATTAAACATCGTTGCGACCCTCCGTTCATCGTTCGGGTTGCTCCTCTTACAGTGGGAATATTGGAAAGCTATATCGCTGTGCAAAGAAGACTGCGCGATTGCCCCTAAAATTTCATGGGCATCCCACTTTACGGAACACCCATGAAATCACTATAAAAAACTCTTTCCTTTAATGCTGCTTTGGCATCGCGTCCTGCACATTTACATTCAACCCTTGTGCAATACCCAACCCCAGGTTCATGTCCGCCCGGAAGAAATGACAAAGCATGCGGTTGATGATCTCGCCTTTCCTGGGTCCGTCGATACCACTCATAGCACCTACGATATTGCTGATCTGGGTTTTCTTTTCTTCATCATTCAGTACTTCGCGGAAGAAAATGCCGGGTTGGGAGTAATGGTCGTCTTCACCGGGAGCATTGCGATCGTACCAGTCAGCTACCATGGCTCCCAGATCCCAGGCGGGTTGCTTGGAAGCAACATCTTTGACGATGTTGTCAAAGCTATTCGGAGAATAATTCGGATTGCTGCCGCCATTGTCATCTACCCGCATCTGTCCGTCACGCTCGTAGTTGTTTACAGCATAGGGGCATTTGTTTACCGGAATCTGCTCGTAATTGCCGCCCAGGCGATAACGGTGTGCATCGGGATAGGAGAGGATGCGTCCCTGCAACATCTTATCGGGTGAATAGCCAATACCCGCAGGTACGTGTGCCGGGGCAAACGCCGACTGTTCTACCGATGCAAAAAAGTTCTTAGGATTTTCATTTAGCTCCATCACCCCTACGTCAATCAACGGAAAGTCCTTGTGACTCCATGTCTTGGTAAGATCAAACGGATTGTATTTATAAGTATGGGCCTGTTCTTCCGTCATGATCTGAACCTTCAGGTCCCATTTCGGAAAATCGCCACGGTCGATGGCTTCCAGCAGATCGCGCTGTGCAAAATCCATGTCCCGGGCTTTCATTTGTGCAGCCTCCTCATTGTTGAAATTTTTGATTCCCTGTTTACATACAAAATGGAATTTCACCCAATGGCGAACATTATCGTTGTTTACAAAACTGAAGGTATGACTGCCAAAGCCATGCATATGACGGTAGCCATGAGGGGTGCCGCGGTCGCTCATGAGGAACATGACCTGGTGCAGCGCTTCAGGATTGAGGCTCCAGAAATCCCACATCATGGTGGGGCTTTTGCAATTGGTGTAAGGATCGCGTTTTTGCGTATGGATAAAGTCACTGAATTTCTTAGGATCCTTGATGAAAAAGATAGGGGTGTTATTGCCCACCAGGTCCCAATTACCGTCTTCGGTATAAAATTTAACAGCGAAGCCACGAGGATCACGCTCGGTATCAGCACTGCCTTTTTCGCCGCCTACCGTAGAAAAACGGACGAAAACGCGGGTTTGCTTTCCTATCTCGCTAAATACGGCAGCCTTAGTGTATCGTGTAATGTCATTTGTAACAGTGAACGTACCAAAAGCACCGGAACCTTTTGCATGCACTACCCGTTCAGGAATTCGCTCACGGTTGAAGTGAGCCATCTTTTCATGAAGAATAAAATCCTGTAATAGCAAGGGCCCCCGCGGTCCTACGCTTTGAGTATCCTCGTTATTATAATAAGGAATACCGGATGCGGTAGTGAGTTTTCTCTGATCCATGTGTTTGCATTTTTGTGACTATGTAAATTAAGAAAATGCCCTCATCACCTGTGAATAAATATCTTAACGCTGTATTGAAAAATCCAATAAGCGCTAATGAGAACTTACAAATTTTAATCCGGCTACTGAAGCGATCAACGTGGTGATAAAGAACAGACGCATAAAGGTGGCAGGTTCTTTAAAAAAGATAATACCCACGATCACGGTACCTGCGGCGCCGATACCCGTCCATACCGCATAAGCTGTACCCATGGGAAGGGTTTGTGTAGCTTTATACAGAAGATACATACTCACCACCAGGCTTAGTATAAACCCGATAAACCAATAGGTTGAAGTCATCCCGGCAGTTTCTTTTGCTTTGCTAAGGCACGTAGTAAAACCGACTTCAAATAACCCGGCAAGAATGAGGAGGATCCAGTTCATGTTGATATTGATTTGAGCTCGCAAAATACTCCTTCTGCCGATGAAAAAAGGTTATCCCATGAAGAGATAAGAGATAACCTTTTCTATAGAAAATAGCAGATTTTAGCTAAGTTTAGCCTTAAGATTTTCATCTAAGGCATCCAAAAATTCTTCTGTATATAAATAGTGTTCGCCGTGATTTACTTTATTCCCGTGCACACATACTGCAAGGTCTTTCGTCATTTTACCGCTTTCTACGGTTTCTATACATACTTGCTCCAAAGCATGGCAAAAGTTGATTAACTCCTGGTTGCCATCCAACTTGCCGCGGAATTCAAGGCCTCTTGTCCAGGCAAAGATTGAAGCAATAGGATTGGTAGAAGTCGGATTGCCTTTTTGATGTTCACGGTAATGACGTGTCACAGTGCCATGTGCTGCTTCTGCTTCCATGGTTTTACCATCCGGTGTTACCAGAACTGAAGTCATCAGTCCAAGTGAACCGAAACCTTGAGCTACCGTATCACTCTGAACATCTCCATCGTAGTTTTTGCAGGCCCATACGAAGTTCCCGTTCCATTTCAAAGCACTGGCCACCATATCATCGATAAGGCGGTGTTCATAATGCACATCTGTAAACTCTTTGCTTACCTCTTCGAAAATATCTTTAAAACGGCCATCGTATTTTTTCAGGATCGTGTTTTTGGTAGAAAGGTATAAAGGCCATCCTTTGGATTTCGCCATATTGAAACAACTTCTGGCAAAACCGCGGATGCTCTCGTCGGTATTATACATGGCCATGGCTACGCCATCTCCTTTGAAGTTATATACTTCATGTTCGATGGTTTCACCGTTTTCTCCTTCAAACTTAATGGTTAGTTTCCCCTTTCCTTTGATCACCATGTCTGTTGCTCGGTATTGGTCTCCGAAAGCATGACGGCCTACGATGATAGGGGCATCCCAATTGGTCACCAGGCGCGGTACGTTCTTGATAACAATCGGCTCACGGAATACAGTGCCGTCCAATATATTGCGGATGGTGCCGTTGGGGCTTTTCCACATTTGTTTGAGGTTAAATTCAGTCACACGTTGTTCATCCGGTGTGATGGTAGCACATTTGATACCCACACCATATTGCCTGATGGCATTGGCAGCATCTACGGTTACCTGATCATCTGTAGCATCACGATGTTCTACCCCCAGGTCATAATATTTTATATCGACATCTACATAAGGTAAGATTAGCTTGTCTTTGATGAATTTCCAGATAATCCGGGTCATTTCATCGCCATCCAGTTCCACTACCGGATTTGCCACTTTAATTTTTGCCATGCAGCGTTATATTTTATGGTGAAGTAATATTTTTAAACCCGCCAAAAATAAGAAAAGGTTTTACTTATTTCATGAAGCCGCCTGATTTTAAAATCTTTTAAAATGGTATGGTATTTTAATGGCTATTTTCGTAAAAACCAAAACTATGCTACTCGAATCATTGCGTAAGGAATTTGAACAGGAGGTAGAAAGCACCCGTAAACTTTTATATGCCGTGCCGGAAAAGGACATTTCTTACAGGCCTTCACCTATATCCTGGACCATGGGAGAACTATCTCAACATATAGCCACTATTTATTACTGGTATGTGGGGACGCTGACAAAGGACGTGTATGATATGGCGACTGATAATCTGGAAAGAGGGGACCCGCACGATATTAAGGCGACGATTGAGTTGTTTGAGCGTAACGTAGAAAAAGCCAGAGAAGCCTTAAACACCGTTACAGAGGAAGGCATGCAACAACCCTGGACGATGAAAATGGGAGACATGACCGTCATGGGACCTATGCCAAGAGGGATCGTTTCGCGTGGATTTTTATTCAATCATATTTACCACCATCGGGGCGAACTGGTTATCTACCTTCGTGCTACGGGCAACAAAGTACCGGGTTTGTACGGACCGACCTATGAAGACGGACTTGCCAGAAAACAGAAGTAACTATAAGTAAACCTTTACAGTTTGAATGAGCATGATATCGCGAAGCTGATCAGGCTGTGACTCATTCTTCATTTTTTCTAACGCTATACATCATATTCAATACACCGTCCTGAGGCTTATCATCCATCAGCTGCCAGAACATAATACCTCCAAGATTCATTTTCTTTACATACAGCATCTTTTCACGTATAGAGACACTGTCATCATAGGTTACAAAAGCTTTTCTGCCCGCATGAAAGGCATAGGGAGACTTGGATACCGGATCATAGTATTGTATAAATCCATTTCTCGAAGCGAGGGAGTCATACAAATCTTTATATGAAATAGCGTGATCAAAAACAGCCTTGCGATAAAGTCCGTGATCTGTAGTGTCCGCTACCTGGAATACACGGGCATATGTAGCAGCACCGATAATGATCTTGCGGGAAGGCACACCGGCAGCTATCATTTTTCGCACAGCATTGTCGGTGGATTCCAGTTGCTGCGGCGTGGAGTATAACGCTGTATGATGACCACTCGCAGTGCTGTTGCCGTGTACGAGGTCATAGCTCATCAGGTTTACTTTGTCTACTACTTCCATGACTTTTTTCCATTCAAAAGAGGAATCCACGCAAATGGTGCTGCCACCCGATGCAAAACTGATTTCATAGTTTGGACCGAATTGGTTACGCATGGCTTTTACCAGGAGGGTAAAGTTCTGGCGGTCCGCAGTACGGTAAGGGTGACCGGGATAACCTGCCACAACCGGGTATTCCCAATCCAGGTCTATGCCATCTGCTTTAAAATATGCCAATAGTTCCCTGGCAGAAGCTGCAAATTCCTCTCTTCCTTTTTTTGTGGCAAATACCGGTGAGCAGGTAGCACAGCCACCCCAGCCTCCCAGGGATAAAAGCACTTTTAACCCGGGATGGGTTTGTTTATACGATACCATTTTCCGGATGAGGGCACTATCAGCAGCATTTGCAACATGAAGGCGATTGCCCTTGAGATGACAAAAGCTGAATATGATATAATCCAGCTGGTAATGGTTATACGCATCCAAATGTGCTTCATCACCGGCATAGTACCCCGTAATGGTTGTTTTCTGTGCGAAAGCTTTAAGACCGCTGACAGTCAGGAGAAGGGCAAGTAAAGATTTGAACATATTTGCAATGGTTTGGATGAACGGAAAACTTCAGATCAAAATACAAAGAAAACGGCAGCGTATTTTGTAACCAACCAGATAAATGAGCGCCATGATACAGAAAAATTCAATGTGATATGAAATGAACGGTTTCTTCCTGCGCGCTTAGGAATTGAAAATTATAAGAATAAAGCGCCACTTGTCAATGAATCCAAAACGCCCGACGATAAGGTTGTCTTTATTGATAGGACATTTGAAGCAGATGACCGGGATATTCCCCCCTATAGCACAGACGGTCCAGGAAGAGGTGAAATGTACAGACATTACCCTGAATATCAGTGTGCATTAAAATTTAGCATTTACCAGCTCAGGGTTACCCATTTTTCCCGCCTGGTAATCGCGGATGCATTGATTGATCTCCTGTTCATTGGTCATTACAAAAGGTCCGTAAGCATATACGGGCTCGTTATGTGGTTGTCCGCCAAGCACGAGTATTTCTGAGCCTTCTTTGCTGAAGATATGGATATAGTTTTCCCCGCGCTCATAAAGTGCTACCTGGTTGGCTGCAATTTCTTTTTGTCCTTCTGTTTCCAGCGTCCCATTTATTACGTAAACAAAGGCATTATGATTTGCTTCAACAGGTATCTCCATCTTTGCCCCGGGCTTTAGCCGGATATGGTAGTAGAATACCGGGAACATGGTCTCCACTTTGGATTTTGCACCTGGAAGCTCTCCCAATACCACCTTTGCTGTATAATCTTTGTGATGTATTTCGGCCATCTTCTCCGGTCGGAATATCTCGGTTGCAGGTTCTCTGAATTTGTATTTTGAAGGCATGTTAAGCCATATCTGGAAACCATGATACAATCCTCCGTCATCATACAGTTGCTGCCCAGTCTCCTCCATGTGGATAGCACCTCGTCCGGAGGTAAACATCATAAAGTCTCCTTTACTGATCTGGAAATCATAATTCAGGCTATCCCGGTGATGCCCGCTTCCGGCTAGGAAATAGGTTGTGGGGATCACACCGGCATGCGGATGAGCCTCTACACGCAACGGAGAAGCTTTGGGATTTACTTCAACAGGTCCGAATTCATCAAAAAACACATAAGGCGATACATAATCATTGTTGTCTCCTGCAAAGGCACGGAGAACCGGTAAAGTACCCACCATGGTCTTATTGGCATGGAGTACCCGGTACACTCTTCTCCCTCTTCCTTCACTCGCCAGACCGGAAGTCGCTTTCAGCAAACCGGGAATGACAACAGATGCACCAATGATTGCCGAACCTTTAATGAATTCCTTCCTTTTCATGTACGTACATTTATTTTGTATAAAGATAGGAATGTTTTCTTCGGTCGAATAATTGCGGTATTGGTAATGTTTATAAAATATCCGGGTATTATTCATTGCAAACGTGGAATGACAAACGGAGTACTCAAGCCTTAATCCCCGGTCATTTTAGAGTGATGTTTTGTGTCTTTCATCGTCACATACACCAGGAATGAGAGAAAAATGCAGCCTGTGATATACCAGTAGAAATAGGACTCCAACCCGGCTTGTTTAAGCCCTAGAGCGATATATTCGGCGGTCCCTCCAAAAATAGCCACTGTAAGTGCATAGGGTAACCCTACGCCCAATGCGCGTACTTCTGAAGGAAATAATTCTGCTTTTACCACAGCGTTAATGGAAGTATAGCCGCTCACAATAATGATGGCTGCCAGTAACAAAAAGAAAGCAGCATAAATGGAAGTAGTATGGCTTAGCATGGTCAGCAGGGGGACGGTGAAAACAGTGCCCAGGATACCGAAACCCAGTAAGAGCGGTCTTCTCCCGATCTTATCAGATAGCGCCCCGAATAATGGCTGCAGGCATGCAAAGATGAATAACAATAAAAATGAAAGAAGCGTAGATTGCTCTTTAGAAAGCTTCACGGTATTCACCAGGAACTTTTGCATATAGGTGGTATAGGTATAAAAGGCAAGTGTGCCTCCTAACGTTAACCCTATAACGGTGAGTAGTGCGCGCGGGTGTTTCATTAGTTCCTTTACAGATCCTTTTTGTTTCTTTTCTATAATCCCTTTTTTATTCTCAAAGGCTTCGGTTTCATGAAGGTTGTTACGCAGGTACAGGGCTATGATGGAAAGCACCGCACCGATCGCAAACGGGATTCTCCAACCCCATTCGTGAAGCTGTGTTTCGGTTAAGAAGAGTTTTTGCAGGAGTAATTGTATCCCCAATGCCAGGAGTTGACCACCGATGAGTGTTACATACTGAAAACTGGAATAGAATCCACGGCGATCTTCCGTAGCCATTTCACTTAGATAAGTTGCGGATACACCATACTCACCTCCCACACTTAAACCCTGCAGCAGACGGGCTGTTAACAACAGTACCGGGGCAAATACCCCGATCGTAGTATAAGAGGGTGTAAGTGCAATAAGCAAAGAGCCAAACGACATGAGCAGTACGGAAAGGGTCATGGCTTTTTTTCTGCCTGTCTTATCTGCAATACGCCCGAACAGCCAACCTCCTACGGGACGCATCAGGAAACCTACTGCAAAAATGCCCGCTGTCTGAAGCAGCTGGGCCGTCATATCCCCATCAGGGAAAAAACTTTTTGCGAAGTAAATGGCGAAAGCAGCATAGGCATACCAGTCATACCATTCTACCAGGTTACCGATGGAACCTCCTACGATCGCTTTGATCCGTTGCCCGGTGGTGATTACCTGCTTTGAGGGCATATGGGTAAGTACTTCTTCAATTGGTACGTTTGTTAGATCCATCTGGATTTTGGTAAAATTGTGTTTTCCGTCATGAATACGTGATTAATGGCTTGACTCAGAGCGTGCGGTTTCAATATAAAGGATCTTGCTGACGAATCATGACCTCTCGCACAAAAAAATCCTGCTAAGCCGCAGGATTTTTTCTATTATTTTTGTTATGCCTTATTATGGTTTGAAAGAGTATTCGATCTTCGCCTTGATGGTAAGTTCTTTGGTAACCGCGCGTCTTGCCTTGGCAGAGATAGAATAGTAGATTTTAGTATCACCGCCATTCAGGTAGTCTTTCAGGTTATGATCGGCAAAGGTGAAAGTTTTGTCGGTATATCTTTCCGCTTCTGCATCGGGTACGGTAATAGTTGATTCGATATCCGCTTTACCTGCAGTCCTGCCTTTATCTGAATTTACGCCGGCAGTGGCTGTTTGCAGGTTCGTCCAGTTGTTTTCAGCATCAGCATTTTCGAGGGTCAGAACAATTTTGTTGATTTTGATGGAAGAGATATCGTCAATATCTACATCCAGCCCCTCTGTATTATCATTGATAACATCATTTACATTCAGAATGTAAGTTTGCTCATCTGCATTATACGTTTGCCCCTGCATAAGGGTAGGTATTGTGTAAGTCAGGTCCACTGTATGTTCAAAAGGATTGATGTTTTTCTTGATTTCGTCAATGATTTTTTTACAAGAAGGGAGCAGGACGGCACCGCCCGCAACAAGAGCTAATGAAAATAGGAGCTTTTTCATGATTGATTCTATTTAGTTTTATTTTATGCAAAGATAGATGTAGTAATTAGATAAAATATACGTATTGGCACGTATGTTTTGCGTGCCATGGGAACTAACTCAGGTATTTTCCTACAATCGGCACCCGCCGTCCCACCCCAAATGCTTTGGGCGATACACGAATGATAGGACAAAATTGATTTCGTTTGTATTCATTGGTATTGACCAGTTTAAGCACCCGTGCGACCAAAGCTGCGTCATTTCCCATGGCTATGATCTCTTTAGGACCTTGACGCTGTTCAATGTATTGATATAAGATAGGATCAAGCACATTATATTCCGGCAGGCTGTCACTGTCTTTTTGTCCTTCCCGCAGTTCTGCGCTGGGGGCTTTGGTGATAATGTTCCGGGGAATGATCTCCCGTTCCCGGTTGATATAGTTTGCCAGTGAATATACCTGTGTTTTATACACATCACCCAACACTCCTAAACCGCCGGCCATATCACCATATAGCGTTCCATATCCTGTAGCCAGTTCGCTTTTATTGGACGTATTAAGCAGGATGGAACCGAACTTATTCGACAAGGCCATCACCAGGGTACCGCGAATACGGGATTGGAGGTTTTCCTCGGCAACGGAAAACGGCAAATCTTTAAAGATCGGCTCTAACGATATCAGATATTGCTGGAATATGTCTTTGATAGCGATTATGTCGTAAGAATTATCCAGGTTTTTTGAAAGTTGTTCGGCGTCGGAAACAGAATGAGATGTAGAGAATTGGGAAGGCATCAGCAACGCATGAACATGTTCATTCCCCAGTGCTTCGCAGGCAAGTGCCAGTACCAACGCACTGTCTATGCCACCGGAGGAAGCCACTATAGCCTTTGTAAAGCCCATTTTTTTGAAATAATCCCGGATACCCATAATGAGTGCGGCATGTATTTCTTCTATTCCTTCATCGGCATGGTACCTGGCGAAAGATTTTTTGTCTTTATACAACTCGTTGCTGAGGTCAATGGGTTGCTCAGCAAAACTTCCGTCCTCCAGCCAGGTTACAGATTGCATTGCTTCTTTGAAATGGGGCAGGGAAGCCACCACCTCTTCTTTGTCATTCATCACCAGGGAGCCGCCATCAAACACGATCTCTGTCTGGGAACCGACTGTATTGCAATACACCATGGGGATTTTATATTTGGCTACATTCTTTTTTACGGCATTCAGCCTGCCTTCTTCATGCGTATAGTCGAAAGGAGATGCACTCAGGTTGATCATGATATCCGGCTGCTGTTCCATCAGGTTGTCCATAGGACAAGTGCGGTAAAGCGGGTTGTCATCAATATTCCAGATATCTTCACAGATTGTTACAGCCAGTTTTTTTCCTTTAAACTCCATCACGCTCCACTCAAAGGCAGGTTCAAAATAGCGATACTCATCGAAGATGTCGTAGGTAGGCAATAAGGTTTTATGGGCTATACCTTTGATCTCTTTGTTATAGAGCAGGTAAGCGCTGTTGAACAGGTCCTTACCCTGCAGGATATTGTTACGGGAAGGGGCTCCTACCAACACACCAATCGTATCGGCATGTTGCCTGATCGTTTCGATGCCTGCAAGACATTGTTCTACAAAGTCATTGAATTCCAGAAAATCCCTGGGCGGATAGCCGCATACAGAAAGCTCTGAAAACACGATCAGATCTCCATTCTGAGCTTTGGCTGCTTCAATATCCCGGATGATTTTGTCCGTGTTGGCTTCGAAATTGCCGATATGATAGTTTTGCTGGGAAAGGAAGATTTTCATGGAAATGGAAGTCATAATGAATAGTCAAAAGTAGAAAAACCCGGGCAGTGTCATGTGAAAGGGAACAAAAGAAGGATGCCAATGACGTCAAAATGTTCTGACCCCAGCATTTAATGCTGTTTTTATGCTGTATTTTTTAAAATAAACATAGCCGCAAACCCTATCCGGTAGGACAATGCTTCAAAATATCGTGAATCGTAATAGCAGGATGTTTTCACGGTGAGTACAAGCTGTGAATTGACCTGCAGTCGAAAATGTCAGTCTAACCCGCTTGCCAGTACATCTGCGATGTGCAAGGTCTTCAGCGGATAATTATTCTTGTCGATATAACCTTGTAAATGCATCAGGCAGCTCACATCTGTTGAGATCATGTATTCGGCTCCGGTTTCAAGCGCGCTGCTGACCTTGGTTTGGGCCATACCTACCGAGATCGGTTCATATTTCACGGCAAATGTGCCGCCAAAACCGCAGCAGGTCTCACACTCTTTCATTTCCACCAACTCCAATCCCTCGACCTTATCCAGCAGCTCACGCGGACCTTTTTTAATGCCGCATTCACGCAGCGACCCGCAGGCATCGTGGTAGGTCGCCTTACCCTCGAAGCTGGAGCCCAGATCGGTTACTTTCAGCACATCCACTAAAAACTCCGTGAATTCGTACAACCGCTTTTTTACTTTGCTGCTGGCGATGTGTTCGCCGGTATTCTCGAATAAACGCTCATAGTAGTTACGTACAAAGCCGGTACAGGACCCGCTTGGCGCTACGATATAATCCTCTCCTTCAAAATCATTCAGGAATTTCTTGGCTACGCTGCGTGCCTCATCCCAATAACCGGCATTAAAGCCGGGCTGACCACAGCAGGTTTGCTTGGGATTATAAGAAACCGTGCAACCGAGTTTCTCCAGCACCTTTACCATATTCATAGCGGTATCGGGATAAAGCTGATCTACAAAACAAGGTATGAATAGCTGAACGTTCATGGTGGGTAATGAGTAAGTTAGTTGATTGATCCAATTTGTTGTCTTTCGCTTAGTTTCCTGCAAAACGCGATCATCTTCAGCGCGGTTATCGCTGCTTCTTCTCCTTTGTGACCGTGCCTGCCGCCCAGTCTTTCCCAGGCTTGCTTTTCATTGTTGAGGGTGAGTACACCAAAGATCACCGGTATGGGAAGCATCAGATTCAGATGGGTAATACCTTCCGTCACCGCTTTACAGACATATTTGAAATGGGGTGTCCCGCCTTCTATCACGGCACCGAAAGCAATGATGGCCTCCGGCTTCTCCGTTTCTCTCTTCCCCTCATAACTCTTCCACAGCTTTTTGCAGGCAAAAGGGATTTCAAAGCTGCCGGGCACAGCCACCCGGTCCGTTACCTGTACATGCAGCGCAGTAGCAATCTTATCAAACCCATTAAGTTGTGCGGCAACTATCTGATCGTTCCATTCCGTAAAGACCAGTGCTACACGTGCATCTTTAAGGTCTTCCAGTAAAGTAGTATCAAGGAGGGAGTTGCTGTCTTGAGAAAAAGCCATGGTACAGATATCAGGGTGCTAAGATACTGCAATGCGCCATGCCTGCAAATGAAAAGCCTGCGATTTTAACTGCAGGCTTGATGAAAAATGGTTTGTTGTCTGATTAATCCAAAACACCGAGTTTTGCCAGTGCTTTATCCATATCTCTCGCTTGCATGCTTTGCGGGAATTCATCACGGATACGTTTGTAATTGGCTATAGCCTTCTGAGGTTCTTTGCTCATCTCATATGCAACGCCGGCGCGGTACAGGTACACCGGAGTTAACAGGTTATCATCTTTTCTTGAAGACGCCTTGTTATAATATTCCAACCCTTCTTTTACATTGTTGCTTTCCATGTAAGCATCCCCCAATGCACCATAAGCTGCATATTCCACGATAGTACCCTCTGCATCAAAATCTTTCAGGTATTTAATCGCATTTTTTGCATCTCCTTTTTTCAGGTAACAAACACCGACATAGTAGTTGCAAAGATTTGCCGTTTTTGTACCGCTGTACTGCTTCATGATCTTCAAAAAGCCCTTATGCTGTCCATCGCCGTTCAGCGCTTTATCCAGAGAGTCCTGTTGGAAATAGCTTTGAGCAAAAGAAATGGCATTTGCCGCTTTGTTGTCACGGGGTTCTTTATAGAGTTTTTGGTAGGCGAAAAAACCAACAATTAATGCCAGTACAATGGTCACCACCATGTTGATGGTTTTCTTATTGCCATCGTATTTTCCCTGCAGGTTTTCGAGTGGGTTAAAATCGGGTTCTTGTTGCGATATTTTCTCTGTTCCCGGTTGTGTTCTTGCGTTCGTTGCCACGTTATTTGATGTTGAAATATGAATTATTGTTTTTGAAATTGTTTTCTTTTTTTATTGCCCTGGCGTAAGTACTGCTATCCGGCTTTTACGGCGTTGGCACCATTTATCGTTCGTTTTCCTGTCAGGCAAGCCATGTTGCTTGTCCGGTAAGTTAGTCCGTGATATAAGGATAGTCATCTTCCACATAGATATCTTTGTATACTTCGCTTACATCCGGGTAAGGGCTTTCTTCTGCAAATTTTACAGATCCATCTACCTCCGCTTTTACTTTTTCATTGATGGCATTGATCTCTTCCTCAGTAGCCCATTGATTATCCATGATGGTCTTTAATACCTGGTGGATCGGGTCTTTTTCCTTGTATTCTTCCAATTCTTCCTTCGTGCGGTATTTCGCCGGATCGCTCATCGAGTGTCCGCGGTAGCGATAGGTCTTTATTTCTAAGAAAGTCGGTCCGCCTTTTTCACGTGCACGTCGTGCCGCACGATCGATTGCCTTATGTACTTCTTCACAGCTCATACCATCTACCGAATCTGCAGGCATATCATAGGCATCAGCCATTCTGTAAATATCCAATACTTTAGATGTACGGGATACGGAAGTACCCATGGCATAGTGGTTGTTTTCGCAGATGAAGATCACCGGCAGGTTCCAAAGCATTGCCATGTTAAATGCTTCATGCAGTATACCCTGGCGGGCAGCCCCGTCACCAAAGAAACAAAGCGTCACCCGGTCGTTACCCAGGTACATATCAGAAAAAGCAATGCCGGCACCTAAACCAATCTGTCCTCCCACAATACCATGACCGCCGAAAAAGCGTTTTTCCTTAGAGAAAAAGTGCATGGAGCCACCTTTGCCTTTAGTGCAACCTGTAGCCTTGCCATAAAGCTCTGCCATACATTCATTGGAGGTCAGTCCCTTGGCTATAGCCAAACCATGATCGCGGTAAGCTGTGATCATGTTGTCATCTTCGCGAATGGCAGACATGGCACCGGCTGCAACCGCCTCTTGGCCAATATATAAATGACAGAACCCACGGATCTTTTGCATACCGTAGAGTTGTCCCGCTTTCTCTTCAAATTTGCGAAGCAACAACATCAATTCATACCAATATAAATAGGTTTCTTTGCCGAATGGAGTCTGCACAGTATTTCTAAATTTGTGCGAAAATATAAAAACTTTTTTTCCCTGCCTGCATCCTCGGTGGGAATAGTCAAATTATTTAGTTTGCACGGATGGAGCATTTGCCGGATTTCGGCGTTTTATTGACCTGATTTATCGTTGTAATCTAACTTCAGTAGCCTTCATAAAGATAAATTGCGTGTCATTTGTACATTTACGGGAATAGAAAACTATTGCTATGAGTCAACAATTAAAGGAATTCAACGATTATCGCTCCAGGATGAATGACGTAATTCTCGGAAAGCAAAACAAAGTTATTAACCGCCTGTTTAACCTGGATACCAATACCTATGCAGAAGGGGCTTTGTCCGTTCAGACCAAAGAAATGCTGGGTTTGGTAGCCAGCATGGTGCTTCGTTGTGATGATTGTATAAAATATCACTTAGAAAAATGCTATCAGCAACAAGTAACAACGGAACAGGTGTACGAAATATTTGCAGTAGCTAATATTGTCGGGGGAACGATCGTTATTCCCCATACGCGCAGAGCGGCAGAATTCTGGGAAGAACTTACAGTTCAATAAATGCCGGGTACCCGTAAGATATGCAGCATATCAATTAACAGCATCTTACAGAAAACTCCGGGCTTCTTTCGAAGCCCGGAGTTTTCTGTAAGTTAGATTAAATTCTTAGGCTGAAGCCGCCATGGCATGCTCATGCTCCAGAACACTCAGGTAACGTTCGGCGTCCAATGCCGCCATACAACCGCTTCCTGCCGCTGTTACAGCTTGCCGGTAGTTCTTGTCCTGAACATCCCCGCAGGCAAATACACCTTCAATATTTGTTTTGGAGGTACCGGGCTGGGTCAGCAGGTAGCCCGCTTCGTCCATATCTAATACACCTTTAAAGAGATCGGAATTAGGCTGATGTCCTATAGCTACGAAAAAGGCTTTGATTGCTATATCCTGTTCTTCGCCCGTTTCAATATTCTTTATTTTCACAGCGTTCACTTTATTGTCACCCAAGACTTCTACCGTTTCTGTATTCCAGTACATCCTGATATTAGGTGTTTTTTTCACACGATCCTGCATCACCTTACTGGCTTTCATCCCGTCTTCGCCTTTGCGAACCAGCATGTGTACCGTGCTGCATATTTTTGAAAGATAGATGGCTTCTTCACAAGCGGTATCACCGGCACCTACTATCGCCACTTCCTGTCCTTTGAAGAAAAAACCGTCGCAGACAGCACAGGCAGAAACACCGTGTCCATTGAGTCGTTGCTCGGAGGGTAAATTCAGCCACTTGGCTGAAGCTCCTGTAGCGATAATAATGGCATTAGCTTCTATCCATTTTTCTTCATCGATCTCTACTTTAAACGGATGGCTGCTAAAATCTACCTTGGTGGCATATCCCCAGCGAATATCGGCACCCATACGTTGGGCTTGTTTTTCAAAATCGACCATCATCTGAGGGCCCATAATGCCATCGGGATAGCCCGGATAATTTTCTACATCGGTAGTGATAGTAAGTTGTCCGCCGGGTTGCAATCCCTGGTACAAAATAGGCTTGAGGTTAGCACGGGACGCATATATAGCTGCAGTATATCCTGCAGGTCCGGAGCCGATAATAAGGCAATCTGTTTTTTCTGTTGCTGACATATAAGCTAAATGATTATTGTTATTTGTTTGTCTCTCTCCTGCAAATTAATCATATCCTGTCAGGAGAATGACTAAGTTACAATAGTGAAAAACTATTTACTAATGATTCGTGTGGTCAATTGTACACCATATCCGGCCCAAACGCCCAAAGCACCTCCCTGTATATTGCTGGTTACATTTACGGGAGATGAAAAAGGATTTCCTACGGAACCCGTGGCAAATTCGAATGTACTGAAAAACTTAAAAGTGGGTTTATCGATAGAACACCACTTAAGGGTTACCGTATCGCCACGGAAAAAATAGCCCACGGAGTCAAAGTTAGGCTGCTCCTGCGAACGGTTGTAGCCTGCCACCAGGCTGAGACTGTCAATGGTGGTACCGTTCACGATCTGGTCATCAAAAGTAGAATTGAAGGGTACTAAGAACATTTCGCTGTTGCGCTTTGTAAAATAACGGACATAGTTTCCCAAGGTGTCAGGATCGGAATACCTCACATACATCATGACTGCGGTGGGAACGTTCATGTTTTCTGAGGGTTTTCTAAACCACAAAGAATCAATACCTCCCACAGTTGGTATTTTGGTAATAGAATTGTAGGTTTTGCCCTCGGCTTCTATCTTAAGCGTGTAATATGTTTCCGCTTTTCCTTTAAAATTAAAAGATGTGGCGTCGCCGGTGTCGATACTGTAAAATGAAAATTTGGTGCCTACTAAGCCTGTATCTATTGAATACTCTTTTAGTTGTATGGTTTTGCTTCCGTCTGAAACGGTAACAACGGCATTATGAACAAAGGTGTTCTCCAACGTGGTCAGGTCGATTCTAGAAAAATAACCTACTGATCTTGTCAGGACTACAAACGGGTAACCATCCGTTTCTATTCGCCCATCTATAACCAGTTTCGGCTCGCCACTGCTTAAATTAATATTCACCTCCTTTTCACAGGAAAGCAATAGGGTGCAACAGAAAAAAAGTAAAGATGTAATAAAGTATTTCACAGTTGAGTGTATATAGAAAAATGAAAGGCGAAGGTAGGATTTGATCAGTTAATATATCTTCCGTCAGTACTATACATCACGGGCAGCAATTTGTGGTGGGTTTCAAAATAGTCGTAGCTATTCTTCAGGTTTACCCAGAATTTCTGTTTTTCAGTATCATCTTTAAACGTTCTGCCCAGGAAATTAAGTCCTACGCGATTAAACCGGGTAGGGAAAATATGGACCGGGATATAGTTTTGCCCATTGAGCTTTGCATTAAGACATAACGTATAAATCTCTTGGATAACGGGGTCTGTGAGTGGCATACACCCCACTGTTACACAACCGCCGTGAATATAGATATCGCCGCCGGGTTTTAACTTGTTACCCAACACCATATCGCTGTAATTCGGGTAGTTGATCAGTAAGGACAAATAGAAATCGCTTTTGGGGTTGAAATCATCGATAAAATACAGCCCTTCCGGCACCTGGCGATCTCCTTCATAGCGTTTCGGTCCCAGGCTGCCTGATAAGGCGCAAATACGATAATTTTTAACCAGGCGGTATTCCGACGTGTCATTGTCGCGCGCCCAAAGCTCCATATCATTGCTGGATTTAAACGAGCGTATATAAATATCTTTTGGAGGATACTGTAATCCTCTGGACTTGAAAAGTTTGCTCAATGTGTCATTATAAGACATCCAGGCATTATTTACACGGGTAAACGAAAGTTGGAAATTTCTGAAGGTCTGCGAATCATCCTGCGCCTGCACCTTACCGTATGACATGGCAATAAATAAAACGGCAATACACCAAGCCTTAAGAACCCTGATCTGCATAACTAATGTGAGATGTGGAATAGATTTCAAAAAAAGTTTAGCAAATATAAATTTTTAACGCTTGGCACTATTTATAAAAAATGTTAAGGGATGAGATCCGAAATGCAAAAAAAACAGCTTCGGAACCCCGAAGCTGTTTTTTAGCAAGAGTATTAAACGTTTATTGCAATACGATTCTCTCAGTGTATTGTCCTTTTTCCGTATTTATTTTGATAAAGTAAACACCCTGATTCAAATTACTCAGGTTGATTTGAGTTGCAGCATGGGTTGCAGCATTTTTGTTGTATACCACACGACCGGAGAGATCAGAGATGATGATTTGAGCATTGCCGTTCACCCCATTTTTCCAGTGGATATTTACCTGTTCTTTTGCAGGATTAGGGAAGATGATGAATGCATTGTTTGCCACATCTTTGACTGAAGTTGTTTTTGGTACGATTGAAGTAGAATTCTTTTCGAAATCCACTCCGTTGAAGCTCAGTACGCCGCCACCGATCGTCATTGCACTGCTCGGAGTAGTGGCATAGTTCATTTCTTCAGGATAAACAGAATAAGTACCATAGGCAACGCTTCCGAAAGAATAGTTACCGTTGATATCCGTGTAAGTCGAGGCGATCACTTTGTTGGATGCATCTCTCAAAAGGATCAGCAGGTTGGCGATGTTGCCCGCTGTTCCTTTGTTGGCACCCTGGCTCACGTTACCGCTTATGAAGCCCGGACCGGTGGTCGGTGTGCCTGTCAGCATCGTAATGTTCTTGTTGATTGCAATACCACTGGTGTGATGGATGGCAGTGGCAGTTGACCAGGTAGCAGTTGTTAAATGATAGGTAGGTATATACCCTGGATTGTAGGCACCGGGAGCAACCGCTGCCTTTACATAATAGGTGCCAGCTGGTTTATTATTAAATTGATAGAGTCTTGAAGCAGGCATATAGTCATAAGCATTTATCAGCATAAGAGAGTCTACCGCACTCAGGGAATAAGTGCTGAGAACACTGTCATAGGTTGCTTGTATCAGCCATACCTTAAAGCTAACACTGTCGTACGGGGTCGCTAATATAGCTGTATCAAAATTGATATACCCTGATATTTTATTAGGCTGTGCAGGGCCGGTTATCATTACTGTCTTGACTACGGTATCAATGCAGTAGGTAGTTGCATTGTTGGCGCTTTTCCACTTGTTGATAAGCGTAACCGTATAATTTCCTCCGTAAGCATAAGTATGACCTTGGTTTAAGGTTGTGGTTACAAGGGGACTTCCGTCACCATAGTCCCATGTTGCCTCCAATACTACGTTGGGAATGTAGGTAGAAGTGTTATAGAAATAGGTAACTGACGGATTCTGGTAATAGAAAAAATCAGCGATAGCCTGGGCGCAGTTTACATTTCCGTTAAAATGGCTAACATTTGTAGAATCATAAGAGTTGCATCCCGCTCCTGTTGCTGTTACCGTTACAGGGAAGCTACCGGAGAACGTATAGTTGTGCGTTACGGGGTTACCAACGACATTTCCGCTTCCGTCACCAAAATTCCAGGTGTAAGTAAGACCCGGCGTATTAGCGGGATTGGCAGCTGTAAAGGTGTAGCTGTCTCCGCCGTTATGAACAAAGCTTGTACTAATAGCACAAGGCGGATAACTTACCGTTACTTGTTGCGAAAAAGAACTGGTACACAAGATCTGGGTTGCGTGAGTCAGGTAGTTCGTGTCAATCACCTTCATGTTCATTATTACCGTATACGTTCCGGGTAAGGCATATGTGTGGGATGTGGAAAAAGTCCCGGTGCCGGTGTTGTCGCCATAATTCATAGTATAGGCGGCATAAACGATGCTGTTAGGACCGGAAGGGGCAGGTGCGGTGAAGGATGTGGTATTCGAGAAATTCACTATGAGGTAAGGAAAGGGCTGAGGAGTCGCTGTAAAACTGGGATTACAGAGCTGTGCAAAACCTGCTATGGAGATTAATACACAAAATAGAGCTAAGGAAATTTTCTTCATGCGGATCAATGTTTGTTTTAAAGTTATTTTATATATACATAAGACAGGTTAAACATATAAAAAGTTTGGGTGCTTTCTAAAAAAAAACAGCTCCGGAACCCGAAGCTGTTTTCTTTAACCGTGAACATAAAAACGTTTATTGCAATATCACTCTTTCTGTGTATTGTCCTCTTTCAGTATTTATTTTGATGAAATAAACACCTTGATTCAGGTTATTCAGGTTGATTTGTGTTGCAGCATTTGTTGCAGCGTTTTTGTTGTACACCATACGACCGGAGAGATCAGAAATGATGATTTGAGCATTGCCGCTTACACCATTTTTCCAGTGGATATTCACCAGCCCTTTTGTAGGGTTAGGGAAGATGCTGAATACATTGTTGATCACATCTTTGATAGCCGTAGCTTTAGGTACAATAGTAGTAGAATTCTTTTCGAAATCCACGCCATTGAAGCTTAATACACCACCGCCGATAGTCATGGAATTGCTCGGAGTAGTTGCGTAGTTCATTTCTTCAGGATAAACAGAGTATGTTCCGTAAGCCACGCTTCCGAAAGAATAGTTACCATTCACATCCGTATAAGTAGAAGCGATCACGTTATGGGAAGCGTCTCTCAAAAGGATCAGCAGATTGGCGATGTTACCCGCTGTTCCTTTGTTAGCACCCTGGCTGACGTTACCGCCTATGAAACCCGGACCAGAAGTTGGAGTGCCTGAGATCATGAGAATGGTTTTATAAAGAGAACTACCGCCGGTATGATTGATAGCGTTAGCGTTTGCCCACATAGCGCTGGAGTTATGATAGGTGGGTATCAAGCCCGGATTGGTGCTTCCCGGAGCAACTGCAGCTTTGGTGTAGTAGGTGCCGGCAGCCTTATTGTTGAATTGGTAAGAAGCCCAGGGAGTAGCATTAGTAGTTAATGAATCCACGGCAGTCAGGACAGCAGAATTAGTGGCACTGTCGTAGCTGGATTGAATCAACCATACTTTGAAACTAAGGGGACCTGTAACATTATTTAGCACGGCGCTATCGTAAACGATATAGCCGGATATTTCGTTGGATGTGGGTGTAGAACCGTTATAATAAACCATAGTAGTATCGGTATAAGTACATCCGCTTCCGGTTCCGACTGCCATTACGTTATAGCTTCCTGTATTCACATAGGTATGAGTTACGGGGTTTCCTGTAGCAGTTCCTCCGTCGCCAAATGTCCAGCTATAGGTCATGCTGGTAGTTGCACCTGCTGCTGTAAATGTATAAGAACCTGAGCCGTTATTTACCGTGCTGATATTAAACGTACAATTTGGCGCTGGTGGCGGTGCTGTGGTAATGGTTACTGTTTGGTATGCCGTATCACTGCAAAAAACAGAATTGCCTACCAGTGAATCCATCCACATCTGATACAAGGCGATGGTAAACGTACCATTTGTCAGGTAAGTGTGGTTCGCTGTAGGGCTGGGGTAGCCGTAAGAGCCATCACCCCATGCTGCATAAGCCCAGCTGCTGGGGCTCGTACCACCTGTTGGCAGGGTAGACGTGTTGGTAATGGTTACCGTATTGCTGCTTTGCGTGTACGTCATGCTCGCATTCAATTGGCTGCAGGGCGTTTGCGCCAGGCCTACAAAAGCCATTGCGAGGCTCATGAGGGTTAAAGATAATTTTTTCATCATGCTTGATTTTATTGGTTAAAAATTTTGTTGTTTGGATAGATAGACGCGGGCATTCTTAAAAATGTTAGAAGTAAAAAAAGAAAAAGTCCCGGAAATTTTCATTTCAGGACTTTTCTGTACTCAAATCCGGGTTTTACCTGCTAATACATTACAGGTTTCCTCTTTTTGCCTGCTCTCTTTCGATGCTTTCAAACAACGCCTTGAAATTACCGGCTCCAAAGCTCTGTGCTCCATGCCTTTCGATAATCTCAAAGAATAACGTAGGACGGTCTTCTACCGGCTTAGTGAAAATCTGCAGCAAATACCCTTCCTCATCCCTATCCACCAAAATGCCCAGACCCTGCAGTTTTTTTATATCTTCATCAATGGTGCCTACACGTTCCGGGAGCATTTCGTAATACGCTTCAGGTGGTGCACTTAAAAATTCCACACCTCTTGCTTTTAATTCTGTGACTGTTTTTACAATGTCTTTTGTGGCTACTGCAATGTGCTGAACACCTTCCCCTTCGTAAAAATCCAGATATTCTTCAATTTGAGATTTTTTCTTTCCTTCGGCTGGTTCGTTGATCGGGAATTTTGCATAACCGTTCCCGTTGCTCATTACTTTACTCATTAATGCGGAGTATTCGGTATTGATCTGCTTATCATCAAAGGACAGGATGTTCACAAATCCCATCACCTCTTCATACCATTTTACCGTCGGCAGCATCCTGTTCCATCCTACGTTGCCTACACAATGATCCACATACAATAGACCACATTCAGATGGGTTATAATCACTTACCCATTTTTCATAACCCGGCATAAAGATGCCATTGTAGTTTTTACGTTCTACAAACATGTGCACCGTTTCTCCATACGTAAATATGCCGCTCATACGCACTTCTCCCTGGTCATCTGTGTAGGTTACCGGTTCCAGGTAAGGCTTGCCGCCACGTTTGGTTGTTTCTTCAAATGCTTTGTATGCATCATCTACCCATAAAGCCAGTATTTTCACACCATCTCCGTGTTTTTTTACATGCTCAGCAATGGGGTGGTCGGATTTCAGCGCTGTTGTCAGCACCAGGCGGATTTTGCCTTGCTGCAACACATACGAAACACGGTCGCGAACGCCTGTTTCCGGACCGGCATAGGCCACAGACTGAAAGCCGAAAGCCGTTTTGTAGAAATGAGCAGCCTGCTTGGCATTGCCGCAATAAAATTCAATATAATCGGTGCCGTTGATCGGTAAAAAATTCTCTGCTTTTGCTATTTTCTCTGCGAAAGTGAGTGTTTGTGACATAGTATAATTATTTAAAATGAAGTAATGTTTGAACTTGAAAATTTGTAAGTCAAATTTGACTGTAATTTAGCCGCAATGACGATGTGGACAGCCTGTATCAATAGCTGTAATTGAGAAAAAGCCTGAAGCACACTTACCATGCGGCCATGACAATACTTCTTAAAAGATACGATCTCATCAGTCTAAATGTAAAGCAAATTTAGAATTTTCGGGCGCAAAAACCAGCTATTTTACCGGATCAATTTGAGTCTTTATAGTGGCTACTTACATTGAGAACTTGCCAACATTTAAATCAGATTAGTGGTTTTGACAGAAAAAATAATGAGCTAAAACCTGACATATAGATAGCATATATCCTATTTTTCACAGGAATGGGATGTATCGCAGGTAGTAGCCGCTAAGACAGCATAACTGATCGTTTTTAAATGCAGGAAGTTTTTAGTTTTCAACTTTGGCTTTTAACTTTATCACCGTGCGTCTCATATCTTACAACGTCAACGGCATTCGCGCCGCTATCAAAAAAGGATTTTTAGAATGGCTGGCTACAGATCCGGCTGATATCATTTGCCTCCAGGAAACTAAAGCGGTAAAAGAAAATATCGATCATGCTGAGTTTGACAAACTGGGCTTTGAAAGCTATTGGTTCTCTGCGGAGAAAAAAGGGTACAGCGGTGTCGCCATATTTTCCAGGGTGAAGCCCGATGTGCTTTTCTATGGCAACGGAATCATGCAAAGTGATGCAGAAGGAAGAGTCATACGGGCAGATTTTGGTGATGTAACCTTGCTGAATTGTTATTTCCCGAGCGGTACCTCCGGAGATATCCGTCAAACGTATAAATACCAGTGGCTGGAAGAGTTTTTTGAGTATGTGAACGAACTGAAAAAGACACGTCCCAACATCGTAATATGCGGAGATTATAATATTGCGCATAAAGCGATTGACATTCATAATCCTGCAGGAAATAAGCATACCAGCGGTTTCCTGCCCGAAGAGCGCGCCTGGATGGACCGTTTTTTAGAAAACGGCTTTGTCGATACACTTCGTGTTTTCAATCAGAACCCTGATCTCTACAGTTGGTGGAGTCAGCGCTTCCCGACTGTACGGGAGCAGAATAAAGGTTGGCGGATAGACTATTTTACCGTTACAGAAAGTTTACGTTCCCGGCTGAAGAATGCCGGTATTTTCCCGGACGTGAAACACTCAGATCACTGCCCCGTTTACCTGGAAATGGATTTTTAGTCTTTTTACGTGGTTTTCCAGAAAAGTAAAATAATCCTGTTACAGGAGTGTCCGATTATCTAACGGGACTGTTTTGATCTATGTAATAGGCGACCTTCTTACAGTACGCTAATATTTTTAATCATAATGTTTTTGCGTGCTTTTTCCATTTACGGAAGTCCTACCCTCGCTTATAAAACAAATATCTGGTTTGCAACGTCTTCTTCCATCAATCCTGAACCGGTAAACGGGCTATAGTATTTCGCATCTATTTATAAAATATAGAGCGGCAGGATTTATCAACATTTTTTTGTGAATTAGTTGTGGAATTAAAGGAATAACTTGTTATTAATGTTGGTAATAAGGTTATTTGACATTTCAAAGTGGAAAGCCTGTGAATTTCTATAGAAGAATTGCAGAAGTCATACTCAATAAAATTATGTTTCCACAAGCCTCAAAAGAACATAGCACCTTCTTACATTCGCTGTCCCGGTAAAGCGAAACGTTCCGGTAAACTTCCGGTAATATTCGCTTAACAACAGGGTAAATTAAATATGAGTAGATCAATGTATTGATTATTAATTGTTTATCAAAACTGGCAACGCAACCGTTAGACTAGCATAGATATATAACCCCATGGCTGTAAACATAAAAAAAGACTTTGGAAATACCCGTCGTAAACCAGACATCAACTCCCTGGTATATGGCAAAATCCCTCCCCAGGCAAATGAACTGGAGGAGGCCGTACTTGGTGCTGTAATGCTGGAAAAAGACAAGTTGGCGGAAGTATTGGAAATCATCCAAAGCCCCGATTGCTTTTACGTGGATGCACACCAGAAAATTTATGCATCCATCCGTCGCCTGTTCGACAAAGGGATGCCGGTGGACCTTCTGACGGTAACGGACGAATTGCGAAAATCAGATGAACTGGAGATCGTGGGGGGGGCTTATTTCCTCACGCGTCTGACTATGAGCGTGTTGTCAAGCGCCCACGTGGAAGCACACGCCCGTATCGTAATGGAGAAATTTATACAGCGGGAGCTGATACGCATATCCGGAGGGATCATTTCCGATGCTTACGAGGATAGCACGGATGTATTTGACCTGTTGGATAAAGCGGAATCGAACCTGTACGAGATCACCGATAAACACCTTCGCAAAAATTTTAAGAGCCTGAAAGAAGTGTTGGTGACCACGGTGAGGGATATTGAAGAAGCCAAGAATAAACAGGAAGATGTAACCGGTGTGCCTACGGGCTTCCGCGATTTAGATAAACTGACCTCGGGTTGGCAAAAGAATGCACTGATCATTGTAGCTGCGCGACCGGCTGTCGGTAAAACCGCATTTTGTCTTAATCTGGCAATGAATGCTTCCATGAATTCCAAAAAGCCGTACCCTGTTGCTTTTTTCTCGCTGGAAATGGGGGCAGGTGAATTGGTAAAACGGATGCTGGCGGCTACGACAGAAGTGAGTATGGATGCCATTACGAAAGGAAGGATGCAGGAACATGAATTCGTGCAAATGACACAGCGAATGAATAAACTGGCGTCAGCCCAGATCTTCCTGGATGACCAGGCGGCACTCAACATCTTTGAATTAAGAGCCAAAGCAAGAAGGCTGAAACAAAAACATGATATCCAGCTGATCGTCATTGATTACTTGCAGCTGATGCAGGCAGACCTCAATAAGGGGGGGAACCGGGAGCAGGAGATATCCAAAATATCACGTGATTTAAAGTCCCTTGCCAAAGAATTGGAAATCCCGATCATCGCACTTTCCCAGTTGAACCGTTCCGTAGAATCGCGTAAAGAATCCAAGGTGCCTCAGTTAAGCGATCTCCGTGAATCCGGTGCTATTGAACAGGATGCCGATATGGTGATGTTCCTCTATCGCCCGGAGTACTATGGTATCAATAACAATGAAATGGGTGAACCGATAGAAGGGGAAACACATGTGCATATTGCCAAAAACCGTAGTGGTACCACAGATACGGTGAAAGTGAGGTTCATAAAAGAATACCAGAAATTTGTTGATCTGGAAGACGATGGTGGTTTTAACCGCTTCGGCGGCGGTGGTGGTGGATTTTCACCTCCACAGGGCGACAATCCCATGGCAGGTATCAGGCGCGATGCAAGCGAGTTCGGCGGGTCTAAGATGTATATTCCTGGTGGGTTTCAAACCTTGCCATCGAAAGCCAATGACTACCGTTTTGATGAAGAAGAAAAGAAACCTTTTGACGATGGAGATGTGCCGTTTTAGCGCTATTTTTCATGCGTTTACAGAGCGACCTCCGATAAACAGGAGGTCGCTTTTATTTATAAAACGGGCATCCATGCATTGGACCGGGAAATCAGTCTTCGGGATGGAAATGGCTGAACACCAAAGAGGCTTTTTTGGCTCCGATGACTTTTGTTAGTTCACGCTCTGTGAGCGTCTTGATATTTTTCACGGAGCGGAATTCTTTCAACAGTTCTGTAGCGAGCTTTTCACCGATACCCGGTATTGTTTCCAATTCATTTTTGATCGTACCCTTACTGCGTACCTGGCGGTGAAACGTAATGCCGAATCGATGTACTTCATCCCGTATACGCCTCACCAGTAAATGGGCAGCGCTATCGAAGGGGAGTTGTAAGGGGCTCTCGTCACCGGGAAAAAAAATGCTTTCCTCCCGTTTGGCCAAACCAACCACCGTCATACGACCGATCAAACCGAGTTGCTGAATGCTCTCCAGTGCCGCGTTCAATTGCCCTTTGCCACCGTCAATGATCACCAGCTGCGGTAATTCCTGCCCCTCGTCCAGTATCCTCTTGTACCTGCGATATACGATTTCTGCCATGGAAGCGAAATCGTTAATACCTTCCACTGTTTTAATATGGAAGTGCCGGTATTCTTTTTTGTAGGGCATTCCGTTTTTGAAACAGACCATAGCTGCCACGGGGTAAGAACCCTGGAAGTTGGAGTTGTCAAAGCATTCTATATGTTGCGGGAGGTCTTGCAGTTGCAGGGATTCCTGCAGTTGTTCCAACACTTCTACCATATCGGACTCCGTTTTTTCAGTGATCATCGCTGCTTTTTTTCTTCGTGCCTCATCCCGGAAGAGTTCGGCATTCTTGAAGCTCAGGTCAAGTAATTTCTTCTTGTCGCCGGCTTTGGGTTGAGTCAGTTTGATGGTCGGGTCGGTTACGTCAATCTCAATAGGCACAATGATCTCCATCGCGGTACTGCCGGATGCATCGCGCATGCGGCTCACAGCCAGGGATAAAATGCTTTTGTCGTCCTCATCGAGCAATTTATCGATTGCAATGCTTTTTGAATAGATCACACTGCCGTTACTTAGCATCATGTAATTCACAAAGGACCGTTCCTCTTCACTGAGGATAGATGCTATGTCTACATCGTCGAGGTGTGTACTCACAACAGATGACTTAACAACATACTGTTGCAATGATTCTATTTTCCGCTTCAGTATTTCTGCTTTTTCGAACTCCATATGAGTAGCATGTCGCATCATTTCATCCTTCAACCCGCGGATCACTTCTTGTGTATTGCCTTTAAGGACATACCGGACCTGCTGTATGCTCTCCTTATATGCCTCCTCGGTTTGCAATCCTTCACAAGGTCCTTTGCAATTTCCCAAATGATATTCAAGGCATACTTTGAATTTGCCTTTCTTAATATTGGCGGGCGTCAGGTTCAAGCTGCAGGTGCGTAGAGGAATGTTGTTTTTGATGAGTTGCAATAATTCCTTTACGCGCCATACTCCTGTGAACGGTCCCAGGTATTCTGAACCATCCCGGATCACTCTCCGGGTGAAAAACACGCGCGGGAAATGTTCCTTTTTTATAATGATATACGGATATGTTTTATCATCACGCAGGCTGATGTTGAAGCGGGGCTGATGATGCTTAATAAGCGAGTTTTCCAGCAAGAAGGCATCATGCTCATTATCCGTCACCGTTACTTCGATATGGTGTATCAGTGATACCAGTCGCTGCGTTTTATAATTCGTTCCGGTTTTATTGAAATAGGAGCTCACACGCTTACGCAGGTCTTTGGCTTTCCCTACATAAAGCAGTTTTTGCCTGTCGTCATAGTACCGGTAGCAGCCGGGTTGATTGGGAATAGACTTGACTACCCTGGAAAACTCATCTCGCGTCATTACAGCAAAATTCGGAGATAAAAATTAGAAATCGTGATACAGAAATCTCAATTTCTTTCTCTGATCTTCTACACACCGAGAAAAATATACGGATAAAATTTAAAGGAACGTGTATCCGATTTTAATTCTGAGTATAGCGTAAAGCCAAGTAGAAGAGAGCTGCAATATCCGTGAGGCTACATAAAATAATATTCCACTTTGAGATCCTTGTTTTTTCCTAAAAAAGAAGACTCGTATTCCTGAATCTGGATGAGTTTTAAAGGGGCATAGAATAATTTTTGCACCTTCCCGTTCTTCTCGGTCTCTATATAGATAGAGGTGATCTTGTCGGTAAACATATCTGCCATGATGTGCAGCTTGCGTGTAAAGAGTTTCGCATCCTTAGCTTCGTAGTAGAAGTTGCGGGTCTCCGTAGCATCGTCCTGGAACATGCTGAAATTATATTGATCCAGGTATTTTTTATCGCTGATATCGGAACTGAAAAACGGCTTCAGCACTGCGCTCCAGTCCATGTTGTTCACCGAGGCAAATGAGGAATCCGTTTTGCCATTGAGTGTTACTACTTTTCTAAAGGAATATGGTTGCCCCCAAAAAGAGGTGAACTGATCTCTTGCAAATTGCACTATGGAAAAATAAGTACCATTAGCAGGTGGAGGTGTCTTCGTTTCTTTCTTTTTGCAGGAAAGGAAACTGAACAAAAAGAGGAATAGAATGTATTTTTTCACGTAGCTTAAAATGAATTGCCAAAATTAGTTTAATTGCGGATCAATAGGGAGCTGTGAAAGATAACGATATTCGTTGCCCAGTGATGTTATGGATCTTTGCCAAACATCTAAGGGAGACGTTCCAAAAACAATTTCTGGAGTGGCATGCGCTACCAGCCAGGCGCCTTGTTTTAACTCCTCTTCCAATTGCCGTGATGCCCATCCGGAGTATCCTAAGAATAATTTCAAAGAGTCTGCCTGATATTGATGCATCAAAATGGTTTCTGTCAATTCGTCAAACGAACCACCCCAGAAGATTCCCTCTCCGATTTCTTTTCCCTTGAGTTGATGGGGCAGACGGTGGATCATGTGCAGGGTTTCGGGTTGCACGGGACCTCCCTGGTAAATTTTTTCTGTTGAAGAAGCGAGTTCGACCAAAATATCACCCAACAGCAGATCGGTATCCTGATTCAGGACAAAACCGAGGCTGCCTTCATCCGAATGTTCGCATAGTAAGACGACGGTACGGGTAAAATGACTGTCTTTTAGAAATGGATGAGCTATCAGTAGTTTCCCGGCTGCAGGCGGTATTTGCGGCGGTTCTTTAAGTGTGAAATCGTTCATGACAGTTTAAATTTAGCAGGTTGTACGATATAATTGCAAAAAATATTTTGGCTGCTTAGCAGCACTTCCATTTACCTTTGCAGTTTTCGAACGAGCGCTATCTTCAATGCATCTCATATACAACCTTCTTCTTTTTGTTATTACGTTTGTTGGTGGTCTTGCCGGTTTGCGGATGAAGGTGACAGAGCGGAGCATCAACTATCTCCTGGCTTTTTCCGGTTCGTTTTTGTTAAGCATTACATTGCTGCACCTGCTTCCGGAGACCTTTGAAGAAACCGGTGAACATGCCGGATTGTATATCCTATGCGGCTTTTTCTTGCAGCTGGTCATCCAGCGACTGACGCATGGTGTAGAACATGGGCATGTACACACGCATGCTGTAGATCAACATTCGCACAGCCATGCGGTGCATTTTAACTCTATCTTCATTGGACTTTCTATTCACGCTTTCATGGAAGGGCTTCCTTTAGGTTTTAATTACAGGGCTGCCGGAACGGAGCCTTCGCTATATCTGGCAGTAGCAGCGCATAAACTGCCTGAAGCTATCTTACTGAGCACATTGGCGATGTCTGTGAAAAGCAGAAGAGCGGCTTTTGTTTCCGTTTTTATTTTCTCATTGTTCACGCCATTGGGCTCTGTGGTGGCATCAGCCTTGGGCAGAGAATATTATGCTATCAGCAAATTGGTCGCTATCGTTATCCCCGTGGTAGCAGGCGTATTTATACATATTGCTACTACTATTTTCTTTGAAAGTGGCACGAAACATCACATGCTTACCCGTAATAAAATAGTTGCTATTGTTTTAGGTGTGGGACTGGGATTAGCAACGCTTTTACTGGAGTAGCTTTTCGAAAATCCCCCTTCAGACTCCCCCTTCAGACTCTACAGGTTCTATCGCCTAATCTGTATATTCGCTCACTTTTAAATAAATATGAAGAGAATATTCATTGCAGCGCTGGCTTTCCTGCCGTTTTCCGTAATGGCCCAGGATGATCTGATAAAGAAAATCGAAAGCAATAAATCGGAAGAAGCCAAAAAGAAATTTGTGTTTACCCCGTTGGTCAATGTGGAATGTACAGACGTGAAAAACCAGGCCAGTAGTGGTACCTGTTGGAGTTATTCTACTAACTCCTTCCTGGAAAGCGAGATGATACGTATGGGCAAAAAACCGGTGGATATAGCTGAAATCTACACTGCCCGGTGCGTATACAGCGACAAAGCGGATGCTTATGTGCGTATGCACGGCAAGGTAGAGTGGGGTGACGGCGGCGCCTGTCATGACGTGATCAACATGTACCGTAAGTACGGTGCAATACCGCAGTCCGTTTACTCCGGTTTGCAATACGGGACAAGCAAAAACAAATTTGCTGAAATGCAAGGAATGCTGAAAGCAATGCTGGATGTCGTAGTGAAGAACCCTAACGGGAAACTGACGACGAGCTGGAAAAAAGCATTTAACGGTGTACTGGATGCTTATTTAGGGAAGGTGCCTAAGACTTTTGAATACAAAGGTGTAGAGTATACTCCCCGCAGTTTTGCCGATGAAGTGATCGGGATCAACCCGGATGACTATGTCGAACTGTCTTCTTTTACAGACCAGCCCTACTACCGGCAGACCATGTTGATGGTGCCGGACAACTGGAGTTTCGATAAGGTGTATAATATAAAGATGAATGACATGACGGACATTATTGACTACGCACTTTCAAAAGGGTATTCGATCGCCTGGGCTACGGATGTAAGTGAAAAATCTTTCAGCTGGAAGAATGGGGTGGCGTATGTGCCGGAGAAGGATTGGGAGGATATGAGTGAGGAGGAGCAAAAAAATATCTTTGATGGTCCAAAAACAGAAAGAAAGATCACCGCCTCTATGCGCCAGGAAGCATTTGACAATTACACCACCACAGACGATCACGGAATGCATATCGTCGGCCTGGCAAAAGACCAAAATGGCAGAGAGTATTATATGGTGAAGAACAGCTGGGGTGAAAAGAATGATTATAAAGGATTTTTATACGTTACAAAGGCTTATGTGCGCTATAAAACAACAGCCTTCCTCCTTCACAAAAAAGGTATTCCGAAACAAATGAGAGAAGAACTTGGGTTGGATTAATGCTATTGTCATAATACAAACACAGTTTTTTCGTTAGAGTTTATCTATAGTTAATTCCATTACCTTTGCGGTTGTTCAATAAAATCATGAAAAAATTTTTTTTGGCGGCAGTTGCCCTGTTTAGCACGTTAGGTTTTTACAGTTGTTCTGACGATTTTGAAGTAGGAGCACCCTATAAAAATGTCACATTTGTTTATGGATTGCTAAACGTCAATGATACGGCGCATTACATCAGAATACAAAAAGCCTTTTTTGATGAAAACAGAAACGCTCTTACCCTTGCACAGATCGCTGACTCGAGTTTTTATTCCGATTTGCAGGTTGTAATAAGAGAGATCGGCGGAGGGAATGTGAAAAACATACCCTTGACGCGCGTCAATCTCATTGATGAAGGTATTATTAAGGACAGCGGCTCATTTTTTACTTCTCCTCACTATGCCTACAAATTTAAAGACGGGCTGAATACCTCCTATTCTTACAGACTGGTAATCAGCAATCCTTCGTTGACCCTGAATGATTCTTCGGAGATCAGTATTGTGGATACCGCAAATTTTAACGTTCCGCCGGCAGAACAGAACAATTACTTTCTGAATTTTTCCGATACAAAACCGGTTAATCCTGTCAAGTCTTATTTCCTTTGTCTTACTCCGAAGAATGCCGCCATGATAGAAGGAAAAATCCGGTTTTACTGGATGGATAAAAATACGGTAACCAAACAGGAGACAGATCGCAATGCCGAGTATATTTTTTCTACCGGTGTAACCACAATCGGTTCTACAAGTATTTTTTGTACTAATCTTTCCGTTTATTATTTCCTGCAGAATGCTATTGGAAAAGCACCGCAGAATGTTGAGCGTTACATGGATAGTTGCGATTTGACCATATCGGTAGGAGGTGCAGACCTTCTGAAATATTTCAATGTAGCCAATAGCGCTGACGGGGGATTAACGGCAGACCTCATTTCTCCTTTGTATACCAATATCGCCGGCGAAAACGTTTATGGGATTTTCAGTTCCCGTACTTCCATCGTTTATCGGAATGTTCCGCTTTCACTGCCCACTATCGATTCGTTCAGGGTGAATCCGATTACTGCTGGTCTAAATATAAAAGGAGTATCGCCAAAATAGCGACGTTTTTAAGTCGTTTTTACAATACATTATTCAAATGGCAGTTCAATACTGCCATTTTTTCATTATAGAAGGCAGTGGCATATAGATTGATGAACAGCAATTAGATCAACTTAGTAAAATACATTTTTAGATATGAGTAAAATAATAGGAATTGACTTAGGAACTACCAACTCTTGTGTTGCCGTAATGGAAGGTAACGAACCGGTAGTCATTGCAAATGATGAAGGCCGTCGCACGACACCGTCTGTAGTAGCATTTTTGAAAAATGGAGAACGTAAAGTTGGAGATCCTGCCAAACGTCAGGCTATTACCAATCCTACCAACACCATTATGTCCATTAAACGTTACATGGGACGTCGCTTTGATGAAGTAGGCGACGAAATGCAACATAATTCTTACAAGATCGCGAAAGGAGATAACAATACGTTACGTGTTGATATTGATGGTCGTATGTATACTCCGCAAGAGATATCAGCAATGATCCTTCAGAAAATGAAGAAAACAGCTGAAGATTTTCTGGGGCAGGAAGTAAAAGAGGCCGTTATTACAGTTCCGGCATACTTTAATGATTCTCAGCGCCAGGCTACTAAAGAAGCCGGTGAGATTGCAGGTTTAAATGTACGTCGTATCATCAATGAGCCCACCGCTGCAGCATTAGCTTATGGGTTAGACAAACAACACAAAGACAGCAAGATAGCTGTGTTTGACTTGGGTGGTGGTACATTTGATATCTCTATCCTGGAGTTAGGCGACGGGGTATTCGAAGTAAAATCTACGAACGGTGATACCCATCTAGGTGGTGATGATTTTGATAAAGTGATCATGGACTGGTTAGCCGAGGAATTCCGAAAAGATGTTCCTACCATGGATCTTCACAAGGACCCGATGGCTTGGCAACGTTTGAAAGAGGCAGCTGAGAAAGCGAAGATTGAATTGTCTTCTTCTCAGGAAACTGAAATCAACCTTCCCTATATAACTGCTTTGGACGGCGTTCCGCAGCACCTGGTGCGCAAACTGAGCCGTGCAAAATTTGAACAACTGGCCGACAGTCTGGTAGAGCGTACACTGGAACCTTGTCGTAAAGCGCTGAAAGATGCGGGAATGCAGACTTCAGAGATCGATGAAGTGATCCTGGTAGGAGGTTCTACACGTATCCCTAAAGTGCAGGAAGTAGTAGAAAAATTCTTTGGTAAGAAACCACATAAAGGCGTCAATCCTGATGAAGTTGTAGCTGTAGGTGCAGCTATACAAGGAGGGGTATTGACAGGTGATGTAAAAGATGTGTTATTGCTTGACGTAACGCCGCTTTCCCTGGGTATTGAAACGATGGGTGGTGTTATGACCAAGCTCATCGAATCGAATACCACCATACCGACAAAAAAATCAGAAACCTTTTCTACTGCGAGTGATAACCAGCCAAGTGTAGAGATCAATGTATTGCAAGGCGAACGCCCTATGGCAAATCAAAATAAAACGTTAGGTCGCTTTATTCTGGATGGCATTCCGCCGGCACCACGTGGTATCCCTCAGGTAGAAGTGACATTTGATATTGATGCTAACGGTATCCTGAGTGTAACGGCAAAAGATAAAGGAACCGGTAAGCAACAGAATATCCGCATTGAAGCAGGGTCAGGCTTGAGCAAGGACGAGATTGAAAGAATGAAAAATGAGGCAAAAGCCAACGAAGATTCGGATAAAAAAGTACGGGAGCGTGTAGAAAAACTCAACATGGCAGACGGACTCATCTTCAACACGGAAAAGCAGCTGAGCGAATACGGCGATAAGATCCCGGCAGATGAAAAAGCCAAGATTGAAGCGGTAACAGCCAAGCTGAAAGAGGCACATAAAGCAGAAGACCTGGATGGCATCGACAAGGCTATGGAGGAACTGAACGCTGCATGGCAAACTGCAAGCCAGCATATTTATAGTGCGCAGCAGGAAGCAGGAGCGAATGCAGGCGGTGGTCAGCAACAAGCGGATAATAATAACGGCGGCGATGGTAATGTAGCTGATGCAGAGTTTGAAGAAGTGAAATAAGATTTGAAGTTCTAATCAGACGGAAAATGGGGCAGTGATTTTACTGTCCCATTTCTTTTTGAGAGTTGGCTAAAAAAGCTATTGTGGAAGTGTAATAAATTTTGAGTTGCCGAAAATAGCCGTGACGAGAGGTTTAATGCATCCGCAGCGCCAAATAAGCCGGGGTCAATCACATCCTGGCAAACATGACAGCTTCTACAGCAAGAATATAAAACGGGAAGGCGCAATTTAAAAGAACTGCATGCATGGTTACTATTTCAAAATTCACGCTACCTTTGCCGCGCCATGATGATTGAAGTACTTAAGTCGAAAATTCATCGCGTAAAAATAACCGAAGCGAACCTGCATTATATCGGCAGCATCACCATCGATGAAAACCTGATGAAAGCAGCCAACCTGATTGAGGGTGAAAAGGTGCAGATCGTAAACATAGACAATGGCGAACGCCTGGAAACTTATGTGATAAAAGGTACGCGCGGATCCGGCGTCATATGCATGAACGGTCCGGCTGCACGTAAGGTGTCGGTAGGCGACACCATCATCATTATCGGCTATGCCCACATGGATTTTGAAGAGGCGAAGAAATTTAAACCTTCTATCATCTTCCCTAAAAAAGACAATAAACTATAAGCCTTGTCCATGACTAAAAAAACGCTGCTCACCGTATTGCAATATGTTTTTTTCTTCGGATTGGGCGCGTTACTCATCAAATGGCAATACGGCAAGCTAACCAGCGATGACAAGGAGCAGATCATGGTGGCATTTCAGCAAGTGCGGGAACGTATCTGGCTCATAGCTCCTGTAATAGTAGTAGGCTTTCTTTCCCATCTTTTTCGTGCTTTGCGCTGGAAGATATTGCTGGAACCGGTAAACCTTAAACCGCATACCACCAATGTCACGTTTGCTGTATTGATCGGGTACCTGGTAAATTTACTGGTGCCACGTATGGGTGAAGTAGCCCGTTGCAGTGTATTGGCAAAATACGAGAAAGAGCCGGTGGATAAAATAGTTGGAACCATAGTAGCGGAGCGTTCTTTTGATCTGGTGTGCCTGGTATTTGTTTCCCTACTGACTTATATACTGCAAATGAAAGTAGCGAACGAATATGTAAGGTCCCAGCTTTCACAAATGAATTTTAGCGGTAGCTCGTTGGCGATTGTGGGATTTCTAACTATCCTGTTTGTCGCCTTGCTTGTATTTATTTATCGCAGGTCGAAAAAGACCAAAGTAGGCAAGATACTTACGGGGCTCGGTGAGGGGGTTATGTCCATCTTTAAAATGAAAAAACGAGCCTTATTTCTTTTCTATACGGTGATGATATGGATGTGCTACCTTTCACTTATCGTGTTTGGTTTTAAAGCGATAGAAGCGACGGAGCATTTGGGCGGGCTTGCCGCATTATCAGTACTGGTATTCGGCAGCCTCGGCATGATTGTGACCCCCGGCGGTATTGGCGCATATCCTATAGCGGTGCAGGGTGTTTTGATGAATGTGTATGCTATCAATAAGAATTTTGCTCTGGCGTTCGGCTGGGTTTCGTGGATGGCACAAACAGCGATCGTCTTGATGTTAGGTTTGCTATCTTTACTGCTCTTACCCATATTCAATGCAAGACAAAACAAAATGGATCACTGATAAAATCTTCACCAGAGAAGCTTTGCAACGGCATGCCTATATGTGGCGCTCCATGGGTAAAAAGATCGTTTTTACCAATGGCTGCTTTGATATACTGCATCACGGGCATCTTGCCTACCTGGCACAGGCTGCCGGTTATGGCAACATCCTCGTGGTCGGGGTGAATTCCGATGCATCCGTTAAAAAATTGAAAGGAGCAGAGCGCCCGTTGACACATGAAAATGACAGGGCTTTTCAGCTGGCATCGCTCTTATTGGTGGATGCAGTTTGCATTTTTGAAGAAGATACGCCTAAGGAACTGATAGAACAGGTGCAACCTGATGTATTGGCTAAAGGAGGAGACTATACAGTGTCTACAATAGTGGGAGCAGATCAAGTACTGGCAAATGGTGGTAGTGTAGAAGTGATTCCTTTTGTAGATGGTTATTCCACTACTGCTATCATCGCGCATATTAAGAAATTGTAAACTGCTATTACTACGCTGATATTGCAATTAACTTGCACTGCGAATCAGTGTTTTATGGCTTCAAAAGAATCATCTTTGGCTTCGCAAAGACAATATATAATCCGTGATATCAGTTGGCTCGCCTTCAACGCAAGGGTATTACAGGAAGCAGGGGACGCGACCAATCATATCTACGACCGGCTTCGTTTCCTCGGTATCTTTTCCAATAATCTCGATGAGTTTTTTCGGGTGCGCGTGGCAACTTTAAACAGGATGTTACGTCTGGGGAAAGCGGCGAAAGTACACCTGGAAGAGAATCCCGATAAAATATTACAAAAAATACTGGATAACGTCAATACGCAGCAAAAACAGTTTGACTATATCTACGGACATGTAGTTCAGGAACTGGCAAAACAGAATATTTTCATCAAAAATGAAAAACAGCTCTCGCCACATCAGCAAAAGTATGTGACGGATCTTTTTGATGAACAGATCCGTACGCGGATCGTACCCCTCATGATCGAGAGCATTCCCAATCTACCCTTGCTGAATGATAAATCCATTTACCTGGCTTGTGTGTTAGGCGATACAAGAAATCCGCTTGTGCAGCGGTATGCGTTAATTTCTATTCCTACCCGGATGCTGCCACGTTTTGTCATTCTGCCATCTGAACCAGGTACAAAAGACATTATCCTGCTGGAAGATATCGTCCGTTTCAATCTTCAGAACCTGTTTGCCCCATTCGGGTTTGACCGTTTCCTCGGTTATATTATTAAAGTAACACGGGATGCTGAAATTGATCTGGATAATGATGTCACCACCGATCTTATTGCCAAAATTGAAAAGGGGATAAAGAACCGGAAAAAAGGAAGAACTACACGCTTTGTCTATGACAGAACGATCGATCAAAACCTGAAAGAGTACCTGGTGCGCAGACTGGGTATGACGAATAAGGATAATCTCATTGCCGGTGGTCGTATTCATAATTTCAAGGATTTTATGGATTTTCCCCCATCTGTTTTCAGGGACCTGGAATCCCGGCCAAGGCCTTTCGTGCATCCGCTTTTAAAGCAGCCGGTGCGTATTATGAAAGTGATGGAAGAGCGCGATGTTATGTTGCACTTCCCCTATCATTCATTTGACAGTCTTATCGATCTTTTACGCGAAGCTGCAATTGATCCTTACGTACAAAGCATCAAGATCACATGCTATCGCATGGCGAAGGAGAGTAAAATGATTAATGCGCTGATCAATGCAGTAAGAAATGGAAAGCAGGTGACAGTAATGTTGGAACTTCGTGCCCGCTTTGATGAAGAAGCCAATCTTCACTGGAAAGAAGAACTGGAAGAAGCTGGTGTAAAGGTACTGCTGGGTGTGCCGGAGATGAAGATTCATGCCAAACTTTGCATCATCAAAAAAAGGGAATTTAATACGACCAAACAATACGGTTTTATCTCTACGGGCAATTTTAATGAAAATACCGCCCGTTTTTATGGAGATCACTGCCTTCTTACTACGAATCGAACAATACTGGCCGATATCAATCGCATCTTTACCTACCTCGAAAGCGCGCATCACCGGATCGAACACCTGAAAGCCTGCAAAGTATTGCCTGTGGCTCCTTTTAATATGCGTAAAACGTTCTTGTCACTGATAGACAAAGAAATCCGCACCGCTAAAAAAGGAAAATCGGCTTCAATGATCATCAAGCTGAACAGTATAGTGGATAAGGAATTGATCGAAAAAATATATGAAGCCGCGCGTGCCGGTGTCGATACGAAACTGATTATCCGTGGCATTTGCTGCGCTAATACAGAATTGAAAGGGGTGAAAAAGAACCTGGAAGCCATCAGTATTATAGATGAATACCTGGAACATGCCCGCGTATTTATTTTTGATAATGGTAAGAAGCCGGAAGTATTCATTTCCTCAGCGGACTGGATGGTCCGCAATCTGGATCACAGAATAGAAGCGGCTTGCCCCATCTATGATAAAAACATCAAACAGGAATTGATCGATATCTTAAATATTCAGCTTGCGGAAAACGTGAAAGGACGTATATTAGATGAAGCGCAAGACAACGAATACGTGCAACGCGGCAAAGATGAAGCGATAGTACGTTCGCAGCTTGCTACTTATCAATACCTCAAGAATAAAGAATACGATCATTGATACTAGCTGCTATAGACATAGGTTCCAATGCTGCAAGAATGCTCATAACGGAAGCCAAGGAGTATAAAGACGGCACTACAGATTACATTAAACTCAATCTGCTGCGGGTGCCGCTCCGTCTGGGTTTTGATGTATTTGAAAATGGATTTATAAGCAATGAAAGAAAACATCAGCTTATAGAAACCATGAAAGTATACAAGCTACTGCAGGGTATTTATAAGGTAGAAAAGATGCGTGCCTGTGCTACGTCGGCCATGCGTGATGCCAGCAATGGCAAAGAGATTATTGAAGAAGTCTACAAACAAACCGGCATTCAGATAAATATCATCAGCGGGCAGGAAGAAGCCAATATCATTTACGAAACCCATGTGGCTGAAAATCTCAATCTGAATAAGTCCTACCTGTATATAGATGTAGGCGGTGGTAGCACGGAGGTTACTTTATTTTCCAGGAACCAGATTGTTTTTAAGGAAAGTTTCAACATCGGGACCATTCGACTGCTGCAAAAAAATGTGACCGATGAGCAATGGGACTACATGAAAACCCATATCAAGAATAATCTCCGGGATCATCCCAATGTGGAAGCTATCGGCAGCGGAGGCAATATCAACAAGATTTTTTCTCTCTCGAAAAGGAAAGAGGGTAAAGCTCTTCCCCTGGAGCTCCTGAAAGATTATTATAAGGAACTGGGTGCTACCAGCCTGGAGGATCGCAAACACCGTTATGGTTTCAGGGACGACCGTGCTGACGTCATTGTACCGGCTTTGCAGATCTTCATTTCCCTCATGCGTTGGGCCGGTGCAGAGGAAATCAATGTACCTAAGATCGGTCTTGCTGACGGTATTGTGAGAATGTTATATGCTGCTACGAAGTAAATCCTTCTCTTTTAACGCTTCTATGTCGGCTAGCTTCGACTGCCGGAGAATTCGTTTTAACGTTTGATCCATGCTGTGCGAATGAAATGAACAGCTTTCCGGATCAGAACATACAGGTACAGTAATCCTAACAACGTACCAAAAATGATCAAGATATAGATGAGATATACCAGCCAGTTTCCGGGCTCTTTCATCCACCGAAAATCATTGTAACCTTCATCTATAAAAAATAAAACCTGGGTGATGACGTTAGCAACTACAAAAAGGATGTTGATCTGTTTGTCTGTGATCGTTTTCATTTGAATGGTTATTCATAATACAAACGAAAAAAACCGGATTTTATTATTTGTTCAGGTTAAATAAACTGTCTACAAATTCGTATTTGTTGAAGATCTGCAAATCTTCCATTTTTTCACCAACCCCTATATATTTCACCGGTATTTTAAACTGATTAGCAATAGCCAGTACAACACCCCCTTTAGCGGTGCCGTCCAGTTTGGTTATGGCAATAGATGTGACCTCCGTAGCGGCCGTGAAATGCTTAGCCTGTTCGAGTGCATTCTGCCCGGTGCTTCCATCGAGTACCAGCAATACTTCATGGGGAGCATCAGGCATTTTTTTACCGATCACCCGGCGTATTTTAGAAAGCTCATCCATCAGGTAAGCTTTATTATGTAATCTTCCGGCGGTATCTATAATGACCACGTCAGCATCACGAGCTATACCACTTGCAACGGCATCGAATGCTACAGAACTCGGGTCACTTCCCATTTCTTTTTTCACGATCGGCACGTCCACACGCTCGCTCCAAATGGTTAACTGGTCTACGGCTGCCGCACGAAAGGTGTCGGCTGCCCCTAATAATACCGATTTACCCTGGCGTTTAAAATTATAGGCAAGTTTGCCGATCGTAGTCGTTTTACCGACTCCGTTCACGCCCACTACCAATATGACATAGGGCTTTTTTCCTGCAGGCGTTTCAAAATTCACAAACTCATTGGAGGGAGCGTCTGTGAGCATTCCCATAATTTCCTCCTGCAAAATTTCATTCAGTTGTGACGTCCCCAGGTATTTGTCCTTCGCTACGCGTGCTTCAATCCGGTGGATAATCGCGACTGTGGTATCAATCCCCACATCCGCTGCCACCAGTGCATTTTCCAGCTCATCCAGTACTTCTTCATCCACTTTATCCTTACCGGCTATGGCTTTCGTGATCTTAGAGAAAAAACCTTCCTTGGTTTTCTGTAAGCCCTGGTCCAAAGCTTCTTTCTGTACTTCCTGTTCTTTATTGCGCTTAAATAATTTATCGAAAAGACCCATGATACGACTTGAGAGTGCGAAGTTATAAGAAGTTTAAAATATCCTGTAAGGTAGTGTGTTTTATGGAGTGATTTTTTTGCAGTGGGCTGAACCCTGCAATTGGTCTATTCGTTCCCCATCCCTTTTTAATACGTTACATGCCCGACACACGGTTGCATTACACAATTTTCGTGAAGATATGGACAGGTTCCCCGATTTTAAAATCGCATCAAATTGATTAGGTTTGCGGCAAATAATCAATCGTTATGCAGCAATCCGTGTTTGAACACATGCAACAGATGGGCCATGAACAACTTGTTTTTTGTCATGATCCTCACTCCGGCTTAAACGCAATCATTGGTATCCACAATACCACTCTCGGTCCCGCATTAGGCGGTACACGTTTGTGGAACTATAACAGTCATGAAGAAGCTATAATAGATGCCCTTCGTCTGAGCCGCGGTATGACGTTCAAAGCTGCTATCAGCGGGTTGAATCTAGGTGGTGGGAAAGCGGTGATCATAGCCGATCCCAAACAAAAAACGGAAGCGCTCTGGCGTCGGTACGGCAAGTTCGTAAACAGTCTGAAAGGCAAATATATCACGGCAGAAGATGTCAACACTTCCGCACGTGATATGGAGTATATCGCATTAGAGACTTCACACGTAACGGGTGTTCCTGAATATATGGGAGGGAGCGGAGACCCGTCACCGTTTACAGCCTACGGAGTATTCGTCGGTATGAAAGCATCAGCCAAAAAAGTATGGGGAAGCGACAGCCTCTCCGGGAAAAAAGTGCTGGTACAAGGTGTAGGTCATGTAGGGCAATACCTTGTAGGACATTTAATGGAGGATGGGGCAAAAGTATATATTACCGATATTAACCAGGATAAGATCAAGGAAACCGTAGAAAAATTCCGAACCGTGGACGTAGTGGATGGCGCGGGCATTTTCGATATGGATATCGATATTTACGCACCCTGCGCGCTCGGCGCTACGGTCAACAGCGAGAGCATTGCCAAAATGAAATGCCCGGTGATTGCCGGAGCTGCCAACAACCAGCTGGCTGATGAAAATGTACATGGACCTGAACTGGTTAAAAAGGGTATCGTATATGCGCCCGACTTTTTGATAAATGCCGGTGGTTTGATCAACGTAGCTGCCGAGCTGGACGGTTATAACCGTGAACGTGTAATGGGCAATGTAGAAAAGATCTACGAACGCACATTAGATATCTACCAACTTGCCGAAACGGAGAATATCCATACACAGGCTGCTGCTATAAAAATAGCTGAAAAACGCTTACAGGATATTGCCAATGTAAAAGCCCGCTTGTAATGATGATCCGTAAAATGAGAAAATACACGCCACTATGGGTTGCAGGTTTCACTTTGCTCTTGAATGCATGTGGTAAAGACGATTCAGATCACCATAAGATAGATGATCCGCTGACTCCCAAATGTGAAGGGAGTTCACATTTCCGCTTTCGCGACAGCAGTTTTTCATACGCATTGCCTACCGCTTTTACACCGAACGGAGATGGGATAAATGACGGGTATCGCCCGGAAGCTACGAATGCGGATGTTACAGAATACCACATCGTTATTTATGATGATGTGGCTAACAAGACTGTTTTTGAGTCGAACAGCATGAATATGATCTGGGATGGAAGCGGAAGTACCGGTTACAAACACTCTGTGCTCCTGCATTTTACAGATGAGTTTGGGAATAAAGTAGATACCTGTACATATCTCTACAAGCTTTCTTCTGAAGAAGGGTGTACGAAAACGATCGCTGCGGACCGGGCTAAGTATATTTTCCAGGACCAGTTAGATCCTGAGACAGGAGAAGCGCTTTACCAGACTGTAGAAACGTTCTGTCCGTAATTAACGTGAAATATGATACATAAAAAATCCACGAATACCTTCGTGGATTTTTTATGTATCATACTTGATTTTTTATTCTGATTTACCTACTAACCTCCAGCTGTAACCGCTACCGGTTTTCTCCAATCCCCAATAATCATAGGAACCCACAGCACGATCGCCCGCAGCATTGAGCATAGTGGTACCCGTGGCACCGTAGTATCTGCTTGCCTGGTCAGAAAATTCTGCTTTCAGCTTACCAAAATCAATTTTTGAATAGGGATAGGCATTATAAGTCAGTGCCATCACCCAAACAGCATCGTAACTTGCCAGGGCAAAGGCATCTGGTGTAATGCCCGTACGGTGTTTGATCTTTTCGGATAAAGGCTGCCATTTGGCGCTCGCCTGTGCCGGTAATCCAAATGCAGGGGCGAAGTATTCGGTAGCAATGGCAAAGTCAGCAGCAGTAGCATTGCCGATAAGAGCTGCACTGAGTGCTGTGCCATCTCCTCCATACCAGCGAACTTTTGAAAGTACGGGATCATTAGCTGCCTGTTGGAACAACCCCACACATTCATCGAATGAAGCCAGGTAGACAGCAATCTTTGAGGTATCATGCGTGGCACTGTATTGAAGGATCTTAGTCTTTATTTCGGATAATAATGCCGAAAAGTTACTCGTAACCGGGCTGTAGGGTGTAGTGATATAAAGCATTCCACCTTTATTCTGAAAGGCTTTTCCGGTTGAGGTTTGCAATCCCATATTCCCTGCATCTTCTCTGGCGGCCGTGATCAGCGCACGAATACCACTATTATAGATGGTATTTGCCATTGCAAGTCCTTCTATGTGATCATCAGGGCAAAACCGGAACAGGTTGTCGTTTTCAATACTCAAGGTACCGGCTGTACTTCCCTGGCTTACCACCAGCATGTCGTTTGCAGAAGCATAGCTATTTACCGCCGCGGCTTCTGCGCTGGATTGCGGACCGAGTATAAACTTGCAGCCGTTTTTACTGGCTTCGGCAATAAAATCGGTGGCCAGGGAAGCATCCAGTTTAGTATCAAAAATTTCGGATGTAAACCGGTAACGGGAGCCAGTCTCTTCCATATAAGCGTTGATATCTTCCAGTGCAATATCCATAGCAGCACGGGAAGTGATACCCAGTGAAGACCAGTTGCCTGTAAGACTGAGCAGCGCCCCGATTTTTACATTTTGCCTGCCGATTTTTTTATCGTCCCGGTTACAAGACGCGATCAGCAAGGTGAGAAGAAGGAATGAAGAGAAAATAAATTTCGTTTGACGCATGAAAATGAGGGGTGTTTTTATGATTAAGCCTAAATTTAATTCAAGAAATCGGCATCTCATAGAGCTGCATTCAACTTAGACTGCAGGACGAAATATAACGAGTCGTATACTACACCATCGGTACCGGTATTTTCTGACGGATCGCGCAAATCTTATAAGGCTTGCGCTGCATCTTGAAATCAGAAGCCCCGTTTTCATATAAATCTGGCGCACTTATGTTTTTTATCTGCCGGTTAATACCTTCGTGCAAGATGCCTGACTTACTTCCATCGAATATGCAAACAAGTTTCCCGAAGGACAAGATAAAAATATTGCTGCTTGAAAACATCAATGCCGAGGCCATTCATGCGTTTCAGGAAATGGGTTATACCGATATAACAACGCATAAGTCCGCAATGAGCGAAGCGGAATTGATAGAGGCTGTTAAACAGGTACATGTATTGGGGATTCGTTCGAAAACTCAACTGACAAAAACAGTATTCGACCATGCAGAACGGTTGCTGGCTGTGGGATGTTTTTGTATCGGTACCAATCAGGTGGATCTTCAGGAGGCTAGGAAAACGGGGGTTGCCGTATTTAATGCACCCTATTCCAATACGCGTTCGGTAGCAGAGTTAGTGATCGGTGCCATCATTATGCTGATGCGTAAAGTACCGCAGAAAAATAAACTGGCACACGAAGGTATCTGGATGAAGGCATCGGATAACTGTCATGAAGTGCGCGGTAAAGTGCTGGGCATCATTGGCTATGGAAATATCGGAAGCCAGGTAAGTGTAATGGCAGAAGCAATAGGCATGAAGGTGCAGTATTATGATATACAAAAGAAATTGCCGTTGGGGAATGCACGCCCGGTGGCTGATCTGAAGGCGTTATTTAAAATCTCGGACGTTATCTCTGTTCATACTCCTTCCTTGCCACAAACACAAAACCTGATCAACGAGGCGACCTTGCAGTATTGTAAGCCCAATGCTGTCATTATTAATTATGCACGGGGTGAAGTGCTGGATACAGAAGCTCTGGTTAAAGCGATAGACGATAAAAGAATTAGCGGTGCTGCATTGGATGTTTACAAGATAGAGCCGCAGGCAAACGGGGATGCTTTTGAGTGTTCACTACGGGGAAAAGAAAATGTATTGCTCACACCACATATCGGCGGAAGTACAGAAGAAGCGCAAGCCAATATAGGCATCGATGTAAGCACCAAGATCATCGAGTTTATAGAAACAGGTGCTACTTATGGTTCGCACACCATCCCTGTACTCGATCTGTCACCGATGGAAAACGCGCATCGTATCCTGCACACACACCAGAATATTCCCGGCGTGCTTTCGGAGATCAATACGCTGCTTTCTGATCACGGTATCAACATTTTGGCACAGTATCTTAAAACCAACGAAGAAATAGGCTATGTAGTACTGGATGTAGATACCAAGCTTTCTGCGAATGCGTTTGAAATACTGAAGCAGGTAAAAGGCACTATTAAATTACGGTTGTTGTATTGACACCTAGTTGATTCAGATGCTTGAAAAAATCAGGATAGGATTTTGAAACACACTGCGTGTCACGTATCATCACCTCGCCTTCCGCTTTTAAAGCTCCTACGGAGGCGGCCATGGCTATCCTGTGGTCCAAGAACGAGTTAATGGTGCAGGACTTGAATTGTTGGACTCCCGTTATAATCAAACAGTCGCCTTCGATGGTATTAGGAACGCCAAAGCTGTTCAACAGTTGCCTGATGGATTCCTCCCGGTTGCTCTCTTTATGCTTTAGCCTGCTGAGACCTTTGATAGCGGAAGAGCCACGACAACCGGCAGCCAGCACAGCCAAAGCAGGGAATAAGTCGGGGGCATCCGTAGCATCGAAGTAAAAGGACTGCAGGGATGTCGTTTTGTGAATGTGTAAAATGTTTTCTTCAAACAGGAAATTTCCACCGCAGGATTTTACCACATCCAGTAATATCCGGTCGGCTTGCTTGCTGTTTTCGTTTAACCCTTTTAGCCGGATATCCCCGTTGATTAAACCCGCGACCACCCAATAAGAGGCGCTGCTCCAATCGGCTTCTACAGTGTAAGCGACATTGAGCCTTTCGGGTTCGATGGGTACGATCTTAAATTGTGAGTATTCTTTATTATCGATTCTTTTCCCGAAATGCTCCAGCACACTGAGCGTAAGATCAATATAGGGCTTGCTGGCAAGACGGGATACTGCAATTTTTACATCCTGTCTTGCTGCAAAGGCATAAGCAAACAACAGCCCGGTCAGGAACTGCGAACTCAATGAACCGTCTACATGAATATCTTTCGGTTGTAAAGGTCCCTGAACTGTGATCGGTAAACGACCATAAGTGTCTGATAGCTGTACATTCAGTCGGGTTAAAACGGCTGCGAGGAAATCCATAGGCCGTTCCAGCAAGCTACCTTCCCCGGTAATAGTTAAAGCTTGATCACTCAAAGCAGCAATCGGAGTAAAAAGCCTGGCACATAGTCCGCTTTCACCACAGGAAATCGAGTGACTTACAGGTTTTATACCCTCACTTTCAATTCCCAGACTTCCGTCCGAAAATGTCTCGATCCTTGCACCTAGATTTTCGATAATGCGTAATGCTGCTCTATCATCATCTGCAATTCCGGGATTGTATAAAGTGGTGTGCCCTTTGTTGAGCAATGCCGCTGCACAAGCGCGTTGCATCAGGCTTTTGGAGGGCGGCACGGACAATGTTCCTTCCGCAAAAGCCGGTTGGATAATAATATGTATGGGAGTACTCAATTGGTTTCTGTGCTTGCTCTTTTTCAGCAACAAAGATATTTTTTCGCCTGGAAGTAACTATGGATCTCCTTTCACCGATAAAAAAACATCATTTACCGATAGGCAACTGTTTTTTGCCTATCCACGGTTTGCCGGAGTGACACGGTAATTTACTTTTACTTAAAATTACAATTATGGAAGAGTATCCGAATCCTTTCAAAGAAGAAAAGCCGGAATCTACACCCGATCAGGGGGCTTTTAAAGATCGTTTTGGCAGGTATGAGCAGCACCGCGCCAGAAAGCGCTTTGGTTTTGGCTTGATCATCCTGGTGATTGGCGTTTTTATCCTGCTTAAACAATTTGGTTTACATCTTTTTTTCCCGATTCGTGAATTTTGGCCCTACGTATTGATCCTGATCGGTATTGCCATCGGTCTTAAGAACAATTTCCGTTCACCTGCACCGTTTATATTGATTATTATAGGACTGGCGCACGCTATCCCGGCGTTTAGTTTCGAGTTAGGGGATACTATGGTCTATTCCCGGAAGCTGGTCGCCCCCTTGGTATTGATCAGTGCAGGTTTATACTTCCTGCTGGTATCGAAAAAAAAAAGCGGCTGTTTGCCGGGACAAACACCTTTCAACAATAACAACTTCGTGAGTAAAGACGTTTTTTTCGGCGGAGCCAAAGAGATCATTACCTCTAAAGAATTTTCAGGGGGAGATGTATCTGCCATCTTCGGTGGAGCAGAGCTCAATCTAACCCAGGCAGACACCACCACTGCCATTGTACATATGAATGTAAGAGCCGTATTCGGAGGGGTGGAGATTATTGTTCCCTCTCATTGGGATATTAAAAATGAAATGTTTGTAGCGCTGGGTAGTGTGGATGATCAGCGGGTGATACGCGTTCAGGATCCTAATGTGCAAAGAAAAACCCTGGTGCTTAAAGGACTGTGTATGTTCGGAGGAGTTGAAATAAAATCTTTTTAATGTAAAAACCAGCCATCATGACACAACCATTTATCACCAATCTTATTTTCAGCATACTCTGCGAAGGCGTTTTTACCGATCAATATGAAGAGCAGCTACGTCTAGTATTTGCTGCTGACGAGCAGGATGCTGTTAATTTTGCACGCGACTTGGGAGCAAAAGAAGAAGGGAAATTTGTAGACCGGCACGGCAGAATTATCGGCTGGAACTTCATAGCCGTGAAAGATGTAACTCCCGTGCAACTGGAGCAAGGTGCCTTGTTACATTCATCTATCAAGGAAATGCAACCCTTTTCGATGATTGATTAAAGGAACCATGTCGCAAAACAATTAAGCGTTCGGGTCTATAACTGGGCTATGCTTCCCATTTGAATACTTTAGCAGTAATGCCATACACTACCACTCCCCACACTATCAGTAGGATCACATCCCATTTTATTTCCCAAAAACCCGCACCGTCGAAGGCGATCTTGCGTAGCGCATCGTTAAGATAGGTCAGGGGTAAAATCCGGCAAACAGGCTGCAGCCAGGTGGGGAAATTATCGATAGAAAAGAAGGTGCCCGCCAGCAGGAATTGAGGTAAGGTGATCAGATTGGAGAAAGGAGGAATGCTTGTCTCATTCTTAACCAGGCTGCTCACCAGAAAACCAAAACCCATAAATACCATCATCGCCAACGCGCACATCAATAGCATGTTGATAAACGTGATCCAGCCGTGAACGAGCGTAAAGCCGAATACAAAATGCCCAACGGAGATAATGATGATGGCACCTGTCAGCTGAAAGAACATTCTCGATAAGCCCTCGCTCAGCACGATCGAAGATTTGCGGACCGGTGTGGCAAAAAAACGTTTCAATACCAGCGTCTGACGGAGATTGAAAAACACGAAAGCCGTACCAAATACCCCGGCAGCGAGAAGCGAAAATCCCAGCTGCCCCGGTAGGATGAAGTCAATCATCCTAAATTCCCTTACCTGCGCCATTTTTATATCTATTCTGGCAAGCGAATTTGCCCGGATCTGTATTTCAGGGTCCTGAGATTGAATGACGGTAGCAATGATGGATTGCAATTGTTGCACTTTGTCCATCTGCGAAGAAGAACCGTTAATAATGATGAGCGTCTTTGGTAATATGCCTTCCGGTTGTTCTTGTACCGAAATTGTCGCAGCAATTTCTCCTTCCCGCATTAACTTATCGATATCCTCTTTTGTCGCAGCGACTTTCCATTTGAGTGCCGGCATTTGCATCAATTCCCGGAATAATGGTTGCATGGTATCAGAGCCGCGGGCTGCTGTCACAGGTATACTATATCCATTACTACCTCCCAGAAAACCAAAAACTAAGATAAAAATAAGTGGAAAGGCGATGCTGAAAAAAATGGCAGAAGGGCTTTTGAGGATCGATTGTAAACTTGCCGTGAACAATGCGCGGATAGCGCGGGCATTACTGTAACTTGCCATAGGCTGCAAAAGTAAACAGGGGAATGGCAAAAACGTTAAAAAAACTTGACCTCATCATCACTTCTTTGTAATACCTTAAATTGCAATTGTCTTAATGCTATGAACTACGCCAGAATTTCGTTTCTTTTTTTGCCTTCTGTCTTTTTTGCGTTTACCGGTTTTGCCTCCAGGATATTTATTCCCATGGATGCGGAGACACAAACGCAGCATCTGAAGGCCTATGGTGTAGCGTACCAGGCATTAAAAGAAGGTATAGCCGTGGACTGGCTGCTTAATTATAAAGGAGGCAGTTTTGCATTGGACGATGCAGAGACGATACAGCGTCTCTGTAAAATAAGAGGGGTAAATTATGATGTGATCAGTGATGCCCAGTACAGCGGCATCGTGAATGAAATTGCGAATCCCGATTATAACGGAGATATTATCAAACTGGAGAAACCACCTAAAATAGCGGTTTATACGCCGGGTGGAAAACAGCCCTGGGATGATGCGGTCACACTTGTTCTGACCTATGCTGAGATTCCCTTTGACAAGATCTATGATGATGAAGTGCTGGATTCAAAGCTCGCAGAATACGACTGGCTGCATTTGCATCATGAAGATTTTACAGGACAGTACGGAAAGTTCTGGGCCGGATACCGGGGTACAAGCTGGTACCAGGAAGACGTGCAGAAAAGCGAAGCAACTGCAGCGAAGCACGGATTTAAAAAAGTATCACAGTTGAAACTTGCGGTAGCCAGGAAAATACGCGAGTTTGTGGCAGGCGGCGGTTATTTATTTGCTATGTGCTCTGCCACCGATACCTACGACATTGCCCTGGATGCCGAAAAGACCGATATCTGCGATTTTATGTTTGATAGGGATGCGCCTGCTCCCCAGGCACAACAACAAATGGATTTTACCCAGGGGTTTGCATTTAAAGATTTTACAATATCTGTCAACCCCTACGAATATGAATTTTCAAACATCGATAATACCAATTTCCGCCGGGTGATACCTGATGCGGATTATTTTTCGCTGTTTACTTTTTCCGCCAAATTTGACCCTGTACCTACCATGCTTTGTCAAAATCATACAACGACTATCAAGGGTTTTATGGGACAAACCACCTCCTTCCGCAAGGAGGTCCTGAAGACGAATGTACTGGTAATGGGCGACTATAAACCCGCCAATGAAGCCCGCTATATTCACGGAGAATACGGCAAGGGAACCTGGACGTTTTACGGTGGGCATGACCCGGAGGACTACCAGCATGCTGTGGGAGATCCGCCTACAGAATTGAGTTTACATCCTTCGTCGCCTGGTTACAGGCTGATCCTGAACAATGTACTTTTCCCTGCTGCAAAGAAAAAACCACGGAAAACATAGATAGCGAAAGTTGTCTTGGAAGTGCCTCTTAAAACAGCGGCGAATGCTTTCTGTCCTTAGTGCATCACGGAGATCTGTCGGGTAATAGCTCCTTTTTCTCCTTTGATAACGATCCAGTAATTTCCGTTTGCCAGGTTGCCGATGTTTAATTTTTCATGATAGGAAGCTACTGCCGCCTGTGTCCAGTTCATCCAGAGTTTACCCATGGCATCTATAATAGCTACGGAGAACATCTGTTTTTCATCCCACTGGAGATTAATGGTAACAACATCATGGGCAGGAGAAGGGTATAGATCCAGATTTCCCCCTTTGTTTATTTCCTTTACGTCATTGGTCGTGTAGGCTTCATAGTGAAACCGTTGCATCATCGAACCCGTGGTAGGTTCCCATATATTACCTGTTTTCCAGTATTCGTCGGTAACGGATGTAATTTGATTGTAGGTATTATAGGTATATATATCTTTCTCGTTATTGTTGTAGGTATTTGATACGTTGTCCCAGACCTGGCGAATAACAGCAATCGCGTTATGATTGACATCATATGTAAATAACAGCTTGCTGAAATTGTCAAATACGCCGGGAGAAGTAGTCCAGGTTTGGTAAATGGCTTCTATATTGTCCCCGGCTCCATCATAGAGGTATGTTTCTTTCGAAACATTCACCCAAGAAGATGATTGCCAGTTTTGAAGAAGGTTTTGATTGAGTTGCGTACCGGTATAGCTATAATCTCTTTTTGATAAATTTATCCATGCTGATGTGCTGGTATTCCAGCCTTGCTTCAGTGAAGAAAGCATATTGTTATTAGCGTCGTAAGTTGTGGTTTCCAATGTGCTGTTTATCCATCCATTGGCTGGCTGCCACGTATATCCGGTATGGAGTATCCTATTGTTATTGGCGTCATAGCTATACGTTTGCTTGCGAAAGTTTATCCATTGGGAACCGGATGTTGACCAGGACTGACGTATCTCTTCCGTTATATTGCCATTAGCATCGTATTGATAAAGATATTTTGCATCATTTTTCCACGAACTGGAGGAATTATCCCATACCTCATCCATAGACGTAGCAATTCGGTTGTTCGCATCAAAGGTGCGGGTGGTTCTATTGAGGTTTTCCCAGCTGGCAGTAGAATTGCTATAGTTATAACTGATTTCAGCATCGTATTTTATATCCGTTTCTACAATGCCGGCGAGGTACTCTCTAAAATAGATACCCCCGCCATTATCAGCTGTGTATGAATTGATGTATGCAGAATCTCTTGGCAGAAATGTAGTACCGTCATAGCCATCTGTCGCCAGGGACTTCAACCGGGACGCCGTTGCAGTAGTCTTGGCAGCGCCTCTGCCAGCAGGAACACGCGTCAGGTTTTTTTGTAAAAAGTCAGTATTTATAAATGTTTCAACAGCTGTTTCCTGTGCATCTGCCCGGAAAGCGCCTAATAGTTGAAGTATACTAAGAAAGAGTAGGGGTTGTTTCATGAAGGATGGACTTTATTTGATGTGTCTTGCTAAGTTATTTATTTCTGCTGAATGAATCTTATATAAGTGGGTGTTCTCAAAACCAATACTAACCGGAAACTTACGGTAGCCGGGATAGTATTTTCAGTTATTCTACACCATTTCATGTTTTGCTGCTACAAAATACATATCTATTTCTCCCTTGTTTTTTGCACCTATCTTACCACGGTAGCTGCAGGCAAATTCTTCTTTGACCAATTCATAGGTTTGGGCTGAGATATTAATTTTACCCGCTTCACTGTTTTGCTCCATGCGCGCCGCTGTGTTTACCGTATCTCCCCAGATATCATAAGCAAATTTCTTTACCCCGATGATACCTGCTATGAGAGAACCCGAATTAATACCAATCCGGATGTCAAGACCGTAAGGAACTTCCGCTTTGCGGATCTTCACGAACTCCAGAATGTCCAAAGCAGCAAGGATAGTATTCTGTGCATGGCGTGAGTTGGCTACCGGCAATCCGCTTACCGCCAGGTAAGCATCACCGATGGTCTTTATTTTTTCCAGCCCGTGCTTTTCCATGATGCGGTCGAATGCGGTAAAGTTGACATTTAATTCATGCAGCAATTCGTCTACCCCCAGTTGCTCAGATATCTTCGTGAAATTGACAAAATCGGTAAACAGAACAGATACTTCATCATATTTATGAGCCTTGCTTTCTCCTTTCAGTTTTAATTCCTCGGCGATTTCTGAAGGGAGAATATTGAGGAGCAGGTCATCCGATTTCTTTTTCTCCAGGTGGATTTCTTCGGTACGTTCGGCAACCTCCTTTTCAAGTCTTTCGTTTTGTGTTTCCAGAAGTTGCTTTTTTTCCAGTTCCTGGGCTAGTGTTTTATCTGACAGCCATCTTACCTGTTTCAGTTGCTTTTTTAAATCGATGTTGACGACGGCAAACTTCCAGGCAAGAAACGCAGAAATCGATATCGGAACACTGATAAAGGCAATGCAAAGAATAGTCAGCACAATGGCTCCCTCCGTAGCATGATTATCATCATAACTAAGATTTCCTCCATTGGCTATGGCTATGGCAAACAATGCAAAAAGCACCACCATCAGGAATAAGAATCCAAAACCTACGATCCAGGCGCCTTTTACCTTTTCTGCTATGGCGATGACGATCACGACGAAGGTCTCTATCAAAATCACGAAGAACATCAGTGCTACCGATATATAGGCTACTACCGGGAAAATAAATCGAAGGATGAGGATAGCCAGGCAAATAAAAGCGAATATTCTAAAACGCGTTTTGCTCTTGCTGAATAAGACATTGATGAAGCCTGTAATGGAAAATATCAGCAGCAGGAACAGGAAAAATCCGGCACTGGACCCCACCATTTCATAAATAGGGTTTGCAGCCCTGACTTTCAAATAAGTTGCATAAGCTGACAGTGCTATCGATATATTGAATAAACTAAAATAAAAGTTGTACACCTCTGACCGGTAGAACAAGAACATTAGAAAATGGACGATAGCCAATGCCATAAAAACGCCCGCAATGAGCATTGTTATAAAAGTCGTTATTTCGGCTATATACACTTCGCGGGCTACAGTACCATTGGCATGGTTCATGGCAAGATAAAAACCTCCCTGCTCCTCGTTAAAAAACTTGTCGAATTTTTCGGCATAGTAATTCGCATATCTTACAGCAAATACATGCACACCACTATCCTTTATGGTGAAAATAAAAGGAGAGGAGTTGATGTCAGTATAATCTATTTCGTGTTTTTCCGCTTTGATCTTCCCCGTTTTTTTTAGCAGTTTCCCATCCAGATAGACTTCCGAAGCTCCTGCGTGACTTACTGTTAGCGCGAATGGCTTGTTCAGCATCGTGGAATCCACGGTAAAGTAATACCGGAACCATCCAATACCGGGGTATACTTTATACTTTCCTTTCGATTCGCGGTTAGTTTTAAAAACGGGCGATAGCGTATCCCATTTTTCGTCGGCATACTCTTTGTTTGAATAGGCACTGTCGTCCGTAGGAGTAAAAGCCCAATTCTCCACGAATACCCATCCCTTTTCCATCGAATCCGAAGATATATGTAAGGGGCTGTTTTTACCGGTTTGAGCGTGGCAAAAAAACGAGATACAACAAAATAAAAGGGGTAGTGTTATTCTCATAGGGGCACTTATACTTCAGCAAGATAAAACAGTACCGCGGATTTTAGCAAAATAAAAATGCATGTTGTTGCTTTCCCGAAAACAAGATATTGCATACATTAGCTTCAACTTCATTTAATATTATATGAGATACGGCGAAGCCAAAAGATTCATTCTGCAAAAACTGAAAAAAGAGTTGCCACAGCATCTTTCGTATCATAGTGTAGAGCATGTGAAGGACGTGCTGAATGCGGCACGTGAAATAGGGGAGAGTGAAGGAATAAAAGGGATGGATATGAAGCTGTTACTGACGGCAGCTCTCTTCCATGATACAGGTTTTTTAAAGGGTCCCAAAGACCATGAAATGGAATCATGCAGGATTGTCCGGAGGCACCTGCCGGATTTCGGTTACACTCCTGAACAAATAGAGACCATCTGTGGCATGGTCATGGCTACACGTATTCCTCAAACACCTCATAATCACCTGGAGCAGATACTGGCAGATGCCGATCTGGATTATTTAGGCAGGGATGATTTCTGGAAGATCGGCAATAAGTTATTTGACGAACTGTCGGTGTACGGGATCATTCATGATGAGAACGAATGGAACAAATTGCAAGTCAGGTTTTTGGAAGGACATAATTATTTTACACCGACTGCTATCAACACACGCAAGGCAAAGAAAGATGCCTATCTTGCCGAGATAAAATCAAAATTACACTAGCCGCATTCATGAAAGTTCCGCACAGGTTACTGGTATTTCAGGATTTTGTATATATCATTTTGGGTATTTTATTTTGTGGTTTTGCCATGAAAGGTTTTCTGGTACCCAACCAATTTATAGACGGAGGGGTTACAGGGGTATCCTTGCTTTTACATGAGTTATTTCATTTTAATCTGGGCATTTCCATCGTGTTGCTAAACATCCCGTTTATTATCATGGGAGCTTACCAGGTAAATAAAAAATTTGCATGGAAAACCCTCGCAACGGTGGCCGGGCTGGCTATCTGCCTGCATTTTTTCCAGTACCCCGTCATCACCCATGATAAACCTCTCGCCTCCATTTTTGGCGGGTTCTTTTTAGGATTGGGTATAGGATTGGGTATGCGGGCAGGTTGTGCCATAGACGGCATGGAAGTTCTGGCGCTGTACACACTTAAGAAGACTGGTTTTACCATCAGTGAGATCATTTTGGGTATGAATGCGGTGATCTTTTTAATTGCTGCATCCCATTTCGGACTGGAGGTAGCGCTTTATGCGATGCTCACCTATTATGTTGCTACCAAAACCACCGATTACGTTGTGGAAGGTCTCGAAGAGTTTACAGGTGTTACCATTATCTCCGGCATGAGCGAGATTATCAAGGAAAAACTGGTATTGGAAATGGGAAGAGGAATCACCATCTATAAAGGAGAACGGGGTTTCCTGAAAGACAGTTTTGAGGTAAGCCAGGACTGTGATATCGTATTTACGGTGATTACCCGGTTGGAAGTGCGCAGACTGCGTAACGTGGTGCACGGCCTGGATCCCAAGGCATTTATTTTTACGAATACCATTAAGGAAGCGGCCGGTGGAGTGCTGAAGCGACAGGTGAAGCATTAGCCTGTCGTATTCCTCTTGCAGAAAACGATGTATGTATGCAAACCAAGTTACCGGACTCCTGTTGTAGCGCTTACCTTGGTCTGCCTCCCGCTTTCCTTCATCGGTGTGGCAGATGATTATGCTTCCATTATAAGCGACGATTACAGTTAATGCCGGTTTTGCCATCCTGCCTTTTCTGGTGCTCACGGTCAATTATTATTTTTTTGCCATTCCCCCGACCCGGAGCAGTCCTTTCATTTACATCGTGATAAATAAGCGTTTGCTTATACTTACCCAATTCATCCGTGATTCTTTTTATGAAAACGAGAGCATTGGCACGGATAGCGAGGATCTGAATCAAATGAAAAACGGTAGGAACAGTTTATATCCTGGTACGGAGAGACCTATGAGAAAGTGCGCATCACCCCCTTTAATGTTTCAATAGCATCTGAAACCGGATACAGCGTGCATAAATGATTAATGGATTTTAATGCCGTAAATAGCTTGTGAAAAATAGCATGCGCTCTAAAAGATATTCGCATTCAGCATGTGATTTATCCCCAACAAATTTTTAACAATGCTAAAGACTATCCTAATCGCTATTTTTGATCCAACCAACATACCATGAACTTACTAACTATCCTCCTTCAAATAGACTCTGCCGTACAAACAGTCACTACGCCTGTTGCTCCTGCCAGCGAAGAAATTTCGCTTTGGTACCTGCTCAGAGAAGGCGGCGTGTTAATGATACCCTTACTGCTCTGTTCTATTTTGCTGGTATATATCGCCTTTGAAAGATGGATGGTATTGCAGAAAGCGGGTAAGGGCGACGCGCTTTTTATGTCCCGCATCCGGGAACATATTACATCGGGCAATTTAAATGGGGCGCGCACCCTGGCGAAGAACGCAGAGGGTCCGGTACCGCGTATCATAGAAAAAGGGATCAGCCGCATAGGCAAGCCTATTGATCATATAGAAAAAACGATGGAAAGTGCGGCTAAGTTGGAAGTCTATCACCTGGAGAAAAATCTTTCCATACTCTCTACATTAGCCGGTATCGCTCCTATGTTTGGATTCCTGGGGACCATCGCCGGGATGATCATCCTGTTTTTCAATATCCAGCATCAGGGTTTTTCGCTGGAGACTATTGCCGGGGGGATTTATACCAAAATGGTAACTTCTGCCGTAGGGTTGATCATCGGTTTGCTGGCGTATATCGCATATAACTATTTCAATGCACAGATCAATAAAAATGTGTATCGCATGGAGGCAGCAGCCGTAGAATTCTTAGACATTTTGCAGGAACCCTCTAAATAATTTTGTGAATGAACATTAGAAAAAATTTTAGGGAAAAACCTGAAACACACCCCTCTGCGCTGAATGATATCCTGTTTATATTATTGCTTTTTTTCCTGATCATTTCTACCCTCGCCAATCCGAATGTGATCAAAGTCATGACTCCCAAAGGACAAAGCGATACGAAGGCAAAACAAACGATCGTTATCAGCATTGACAGCACTCAAACGTTTTTTGCAGGTACTAAGAAAATTTCGAAAGACAGCTTGCAAACGGCTATTGCATCTGCTGTGGCCAAGTCAGAGGATGCTGAGCCTACTGTGGTGATCAACCCTGACAGGAAAGCGGATGCCGAAAGTATTTATGCTGTTTTGTATGCTGCCAAAAAGTTGAAATTGCGTGCCGTGATGGCGGTGGACAAAGAATAGCGGCTACTTTTATTACCGTAATTTTACCCATGCAAATGCACGAAGTAAGATCGGCTCAGGACATCAGGGATTTTTTAGATTTCCCGGTGACGATCTATAAAAATGACCCCAATTGGATTCGTCCGCTAGACAAGGACGTAGAGGATGTTTTTGATCCTGCAAAGAATAAAGCTTTTAAACAAGGTGAATGTGCACGCTGGTTATTGAAAGACACGTCGGGCAGGATACTGGGACGCATAGCGGCATTTATCAATAAGAAATATAAGAACGAACAACCTACCGGTGGTATCGGCTTTTTTGAATGCGTAGAGGAGCAGCAGGCTGCTAACGCCATGTTCGATCATTGCAGGGAATGGCTGAAACAACGAGACATGGAAGCCATGGATGGACCTATCAATTTCGGAGAACGGGACCGGTGGTGGGGCTTGCAGGTGCAAGGGTTTCAGGAACCGCTGTATTGCATGAATTATAATCCGCCATACTATACTTCGCTTTTTGAGACATACGGGTTTAGTATCTACTTCAACCAGGTTTGCTTTGGCATGAATGTAAAGGATCAGTTGCCCGAGAAGTTTTATGCACGTCATGCGGAAATAGCAAAGGACAAAAACTACCGGGCCATACCCATTCGCAAGGCAGAGCTCTCCAGGTTTGTAAAAGACTTTACCTACATCTACAATAAAGCCTGGGCTGGACATGGTGGTGGTAAAGAACTGGATGAACGTACGGTAAAGAAGATGTTTGAAAAGATGAAACCGGTATTGGATGAACACATCACCTGGTTCACCTATTATAAAGATCAGCCGATAGCCATGTGGATCAACCTCCCGGATCTCAACCAGTACTTCAAGCACATGAACGGCAAGTTCGGATTGCTGCAGAAACTTTACTTTTTACTTTTGAAGCAATTTGGAAAATGCACGCGTTTTGTCGGTTTGGTGTTCGGCATCATACCGGAGTTTCAGGGGAAGGGCGTAGATTCATTCATGATCATTGAAGCTGCAAAAGTGATACAACCGCGGCATAAGTATGAGGTGTATGAAATGCAGTGGATCGGCGATTTTAATCCCAAAATGATCAACATCGCGGAAAGCCTGGGCACTACGAGAACCCGCACTTTAGCTACATATCGCTACCTGTTTGACAGGGATAAAGAGTTCAAGCGCCATATAATGCTATAGCTTTTAAGAAAGATATTTTTTTTTACCGGTCATCGCTTCGGGAATATTTCAAAGCCAGCTAGTTGTCTGTTCGTCTACTATCCCAATACACACGGCTTCCCAATAGAAGTATACAACTTTTTCATTTAATTATTATTTTACAATAAAATTGATTCTTATGAATAAAATCTACTTTGGGTTACTATTGATAGCATTCATTTGGGCGATCCCCTGGACCGGGAACGCACAGACGCCGCAATATTTTAAAGGCGGTGGTACGGGAAGCAACAGCTATCCGTTTAGCAGTACGGCGGGATTAAAGACACAACACTTGTATCTTCCGGGAGATTTGCCGGGAGCAGGCTCAGGTGTCATTACCCGAATCTATTTCAGAACTGTTACTGCCAATGCTACAGCTTCTTTCACTGACTTTTACCTGAAACTGGGACAGACTACAGCTACGCAGTTTCCCGGTAGCGGGCTGACTTTTGCCACCGGGCTGACCGATGTGGTATATGGAGCTACCTATACGGTTAATACAGCTAACAGCACAAGCGGCGATTGGTTTTACATTGACTTGCAAAATCCCTTTGCTTTTGATTCGACCCAAAGCCTCATTCTTGAAGTCGTTTGGACAACCAAGACTGCAGGCGGCTTTAACGTGAGAACGTCCAGTGGGCCTTCAGCGCCTAATAACAAAAGGCTTACATCCAATTCGGCGACGGCCACCACGGGTTCAGCTTCTGCTAACTGGATGGATTTTGGAATAGAGCTTGGTAATCCTTTGAACATGACCCTGTTAAATTTCTTAGCTACTGCTAAAGGAAATAATGTTAATCTTCGATGGAAGACGGCAAACGAATCGGATGTATTTTCTTACGATGTGGAACGGTCTGAGGATGGAATGTCCTATCATACCGTCGGGTCGTTATCTGCCAAAACAGGAAATGGTTCGGGTGCTGACTATGAATTTACAGATGCAAACGCTTTTAACGACGGCGCAAGCAGCTTTTATTACAGGCTAAAAGCAAACGGAAAAGGAAACAAAAAAGAATATTCAAAAGTGGTCCGGGTTATTTCAGAAGAAGCGAATTCAGCTGAGTCTGTAGTATTTCCCAACCCTTTTACGGAGAACATTTTCGTTAGTGTCTATGCTAACTCGAATACCAAGGCATCTTTCCAGGTTGCTGATATGACCGGAAGATGTTTGATCAATATGACCAACGAATTGCAAAAAGGTAAGAATATAGCTCCTATACCTCAAATGAGTAATTTACCTCCCGGGTATTATTTACTGACTGTAGTAAGCGAAGGAAATACTACTGTTCATCAGATCTTAAAGAAATAGCAATATTGCAGCTCTAGGATGTCAAGAAAGTAACGCGTCATTTAGGTTGTCCGTTGCTTTTTTGCATACACACACTTCGATATTCTAAAGGTATTTTCGAAGCAGATCGTTTAATTCCTCAGCCCGGTTCCATACCATCATATGCCCACCGTTTTGAATGGTCTTGTCACACCGGACGTATTTTATTGGTAAGATGCGATCATTAGTACCATGGATATGAATAATGTTGTTAGGAACAGTATGATTCTTCCAGGAAGCTATTTTATCCATAGCCCATTTGAGAAAGATAGGATCGGTGTCTTTCAGTATTTGTTTTAAAAGTTTTTTATCAGCGGGTGCATCCGCTCCGAAAAGCCAATTTGAGATCGGGTTGGAGCTTTTAAAGAACGTTGCAGGAATGATGTGATGAAGCTGAAAACTTCCCGCTTGGAAATAGGGGGGTAGCTCCGCTTTGGTTTTGGCAGAGGAGATCAGGATAATTCGCTCTGTGCGGATCAGCTTTGCTACCTCAACAGCCATCATACCTCCAAATGAAAGTCCGATCAAAACAGGATTTTCTGTTTTGATTTGTGCTAAAAGTCTCTGGGCGTAGTGCTCAATAGCTTCATCCGGCTCCGGAGCAATCCATTGAATAAAATTTGCCGGAGAATCCGAAAAATCAAGCCTTTGAAATATCCTTTCGTCTGCTCCCAGCCCGCTGAAAATATAAAGTGGTTTGGACATAGTGAACTGTATCAGGAAAAGGATGCAGCAAACACTACTTCGTTTTTTTCGTAGCTTTTTTTGTTTGTTTTTGAGGCTTTTTTTCCCTGTCGCTGTCTATTTTCATGTTTTTACGGATGGTGTCCCAGTAGTCTTTACCATACCCCACAAAAATCTCCTCGCCGGCTTCAATATCTCTTTTGGCTTCCAGGTACACGCGTCCGTCCTCATCGTGCACATAATGACCGTTATTTTTTAACCCTTTTACTTTCGTAAGTCCGTTAGCGTCATTTGCATACCGCGCCAGTGCCTTTTTATGCTTATTAGCGTCGATGACATTGTCCGCAGTTACATACATAATGTAAAGATTGTCAACTTCGTCACTTTCCACTTCCTTCCAGGTCGTCTTTCTCCCTTTATATTCTACGACACTTTCTCCTTTCGGAATGAAAACCCTGGTAAAAAGTCCACGGCCGGCGTTGGGAATGTTGGATTCCGCTACATAAAGATGCTTTTCGAATAAAGCCATAGAAATGTTGTGTAAATAAGTTGTAAGAAGAATGTGTGCAAATATATCTAAATCTACACCGCAATTGCATAGTGCAGTTCGATGGAAAAAAATCCCATATACTTAATGGAAGAGAACGTGCAGCTCATATCCTGTAAAAAGTTACTGGTTTACACAAAAAATACCGCATATGAAGCATATGCGGTGAGAATTTTATTATGTATACTACTGGTAAGCCGACTGTAATAACTACTACCATTCTTCTTCCATCACCATTTCCTTTTCTTTGGCAATGCCTGTGGTATTTGAAGACATAAGCGGCGCATTCGCTACAGCTTTCTTCGGCGTAATACGAATGACATGGAGTTTATCCAGGATATAGATCACGGGATACACCGGGTCTATTTCATGCCAGCGATAGCCAAAATTTACATTAGAAGGGCGCTTATGGTGGTTGTTATGGTAGGATTCTCCCAACATCAGGAAGTCAACGATCAAGAGGTTTTCTGCGGTATTTTTCAATTTAAAATTTTCATAGCCGAATTTGTGTGCAAACCAGTTCACTACCGCGCCATGCACCGGGCTCATCAGGATTTGCACAGGCAATAACAACCATAACCAGGGAGAAGTGGCAAATGCCGCGTAAAAAGCAATGTATAAAGCAACCCACGCCAGACGTGTCACACGATAACCGGCAAACTTTTCGAAACGGTCCCAATCCGGTACGTTCTTCAAAAACTTCGGATCGATCTCTATTCTTCTTTCGTTTACATCGCGATAAAATATGTAGGTCTTCCACATCATGTCGAAGATATTTTTTGAATAGCTCGGAGAATGGGGGTCTTTATCGGTGTCGGCATAGGCATGGTGCATGCGGTGCATGATGGCATAAGCCCTGGTGCTGAGAAAGGACGATCCCTGAAATAAGAAGGTCAATATGAAGAAGAAACGTTCCCATCCCCGGCTCATTGTAAATGCTCCATGTGCAGCATAACGGTGCTGGAAAAACGTTTGACAGAAAAGAGAAAGATACCAATGCGCAATGAAAAAAATGATGACTGCCATGCCGCTCCGTTGATTAAAAAAATTTTGCAAGATTACGAAATAGCCGGCGAAAAACCTTACATCAGCCTATAGAGATAAACATCGGGAACCTGCGAAAATTCTATGGAGAATCCATTTATGATATTTTGTATGAGTCCGGACAGGGAGAAAATCGGTACAGTCGTTATATAGTACCCGTGATAGTCAAAGGAGTAAGCGTCATTACCTGGCTGGAATGCTGGGACAGGAATAAAAACTTCCTATTTTACAAAAAACCTGACGCCCAGAAAAAATCTTCTTCCTTGCAGGGACGCATAGTTATAACTGGGATCGAAGGTGTAATTATTAGGATTGTTTACCGGATCATTGACCGTCTTATCGAAGGGATCCTGCGGACGCATGATAGGATCGGAAGGAGTGAAATCGAAAATATTCTTCACCCCTCCGTATACTTCTAAACCGTTTTTAAATTGCTTGGTAGCTTGCAGATTCACAATACAAAACCAGGGTGAATACGCCGGACGGTAATCATTGGGAAAGACGGGTAAACGCATAGGGCTGTACCAGTTTCCGGTGAGATCCATGCTCAGTTTTCTCTTGAAAAGATACGTAGCCAGGAAGTTGCCGCTCCATTTTGGTGCATGCATTTGGAAGCTTTTTTCTTTTTCCCCTGCTTGATTTGTGCGTTGCTGAAACACATCCATGTACGTAATGCCGGCGATCAGCTTTAACGGGGATACAAGGTTGATCTCTGTATTTACAGATATGCCTCGTGAAACCGCATACCCATTCAGATTGTTGTAAATGATCTTTTGAGGATCCGTATCATAGTCAGCGATGATTTTGTTGGTGAAATAAGAATAGAACCCCGTGACATCGATATTTCCAAAGAATGAAGAAGTCGCAAAGCTTCGAACATAATTCAGGTTGGTATTGTAGGATCGTTCCGGTGACAGTTTATCCGCGATCACCACCTCCCGCGCACCGGTAAGGGCTGCATGGTCTTCTGTGAAGATGTTGACTACCCTGAAGCCTGAACCCAGACTGATGCGTAACGTGTTATCCTGATCGGGTGAGAATTTATAGGCCAGCCGGGGAGAGTGGATGCCACCGTGGTAACTGTCATAATCAAAGCGATACCCGAGCAAAAGCTTATTAGCATCATTGAGCTTCCACTCATCCTGCAAAAACAGTCCGGGTAAAACAGTCTGGGCTGGTTGATTTTTCCCTGCATGGATATCCTGCGTAGCAGTCGTGTTATCATCATAATAATTATAACGTACGGATATACCCGCCAGTATATCATGCTTATTTCCCCATCCCTTGCTCCAATACGCTTGCGCGAAGCCGGTCTGTTGTGTTGCCATGTAAGGTATGATACCGTAGAATGAATTTTGATCGTGTAGGTTATAGGAGAACTGGGTAAATATTTTTTCTTTCAGTGGAAGCTGGTACATCCCTGTCAGCTCCCAGCGTTTAGTGTAAACACTTTCTCCATAGATGCTGTCAGATCCCCGCCATTCGTTGTTCCAGTTGGTTTGTCCTCCCCAACGATCTTCATACACATAGCGGGCGGCGAGGCTGGCAACACGGTATTCTTTGCGCTCCAGATTCCATTTGTTGAAAACAGCAATACGATGCTGTAGAGTAACATCTGTAAATCCATCGTCGTTTTTATCCACACGCTGGTTGTAATTGAAATAGTTAATGCCTAAAAGAGATTGCAGTTTTCCGAAGCGTTGCTTCAACGACAAATCCACATTATATTCCTGCCATGAGGTCGCATTGACATCCACACTGAGCAAGGGAGCTGTCAAAGGAGATTTGGTGATGACATTAATGAGACCTCCCATAGCTTCTGAGCCATACATCGCTGCAGCGGGGCCTTTTACTACCTCCACACGTTCTACGATACTGTTGGGGATACCACTTAACCCGTACACGGTGGAAAGGCTGCTGACAATGGGCATTCCGTCAATTAGGATCAGCGTATAAGGACCTTCCATGCCATTGATGTGTATATCACCCGTATTGCACACATTGCAATTCAATTGTGGCTTTACCCCATTGATCATTCCAACGGCTTCAAACAAATTGGGTGTCGGATTTTTCTTGAAGAATTTTGAAGAATACACCTCAATAGGAATGGCGCTTTCCTTGCGCGTCATTTCTTTCATGTTGCCGGTCACCACTACTTCATCCCCGTCTTTTTGAAGAGTGTCCCGGAGCTTCTTTTCCTGCGCAGGAGCTGTCAAAACTCCAAAACAGGTAACCATAGTAAAAATTAATTCTTTCACACTAATTCTATATTTAGTGTGCAATATACTATATTTTTAGACTAGGCTAAAAATAAAATTAGAAAGTCATTTTTTGCTTGGCGTTTCTCCCGGTAACATCTGTTTTTCAGTAAAACGTATTTGGAAATCAGTATGATTGAGATTGCGCCGTTTGGTGCCCGAATTCAGGGATTATAACTCAGATAAGTCCTCGGCCGCTTAGGTAAGTGGGCATATCAACTTTTATCTCGTTCTTGTTTACTAGAACGATCTGTATGGCTGGCAGAGAAACGGCCACCAAGGCAATAACTAAGATGAATGCCGCAGGAAGCGTAGGAAGATAAAATTTAAAGCAGCGTGATCAGTATTTGCAACAGACCAATGACAAAACCCAAAACACCGCCGATAATCTCTACAAAGCGAAATTCCTTACTCATAATACCGACAAGAATCGCTTCGAGCTTGTCAGAGGAAAAATTAGCCACCTTTTCCGATACGATCTTCTCAATGTCTATCTGTTCACCCAGGTTATCAGTAAACTTTTGAATAAGCTGTGGCAGCATCACGTTGATTTCTTCCATCAAACCTTCCTTCAGCTTTTGAATGGTACCCTCGCCTACAAACATGGCGATTACCGGCAGTTTCTCCTTGAGTTTATGGTGCAGGAAGGTGTCGATATGTTCTTCGATGTAAGGCGTTACTGCTTTTAGTCTTTCGGGTTCATTCAGGCGACTGGCTATCTCATCAAAATGCAAGAGTTCATTAGCCACGGTACTTCCCAGCTTTTGTGCAAACTGTTTTTGCCTTTTGGGAAATATACCATGAAAGGTCATGAACAAAAAACGCCTGGGTTCTTTGGGATGAAACAGCATTTTAATAGCAATCCAGTTGGTAAACCAACCTATGAATGCGGAAATAAACGGAATAAGGTAGATGGTCACTTGATAAATTAAAAATGGAGGGTAAAATAACAGCTTAAAAGGGAAACTTAATTCAACCTATGCTTGAAATTACCGAATACAACGAAAGTTTATGAAACTCCTTTTGACACGGGAGACAAACGACATGTTGTCCTTTTTTCCTTTTATTTGTTCTATTCCTATTATTTTGCGTAGGTCAGCTCGCACCATGCTTTCTCATCACGGATATCCAGCGCTGCCCGTGCCCCGCTGCTGATGCCGATAATAGCGTTGTGATACATGCCTGTCTGGGGGATCAATCCGAGGACTTTTACGAATACTGTTTTGCCGTTATTGATATTCCGTACCTTGATGATCGTGCCTTTGGGCGCCGTATTATGAAATGCGTAATAGAAACTTGCATTGGAATTGGCCGATTTAAAAAAGGCAGCGGGACCTTTTTCCCTGCTCACGCGGGTACCCTCCATGGTTTGAGCATCAAACAGCGTTTCAGCTTCCGATTTTTCTTCTTCTGTCGTATCAACGGTCTTGGGCAAATAAATGACATAAGTGGTATCCCCTTTTACCGCAGGTGTTGTCGGTGGTAGGCGTTGTTGCGTTGTCGAGGTGCCCGATGCCGGTATGCCCGGTTTTGAGGACACCGGTGTAGAGGCACCCTGTTTGGGCGGAGATGCGGTGGCAGGTGCGGAGGTGATTGAAGTCCCGTCATATAATAGCCAGCCTACAAATAACGTTTGCCCTTCGTAGATATCATCCTCTGTACTGTTGTTCCAGTCCATCAGGCGGCGTTGTGTCACGTTGCTGTTCTTAGCCAGCCGTTTGAGGCTTTCCCCGGTGCGCAGGCGGTGATAGAGAGGACGCATTTCGCCGGTTTGGATGCCATCTGATTTTAGATTATACGCCCCGAGAGGTATAAACAACATACTGCCCGGAGCGGGTTTTTCCTGTATATTGATTTCATTGGCTTCGCCCAGCATGACAGGGGGTATATGGTAGTTTCTTGCAATGGAAAAGACTGTTTCTCCCGTTTTTACCTTGTGCTTTAATATCCAGCCGTCTTCGCCCTGCCAGACAAATAAGCTGTCATTCTTGGCAAATGAGCTAAAAGATACAAACAGCAGGAGGAGTATTAAAACGATATTCTGCTTCATTCATAAAGGTTTTATTGCTTCCAACAATTCTTATGCCCAATCTTCTGCAGGCAGCTCCATTCGTATTCTCCAGTTTTTGGGTAAATAATTATTCACACGATTCCCCAGCGCTTTTATCCAACCCAGGGATAATCCTTCATGGTGAACAAGATACCACCCTTTGCCGGTTTGTGTCATGTTTAATTCTTCTTTTTTCAGAAATTTTAATGCTATTTCTTTTGTTACTTCCAGTTTCGGCAGACACGCTGCTTTATCTGTACTCATCGCTACTTCATGGTGCGGAATCCATTCTTTCGGTGTGAAATTTCCGATCAATACCCCGGTTTTGCGCAAATAAACGAATTGCCTGAGGAGGTGATAATCCGTTAAATGTGCTGCGTCAATAGCGGCAAAACCATCTTTCTGTTCTAATAATTGCCAATTCCCCTCCCTCAGGATATTGACAATATCGTGTTTGTGCTTTTCGGGTTTTAATGCTTTGGGTTTAGGAAGCTTTGAGGAAGTGAGGGCTGCAGTTTTCCGGATAGCCGCTATAAAAAATCCTTCTCCTTTCACTTTATCCGGGAAGAAGCGGTAGCCCGCATATTGATGCCTTTCAGAGAAAGTCGTGGTGATCCCCGAATTTTCCGGTAGGGTAACGGAAAGACTGTCCGAATCCAGCTCCGATGCAATCCAGTCCAGCAGTTGCTCATTTTCTTCCGGTGAATAAGAGCAGGTAGCATACACCAGGATGCCGTTCTCCCTCAGGCTACCCCATACGTCTGCTATGATACGCTTCTGCCTTGAAGCACAAAGTGCCACATTTGCTTCGGTCCAGCTGGTGAGCGCCCGTCCATCTTTTCTGAAAAGCCCGGATCCGCTGCAGGGAGCATCGACCACCACCAGATCAAAATAGCCTTCTAATCTGCCGAAATCCTTCGGGTCATTGCTGGTGACCCAATTATTGGAATACCCCCACCGGATGACATTCTCTTCCAGGATGCCTGCCCTCGTGCGAATCACTTCGTTTGAAACCAGGAGATCCTTTTCATCCAGGAGCGAAGCAAGGAGGGTAGACTTCCCTCCCGGTGCTGCACAAAGATCCAATGCGCGCAGCGGCTGGTCTGAATATACTAGTTGTTTTATCACCTGGTGTAAAAACATAGAGGATGCTTCCTGTACATAATAACCACCGGCATGATACGATGGATCCAGGGTAAAAACGGGGCGATTGGGTAAATAAAGCCCGTAGTCGCACCATGGTATCTTTGAAAGGACCTCCAATTGGGACCCCGTTGATTTTTTAGGATGTAACCTGACGGAGGTGGGAGGCAGTTGCTGATGTGCCTCTATAAAAGCTGTTTTATCAAAACCATTTATGGTTTCCAGGGATTGTAAAAGGCTTTCAGGAATTGTTTTCATGAAGAGATAAAACTACGCAACCGCTTTGATATACTTACTGATCTGAAAGAAGAAGAGCAATAAAAAAACCGCCACAAAATGCAGCGGTCTATCCATATTAAAAATTATAAAAATTAAACTTTGAAGTGTGCAAACGCTTTGTTTGCTTCTGCCATACGATGTGTATCTTCTTTTTTCTTTACAGCGGCACCTTCACCCTTTGCTGCAGCTACAATTTCGTTAGCCAGTTTATCTGCAATGGTTTTACCGTTGCGCTCGCGGCTGAAACGGATCAACCATTTCATGCTCAGAGAGATTTTACGATCAGGGCGTACTTCTGCAGGAATCTGGAAGGTAGCACCGCCGATACGACGGCTGCGAACTTCTACCGCAGGAGTAACATTGGCTAATGCGCGTTTCCAAACTTCGTAACCGTCTTCGCTGGTTACTTTAGAAACTTTATCCAAAGCATCATAAAACGCAGTCAATACTACACTTTTGTTACCACCCCACATCAGGCAGTTTACAAAACGAGTAACGAGTTTATCGTTAAATTTTGGATCTGGAGCTAAAGGAAGCTTTTTGGCTTGTGCCTTTCTCATTGTTTATTGAAAATTACTTATTGTAAAAAATTATTTTTTCGCTTTTTCTTTCTTAGTACCGTATTTAGAACGGCTTTGTTTACGGTCTTTCACACCCGCGGTATCCAAGGCACCACGAACGATGTGATAACGTACACCCGGCAAATCCTTCACACGACCACCGCGGATCAACACGATACTGTGCTCTTGCAGGTTATGACCTTCACCCGGAATGTATGCGATAACCTCTACTTTATTCGTAAGGCGTACTTTCGCTACTTTACGAAGAGCAGAGTTTGGTTTTTTTGGAGTGGTAGTATATACACGGGTACAAACACCGCGACGTTGAGGGCAAGCATCCAATGCACGTGATTTTGACTTAGCACGAATTTGCTCACGACCCTTACGAACTAATTGCTGAATAGTAGGCATTACTAAATGTGTCTAATTTTTAATTTGGATTGCAAAAGTATGTTTTTTTATTTATGAAACAGGTTTTTTTAAAAATAATTTTTCCCGAAAGCAAAAAAATATCAAATTGCTTACAGTCATGCATAATCCGGACACGCAGGCCACTTTCAGACCCTGATAGCAGAGTTTTGATCACCTGCCTGTGTTGTCACAAGTGGCTGAACGTACTATATTAATATGAATAAAGTCTTAAAATATAGCATTCTGGACTATGTGAGAAGGCATGATTATTTAGATAGGATAACGGAATATGAAGAAGGCAGTTGGAATAGCCATGGTGGTGCTGATGAGCACCTTGACATGTAAAAAGAAAGAAGATAACGTTGTTAGTACCTGGAAAGTAGACAATAATAACCGAACTGCACAGTCTGTAATTGTGCAGGGCAATCAATTGATCGCAACAGATCGTGCCAATAGTATCGTTGTCACTTTTGGAGGTTCCTTTCCTGCGACGGCCGGCTCGCTGCCTATCGTAGCAGCCAATCCTCAGGCTGGTGAGGTTTCCGTCACGGTGACTGAAGGACAATTAGTTCTTTATACGACTACCGGCAAGGATAAAAAATCAGCTTCTGTCGCTAAAGAAGGAAGTAAAATAAGGATCAGCATACCCGAAGTGCATGCTGTAAGGGTTGCGGGTACGGACTCTGTAACAGTATGGGGGGATTTAAGGGAACCTTAGCGTTCTGATGCATTATTTTAAGTTTTGAGACACCGCCATTTGTTTTAGATTTGCCGACATGTCTATAAAAGTTGCATCGCTTACAAAGAAGTATGGGGAGCAGGTGGCTGTCAATCAGGTCTCTTTTGAACTGAATAAAGGAGAAATAGTCGGATTTTTAGGACCGAATGGTGCGGGAAAATCCACAACCATGAAGATTATTACCGGCTATCTCCCGGCAACAGAAGGCACCGCAACGGTATGCGGTTTTGATGTGGAGACGCAGGCGATGGAAGTACGCAAACGTGTGGGTTATTTGCCGGAAGCCAATCCGCTTTATTTTGAGATGTACGTACGGGAGTACCTGGAATTTTCTGCGGGTATTCATAAAATGAGTAAACCGAAGGAACGAATAGAGGAAATCATATCCCTCACGGGGTTAAATAAAGAAGTGCATAAGAAGATAGGGATGCTGTCGAAAGGCTATAAGCAGCGGGTGGGGCTGGCTCAGGCTATGCTTCACAAGCCGGATGTGCTTATTTTAGACGAGCCTACATCCGGTCTGGATCCTAACCAGCTGGTAGAGATCCGGGATCTGATCATCGAAATAGGAAAAGAAAAAACCGTGTTGCTTTCTACGCATATCATGCAGGAAGTGCAGGCCATGTGCAGCCGTGCCATCATCATCAATAACGGGACGATCGTAGCAGACGACAAAATCGATACGCTTCAGCAAACCAACAAGCCGCAGAAAGCACTGGTGGTGAGTTTCGAAACTGCGGTAAATACCGCATTGTTCAAAAAGCTCAGCCAGGCGCAGAAAACAGAATCCCTGGGCGGTAATCGCTGGCGGTTCTACACCAGCAAGCCGGATGAATTGCGTAAGGAAGTCATGAAATGGGCACTTGATCACGACCTGAATATCGCTTCACTGCAAACCGAGACCCAATCCCTCGAAGAAGTATTTAGAAATCTGACCCAGAAATAGACTCTTTTTTTTTGAAAGTTGCATTTTAAGTGTAGCTCTTTGTTGTGAAATAGGATTGCCTGCGCAATCTCACTTCCGGTTTTTGCTGGCCAGCCTGATTCCCGGGTGAAGCTTCTTTTCTTTATATCCATATCAATTTTATCATCCCGCAAAAGTTTTTGAAACCGGAGAATTGAGGGACCTTCGCGACTCGTTAGTAAAAATGAATAGTAAAGAACGTATAATATTATTGTTGCTGGCCACGCTGAATTTCACCCACATCCTGGACTTTATGATCATGATGCCGTTGGGAAATTACCTGATGCCATATTTTGATATTTCCTCGCAGCAGTTTTCGATGCTGGTAGCGGCCTATACTTTCAGTGCAGGCATTTCCGGTTTTTTGGCGGCCTTTTTTGTAGATGGTTTCGACCGGAAGAAGGTGCTGTTATTTGCATATGCCGGTTTTTTAGCGGGTACCTTATGCTGTGCATTGTCACCCACCTACTGGATGCTGCTGACTTCGCGCATTGTGGCGGGTATGTTTGGCGGGTTGATCGGCGCACAGGTACTCTCTATCGTAGCGGATATTGTGCCCTATGAACGACGCGCTTCAGCAATGGGGATGATCATGGCGGCGTTTTCCGTGGCATCGGTGTTCGGCGTTCCGTTCGGATTGTACGTAGCGAATCATTTCAACTGGCATGGACCGTTTGTTCTGGTCGTGCTGATAGGCGTGTTACTTCTTCCTTTCCTGATCCGGTACCTTCCCCGCATGGATCATCATCTCTCCACAGGTAAGGTTAAGATGCGTCCGCAAGAGTTGCTTTCCGGGATTGTAAAAGACAGGAACCAGCTTTACGCACTGGCATTGTCCGCCTGCCTCATGATGGGTCATTTTATGATCATCCCGTTCATCAATCCTTTTATGGAGTTTAATATGGGCTTCTCCAAAACCCAAACGCCGATGATCTACATGGTAGGTGGGGCGCTGACCCTGTTTTCGTCACCGATCATCGGGCGTCTTGCTGATAAGGTAGGCAAACACAGGCTTTTCGTGATCCTGGTGCTTATTGGCATTTTACCTATAGCTTTCATTACTAATTTACCTGCTATCCCCTTTTATTTAGTGTTGTGTGTCACAGGTTTTTGGTTTATTGTGTCTTCCGGCAGAAGTATACCGGCACAGGCGATGATCAGCAACGTGGTGCCACCTGAACGTCGCGGCAGTTTCATGAGTTTCAATTCTTCTATACAGCAACTGTTTGTAGGCGTGGCTTCTGTACTGGCAGGATTCATTGTAGTAAAGATGCCGGATAATAAAATCCTGCATTACGAGATCACCGGCTATATCAGCATCGCTATCGTGCTGCTAAGCATCGTGTTTGCAAAAGCATTGCATACGAAGCAGCAAGGAGAACAAATCTCATTCTCGCCGGAGACGACGGTTAACATGACAGAAAAGAAAGAGGAGACAGTGGAGCTTTAAAGTGAAAAGCAGGACTTTTAAACCAATATTTTATCTTGCTGCTATATCAGGCGCGTAATAACTTTTTATTCCAGGTCCATAACAGGAGCATAAAAATGATAAAACAGATCAACGCTACAAAATTGATCTGGATGATGAATGCATGAATCGTGGCTGCAACGATGATCGACCGGGTTCGTAAAACGGCAAACGTCAGGATGAAAGAAAAAACAATACAGAAGACAAAAAACAGCCAGAACCCGCCATATTGATCGAAATTGCTGAAGATCAGGAGATGCCAGATGCACCAAAAAATCCCTGAAATGCAGCTTTTCAATACATAACCTGTTTTTCCTAAGCTCTCCAACAGATAGCCCCTCCAGGCATATTCTTCCATGATGTTATAGAGGAAAGCAAAGAAACAGAAGATGAAAGCCCATACATGTTTATCGACACCGTGTTGGTTGTTCATTCCATAAGCAGTATAGCTTGAAAACAGCACCAGCGGGAATAACAGACCTTTGATTTTATTGTTTCCCAATAAGGTGATTTCCTGCTTTACGCCGCTCAGTTTATAGAAAAGCAGCGACACAACTAACGTAATGATCCCGTGGTTGTAGTTGAAGGAAAAGGGAATATCCGTGATCCGTTCTAAAATCAGCCGGAGCAGGTTGGGCAACTGACGCGCCACGTATGTACCGGTCAATATGATCCCATAGAACAGCAAAATTCGTAACCAGTTGATGCTTTTTAATTGTTCCGATAAATTCATTCGATTTTTGTAATGCAGGTTTTTTTGCGCTGGGTTCAAGGCTAATTGAGAAAATCGGTTGAGAATTTTTGAATGATGTAAGGTGTAAACTCTTTCTGTTCTATATAAATGTTGGAGCCGTTCTAACCAATTGGTGAAGGCATTTTGCCAATAAAAAATTTGTTCGCGTATTCGAACCATCGTCACCAGGATTTGCAAACTGATTAAAATCTACTGATCTTACCAGAAATGCAATAGAGTTTCATCTATTTCCTTTTGAAAGTTTTTGCGACTTTTCGGAATGCGTCCAAACTTATATCAAAGTTCTCCAATGTTTGTCCAACAATTATATAATAGTCGCCTTTGTCATTAAAAAGCATTACCTGATATAGCAGTTCAGATTTGTCGTTTTTTGTTTTTCTGTCAGCAATAATTTCATAGCCTTTTAAATTGTCAACTGTTATTTCGTTAATCTCTTTGACACGCGTTAAATTTCCTCCGGGAAGTTTTTTAAGCCGTTCTTCTGCATATTCTTTTTGATTGTGGGCTGTAACTTTTGCAATAGAATTGCCGGCAATCAACATCGGTTTTTCTGTGGGTATTTTTCCGTCAGTAGAATAAAGCAAGCTACCAGATAGGTATTTTGCTAACTTGAAATCAGTGTCTTTAACATCTAGTGTAAAAGGAACAGCATCAAGAGCATTTCCCTGTTGCGAAGAGTCGTATACCGTTGAGAGCAATGCCTCTTTTATTTTAGTTGCTATTTCTTTTGAGGTTTCCGGGTAGACCCCATTTACTAAAACGGAGTTCCTGGAATCCCCGAAAATAAGAATCTGCTTTATATAGACCATTCCTCCAGTGGGTTGGGTAACGTTAATCAAAGTTGCTTTTGATCCATTAAAGTCAATAGCTTCCTTAGAGACAAGGATCATACCTTTTGTCTTTAAAGCTTCTGCCGTAAAACCTTCAGCAAGGGGTAAGTAAGGTGTCGGAAGTTCATTCACCATTATAGAAGCTCCCCATTCAGGGTTTTGAAAGCCACTGAAAGTTGTGGCTGTGACAAAGCCAGTTGGGAGGATCAGACTACACTTGGTACCTGCAACTTTAGTCAATTTTTCTGTTTGCCCGAAAGCGATTTGTCCCCAAAGCAGGAATATAAAGAGAAGTTTGATTTTCATTTGGAAGTATAGTATCTTTTATAACTGGTATCCGGACATAGCGTAACTGTGATGTCTGCCATCGAAGCACAAAGGTTCAATTTTATTTCTAAAGATGAATAGGAAGACAGTAAGTTCACTTTATCTCATTTTGTCAATAAACTATAAAACCACAATCCTAAAATAATGGCGATAAAAGCAGCAACAAAAGTTGCAATAAAAACTAGGGCGTTATTTGAGCTTTGTCCGGTCAGAAGTCGGATAATAACATAAGAAACTATTAAGATCCCAGGTGTTAAAATGTAGTACATTCTCCCGGTCTGTATGATTGAATATAACCAAACTGCGGCACCTATCAAACTGGATATAGCTATGCCAATGATGCCTCCAATAATTGTTCTTGAATTTATTGAAGTGTCTTTTACATTTTTTTCAATGTTACTAATGGCAATGTCGATTGTTTTGTGGAGTTGGTCGGATGATAAAAGGTCTGAGGTAATGGACGTCTTAATCTTGCCCGGATTGGGGTCAGTTTTGTAAAGAGAGAATGCAAGTTTATGGATTCGCTTCATTTCATCCAGTACGATATTTTGTTCACGCACTCTGCTTCTTAGCTGCTCTATGCCGCCGCGTTTGTCAATTTCAGCACAAAGATCCTTATTGGCTTTATCTGAATAGTCTATCGAAGTGGTGTACGATTCTAACAAATCTGCATCCGGGTATTTTTTGTAGTTCATTCGCGTTGTATAATGATCATTTTAAATAAGTGTCTACATTATTTGCTTAGTAATAAGATGGATTTTAAAAGGACAGTGAACTTAGACTAATACTTCATAAGGTCTTTTACTGCCATATTATCAAACCAGGGTAGCTATGATTTGCTTCTGGCACTCTTTACTATGAGTGAAATAGAAACGATGAAGGTGATCATATAGACAATGGCTAACGCAGGTTTTTCAAATCTTAAAGTTTCAAAGTTGAATTGCTTATACAAGACCACACCTAAAATGATGGCTACAATAATAAAAGTAAACGGCAGGCTTTTTTTCTTCTCCATATTTCTAATGTTTTATGATCAGGTCGATGAATGTCCCTAACAGGAATGCAGAAAGCCCGAAAGAAATCATCCCCAGCATATAAGATGCAAAAGCTTTGACGTAGTTGACCGGCTTTTTCTTGTCAAAAAACTGCCCGATAGCCCAGGTGCAATAAGCAATTCCAACGTATCCCGCCAGTTGCATTAAATCAGCATGTGTCAGCCCCTGAAAGATGGCAAAAACAGCGAAAAACAACATCCCCATTCCCATGACAAAGCATAGGAGTATAAGAATCTCAAAAAAATTATAGTCGTATTTCCTGAAAAAGATTTTTAGCCAAACGGCGATAAATACGCCCATTATTATGTTCGCATATCCATAGTGGCCTTGAACCCAATGGAAGATCAGACCCGCCGTCGATTTTTTTACTGCCCCAAATTTTACATAACCGTCTTCAATATGAAAATAGTGATTAACGAGCGTATAAACCAGGGAGGTTACGATGACGAAAATGATAGGTTTTACAAGCCGGTTTCTGTTTTCCCTCACAAAATGCCTGATACTTTCCCCTGGTCGTATCAGTAGTTCCCGGATGGTGTAAAAAATTCCTTTTTCAAGATGTAATACATGTTCGACTTCGTGAAGGATGTAGTGCCCGCTGATCCGTTTCAGATGAACGGGCTGTCCGCAGTTGGGACAGTAATTGAGGTTGACTTCTTCGTTGCAATTTTTACAATTCATATTTTGGCTGTCAGTCATGAAATACGGCGTTGGTTACTATTAAAATCAACGCATATTGGGGCAGGGCAGCCGGACCGGAATGCCGATGCGGTGTCAAATTTATCACTAAAGTTTAATTGAAAACCTGCAGATTATTTTTGCTTTTCAATTTATTGATCTAAACACTTGTTAACTATTCGATGGTGATGGATTTGTAGGTTCATAGCAAAGCATGATTGCACCACTGTCAAAGGTCTTGGTCTTTATGAGCTTAAAACTGCTGCGGTGTATCTTATCAAATAAGGGTAAACCGCTTCCTGCAATAACAGGATGAACACAAAGTTGAAATTCATCAATCTGGTTAAGTTCCAGCAACTGCATAATCAGGCTCCGGCTGCCTACTAAAATATCACCGCCTGATGCTTGTTTTAGTTCTTTTACCGTTTCTTCTATAGGTTGATCGGCAAGTTTCGCCGTGTCCCATCCTGTGCTTTTCAGTGTATGCGAAAAAACAATTTTGGGTATTGTGTCCATAGATAGAGCAAACTCATCCATGGATTTTTCACCTGAAGGATTTTTTACCAAGTCTTGCCAATATTGCATCAGTTGATAAGTTGTTTTCCCATACAATATAACATCTGCATTCTCTAACAGCTCTGCATAATGTTGATGTATTTCTTCATCCGGGTTAATCGCCGTATGGTCGCAAAACGCGTCAAGCGTCATATTGATGGCTGCTATTATTTTTCTCATAGTTAATTGTCTGTACTGTCTGACTGGTATAGATAATGGCCGGAATGGCATTTTATAATGTGAGGTTTTTGCCCGTCAAAATTTAGTTACCCACCAGGTATTTTTTCAAAAACAAAGACATCGCCGCCAGCGTATAGTCGCGGTTAGCCTTTTTGGCTATACCGTGCCCTTCATCTTTTGCCCGAACATAGCTCACCGATACACCATTTTGTTTCAAAGCCTCCACCATTTGTTCCGATTCGGATAACGGTACGCGGGGATCATTTTCCCCCTGGTAAATGAACATGGGCTTCGTGATATTTTTGATATTCGTCAAAGGGCTGATTTTGGTTAAATACGCTGCCATTTCCGCATCGCGTTCGTCGCCGTATTCTACCCTGCGTAAGTCCGCCCGGTAGCCGGATGTATTTTTCAGGAAGGAAACGAAATTGGAAATGCCAAATAAATCTATGCCGCACCTAAGCCTGTCATTATAATGCGTCATGCAGGCCAAACTCATATAGCCGCCGTAGCTTCCACCGGAAACAGCCACCCGCGAAGCGTCCAGATTGGGTTGCGTAGCTATCCAATCGAGCAAAGCTCCTATGTCTTTCACCGAGTTTTCACGCAATACGCCGTTGTCCAGTTTCAAATAAGATTTCCCGTAGCCTGTTGAACCACGCACATTAGGTACCAAAACAGCGATACCCAGCTCATTCGCCCAATACTGATTTAAAGCATTGAAATTCGCCATCGATTGACTTTCGGGTCCTCCGTGAATTTGGATGAGTACAGGCAGTTTACCACTTGCATTTTTGGGAGTTATCAAAAAGGAAGGAATCATTCGCGTTTTGCCTGTTTGCTCATCCTTGTCGAAAGTCGGGTATTCTATAAGCGTTGTCGGACTAAAATTTGCAGGGTTCAGCCCGGCAGTTTCACTGAAGGTCCAGCGTTCCGTTTTGCTGGTTTTCAAATCGTGTACATATACTTCCGCGGCTTGGTTAGGAGCAGATAATCCAAAGGCGATCCGGTTGTTATCTTTATTGAATGTCACATTCGTGATCAGCCCCGAGGATACTAAGTTTAAAGGGGCATATTTAAAGGTTTGGGTATTCATTAAATAAGGTTTTGAATAGCCGCCCTCGTTCGCCACAAAAACAAGCTTTGAACCATCATCCGAGAGTGTAATCTTATCTGCATCGTTATGGATAGCGGCAATTTTTTTCATTTTACGGGTCGCTATGTCGTAATAACACAAGGTCATAACTTCCGTATCCTCATCAGAAATCATGAAAATTCCCTTTCCGTCTTTTGAAAACCTGGCACTGTTACCACCTTTAGTATAGGAGATTTGCTTTTCGGAAGGATTGATTTCTTCCAGCTTTCCCGATACGATATCGAGAATATACAGTTTCGATTCATTGACTGAAGTGGCGTTGCAGACAATCATACGGGTATCGTCATCGCTCCAGTCCATCACACTCCATCCGCCGCCCTTATTTTCCAGCGTCAGCTTTGCATCGGATGGATGGTTCAAGAAGGCAATATAGAAATCCAGGTCTTTCCCGGTTCGCCTGGTAGAGGCAAATACTATTTTATCACCCTTTTTATTCCATAAGGGACTCATATTGCGGCTTTTCCCATCTGTCAGCATAGTCGAAAGCCCTGTTCCCCTGTCAAAATAATAGATCTGAAACTGCTCATTGCCGCCTATATCCCGGCTGTACAGGAAGCCGTTTTTCATAGCATTGGGGCAGGTGGAAATACCAGTGACCGGTTCTTTAAAAAAAGTAATTTGCTCCCTGTAAGCCCCCGGCTTGCCGATATGATGTATTTGAGCAACATCAGCAAATCGGGTAGTGATATAAATCCCTTTACCGGCAGCATCCCAATCGGCAACATCAGCCCCCCGGATATTTTGATATTGCTCTAACCGTTCCGAAACAGCAGCAGGAATGTCCCCTACGCCTTCTACCAGCAGGTTGCCGATAGGGTTGCGCTGTGCCATTAGTGAAAAGCTGAACAGGTTCAGAAGGGCAACGCCCATTGCTTTATATAAGAATGGCTGCCTATTTATCGAGGGTAAAAGGTGTTTTTGAATCATATTCAGGTTTTAATAATCAGATAGGGCGTATTGAAGTTGTTATAATATAGTTTGGTGCTTACTGTAGGCCCGGTTAATCGAAGCACAAAGCCGAATTTACTACTAAAGTTAAATCTGCCGTAGGGTGAGTTTTCAGGTGAATTTGGAAAAATGTGGCGGCTTATTTATCTCGTTCTATTTTGTAACTGAATCTGAGAAGCTTTTTGTTCCACCGTGTTAAGGTTTGCCTGGCTGAAATACCATCATTTTCCATTCTGATAATTAACCGGTCACGAAAAGAACATATGAAATGAGACCAATAGCTTCCTTTAAAAAGTAAAAGCCGGCATCACCAATTTTTTTCCCTGAACCGCTTTGATACATGTCTTTCCTATGGGTAGCGTGCTGCTCATAGCAACCTGCTTTGTATTTCATTGTAGCTTTATCTAAAGTTTTTAGTTATTTGTCAATCGTGTTTTGTTTCGTAATGAAGAGCAATGACTCCACAAGCGAATGTCTTTGTTTCTATCAGGTTCAACGGGGTCTTTTGAGTTACACCCTTAAATAACGGAATGCCTTCTCCAAGCAGCACCGGGTTGGCAAATAACCAAAACTCGTCAATCAGTCCTTCGCTTAATAAGGAATGAGAAGCACGCGGGCTTCCAAAAATTAAGATGTTTTTCCCTTCCTGCTTTTTTATTTCATGAATGTTGTCTGTAAGATGGTCGCTGATAACTCTAGTGTTGTCAAGTCCTTTTTCGCTCATTGTAGTTGATAAAACAACTTTGGCAACATGGTTATACCAGGTGGAGTGTGCTATATCGTGTTTCGATGCGTTAGGTTGTTTGCCGGCATTTGGCCAGTATCCTTGCATCATTTCATAAGTTACCCGTCCATAGAGGGCCGTGTCGGCTTTCTCGGTCATGGTAGCAACAAAGTCGAATATCTCATCATCTACTTTTGCCCAATTCAGTTCTCCGTTAAGTCCCGCTACAAAACCGTCAAGAGACGTATGCATGAAGAATATTAATTTTCTCATGTTGTTTGTTCCTGTTTTAAATAGTTAAGAAGTTTGTTTACTCGCTTTACAGTCTGCCGCTTGCACCTTAGCTCGTTTTAAGCAAAATATTCGTTGGGGTATAGCTTTCTGATCAATTTATCTATTCGCCTTTTATTCTCCTGTTGTAACAGCGATGGGTACAAATTCATCATTACGTTTACTATCATAATAATTAGCGCAAATAAGTAGCTTGAATTTAAAAATTTTACCAAAGCAAAAACAGTTGCGAAAACAAAAGCGATTAAGTGGTTTATCTCAGCGATCGTCATTTCATCCCGCAATTTATGCAGGTCGGTCTTTTCAATTTTCTTTTTCAGCTTAAGTTTTTGATTGAAAAACCTGAAAAACGTATTTTTTACAATCCATTTAAAGATACCGACTCCCATAATCCTGTTCAGATTTTCACTTTTGATAAAATTCAGATCTGACAAGTTCTTGCTGTAGAATGCTGTTTTTCCAAAAAACGCACCTATGATTATTCCAACTATCCAGGAGATAAACGCTATCGAAATACTAAAGGATAAATAGTTATAGATCATTGAGTATGTATTGTTAAAAAGCAGACAGTTTAAAATTAGACTAAATACTTAATGGTTTTAAACAGCAACAATAAGAAAGATGAATTTTACTGAAGCGAAAATACGCAGACGCTGAAAGAGGATGAAGGATGAGCAGCAGTACACCCTCACCATAGTTGAAAAAGAACCACAGCTGCTGTGCCATGGTCCTTTATTCAAACCTGATAAAAATTGATTGTGCTTTAATCAAAGAACGAGTGACCCTGCTACTGTCAGTTTACAGATCCATTACATGTATCGGTTTCTTATCACCGTCCACAGCAACAAATGTAAACGTACCACTGATGGCTTTTTGCCGCTCAAAAGAATACATCTCCTCGATAAAGATCTCCACTGATACCTTCAGGCTGGTGTTGCCCACATGGATCACTTTGCCAATAAGTTCGATGATGGTCCCGGCGGGAATAGGCTTGGTAAAATCAATTTGATCAGAGGAGACGGTCACCATGCGCTTCCTGCTGAAACGGGTAGCCGCTATAAAAGCTACCTCGTCCATCAGTTGCATGGCTGTACCGCCGAAGAGCGTGTCGTAGTGATTGGTCGTATTGGGAAACACGGCTTTGAAGATACGGGTCTCCGATTGAGAGATACGTTGCTCTAGGATCATTATTTAGATGGTGGTTATGGTTGATCGTTCAAATGTAAGTGTTGCAGTATTCGCGTCATTTCGCTTTTGTGAATTTCGCGGAAGCGACACTACCGTCTGCGCCTATCGCCTGCAGTTGGTACATCCCGGACGGCAGCTCCGATACGTTTACCTGGTCCTTATCATAGACCACCGTTACGATCTTGCCGGTTATGTCGCTTATAGTTATTTGCGCTACCACACCTCGTCTTATATGCAGCACATCATTTACCGGGTTGGGATAGATCAGCATTTCACCGGCTTCGTGATTTTTACCAAAGAGATGTATGGCTGCGGACATTGTTATATTTCCATTTTGCTCTACCATTTTAAGGCGATAGTACAGATGGAGGGCTTTGTCCAGTATGTTCTTATCCCCGATGGAGTAAAACGTCCTGCCCGCCTCTACACTTTGAATATTTATATAGTTTCTGCCATCGGTAGAACGTTCCACTACATAATGATCTATATCCTTTTCTCCGGCTATCTGCCATTCGATGTATGCATCCAAATCCTTTGCCACAGCGGTAAATTTTGTCAGTTTTATCGCCAATGGATTTGCAACCGGGATGGCAATATCATTGGGCAGCCCCTGTTGTATCCTTCCCAGGCTGGCGTTGGTAGGATGGGGAAATACGAGACTGGTTACGGAATCCTGGAAATTGCACAAGGCTCCTGCGAGGTTAGGATGATTGATACGGCCTAGGTATTTATAATTGGAATATCCCGCGCTGGATACCAAAGCGCCGAAGTATACTTTGCCGTCAGGTCCCAGTTTCAGGTCAGTATATTGTCCGCAAGGACCGAGAGGCATTTTTGTAGCAGCCGGAACGGAGGAAGACAGGTCATATTGGAAGACCGTGCCTGCGTTCAGCGTATTGGTGGTTTCTGCATATACTTTACCGTTGTCGGGGGAAAAGGTACCGCCGTAATAGCTGTTGTTATCTAATGTCACTGCGTTGGATAGCAGACCTGTAGCCGGGTCAAAATCGAACACCTCCAACCCTGCTGCAGTAGGATTGGTGGCCCGAAAATTACAGTTAAGCATTTTATTCCTGTCCGGCGAAAATTTAATGACACCCTGCTGGTACACATTTACAGGGAACGACCCGATCTTAGAGCCTGTCGGTACCAGATCCAGCCCAATGGGCGTAACGTGGTAAGCCAGGAAGCTATCGGTATTCTCTACATGCACCATTACCCATACATCGTTGTTATTACCAGGTACGGCGGTCATTTTTTCAGTGAGGCCGGAGCGCAAGGCGACCAACCGCAGCGGAAAGCCTGTTTCTACGTTGCCCAGTCCGCCGTCGAGGTTCATGTCGATCACGTTACAGAAAAGCTTGCAGTTAGAGACGGCCGTTAATGAAAAGAGATAGTACTTATGGGCGCTGTCTGGCATAGGCACGATGAGCGCGCCCTGCGTGGTACTGAGGGTGGCGGTGGTGCCGGTACCAGTAAGATTCGTACCGTTGGGCATGGCAGTTCCATTCTTGTTCCAAACCGTATTCCCGTTGGTATAGAAGAGCAGATCGCCATTTCCATCGCAGATAGAGGCTTCCCCTTCGGCATTGTCCATTGCTGTAGGAAATACTACAGGTCCGGATGGGTTAGAAAAATCAAGTCCATAAAAATCGCCGACAGCCCATTTCCTGTTCTGCACGGTGTTGTATTGAGCGAATGAACTGTAGGAAAGAAACGATAAAAAGATCAGCAGGTAATTCTTGAATGTCATGTATAGATTATTGGTTAAAAGAGTTGATAAAAACGTTGTCCCGTGTTGGTATAAGGAGGCATCCGATGGGAACCTGTAGCTTCGTGGAACATGCAGTAAGCGGTATAGTCTGGAATATGTCATTCTTCTTGCATAGGCAGTAAACGGTTTTCAATGTTGAATAAAAAAGCGCGTATGCGAAAGGAAAGGAGACAGGAAAGGCAGAAGCGAAGATCTATACCTATCCAGCCTGTGCTTTTCCTCCGAAAGCGGCAGCTATATTTTTATCTGGCAGGTCTTCTGGCTCTCCTTAATTTTGATCGCCTTCCCATCTTTTACAGACAGTGGCAGTTGGATCAAGAACCTGTACAAGGATGTACAGGAAAGAATTACAGCTACGGGGATAGCGCCGGATTTACACTGGCTTCCCTTTTAATCACTGCGACTATTGATGTCGCTGGTGAACCCGATAACAGGTGCAAGATTAGACCGATTTCGCAGGGCGGTCAAATTATTGTATCAACACCTGTGGATAATCCACAGGAAACACTAGGGTAAAGGGTTTCAGCATCCAACATTTTTATGTTTTATTTTCGAAACAAAATGAAACAGCAGCTATAAGGTTTCTCCGGCTGAGATTGTATAGCTGTTGGCACAATTATGATATCCCAGCATTAAGTAAGCTGTATAAACACCCGGAACCACCCAAAAGATATTCAATAAAAGCAGGCAAGAGGAAGTCAAACACTATTTTCACAGAATCTCACCATTTCAATTGCCTGCGAATCGCTAATTTTAGGCGCCGCCTTCCAATTCTATTTAATTAATGAACAGAAGAACCCTTATAAGCTTGATTATTGTTGCCTTAATAGGTGCCGGCATTTACTATGTCGTAAACTATACTGATGGCTTCTCGAAACATACGACCTATTATAGCAGCTTTACCAAGATCAGCGGGTTGCAGGAGTCCGGTCCGGTATTGATGCATGGTGTGAAGATTGGCAAGGTAGCTGATATTTTTCTCGACAAAGACCGGCAAATACGGGTGGTGTACAGTATTAAAGAAGGGATAACTATTCCGCGCGGCACGAAGGCAAAAGTGATCAGCGGCGATGTGTCAGGTACAAAAGCCGTGACTTTTTTTAACGGCGACAGCACTGGGGTCCTTGCTGCAGGGAGTGAAATACCCACCATCCCGGATACCACGATGATGGAACTGATTAACACCAAGATCGTACCGATAGTCAAAGGCGGCAAGTTCCTGGTCCGAACAGCCGACAGCACCATCAACGATTTTATTTACCTCATTACCTATGGCGGATTTGGCAGGCAGGCTCAGGAGCAAGTACAGGTTTTTAAAACGGATCTGCAGGAATTGGCTGCTACCTCGCAAAATGCGTCTAAAGCGGTGGATGAATTGGCTCGCTCCCTACATAGTGTTGAAAAGATGTTCGGTAACTCCGGGGAGATGAATGCCAGTGTAAATGAAAAACTCAGGTCAGGCGTTGAAAACCTGAAGCCGCTTTCCGGTAAAGATTACGATAGCCTGCTGAAACAAACAACGGTCACCCTGGCGAAGCTGGGAAAAACCATAACAGATGCAGCGGAAAAGACGACGCTATTAAAAGATAGATCTACATATGTTAAAGCTAACAGGATGTTGGATTCGGCTAATAAATCCATTCAGGAATTGCAGGCTGATCCGCCGGGCATCCAGTTGATCGGAGGAGGGAAGAAGAAGTAAAACCCGGTGTTTCGCACGTTATATTCTTAATAATCCCGTTCCAGCAGGTAGGTTGCTAATTCTCTCAGGGGCTCTTTTCGTTTAGCTTGTACAGCAGCGTTTTCCAAACAGGCAAAGGCTTTTTTAGAATAATTTTCGATAGCCTCTTTGCAGGCGATATCGGTTTTTGTGGCCCGGAACAGATCTAATGTAGCATTGACCTTATCTGTACTGTCACTGTTTTGCCAGCCAGCAAGTTGTTGTTTTTGCACGTCATTTGCATATTGGAAAGCATTGAGCGCCAGGTAGGTTTTTTTGTTCGAAAGAATATCACCTCCTATTTGTTTACCTGTTTTTTCACTGGCGCCAAAGGCGTCCAGGTAATCGTCTTTCAGTTGAAAAGCGATACCTAAGTTTTTCCCGAACTCATAAATCATATGGGCACTGCCGTCCGTAGCGCCACCTATCAGGGCTCCCATCTTCAGGCTGCAGGCGAGCAGTACCGATGTCTTTAACGTGATCATTTGTATGTACTCATCTATACTTACGTCATCACGATTTTCAAAATCCATATCCAGTTGCTGTCCTTCACACACTTCGATGGCTGTCGTATTAAAAAGGTGCAGGATCTGCGGTAACGAATTTTTTACCTGCGCCAGGTGCTGGTAGGCGTAGATGCTCACCACATCACCGCACAGGATCCCTGCTGTTATCCCGTTACGCTCGTGCAAGGTTTGCTTGCCCCTGCGCAGCGGTGCTTTATCCATAATGTCGTCATGTATCAATGTGAAATTATGAAACAACTCCACGCCCATTGCCGCATGCCATGCATCTTCTTTGAGATCTCCGAACAGTTCATTTCCCATTAAGCAAAGAACCGGACGCACCCGTTTTCCGCCAATGCCCAGGAAATAATGACAGGGTTCGTACAATGTTTGGAGGCGGTTGGGAAACAACGTTTGCTGTTGCAGTCGTTCTTCAAAAAGCTGCACTAACTGCTTAAAAGAATGCATGAATTATTTTTTGCGTTTTGTAGGTGGTTTCTTTTCAGCGGCAAATTTATCACCTCTTGCCTTCTTGGGTTTATTATTTTCCGCTACGGGCAGTTCTTTTATAGTGAAATCGATCTGTCTTTTGTCAAGGTTGGCAGCTACTACCTGAACTTTTACTTTATCACCCATTCTGAATTGTATACCGGTACCTTTGCCGACTAATGCATATTCTCCTTCTATCAGCTCGAAATGATCTATCTCACGCAGATCAGCTATAGAAACCATTCCCTCGCATTTGGTCTCCACTGTTTCCGCCCAGAAACCAAAACCGGAAACGCCGCTGATCACCGCTTCAAATTCCTCCCCTACAAATTGCTGCATGTATTCCACCTGTTTGTATTTGTTGGCACTGCGTTCCGCTTCCATGGCTTTGCGTTCCATATCACTGCAATGACGACATTGCTGTTCCAGGTTTTTGAGAGGTTGCGGGGTACCGGCAAGCACTTCCTGCAAAATACGGTGCACCATTACATCCGGGTAGCGCCGGATAGGCGATGTGAAATGGCAATAATCATCGAATCCCAAACCGTAGTGACCGATGTTTTCCGTAGTATACACGGCTTTGGACATTGTGCGGATACCCAGGCTTTCCAACACATGTTGCTCGGGTTTCCCTTGTACAATTTCCAGCATCTCATTAAAGGAATCCCGGATTTTATCCGGGGAATTCAGATCGAATTTAATGCCGAATTTGGCGGCGAATACGGAGAATATTTTCAATTTTTCCTCTACCGGCACATCATGTACGCGGTAGGGGAAGGGAAGAGGTTTGTCTTTTATACGAATTTTTGAAACATGCTCTGCTACGGTTTTATTAGCCAGTAGCATCAATTCTTCTATCAATTGGTGTGCTTCTTTGCTTTCCTTGATCACGATACCGACCGGCACTGCATTTTCATCCAGTTTAAACCGCACTTCTTGTGAAGAAAAGTTAATAGCGCCATTTTTGAACCGCAGCTTCCTCAGGTTTTGAGAGAGTTCGTTGAGCAGTAACAATTCCTGTTTATGATCTCCTTCAGCGCCTTCTATAATGTCCTGTACTTCTTCATAGCTAAACCTGCGTTGTGATTTGATTACAGTCCTTCCCAGCCAGTAAGTTCGGATTTTTCCGCTTTTGTTGATTTCAAATACCGCGGAGAAGGTATATTTTTCTTCATTCGGGCGCAGCGAACATAGTTCGTTGGACAGACGCTCCGGCAACATGGGTAACACACGATCCGGTAAATACACACTGGTGGCACGCTTGTAAGCTTCATTATCCAAGGCGCTGCCCCGGGTCATATAATGCGAAACATCTGCTATATGCACTCCGACCTCGTAATAACCGCCATCCAGGGTTTTAAGGGAAATAGCATCATCAAAGTCTTTCGCGTCAACCGGATCAATCGTGAGGGTGAGTGTTTGCCTGAAATCTTTTCGATGTGCTAATTCATTTTTATCAATTCCTTCAGGATAACCGGCAGCATCTTTCATGACCTCATCCGGAAAGCTTAGCGGAAACCCGTTTTCCATGAGAATGCTTTGCATAGCCACTTCATTGGCAGGTTCGTTGGTCAGTATCCTGATGATCTCTCCTACAGGGTTCTTCGCCCGTTCGTTCCATTCTACGATCCTCGCTACAGCATGGTCTCCGTTTTTGGCATCTTTTAATAAATGAAGCGGAATAAATATGTCTACAGGCATATTCTGTTTATCAGGAATAAGAAATGCAAAATGGGGTTGCACCTCCAGCTTGCCACTAAACTCCGTCTGCTTTCGTGCAATAACTTCGCGTACAGCCCCTTCCTGCCTTCCGTTCTTTTTTATACTCGTCAGTTCCACACCCACTTCATCTCCATCCAGGGCAGTACCGGTATATCCGTGTTTGATGATCACGTCCTTATCCATGCCGTCCACGATTACAAATGCCATCCCTTTTTTCGTGATCTCTATTCGCCCTTTAAGAAGCTTGGGCGCAGCAGTTGTTTTTTTCTTTTTAGTCTTCTTGTGATGTGTCATAGGTTCGTTAATATGTCAATAATGGTAAAGGAAACTAACTGAATAAGACCTGAAATCCAAGCCTTTGTTATTTAAAGATAGGGACTAAAGCAATTGAAAGAATGGAAGGTGAGGAAAACGACTTTATATCAATCCGAATTACCCGGTGGAACAGACCTGCTGCCCGACCTTACAATATGTTGAAAAGTACCGCGAATATATAGAATCGAACACCGGAATTCTACCGGATCAGGGTAACATCGCCTTTCAGCAACTCATCCTTACCAAAGCGATCTTTCACACTTAACACCCAAAAATAAACACCCAATTCAGCGTAGGTGCCGTTGTAATTTCCATCCCATCCGTCTTTAAATCGTGATGTCTGGAAAACCTGCTGACCCCATCTGTTGTAGATTCTAAAGTAATTAATGGTGGAGTAACCGACACTAATGGGCTTTAGCACGTCGTTCAAACCATCCCCATTGGGCGTAAAACCACTTGGTACCTTGATCGCAGCGTTATCCACAACAGTAATGGTAATGCTGTCATCGCCTTCACATTCATTGATGGGGCTGATTACGTGTACATTATACGGAAAAATACCCGTAACAGGGTAGGTAGCTATCGGATTGCCCACATTGGCATCACTGAGGTTGGTGGAAGGCGTCCAGGTATAGGTTCCTCCCCCCTGTGCATTCAGCTGCATGCTGGTGCCTTTGACAATGAAGGTATCGTTGCCGGCAAACGGCACAAATCTTTCTATAGACACTGTTTTTCTAGCCGTGTCACTACACCCTTTATTATTTTTGGATATCAGGATGACCTGATGATTTCCTCCTGTAATAAAACGGTGTACAGGGTTTTGGTCTGATGAAACAAAACCGTCGGCAAAATTCCAGGACCAGCTGATTGCAGGGTAATGATTGCCCCAGGAAGAGTCCGTAAACGAGATAGGGGAATTGGGACAATATTTGCCGTCAAAGGTAAAGTTACTGAGAAAACGGGGATAGATCTTTACCAGCCTTTCAATGCTGTCAGGGCAGGTACTTCCTTTGTTCACCACCAGTTTTACCACAAATGTGCCGGTATCCGGATACGTAAATGAAGGTTCAAATAAGTCTGACGTATCATCTACATCACCCTGCACACCAAAATCCCAGTGATAATCAAAACCGCCAACACTTTGATTCTTAAAGCTAACCGTATAATCTTCACAGTTTACAATATACGTATTGACTTCATCGGAGAACTGAGGCATATTGGCAACCACGGCTTTCGAGCAATCGGTTACTACAAATTGATAGTCACGGATGACCGTATTGATATTAACCCCGTCCCGCCATTCCCTGCAATGCACAGAAACCACGAACCTGCCTAAAGAATTAGGGGTACCGCTGATAAGTCCTGTCAAACGATCTATACGGATGGTAGGCGAGCCTCCCATGGGGGACAATGCTGTATAAGGTCCACTATATCCAATGGGATCAAAAGGCGGAGCCTGTATGATAATGTTATTGTTCCCATCTAAATGACCGTTATAAGCCGGACCGAATTCATAAGTAAGGGAATCTCCATCGGTGTCCGTAGCGGAATGATCATACAGAAAAGGATTGTTGATACAAATGACCTGCGGTGGCGTATTTTTAAAGACCGCGCTGTTATTCGGGCTGTTCCGGGGAGGGATATAAGTATAGTAACTGGAACCGGTTTCATCGGGATTGCTGATGTTTACGATTGTACCGTTACGGCAACAGTTGTTTTGTACCACGTAATATCCCTGGCTAATGTTCGGTCTGATAATGGTGAACCGATAAACGTTGCGCAACAGGCAAACCCGGGGAGGGTTGGTAATGCAGGAATTGGCAAAAGGGTTTTGAACGATTCCGCTTTGAGACATGTCCTTTCTTACCCCAAAGGAATCAATCAGACGACCGCCTTTTTCGAACAGGGTAAACTGACCGACATCTTCCCGGTTAATAGCGCCTATATCCCCGGATATACAATCCATGTATAGCATGAACGTGATGTCGTATCGAATTGAATCACTACCTATCAAATTATTCCTCGAAACCTGAAAAAACTCACCGCCCACCACATGGGTGGCTCGTGCGTGGAAACTGAAAGCCAGAAGAAATAAAAATGAACCTAATGCTAATTGAATATTCTTCATTTCAAATACTATCTGCTGAAACAATAATCCGTAAAGTTAATTAAATCGCTTGCTAATCGGTCAGGCTGCTCTATCATGCTCATATGAAGGCTATCCTCAAAAACAGAGATAAAACTAATATCTGCCATGGCAGCCTGCCCTATTAATACATCCATCGGTGCCAATTTTTCTTCTTTGCCAATGATCATCTGAATAGGATAATTCGCATTTCTCAAGATAGCGGTTCTGTCCGTCCGGTTCATCATAGCATTGTAAAAAGCGATCATGCTATTTTCAGACAGCATCATGCCTCTTTCCGTTTGCGTTGCGATGATCGCTTTATTTTCTTTACGAAATCGCTCTGCAAAAAGATTGGGTACCATCTCCCTGATAAACGCCTCCTTACCTCCTTTTCGTATCAATGCCACTGATTTTTGACGTTTTGTTTTCTTTTCTTCATCATCTGACGTAGCAGTTGAATGTATCAAAGACAATCCCTTCAGATAAGACGGATATTTCTCTGCAAACGCCAGTGAAATATAACCACCCATGGAATGTCCTGCCAATACCATCTTTTCAATTTTCTCTGCTTTTACGATGGCTATAACAGCTTCTGCCATTTCTTCAATAGTAATGTTTTCCTGATCCAGGGTACTGTTACCGCTGCCCGGTAGGTCAGGGCTGATTACCGTATATTTTTGTGATAAAGTAGGTAGGACAGGTTTCCAAAGCTCATGATTCTCCGGGAAGCCATGGAGTAACATGAGTACTTCACCATTTCCCTGTTTGCTGTATGAAATCCGGGGGAAATCAGGTGATGAAATGGTAATATCATTATTCATGAAATGGTATGATTAGATTGAATAAATTATAGCTAGTCTTATGACGGCTGACTCTCAATAAAGCATTATTACCATTCGGTCCATTCTCAGGAAACAACAATCGGTTTACCTGCACGCCCCGAATGCCCTTTTGTTGAAATGATCAGCGCTTATACTTAAAACTATGTACGGTCAGTAGTGATAATAATAAAGGGCTGAGCTCCAGGATAGGCAACTCCTGCACCTTTAAAATATGCAGTAACAGGGATACAAATATCAGGCCCATAGCAATCAGGGAGTAGCGCTCATTATTTCTCCTGGGTATGAAAGCTGCTACTAAATTGGTAGGTAGAGCCCACAGCAGGTTAAGGTTGTTGCTGCAGCCTTGATGGTCAGTTGCCATCCACATGAGCATGATAAAACAACCTATAAATCCACTAAGAAATAAATTAAAGAATATCATTACGTTACCCAAACGTTTTAGCCTGGGTACGGACAATCCCAGAATAGTAAGCAAGGCGATAAAGCTGGTCAGTAAGAACGGTTCATTGACACCGGCAGGCACTTTGGGAGATCCATCAACGATAAGTTTCGATGGATGTGCAATTTTTCTTCCGTCAAGAGTAGCACCTGCAATTCCATCTGCAAGATAGTCGGGCAGAAACATGACATCGCTGTTCGTCATGACTTTATCGATACGGCTACCCAGCAAAATATTGACACCGAACCGCTGCCAGTGTACCCTGTAGAAATACTGGTTGATAATATTTCGAAAACTTATGCTTTTGTGCTCGGGTAGGGTATAAGCATATTTGAATCCCGAGCCTAACGCTTTTGGAAATGCATCTCTGATACGGGTAGCGCAATTGTCAAAGAAGAAATCGTATTTATAGTATTTGTTTTCATTGCGGGCATTATGAAGCAGGAAATTGTAGATTTCCATTTTATCCTTACCACTGATCTTTAACTCCTGTTCCCGTACACTCCTGTTATCACGTGCATATTCATCTACAAAATTGGGGTAGGGGTAATAAGATAAATAATACAGCAGTTTCCCCCGGGTAAAATTCAACAGGAAATCATCATCGTATCCGTTGAAAGTTCCATAATTAAATACATCATCGGTGCCGGACATGCTATCGGTGATCCGGATGGCGGTATGGCCAAACGTCTCCCAGGGTTCAGGACCCGTGCCACAAGTAAGGAGACTCACCCGTAAATGACTGCTGTCTTCCTGTGCAAATAAGCTGCTACAAGAAAATAGTAATACGATCAACAGGTTTTTTCTCCATACTTTTTGAAAAAACATAGTCGGGTGATGTTGCTTAGGAGTTACCTAATTTTTTAAGCATTTTTCCATGCTCTACCAATGCCGCTACAAATGTCTTCTGTTCGTAATAAGGAAGTCCGAACTCCTGTGCGGTAGTCTTTACGATCGGTGCTAATTTTTTATAGTGTACATGACAGATGTACGGGAAAAGATGATGCTCGATTTGCCTGTTGAGTCCGCCAATAAACCAATTCATGATACGGCTTTTAGGGGAAAAGTTAGCGGTATTCAATAATTGATGTATAGCCCAGCTATTGCTCATTTTACGATTGTCGCTGGGTACAGGAAATTCGCAGTCTTCCATTACATGTGCCAGCTGGAAGATGCAGGAAAGTGCCAAACCGGCAAGAAAATGCATAGCGACATAACCGAGTATAACATGGTACCAGGGAACACCCGAAAATAACAGGGGTAATACCAGGATATAGATATAATAAAGCGACTTAAAGAAAATAAGCTGTGTCATCGCTTTCTTCAGGGTTAGTTTTTCCTTTTTCAGAAGGTCCAACTTATTATACTCTATTACTTGTTTGAAATCTTTGGTAGTAGACCACATCAGTGTCATCAAACCATATAGGAACCATGCATAAAGATGTTGGTATTTATGAAAACCATACTTCTTTTGGGAATGAGAAAAGCGCAACAGCACACCTGCGTCTATATCGTGATCCAGTCCGTCAATATTGGTATAAGTATGGTGGAGAATATTGTGTTGTATGCGCCAGTTGGCATCATAACCGCCTACGAGCAGCATGATTTTTCCAAGTGATTTGTTCAGGGTTTTATTACCGGAGTAAGAATCGTGATTAGAATCGTGCATGACCGAGCATCCGATACCGACCATTCCGATACCCATTAATATCCAGGCTCCGTAAAATAGCAATAGATTGGACGCCGCAAAACCTGTAACCACAAAAAAGTAAGGTAAAAGGTACATGGCTACCATCACTACAGTTTTCCATTTCATGGAAGTATCTCCATGCATTTCTAACTTGTTTTCTTTGAAATAGACATCTATTCGTTCCTTGAGAGTGTCAAAAAAGCCCGCCGGATTTTTTGGCGCGAATTTTACAAGACTTAGTTTTTGTGTGGGATTCAATATAAAAAATTTGTGCAAAGGTATCGAAAAGGGTGAGAGGTAAAAAATAAAAAAATCCTTATACAGGTGTATAAGGATTTTTTAACAGGGTGCAAATTATTTAGTGAATACTACCCAGCTTTTCGGCGTAGATTCGTCGGTCAATTCTACCAGGCGGTTGGTAGTTAATTCAGTAATAATGCTGGTTATAGTATCTCCATCGCTGATGTGATAAAGTGTTTTATCGTCAGTTGCCAATACCCAATTAAAGCTGAAGGTGTCAGAAGTACCCATGATCGTCACGATTTGATTACCAGTTCCATCTGCATTATAAGTAGCAGATCCACCAAAACTAGTTCCGGTAGTAGGTGCTGTTTCACCGGTTTCAAGAGTTCCGTTGCTGTTTGCATCAGCCCCGTATTCGCTCATTTTCCAGGTACCTTTCAATTTGTCCTTAACAGTTGCCGGTTTAGAATCGTCATCGTTTTTGTTACAGGAAACGAAAGCCAAAACTGCCATTGCACTGAACGCTAATGTAATTTTTTTCATCTTTAATATGTAGTTTTTATAAAAGTGGCGCAAAGGTAGATTAAATTTTAATGAAAAAATCCTCCCGTTATTTAGCAGGAGGATTTTAAACTGGTTCCTATATTTATTTTTGAGCAGCAGCTTCCAGTTTCTTTTTGAGTTCGGTAGCTTTCTCAATATTGTTTTGTTTAGCATAGATCTCCTTAGCTGCGGAGACACTCTGTACGTAGGTATTGAAATCCGCAACGCCCAGATTTTTTACCTGCGGTTCCCAAATGGAGATCACTTTCTCAAAATGAGGTAATGCTTTTTTAAACCATTGATCTCTTTCTATTTTCAAACCATCATATTTTTTGATATCCTCCGCACTGGAGCCTAATACATTCATTTGCTCATTCACTAGTACAGCACGATTAAAATACAAGGCAGCATAGTTATAAAAAACTTCCGCTTTTGACGGAGCGGCTTTGCTCGTGTTTTCATAGGATGTTTCTGCCTTTGCGAAAAGATCGTTATAGTTGGAAGGTTTGGGCATGTCCTTGCCTGCTTTGTCTTTTGGATTTGCCAGGTTATCATATGCAATGGCCAGGTTGAAGAGCAAGTCTGCATTACCCGGGTCTGCTTTAACCGCATCTTCGAGTTTAGTGATCAGCACATCTATTTTGCCCTTTTTGACATAATAATTTAACTCTCGGTTCACTACACTCTGATCTTTAGGATATTCCGTTTTCGCTTCATTGATGACAGCCAGTAAATTTGCATCGTCATTTTTCGCCTCATAGATGTCCGCTATCATCAGGTAGTTCCTTACATCTTTTACCAACGGGTCAGCCTTAGCCTTTTGTAATAAAGGAAGGGCTTCATCATATTTGTTGTCATAATAAGCACTGTACCCTTGATAGGTTGCGGCCTGGTGAGCGATCGTGTCAAAAGTTTTATTTCCTGCAAACCTTTTTCCTGCTTCCAGTTCATAAATTTTTACCACATCACCGAAATGTTTGTAGGCGTTGCTAAAATCCTGCTTCTCGTAGGTTTTGATCCCGTCATTGAAGTGCATCTGTGCTACGGCAAGGAACTTCTTGTTGACGTCGTCTTTTTCATAAGTAGGTTTTAATTCTACCACTTTCATCAATGATTTACCAGCTTCAGTATAAAAATCCTTAGTATCGTTACCCGGTTGCTGTTGCATGATGAGATAGATCGTGGACCTCGTAAGCCATGCTCCCGGATCACTTTGTGTTTCAGGGTGGATAACGGCAGCATCAATTGATTTTTGCGCTTTTACAAAGTCTTTATCAGAAAGTGCGTTCTTTGCCGCTTTCACCTCGGATTTTTGAGCGAAAGCTGCAACAGAAAAACTGAATGTAGTAACTATGGCTATTAATTTCTTCATTTGGACAATCGTTAATTAAAGAGTTTGCAAAATTCACGAAAAAAAATTCGTGATCAGAATTCGCGTTGAAATATAACTTTTATTTTACAGCAGGCTGAAACTCGTAACCGATATCTCTACGATACGTTTTGCCTTCAAAATTCACAAGGGCAGCATTCTTATAGCTTTTTTGCAGCGCTTCTTCCAACGTATCGCCATAAGATGTAATCGCCAGTACACGTCCGCCATTGGTTAGCATCTTGCCTTCTTCCAGTTTCGTGCCGGCGTGAAAAAGAAGGCTGCCTTCTGTTTCACTCAGAATGCTCATCTCCTTATTTTTTTCGTAGTCGCTGGGATATCCTTTGGACACCAGCATAACTGTACAAGCTGTTTTCGCACTATGTTGCATCGTGACTTCATGGAGCGTATTTTCATGTGTTCTCACCATCAGTTCTACCAGATCATTTTCCATTCTGGGCATTACAACTTCTGTTTCAGGATCTCCCATACGACAGTTATATTCTATCACATAAGGCTCACCATTTACATTGATCAGCCCGAAAAAAATAAATCCTTTATAAACGATCTGTTCATCTTTTAACCCTTTAATGGTAGGGTCTATGATGGCAGATCTTACTTTGTTAATAAACAGATTGTCTGCAAACGGCACCGGTGAGATGGCACCCATTCCGCCGGTATTCGGACCCATATCTCCTTCGCCGATACGCTTGTAATCCTTGGCTTCCGGAAGTAATACATAGTTCTCACCATCTGTCATTACAAATACCGATAGCTCCATACCAGTCAGAAATTGCTCCACTACTACTTTGCTGCTGGCTTCACCAAATGCCCGGTGCTGGATCATGGATGTGAAATGTCCGATGGCTTCTGCCGCAGTATCACAGATCACTACACCTTTACCGGCAGCCAGGCCATCTGCTTTCAATACAATGGGAAGACTGTGATGCTGTAAGTAGTTTACCCCGTCGTCAAAATTGGATGCTGTAAACTCTCTGTAAGCCGCTGTGGGAATGTTATGCCGTTCCATGAATTTTTTTGAAAAAGCCTTACTGCCTTCCAATTGCGCTCCTTCCTTTGATGGGCCTGTAACAATGATATGTTTTAACTGCGCATCATTTAAAAAATAGTCGTAAATACCCTTTACGAGAGGATCTTCAGCACCTGGAAACAATATGTCAATATGATACTCCAGGCAGGCATCTTTTATGGATTCAAAATCCGTAGGGGAGAGGTGGAGGTTCATGCCGTACTGTGCCGTACCTGCATTACCTGGTGCGATGAAAAGCTCTTTGCAATATTTGCTTTGTCTGAGTTTCCACGCGAGTGCACACTCACGACCGCCGGAGCCCAGGAGAAGGATATTATATGCTTGCATGCGGCAAAGATAACTTTGTATCAGTAACCATAATACCTCATCACTTATTAATTCTCCAGAGATCTATGCATGGGTAAATTGAGCCAGGTCCCATAGCATTACAGGAATGACCAGCTGTCTCACTAAACTACATGACTGTGAACCGCAGGGGGGATAGTGGATGAGATATCAATAGTGGATCGTTTATGCTACCGTTAAAAAGCAAAATTAAAACCGATACTTGCCGTCACGGCTCCCGGTTCGCTTTTCATTTCGATCCCCGGGTCGGCTTTTACCCTGGCAAGATCATCATGATACGCCTGGCTGCGGAACGGATGATAAATGCCGGCGAAGAGCTTATTATTATTTTTCCCTACTTTCCAATCCAACCCTACACCTACGCTCGGACCATAGTAGGTTTTATTGTATTTAGCAGCCCCGGCTATCATGATCACGGCATTATACCCATACATCGTCTGTAGGGTCGGTGTGAGTCTTTTATGAGGCAAAGCCTTGAATGATAGGCCGCCATTGAACCCGATCTGCTGAAAATTAAACCCCAATCCCGCGAAAATTCCCACATACGGAACGGGGACAAATTCAACTTTACAACCGATGCCTCCGAAGTCCATGCCGATCCCAAAACCCATAAATGCATTGGTTTTTTTTATGTTTTCCTTTTTTTGCTGTGCGGCGCTTTCCCGGAATTGACAGAGCAATAACATGCCCAGGATCAGGCTGATTTTTGTGTATTTCATATGTTAGAGTTATAATTTGCCAGGTTCACGCTGTCAGAAGTATGAGTCTTGAACAGGCAACCTGTATGTTGGAGTACAATGATAAAGCAGATGTGTAAATTTGGCAAAAAATTGACGCATTTTTTTGAAAATTAACCGTGTTATGCAATCTCAATTGGTCTATTGTTCAATTATTAAAAATGATTACCGTCTATCACAACGCCCAATGTTCTAAAAGCAATAGTGTATGCGAGTTGCTGGCGACCCACCATGTAAAAGCACATATTGTTGAATACCTTAAAACGCCTTTAGGGAAGGAAGATATAAATGCCCTATTAACCCTGTTAGGCATGCAGCCTTCTGGACTGATCCGTCGTAATGAACCGGTGTTTATAGCGTTGTACGAGGGGCGGGATTTAACAGAAGAAGACTATCTGCAGGCTATGGTGTTGCATCCTGTTCTTATTGAGCGACCGATCATAGTAAAAGAAGGAAAAGCGATTATCGGACGCCCGCCGGAGAAAGTATTGAGTTTGCTGTAGTAAATTGCCTGGAATCTTAATAGGGATATTGATGAGATTTCCTCCGACATTACCGGGTTTAGGAAGCATATCAGAAGTGCAAAAAGACAGAATTCTATAAACTAAAACGGCTCCTGATAAAGGAGCCGTTTTGTATATTTTACAAAGGATATAATTACCCATTGAATACTTTCTTCAAGTTTACATTGCGTTGTTTTGCCACAGCAATAGGTTCGCGCAATTGACCCAGGGCAGAGAAAGTAGCTTTCACCACGTTGTGAGGATTGGCAGAACCTTGTGATTTAGAAAGCACGTCGGTAATACCCGCTGCTTCCAATACCGCACGCATGCTACCTCCGGCAATCACACCTGTACCATGTGCAGCAGGTTTGATCAATACTTTAGCAGCACCTTCTTTAGCCAGTTGGTCATGAGGAATAGTACCGTTCATTACAGGAACTTTGATGAGGTTTTTCTTAGCATCATCAATGCCTTTTGTTATCGCTTCCTGTACTTCCTTAGCTTTTCCTAAGCCATGACCCACAACACCAGCACCATTACCTACAACTACCAGTGCAGAAAAGCTGAAAGCACGTCCACCTTTCGTAGTTTTCACTACACGGTTGATGGCTACAACTTTTTCCTGAAGTTCTAAATCATTTGCTTTTACGCGATTAAAATTTTTCGTCGCCATTTTGTTTAGTATAAGGTAGAGATTAAAGTTTTGTGATTTTCAAATCCATGATCTCTACGGATATTTTAATATTGTTTAATTCTTCTGTAAGTCGGTTTATCTGATTTTTATCCGGATTACAGTTTTAATCCTCCTTCACGAGCCCCATCAGCAATTGCTTTTACACGACCGTGATACAGATAGCCACCGCGATCGAAAACACAGGTTTCGATACCTAGTGCCAGGGCTTTCGCTGCTATGGCTTTTCCAACCCCCATAGATTTTTCTACTTTATTACCGGTTAATGTTGCTAAGTCTTTTTGACGGGAATTAGCAGAAGCCAGAGTGGTACCGGTGGTATCATCTACCAATTGAGCATAAATATCTTTATTGCTGCGGAATACAGACAAGCGTGGCTTTTGTGCGGTGCCGCTCACTTTGCTGCGAATTCTCCAACGGAGTTTCTGACGACGTATTGTTTTTTGATCTGTTGCCATTTTACCTGATTTTTTACGGGCTTTCCTATTGAAAGAAGCTACCGAGATTAATTTGAATGTTGAGTTGTTGAATGCTGAATGCTTTTACCCATTTCAAACAATCAAACATATTATTTACCTGCTGCTTTACCTGCTTTACGACGAACGATTTCACCGGCATAACGAACCCCTTTCCCTTTGTAGGGTTCGGGCTTGCGCAAACTGCGAATCTTTGCCGCTACCTGACCTATCAATTGCTTGTCAATACCTTCCAGGGTAATTGTCGGGTTTTTACCTTTTTCCGCAGTAGCAGAAGCCTTGATTTCTTTAGGCAGATCCAAAATGATATTGTGGGAGAAGCCCAAAGCCATATCAATTTGCTGACCGGTAACCGCTGCACGATAACCTACACCCACCAATTCTAAATCTTTTCTGAACCCGTTAGTAACACCTTCCACCATATTGCTGATCAATGCACGATATAAACCATGCAAGGCACGGTGGCGGATCTGGTCTGTAGGACGGGTTACTTCCAGCGTACCGTCTTTCATTTCAATTTTAATATCACGATCCAATTGTTGTTTCAATTCACCTTTTGGACCTTTTACAGTAATTTCATTGGCAGGAGAAACGTTGATCGTAACTCCGCCGGGTACTGTAATTAACTTCTTACCGATACGAGACATAGTCTTCTTTGTTTATCTATTTTAAAAAATCTTTCAAACCGGTCATCCTTGGTAAGAAGGCTTAATGTATTTGAAAGTCGTTAGTTATTTAGTCTTAGTTTTTCTAACCGGTCAGATTAGAAAATATTACACAGCACTTCACCCCCTACGTTATTCGCTCTTGCTTCCTTATCAGTCATTACGCCTTTAGAAGTAGAAAGAATAGCAATGCCTAAACCATTGTGAACACGGCGGATCTCAGCAGGCTTAGCATATTGACGCAAACCCGGACGGCTGACGCGCTCTAAACTTCTGATGGCTGGTTCTTTGGTCTCAACATTGTATTTCAACGCTATTTTAATAAGACCTTGTTTGTTGTCGTCTTCGAATTTATACTTCAGAATATAACCTTTATCATAAAGGATTTCTGTAAGACGTTTTTTAAGGTTGGAAGCAGGAATTTCCACTATACGATGGCGAGCCATTTGCGCATTGCGGACACGAGTTAAAAAATCTGCTATAGGATCTGTTACCATTTTTATTTTTTGTCTGTTTGTAAATAATGTTTGTTACTAGTATCAGGATATTTTACCTGACTTTGAAACTGCGCTATCCCTGTAGTTCCCCTAAAGAAACCGCAAGGAGCATTACCAGCTAGCTTTACGTACTCCCGGTATTTTGCCATCCAATGCCATATCACGGAAAATATTACGGCAGATACCAAAGTGGCGCATATAACCACGTGGACGGCCGGTGAGCTGACAACGATTTTTCAATCGTACAGGAGAAGCATTTTTCGGAAGTGCATCCAAACCTGCATAATCTCCTTCAGCTTTAAGAGCCGCACGTTTTTCAGCGTACTTTTCTACCATTTTTTCGCGTTTGCGTTGGCGGGCTTTTATTGATTCTCTTGCCATGTTTTATAATTTAAAAGATTAAACCAAAAATTGTTTTTGGTTTAATCTTTTTCGTTTTTATTAGTTGTTATCTTTTTTAATGTTTTTGAATGGCATACCCAGCTCTTTCAGCAATTCGTATGCTTCTTCGTTGGTATTGCCTGAAGTAACGAAGGTAATATCCATACCGCTGATGCGAGCTACCTTGTCAATATTGATCTCCGGGAAGATGATCTGTTCTGTAACTCCCATTGTATAGTTGCCACGGCCATCAAATGATTTCTCGTTGATACCTTTAAAGTCGCGTACACGCGGAAGAGAGATAGCAATTAAACGATCCAAAAATTCGTACATGTTAGTACCGCGAAGTGTAACGCGGGCACCGATAGGCATGTTTTTACGAAGTTTGAAGTTAGAGATATCCTTCTTGGACATGGTAGGCACAGCTTTTTGGCCGGTTACCATAGTCATTTCATTTACCGCATCGTCTATTAGCTTTTTATCAGCTACAGAGCCTTTAACACCCTGGTTAAGGCATATTTTTTCAAGACGGGGAACTTGCATGACAGTTTTGTATCCAAACTTTTTCATTAAAGCCGATACCACTTCGTCTTTATATTTCTTTTGTAAACGTGGTTGATATGTTGCAGTTGCCATTATTTAACCTCCTGTCCTGATTTTTTAGAAATACGTGAAAAACCTCCGTCTTTACGCTCACGGCTTACACGAACACCTTTTTTCTCTTTTGCATCCCAAAGCATCACGTTGGAGATGTTGATAGCAGCTTCTTCCTGCACTATACCACCTTGCGGGTTTTTAGCGCTGGGCTTTTGGTGTTTTGTTACCATGTTTACTCCTTCTACAAGAACACGGCCTTTTTGAGGATAGACTGCCAGCACCTTCTTCGGCGTTGTACGGTTCTTATCATCCCCTGCGATCACTACAACGTCATCGCCTTTCTTGATGTTGAATTTTGGTTGAAATCTCTGTTTCATCTTGAAACTTTTCTTTTTTAATGGTCGGAAAACAGCGGATGCTTTCGTAAGCCATTGATTAAATTTTACCCATTTATACAAACGGGATGCAAAGGTACAATAAACTATTATTAAAAGTACAAGCTTTAGAAAAATATTTTTCTGAAATAAATTTGATGAATGATTCTTATATCTGGGCCTGCAAACTACAGTGAATGACTAGCCTCAAAAATGGAGTCTTGTAGGGAAACCTGTTTTTTGCGACTAGCTCTTCTGCGGTACCAGTGTTCACTTCCTCATAATTGATAGCTCAGACCGTGATAATAAAAAAAGCGGTCTAAAGGACCGCTAAAGATTTAAAAAGATTCCGGAAATTATAAGGTAGCACTTCCTGCTTTCGTTCCCTCAGTTTGGGCCAGGATGGCTTTTTTCCCTTCCTCCTCACTTACTACTTCTACTTTCACTTTTGCCAGCCCGTTCTTATGGAAATTTAATTGTTTAGCAGCAATGCTTGCCAGATCAATGAGGCGGTTATTATGAGCCGCCATCCGGTCGTTGATCTTTACGTAACAGACTTCGCCATTTTTCACGTTGGTCACTTTTACGTAAGATCCCAATTTTAATGTATTGCAGGCAGCTGTGTATTTATCATTGTCAAACACTTCGCCGGTTGCTGTTTTGCGACCTTCAAATTTATCGTGATAAAAACTCGCTATGCCATTCTTTAAGTCTGTAGCAAACTTTTCAATTTTATTTTGAGCATTAGCACCCAAACTAACAGTGAGCAGCAACAGAATAATTTTCAACTTCCTCATACACATTATAAATTTTGTGCAAAGCACAGAAAAAAAATCCGAAAAACCAAACAGACATTAAAAATATGCTTAATAAGGTCTGTTAAAATTATGGGAACTAAGAACGTGATCTGCGCTCAGGAAACCCTTTATTTCCCTTGTCTCTGTCCCCGGAGCGGGGTTTGTTTCTGTCACTGGAATAACCTCTGCTGCCTCCGCTGCCAGATCTCCCATCGCTTTGACGCCCCTTGTGGCCACCGCCTCCTGTAAATTCACGAGGCTTTTGCTCTGCTTCGTCCACACGTATTTTTCTTCCCTTGTGCTTCTTGGCACCCATCGTCTCCTTTATGAACTCTGCAGCATCTGTGCGTACATTGAAAAAGCTGGCCATATCGCGTACTGTAACACGAGAGATCATATTTGCCTCCATGTCGGTGCCTTCGCTAAGGAAGCGTATCAGTTTGTCTGCTGTGTCAAAACCATCTTTGCTACCGAGATTAATAAATAGCCGCACGGATCTGTCGGATGAGCCTTTATCGGAATCGTACCCGGCATTGAGGTCCTGAGAGTCGTGATAATTGTCTATGGTTTCTTTAAGTTGCAACCAAATGAGCCTTTTGATCAGCTCATCTTTATCCATATCCTCAAAGCGCTCGTGGATCGTATTAAGATAGACCTCTGCAAAATTTTTCTGTGGTTTTGCTGTTTCTATCTGCTCTACATAGTAAAAAAGGCGTTTGCGTACCACTTCTGCACCGTCCGGAATATCGCTCTTGTTAAAGCGCTTTTTCACAAGCTTTTCTATTTGTCTTATGGTTCCAATTTCTTTTGGCGACACGATGCTCATGCAAATGCCACTTTTACCCGCGCGTGCTGTTCGACCGCTGCGGTGGGTGTAAACTTCCGGGTCATCCGGCAATTCGTAATTGATAACATGTGAAATATCATTCACGTCAATGCCACGCGCTGCTACATCTGTGGCTACGATCGCCTGGAGATTTTTGCTTTTGAAACGCTCCATCACCTTGCTGCGCATTTTTTGATCCATATCGCCGTGCAGCGGACTTACATGATAGCCCTGTTTCATCAGCTTTTCGGCGATCTCCTGGCAATCCTGTTTGGTTCGCACGAAGATGATACCATAAATACCAGGTGTAAAATCCAGCAGGCGTTGCAATGTTTCAAAACGCAAATGGCGATTGGTCACATAATATTGGTGGTCAATATTCTCGTTGGTCGTATTGGCAACCGTTACAGAGTACTCTTTCCATTGGCTCATGAAGCGCTTGGCAATGCCGCGTACTTCGTTATTCATCGTAGCGGAGAACAACCAGGTGTACTGACGGGAAATCGTGTTTTTGAGAATAAAATCAATATCCTCACGGAAACCCATATTAAGCATTTCATCCGCTTCATCCAATACGACAAACTGCACACTTTCCAATGAAAGCGCCTTACGCTCTAATAAGTCTATTAACCTGCCAGGTGTAGCAACTACTACTTGCGGATGTGCTTTTAGTTCACGGATCTGTCCACCGATGGGAACACCACCGTAAACTGCCGTAGTTTTCAGCCCACGCATGTGTGCGCTGTATTTTTTGAATTCCTCCTGTATCTGCATACACAATTCACGGGTAGGAGAAAGTACCAACGCCTGGACGTCACGACGTTCTACATCCATATGGTGCAACAAAGGCAGTCCGAACGCAGCTGTTTTACCGGTTCCCGTTTGAGCAAGCCCGATAATGTCTGAAGGTTCTGAAAGAAGGTGGGGTATTACTTTAGCCTGAATGGGGGTAGGTGTGTCGAAGCCCATATCTGCAACAGCATGGGTCAGCTCCTCTCTAAGGGAGAGGCTTGAAAATGTAATCATTAATTAAGAACTGTATTTAAAAATAATTCGGCAAATGTACGCGAATAAGAAGGAATGACAGTTTTTTATTTTCGAAGCACGGATAAATGCCATCTGCTACCTGATCCCTAAAATGGGGTATGCCTGGATCAGGTCCGCTCACTGGCACAGTATTTTAACGTATAAGGTGAATCATAAAACCATATATCATGAGATCGATCTTGTATATCATCGCTATTATCCTTGTAATAGGTTGGGTCTTCGGTTATTTTGTGGGCGGGGTAGGAAACCTTATTCATATATTGCTCGTCCTGGCCGTTGTCTCGCTACTGTTGGGATTGATAAGACGGGGAACAGTGTAAGTATTTGAATAACATGCTTAACCACTGACAAAATTAAATTACATTTTGACAACCTCCCTAAATGGGAGGTTCTTTTATTCGTATCTTCCCTATCTGAAAAAACTGATTCATGGCACAACTCATTCGTAAAGAAGATGCGCTGGAATACCACGCAAAAGGCAGACCCGGAAAGATCGAAGTAATACCTACAAAAGAAACAAAGACCCAGCGTGACCTCGCGTTGGCTTATTCTCCCGGTGTGGCAGAGCCCTGCCTGGAGATCCACGAAAATGTAGAAAATGTCTATAAGTACACCGCTAAAGGGAATCTTGTAGCCGTTATCAGTAACGGCACCGCTGTATTAGGGTTGGGCGATATCGGACCAGAGGCATCTAAACCGGTAATGGAAGGTAAAGGGCTACTGTTCAAAATATTCGCGGATATTGATGTATTTGACATTGAATTGAATTGTACAAACGTAGATGAATTTGTAAACGTCGTAAAAGCATTAGAACCCACTTTTGGAGGGATCAACCTGGAAGATATCAAGGCCCCGGAATGCTTCGAAATAGAACGGCGACTGAAAGCTGAAATGAAAATACCGTTGATGCATGACGATCAGCACGGTACGGCCATTATCTCCGGAGCCGCATTACTCAATGCGCTGGAATTGGTGGGTAAAGAGATTTCCAAAGTGAAATTTGTCATCAGCGGGGCGGGGGCATCAGCTATTTCCTGTTGCAAAATATACCTTGCCCTGGGTGCAGATGTCCGCAATATGTACATGTTTGATAGCAAAGGCTTAATTATCAGATCCCGTACAGACCTGGATGAGAATAAAGTACATTTTGCACAGGAGGGAGAGAATCAGACGCTCGAAGAAGCGATGAAGGGCGCAGATGTATTTATCGGTTTGTCGAAAGGAAACGTGGTAAGCAAGGAGATGGTAATAAGCATGGCCGAGAAGCCTATTGTTTTTGCGTTAGCGAATCCTAACCCGGAAATAGCCTATGAAGATGCACTTGAAGCGCGCCCCGATGTGATTATGGCCACGGGCAGGAGCGATTATCCTAACCAGGTCAATAATGTTTTGGGATTCCCCTATATTTTTCGTGGTGCGCTGGATGTGCGCGCTACCGCCATCAATGAAGAAATGAAACTTGCTGCAGTAAAGGCACTAGCGGAACTTGCAAAAGAACCTGTACCGGAAATCGTAAATGTAGCTTACAATGAACGTCATTTGCGCTACGGCAGCACCTACATTATTCCCAAGCCGATTGATCCCCGTTTACTGGTAAAAGTTTCTTTGGCGGTTGCCAGAGCAGCGATTGTCAGTGGTGTGGCACGCAATCCTGTTACGGACTGGGATGCTTATGAAACCGAACTGTATAAGCGACTGGGTTCAGATGATAACCTCCTTCGTTTTATCATCAACAAAGCCAAACAATCTCCTAAACGCGTTGTATTTGCCGAAGCTGAAAATATTAAAGTGCTAAAAGCAGCGCAAATTGCCCGTGACGAGAAGATTGCCATTCCGATACTGCTTGGAAATGAGAAACGCATTCGCCGTATCATTGAAGAACATCAGCTTCCCATCGGAGATTTAGAAATTATCGATCCGAAAAGTGATGAAATGGAAGCCAGAAGGCTGGAATATGGTGAGTTGTTCTTTGAAAAAAGGAAGCGTCGCGGCTTCAATCTTTATGAAGCGAGAAAGATCATGCGTGAGCGTCCTTATTTTGGTTGTATGATGGTAGAGCGCGGAGAAGCTGACGCGATGATTTCAGGCCTTACACGTCGTTACCCCGATACCGTAAAGCCCGCGTTAGAGATCATTGGCATGGAGGAGGGAGTAAAGCGTATGGCGGGGATGTACATCATGCTTACAAAAAAAGGACCCCTATTCTTTGCTGATACCACGCTCAATTTCAATCCGACGGAAGAAGAACTCAAAGACATTACCCTGCTTACTGCTGATGCGGTCAAGCATTTCAATATTAAACCGCGTATTGCTATGTTATCCTATTCCAACTTTGGCAGCAGTGTTTCACCGGAAGCCATGCTGGTTCGAAATGTTGTAGACAGGGTGAAGAAAGAACGTCCGGAGCTAGTGATAGATGGCGAGATACAGGCTGGTGTCGCGTTTGATAAAGAATTGCTGAAAGAAAATTATCCTTTCTCCGAGCTGGTGAATGAAGCGCCGAATGTGCTCATTTTTCCTAATCTGGCTTCCGGCAATATTGCCTATCATTTACTGCAGGCTGTAGGCGGTGCAGAAGCTATTGGTCCTATTTTACTCGGACTGAAAAAGCCGGTGCATGTGTTGCAATTGGGTAGTACTGTACGCCAGATCGTAAACATGGTAGCCATAGCAGTATGTGATGCTCAGGTAAAATGTGAACGGCACAGGATGACAGAATAGTCTGGTGTATAACAGTAGTTTTAATTGATGCTGTGTTTATTGTTATCTTAGGTTCTTAATAAACATTCTGAAAGTGAAACGGTTATGATGAATGATGTTATTGCCTCCGGAGTTTTGGCAGTGATGCATACTTTGGAATGCAAAAAAATTAAAGCAGCATCAGGCAGGTAACCTGGATACCATAACAAAAAGCCGATCAACGATAGTTTATATCAATGAGCGGGTTATTTTTACACTTATCTTGAATCTTCCTTTTTTCATAGCGCGGAGAGGACTTACCCGTCAGCAGGGTGGTTTTTCTTCATTCATCATCAAACTGGCGATAGCAGCTACAGCGCTGAGCGTGGCAGTGATGGTGCTGGCAATCGCTTTTATCCAGGGTTTTAAGTACGAAGTACGCGAGAAGATCTTTAGTTTCTGGGGGCATGTGGTCATCACGAACTACTCCCAGGACGCGGCAGATTTTAACCTGGCGGAGGCTATCCGCTATGATCCTCATCTGGTGGAGCAGGTAAGACAACTGCAGCATGTAGAACAAGTGGTACCTTTTATTGTACGACCGGCCATTTTGAAGACGGCAAATGACATGGAAGGTATAAAACTGAAGGGTATATCCAATGACTACAGTTTCGCGGATAGAGTAGGGTTGGAGGGCAAAAAAATCAGTTTTTCGGATACTGATTACTCCAGGGAAATCCTGCTTTCACAATCTACTGCCGATAAGCTGAACCTAAGAGTAGGGGATGATCTCCAGTTGTATTTTATCGAAAAAGGAAATACGACACCCCGTATCCGTAAAGTAAAATTGACAGGTATTTTTCATACCGGTATGGAAGAGGTGGATAAATCTTATGCTTTATGCGATATACGTATGCTTCAACGTATCAATAACTGGAGCAGGGAAGAGATCAATGGTTACCAGGTGGATTTAGAGGAAGAAAAATATATGGACGCCGTATCCGACCGTATTTTTCAGGACTATCTGGAGGCACCGTTGCATTCCTATACTATGAAAGAGGTGTACATCAACGTTTTTGACTGGTTGCAATTGCAAAACCTGAATGCGCAGATCGTGCTTATTATTATGGCCGTGGTAGCTACTATTAACCTGGCAGTAGCTACTGTCATCCTGATTGTGGAGCAGTCGAAGCTGATCGGTATCCTGAAAGCACTGGGAATGCGTTTTCACCGTATCATGCAGCTGTTTATGTACCATGCTGTCACGATTGCTTTTTTCGGCATTGTATGCGGCAATGCGCTCGCTTTGACGGTTTGTTTTCTACAGTTGAAAACAGGTTTCATGAAGCTGGATGAGACAACTTATTATATGAGCCAGGTTCCCGTACGTATCCATTTCTGGGATATTTTATGGATAGACATGGCAACTTTGATGTTTTGTATGCTATTTATGTGGCTGCCCACGTTATATATCCGCCGTATACAACCGGTAAAAGTATTGCAATTCAAATGAGCATAGGGAGGAAAGCACGATATCTTGAGATTGCCGCTGCCTATTCGCTGCCGGTTTTCTTTCAACCCTGGTGGCTGGATAGCGTGGTTGAGGAGTGGGGTGCCGTTTTTGTGGAAGATGAAAAGGGAGTGCAGGCCGTATGGGTATATGCTATCGAAAAAAAGCTGGGTATTACCCTCGTGCGTAATCCGCAACTGACACCCTATCTCGGCCCGTTTTTCTTTCACCCGGAAAACCTATCCCTTGCAAAAAGACTATTGCGGGAAGAGAAACTATTTTCGGAATTGTATGAACAACTACCCTCATGGAGTTTTATGGATGTGATGACAGTGCCGTCATTTGAAAACTTTTTAGTGTTCCACCACCGGGGATTCAGCCATTCGCAGCGGCTTACCTATTATGTGGATCTTTCGCAAGAAAAAAGAGCCATCCTGGATAATATTCATTCCAAACAGCGCTACGCGATACGGCAGGCGGAGAAAGAATTGCAGCTGGTAGATGCACATCCTTTTACAGGACAATTCTACGATTTTCACAGGGAAACTTTTGAATCGAAAGGCCGGCATTATCCTTATTCCAAATCCTTGCTTGAAAACATTATTACCACCGCCGGAGAAAGGAACCAGTCTTATTTTAAGGCAGTTGTAACTAGAAATAATGAAGTGGCAGGAATAGCATTTTGTGTTTATGATAAGCAAATCATGTATCTTCTACTGACAGCCACCAACAAAAAAGCAAGACACAACGGAGCGGTTGCCCTGCTTATTAAGGAAGCTTTTCTCTACGCAAAGGATGCAGGGATCCGTTTTTTTGATTTTGAGGGAAGTATGGATAAGGGGATAGAGCAATTCTTCAGAAGCTTCGGCGGGGAGCGTAAGACTTACCTCCACGTACGAAAGAATAACTCGAAAATCTGGAAGTTCAGAGAATGGCTAAGAAAATGACAGGATGGTCGTCAGATTGTTCTATGCTTTTCTATAGTCATTATAAAAAATCAAGATCCCGTTCTTTATGATAACGGGATCTTGATTTTTTAGACTGTGCTATTTTAAGGACTATTTGGCGCGAGGTATTTTATTACGTTGACTGAATCGGTAACCGATTGACAATTGTAAGGACGGTGAGCGATAGAGCTCTCTCGAAACGACCCTGGCTCCTGCACCTTTTGCATTATCAAACAGGTTCTTGGTAGCTCTGAAATCCACATCGAAGGCCGGTGTAATACTATAACCGATCCCTAACACGCCTCCAACACTGAAACGCGGTCCGAAATCATTGATACTGATCACCGGTGCAGTAGCAAAAGTGTGACCCGGAGTAGGCTGTGCTAACGGACGTATTACTTCTTCTGCACTGGCTTTAAAATTATAGGCGAGGTTGGCACCGCCTAACAGGTGAAGGCGATTGAAAGCATATTTCACAGCCAAGGGCATCTCTATACTATGCAATGCTGAAAATTTAAAGAAGTGTTCTATTTCATTCACCGTTCCTGAAGAAGCAGACAGGTAGTTGTCATTAATAACACTGTTATTATTAAAGCGCTGAATGTATTTCAATTCTGAAAGGAAGGCAACCGTTTCATCGAAAACTACCAATCCCCTGACACCGGCTTGTACCCCGTTCATATTATTGGGACCAAATAGATAGCTGTTTACACCAAATGTGACCCCTCCGTAGAACTGTGTTTGTGACACTTTGAATTTTGCATCTTCAATTTTTTGCTGAAAGCCGTAAGCATCCCATAACCGTGTTTTTTGTGATTTCACTTTTACGGAGGACAAGGCTGTAGGCGCTTTGCTGTCCGCTTCTGTTACAGCATTGTTTTTCGAAGCGGCACCGGCACTGGCCCAGGTAGCAGGATCATTATTGCGTTTAGCTATCGGCATTATGCCTTTATAAGTGGTATCAAATACGAAACGGGCCGTACGTGTGAGTGGGTTGATAATTACTTTTTCGTTCACTACGTACCGGTCGATGGTATCCATGCTCACCGGTTTGCTCACTTTGGTGTTATCCTGTGTTTCCGGCTTCATGTTGCTTCCGGCAACCGTTTTCGAAACGGCTGCCGAGGCTGCCAACGCGGGCTTTTCAGTTTTCGTGGTAGTGTTTGTAGGGGCGGTTTTCGGGATCGCCTGGGCAGGGGTATTCGTATTTTGGGGATCCGTTAAGTGAGAGGCAACCCGGTTGTCGGTTGCATTGGGAGATAAGCTTTTTTGTGATATCTCTGTATTGGATGCTGTGCTGTTTGGCTGATTCCCTTTTACCGTTTTACTGTTGGCGTGGGTATTCATTGCAACACCTGTTTGAGGTATTGACGATCCGGCAGTAGGGTTACCGGCTGCTGAAGTAGTATTAGCAGGTGTTGCTGTGGTGGAAGCAGCAGGTTGTTGAATTGTGGGTTGAGGGTTATTTATGGAAGTATTATTCGCAGCATGCAGCGGGTTGGAATTCTTACCTTTTGTAGCCGTCGTATTTACAGTTTGCGCACCTTGAACGGGCTCAGTCACCAGTTTGACCTCTGCCGGCAGTGGTTCTCTGCCTGTTTCCTTTACCGTTGAAGGTTTTTTTGCGGTAGCCTTCATTTGTTCGCCATTCAATGCAGTAGCGCCGACTTTTGTATTATTTCCGCTTGTGGCAGGTGATACAGTGTTATTAGAAGCTGTTTCTTTCACTTTACCTGCGGAAGTTCCGGTACTATTTCCGGTTGAATTTATATGTATACCATTACCACCATCCATGGCAGCAGGAGGGATGCCGAAACTATGTGCCACAGCACGGGTCTCTTTTTGCAATTTATAGCTCTCATATGCTTTATAACCTCCCACGGTCAGGGAGGCGAGCAGTACTACACCTGTAGCTGCAGTAAGCATACGCTTCCAATTGTATCCTCCTGCCGGTGTACTTTGCGCCGGTAGTTTTTGATCCAGCAGGTCACGCATTTGTAGCCATGCTCCGGGACGTTCTTCTTCCTCGCCACCACCCAGGCGCTGCCGCACCAGGTCATCTATTTTTATCATGTTTTTATCCATAATGGGATAAAATTTTTAACGTTTGAAATGCAGTTTTTGTTGTTCAATCTTTTCTTTCAATATCCTCCTGCCTTCTGACAAATGCCATTTCGAAGTCCCTTCACTGATACCTAAAATCTTACCAATATCTTTATGTTGATAGCCTTCCATGATATACATATTAAACACTGCGCGGGTAGCCCCCGGTAGTGCATGCACCATTTCCAACAACTCATTGTAGTATAGGTTGTCAGCATGGTCTTTATGTACAAACTCATCCTTTTCTGCCAAAACAATCTTCTCGTTATATTTTATATTTTGTTTTATGTAGTCTGATACAGCGTGAAAAACGATCTTACGCAGCCATCCCTCAAAAGAACCCTGAAACGTAAATTGACCGATCTTTTGGAATGCTCTCAGGAATCCGTTATTCAATATCTCTTCCGCCTGCATGGATTCGTCAATATACCGTTTTACCACACCCATCATGCGGGGGTAAAAAAGCTTGTACAACCGTTCCTGGGAGCTGCGTTCATTGCGCATACATCCCTTGATGAGTTGGTCTAGCTCACTCGTTTGTACTGATGGTGTATATGCCAAAGCGATAGACAAGTAATGGGAATATTAAAATAGCCAATTTAAAAGACTGAAATTAGGCAAAATACGTTGGGTAGTGCTGAAAATATTGTTACGGATTGAACGTACATAGCCCACTTAAGGTACCAACAGACGGCTAAACTTTGCCGTTTTGCAGGAAAATAAGACGTCACGGGGCTACAATCGCTGATTTTACAGCACCTATGGCAGTGTTTTCACCAATGCTACCACTGATTTAGCTGTTGCGATCTGTAATCAATCCAACAGTAAAGGGTCTTCTTCACCCCCAAGATTAAGGTCTACCTGCTCCATCCCTGAAATCCCCTCAATGGACCCTCTGATGTGAGCTGCGTTGAGTAATACTTTCTCCAATTGCTTTTCCCGTGTTTTCCAGAGTTTTTCCATCGCATCCCGTTCTCTTTGTATGGAGATTTTCATCGACATAAATCCTTCCCGAATGGCCTTCCATTGCTCTGAAAATTCGTGACTCGTCAAATAGTCATAAAGCATATGCATTTTGTCTCCGCGGTTTTCATTGTTTTTATTTATGGTATGTACTTTTATGATAGAGTCACGTAGCACTGTAACAAAGGATTGTACTTCCTGGAACGTACAGATCCACACGCCTTCCTTCGCACCAAACATGGTCATCCCATCCGGCATCGCAGTCGTTACAATGACCGCTACGTCCGCATTATGATTCCGGGCATCTGCTTTTAGCTTTTCGATCCAGTCCTTACCAAAGTCTTTAGTGCGTTTACTTTCAAAAATGATAGAACCGCATTCTTGTCCATAATTGTTACGCACCGTAAGAATACAGTCGGCACCTCGTTTGCCTTTTCCTACTTCGTTGATCAGGTCAAACGGGAAGTTGTTGCGCAGTAATTCTTCCAAAGCCAGCTCCTGTACTTCGCCCTGCAGCTGCATGGAGCCTTGTTCCGCCTTACGCTTCATCTCCTCTATGAGCTTTTTTTGATCTTCCAGCTGCTTTTTCAGTTCAGCTTTTGCCAGTTCGTGTTCCTGGTCCTTTAATTTGACGCGCTCATTCTCCTGCTGGCGTATTTGCTCTTCCAGTTTGCCGCGTTCGGCGAGAAGTGCCTGTTGAAGTTTCAGGTCCAGCTCTTTTTCTTTATTTAATATCTCCTGTTCTTTTTTTAGGAAATCCAATTCTTTTTTTCTGGACTCTTCCAATTTGGTCCGGGTCTCATCCATGTTTTCCTGCATCATTTTTAACTGGTGCTCATGGTCTGCTAAGAGTTGACGGCGAATGTGTTGCGATACCTGCTCCGTCAGTTTTTTCTTTTCTTCCTCCAATTGCCTGCGATTTTCTTCATCCTTGGTTTCCAATTGTTTCTGATAGGCAGCTTCCCGCTGACGAAATTCTTCGTCCTTTTTCTGCATCCACTTTTTTGCCTGGTCGTTCATCTCCCGTTGCAACTGTTCACGTAGTACATCGTTGGGTTCAAACTGGTGGTTGCAATGGGGACAAGTGATCAGTGTGGACATGGCTGTTGTTCTATAAATTCAATTTACAAACTTCGGTAGAAATGGATGGAAAAGAACGTCGTGTTTTGCCGGAACATAAAAAAGTTTGCTTCCTGCCGCCCAGGCTGAAAAAGATTCTGGAAACTATCGGTGAACGGAAGTCATTGATTTGCACTTCCTGTTTTTTAACTGTGACAGTCTGATTTATCTATAAAGTCCCTTTGTGACATCTGCCTTGCCCCCTCAACGGTCTAAGATCAAAATATAAAAACAATAGTGATGAGAAGTGTTTTGACCGTAATGGCAATGCTGATTTCCGTTGCCGTGTTTGCGCAGGCGGGTGAAAAGAACTTCATCGATAAAAACTATATCGGGGTGACGGACAAATCGAAACTGGAATTTACACCGGATAAGATCTACATCCAGGTGTTGCTGAGCGAAAAAGACAAGCAGGGAAGGAACTCCGTAGCGGAGCAGTAGCAAAAAATGTTGCCAAAGTTGCAAAACTCAGGTGTCGACATACAAATGAGGTGCTTATGAAGGATCTGGTCGGTAACCTACTGAGAGAGGACTTTTAGCAAGGACGTATTGCTCAGTAAAGAATAGTGAAGGAGGGTAAGACAGCCAGTCTGGTATTTTGGCGTTGGACGAGGTTGGTATTACAAGCGCAAGCATAGAAAAACCGGAAAGTTCTAAAATAGAAGCATATTGCCAGGAAGTAAAGATACAGGCGATAAAGGCGGCCAGGGAAAAGGCCCAGCTCCTTACGGAAGCGATAGGTCAGAAAATTGGGAAAGTGCTTTATATCGCAGGAGTATTGCGACAACGCCGTTCCGGTATATGCCAATACGATAGGTTACAAGCAACGTGATGACGCAGATGCTGCAGTCCCCAATTTTGAGAAACGGAAGGTGGAGGCTACTTTTTTATGCAGGTTTGAGATAGTATAAGATAAGTCATAGCTGGCTGAAGCGGTATTCTTTAGGAATACAGAAAGTTGTTTTCCAAGAATAGTAAAACATGAAATAGCAAGTTAAATATCTCATTAACTCAAAGCGTGGCTTATAAAGCTTATGTATAATCATCAAAACTAACCCCGCTTATTCCCTAATCAATCTGTGTACTTCTCCGTTGGCAAACCGTATAAGATAAAGGCCTTGAGTTAAGTTTTTTATATTTATAAATTGATGGACAGTGTGTATTTTTTGAACGAATACAACACTTCCCTTACTGTCTAGGAGGATGGCTGTTGTATTGAGTAAACTATTGTCATTTATGAGAAGGGTTAAAGTGGTGTTGGCAGGGTTGGGGTATAATATTACTTTGTCATGAGCAATACTGTTTACATCGAAGACAGATGTGGGATTAGCCTGCAATTCTACAGCACCTATATCAATATGATTATAGTACCGGTTGTTACCCGGATAATCTGATATTCCGCAATAAGCAACGCCATAATTCGGAGCCCCGTTATTTATCAAAGGAGACGCAGCTACAGGAGTAAATGTTGTTGTGTCCAAAAATTGAGGAGACAAATTCAAAGAATTTGCATCAAGCGCAGTACTATCTTTCCATCCCTGAAAACTCATTATGCCCGATCCCGAAAAAATCGAGTCGTTAAAAACTAATGGGTAAGTGATATTAAGAGGAAGTGCAGAAATGGTTGATCTGAAAGGGTATTGACTTCCATTTGAATAATAAAGATTGTAATCGGACGAAAAATGTCGAATGATTTGCATAGGACCGGCAACAATCATTTGCCTGTCATCTGTTGGGAATATTACATTATTAATCAACAAAGTAGTATCTGAGTTTTGGAGTGCGATTTCTCCCGTATAAATGCTACTTAAATCACCGAGGGAAAAGCCTCCTATGGAAAAAATGCCATTAATTGCTTCACCTGTTCGATTGTGAAACAGTATGTTGTTTGCTACAACACTATTCGTTACAAAGTTGGTATGATTAGAGTCAAAATTGGCGCCAAGTACCATTCCGGCTGTCACATTATGGTGAATAAGATTGCTTCTAATAATGTTATGATTAACTTTCAATCCACCTGGTAGTATAATTCTTTCCGCCCCTAAAGAGATTCCAACCCCGCATTTGAACACTTCGTTTCTTTCAATAATGCAATTATTGCTTCCGTCTATATAAATCCCGGCACCGGGAGATATAGCAGACATGACCCTGCTTACTTTGTTTCGTCTTACTATTATATTTCTAGCGCGATTTACTGAACGGTCTGTATTTACCCAGTCATAACCTCCTGCTATACCAATGCCAATATTTTGAATGCTGTCTAAAACATTGTTCTCTAATAATGAGCTATCAACATTGCCGACCAGTGTAATAGCTTCAGAAAAGCCTGGCGCACAATTGATAACTTTTGTATTTCGTATCGTTAGATTTTTTATGGGTTGTTGAGCTGTGCCTTTCACGAGAATTGCATGGGCATTATCCAGTGCGCCGTCAATTGGTTTTGTAACGAGGTCATTCGATCGCCAGCCAATATTTCTAATAGAACAGCTATCAATTAAGATGTTGTTGCAAGCACCTTCAATCAAAATCGCGTTAGCGCCAGTATCAATTCTATTCTGAAAGAAAAGGTTTTCTATTGTTACGTTATCCGTGTTATTAATTGTAAAAAGACTTTGATCACCGGGGAAAGCAAGGCTCCAGTTGCTCCCGTCAATAATCACATCGCCGGAAAATCCGTACCTCATAATTTTTACCGGAATAGTGATGTTCACAGTGTTATTGAAGGTATATATTCCCGGAATCATTTGAATTACACTTTGCGGGCCGGCCACACTAAGTGCATGCGGTAAAGAACAGGGGTTATTGATATTCTGGCAATTCCCTGTATTTACACCAGTGTTCGACACATACAACTGTGCTTGTGCAACATTTAAAAAGAATAAGTAAAACAGCGGAAAATAAATAAGTATACGCATGTTATAGATTTATATAAATATAATATTTTCAATCGGAAAGTATGCATATATCCCTATATCAGCCGGTGTTATTAACCTGTTATTACAAGATTGGCGAAGACGCAATAATAAAAATGAACGTGAATGAAAATTTCCCTAAAAAAACTTTGAAATTTTTTTGGTGGAAAGAAAACAACTCTTACCTTTGCAATCCCAAATTTTACGGGAAGAAGCTATTTATAAGTATGTCACAGCGTATCAGAATCAAACTGAAGTCTTACGATCACAACCTGGTAGATAAATCTGCAGAGAAAATCGTAAAAACTGTACGCAACACAGGAGCAGTGGTTACAGGCCCTATTCCTTTGCCTACAGACAAGAAGATCTTTACTGTATTGCGCTCACCGCACGTAAACAAAAAATCGCGTGAGCAATTCCAACTTTGCACCCACAAACGCTTGTTGGATATATACACTTCTTCTTCACGCACGGTAGATGCATTGTCTAAATTAGACTTGCCAAGCGGTGTAGAAGTGGAAATCAAAGCTTGATAGGTAGCTTTTGTTCTTTAAAATTAAATGAAAAACGGTTAATCCCGAACTGCGATACTGCAGCCGGGCGCTTAACTCAAACATTATAAAATGAAAGGTATAATTGGTAAAAAAATCGGCATGACAAGTGTCTTCGAATCCAATGGCAAGCAAACGGCTTGTACCATCATCGAAGCCGGTCCATGTGTGGTTACGCAAAAGAAGACCGTTGATACCGACGGTTATGACGCCCTTCAAATCGCTTTTGGTGAGGCTAAAGAAAAAAACACTCCCAAAGCACTCCTCCATCACTTCGCTAAGGCAAATACAACGCCTAAGTCCATCGTAAAAGAAATCCGCAATTGCTCCGTAGATAAACAAGTAGGTGAAGCACTTACCTGTGAAATATTTGCAGAAGGAGAAAAAGTAGCTGTCATCGGTACCTCAAAAGGTAAAGGTTTTCAGGGTGTTGTAAAACGTCATGGATTCTCCGGTGTGGGTGAAGCGTCGCATGGTCAGCATGACCGTCAGCGTGCTCCGGGTTCTATCGGTGGTTCATCTTACCCCAGCCGTGTATTCAAAGGAATGCGCATGGCAGGTCGTATGGGTGGCGATCAGGTGAAAATGAAGGCATTGCGTGTTATTAAAGTGTTCCCTGAAAAGAACTACATCTTGGTTGCAGGATCGGTGCCTGGTCACAACGGTTCAATTGTTTTAATTCAGAATTAATGTATAGCCTGCGGCTAATCACCGTGGGAGAAAAATAAAGCTATGCAAATAGAAGTTTTAAATAGTAAAGGTGAAAAGCTCGGTCGTTCTATGGAATTGCCGGACGAAATATTCGGTATCGAACCTAACGATCATTGCATTTACCTTGCGGTGAAGCAATACCTGGCTGCACAGCGCCAAGGTACGCACAGTACTAAAACCCGTGCGGAAGTACATGGTTCTTCCAAAAAATTGCATCGTCAAAAAGGTACCGGCGGATCTCGTAAAGGTAACATCCGTAACCCGCTCTATAAAGGTGGTGGTACGGTAAATGGTCCGAAACCTCACGATTATGGTTTCAAACTGAACCGTAAAGTGAAAGACCTTGCTAAAATGTCTGCTCTTTCTCACAAAGCCCGCGAAAGCAAGATTGTTGTGGTGGAAGACTGGAACATGGCTGCTCCGAAGACAAAAGATTTTGCTGCATCTATTACCGCTTTGAAAGGCGAAAACAGAAAGGCATTGGTGGTATTGCCGGAGTATAATGCTAATGTTTACCTAAGCTCCCGCAATCTCAGAGATCATATGACTACTGTTCTCAGCGATATGAATACCTATGATCTGATGAATGCTAATGTATTGATATTCACAGAAAGTGCTGCGAAGTTGTTCTCTGAAGAAACAGTAACAGAAGAAGCATAATAAGGTTTGATAATTGGCCGGTTGGCTGATTGGAGAATTGAATAGCGTAAAATTTTAAAAAACATGTGTTGTTAGCAGATTCGCTAATTATCGCATAAGCAAATTAAAACAAAATGAAACTCGCTGACGTATTAGTTAGACCGATTTTGACTGAAAAAGTAAACTCCCAAATGGAAAAGGGCGGCCGTTATACTTTTCAGGTAGATAAAAAGGCTAACAAACTGGAGATAAAGAAAGCTGTAGAAGAATTTTACGGTGTAAAAGTAGCCGATGTGAATACCATCGTTGTTCCAGGAAAGAACAAATCCCGTTTCACTAAAGCCGGACTTTTGCAAGGGGTCAAATCTTCTTACAAAAAAGCAGTGGTAACATTGAACGAAGGAGACACAATTGATTTATTTCAGTAAAAAGTAACAAGTAGTGAACAGGTAGCTGCTCACATCACCAGAACCATCTTGATACTTAATACATAATACTATACTAATAAAATGGCATTACGTAAATACAAACCGGTTACAGCCGGCACACGTTGGAGAATAGGGAACGCTTACGCGGAAATCACCACAAATGAACCAGAAAAAAGCCTTTTGGAGGCACTTCCGGGCACTGGTGGTCGTAACGCGCAAGGCCGTCGTGCGATGCGCTATATAGGTGGCGGTAACAAAACCATGTATCGTAAGATCGATTTCAAGCGTAACAAGAAAGATGTTCCTGCAACCGTAAAGAGCATTGAGTATGATCCTAACCGTACGGCTTTTATCGCATTGCTTTCTTATGCTGACGGTGAAAAGCGGTACATCATCGCTCCGCAAGGCTTGGAAGTAGGTGCGAAAGTGATAAGTGGTGATGCTGTAGCTCCGGAAGTAGGTAATGCATTGGTGCTGAAAAACATGCCTTTAGGTACTGTCGTTCACAACATTGAATTGCAACCCGGCAGGGGTGGTGCTTTGGCCCGTTCTGCTGGTACTTACGCGCAGCTTAACGCTAAAGAAGAGAAATATGCCGTATTAAAAATGCCTTCCGGGGAGCTTCGTAAAGTTTTGATCACTTGTATGGCTACTGTAGGTACAGTGTCTAACAGTGATCATGCATTGCAATCCATGGGTAAAGCAGGTCGCAACCGTTGGAAAGGTATTCGTCCTCGTAACCGTGGTGTGGCAATGAACCCTGTAGATCACCCGATGGGTGGTGGTGAAGGACGTTCATCTGGCGGACATCCACGTAGCCGTACCGGTAAATATGCCAAAGGTGAAAAAACACGTAGCAGAACTAAAGGAAGCAACAAGTTGATCATCCAACGCAGAAACGGTAAAAAACTCTAATTAGTAACAAATTTTTATAAACGGTCTTTTTTCTAACGACTAAAGACTACTGACTAAAGACTATAACAATGGGTCGTTCAATTAAAAAAGGTCCTTACGTTGCTACCAAACTTGAAGCGAAAGTTTTGAATGTAAACGAAGGAAAAGCAAAAAGAGGCGTTATCAAAACATGGAGCCGTCGTTCTACTATTACTCCTGATTTCGTAGGGCATACTTTTGCGGTTCATAATGGTAACAAATTCATACCTGTTTATGTGACGGAGTACATGGTAGGTCATAAATTGGGTGAATTCGCTCCAACCCGTGTATTTAAGGGTCATAGCGGTAGCAAATAATATTTATAAAAACATTTGACGGATCGTCTTCTGGCACCGTCGCAACATAGAAATAGAAATACAATGGAAGCTGTAGCTCGTTTACGTAATTATCCTACATCACCTCGCAAAATGCGCCTGTTGGCAGATCTCGTGCGTGGAATGGATGTAGAGATTGCACTGAATACTTTGAAATTCAGCACAAAACATCCTTCTGTAGCAATGGAAAAACTATTGCTGAGCGCTATCGCCAACTGGGGCGTTAAAAATGAAGGCGCTGATGTAGCTGATGCGAACCTGTATGTTAAAACTATTATGGTTGATGGAGGTCGTTCTTTGAAACGCATGCGTCCTGCTCCGCAAGGTCGTGCGTATCGTGTGCGCAAACGTAGCAACCATATTACTATTGTGGTAGACAGCCGTAAAGCAGTAGCTGAAAAAGCATAATTAACAATATCAAAATTCAACATTCATAATTAAATAAGAATGGGCCAAAAAGCAAATCCAATAGGTAACAGGTTAGGTATCATCCGCGGATGGGATTCTATGTGGTTCGGTGAGAAGAAAGACTTCGGTAAGAAACTCGTTGAAGATCATAAGATCCGTACCTATCTTAATGCGCGTATCAACAAAGGCGGTATTTCCCGTATTGTTATCGAGCGTACGTTGGGTAAGTTGATCGTTACTATCCATACATCTAAACCTGGTATTATTATCGGTAAAGGTGGTACGGAAGTAGATCGCATTAAAGAGGAATTGAAAAAGCTTACCAAAAAAGATGACGTTCAGATCAACATTATGGAGATCCGTCGTCCGGAATTGGATGCTAACATAGTGGGCGAAACGATTGCACGCCAGATTGAAAGCCGTGTTAGCTATAAAAGAGCTATTAAAATGGCAATCTCTACGGCAATGCGTATGGGAGCTGAAGGGATTAAAATTAAAGCAGGGGGCCGTTTGAACGGTGCGGAGATCGCTCGTAGTGAAGAGTTTAAACAAGGTCGTACACCGTTGCATACTTATCGTATGGATATTGACTACGCCAGTGTTTATGCAATGACTGTATACGGTAAAATCGGCTTGAAGATCTGGATCTGTAAAGGCGAAGTATTAGGCAAACGTGATTTGAATCCTAACTTCTCAGCAGGTTCTGATAACCGCGGTAACCGTACTCCGGGTGCTGAAGGCGGCGGACGTGGTGGTGACAGAGGTGATCGTCGCGGTGGTGACAGAGGCGGAGATCGTCGCAGCGGTGGTGGTGACAGAGGCGGAGAACGCCGTGGCGGCGGCGGAGATCGTCGTACCGGTGGCGGAGACAGAGGTGGTGCGAGAAGAAGCTAATTTTTAAATCTTCCTGTGGAAGGAGGACTACAAAAAATGAATACGTATCAAGACTGTAAAGAAGCTATCTGCTTTACAGCCGGAATGATAAAATAATCTTTACAAAAAAATACTTGTAACAATGTTACAGCCAAAAAGAACGAAACATCGTAAAGCGCATAAAGGAAGAATTAAAGGAGATGCACAACGTGGCGCTACCATAGCATTTGGCTCTTTCGGGTTGAAGGCTTTAGAACCTAAATGGATTACCAATAGACAAATCGAGGCTGCCCGTCAGGCTATGACGCGTCATATGAAACGTGAAGGTAATGTATGGATCCGTATTTTCCCTGATAAACCGATCACTCGTAAGCCACTTGAAGTGCGTATGGGTAAAGGTAAAGGTAACCTGGAGTTTTATGCTGCAGTAGTGAAGCCAGGTCGTATCATGTTCGAATGTGAAGGTGTACCGATGCAAGTAGCAAGAGAAGCCCTTGAACTGGCTGCTCAGAAGTTACCAATTAAAACAAAATTCGTAGTTCGTCACGACTATGCGGGAGCATAAGTATTAACGACTAATTACTAACGACTAATTACTAATAGAATGGCAAAGTCAAAAAATAAACAAGTGGAAGATTATCGTAGCTTAGATGATCAGGCACTTAATTCAAAAGTACAGGATGAAGAAGTGCGCATGAAAAAAATGCAATTCAGCCACGCTGTAAATCCGTTGGAAAATCCACTTTCTATACGCCAGCTTCGTCGTACTATCGCTCGCATGAAGACAGAACAACGTAAAAGAGCTTTAGGAATTTAATAAATTTAAGTATCTAGTAGATAGTGTAGTAGATAGATTCAATTGCGACTTATTACTAACAGCTAACTGCTAACGACTAAATAAAAGAACATGTCAACAACAACCATTGAAAGAAAACGCAGAAAGACCCGTATCGGGATCGTGAGCAGCAACAAGATGACAAAAACCATCACTGTTTCTGTAGAGCGTAAAATTAAGCACCCGATTTACGGTAAGTTCTTGAAAAAGACTACTAAATTCCATGCTCATGACGAACAGGATACTGCAGGTATTGGAGATGTAGTGCGTATTATGGAGACTCGTCCTCTTAGCAAAACAAAACGCTGGAGACTGGTGGAAATCATCGAGAAAGCGAAATAGTAGAAAGATACCGGTAAGTACCAGGTGTAATGCGTGTTTGACAATGGGGTATTCCTGATACTTCGACTTGATACTAAATAATAATAACAACTAACTACTTAATTATTAAAGTAAAATGATACAACAAGAAAGCCGCCTCAACGTAGCTGATAACAGCGGTGCTAAGGAAGTACTTTGTATCCGTGTATTGGGTAACTCCGGACAGGATTATGCAGGCATCGGTGACAAAATCGTTGTTACGGTAAAAAATGCATTGCCTGGCGGTAACATGAAGAAAGGTACAGTTTCTAAGGCGGTGATCGTACGTACCAAAAAACAATTGCGTCGCAAAGACGGTTCTTATATCTCTTTTGATGATAACGCCGTTGTATTGCTTAACAACTCCGATGACCCTCGCGGTACCCGTATCTTCGGACCTGTGGCACGCGAACTGCGTGATAAAGGGTACATGAAGATTGTTTCTCTTGCACCGGAAGTTCTGTAAGCTGTACTACTCAAAAATAGTTTGGTAGCCAATACTTCAATGTATTGGCTATTTTTATGTTTCTAGGCGATAGCGAAACTCTGTCAGTCATTAAATTCAGTGATTAATTTTATAGCATGAAATATTTAGTTGCGTTAGCTGGATTCCTTTTTAGCTATACCCTTTCTATAGGACAGGAGCGGTCTTTACCTAAGCTGTCCCCACTTACACAACTCTATTTCTTAAAAGCTAAGGGTTTGCCTGGCCGGCAGGTACCGAATTATGTGTATCGTACCGATGGAGAAAATAGGGTTTTTATTAGTGCGTTAATTAAGGTCAAGCCGGGATTTTCACAAACTGCGCTTGATGAGCTGGGAGTTCATATTGGCACAAAAGCCGGGAATATCTGGACGACTCATGTACCACTGGATAAAGTTGAAGTCTTTACAAGATTAGGTGGAATCGAGTATATTCAGCTGGATGAGCCCGCAATGCCGAATCTTGATACAGCCAGAGTCCTTACAAAAGTGGATTCTGTGCAAAGTGGATTCGGTTTACAAATGCAATATTCCGGACATGGGGTAGTGGCAGGCATCATTGATGTAGGGTTTGATTATACCCATCCGGATTTCTTCGATACAACAGGTGCAGGATACCGGGTAAGAAGAGTTTGGGAGCAAAAGAAGGCGGGTACACCCCCGTCCGGATTTTCCTACGGAAATGAAATGACGGACTCCAACACTGTGTGGGCTTCCAGGACAGATGCTTATCAAACCCACGGTACCCACGTAGCAGGTATCGTATCCGGTGGCGGTTTTGAAAATCATGTAAGTGGTGACAACCGCCGTTACCGCGGAATGGCTTACGGATCTGACCTGGTATTTGTAGGGATTACACCGGATAAAGGTCAATGGATTAATACCGGCAGCGCCGACATTATAGACGGTATACACTATGTATTCAACTACGCGGCATCTCAAAGCAAACCAGCTGTAGCCAACCTTAGCTGGGGTTGTGTGGTCGGTCCGCATGATGGTTCCAGTTTATTTAGCCAAGCTTGCGACAACCTGACGGGGCCGGGTAAGATTTTCGTCTGTTCAGCAGGTAATAACGGCGATAATAAACTTCATTTAAAAAAGACATTCACTGGAGGTGCCGATACCGTAGTGCGTACTTTTGTGGCTGTTCCGCAGACACCTATTGGCAAAACTACCTGGATAGACATCTGGGGAGATACTTCGAAGTCATTTTGTATCAACATGGGACTTTTCAACGGAAACTCCGTACTGGATTCAACCGGGTTTATCTGCCTGGATAATAAAACACATAGTTTATATCTCGTTGGCAGCAATAACGATACCTGTTATCTCAATATCGTTACCTCGTCTTCGGAGTTTAATTTAAAACCAAGAATATTCATTGAAGTCATTAGTAAAACGACACGTCCTATCGGATTAGCTGTGAGAGGTGCGAGTGGTACGGTGAATATGTGGGAAGGTTACGTACACCAAACAACCGGATACTACGGGTCATTTACCAGAAATGGTGGACTTTGGGCAACGGAAGGAGATGTTAACATGACCATTAGTGATTACTCATCTACCCGATCAGCCGTTGCAGTGGGCGCATATACTTCTAAAAATCTGTATAAAAGTGTTAGTGGCGGAAATGTAAGCTATACCAGTTACGCCACTAAAGGGAACATTGCCCCTTTTTCAAGCCTTGGTCCCACGGCAGATGGCAGAGTGAAGCCGGAAATTACTGCTCCGGGATTGGTAATAGGATCAGCGCTGAGTTCATACGATAGCAGCTTCCTTGTGGGAGGAAGCAGTTACAGCTCGGTGGAGACTATTTTCACCCATCCGGCAGATGCCCGCAGCTATCCCTATGGTATGCTGATGGGCACCTCAATGTCTTCTCCGGCAGTTTCAGGAATCGTAGCGCTAATGCTCCAGGCAAACCCGCAGCTTACCCCGCAAATGGTAACAGACGCACTGAAGCAAACAGCTATTCAAGACAATTTCACAGGCGTGATTGCAGCACCCGGCAGTACTCTATGGGGAGCTGGTAAGGTAAATGCCTATGCGGCGGTGAAGCGAAGCGAGCAACTGTTAAGCATCCGGAACGTAAACCACGGATCGCTGTATTGTGGTTTATACCCCAACCCCAGTACAGGTTATATCAACTTTACATACGAAGGTAAAAAGCGGGAAACCCTTTTGATACATATATACGATCTGCCCGGTCACCTGGTAGCGAGCCGGGTTTGGACGGTGCAAAGCGGCTACAATTCTCAATCTTTTGACCTGTCATTACTAAGCAAGGGCTTTTATATGGCTAAAATAGTTTCTCCGTCAGGTAGCTCGATGTTAAAGGTTATAATAGAATAATATTATAGTGCTAGTAACCCGGAGCACTTGCTGGACTAAAAAGGCTGTCACGAAGTGACAGCCTTTTTACATTGAAAATTATCAGTTGATTTTACGACTGCTGGGCCGAGTAGTTGATCATCCAGCGTACACCATATTTGTCTGTAAAGCTTCCGTAATAGTCTCCCCAAAACTGGTCTTCGAGTGGCATTTCGATGACACCGCCTGCCGACAGACCGTTAAATAATTTATCGGCTTCTTCGCGGCTATCGGGGAAGATGCTGATGTAATTATTGTTTCCTTCATTCAATTGATGACCCATGGATGGTACGATATCAGAAGCCATTAACATGTCATTCCCGATTTTCATGGCTATATGCATGACACGGTTTTTTTCTTCTTCAGGCAGATTTTCGGTACCCGGTGCATTCCCTATCTTGTGTACATCACCGAATAACTCTACGCCGAATATGGATTTGTAGAAATTAAAAGCTTCTTCGGCTTTACCGTCAAAATTGAGGTACGGATTTAATTTTGGCATAATTAAAATTTGTTTGAATATTATTAAGTTAATAGTTTAGATTTTCATTCAAATTGTATTTCATTCCTTCATACCCTAAGAGCTTTCGCATCAAACCGATTTGCCCGCATAGATAATCTTCCCTGCCAATACACATGCCGACAAAATTGAGTTTGTCCTCAGGTACGAAAGGAATGTCCATACCCATTTTAAAAGATTCACCCAGCTCCTCGTCGGTTGTCTTCAACAGCCTTTTATATACCAGGGGAGAGATTTGGTGAAAGTTATCGCGTATTTCTTTCAGCGTGGGGTAGGTATAGGATTCGTTCCATGCCTTTCCCTGGGAAAAAAGATCGTTGTAAGGATCTTCTTCTTTTATGCCGAACAAACCACCCAGGCTGTACCGCATATTCACGAAATTTCCCGCCATCCAGATCACATGGTTGGTTTTGTCATCTATACGTTTGAGTGCTTGTTCTTCCGAAATCCCCTCCAGCACATTCACAAAGCTTTGAGAGTGCATCCGGTAAGCCGGTATGATAATATCTAGTTTTTTTGATGCTGGTGTGTCCATTATGTTTGTTTTTATTGCATGGAATATAAGCCTATCATATTACCTTCTGTATCCTGAGCCAGGGAGATAAATCCGTATTCACCAATAGACATTTTGGGTTGAACGACTTTGCCCCCGGCAGCTTCTACCCGGCTTTCCTCCACGCTGCAATCATTACTGCCGAAGTAGATGATGGTGCCACTTCCACCACCGGGCATTCTGTCCATCTTCACCAGCGAGCCGGTAGCGCCCATCCCTTCCGAACTTCCGGGAAATCCCTTCATCTGCATTTCTGTTTCTGTCGGGTTGGACATATCATTCAATGTGATATTCAGCACTGCTTCATAAAAGCGCGAAGCCCTATCCATATCGTTTACATAGATCTCGAACCAGGCAACCGGATTGTACTTTTGACTTTCCATAACTGTGTTTTATTACTATTTCAAATATAGGATATTAGATGGCGGGAGGACTTGTCATAAGGCAAGAATTATTTCAATACAGCATCTTTCCTGATACGGCTAAGTGAAGTATCAGTAATTCCCAGATAAGAAGCAATATACTTGAGTGGCGCTTTTTGAATGATCTGGGGTTTGCTTTCCAGAAGGTTCAGGTAACGGTGCCCTGCCGTCTCTGTGATCATTTCGAGTGAACGCTGCTTTTGCGCGAAAAGCTGCAACGAAAACCAGGATCGTCCCCATTCCATAAAACCGGGCATGCGATGGAATAACTCCTGGAAATCGTCAAAATCTATTTTCCACGCAGCACAGTCGGTAATTGCCTGGACGTTTTCTATAGAGGGTATTCGTTGGAATAACGAAGTAGGCACGATCACCAGTTCTTTCTCGCAAAAAAACTCGGTTGTGATCTCATTGCCACCTAAATTATAGACAAAAGCACGTGCTAAGCCGCTTTCGAGAATATAATACTCATTGGCGATCTTCCCTTTTTTGAGAATGAATTCATTTTTTTTGAAAGACTGCTTTTCATGCTTATCGCAAATAGCTTGTAGGTCTGCTTCCGATATGAAAGGATGAGAATAGATAGAATGTAACGTTTTCAACATGTGAGATGGTGATGATTCGGCTCTTTAAATATAGGCAGCTTTTGTTAAAGAACATTCAGCGAGAGAACAGCGGCAAAACCGGGCAATGCAGGTAAGGCGAAATCACTCAACTCACCGGTTTTTACGGAATACCGGAATAAAATGCGCAGAATTTAGAATTGCTGATTTATCTGAAAACAGCAACACGTACCTTTGCACCCCTATGTTGATTTCTTTACAGAATGTATCCTTTTTCTTTGGTGCCCGGCCTATTATCGAAGAAGCCAGTTGGCAGATAGAACGCGGCGAGCGCATCGGTTTGGTCGGTCATAATGGTGCCGGAAAATCTACCGTTCTCCGGCTTATCACCGGGGCATACCGCGTCGATGAAGGGGCTATTAATAAGCCCAAGGATGTAACACTTGGTTTTTTCAACCAGGATCTTTTGAGTTTTTCTTCCGATGAGACCATCCTGAAGGTGGGCATGCAGGCATTTGAGAAAGCGCATGATATAGAGAAAGAAATGGAACGCATCATCAAAGAACTGGAGACAAAACCAGAAGATGCAGACCTCTTGGATGATTACAGTCATGCATTACATGATTTTGAACTTGCAGGCGGTTATGAAATGGAACACCGCACGGCGCAGGTGCTGGAAGGGTTGGGATTTTCGACAGCGGATCTGCAAAGACCCTACAGCCAGTTTTCGGGAGGGTGGAGAATGCGCGTGCTGCTGGCAAAAATGATGTTGCAAGCGCCTGACCTGTTGCTTTTAGATGAACCTACCAACCACCTGGATCTTCCTTCTATTGAATGGCTGGAAAGATATTTACAATCCTACCCGGGTAGTGTAGTCATCGTATCGCACGATCGTTATTTTCTGGACAGGATGGTGACAAAGATCGTGGAAGTATGGCAACGTGACCTGGTGAGCTACAGTGGTAACTATTCGTTTTTCCTGAAAGAGAAAGAAGAACGGATGGTATTACAACAGCGGGCTTTTGAGAACCAGCAGGATTATATCCGCCAGCAGGAACGCTTTATAGAACGTTTTCGCGCGCAAGCCACTAAGGCAGCCCAGGCGCAAAGTGCTATTAAACGATTGGATAAGCTGGATCGTATAGAAGCCCCGGATGGTACCGTGCCTGTCATGAACATCAATTTTGATGTAGCCGTACAGCCGGGTAAGATCATCACCACCTTAAAAAATGTATCCAAGAGCTTTGGTGCACTGAAAATTTTGGATCATGCTGATGCCGAGATCATTCGCGGTGACAAGATAGCATTGATAGGTGCCAATGGAAAGGGTAAATCGACGTTGTTACGCATAATCGCCGGGAAGGAGCCGATAGAAGGCGAACGCAAAGAAGGGCATAACGTGGAAGAAAGTTTCTATGCACAGCACCAGTTAGAGGCGTTGAATATCGAAGATACCCTGCTGGATGAATTAAAAAACGCTGGAACCGGTAAGCTGGAATTGGAGCTAAGGCAATTGTTAGGTTGCTTCCTTTTTAGCGGTGATGATGTGTTTAAAAAGATCAAAGTACTGAGTGGTGGAGAGAAGGCACGCGTAGCATTGGCAAAGGTAATCGCCGCAAAAGGCAACTTCCTGATGCTGGATGAACCGACCAACCACCTGGATATGCAATCGGTGGAAATGCTTATCGAAGCACTGAACAAATATAAGGGCACCCTGATCATCGTATCACATGACCGGTATTTTATCAGCAAGACCGCCAATAAGATATGGAATATCGAAGAAGGAAAGATCAATGAGTTTGTGGGGAATTATGACGAATGGGTGCAATGGGAAGCGGAGAAAACCAAGCGTGCGCAGTCGATAGCAAGTAACGTACAGAAGATAGAAACAGAGAAAAAGAAAGAAGAAGAAACGAAGAAAAAGGATGTTGCAGAAAAAAAGCCAGCCCAGCAACCCAGCCAGGTAAGTAACGAGCTTAAAAAACAACACCAGCAGAAAACAAAAGCATTTCAAAAAGTAGAAGCCGAATTGGAGAAGTTGAAGTCATCATTATCGCAGGTGGAGGCGCAGTTAGCTGATCCGGGAGTATATGCTGATAAAGACAAATTCCAAATGCTGGACAACCAATATAAAACCTTCAGCACGCAGGTGGCTTCTAAAACGGCTGAATATGAAAAACTGTTTGAGGAGGTAATGGAATTAGAGGAAAAGCTGGGTTGACGGTTTAACTTTGTTAAAGCGTCCTTGTAATTTTTTGTAATATTTACGATCTTAGTACGGATCCGATTCAAATTTTTTATCCAAATACCGATTAACTATGCCTTCATTTGATATTGTTTCTAAAGTAGATGCACAAACCCTGGATAACGCTGTAAACGTTGCCAAGAAGGAGATTGATACCCGTTATGATTTTAAAGGATCTCATGTGACCCTGGAGCTAAATAAAAAAGACATGGTGATCAACCTGGAAGTGGAAAGTGATATGCAGCTTAAACAATTGGAAGACATCCTTCTTACCAAAGCCATGCGCCAGGGATTGGAAAGCAATTCATTTGACCTTAGCAAAGAAGCCAGTGCGTCCGGCAAATACATCCGCAAAACCATCCCGGTAAAAAACGGTATTGATAAAGAGTACTCAAAAAAAATCGTCAAACTGATCAAAGACAGCGGGTTGAAAGTACAGGCAGCTATTATGGATGAAACCATTCGTGTAACCGGCAAAAAAATTGACGATTTGCAGGATGTGATCCAGCTTTGCAAAAATTCGGCACTTGACCTGCCCCTGCAGTTCACGAATATGAAGTCTTAGTATTCCGCTAGATATTCATTAATTTTATTGAAAATGTTTTTCTATGAAGCCTTTCACCCTCTTCGCCGTAATACTGTACCTATTCAATACAACCGCTATTGCCAAAAATGAAGAAACACCAGTAAAACAAGCCATTTCAGGTTTTCGCGAAAATAAAGGGCAGCTCTTCGATCAACACAACAATAAACGAAGCGATATTCTCTACTATGGCTCGTCAGAGCAGATGTCTTACTATCTGAAGAAAGATGGTATCAGTTATCAGCTCTATAAGAAGTCGGAAAAATCAGATGAGGTGACGATTCAACGTTTAGATATCCGTTGGTTGGGAGTTAATCCTCGCGTTACAACTGAAGTTAGCAGAGCGGTGGGAGGTTTTGAGAATTTTTACAATACACCGGATGGCAAGGAGGTCTTAAATGCTAAGGCGTTTGAATCGGTACGGTACGAGGAGTTCTACACAGGCATTGATGCCCAATACTATCACCAGGATGGCTCGCTGAAATATGACTATATCATTGAACCTTTTGCAGATTACAAGAAGATCAGCTTTGAGATTGAAGGTGCGGATAAGATCGTGCTGAACGAAGACGGCACGGTTACAATGAAAACGCCGTTAGGAAACATCACCGAAGGAAAGCCGGTTGCCTACCAGGACGGTAAAGTAATAGATGCAAGCTGGGTCTTACGGGATAATGTATTGTCATTTGATGTGGGAGATTATGATGCATCGAAGGAATTGGTGATTGATCCGTTGGTGTATGGGTGGACAAGTCTGTTTGGAGCCGTAAGCGGCACAAATAATCATTACGGAACAGACGTGTATTTTCCTGAATGCGATGTAAACATTAATGGGGATTTCTTTGTGATCAATAGCAGTCGCATTTTTTCAACCTCACCTCCTTCATCTTCAACGACGTACAAGTTGGAAATGTATAATGCATCCGGAGTGAAAAATACTGGTTTTACTGGTTTAAACTCCCTTGGGCCTAACACGCTTCTTATGCGGAGTGTTAGTATCGATAAACTTACTCCCTATGTTAGTGGCAGTACTGCCGCACAGAATATAGCAACAACAGGTGCATATCAAACTAGTTTAGCAGGTTCCAATGATTTATTCCTTACAAAGTTTGATGCCGGCGGTTCATTAATTTGGACAACTTATTACGGAGGAGCAGGAAATGATAGTATAGGACTGTGTGCTACAGATAAAATGGGAGGAGTATATATTGCCGGATACACCAAGTCTGTTAATAACATCAGTACACCATCTTCCTACCAGCCGATATTGCAAGGCATTTCTGATGTTTTCATCGTAAGATTTGATACAAATGGCTATAGAAGATGGGGTACCTACTTTGGTGGCAATGGCGTTGAAACTCTAAGTTCCTGTGCAGCTTCAAACAATTTGATTACGATTGTTGGTCAGACAAGCTCTCAGAGCGGTATTTCTAATATAAATGCGCATCAACCCAATTATTCCGGGGGGAAGATCAATAGCTTTGTAGCCACTTTTGACAGCCTCGGAAGTTTAATCTGGAGTACCTACTACGGGGATAGTACGACGTCTATTACCAATTGCGAAATTGACAGGGCAGAAAATGTTTTAGTTTGTGGTAAGACCAAGGCAAACGCTAATATCTCCAGTGCGGGTTCTCATCAAAGTTCCTCGGGTGGCGGCACGGATGGATTCTTAGTCAAGTTTAACAGGACTGGAGTAAGACTGTGGGGCACTTATTACGGCGGCTCGTTGGACGATGATGCTACCGCGTTATCTGTAAATGGGTCTGATTATTTTATTTGTGGAAATACGAACTCCACAAATAATATTTCAACCCCATTCGTACCGATTATTAATATGAACCCCCCCAATAGATATATCTCCAATTTTGATACCGGAGGTGTTAGGCTGTTTGGAACTTATTTTTCAGCACAATCGATAAACGGTTGTAGCGCTGACAACAGCGGGAACTTGTTTTTAATTGGTGATATCAACACCTTTTTGACACCACAAGCCTCCACCCAATCAACGGCTTATTTATCGATGTTTTATTACTGCAATCCGCAGCCTCTGATAACAGCGACTAGCACCAGTTTTTGTAAAGGCGACAGTGTTTCACTCGCCACATCATATTCCAGCAATAACTACAGGTGGATCAGAAATGATACGCTTATCAGCGGCAATAACAATGCGACTTTGACAACGTCTAAATCAGGTACCTATAAATTAATGGTTGATAATTGCGCGGTTTTTTCTAATACTATCACATTAACAGAAATCCCAACCCCTTCTGCTAATTTTACTAAAAGAGATATTTTATGCTACGAAACAGGTGCAGGAGAAATCTCACTTATTAATGTTACAGGCGGAACGCCACCTTATACCTATGCTTGGGACAGCTTCGGCAATTTTTCCTATTTACCTTTACCGTTCAATACACCTACCCTTCAAAATCTCTATCCTGGAACCTATAGAGGACATGCAATTGATGTGAATGGATGTACAAGTTCCCACACCGTTGGCATCGATCAGGAAAGCATTACTCCTCCATCAAATCCTCTGCCCGAAATATGTGCTGTAACAGTAGATTCAGCCACGGGCAAAAACCTTATTATATGGGAGAAAACAGGTGATGTACGAGCGGTAAAATATAATCTATATGCTGAAGGCTCTCAGACCGAACAGTTTAATCTGATTGGCTCACGTAATGTAGGACAGCTCAGCACATTTTTGGATGTTAACTCCTACCCCTTGCAGCAAAGCTATGTTTACAAAATTTCAGAAGTAGATAGTTGTAACCATGAGAATCCCTTGAGCAACTTTCATAAAACCATTCACTTAACTGCTAACCTCGGGGTGAATGGAGAAATAAACCTCACGTGGAATCCTTATGAAGGACGGCCTTATTCTTCCCATTATGTGATGAGAAGTTTTAATGGTGGTCCTTTCGTATTGCTTAACCAGGTTTCGAATTCTATCACCTCTTATAGTGATCTCACACCACCTATCGGCTACAAAGTGTATAGGATAGACATTGACCTGGCTACCACATGTACGCCACAGAAAACGACAGCATACAATTTCATTTCTTCCAACAATGTCGGCTTAAAAGATTCAAATATTGCAACTCCTCCGGTTGATTTGGCAACTCAGATCGTTCCCAATCCCACGTCCGGCACCGTCACTATACAAGGTATAAAACCGGCAACGATTCGGCTATTCGATGCTGTAGGTAGGCTTATCAAAGAAACAAAGTCTAGCGACACAATTAATTTGTCAGACTTACCTGCCGCTATTTATCTTATCAAGTTGTACAACGAAAAAGGAGAAGTCTACCATCAACAGAAAATTGTAAAAAAATAACGTGTCGACGTTTCAAGGGTATTTCTTCCGTAACTTAGGTAGACATTCAAAAGCGACTACCTATGAAACTGAAACCGATTTTATATTTTACTGCCGGCGTACTGTTAACTACTGCCGTTATAGGTGGTTTGGCATTTAATCATATCAATGAAGCAGACGAAAACGTAGATGTAGCGCCCGACGGCAGGCTGCAATATAAATGGTATGTGCCGCAAGCTCCTAAATCCATGAGCTTTGCCGGTGAAAAAGTCCCGCTGGAACGTTGGGACATAAAAGAACAATTGGAACGCGAACTTCTATATAACTATTATAACCAGTACAGTACCCTGTACATTCTTCGCCTGACGGAACGATACTTTCCCGTCATAGAACCTATTTTGAAAGCCAATGGTATTCCCCAGGACTTTAAATACCTCTGTATTGCAGAAAGTGCCTTGCGCAACCAAACCTCCAGCGCCGGTGCCGTGGGGTTCTGGCAATTCATGCCCGGTACAGCACCTTCGTATGGTTTAGAAATAAACGGGGAAGTGGACGAGCGGTATGACGTAGAAAAATCAACCGTAGCAGCCTGTAAGTATTTTAATCAGGCCTATGAGAAGTTCGGATCCTGGACGGCCGCTGCTGCATCCTACAATATGGGACAGGGTGGATATAATGGACAATCTACTTTTCAGCAGCGAAGCAATTATTATGATCTGCAATTACCTGAGGAAACCATGCGTTATGTTTTCCGCATCCTTACCTTTAAACTGCTGGTGGGTAGCGCAGAAAAATTCGGGTATATCGTATCGAATTCCGATGCCTATAAACCTATAAAAACGCGTGCGGTTGAAGTTAATGCCACCATTCCCAACCTGGCACAGTTTGCCCTGGATAACGGGAGCAATTACAGAATGCTGAAACAACTCAACCCCTGGTTGCGGGACAGAAAACTGACTGTAAAAGGTAAAAATTATACGATCGTGTTGCCCGCTAGTAATTAGCCGACTTTACAGCTATATTTGCCAAAAATCTAATTTGCAGTTTTGGCGGCCATAATATATTATTTAGTATTACCGTTTATATACCTTATATCCATTTTGCCTTTCCGGGTACTGTACATCGTGTCCAATGGGTTTTATGTGATATTGTATAAGATCCTGGGGTATAGGAAACAAGTGGTGATGACTAACTTGCGCAATTCGTTTCCTGAGAAAACAGAAGAGGAGATTACAGCCATCGCGAAAGCATATTACAAGTACTTGTGTGACCTCTTTTTAGAGACGTTTAAAACGCTTACCATCAGCAAAAAGAAGATGTTGGAGCACTGCTATTTTAATCCGCAGGCAAAGAAACTGTTTGATGATTTAGCGGCAGAAAACAAGAGTATTATTTTGGTCATGGGACATCTTGGAAACTGGGAGTGGTCCGGTAATACCGTAAGCCTGGAATTAAAACAACAACTTTACGTGATTTACCATCCTATCAGTAATAAGTATTTTGACTGGCTGATGTATAAGATGCGTACGCGGTTCGGAACCAAATTGATCGCCATGAAGGATACCTTTCGTGAAATGCTGGAAAACAGGCAGGAAGTAAATGCGACGGCGTTTATAGCCGACCAGACACCAGCCCCCGAAAGTGCTTACTGGACGAAGTTTATGAACCAGGACACGCCTATTTTTAAAGGTGCTGAACTCATAGCCCGTAAAATCAATTATCCGATCGTATATGCAACAGTGAAACGTGTAAAACGGGGATACTATGAGCTTTTTGCAGAAGTAATCTGCGAAGAACCTAAAAAGACCGCAGAAGGAGAAATATCCGAACTGCATACACGCAAGCTTGAAAAGGATATCAGAGCCCAACCGGAAGTGTGGCTCTGGTCGCATCGCCGCTGGAAACATAGAAAACCTGATCATATTTAGTGGTGAAAATGAAAACGGGCAAAGAATTAATATTGGCGACAAAGCCATTTGCGAAGGAAGACCGGGCTAAAAGCTGGGGAGTACTGCTATCCACACTTTTTTTATTGATGGTATCATTAGCCGGCACAGTGGTTTTACCTTTTTTTATTTTAAAATTGGCATTCAGCATCTTATCCGGGTTGTTGATGGTGCGTATGTTCATCATATTCCATGATTATCAGCATCATGCTATTCTGCACAGGTCCGTACCGGCAGATATTATCATGTCCCTGTATGGTTTGTATGTGTTGGTGCCTTCCAGTATTTGGAAGCGCTCCCATGATTACCACCATAACCATAACTCGAAGCTTTTCAGCGCCAGTATCGGTTCTTATCCGATCGCCACAAAAGATAAATTTTTATCGATGACGAAAGGCGAACAAAGAATGTATCTTTTTATAAGGCACCCGCTCACCATTCTGATGGGCTATATTACCATGTTCATCTATGGCATGTGTATCAGTTCGTTCATCAGCGCACCCCGGAAGCATTATGATTCATTAATAGCCCTTATAGCTCATGGATTGATTACCTATTTTGTTATTACATTATTTGGATGGCAAACCTGGCTGTTAACCATCCTGATACCTATATTTATAGCTTGTGCTATGGGAGCCTACCTGTTTTATGCACAGCATAATTTCCCCGGGACCAGTTTTAGCGATAAGGGAGAATGGAAATACGAAATGGCCGCACTGGAATCTTCCAGTTATATGGTCATGAATCCCTTCATGCAATATATGACGGGTAATATTGGCTATCATCATATTCATCATCTCAATTCCCGTATCCCTTTTTACCGGCTGCCGGATGCGATGAAAGAAATTCCGGAACTTCAAGCCGCAAAAACCACTTCATTGCATATCCGTGATATCATGGCCTGTTTCAGGCTAAAGGTCTGGGATCCGGAACGTAAAAGAATGATCGGCTTAAGTGAAATCTGAAATTAATAAGCTACTCATCCTTTTTCGCATCGGAGAAGGGAACCGTTTGTTCACCTTCCTTCCCAGCATTATCATCAAAACTTTCCCGAAGTTTTTTGTTTTTCAACCGCAATGCGGGATAAGAGATGGGGCTCATCTTAGGATTGGCATCGCCTAATAACATACCCCATTGCCTGAACATTAATGTCTTGTCAAAAATGATCTTTAACACCGCCATCATGGGTAATGACAGGAACATCCCTGCAATCCCTGCAAGCGATCCTCCGATGACCACACCGACAATACTGACCAGCGCATTCAGTTTTACTTTCGAGCCGACTATCCGCGGCATTAAGATATTGTTATCTAAAAACTGAACGACCGCGATGGCTACCAGCACCATGATCACGCTGGACAAATCCTGCGAGGAAGTAAGCGTCAATAACACACCGATTATATTACCAATCAATGCACCGACATAAGGAATGAGATTGAGAATTGCGAATATAACCCCGATAAGCAATGCATGTTTGATGCCCATGATCATTAATACCCCACCGAGAAGAATCGTGATATAGGTAATCTGGATTAATAAGCCGATTAAATAACTTTTGATGATGCTCTCTGTTTCCAGTAAAGCCTCTGTGACCGTTTCATGATCCTGTTGGGGAAACCATAGATACACAAAACGCATCAGCAGGTTTTTATAAAACAGCATCAGGAAAATGTAGATGGGTAACAAGCCGACAAAAATAAAAATGCCTGAAAGAGATACCGCCGCCCCGCTCAGCATGGAACCGCCGTTTTTTAGCATGGCATCACTTTGACTGTTCAGCCATTTCATTTGTTCTGCGACAGAAAGCGGTGTATGAGCTTCCACCCAGTGAGTCAATGTCTGCCAGTGAATCGCGAGGTTGGCTTGTATAGCAGGAATATCAGATACGAGCGCTGCCACCTGTGCGCCAAAAAACCACATAACGCCTGCCAGTACAATAGCCAGCGCTACAATAGCCATCACGATAGCGATCGCTTCGGGGAAACGTAGCTTCTTCTTAAAAAAACGATATATTGGCAACAACAGGATACTCAGAAAAAAAGCCATCAGCATGGGCGTGATCACGTCTTTCCCGATACAGATGACATACCCTAGCAAAACAAGTCCCAGCAATTCGATAGAGCGCTTTACTGTAGGAGATAATTCATTCATAAATAAGCATTTAATATCTTCTATATAAAATCATGCCTTAAAAAATTCAGCAGTGTAATTTAAATGAAACAAAGCTAACGCTATAACAGAAACAGCAGGATAAAATTTAATTATGAAATTTTCAGAAAATATTGAAAATTCAGAAAATAATAGTATATTTGGTATATGGATTACAAGAAAGCAAAAATCAATTTTATCGAAACCTGGGGTGTATTGGGAAGTCAATGGGGTATTAATAAGACCATGGCCCAAATACAGGCTTTGTTGCTGGTAGCTCCTGATCCGCTTACAACTGATACGATCATGGAAGAACTGCAAATCTCCAGGGGAAATGCAAATATGAGCCTGCGGCAATTGATCGAGTGGGGGGTGATCTATAAAAAATCAGTGGCAGGGGATCGAAAAGAATATTTTGTTGCAGAAAAAGATATATGGAAATGGTCTCACAAGATCGGGAAGATCAGGAAGGAGAGAGAGATTAACCCTGCTTTGGACTTACTGAATGAAATTGTAGCCAGCAAAGAGATTGGGAAAACTGAGGAAGAGAAAGAATTTATGAAACAGATAAAAGAGTTACAGTCTTTCACCGGCACTGTAAGCGCCCTGGCCGATAAATTGTTTTTATCCCCCAAAGGAGAACTGCTCCTGAAGCTAATAAAAACCTTACTATGAGTTTGAATGTCATGGCATATTGCATTTATCTCGTTATTACTACGTTGATCATTCTCTGGGTAGGACGGATACTGCATAAAAACGGAAGGGTTTTCATGCTGAACCTGATGCAGGGCAATACGCACTTCACAGACACGCTCAATAACATTCTTCTGGTAGCTTATTATTTATTCAATATGGGGTATGCGCTCCTGATAGTAACCACTTGGAATAGAGTAGAAACAACCGCCGAACTCATTGCTTCTCTTAGCAGCAATCTGGGACTGTTGATCCTGATCTTGGCAGTTACACACTATTTTAATTTATGGCTGGTGCATTACCTGTCTCATAAAAATGCAATCATTCACTCTTAAACATAAATGCCATGAACACGACTAATTTCACCGTAATCGCTTACCTGGTCTATTTGCCTGTGGCCCTGCTCCTCACCTACTACGTCGCTCATTCTTTGTTCAAAAACAGTCTTGTTTACATGCGTGACATTTTTAATGGCAGGGAAGATATTGCCCACGCTACCAATACCTTATTTCGCATCGGTTTTTATCTTTTGAATATCGGGTTTGCACTATACATCCTTAAGATCCATCGTTTTCTGTATAACATACAACATACTATCGAGACATTGAGCTATAAAGTCGGCGGGTTCAGTATTTATCTGGGTGTGATGCTGTTCTTCAATTTATACCTGTTCTTTAGAGGGAAAAGAGTATCTAAGCAGAAAAGAGAAGAATATAAAATGCTGCAACAGACACAGGGAAATCGGGGTTAAGTATCACCTTGAATGAACAGCTCAGGCTACTCCGGTCGGAGTAGCCTGAGCTGTTCCATAAACTATTTATAATGAAAAATAAATAATTAGTTTCAATCAATTCCTATAAATATTCAGCCATGCTTCTAGCTTTTTACCATTTGGATTTCAGCCTGGAGCTTCACCTCATCACTTACTACAACACCCCCTGCTTCGGTCACTGCATTCCAGTTCAATCCGAATTCTTTCCTGCTGATCTTGCCCGCCAACGTAAAGCCTGATTTTACATTGCCATAGGGATCGGTTTGAGTACCGCCATATTCTACATTAAAGGTGATGGGTTTCGTTACATCACGCACCGTGATATTACCTGAAAGTTGGTATTCTTCGTCATTCACCTTTTTCATTTCTGTAGAAGTGAAACGGATCTTAGGGAACTTATCTGCAGCGAAAAAATCATCGCTTTTCAAATGCCCGTCACGTTGCTCATTGTTGGTGCTGATGCTGTTCACATCTGCTTCGAAGCTGATCTTCGCATCTGTGAAATCATCACTTTCACTTTGCATGGATGCATCAAACGTGGCAAAGTTGCCGGTTACATTGGTGATCATCATGTGCTTTACTTTAAAAGTTACTTCACTGTGCGTGGGATCTAGTTTGAATGTTGCCATTTTCTTGTTGTTTTTTTGAATTTTTATGATTTGAATTGTTGTGTTTATGCACTCATGGGTACCTCTATCAATAACAGTTCTGTTTGAGGCCCTGTCGTTAATTGTATCCTATCAGTTTGGGAAACCCCCATTGCGTCACGCCTGCCCAGTGTTGTATTTGCTATGGTAGCACTCCCTTCTATTACAAAAACATATACACCATAGTCCTGCCCGTGGAGCTCGTATTGCACTTGTGTGCCTTCATTGAAATTTCCCAGGCTAAACCAGGTGTCCTGGTTGGCTTTTAAGGCTGTAGGCACATCCGGTGCTATCACATATTGCAGTTTGTTTTCCCGCTCTTGCGGTAAGAATGTTTTTTGATCGTAACCCGGTGTGATATTTCGCTCCTTAGGGAATACCCATATCTGCAGCAGGTTGACATCTTCATTTTTATTGTGGTTAAACTCGGAGTGTTCTATACCCGATCCGGCGCTCATACGCTGCACATCATATTGTCTTATAATACCGTGCCCCCCTGTGCTGTCTTTATGCTCAAGTGCTCCTTTCAGCGGGATTGTCACGATCTCCATATTATCATGAGGGTGTTTTCCGAAGCCGAAGCCTCCTTTCACATAGTCATCATTCAGCACACGCAGGGCGCCAAAGTGCATTTTTTCAGCGTCATGGTAATGACCAAAACTAAAACTATGGTAGGTGTCCAACCAGCCATGATTCATATGACCTCTTTCATCGGCTCTGTGAAGGATTGTTTTCATTAGATATGCTCCTTTTTATTTATTGAGTGTATGTACATTTATTGCGTGAAATTTTTTTTAATCATTTTCCCTCATTTTCTCCAGCAACATATTGAGCTGATTCGCTTCCTCTTCGGTGAGAGCCGTCATCGTATGCTGCAAAGCATCTATTTTTTTTGTGGCATAATGTAGTATTTCCAGCCCTTTATTGGTCAGGGAGATCATGGTTTGCCTGCCGTCTACTTCTCCCTGGGCCCGTTTGATCAGGTTTTTGAGATCCAGCTTATCTACGATACGAGGTACGTTTGAACTTTTTTCGATCATTCTGCCTGCGATGTCTTTTACGCACATTTGCTCCGGGTGTTTCCCATTCAATATTCTTAAAACATTATATTGCTCATGTGTCAATCCGAATTCCTTTAATTCTGAATTCACGCGCGATTTCATCCACCATGCCGTATATAAAATATTCAGTCCCACTTTATGCCGCTGGTTCTTAAATTTATTACTTTGTATAGCTTGTTCAAGTTTCACTATGCAAATATACATGTACGTACATCTATTTTCCAATAAATGTTTTTGATTGTCGTATAGTCGTAGTTACGGAGGTTGTAAAATTTATTGATTAGCAGATGGGAATATGCTATATCCGGTTGAATTGATAGGAGGTGTTTAAGGTATGGAATAATGTATAAAAGCTTTTCTGTTCCCTAGTTATTACATTTAAAATTAAAAAAGCAGCGATCATGATCGCTGCTTCATCAGTATGAGGTACTATTTGAATGAATTTACTTAAATGCATTAATTCCTGTCACATCCATCCCTGTTATAAGCAAATGGATATCATGCGTGCCTTCATAGGTGATCACTGATTCCAGGTTCATCATATGTCGCATGATGCTGAATTCACCGGTAATACCCATACCGCCTAACATTTGACGCGCTTCACGGGAAATGGTGATGGCGGTATGGCAACTGTTGCGTTTCGCCATAGAGATCTGTGCCGGCGTGGCCCGGTCTTCATTGCGAAGCACACCCAGGCGCCAGTTAAGGAGCTGTCCCTTCGTGATCTCTGTGATCATCTCAGCCAGTTTCTTTTGTTGGAGCTGAAAACCGGCAATAGGTCTCCCGAACTGTACGCGTTGCTTTGAATAACGCAGTGCTGTATCATAGCAATCCATGGCACAACCCAAGGCACCCCAGGCTATTCCATAACGTGCGCTGGAAAGGCAGGTCAATGGTCCTTTTAATCCTTTCACACCCGGCAGTATATTTTCTTTAGGAACTTTTACATTATCAAATACCAATTCACCTGTGGCAGAAGCGCGTAGACTCCATTTCCCGTGTGTTTCCGGCGTGGTAAAGCCTTCCATGCCGCGCTCTAAAATCATCCCGTGGATTTCTCCTGCTTCATCTTTAGCCCATACCACTGCTACTTGTGCAAACGGGGCGTTAGAGATCCACATTTTAGCACCGTTTAATATGACATGATCTCCTGCATCGGTAAAACGGCTTTCCATACTGCTGGGATCCGAGCCATGATTCGGCTCAGTTAACCCAAAGCATCCCATCCATTCGCCGGTAGCCAATTTCGGGAGGTATTTCATTTTTTGTTCTTCATTCCCAAATTTATAGATCGGGAACATCACCAAAGAACCTTGTACTGAAGCCGTAGAACGAACTCCGGAGTCACAACGTTCCAGTTCCTGCATCATCAATCCGTAAGAAATATAATCTAACCCCGCACCACCATATTTTTGGGGCACAAAAGGTCCAAAACAACCCAATTCGCCTAAACCTTTAATAATCTGCTGCGGAAAGGCTGCATTTTGTGCATATTCTTCGATAATAGGAGATATTTCTTTTTTTACATAAGCACGAACCGTGTCGCGAATGAGCTTGTGCTCGTCTGTCAAAAGTTCATCTACCTGATAATAATCGGGGTGTTGATATAAGTCTTTTTCCATGATTCTTGTTAAAGATTGACAAAATGTGCGCGCAAAGGTAGCATTTTTGACATATCATTTTAATTTTGTGTCAGAATTGAAACAAATTTCGTATATAGGTCAGTGTTATTGTCAGATCAGTTATACTAATAACATCCAGAAACCTCTACTGCAGGCGTTTTCAAAGGAAAGAAGAAAAAATGACAGTACAACAACTTATTATGGGTATATTTTTTGTTGTCAGATAATAGCAAAAGATTTGTGATTCAGTCTTACGGATTGGCAGCAATTTCGTAAATCGTTTTAGAGTTAATTAAAATAAAAGGAGAAAAGTTTATGAGGCAGCTCAAAATTGCTACCCAGATTACCAACCGCGATTCGCAAGCGGTAGAAAAGTATCTTCAGGAGATCAGCAAGATTTCGATGATCACACCGGAAGAGGAAACAACCTTAGCGCAGAAAATTCACATGGGCGACCAGTGGGCTTTAGAAAAATTGGTGAAATCCAATCTACGCTTCGTGGTGTCTGTAGCGAAACAATACCAACATCAGGGACTTTCGTTGAGCGACTTGATCAACGAAGGAAATTTAGGCCTTATAAAGGCAGCGCAACGTTTTGATGAAACCAAAGGGTTTAAGTTTATTTCTTATGCAGTATGGTGGATCCGCCAATCTATCTTGCAGGCATTGGCAGAGCAGGGTCGTTTAGTGCGTTTACCACAAAATAAAATCGGTACTTATAATAAAGCTAATAAAGCTTATATCGCATTTGAGCAGGAACATGAGCGGGAGCCTTCTACGGAAGAATTGGCAGAAATACTGGAAATGAGTGAAACGGAAGTCACCAACATTTTTACCAGCAATACCCGTCATACTTCTTTGGATGCTCCGGTGCACGAAGCTGAAGATGTTGCTATGGGTGATCTGTTGGAAGGTGCCAGTGATACAGATGATACGGTGATGAAAGACTCTTTGAAAAATGAGATCAATCGCATCCTGAAGTCGTTAAGCGTACGCGAAGCTGAAATTTTAGGTGCTTATTTCGGGCTGGAAGGCGATGCCGGACCCACTATAGAAGAAATAGGTGACAAATACGATCTTACCAAAGAGCGCATTCGCCAGATCAAAGAACGTGCTATTAAACGTTTACAGAAAGCTCGTTATAGTAATGCGCTGAAAGTGTACTTAGGGTAATAGATAATAATGTTTTTATGCAAAGCAGAGGCTACAGTCTCTGCTTTTTTGTTACTTCTGATATTAAAAATCCCTGAGACCATAAAAACCGATAAATTATCTTTGACCTTTCATTTATACCATGACGGACAATAATCGCTATAATCTCAGAGGAGTTTCCGCACAAAAGGAAGACGTGCATCAAGCCATTAAAAAACTGGACAAAGGACTTTATCCCCATGCTTTTTGCAAGGTGTACCCCGACTATTGGGGAGGAGATGAGGCTTTTTGCAATTTAATGCATGCTGACGGTGCCGGTACCAAATCGATCCTTGCCTACTTATACTGGAAAGAGACAGGTGACCTGAGTGTGTGGAAAGGTATAGCGATAGATGCTATCGTGATGAACATAGATGATTTACTGTGTGTGGGGGCTACCGGTCCGTTTACCTATTCTTCCACGATCGGCAGGAACAAACTCCTGATACCCGGTGAGGTGATTTCACAGATCATCAACGGCAGCCAGGAGTATTTTGATCTGGTGAAGGAGCACGGTATTGATATTAAATTCCTGGGTGGTGAAACGGCGGATGTGGGTGATGTGGTGCGCACGGTGATCGTGGACGGAACGATGAGTTGCCGTATGCGTCGTGACCAGTTGATCACTAATGAAAAAATCGCAGCCGGTGATGTGGTGGTTTCTCTTGCCAGTTATGGGAAAGCTACTTATGAAACCGAGTATAACAGTGGCATGGGTAGTAACGGGTTGACGAGTGCCCGTCATGAAATGCTGAAAAAAGAATATGCTAAGAAATATCCTGAAAGTGTAGATCCGAACCTGCCGGATGAGGTGGTCTATAATGGCCAGTACAGTGTGACGGACGGCACAGAAACCGAACTGGACGTAGGCAAAATGATCTTATCTCCGACCCGTACTTATGCGCCGGTAGTATTACAAATTCTTCAGCGCCATTTTGATAAAATTCACGGTATCATTCATTGCAGCGGAGGAGGACAGAGCAAAATATTGCATTATCTGCCGCAACCGCTTCGCGTAGTCAAAAATAACCTGTTGCCGGCTCCGCCCTTGTTCAAAATGATACAGGATGCAGCCGGCACGGACTGGAAAGAAATGTACCAGGTATTCAATATGGGGCAGCGACTGGAGATCTACACGGACCCGGAAACCGCAGCGGCGATCGTGGAGATAGCGAAATCCTTCCATATAGATGCGCAGGTATCCGGTTTTGTCGAAACTGCATCAAGGAAAGAAGTGATAATTGAAAGTGAATACGGGAAATTTATTTATGGATAATACCAAGATAATACAAGCGGCTATCGTCTGATAGGAAAAGCATGTAACCCGTCATTTTATGAGCCTTCGAACGTTGTACTTTAGTCTTTTTTTTATCGTCTTTCCTGTTCTGGCTTTTGCCCAGGATGTGCTTTACAAGAAGGACAAAACCACGCAGAAAGTAACCCTCCTGGAGATCACTAACCGGATAATTACGTATAAAGAGTGGGGGGATGTAGAAGATGTGGAAAGGGTGATTGACAGAAGAAAGGTTACGAAAATAAAATACCAGAATGGTCAGGAGGAGCTACTGGCTCCTACCGCTCCTACCCGTCTCAGTCGTACGCAGCGTAAGAAAAGCGCAGAGGAGTACGGGAGAAATGTAATTTGCGTTTCACCTATTTTTATGGCCAATACCAGCATCATGGGTGTTGGAATGATCTATGAACGCTTTTTAGGCAACAGGGATATCTTCAGTTTCAGTTTTCCCGTAGCGTATTCCTTTGACAATGAAAATTCCAATACGCGGTATTCTACCATGTTATGGATGAACCCCGGAGGACGATTTTATGCCACCACATCCAGCGGCAAAGCCCGTTTCGGCATGGGCCCCTCGCTTTTTTTCGGGCTGGGGCATGAGCGCTACAGCGATTGGATTTTCAGTTCACAGTCACAATCTTCAGAGTTCATTGAAGTTGACCAGCCTGTATTTATCATGGGGGCTATGGCAAATTTCTCGCTCAATTTTCAGCCCTCACCCAAACTGGTAACCGGGTTCGATCTGGGATTAGGCGTTCCTTTTGTGGTTGAAGATGGTGCTGCCCGCGGAACTACGAATCCTACTTACGGAGGAGCTATGGATGGCGACTTCCCCCTCGTGAATTTTCATTTCAAAATAGGTTACCGTTTCTAGTAAAGAAAATTTCTCTGTATATCAACTCAAAACTCCTTTTAGAAAACTACCCTTATGCAAAATAAAATGCTACTAGTACTCGCTGCTATGACTTTATCCTCATCTGCCTTTGCACAAGATGTGATCTACACCAAAAAAGGAAGGATAGAGAAGTCCAAGATCAAAGAAATAGGGGTGAAAACGGTGACTTATAAAAGATGGGACAACCCGGATGGTCCCGATTTTGTAATGCCGAAGGCAGAAATCAGAAGTATCAGATTTGAAAATGGAAGTGAAGAGCGTTTTGTTGAGGATGAACAGTTGAGCCCTGTAAGAAAAAAGACAGTTGAGAATCTTCAGTATGGCAAGAATATTCTATCCTTGGCTCCCATATGGATGACGAATACCAGTCCTATCGGGCTGGCATTGAGCTACGAGCGCGTATTTGGCAAAGAAGGTATCTGGTCGTTCATCCTCCCGGTCGCTTATTCTTTTAGTAGCCAAGCAGCCTATTCCAGCAGCGGAGATAACAGGAAGTCCACGTTGTTATGGGCATACCCGGGTGCTAAATTTTATATTGCTAAAAGGCAAGACGGGAAGGCAGCATTTGCATTGGGGATTGGATTCCCTATAGGTATGGGTAGCATAGAAGAAGACCGGATGATTTTTGACCCGGTTACACAAACATCCGCTTATACACATTTAGAGAATGATATTTCGCTGCTCGGTGTTATGATGCAACCTTCCCTTAATATCCAACCGACCGAGAAAATAGCCCTGGCGATTGACTTTGGACTGGGATTTCCTTACACCGTAAAACAAAGCCTGAGTACTGCTAATAATCTGGGAATGAATGTTCCTTATTCCAATGGTACCCCGTTGGTTAATTTCGGATTTAAGATTGGTTACAGGTTTTAAAATGAATACCGAAATCAGTAATGTCTGGTCATAAAAATTCTACTAAATCGCAGGACCGGTTTTTTTCGGGCACCATTTACATACTATAGAAAATACGTGGTTGCGATCGTATTGGATTGCTCAAAACCGGTAGCTCATTGCTGAAAATCAGGAAGGGTGAAGATTGGAAACGACGGTTTATCACTTATTTATTTCCGAACAGCTTTAATTTCATTTGTATTTGCAGGTACCGACGTTCAAAATAACGTTTGTCGCCACTGAACATATTATTAATGCCTTCGCGATACAAAATACCTGCTTTCACCCTTTTAGAAATGTTATACTCTGTTCTTCCGGTAATACCGGCATCCCAAAGCGGGATCATTTTAAATCCGTCTTCAGTGGCTACTACCGGCCGGTCGCTGGCACTGCCATCCAATAGCTTTTGCATATCGACGCCCGCGCCTATAGAAATTCTCTCGTGGAGCTGGTATCCCAGAGAAGGGCTGAGCTGGAAATAATAGATATCATTGGGTTTTTCTTCCAGTTTTGCCGGTCTTCCGGCAGCACCGCCACCGGCAACGGAATTGAACCCGTTGGTGCTCATGGACGAAGAAACTACCTGTTGATTTTGCATAAAACCCAGATCTCCTTCTACAAACAGTTTTCGTCCTATTTTTTTCTTTGCATTTACGGAAGCGGCATACCCGGCATTGAGCGAACCATAATTAAAGCCGCCAGCCAGGCTAATGCTGGCTTTTCCATCACGTTTAGTGGGATCATCGTTTTCAGAAGGAAAAAAGATAGGGTTGTGAAGGTTTTCAGTGATAGATGTTGCAGGGGCCGGTTCAAGGGGTTCGGTTACTGCGATCTTATCGTTGGGTAGGGTGACAGGGTTAGGAATAAAAGGGAACAGATTTTTTTCAGAGGGTTTAGTCGGTGTTTCGTATAGATTTTCGTCCTGCTTTTCAGAAGAAGGAGCAGGGTGAGTGGTATTTGTATTTTTAGCAGCCTTGCTGAGAGTAGCTACTGCAGGAGTCACAGGTGCGGGTATCATGCCTTTTAATGCTTCGTGTGCAGGTATGTTCTCCGGCTGATGTTGGTTAGAGGAAGTAGCGGGCTGTGGAACGGACGGATGAATAACAGCAGGAGCAGGCTGACTTGAGGGGGCAACGGGTTGCTTGCCTGACGCTACGTCTTGTGAATGTCGCGAAGCATGATGAAAGAACCAATAACTGCCTGCCAGTAAAGCGACAGACGCAGCCATTCCGGTAAGCCAGGGCATAAGGGCTCTGCGCTTTCTTTCGACAGGCAACTCACGGGTCAGCTTCTCCCAATGGACGGGATTGTAAGCGAACTCATGTTCGTCAAACCTGTCTTTAAATACTCTGTCAAATTCGTTTGTGCTCATATTTCACTCCCTCAGCATTGTTTTTTTTTATGAGGTTCTGCAAAATGTTGCGTGCATGATGAAGATGCCAGCTTGATGTACCTTCTGTGATATCCAGCATTTTTGCTATTTCTTTATGGGCAAACCCATCAAACACATACATGTTAAAAACCGTTTTCGTAGTGGAGGGAAGATTGTGTATCATTTGCAGCATTTCTTTAAACTCCAGCGTCTTGATCACATCTGCCTGGATAGTCACTTCCTGTATTTCGTCAGCGGGTATGGCATGGCTGATTTTCAAAGCGTTTTTGGTATCCTTGCTTTTAAGGTAATCGAGACAGTTGTTTACCACGATCCGTTTCATCCACCCTTCGAATGAGCCAGCACTCTTATACCCCGAAATATGGTTGAAGATCTTAAGGAAACCGTCATTCATTAATTGCTCAGCATCTTCTCCGTTCATCGCATACCTTGCGCATATTCTCATAAACAGGCTATAATATTGCCTGTATAGCATTTCCTGAAAAACTCGGTTGTTTTCCTTGCAGCCGGTTATTATTTCTTGCTCTGAATACGAAGGCATATAAATCTAGCTCATCCTTGTTCCTCAACGTACGTCTTTAAACAGTTATTATAAAATTATCAAACAATTATCCGAAACCCATTCACTATTTCTTCACGTGGTAAAACTAAAAATCAGGAAACCATAAGTGCCAGTAATGACAACAATGAAAACAGAAATAAAGTGATACGTCCGCACCCTTCCCAGTTTTGTATTTGCCGTCTGATTATTTTAATTCCTACTTCGCTCATACATCATCATAGACGAGGTACATTTTGAAAACCTTGGCGCGATTTGATATATTTTTTATGATAATGTCTTATAGCTACTACCTGTACTTTTTATCTGGCTTAAGTTTTAAAAAGTTTACAGCTGCTCACAAGGAGTTGTATGGTTTTAGCTTGTTTTTTTATTTTTTTAATTCTACACCGTTAATATAAAAACGAGGCGTCATAATGCTCAGAGAAGTGCCGCCACCGCTGCCTCCGTAACTATAATTGGAGAGGCTCTCGGAAAAATTATTTAATAGTGCATCATAAAATTTGATCTCCTTCAGTTGTTTACCGGTATAGTTATCTTTTATAGTAATGGTTCCGTTCACTTTTGTATCGGGATCGGCGATCATCTGCAGTAATTGGGTACTTATCGTGTCCAGGGAGATGGAAATATAGAAATACTCCTCATCGATAGTAAACGGAGAATTTTTAGTTACTGTATCGCGTTTTGAAGCGGGTGTCGGGCGGGAAAAATAGTAGTTTACATTGAATACTTTACTTCTATCCGTTAAGCCCTTGCTCGTAAGGGTCATTTCCAGTTTGTTACGGTCTTCCTGTGCAGAAGCAGTATGACACATGCCGAGGGATAAAACGGTCATATAAACAAAAACTAGTTTTTTCATGTCAATGTATTTTTTAGGTGGATTGGAGTTTTTATATTTTATAAATGTACGATAGCTTGTTCCGAATCTTCATTACATCATGGCCAACTTTTTTATATCGCTGATCTCAAGGATTTGCCGGGGATAACCTTGGGTCACTGCATTGATCATACTTTGTCCGACTTCATGAAGTGTAAGAGACTGCCTGGGAAACAGGTAGGGAAATATTGCGATGACCGGTCTGAAAAACCAGCGTATATTTTTTTGTCCCTTTACCGGTGCCATAAATCCCGGCCGGAAATTGTATTGTCCGCGAAAACCCAGTTGCATCAATGCCTCTTCGGTTTTACCTTTTACACGTTGCCACATTTGCTTGCCCTTGCTGTCCGTATAGGTACCTGTCACAAAATGAAATACCATTTGAGGATTGCTATCCCGCAGTGTTTTGGCGAAACGGAGTGTCGTGTCATGGGTGATGCGGGTATAGTCGGCTTCACTCATTCCCACAGAACTCACCCCGGCGCAATAAAAACAAGCATCGTAGGTGGCTAACGGTACGCTAACGTCAGCTAATTTATTAAAATCGGGTACCAGCAATTCCCGGAGCTTCGGGTGCTCGATCGAAGCTGGTCGCCGGTTGATGATCAATACTTCTTCAATCTCTTCGCTTTCCAAGCAATGCATCAGTACCCCTTCCCCCACCATTCCCGTTGCTCCGGTTAAGATTATTTTGAGCTTTTTCATGTAAGTTTTTTTAATGTTATTGAATTCCCTCCCACCAATGTTTGAATACCTGGTCAGGATCCCCAAGGTAAACTACTTCACCGATCATAGGGGTTGCCAATGAGTAGGGAGCATCTTTGGACAGCGATGTGATCCGGATCAAAGGCTCATCCCAGGAGTGTTGTGCCAGTTTAAATTTGGAATGATGCACGGGAAGCATGCGCCTGGCTTGGATGTCTATAGCGGCCTGCCGGACTTCATCCGGCAATTTATGCACGGCTTGCCAGGCAATATTGTATTGTCCGCATTCCATGAGGGCAAAATCGATTGGACCGAATTTTTTACCGATTTCTTTGAAAACCGGGTCATATCCTCCGTCACCACTATAAAACAGTTTCATGGAAGGACTTTCTATAACAAAAGACAGCCATAGACTTTGGGAGCGTTTCAATCCCCGTCCTCCGTCGTGATGTGCCGGAAGTGTATGAATGATAAAATTACTGTCTATCTGCACGCTTTCATTCCAGTCTTTTTCTATAATTTGCTCTTTTACGTAGCCCCAGTGTTCGAAATGGGCGCCAACCGCCAAGCCGCAGATGACATGTTTTATTTTGCTCTTTAAAGCCAGGATCGTCGTATAGTCCAAATGGTCGTAATGATCGTGGCTGATAAGGAGGTAGTCAATCTCAGGGATATCAGCGGGAGTATAAATATCTGCTCCTTTAAACGCTTTTACCGATCCTGATATGGGGGAAGCATTCCCGCTGAATACAGGATCGATCAAAAACTTCTTCCCGTCCAATTGCATATAGGCCGAGGAATGTCCGAACCAGACAAGCAGGTTGGTGGCTGCCGGCAATGAATGCAGGTCCGTTTTTATACTGGGCAGGCTATCGATGGGTTCGGTACGCTCAAATTTTTTGAAGAGGGCCTTGTAGGCCAGGCCCAGCATGGAATACCCTTCTGTGAGGGTGGGGCGCTCCACCTGGTTAATGAATTTTCCATTCTTATAATTGGGCGATTGCCTGATACGTTCCAGTCTTTCCCCTGAAGCGAGCCTTCCGAACTTTGCTTGTTTCATATAGATAATTGTGGTAATGGTCAAAATTCCTGCCAGCGAAATAATGATGATTAAGGTGAGCTTAAGAACTTTAATAAATTGCTTCACGAAACAGGTTAATTGTATTTGGATTGAATGTTCGTTCCATTTTAATTAAAAAAAATTATTCTTTGATAGCATCCCAAACTAAACGTAACTGCTGCTCTAAGTGCCCGGCATCTTGCTGTACACCCGCACTTAATATCCAACGGATATAGGTAGTCACCGTACCTGCCAGAAAATACAGGATGGCTTCCATATCCATTTGTTTAATGATCCCTTCTTTCTGTCCCTGTTCGATAAGGGCAAAAACGGGCAAAAATGCCTCTTTGCCTTCTTCCCGGGTGTGCTGTTGTATGACGGGAGAGTGTTGCATTTGATCCATGAAAGCAAAGCTCTCCGGGTATTTGAGGTAAAAATTGACAAACGCAGTGTAGTAGTTGAGAAATTTGGATTTCAGCGAAGCATGGTTATCTATGCTGTTTGTCACCAACAGGATCTCCCCCCTTTTTACATAAAGGTAAATAGCGTTGATGAGTTCTTCTTTCGTTGCGAAATAGTTATAAATCGTCCCCATTCCTGTACCGGCTGCTTTTGCAATCGCCGACATCGGTGTACCCTGAACACCCCTTTCTACGAGCAGCTTCATGGCGGCCACTAATATTTGTTCCTTCTTCTCCACGAAGCAAATGTACTATGATTTGGAACATTCATTCCAAATCTTGCGTTTTTCTTTTGTTAAGAATAAAAAGCAGGGAAACAAGAAGCATCATGATTTCCCGGGAGACGAAGGGAACATACCTTCATGTGTAGTTTTGAATGGATTTCAAGATTCTTCTTGAGGCGTCCTGCAGCAGATCAGCTGCTTTGGGACTTTTCTAAGAGCAGGCTGTGAATATGCAGCACCTGCGGGATAATGGCTTGTATACCATCATTGATAATCACATAATCGCATAGTTTCATTTTCTCTTCTTCGTTCATCTGCTTAGCGATACGCGCTTCTATTTTTTCCCGGGTAGCGCCATCACGATGCATCGCGCGCTGTATTCGCAATGCTTTTGGTGCATAGACGCCTATGACGGCATCAAGCGTTTTATGGTTGTTGCTTTCAAACAATATGGCTGCTTCTTTAAGTGCATAAGGTGAGGTTTGTTGTTCCATCCATTCATTACTGTATTTCAGAACGGCGGGATGCACAAAAGAATTTAAGATGTTTAATTTCCCGGAATCATTGAAAACAATGGATGCCATGTTTTCACGATCCAGCTGTTTGCCTTTGTAGATCGCATCTCCGAAAGCAGACTTGATCTGCAGGATCAGGTGATCATCTTGCTCCATCAGGAGTTTCGCTGCCGCATCTGCGTAAAAAACAGGAATGCCAAGTGTTTCGAACACTTGGCAAACAATAGTTTTCCCGGAGCCGATACCTCCCGTAATGCCTGTTTTCAGCATATTTATTTGGTTTCTACCGCTGTGCTAACGGGGGTCTCTGTTTTCTTACGATACGCGTTGGTCATTTCCATGGATATGGCGCTGCGGTCCACAACGATGAAGGTACTACGTGCGATCTCCAGTTGGATGGTGCCGTCTTCATTAATGCGATTGATGGTGCCATGAATACCGGAAGTGGTGACGATTTTTTCTCCGTTACCGATGCTCTCTGTGAATTTCTTTTGTTCCTTGGCGCGTTTGGCCTGCGGACGGATCATGAAGAAATACATCACTACGACCATACCTACCATAATCAGTAGAGACGGTGCGGCGCTTGGCGGCTGTGCTTGAAATAAAATGGTTTGAAGTGTTGCTTGCATTATGGTTGTTTATTGATTGTACATTGAGTAACTATTTCACGTTGCCTTTGATATAAAGCATATGAACACCGCGGCGGGAATTGGTGGTAACTGCCACAGACTTTTCCTGATGACCGGGTTTACCTTTTGAGTTGAATTCTACTTTTATCTTGTTGCTTTTGCCTGCCACTACAGGCTCACTGGGGTATTCCGGAATGGTGCAGCCGCAAGAACCGGTGGCATTACTGATAATGAGCGGATTTTTTCCATTGTTGGTGAACTCGAATTCGTGCACCGACACATCCCCTTCTTTAATGGTTCCGAAGTCGAAAACCGTATCTTTAAAATCCATGGTAGGCATGGCAGCCAGTTCTTCGGGGTTGCCTCCGTTAGCCGAACGGGGGTTGTTCACCAAATCAGTAGGCAGCAGATTTTTGTCTCTCGCTTCTTCTTTGGGCTTTTCTTCTTTACATGCAGTAAATAATGCCGCTGCTACGATCGTAAATAAGAGGTATTTTTTCATGATGCAAAAGTATTACCGGCGAATCCTATCTTGTTTTCTGATTTTGTTATCTTTTTCCAAATCTTTAAGAATATTATCCAGGACACCATTCACAAAATGTCCGCTTTGAAGGGTGCTGTACAGTTTGGCAAGCTCTATATATTCGTTGATGGTGACTTTCGTAGGGATGGTGGGGAAATAAAGTAATTCACAAACGCCCATTCTAAGAAGCAAGAGATCGATAAGCGCCACACGTTCCATATCCCAATTGGTCAGTTTAGGCTCGATCAGCTCCATACAATAGTCCTTTTTTTCCAGGACGGTACGAAGCAATTCATGGCTGTATTCGCGCTTCTCGGCAGTGATCATTTTGGAATAGTCTATCTTTCCTACATTCTTAAAGAAATTCTCCATCAACATCAGGGTCATCTCCTTATCGTCTTCCCAACCGGATAGTTCTTCACTGAAATAATCCATCAATCCTTCGTTTTCCAACATCACTTTTTCCCACATAAAGCGGATGATCTGCTTTTCCGTACGCGGATTGCGCTCGTTATCAGCTATATACGCTATATACTCGTCCGTGCTTTCCAATTTCTGGAACAGCTTTTTGATCCATTCCTCGTTTACCGCCTGCGTAATAGACGGATCTTTTATTTTATCAATAAAAGAGGCGTTGTTTTCTAATGTTTTCAGGAATTCGTTTCCCGCAATCTTTGTACTTGCATGAAGATCTGCCTGAGAAGGCAAATACTTGGAGGCGCGCATGGCAGCGCTATAAGATGCGTATTCTGTAGCTTTGCGTATGTATTGTAGAGAAGCAATAAATAAATCTAAGCTCCGTTTCAGCTTGTCGTTGAGAATGGTAATACCCTGCTGATAGCCTTCGGGCGTTGCCATACCCATGCTTTCCAAAGTGTAAAGTGTTTGCATTACTTTCACTCTGATATTCCTGCGACTGATCATTATCTTAAATAAGAACCTTTAATGGAGGCGCAAATGTAGGCTTTTTGCACTTGATTTTCTGCGTGATTGTAACAATCCTGTCATACTTGTGCAAGATAGATTTTGCTATTTAATGATCTTTACCGGTTCGTTAGGGGGTAATACCAGGTTTTTGCTGATATTGGGCAAGGTGATGCGGACCGTCTCCAGGTCCCGCTCACCCGGATCTACCAGGTACCAATGTTTTCCATCGTCCGTAGAGATAGCAATGAGTGTGCTTTTTGCCTGCACTTTTCCTTCTGCTGTTTCGAAGATCATTTCCTGCGACAGGGTAGCCTGCAATTCTTTCTTTTCTTTTATAATGGCAGAAGGCTCACCGTAACTGAGAGACAGGATCTTCACACCCTGTGCTTCCAGGTCTGCCATTTGTTTTTTCACCGTTTCCACCATCTTGTCCCTGCCACCCATATCTTTCAGGATATTAGGATACGTATAGCTGACAAAGCTGCTGTAATCCTTGCTCATCAAGGCTTTCCCCATTGTCTCCGCATCGGCTTTTATCGTATTCTGTGCAAACGAGACCTGCGCAAAAATTGCGAACAGCCACGTGTAAAGAGTTTTCATAAAGTATAAAAATTGGATTTCCTACCAAGTTAATGATATTCCGCATTCTAAAACAGCTTTTGTTTTGACCTTCAATCGATACAATGGTTGGGGAACCCTCTAATTACCTAACGCTTTCCTTACAGCCGGAGCAATTTCCTGCCCGAATAATTCTATAGACTCCATCATTTTTTCATGTTGCGGTGCGCCGACATCCAGGTGCGCCGAAAAGCGTGTCAGTCCGAATAATTCTTTCATTTCGAGGATTTTTTCGGTGGCTTCTTTTGCATCCCCGATAACAAGATGTCCGCCTTTGGCTCTCCCCATATCAAATTGTCTGCGCTGGTAAGGCGGCCAGCCGCGGCTCCTGCCAATGCGATCCATTTGCGAAGAGTAAACGGGATAATAATATTCGGCAGTAGCAGCGCTGTCTTTTCCAAAAAAAGCATGCATGTGCACACCAACCTGGAATTTAGCCGGGTCATGACCGAAATGCAGGTAGTTTTCCTTGTAATAATCGAACAGTGGTTTGAACTGTACCGGGTTACCGCCGATGATCGCGAAGGTTACCGGTAAACCGAGCCTTGCTGCCCGTACCACAGACTCCGGTGTGCCTCCTACCGCTACCCAGATATTCAGGTGGTTGTTTACAGCGCGTGGCAGTATGGTTTGTTGTTTCAGTTCCGGACGGAATTGCCCTTTCCAGGTCACCGGATCATTATTGTTGATAGCTACCAACAGCTCCAGCTTCTCCTCGAAAAGTGCATCATAATCTTTCAGGTCATAACCGTATAAGGGAAATGATTCGATAAAACTTCCCCGGCCGGCCATGAGTTCGGCGCGACCGCCGGAGATAAGATCAACGGTAGCAAAGCTCTGGTACAGCTTTACCGGGTCGGAAGAACTTAATACTGATACCGCACTTCCTAATTTGATGTTCTTTGTGACGGTAGCGGCGGCTGCCAATACGATCTCGGGAGCCGATACGGCATAATCCGGGCGGTGATGTTCGCCCATACCGAAGAAATCCAGCCCCAGCTCATCCATTCGTTTTATCTCTTCGATGATCTCTTTCAGCCGGTCACCGGCAGACTGATAGCTGCCGTCCTGGTGCAGTTGCACATCGCCAAACATGCCTATCCCTAATTCCATTTTATTGCGTTTATGTTTTGCTGTAAATATAAGATGATGTGGGAAGGATTTAGGAGTGTCGTCTATAGGGCTATTGAGCTTTAGTGGCGTTGGCACCCTTCATCGGATAGCACCTATTGGACATGCGCGCGGGTATTACGGGACGAAATACCGGACAATACATACTACAGAAACATTCTCACTCAGGCATGATTCCCCATTTTCCTTCGCAGATCATGCCCCATTCCTTTGCTTCCCGATCCAGGTTCCAGTACCAGTAATTGGTATGTTTTCCGAAGCCGGAGGCAAGAGCTATATAAGAAAATACAATCGTGACAGATGAAAAGAACAGGAGGAAGCCTGCAAGAACACTATAAGCTATTTTTATCGCCTTCTTCTGTTTGACTATTTTGATCACCTTAAAGATTCCGAGCCTTAACAAGGTTAATAATAGGCTCCAGATAACAACATTGAGCGTCAAGCCGACGATACTATAATGAAACTCCATAGAGCTGCCTAGTGACTCCTTCATGAACACGAACGGACTGCCATAATAAGTGGGAAACAATTCCGGACCCTCACAATGGTATTTCACTCCGAAGGTCATAGACAACGTCAGTCCCAAAGCTATAAAGGCTGTAAGCATCCATTTCATGAGCTGTAAATTACTCTTTACCCTTCAGGTATTTTTCCAGGAAACGATCCTGTTCCCACAGCAGGTGTAAGATATTTTCCTTTGCTACATAACCATGGGCTTCCTTAGGCAGGATGACCATGCGCACGGGAGCTCCCAGTCCTTTTAACGCCTGGAAATACCGTTCTGTCTGTAAGGTAAATGTACCGGGATTATTGTCGGCTTCCCCATGCACTAACATCAGCGGCGTTTTCATTTTATCCGCATTCATAAAAGGCGACATGGTATTATAGATTGCCGGAACCTCCCAGTAATTGCGCTGTTCCGACTGGAAGCCAAATGGAGTCAATGTCCGGTTGTATGCTCCGCTCCGGGCAATACCGCAGGCAAAAAGTTTAGAGTGTGTGAGCAGGTTGGCGGTCATAAAAGCTCCGTAAGAGTGTCCGCCGACCGCACATTTCTTGCGGTCGATGTAACCCATTTGATCTACGGCATCAATAGCAGCTTCCGCATTCATCACGAGTTGGTCGATGAAATTGTCATTGGGCTCGGTACTGTCTTCTCCGATGATGGGGAAGGCGGCATCATCCAGAACGGCATAGCCTTTTGTTACCCAGTAAACAAAGCTGCCGTAGTAAGGGAACGTAAATTCATTAGGATTGTGGGAAGATTGCCCCGCACTGTTCTTGTCCTTATACTCGGCAGGGTATGCCCATACCAGCAGCGGAAGCTTTTCTTTTTTCGTCAGGTCATAACCGGCAGGGAGGTATAGTGTACCGGAAAGTTCCACCCCGTCTTTCCGCTTGTACTTGATCACTTCTTTATGAACATTCCGGATGCTTTCGAAAGGGTTTTTGAACCGGGTAAGCTGCGTGACCTGTTCCTTTTTGTTGAGATCCCGGAAGTAATAGTTAGGGAACTCTGTAGCCGATTCGATATTCACCAATGCAATTCCTTTTTTTGCATCCACCAGCGTGCTGATCCCTTCTTTTTTGTCTTTATAGGAAGACTGGTACCAGCGACTTGTTTTTAACGTATTCACATTCATTTTATCTACAAACGGAAACTGTCCCTTGGGTGTATAGCCATCGCCGATGAGATAAAGGGTATTATTGTCCATCGCCAGCACTTCGCGACCGTATTCATTTCTGCGTGTTTCAAAATTGCCGGGATCGCTGTAAATATCCTGGTAATTCCGGTCAAACACTTTTCTCAGGGGAGCATTGCTGACAGAAGGATTGAAGATAAACGTCCGGGCATTGCGGGTATCATACCATTGATCGCTGATAAGTGCGACCGTATCATTGCCCCAGGAAATACCCCCATATCGTTGTCCTGTTTTAGTGAGCAACTGGGGTGTATTGGTAAAAGGTGCTGCCCAGGTGTACACCGCATCCCTGAATTCTACCTTCTGTGCGGGATCTCCATTGTCAAGCGCTTCTACATAAACTAAGGTGGAAGGCTTGTCGTCGCGCCAGTACATAGAACGTTTGCCCTTGCGTACGGCCATAAATCCTTTCGGCATTACCTCGGCAAGGTCGAGCTGGTTCACCTGTTTGATCAGCTTTCCGGTTGCATCATAGACGTTGGTCTCAGACGGAAAACGGCTGAAAGGAACAAGATAAGAGAAGGGCTTGTGGAGGGTGGCAAGCATCACATACTGCCCGTCCGGTGAAAAGCTCATACCACTGTACATGGCTTTTTCCTTGAATAAGGTGGTCTGCCCGTTAAGGCTCACCTTGTACAGTTCTGTAGTTGCGATCTGTTCGAAATTATATTCGTCTGTTTTATTTTTCAGAAGATCCTGGTATGTCCGGTTTTGCGATACGGAACCGTCCGAGATGGAAACAATGGGACCAGCAGGCAGCTCTTTTTTCGCGTCTGTCAGTTGTATTTTATTACCCGGTATACAACGCACCAGCAGGTTTTGATTGTCTTTAAACCAGATCATCGGCATCCCGAGATCAGCATTGATCTTTTGGGTGGGAATCCTCTTCGCTTCAGCCGTCAGCACATCCACTACCCAAAGTTCCAGACCGTTAGCGCCGGTATGCGTGAAGGCGATCTTTTTTTCATCGGGCGACCAGGACATGTTGGCGATGCGGGCATTGGGCGGTAAGCCGGTTACCTGCTTCTCGGTTTTGTCGCTTACTTTCCGGAGTTTAATATTATTGATATACGTGACAGTGCTGCTGATATGATGATCGGGATTGATGCGCAAACCTCCCAACCGCAATTCATCCTGGTTCAGATCGTCCAGTGTTTTATACGTATTACGGTAGGTGAACAGCATGTATTCTTTTTTCGAATCCATCGAAACAGAGGGTGCCCGTTCATATTCTGCCAATGCCAGTATTTCCGCCGGAGGTTTTTGATAAGAAATGTTTTCCTGGGCGGATAGTGTTTTGCCCAGAAGCAAAATAGAAAGCAGGGGTATCACGCGATTCATAACCATCATATTGTTTTTTAAAACGATTGAATAGGTAAAGTTCTACCCAAAGATAGGAGTTGAACCAAAGGCTACGGGCGAAGAAAGGGGGCAAAAAAGGGTGAAAAATTATCCCGGATAGAAAGGGGTTTTGATAGCCGGGACGATCTTGCCCGGCAGGATTTTTTTAGCATCGTAATGAACGAAAACATTAAACGACGATTATGGAAAAGAAAATAGCGATTCTCGCCACGCATGGATTTGAAGAAAGTGAGTTGCAATCTCCCAAGGAACACCTGGAACAACAAGGCTGGCAGGCAGACATTGTCAGTCCCGAAGGTGGCAGCATTAAGGCATGGGCAGATAAGAACTGGGGCAGGGAGTACCCGGTAGATAAAACGCTGGCAGAAGCAAACGCTTCCGACTATGATGCACTGGTTTTGCCGGGCGGTGTGCTGAACCCTGATAAACTGCGGACCAATGAACAGGCATTGCAATTTGTAAAGGATTTTTTCACGCAGAAAAAGCCGGTAGCGGCGATCTGTCATGGTCCCCAGGTCTTAATAAATATAGATGGGGTGCGCGGACGTCGTATGACTTCTGTCGCCGCCGTCAGCCAAGACCTGAAAAATGCCGGGGCGGATTGGGTAGATGAGGAAGTGGTGGTGGACAACGGACTGGTAACGAGTCGTACACCAAAAGATCTGCCGGCGTTCAATAAGAAGCTGGTAGAGGAGATAAAGGAGGGAAAGCATGAGGGACAGACAGCGTAAAGGTTATAACCGCCGAAAGGCGGTTTTGTCTTGGAAGCAGGTGGGTTTTACATAGTTAAACTATAGTCAAGATAAAACGTATCCACTAATAATCAAGACAGTCCGCAAGGAATAGTTTTTATACCTCCTGTTCATATGATCTCTTTTGACGATAACGGCATTTTCTGCAGGCAGGCGAATGTTTATATAGACCCCTGGAGACCTGTGGAAAATGCCATTGTGACCCATGCCCATTCCGATCACGCGAGGTGGGGCATGAAGCGTTATCTCGCTCACCATCATGCCGTCCCGGTAATGCGTTACCGGTTGGGAAGCGATATTGCTATACAAGGGCTGGCTTACCAGGAAACACTTCAAATAAATGGAGTGACAATTTCCTTGCACCCAGCGGGGCATATCTGGGGATCCGCACAAGTCAGGCTAGAATATAAAGGAGAAGTATGGGTCATCAGCGGAGACTATAAACTATTGCGGGATGATGTGACAGAGCCTTTCGAGCCTGTACGATGTCATAGCTTCGTTACGGAAAGTACGTTCGGACTGCCGGTCTATAAATTTCCTGAAAAAGAAAGCGTGCAACAGGAGATCAACGGATGGTGGCAACAGAATGCAGCGGTAGGTGAAAACTCGGTACTCATCGTTTATGCATTGGGTAAAGCACAATCTGTACTACAATTGCTGGATCCCAATATCGGAAAGATCTATACGCATGGGGCGGTAGACAATATCAACCGGCTGTTTGAACAAACGCTGTACCCTTTGCATCCGACGGAACGTGTAGAAGCCACAACGGACCGTAAGCAAATGAACGGGGCGATGATCATAGCACCGCCTTCAGCTATGGGCACTCCGTGGATGCGCAAATTGCAACCTTATAAACTGAGCATTTGCAGCGGCTGGATGCAGTTGCGGGGTGCGCGGAGAAGACGGGGAGCTGACAGGGGTTTTGTATTGTCGGATCATTGCGATTTTCAACAACTGAATACTGCCGTGAAGGCTACCGGTGCGGCTAATGTGTATGTTACTCATGGTTACAAATCCATCTATGCCAAATGGCTGCGCGAGCAATACGGGCTGAATGCATCAGAAGTCGATACACTTTATACAGATGCAGGTGAGCCGGGTGAAGAAATCATAGCAAAGGAGGCAGGCAATGAAGGCGTTCAATAAACTGTTTCAAGCCATCGACCAGACAACCTCCACCAATGAAAAAACAGAGGCGCTTGCAAAGTATCTCAGGGAGTCCGAGGCAGCAGACGCTATATGGACAGTAGCGCTGCTGATGGGTAAACGTCCGAAACGTACAGTACGCAGCGGAGAACTCAGGACCTGGTGCAGCGAAGAAAGCAATACGCCTGTCTGGCTGCTGGAAGAAAGCTATCATGTAGTAGGCGATCTCGCCGAGACCATCGCCTTATTGCTTCCCGGGAGAACGACGAATAAAGATGTCGCCTTGCATGACATCATGCAGGACCTTATTTCCCTGAACGATAAAACAGATGAGGAGCGTAAGAACTATATTTTACACATGTGGAGAATGCTGCCTCACGAACAGCTTTTTGTTTTTAATAAACTGATCACGGGAAGTTTTAGAGTAGGGGTATCTTCAAAGATCGTTGTGAAGGCGCTGGCGAAAGTATTTGGGAAAACGGATAACGTAATAGCCCATAGTCTTTCCGGTAACTGGGATCCCGCTACCGTTACCCTCCACGAACTGCTGGATGAACAACGTTTTTCAGAAGATAGTTCCAAACCTTATCCGTTCTACCTGGCGTATGCTTTAGATACGGAAGCCGAAGCTCTGGGGGATGTGCAGGATTGGATCATTGAACGGAAATATGACGGCATACGGGGACAATTGATTGTACGTAAAGGGAACCTTTTTGTGTGGAGTCGGGGAGAAGATTTGCTGACGGAGAAGTTCGTGGAATTTCATGGGTTGGCAAAACAACTCCCGGACGGTACCGTGATAGATGGCGAGATCTTACCGATTCTGGATGGGAATATTTTACCCTTTCATGTGATGCAGACACGCATCGGTAGGAAAAATCTCTCGGCAAAAGCACTGAAAGAAGCGCCGCTTTCGATGGTATGCTATGACTTGCTGGAATATCATGGAACAGACATCCGGCACGAACCCTTACACGAACGACGGAATAAACTGATCGCGTTACTGGAAGAGGTAAAAAAGCAAACTATAGCAAGCCCCTTGCAGCTGTCGCCGGAATTCCCTGCTGCTAACTGGGAGGCGGTGGCGAGGGAAAGGATGGCGGCCCGTGATTATGGTTGCGAAGGGTTGATGTTGAAACGAAAGGATAGTTTTTATAAAACAGGAAGAAAAAAAGGGGATTGGTGGAAATGGAAAGTAGATCCGCTATCGGTCGATGGTGTATTGATCTATGCACAGCGGGGACATGGGCGGAGAGCTAACCTCTATACCGATTTTACGTTTGCCGTATGGGACGGCGACGTACTGGTGCCATTTACCAAGGCCTATTCCGGGCTTACCGATAAAGAATTACTGGAGGTAGATACCTGGATCAAACGGCATACACTGGACAAATTCGGTCCTGTACGCAGCGTGACTCCCCAACTCGTTTTTGAAATTGCATTTGAAGGAATTCAACGCTCTTCACGGCATAAATCGGGAGTAGCATTACGTTTCCCGCGCATTTCCCGCTGGCGGCAGGATAAGGATGCAGGGGAGGCGAACACCAAAGAAGACCTGATGCAGCTGCTGGAAGTAACAAGGTAGGCTGTCTATAGCAGATTATCGCCTTTACATATTCTAGGAGCGAATTCAGCAGGTCTGCCTGCTCCCGTGGTAGTTCCTGGAAGCGGAACACCGTTTGTTTCTCATTTTCATTTATAGCAAAGAGAATATTGTCACGATGGACTACGAAGAGATGTGCTCCTGCGCTCAGCTTTCTCCGGTAGGATGTACCGCTTTGTGGCAATCGGTAAACTCTTTACTACAAGCTATTTTTACCCGCTTCCGGTTGACGAAGGCTCATGATCTGCTTTTATGAAAGATACGCTTCCTGCTAAAAATATCATACTAAAAAACATGGAACAGGAAATAGAAGCAGGAAGTCCGCCAATGTCGTGTTGTCATCAAAAATCAATGAAACTATGGTTATATTGTGCCGTCAATTCTAAAAAATGAGTCGTGTAGTTATCACCGGATTAGGCATTTATTCATCTCTGGGAAAAAATAAAGAAGAAGTCACCCAATCCTTATTTGATGGAAGGTCAGGCATTATCCTGGATCCCAAACGGAAGGAAATGGGATACAGGAGCGGTCTTACCGGTTTTGTAGAACGTCCCCAATTAAAGGGGTTGCTCGACAGGCGGTCGCGCATTATGATGCCTGAACATGCAGAGTTTGCTTATATGAGTACCATAGAAGCGCTAAAACAGGCAGGGATGGATGAGGCATTTCTGGAGCAAAACGAGACAGGGATTGTTTACGGGAATGACAGTTGCGCCCAGGCCGTGATAGAATCCATTGACCTGATCCGGGAGAAGAAGGATACGGTGATGGTTGGTTCCGGTTCTGTATTCCAGGTACTCAATTCCACGGTCACAATGAACCTGGCGACTATCTTCAAGCTACGGGGAATCAACTTCACCATCAGCTCTGCCTGCGCCAGCGGTTCACATTCCATAGGTTTGGGATATTTATTTATCAAGCAAGGCTTGCAGGAACGTGTGATCTGTGGCGGGGCGCAGGAAATCAATATTTACTCCATGCCTAATTTTGATGCATTAGGTACATTTTCGCTCAGGGAGGATGAACCGGCACGGGCGTCACGGCCTTTTGATCGTGACAGGGACGGACTGGTGCCTGGCGGAGGAGCAGCTACGGTGATTCTGGAGAGCCTGGAAGCAGCACAGGCGCGTGGTGCTACCATACTGGCCGAGGTATTGGGTTATGGCTTTTCATCCAATGGGCAACACATTTCCAACCCAAGCAGCGAAGGACAGGTGCGCTCTATCGCCCGTGCGCTGAAAGATGCCGGAGTGGACCCGGCGGCAATCCAATACATCAATGCTCATGCTACTTCTACCCCTGCGGGCGACGGCAGTGAAGCGGCAGCGATCTACGAAGTATTTGGCGGTAAGGTGCCGGTAAGCTCTACCAAATCCATGACGGGGCATGAATGCTGGATGGCCGGAGCAAGCGAGATTGTCTACTCCATGCAGATGATGCAGCATGGGTTTATTGCGCCCAATATCAATTTTGAAAACCCGGATGAACAGTCGGCTAAAATCAACATTGTTCCCCAAACACTAAAGCAGGAATTTGATCTGTTCTTATCCAATTCATTTGGATTCGGGGGGACCAACTCCAGCCTAATAATAAAAAAATGGCAATAGTGCACTTCGTAACAATATCTTAATGTACATTTGCCAAAATTTTAAAAAAACTCATGAAAAAATTATTAATTCTTTGTGCAGGTATAGCGTTGTTCTCTGCTTGTAAAAAAGACGAAAAAGACAACAAAAGTGCAAGTGAACACCTGACTGCAGCAAAGTGGATGGTAGAAAGCGGTAGCTTACGTATGCAAGGCCCCGGTGTAGACACAACAGAAAATTTGTTTGAAGGTGCAGAGGCTTGCGACATGGATGATGTTTGGTCCTACACTAGTGATTTTAAATATACAATCTCTGAAGGAGCTACTAAATGCGATCCATCCAATCCGGATGTATCTGACCAAGGTGTTTGGACGCTGATCAACAACAACAGCAAATTGGTGATTGTTTCTACCGACGGTTATGCCGATACTGCTGATATCAATGTATTGAACGGTTCTACCTTTCAAATCAGTTCGAAAGAAGTTGATGACGACTATACCTATACTTATAGCATTAAATTTAAGCACTAGTATTTACTATAGTGAATTCGTGAAAGCCGCATATACTGCGGCTTTTGCTATTTTTTAAAGATGCTAAGTGCGTTTTTTGTCGTAACGGATCGTACCTCATCCGTAGATATTCCAAGTACCTTACTTACGCTTTCGGAGATAGCAGGAATATAACTGCTTTCATTGCGTTTGCCGCGGTAGGGCACCGGTGCCAGGTAGGGAGCATCCGTTTCCAACACGATATTTTCGATTCCTGCAGCCGTAATCACTTCCGGCAGATTCGTTTTTTTATACGTCACGACACCACCAATACCCAGGTAAAACCCAAGCGATACCACCTGTTTCGCCTCATCCACGGTGCCACTGAAACAGTGGAAAATACCTTTTAGTTCTCCTGTTTGCTTGCTGCGTACGATGTCTATGCAATCCTGCGTCGATTCCCTGCTGTGTATGACGATAGGCAACCCCTGCTCTAATGCCCAGTCGATTTGTAATTCAAACGCTTTTTTTTGCTGCTCTTTAAAACTCAGATCCCAGTAATAATCCAAACCGATCTCACCAATTGCATAGAATTTTTCCTTTGCCAGCCACTCCGCTGCAATCTTTAATTCCTCCAGGTAATTTTCCTTCACATAACAGGGGTGCAGCCCCATCATCGGCATGCAGTGATCCGGGTATTTTTTTGCCAGGTGCATCATGGGGGTGATGGTCTCGCTGTCGCAATTCGGCATGTACATTTTCCGCACGTTAGCATCAAGCGCCCGTTGGATCATCTGCTCTTCTTCCTCCATTAATTTTTCGTCGTACAGGTGGGTATGCGTATCTATGTAGTAGGTTGTCATGGATTTTGTTTAATGTTTACAGGATTGCCTGCTAGGATAATTTCTTCATTTTCCAGCCTTTTTCCCTGCAGTATTTTAACACTTCCGGGAGTGCATATTTCATCCGGGGAAAAGCCTTTTCACTGTCATGAAAGACTACAATGGAGCCCGGTTCTATATGCGTTAAAACATTTTCCAGGCATTGTTCGGGGGTGATGTCCATATCGAAATCGGCACTCAGCACATCCCACATATACACCTTCCACCCCCTTTGAATAAGCCGCCGGCTTTGAGAGATTTTTATTCTACCGTATGGCGGACGAAACAGCCGGGATTTCATTTCCTTTGAAGCTTTCAGGATATTTTTAAGATAAATATCATTCGGCGTTTTCCACCCGTTAAGATGATTATAAGTATGATTCCCTACCGCATGTCCTTCATCCATGATACGTTGATAAAGCGAGGGATGAGCCGCCACATTTTTCCCGATACAGAAAAAGCTGGCCTGGGCAAAATATTCCTTCAAAGTGTCTAAAACAAATGTCGTTGCCTCCGGGTGGGGACCATCATCAAATGTCAGGTAAACAGCATCGTCGACCCGCATCCTCCAGATAAGGTCTTTGGGGAAAAAACGGGGTAGCCAGACAGGCATCTTAATGCTGTAGAACTGCATAACGACAAAGGTAAATGCTTCTGATTTTCTTTGCAGTATCCCGGGTGAAAATCACTGATAATTTTGTAAAATTGACAAGACCGGGTATATCCGGACAGGAAGGGTGTTGGCAGTAAAGGGACTTAACAATAACATAATCTTAGTTTTGTTTTCAGTTCACAAGCATACATTTAATATTGCAAACGAATATGGAAGCGTTATCAGGAAAAATATTGATCGTAGATGATGAACAGGATATAATTGAATTTATCAGCTATAACCTGAGGGGAAAGGGATACCAGATCAGCACCGCCAATGATGGGGTAGAGGCTTTAAAAAAAGCCAGGGAGTTTCAGCCAGATCTCATCTTGCTGGATGTTATGATGCCCAGAAAAGACGGATTTCAAACGCTGAAAGAGCTAAGGCAGCAACCGGAATTTGAGAACACAGTGATCATATTTCTCACGGCGATGAATGATGAGAAATCTGAAATAGAAGGACTCAATCTCGGCGCTGATGATTTTATAGGCAAACCGATCAAACCGGAACTCCTGGCCACACGCATTAACACCGCGCTGAGAAGATTTAAAAAAGAAGAGGATACGGAACAAAAAATGAGCTTTGGTGATCTGGAGATCAACAAAACCAAATTTACCGTTACCTATAAAAACGAAGAGATCCTGCTTGCCAAGAAAGAATTTGAATTGCTCTCCTTGCTGGCATCCAAGCCGGGACGTGTATTTCTCCGGAATGAAATTCTGCAGAGGGTTTGGGGTACGGACGTGATTGTGGGAGACAGAACGATTGATGTGCATATCCGGAAGATCCGCCAGAAAGTGGGTATTGACCTTATCACCACGGTGAAAGGTGTAGGTTATAAATTTGAAATGGCGTAGCTTAGTCCTATGTCATTTTGGGATACCAAAAACCTCTCTCCGCGGGACCTTTCTTATTTTACTGCGTTTATTATAGCCGGTGTCAATGCTGTCCTGAGCCTGACACTTGAACCTAAATGGTATGTGCCGCTGATTGTTTTCAGTATCACCTTTATAGTGGTTTTTAACCTCTATTACTATACGTTACAGCGTTTCATTTACCGCAAGATCAAATTGATCTATAAATTTATATACCAGACCAAAGCCACGAAACGGGAGGAGTTTTTTTATAATAATGTCTTGCCGCAAAAATCGCTGGCCGAGGTAGGCGAGGATGTACAAAAATGGGCAGATAACCGCCGTGATGAGATTGAAATCCTACAGCATAATGAGCAATTCAGGAAAGAGTTTTTAATGAACCTGGCTCATGAACTACGCACACCCATCTTTACCATCCAGGGATATATAGACACATTGTTAGGCGGGGCCATAGACGATGAACAGGTAAACCGGAAATTCCTGTCCAATGCTTCGAAAGGCGTGGAGCGATTAGTGCGCCTGGTAGATGACCTGGGAGAAATATCGAAGCTGGAATCCGGCAAAGTGCCGTTGGTACAGGAGAGTTTTTCCATTCATGAATTGATCCAGGAGGTGTTCGATGAGATGTCATTACAAGCAAAGGCGAAGGCAACTCTGTTGACATTCAAAAAAGGCACGGAAAATTCACTGGAAGTATATGCCGACAAGGCAAAGGTGAAACAGGTGTTGATCAACCTGGTAGAAAACGCCCTGAAATACGGCAATGAAAATGGTACGATAAACGCAGGTTGTTACCTGATGGATGATAAGCATGTCTACATTGAAGTGTCCGATGACGGACCCGGGATTGCCGAGGAACATCTGCCCCGGATTTTTGAACGGTTCTACAGGGCCGACCGCAGCCGCAACAGTAAAGTAGGCGGTACGGGATTAGGTTTGGCCATTGTAAAACATATTATCGAAGCACACGGACATACCGTAACCGTACGCAGCAAACAGGGAGTTGGCTCTTCTTTTGGCTTCACCTTAGATAAAAGCGAAGGATAGCAGGCGTCCGGTAAAAGTAATTGTACAGTAAGGAATATAAAAAAACAGGCAGGGCATAATGCGTCCTGCCTGCTGTAATAGCGCTTTAGTGAGCTGCGTAGAGTATATAGGGGCCGGAAATATATTTGGAAGACACATAATCCCAAAACCCATCCCAATCGCCTGTGGCCGGAGTGGAGGCAGTACCGTCGCCATTGGTATCACCACCATGTGCATCGTCCTTGTAAGACGTAAGAATAGCACCCGCACCCATATTGACAGTCCTGCCTGCAGCACGGGCTATCCCGAGTCCCGGACTGAGAAATTTCATGATGGCACCCGGGGCAAAATTGATCGTTCCTGTAGCCGCACTTCCCCCGCCGGTAAATTGTGAGGTCATTACGTAGGGAACTTCCGTAACGTTGTAGGAGACGGTGGCACCGGCGGGGTTAGAGGCATGCCACATAAAGATGCCGTTGTGTTTGTTCGTCTGTGATGGATCAGATGGATTATGAAAGCTATTGCTGGCATCTACGGTATAATACGAATTGCAGTACAAGGGACGGTCGTTATCATAGAAAACGCAATTCGTAAGTTGACTTTCACCGGCATCTATCATATAGCCTCCGCCATGGAATGCCGCATAGTCGGATGCGGAATTTTTCGTATGGGCAAAACGGCAATGGTCGAATGTAAAGGAGGTAGACGAGATACCAACGTACACCACATACCCGTTGTAGCTGCCGCCATAAAAGAAGTCGCAATAGGTAAACGAATTATTATTCCCGCCATCCATTTCGATATCGTTCCAGTCGCCCTTGTTGGGAGAGGTGGCAGCACCGTCGCCATTGCTGTCCCCGCAGAAGCTATCATCATAGATAGAAGTAAACACGATGCGGTTGGCAGGTGTACCATTGGCGATCACCCGTCCTCCGTTCCGGATATCAAAGGAGCCATTTACATCATTTCCCTGTAGTTTTACTACAACTCCCGGTTCTATCGTGAGCGTGGAAGTAATAGGCAGGGAACCCTTGACCAGGTAGACATTGCCAGCTGTCCAGGTGGTGGGAGCAGAAATGCCTCCGGTCACATTCACCACGTTACAATTGGCAGGGGCTGCACCGGGAGCCACGATGTACTCTTCGCCGTAGTGGGTTTCGCCCTTCAGGTTGGCATAAGCCCTTACATAATATTTTACACCCAGATGGAAGGTCTGGTTGAGCGAGAAGTTATAGTTGCTCTTGGCAAAGATGTAAACGGTCCGCGTCGTATCTCCGGCTATAGGGCTCGGTAATTCCGGTGCGTTCGGGTAGGTACTTACAATAAAACCTCTTGTAGATACAGAATTCAAGTCCGTACCTGTTATGGTACCACTAAGCCTGTACGTTATATCGTCAAGAGGCTCCGGCTTGTTAGTGGTCACAACAATACCTTTCTGCGGGGTAGGTAGATCATCGTCATCAGCTACACAGGCAGAGAACAATGTACTGGCAGTAAGGAAGTAGAAAACAAGTTTTTTCATGAGTGTTGTTTTTTTTAGTGTTTTAGAAATGTTTTTTGTGGTGGAAGTTGCTTCAACAACGATGCAAAAATGCTCTGGTGAACTCCCGTTTTCAATCCCTGAAAAAGAGGATATTTTGAGAATACCCTGGGTTAGGTGCCAGTTGCTTTTCAAAAAGCTTGAAGGAATAAGGCTTCGATGCAAGTGCAGGCAGACAGGCTAAGAACTCTTGAATGCCTTCAGAATAAAAAATCATGGAAAAAGGGGAGATGATTTACCTCGCGGTCGTCTTTCTTTTGTACCTGTTAAGATGTATTTTTCAATAATGAAAAACTTTTTTCTGTTCGTGTTCCTCTGCCTCCCGTTCCGGGCGCTGGCACAATCTCCGGAGGGAGCAGACAGCCTCTTACGGGTCCTTTCCGCGGCTAAGGAAGATACAAATAAAGTGAAATTGCTTTTCTCGTTGTCGGATAAATACGAGACCTCAGAACCCGATAAAGCCAAAGCATTTTGCCGGCAGGCCGGTGAGCTAAGTAAAAAGCTGAATTATGACCCGGGCGTCATGAAATCCTACAGGTATATCGCCTATATATTCAGTTACCAGGCCCGGTTTGATTCCAGCCTGCATTATAACCAGCTATCCCTGGATCTTGCATTACAAAAGAAAGATACTTTCAATATCGGGGTTTCATTGTTCAATATCGGAGAAGCATACAAGTACCTGGCAGAGTATGAGAAAGGACTGGAGTACACGTTGAAGGGAATCAGCATGCTCGAAGGCAAAGGCTACACCAACATTGAATCCAACCTGTATGGTGGCTTACAAAACACCTACATCTTACTAAAACAATACGATAAAGCAGCAGAGTATGGCCGGAAAGCAGTAGCCCTGGGCAGGAAGCTCCAGGATAAAGGACCGCTGCTTTCTGCATTGGCTAACCTGGCTAATGTGAACGGTGAATTGGGAAAACATGATGAAGCGAGAAGGCTGTATACAGAAGCCATATCATTGGCAAAACAATTGAATAACCTCAGCGTGGAAGCCATGTGCTATGAAGGCATGACCGACGTTTCCTTGCAGCAGAAAAGATACGAAGACATAGCATTATACGCCGGCGAAGCCTTGAAGCTACATACCCAAATACAAAACCAGGCAGGTATAATGGCTGCCAATCAGGGGCTGTCACTCTATTATTTAATAAAGAAAGACTTCCGGAAAGCGGAAGAACATGCGATGACATCACTGAACATTGCCCGAAAGGAGAACTATATGGATGTGCAGCCGCAACTGATGAATACATTGTCGTCCATATACTTCGCCATGCACGATTTTGATAAAGGGTTCAAATTCGGAAAAGAAAGCAACAGGGCTTCAGAAAACATCTTTACGGAAACGCTCGCTGAAAAAGATGCCCATATGCGGGTGAAATATGAAACTGAAAAAAAAGAAGCGAAGATAAAACTGCAGGAAGCGATTATCCGTCAAAAAAACACACTTAATTACATTCTCATCGGCGGCGCTGCCTCATTGCTGATCATAGCCCTGCTTCTTTACCGTAATTACCGGCACCGCCAGACCCTTCAACAACAACGTATCTCCGAACTCGAAACCGAAAAACAGCTGGCCGCTACCGAAGCCATTATCAAAGGAGAAGAACAGGAACGCTCCAGGCTCGCTAAAGATCTGCATGACGGACTGGGCGGCATGCTTTCCGGCATTAAATACTCACTGACCCATATGAAAGAGAACCTTATCATGACACCCGCCAATGCCCAGGCGTTTGAACATAGCATCAACATGCTCGATAATTCCATCCGTGAGATGCGCCGTGTAGCTCACAACCTCATGCCCGAAGCACTGCTGAAGTTCGGGCTGGATGACGCCCTGAAAGATTTTTGCAGCGAAATGAACAGGAATGGAATGCTTAAAGTGATGTATCAATCACCGGGACTCAAAGAAGTGGCTATAGAACAATCCCTGGCAGTGACCGTGTACCGTGTGACACAGGAATTGCTCAACAATATTGTAAAACATGCTGCTGCCCGGACGGCTTTGGTACAGATTGCTGCGACCAGCAATCAGCTGACCATAACGGTGGAAGATGACGGAAGCGGCTTTGATACCCGTGAATTGAAAGCGGCAACCGGCATCGGCTGGAAAAATATCCTATCGCGCGTAGACTATCACAAAGGCACCCTGAGCATACAATCCGGGAAAGAAAAAGGAACATCAGTTTATATTGAATTTGCACTCGTATGAAAACTAAACTGTTTATTGTAGATGATCACTACATGGTGATAGAAGGTATCAAAGCGATGCTGAAAGATGAGGTGGATATAGACTGGCTGGGACATGCTTATAGTGCTGATGCCTGCCTTAGCTTTTTGCAGGCGAACCTGCCTGACGTTATTCTCATGGATATCAACCTGCCGGATAAGAGCGGTATTGAGTTGTGTGAAGAAGTATTCCGAAACTACCCCCAGGTCCGTATTATCGGGTTAAGCACCTTTAACCAGCTCAGCTATATCTCTAAAATGCTGGACAATGGTGCCTCCGGTTATTTGCTGAAGAACGCCACGAAACAGGAGATACTGAACGCGGTCAAAACGGTGATGCAAGGCAGGCAATACCTGAGCCTGGAAGCCTCCGACATGGTGAAGAAAAATGATGTGGAAGAAGCCCCTGCACTGACGCGCCGCGAAATAGAAGTGCTGCAACTCATAGCGGAAGGGATGACCAATACGGAAATGGCAACCCGGCTTTTTGTAAGTCCTACCACTATTGATACACACCGCAAACACCTTCTCTCTAAATTTAATGCGAAGAATACCGCGGCACTGATCAGGCTGGCAACACAAATGAAATTTGTATAGCGGAATTCATAGTCTCATTCCCTGAATGCGAAGGGGCTACAGCAGCGACGAGTTTACAAATGCTAAGGTTAAAGAGATTGGCTAACAGTTAAAACTATCAGAAAACAACCATGGCATCCTAACCCCGAAAATATCTTTGCTGTCTCTTTGGATAATCAATCATCCCCACCCATGCAAAAGATAACACTCCTGATCGGTTTGATGACCACCTGCTTTTTGCCCTCCGCGCTCGCCCAGCAATATAAGCTGGAAGGAGACGTGAAGAATGAAAAAAGAGAGCCAATACCCGGAGCGTCCATCATTTTATTAAAACAGTCCGACTCATCATTGATCCGTATCGCCCTTGCAGACAGCAACGGACACTATACTACGGAAGCGCTGCCGGCAGATAAATACCTGGTAAAGCCCGAAGCAGTCGGCTACGCTGCCCTCGCAATTCCTCTTACGATCATAGCAAATACCACACAGGATTTTACACTTATTCCTACCGGTAATGCCTTGAACGAAGTAGTGGTCAGCAGCAAAAAGCCTTTTTTAGAAAGTTCTTTTGGAAAAACAACATTGAATCTGAACAACACGACCATTGCCGCAGGTAGCAGTGCATTAGACCTGCTTAAAAAATCACCCGGCGTGCGCGTAGATGCGGGCGGCAATGTTTTACTGAACGGTACCAACGTGCTGGTGCTGGTAGATGAAAAACAAACCTACCTGTCCGGTAAGGACCTGGAGGAATATTTGAAAAGCCTTTCGGCAGATCAATTGGTGCAGATAGAGCTGATGACCCAGCCATCGGCCAAATACGATAAGGAAGGCAGCGGAGGCATCATCAACCTTAAAACAAAATCCATCCGGAAAAACGGGCTGAATGGCAACTATAGCTCATCGGTTGAATGGGCACAACGGGTGCACCCGGCCGTCAGAAGCAATCTGAATCTTAATTACAGCCATAATGATCTCCGGCTTTTTGCCAATGCAGCCTATGTGCATGTACAAAGCTTTATGGACGAGAAGACATCAAGGATCATAAAAGATACTCAACAACACCTGGCTGCCACTTTAGACCAGGCAGGATTCTATAAAGAGACCTGGGAAGATTACAGCCTTCAGTTGGGAGCGGATTACAAATTTTCCCCTAAGGTAAAAGCAGGGGCAATGGTGAAAGCTGTATATCATCCCAATAAAGAAAAAGACCTGTTGCGCACCTCTTTTGCGGAAGCAAATGGTAATACAGCGATCCATCATACAGAACGCGATTTTATTTACTTCAAGAACAGTGCTGCTGCAAATGTCTACCTCGTCTGCACGCCCCATGAGAATGAAAGCCTGGTGGTCAACGCAGACTATATCTACCGCGATCATAACGTCGATACCAAGTTCCGCAGTGCAGGGTATGACATTAACGGACAACCAACAGGCGACGACCTGGTCCTGCATTCCGATGCCCCCTTCATTACAGAGCTGTTTGCTGCCAAAGCAGACTATGACAAAACAATAGGGAAGGATGCCAGGCTGGAAGCCGGCATGAAATCCAGCTTTGTGACCATTGACAACGGCAGTTATTTCCGGCAGCTCATAAACGATGAATGGCAATACGATACGCTTCGTACCAACAGCCTGTTGTATAAGGAGAATATCCATGCAGCTTATGCCGGTCTCAACAAGAAGCTGGCGGGAAAATGGGAAGCCCAACTGGGTCTTCGCATAGAACATACCAGGCTGCAGGGTATACAAAGAATAGGCCTGCAAAGCTTTTCCAGGAATTTCACCTCTATATTTCCCTCGGCATTTATAGGCTACAAACCCAACGAAAGCCATGGTTTCGAACTCAACTGTGGCAGGCGGATTGAGCGTCCCAACTACAAGCAGTTGAACCCCTTTATTCAATATACCTCGCCTTATCAATACGAAACAGGAAATCCCTTGCTGCTGCCCTCCTACAGTTATAATATCGAGCTAAAATATAATTACAGGAACACCTTATTTTCCACCCTGGAGCTGAGGAGAAGAGATAACGTGATCAATCCCGTGATCCTTCAGGACGCTGCGGCTCAGACCACCATTTTTACGTCGGCAAACAACGCCCGTAAAAACGTAGTACATGTTTCCGAATACCTTACCAAACAACTTTTCAGCTGGTGGAACTTTGCCGCTTCGGCGGATATGTATTACCAGGCTTATAAGCTGAACGGGCAGCATAGCACCTATTCGCAGTCTGTCGGCTGTTCGCTTAGCGCACAGAATACGCTTACCCTGGCCAAATCATGGACGCTGGATACAGCGTACTATTGGTCCACCGGAGACCTCCAAAGCATGATAGAACGCAACAAACCCACCCAATGGCTGAGCTTGAGTGTTGCCAAAAAGCTGATGAAGGATACGGCTACTTTAAAACTTTCTTTTGAGGATCCGCTCAATGCTTACCAGCAGACGATGGTAAGCAATTGGAACGGTGTGGAAACCACAGCGGACTACAAATACCTTTCCCAGCAGGTTTCCCTCGGTTTCACCTATAACTTTGGCAGGCAAAAAGAAAATACGGAACGGAACAACAATGCATTGGAAGAAACAAAAAGAATGTAAGGTGGCTGAACAAACCACTTCGCTGAACTTTTCCTTTGACCGCATGTATCTTTAGGGATATAAAGCCTAAGATGCCTGTTTCGCATACTTCATTGCAGGCCAAAACCTGCTATTCACGATCGGCGGCAAGCTCGGATCGCTCCCTGCCGGAAGCATTCGTGGAAAAAGAATGGCTCGCCAGGAGGCAAGCCACAGACAACCATTATTTTATCACGGAAAAAGGCAAAAAGGAATTTTCAAAACCGGGAGTGTACTTGATACAGATCCGCCCCCGAAGGAATATAAATCACCCGATAGTGAAACTACTTTAATCCCAATTCCGTTATTTGTTTTTCATCCAGTGCAGAAGGAGCATCCAGCATCACATCCCTTCCCGAGTTGTTTTTAGGGAAAGCAATGAAGTCCCGGATCGTTTCCTGTCCGCCGAGTAAAGCACAAAGCCGGTCAAAGCCGAAAGCAATCCCCCCATGCGGCGGAGCGCCATACTCGAAAGCACCGAGTAAGAAGCCGAATTTTTCCTGCGCTTCTTCTTTACTCATGCCCAGTGCGGCAAACATTTTTTCCTGCAGGTCACGCTGGAAGATACGGATAGAACCTCCTCCGATCTCGGTACCATTAAGTACGATATCGTAAGCATTGGCTTTAATATCACCATATTTTTCAGGCAATGCCAGCCAATCCAGCTCTTCGGGTTTGGGCGATGTAAACGGATGGTGTCTTGCCACGTAGCGATTTTCTTCTTCCGCATATTCGAACAGCGGGAAGTCGATCACCCAAAGCGGCTTGTAAATATCCGGGTTGCGGAAGCCCAGCTTTTCACCCATCAGCAGGCGCAGTTCGCTCATTGCTTTACGCGTGCGATCCTCGCTGCCGGCAAGCAATAAGATCAGGTCGCCTGGTTGGGCCTGGCAGAAAGCAGCAATATCTTTTAATTTCTCTTCGCTGAAGAATTTGTCCACGCTGCTTTTGAAACTGCCGTCCGCATTGCATTTGATGAAGAGCAGTCCCGTCATGCCGATCTGCGGGCGTTTCACCCACTCCGTCAGCTCATCGGTCTGTTTACGCGTATATTCACTGGACTGAGGAACACCGATCGCCAGTATCGTTTCCGCCTCGTTTGTCACGTTAAAACCGGCACCGTTCAGCGCGTCGCAACGAACCTCATTTTTGACTTTCAGGTTCTGGATCTTCATTTCGAAACGGATATCCGGCTTGTCATTCCCATAATGCCACATGGCATCTTCCCAGGTCATGCGAGGAAACGCTTCAGTAATGTCCACCCCTTTTATTTCTTTGAATACATGCTTGAACAATCCTTCGAACGTTTGCAGGATATCTTCCTGCTCCACGAAACTCATTTCACAGTCCACCTGGGTAAACTCCGGTTGCCTGTCTGCTCGGAGATCCTCATCCCGGAAACATTTCACGATCTGGTAATACCGGTCATAACCGCTCACCATCAGCAACTGTTTAAAGGTTTGCGGGCTTTGCGGTAAGGCATAAAACTGTCCCTCGTTCATGCGCGAAGGCACCACGAAGTCTCGGGCACCTTCGGGGGTAGATTTGATCAGGAACGGCGTTTCGATATCCCAGAAACCCTTCGTGTCCAGGTAATTGCGGACTGCACGGTTCACCTTGTAGCGAAGCTCCAGGTTGCGCCTCAGCACCGGGCGGCGAAGATCCAGGTACCGGTATTTCATCCGCAGTTCATCACCGCCATCCGTATGTTCTTCTATGGTGAACGGCGGCACATCCGCCACATTCATAATGGCAAAATCGCTGACGTTGATCTCGATATCGCCGGTAGGTATTTTACCGTTCTTATTGCTCCGTTCGTTCACGGTGCCCTTTACCTGCACCACATATTCGCGTCCCAGGGGGGTTTCATCCAGCCTGGGGTTCAATGTTTCGTTGAACAGCAATTGTGTGATGCCATAGCGGTCGCGCAGATCCACGAACGTGATGCTGCCGAACTTGCGGACGGTTTGCACCCAGCCGCTCAGCGTTACTTCCGTGTGGATGTGTTCTATTCTCAGTTCACCGCAGGTATGTGTTCTGTACATGGTATAAAGTCGAAAAAATAAAAGCAAAAAATTGAAACGGCTGCAAGATACTGCAAAACAGGTGTGCTGTATGAGAATTTGAAAAGCTTAGGTGTACATTTCTACGACACCTGTTATTGATCAGAGCTTAGCCATTGGGATGTTCCGCTTCATCCTTCATTTTTAGAAATGCGAAAGCTTCGTGACCTTATGTATATGCCTGAACAAAAAGAATTAACAGATATGGATATTGTAGAAACTAAAAGAAAAAGATTATAAGTTCGCGCATCGAAAAAATGCAATCCTTATGAAATCCCTTTTTACAATGGTTCTGTTGCTGATCAGTACACTGGTGGCAAAGGGGCAGACTCAAATTAATATTAAAGATTACGAAACCAGGTGGATGCAGGAGGATCTGGCGATGTATGTAAAGCCGCAATTCGCCGAAGTGGTCCGGATTTTCTCATTTAAGAATGAAAAAAATGAAACGGTGATAAGGGATCTGTATCTGGATGGTCACATCAGGGGCGAAGCGCCTCAACTTAATGGTGTTCCATACGGCAGGTATGTAGGCTATTACAGGTCGGGAAACGTAAGAGATTCAGGATTTTATGTAGATGGGGTACGTTCAGGCACATGGAAAACATTTTATGAGAATGGTGCAGTAAAAGATGTAGATGCATTTTTTAACGGTAGACTTCATGGTATTATAAAAGAATATGATAGCTTAGGAGGACTTCTTTCGGAATGCAGGTATCAAAAAGGAATGCCGGTAGGTACGGGTCTGTGGTATCATTCCGGAACCACCCGGGTAAAAACTCAAAAGCCTTATATAGACGGGAAAGTGCACGGGGAGTATAAAGTATTTTATAAGGGCGGGAAGTTGAAGAGATTTGAAAAATATGAGAAAGGCAATCTGGTCAAAGGATCAGAAAAGCTTTATGATGAAAACGGCAATGAGGTTCCTTACCGGCCGATGTCGGTGTACATACTCCCGGAAACAGACCTTATGGAATACCTGTTTTCACAAATTCGCTACCCTGAAAATGCTTTAGCGAATAAGATTCAGGGAGAAGTGAGTGTTTTTCTGGAAGTAGATAAATCAGGCAATATTACCAAAGCAACCATACTTAAAGGAATAAACAAAGAATGCAATGCAGAAGCCCTCAGGCTTGTAAACGGCATGAAATGGAAATCCTGCGTCATCGATGATGAACCCTCAAAATGCGGTACTATTGTGGACGTGCCTTTTTACATCAGTGAAAAACGCAAGGAGATGTTTAGAGAAGAGCAAAAAAAGAAATGGAAATAACAACTAATTTCTGTCAGTTTTCCGCGCACGGCAACAGAGGCATGGAAGCTGCCTTGTAGACTGCTATAATTCTGTTAAGGCTTTTAGCCCAAAGGCAATACCCTCTATCTTTACACGTTCAAAGAAAAAAGATCGTTTGTTTTTAGCATGAAGAGATACCTGCAGCTAGCCTTGTTACCAGTAGTGAGTATGTTACTTTTTGGATGCCCTTACCAATCCAAGATCCCGTTAAGCAACCCCGGAGAAAAAATCGACCGCAACCTCCTCGGACGCTGGGAAAGTGAAGATGAAGTCTATAACAGCTACACCATTTCTCCCATTAACCAATATGAATACCGCATCGTACAACGTACCACGGATGGAAACATCCGCAACTATACCGGCTTTATATCCTCCATCCGCGGAGCTACCTTCCTCAATGCCTACTCCGACAGCACCAAAACCTACTATTTGTACCGCCTCAAGATCGATACGGCTGCCAATGAGGTGAAGCTTATGCCTTTTGCCAAAGATCTTCCCGAAAGATTTAAGGACTTCCCGGCAAAAGCTACCGACACCCAGGCGCTAAACAATTTCGTATGGCGCAGTATGAACCTCCGCGATTTTTACGATGGCGAGGAACAGGCGCTTTATAAGCGCGTCAACCGGAACGGGTATAGTAACTAAGAGGTTTTGATGCGACGGTAGTAACTATCCAGCATGCGGTAGAAATCCTGGACATTGAAGTCATCCTCCGTCCAGTCGTAGTTTTTGGCAACAGCCACCTTGAGCCATTCTACGGCATCGTCCACATCCGAAAACTCGGCCAGCTCATTCAGCACCTCTTCATAGGCGTCCTTATTGCCGGCAAACAGCTCGTTGATGAACAGGAATTTCTCGTTGATGCCTACAAACTTGCGGATGTCGTCTTTCGTTTTTTTAGGAAAAGGATAATTCTGGATACTTCCGGTCTCCAGCCTGATGGGCTGGGGTGGAGGAGCGGGTACTTTTTCCTCAATCACCGGTGCCGCCTCCGGCAGCATGTTGTCCGAGGGTGCAGTATCCGTGTCTTCTTCAGGGGCAGGTTCCGGGTTCACATCGATCCCTTCTTCCTCCGGCACCTCCTGCGCCAGCACCTGCGTCATCTCTTCCAGCGTCGGCTCGTCTGTTATCTTAAACGGCTCGATAATCGCAGCCAGGGGAGCAGGTGGATGGACTGCTTCTTCCTCTTCCGCGGGTACAGCTGCAGTTGCCGGTTCCTCAGTGTCCGCAGGAATCACATGAGGTGGCGGTGGCACAACTGCCATTTTCCCTCTTGCCTCCAAAAGGTCTGCATAGATCACCCGCACATAATCCATCATCAGGTCTATATCCAATGCCGATAGTTCCCTCCCGGACGAGATATCTTCTAATTTTTTTAAAAGTGCGGTTACTCTTTCCATAGTTTTCTGCAAACGTCTGTCAACAAATTTATCGTATAAATATCGGAAACGAATGTTGTATTAGCGAAATAGCAGATGGTAACGATTTGTTTAATTTTTTCTTAGAAGTCCTGGCTGTGGTACTCCGGTAGTGCCTCAGTGGCGATGGCACCGTTCAGCCGGGGGATGTCTATAAGGCAATTCAGGCCTTATCTCGAAGCCGCCGGCTTAAACTGCTCAAACTCCTTCCCGTTAAATTTATAGACACCTGCTTCATGTGTGCCTACCCAAAGCCCGCCGCTGCGGTCTTGGTAAATCGAATACGAGGTCATGTCTTTCCCTTCACGTTGTATCCGGTACTGCTTCATTTGCTTCCCGTCATACTGCCACACACCTTGCGCATAAGTCACCATCCAGAGATTCCCTTTATCATCTTCCACGATGGACAAATAGTAGATATCATCAGCCCCGTCCGGCGCCTTAAAACCCTCGATGCCCTTTTCCTTTTTATAGGAGAGCAGCGATTTCCCTTCCCCGGTCTTTACAGCGGGAGAGACAGTGTAGCGATAGTGCGTATTACAAAACCAGAACTTTCCCTTCGCATCCTCCAGGATAGACCGGATGCCAAAACTGCCGCCACCCGGCACGAACTGCAAATGGTCTTCATACATCCAGCTCAGCGATCGCCCGTCATAGCGGCAGATCCCGAAGTTGGATGTGCCGAACCACATCATACCCCGATGATCTTTATAGATGCAGTAAATATCATAAGGACTCCAGGCATTGTTAGGGAAACGAGCATAATAGTCCTCTTCCATAGAGTGCCGGGGAAACTCCAGCTGGTACAGCGATTGCCCGTCATAGCGACACGGACCTTTCTTCCCGTCTTCCGCTCTAAACCAAAGGTCATCAGGATGCAGCCTCCAGCCTTCCGCAGGGGAGTTCATTTTTACGACTGGTAGCGTGGTGAACCGGTGACCGTCAAACCTGCTGATGCCACGGCGCGTGGTGAAAAAAATAGCTCCTTTTTCATCCTGCTGTATTTCGCGGATGCTGTCATTGCACAGTCCCTGCCGGGTGGTGAAATGCAGAAGATGCTTCCCGTCATACCGGTATACACCTTGCCCGTCACTTCCGAACCAATAGTGATGGTCACGGTCCTGGAAGACCACGAAAATACGTGGGTCCAACGCCACTACCGTATCTCCCGTCACCCGCCCGCTTTCCGGCGGCAGGAGCGCCTGCCGGCTAAGAACCGTGTCCCCGTTTACAGCCGTTGGCTGTTCGCCGCAGGAAGAGGTGAACAGGGCGGTAAGAAAGCTGAAGAAAACGAACATATACAAAGGACCCATTTGTTTTTTGCCGTCTCAAAATAATACGAAAGGCAGAATTATCCCGACATTTTATAAGCAGCATCATTTCTCTGTAGGCTCCTTCACATACTCCGGTATATCCTCTGGCTGGCAGTGCAATACCTCGCACGGCGCCTCCAGTGTGCTGAAGCAGATAGCCTTGGATTTCCAGCTTTCAGGATGGAGAGGTCGAAAGCGTCAGCCCCGTTTCATTGATAGACAATAAAAAATGTCTTGAAAAGGACTGTTTGTTGATTTCAGTAGCTGTGGAGTGGAGGAGAATACTATTTCTATTCGGTCTTTTTCCTTTTAGGATAGTGAGGAATATTCAGCCCGAGAATAATATCATGTTCCGCCACTTGCAGGCTGTCCTCCATCCGGACTTTTACGACCCCGCTCCCGCCACGATTTTCCTGTGGGTATTTTTTGAAATGAGGAAGCAGCAGGGTATCATCCTCAAAGTTGATCTCATCCGTATAGTATTCCGTTTCCACATCCGGCTCTTTGATGGATAGATGGATGTGCGCCGGCAATACATCATTGGGGTACGGCACCGGGCGAATGGTCCGGAGCATATACTTCCCCTTTTCGTCCGTCTTTACCCAACCGCGGATGTGTCCGTGCCGCTTCACCCGTTCATCCATTCCCGGCTGGGGCGAATAAAGCCCATCGTGATCAGTCTGCCAGTAATATAGGATAACGTTAGGAGCAGGCGTTGTCCCGTCGGGCTGAAAGATCGTTCCCCTCACCACGAGCTTTTGCCCTTTCTCCGTCCAGCCGGGACTCATAGTCTCAGATCTAATTTCTTCCGGCATGCCGATGTACATCAGTTCACAGCCGTCACAACCGCCACCGGTGATCTCAGTGCCGGGCTGCCGGGTTTTGAAGGTGGGGTCGTTACAGCTGAAAAAGAGAAAGATTACTATACCGGTTTTTAAGAATCTCCTGGTCATGTGCCTGTTTAGTTTTCTCTACTGGCATGTATCCACGTATAACCGTCTTTTGCTCTGTATGGGCCGCTCACAAACTTCTTGGTAATGATCACCATTTTGTCGAAATGACGCCTGTAATACCATGTAAAGAAAACTGCACCCAAAGGAGGCTCATCAAATGCGGTATAATTAAGTGAGATCTCTTTTTTAGGATCAGTCTTAAACCCCCTGTATCCTATGGAGTATTCGTTCTTCGAAAGTAACTTCGTTCCTGATTCGTCAAATAGATAATAAAACTCGCCGCCATATACAGCAATCCCGTTAGTCGTAAATGCGGGAAGCAGCCAGACGGAAAAAGTTTGGTCATCGTTCCTTTTGATATACTGGTTACACTTTACTTTTTGCGTATCCGGAAAAACTCTCAGGAAATTATTGGCATTGACGAGTGCCCGGGCATAGGAGTTGAGAGTGGGGCTATCTACTGTTTCCCTCGTCCGGGTGATACGATTAGCAGAATCTACGGTATAATGAAAAACCATATCAAAGCTATTGTTATCATACTTTCCGTATACGGCATGCCACAGGTTGTTTCTGTAAAAACAGAACCAATCATTTCCCAATCGCTGTTTCTCTTCATTGGCACTGGCAGAAACGCTGTCAGATGTCCACCAGGCGATATTATCATATTCACATAGCCATCGTACCGTATCCATTTTTAAATCGAAATTTTTAATAAAGGCGCCTTGTGAAGTTTTCGAAGAATTATGCTGGGCAACCCCCTTTACAGTGACGAAGAGCAATATTGTGACGATAAGCGTTTTCATAAAATTTCAACTGGTTATATTCGGTTATTATCAATGCAATGTTAGCAATAGTTATTCGTTTGGAAAATACGATAGCTCAACTGCATCAATAAACGCATTCACAAAGCCCAGCTCAACTTTTAACTCGAATTCTTGTCCTACCTGGCAGTAAAAATGCTGCTTCCAAAAGCTCTTGGTTCTAAACTCAAAAACACTATTGTCCCATTTTGTTAAGGTAAATGAAGTATTGAAAAATGTCCATTTCTTAATAACATAAAGCGATCTGTCAGAACCATTTTCAAAAAGATCTATTTTAGCAAGCCAATGAAACAAGTTGCTGGATGCAAAATAAGTGGGTTGTCCGTCAACAAATATTTGATACCTGTCGGCAATTGAAAATTTCTTTTAATGGATGTCTGTTTCCATGTTTAAAAATCTGTCTGGTGGTCGATAACGACTTATGCATGGACAACCGTGGAAATTTTAAAAAATGCAAAGAATAACATTTTTATATAGTTAGCTGTTATTCTCAAGGTTTTTACTTCGTTTATTAGTCTCAGCTAACCTCATCCTTAAAAGTGGATAATTTCTGCCCTGGTCGTCCTGGTCTGTTCTTTCAAATACTTCAAAACCGAACCTTTGATAGAACTGCAGCGCTTTAGTGTTCTGCTCATTTACATCAAGTTGGTTCGCATGTAGCTTCTCCACGGCGAAATCCAATAATTTCCTTCCAAGTCCCTGTCCAAAATAGCTGGGGTCTAAAAAAAGCATCTCCACTTTATGGTCCACAACACCAATAAAACCGATCACGAAAGAACCTGCTGTCAGGCAAAAAACCTGAAACCCGCTAAAATCTATATGGCTTACTAACTCCTTGATCTCCTCAAAATCAGCAGGTGTTAAAAAACCGTGTGTGGCAAGAACAGATTTCTCCCAGACCGCCAAAACCTGTGACTGGTATGCATCTGCATAGGGGAGTATGTCAAAATTGCCTGTCTGCATAATTTGTTATTTACGATAGCTGTAGCAGTTAAAAATCGGTCAATGTTTAGAAATAGCAAATTTCTGCAACACTTGTTTCCACAACTTTCCGGTTTTTTAGTAATATTCTAAGCCATTTTCTATATCCCAGCTACCATCAAACTCAAAGACAATCCTTCTTCGCGGTCATCGCTATTCTTAATAGGAGCAATTATAGGAGTAATAAACGGTTTGAAATTTTTGGGTGTCGTTGGAGTCCGTTATGCAGTCATTAGTTATGCTGCTCGGATGCCCTCAACCATTTTCTAAAATAGTCTCTAATTATTAGATCAATGTTTTGTTGCCTGACTGATAGCCGGTTTTCATCATTTCCAATGCCACTCAACCCATGTCTTGTCAATGTTTTCATTAAACGTTTTAGCTTTTAGAATTCTATATGTTGATAAGACTTTCATTGAATAATAGTCGTCTGAATATGAACTTAAAGAACGTTCTTTTTTAATGCCACTAAATTTAAAGCATTAGCGATGTAGCGCTGAAACCATTCCAGAGAAAATCGGCAGTCGGTCGCATTAGAAATGTTGATTTCAAATGCTGAAACCCGTTTAAAAGATTAACAACTTCAATCACTAAAGCTTTTAATGCGACACGTCAAACCCATACCGGATAGCAGCTTCCAGCACATCCATATGGATGTCTTTTAGCTTTTTAAACTTGATGCAATACCCCGTCACACTTGCCTTGCCTATTCTGCCTCCATAAGTTTCAGCCAGGTAATGCTTATCAGCAATGCCCAGGATATAGACCGAGATCCCCGTATTATTCGCACTGATACCCACCTGGTAAAACTCACGCGTTTTTCCGTCGGCATACGCTATCGTATGAACCCCGTAACCTATGTTAGGATTGGAAACAACTTTATGGTTACTGTCCTTACCATCCAGGAACCACAACCTGCAACCCGGTTTCATCTCCGGGATGATGCGATGCAACTCCTGCATGTCACTCCGCTTAGGTTCCGGCTGACTCTTAATATATTCCTCGATTTGGTCCTGCAGGTTCATATGAAATATAAATTAAGTCCAGCTTGGCTGATATCATCAGCTAGCCGTTAACATGGATAACTGGAGGTTGGCAGAAGATCAGAGCCGGGATTACAAAGTTGAATCAAGATAATCAATTAGTCCAGCTAAATTATAGTCATTTAGAGTCCCTTGCAAAGTGTTTGATGGGGTAGAGGTCAATCGTAAGATAGCATTACTGGAAACCGGTCCAATCCTATCTCCCCCCTGTCTTTTCCTTATACTTTCTCAGCAACCGCAGCGTATGACCCAGCGCATTTTTATCCTTCCAGCTTTGATGTCCCGGTATTACAAAATGCGGATCGGTACATTTGGCTTGCACTTTTCTTACCGAAAGGATCCACGCATCGATATCCGCATCCGATAAATTCCCCGGGCTCTCCGTGTCCGTGCTTTTAATAAAACATCCGCCGTACAAAATACGCTCCCTTCCAAACCAGATCACGATATTATCCGGGCTATGCCCCTTACCGGGATAAAAAGTCTCGAAGACAAAAGAACCAACCCGGAACGTCGTGTCCCCGTAAATAAGATGAGCCGCCCGCGGCTTGTTCTTTTCCCTCGACAGGTCATCCGTCCGTTTTGTGGTATAAGTCTTGATAGACTGTTGCCGGTAATAATCCAGCCCCGCCGTCCGGTCCTCGTGGAAATGCGTCGAAATGCACAGCACCACTGCTTGATGATGCCTGGCCCGGATGCTGTCCAGTAAAGGTTGAAACTGCGTGGTATCCCAGGGAGTGTCAAACAACACCACCCCCTTCTCCGTCACCACGTACATCCCGTTTGCCGGGAACATCACCCCGTTGCCCGCATCCCCGAAGCTGGTATAGATATAGAAAGCACCCGTCAGGTGAGAGATCGTCAGCTTCTGGACAGGAGCCTGCCCGGAAGAAGGGAAACAAGGAAACAGGAGCAACACAAGCAAACAAATACGCATCATCCGGATAGAAAATTTAAAGAGCAGCCGGCAACAACCGGTCATTTATAGAATGGATAAACCCCGTTCTCAGGAACAGCGGGAACCGCACCTCCCGGACAGGCACCTCCCCCCAGGCACGCCCGATCACCTCGCTGAACGCCACCACCGGGTTGTACCCGTTTTGCCGGGTAAAATGCTTCACGGCAGACCAGGTATTCAGGTAACCGGTTAAATGCTCCCGCGTCCAGTGCTGTACATTCACGAAAGAAGGAGCCGATGTTTCCTTAAAAGGAAAAGGGATTGTCCGGTAATGCTCGTCGACATACCTTCGCTCGGCGTCCCAGTACCTCCCGATGGTATTTTCGTAAAAATCCGCCAGGAGGCGGTCCAGCTCCTCATCGATCATGATCCTTCCGTAGCCCGCCACGCAAATTATTGCACCTTCTTTTGCGGTACGCCGCACTTCCCGGTAAAACAAATCAAAATCACCACCAGGTCAAACAACCCGTCCCCGAACACCGTTTTTTCCGCAGGCTGTACCGAATAAACGATATTGTCAGCCTGCAAGGCATGGGCGATCTGTGAGGCGCTGATATCCGTGGCATCAACCCGGTCAAACAGCTTAGCCAATCCGTAAGCCACCTGCCCGTTCCCTGTTCCGCAATCCCAGGCATGGCACTTATTCGGAACAATAGCACGCAGGTAGTCAAAAAATGCCTGCGGGTAGCCGGGCCGGTACGCCGCATAATGATCCGATTGCGTGGAAAAATTATCTTTCATAAAATAAACCTCGTACTACATATCATCGCAACCCTTCAGCTCCCGTGGACACCCGTTCCAGCCCGTTTCGGAGACCTCCCCGTATCATATTCCCATAGCCGTCATCGGGCAGGAAATCTATGAAGGAAAGCCCCGATTCATAATTCCGACGGGCAAGATCCCGGTCATTCAGTTCCTCATGGCATTTGGCAATATTGAGATAAAGCGAAGGTAAAGCTGTTTTTGCTGCATCGCCGGGAATGCTTAACGCCAGCGCTAAAGCCCGCACGTCCCATTTCAGTTTTTCAACAGCCGTTTTTTGATGCCGGGCTACATAATGCGCGGCAATGAATTTTTCGACCTCATTTCCCGCCTCCTCCCAGGCCTGCAGGAAAAGCCGGCTTGCCGCCTCGGGTTGGCTGCCCTCGATATCCATGCCCTTTGCACAAAGCTTCACGATAGCATTATTCGGGTCCAGTTCCATTGCCTATTTTACAGCAGGTTCATTTAAAAATTTGTTAATCATCGATACGGTTGCAGCGATGAAACCACTGTCCTGCGGCATAGTGAGCTCGCCGATATACTCCCCGTGACCTCCGGGAAGAACCGCTACCCGGGCATTCGAAAGCAAACGCTGCATCTCGCCCGCATGCTCCAGCGTCGTCACATCCCGGTCCCCCAGGATAATAAATGCCGGCGCCTGGATAGCCCGCATCTGCTCGTCCGTGATGTCAGGAAAAGCCTGCATCCGCGCCACATCCCGCTCATACATCCGGTAAAGCGCATTGGTATCAGGATTAATTTCCAGGAACGCATCCTTATAAGGCTGCGGCATATCTTCAAAACGGGGATGGGACATCATCTCCCAGAACCAGCCAGGAGCGCCCGCCCGCTTATAAAACGTAGAAGCGACAATAATTTTGTTCGCCTTTTCCGGATGCCGGATAGCAAACTGCAACGTCGTGCTCGCCCCGTTACTGAAACCGAAAATATCCGCCTTCTCCACCCCTAAATATCTTAGCAGCTCAACAATATCGTCCGCATCCTGCTCGAAGCTCAAAGCCCGGTCAATGTCCGCCGTATGCCCGTGTGCCTGCATATCCACGGCGATCACCCGGTGCGTTTTGGCAAGCTCCGGCAATACGCGACCGAACGTCGTCCGGAATGTAGAACCACCGCCATGGATCAGCACCAGCGGCATACCCGTACCGTGGATCTCGTAATACATCTTAAGCCCGTTTACAGGCGCATACCCGCTGCTGTCCGGATTTGTAGTCACAGCTGTTTCTGTAGGAGACCTCATAGTTTTATTTTCTGAAGGATGACAACCCGAAATTATTAAACCGGTGAAGATTATTAAAATGAAAAGCCTTGTCATACGCTATGTCTTTATGTTATAAGATGCTGTGAACATCAAATAAAGCACCTGCGAACCTAAAAACAGGTACCTGCGATTTAAAAAGTTCTTTGCCGAGTCCCTTGCCCATACCCGTGATGAGGACCTTTTCAAAAAAATCAGTAATTAACCAGCTGTTTTAAATGATGTTCCAAATGAGACACATAATCTACTATCAAAAAAGAAAGCGGCAGCACACGACCGTCCGTAGAAGTACAGGTCTTCTCTAAATTTTCCTGCGGTATCCGTTTAAGGATGGCAGCCAGGTGTTGATTATAAACCGTCCAGAATGCAATAAGATGCGAAGAATCCAGCTCCCTGTAAAAACTGAACCGGTTCCATAGGTTTTGATCGTACCCGATAACCGGGCTCTCCTCGAACTGGCCACGGATAAACCGTTGATGATTGTTGGTCGCACTGTCGATCAGGTGACCCAGGATCTCCTTCTTACTCCATTTGCCGGGAGCCGGGGAAGCAGAAAGCTCATCCTCGGGCAAAGCCGCAAGGAGTTTCGGGATATGTTCCGTTAAAAACTCCAGCCTGTTTAGGGAAGCCTCGATCATAGGAATAGATGGTTAAAAAGGTAAAACAAGCTCCAGGAGTCGCTCACACAACTCCGTACCTAAATGTAAAACGATGACACCGGTTTTTTTAACAGATGAAGATAAAGAAGAACAACATTAAGGCAGTTGTATTATTGAAAGCCGGAAAACAACCAGGTCAGCCCATAAGCCATGGCACTTAACAAGGCTGCATGGAACCAGCCTTTTAAAATGACGCGCAGGACCGTATTACCGACAATGCCCGCTTTGAATGCTCCGGATACTGCCATCAGCAACAGGCATATTATGCAGGAAATGATGTATGCAACCGGTTTCTCCAGAAATAAAAAAGGCAGCAGCAGGCACAACCCGGAGAGAAAATAAGCAAGGAAAATAGTGAAACTGTGAGCAGTCCCTCCGCTCTTCAAAAAATCGTCTTCCATTAGCACCTCCTGCCATTCCTGTTGCTCCTGGCGGAGATCCTCCAGCAATTGCGCTTCAAGTTCCGGGCTCAGGCCTATATTCTCAAAAGTTTCTCTTTTGATAGTCGTATCCTGGTGTGTTTTGCGGGTAAGATGATAACTAAGTCCCATCACCAAAGCATACAATAGGATGAATATTAGTCCCGGTTTCCATACAGCAAGATCGGTACCGGTAAACCGGAGCGCCGTAATAACCGCCATAGGCAATACCAGCCCGTCCGAAAACCCGATGACAAACGTAGCCGGAATTTCATGTATGCTTTTTCGCATTCCTTATAAGATAGCCAGGCTTTTGGCGATGATGCGGATAGATTCATCCACCTGTTCTCTTGTAATAACGAGTGGGGGAGAGAACCGGATCTTATCTCCGTGAGTAGGTTTGGCGATCAATCCGTTTTCTTTCATGTCAAGGCAAAGGTTCCAGGCAGCGTTTTCATTGGCATGATCAATGATGATCGCATTAAACAACCCTTTTCCGCGTACTAAGGAAATATGAGGATGCTGAAGCGCCGAAAGCTGTTCCCTGAAATAAGCACCTTGCAGATCAGCATTCTCCGCCATTTTTTCATCTTTCAATACCTGGAGTGCCGCAATAGCCACTTTACAGGCAAGAGGGTTCCCCCCGTAAGTGGAACCGTGCTGGCCCGGTTGGATCGTCAGCATGATCTCATCATCGGCAAGTACGGCAGAAACCGGCATCGTACCGCCGGACAAAGCCTTACCTAATACCAGGATATCCGGGCGTACGTTTTCGTGGTCGCAGGCAAGCATCTTTCCCGTGCGTGCTAATCCCGATTGGATTTCGTCAGCAATGAGGAGCACATTCGCTTCACGGCACATCGCAGCTGCTTTGGCGAGGTAGCCCTCATCAGGAACGATGACACCGGCTTCACCCTGTATAGGTTCTACTAAAAAAGCGGCAATATTTTTGTCCTGCAAGGCTTCCTGCAGGGCAGCGATATTATTAAACGGAATGACCTCATATCCAGGCATAAAAGGACCAAAATGATCGGTAGCCGTGGTGTCCGTACTGAACGAAATGACATTCAGCGTTCTGCCATGAAAGTTATCGGAACACACGATGATCTTTGCTTGGTTCGCTGCAAGCCCCTTTACCTGGTAAGCCCATTTCCTGGCAAGTTTTAAAGCCGTTTCCACGGCTTCTACACCTGTATTCATGGGTAGCACCTTATCGTAACCGAAAAAACCGGTGATAAATTCCTCGTATTCTCCCAGGCAATCATTATAGAAAGCGCGGGACGTAAGCGTAAGTTTCTCTGCCTGCTTTAAGAAAGCTTCTATGATCTTCGGATGGCAATGCCCTTGGTTGACAGCAGAGTATCCCGATAGGAAATCATAGTACTGCTTGTCATCCACATCCCAGACATGAACACCCTTTGCACGCGATATTACTACCGGTAGCGGATGATAATTGTGTGCGCCGAAGCGTTCTTCTTTATCAATAAAAAGCTGTGAGGAAGCTGAAACCTGCATAGTGCCTGTCATAGGCAGCAAAGCTACAGATTAACCTCCGAAAGCCGAAAAAAGCAAAGACTTTAAAAAGCTACATGGTCATTTCACCCGGTTCGTTTTCTTCCTCCTTGTCTTTACCGCGGAAAAGGAAAAACAGTGTAGAAGCCAGCAGTAAACCTATAGCGATATTGCTATAGACCGTCAGCTTATGCCCTGTCTCATAACTCTTAGGGCGGAAATGGAACTCAATCTGGTGCTTGCCGGCAGGTACCTTTAAGGCTCGAAGCACATAATTTGCCCGGATAATATTGGCGGGTTTGCCATCTACGGTAGCTTCCCATCCATATGGATACCAGATGTCAGAAAATACCGCTAAACCATTCTGAGTATTATTGGATTCAAAGCTCAGGTCATTTAATCCGTATTTGGTGAGTTTGACCGAAGCGGTGCTGTCCTTCCCGAATTGGTACCCGGAAAGCTCACCGGCAAACGAATTGCGTACGATAGCCGTTTTCCTGGAATCGAAAGGATTGACCATTCGCACCGTGTCAGACAAGGCATTAGCGCTTAGTCCTTTCATTTCATCATCTGCGGTGTTCACTATTTTAGCTTCATTCACAAACCAGGCATTACCATTAGCTGACAGGTTGGGTTGGTAACCTACCTGCTGCCCGTTAGCGAAAATGATATATTTGGTATTTAGCATGTTCAGCACTTCCGTATTGAACTTGCCGCCGCTCTGCGCTCCTCCCATATGCACATCTATCAGATCCTGGTAGATCTCCATCTTAACCGGAGAGTAACCGCCTATGTTCTTAAATAAATAGGCAGGGAAGGCATCATTGTACAAATTCCGGGATAGATCCAGTACGCGGTAATAGGGGTCTTTATCTTTCAATATTTCCTGGTCTACCGGGCGCGGAGCAAAAGCAGCTGTGATTTCTTCTTCATCCTGGTAATCTTCTTCGCCGATATAATTGCTGGCTACAGACAGCAAATCAATAGCAATCAGTAAGCCGATACCTCCTATCAGGATGTTTTTGTTCAGCTTTTCCTTGGCAAAGCCCCAAATCAGTCCCGCTGCAATCAGGATGTAAACGGCGCTGGTCAGCGCACTTTTCATTGCCAGGCTTTGACGGTCCTGTTTCAAAGGGTCTAATAATTGTTTCGGAAATTGTGCATCGATATAAGAATTGGAATAATCAAAGAACATAGAACCTCCCAGACCCAGTAACAAGCAGAGCCCGGCAGTGATGCCCGCACTGATTTTAATGTTCTTTAAAAGTTCTTCCTTGCTGATCCTACCGGAAATGATGGTCATCAATCCCCACATGCCTAACAGCGGGAAAAGCATCTGGGGTACCAATGTGATCATGCTGGGCGTCCGGAATTTGTTATACATCGGCAAATTGTCGAAGAGCAGGTAATTCAGCGCCTTAAAATTATCCCCCCAGGACATCATGACTGTCAGGGCACAAACCGCTACTATCCACCATTTGTGGGGGCTTTTCACGACTAATATCCCCAAAACAAATAGGAAACAGATAATGGCTCCGAAATACATAGGTCCTGATATACCCATTTTCTGCGGTCCCCAATATAGCGGAGCAGATTGTAATTGCCCGCCCGTTAAGGCTTCCGTTTCCGGCGCTTTTTCTACCGGCTCACCCAAAGAACCTCCATACAAGTACGGGATCATGGAAACAAAGCTCTCACCAATACCATTGCTCCACATAAAGGCATAGTCCTTATCCAGCCCGCCCTTCTTTTTAGCACCTGCATCCTTATTAATAGTCAATTCGCTTTCACCGCCGCGCATCGTAGCTTTGGCATATTCTTTTGTAGGTAAAAAACTCTCCATACAGGTAGCGATACCAACGACTGCTATTACTGCTGCTATAACCGAAGAGATAAAAAAGCCTTTTATATCTCCTTTATTGCGTAAAACCTCTACAAACTTAGAGATCGCATAACCCGCGAATATGAATATGGAATAATAAATTACCTGAAAGTGATTGGTCCCGAGCATCGCTGCGAGCGACAAGGCAAATAAAGCACTTCCGGCGAACCAGCGTTTCCTGTAAAGTAAGATCAACCCGGCCAACACTGCGGGCATAAACCCTAAAGCCAGCATTTTCGTTTCGTGTCCCACTACCGTAATCACTACATTATTGGTGGCAAACGCAAATGCAAAACTACCGATCACACCCAGCCAGCGATTGATGCGCATAGTCACCATCAGGATATAAAAGCAGGTCATCGCTACGAAGAAATAAGCCGCAGGCTTCGAAAGGATATTGACCATATGAAAGCCCAGGTTGCCGAAAAAGTTACCGGATTTAGGATAGCCTATGGTATAGGAAGGCATACCGCCAAACATGCTGTTACTCCAGAGAGGATTGATGCCGGTAGAGTCATAATAAGCCTGGGTTTGCTGGAACATGGCGCGCCAGTTCATGAGATCGTGCTGCGCCAACACCTTACCCTGTAATACCGGGAAAGAATAAAATAAAGAGAAAACAGCAAATCCTACAATGATCAGTAAATGCGGTGTCAGTTTCTTGAAATCGATGGAACGCATAAATAGGTGTTGATGAAACAAAAATAACGGTGAAAGGTAAGATTTGAATTTCGAATTTGAAACAAAACATGAGTTGTTTAACGGAAAAATTCGCGAACCATTATCCGACCGTATAGTCTGGACCTTACATAGCGCTATCGTCGTTGGGACAAATGAAAGCATTGGTTAAATTTGCTCATGAGCGAGAATCCGGCAGCACACTGGGAAACAGTTTATCATCACAAACAACCCCACGAGGTAAGCTGGACACAGAACATCCCGCAAACCTCTCTGGACTTTATAGACAAACTGAATATTTCGAAAGGCTCGGCTATTATTGACGTGGGGGGCGGTGATAGTAAACTGGTAGACTACTTACTGGCGAAAGGGTATACAAACCTCACCGTGCTCGACATTTCCGGCAAAGCTTTAGACCGGGCAAAACAAAGGCTGGGAACTGATGCCGCAAAAGTAAAATGGATCGCTGCTGACATAACAACATTTCAACCCGATGAGCACTATTCATTATGGCATGACAGGGCTGCCTTTCATTTTTTAACAACGACGCGGCAAATTGATCACTACAAAGCGCTTACAAAAGCATACGTAACGAACCATCTCCTCATCGGAACTTTCTCAGATGAAGGTCCTTTAAAATGCAGCGGCTTGGATGTTACGCGATATGCCCCTTCTCAGTTACTGGACCTATTTGCATGCGATTTCGATTTGCTTGAATGGAAAAAGCAGGATCATACTACTCCGTTCGGTACGGTGCAGAATTTCTTATTTGGTTGTTTTCAAAAAAGATAAGGAGCCTTACTGACGTTCTTGTTGCCAGGTGTCGCGGTGTTTTCGCAAAGGATGCGCCTTGGATTTATTGAATACCATCATACCGTTTTCTCTTCCAGCACGTTTTTCCCTTTGTTCCTCCGGCGACAGGTTTTTTTCTTCCCGGCAATCCTCACTGCAACAGCCTTCATATTGAGCAGCACAGGCCTCACACTGTATGAACAGCAGGTGGCATCCGTCATTTTTGCAGTTGGTATGGTCGTCGCAAGGTGCCCCGCATTGATGACATGTAGAGATGATATCCTCGGTGATGCGTTCACCCAGGCGGTCGTCAAAAACAAAGTTCTTACCTATGAACTTAATGGGTAACCCTTGCTCTTTAGCTTTCCGGGTATATTCTATGATCCCGCCTTCGACATGAAATACATTTTTAAATCCTTTGTGCAGCAGGTAGGCACTTGCTTTCTCGCAACGAATCCCTCCCGTGCAGTACATCACAATGTTCTTGTCTTTCTGATCCTGCAGCATATCCACCGCCATAGGCAGTTGATCCCTGAAGGTGTCGGAAGGTACCTCTATGGCGTTCTCGAAATGCCCCACCTCGTACTCGTAATGGTTGCGCATATCCACGATTACGGTATCTTCCTGAGCAGCGATCTCGTTAAACTCATTTGCTTTCAGGTACGTGCCTGTTTTTGACGGATCAAAGTCAGGATCATCAATTCCGTCCGCTACGATCTTGGGGCGTACTTTGATTTTCAATACCCAAAAAGATTTTCCGTCATCGTCTACAGCGATGTTCATACGGATGCCATTTAACTCCGGCGCGGCGGCATACAAGGTTTCCACAAAGGCTTCGTAACGGGATTGCGGCACGCTGATTTGTGCATTGATCCCTTCCTGAGCCACGTAGATGCGCCCGAACACATGAAGATCATGGAACTTTTTGTAAAGCTCATCGCGGAACAGCTGGGGATCAGCAACAGTAAAGTACTTGTAAAAGGAAACTGTAGTACGTGGCTCGGTCTCTTCGTAAAGACGGCTTTTCAGTTCCTCGTTTGAGATACGGTTGTGTAACACTGGCATGGTGTACCTTCCTTTCTTTTTGAGGTTAAAAAAATAAATCTGGTGCAAATTTAACAATTGTGGTCTTTCCTGACAAAACCACTAAAGAAGATTACCTATTTTTATTGCCGTTTTGAAACAGGTTTACCTCATTCTTTTTCTGCTGCTGGGTTACATGCAGGGCGCGGCGCAGCCACAGCCATTGGAACTTCGCATGCTACAGGGCTACCATGCCAATGACAAGCTCAAACTGGAAAAGGGAGTGAATTACTTTGTGTTCAGCAAGCAGCGTGATTTTGAACGTTTTTTTGGAGCCAGCCATGCGGAAGACAAACCCAATTTCGACTACGAACATGTCCTGGTGATGCTTACGGCAGCTACGCGTGAACAGTATTTTTTAAGTTTTAATCCTACTGCCTACAAAGCGGGCAATTATATCGAAGTATATTGCACGGAGCGTAAGGAAAAGCATAAACTGAGTTATGTTGATCATCCTATTGCTATCGTTGCCATTCCCAAATACTTTGCTGTTACCCGGATCAATTTTTACAGTGAGAAAAAGAAGAAACTGCTGAAGTCATTGAATGTAAGCGCCCGGTAAACGCACGTTGCTTCAATATTGATCAAACCTTAACCATTGGATTGGCGGGTAAGTTGTTAATTTTGCAATCAATATGTTACATAAGACTAAGGTAATTGCTACCGTTGGCCCGGCTTGCAATACATACGAGAAACTACAGGAATTAGTACAGGCAGGAGTAAATGTTTTCAGGCTTAATTTCTCTCACGGCACACATGAGGAACATTTAAAGGTCATACAGTTCATTCACCAGATCAACAACAATTCGCCCATAAATATTGCTATTCTCGCCGATCTGCAGGGGCCCAAACTGCGGGTGGGCGAAATGGAAAGCGGTGGACTGATACTGGACCAGGGAATGGAGTTTTATTTTACCAATGAAAAGCGGGCAGGAAATAAGGACGGCGTTTATATATCGTATCCCAACTTCCATAACGATGTAAGAATAGGGGAGAAGATACTGCTGGATGACGGAAAAATTGAAGTGATCGTAACGCATATTACGGAGGACAAACGGGTGAAGGTAAGCGTTCTCACACCCGGAGTCTTGCTGTCGAAGAAAGGAGTGAACCTGCCTGACACAAAGATCTCACTGCCTTCCCTGTCTGAAAAAGATTTAAGGGACCTGGATTTTATAATAGAACAGAAAATAGATTGGGTAGCGCTCTCCTTTGTTCGCCGTCCCAAAGATATTACACAGCTCAGGGAGATCCTTGACAACAAACAAAGCAATGCCAAGATCATTGCTAAAATTGAAAAGCCTGAAGCCCTGGAGCATCTTCGTGAGATCATACTTGCTTCTGATGCAGTGATGGTAGCGCGTGGAGACCTGGGTGTAGAACTCCCGCTGGAGCAGATACCCATGATCCAGAAAAATATCATTCGCAAATGCATCCACAGGGCTAAGCCGGTGATCATAGCCACGCAAATGATGGAGAGTATGATCGACCGCACACGTCCTAACCGCAGTGAGATAACCGACGTAGCCAATGCCGTGCTGGAAGGTGCCGATGCTGTGATGTTGAGTGGCGAAACAGCCATGGGGCATTATCCGCAGCTGGTAGTGAGAACCATGGTGAGCATCATTAACGAAGTAGAGAAAGAAGCTATCGTGTACAATCGTAACCTGGTGCCACAACAGCATTCTCCGTCTTTCCTCAGCGATGCACTTTGCTACAACGCCTGCGAGATAGCAAGGGACGTCAATGCCAATGCACTTATCGGGATGACACAGTCAGGGCGTACAGGGTTCATGCTATCCAGCTACCGGCCTAAGTCTGCGTTATATGTGTTTACCAAAACCCAGGCACTCATTAATCAGTTAAGCCTCAGCTGGGGGGTACAGGCATTCTACTATGATAAGGAAGAAAGCCTGGATGCTATCATAGAAGACCAGATACGGGTATTGAAAGAAAAAAAGCTCCTGCATCCGGGTGACGTGGTCATCAATACGGGAAGCACGCCGGTAAACGAACACCTGCCAACAAACGTGCTGAAAATATCCAAGGTAGTTTAATAAGCGGATCAGTCAATGTTCCATTACATGATCGGATAAACGGAGGTTTTAAGTTATAGCAATTTGCGAAACGGCATTGAAACCTCCTTCTACCTCGCTGAAATTACGATAGCCCCTGGCGTGCAGTATGCTGGCTGCTATCATACTGCGATACCCCCCGGCACAGTGTAAATAAAAATGTTCTTCAGGGTTGATGTCTTCGATCCATTCATGGATATAGGCAAGTGGTTTGTTACAGGCACCTTCTATATGCCCCGCTGCATATTCCGTTTCTTTTCTTACATCAAGGACGTTGTGCCTGCCTGTTTGCAACTCCTGTTTAAACCTTCCCGGACTGATCCGGGTAATGCTGTCTGTTTCTTTACCTTTATTTCCCCAGGCAGCAACGCCGCCTTGCAAATATCCCAGCACCTTATCAAATCCCACGCGACTCAACCGTTTTATCGCTTCCACTTCGTCACCTTCTTCCGTCACCAAAAGAACCGGTTGTTTTACATCGACGATAAGCGTACCTGCCCAGGGAGCAAAGTCACCTGCTAATCCTATATTGATTGATCGGGCAATAAACTTCCGGGAAAATTCACTATCCGTACGGGTATCAAGGATCAAAGCCCCTGAATCGTTTGCTATCCTTTCAAATTCATCCGGTGTCAGGGCTATCAGGCTGTTGTCCAGGATATTGTCAAAACTATCATAACCTTGTTTATTCATAGTAACGTTGGCACCGAAATAAGCTGGGGGTGGCAATAAACCATCTGTCACTGCTTTAATGAAAGAAGCCTTGTCCGGTTGATTCAGTGCATAGTTTATTTTCTTTTGATTGCCCAGCTCATCTACTGTTTCCTTCATCATGTTCTTCCCACATGCCGAACCTGAGCCGTGAGCAGGGTATACGATGATATCATCTGCCAGCGGTATTATCTTGTTATAAAGACTATCGTACAGCAAGCCGGCAAGTTCTTCTTTTGTCATATTGGCTGCCTTTTGCGCCAGGTCCGGCCGTCCTACATCACCGAGGAACAAGGTGTCACCACTGAAAAGCGCTGTTTCCTTCCCCTTCTCATCGATCAGTAAAAAACAGCTGCTTTCGAGCGTGTGACCGGGAGTATGCAAGAGCCGGATCACTACATCCCCCAGGGTAAAGAGCTGCCCGTCTTCTGCAACAATCGCGTTGAAGCCCGGCTGTGCCGTAGGCCCATACACGATCGGAGCTTCAGTTCTGTTACTCAGGTCGAGGTGACCGCTCACGAAATCTGCATGAAAATGAGACTCGAAAATATACTTAAGTTGCACACCGTCTTTCTCCAACCGGTCGATATAAGGTTGAATGTCACGCAAAGGATCGATAATAGCTGCTTCGCCTTTGGATGTGATGTAATAAGCACCTTGAGCCAGGCAGCCCGTATAAATTTGTTCTATTTTCATTTTACGGAAGATTAAACAGACTGGTATAAAATTTCTAAAAGTCGGAAGTTGTATCTTTTCAATAGCTGATCTTCGTCAGTATAACCGGCTAAAAAAGATTACAGGGATCATTTCCTTCGTGATTTTACCGGATACTTCCGAATTGTTCTCACTACCTAATCTCTTTCCGGAAATAAAGCGTATTGATTGTTAGCTTGAAAAAAATCATCAAAAGAATGATTTGTCTTCAGCTGTATGATTGGTTATATTGATGATTGCTATTTGACACTATGAATGACAGGGTTCAGGAAAAACTTGCTATACTGGCTGATGCAGCCAAGTATGATGTGAGCTGCAGCAGCAGTGGAAGTAAACGAGAAAATAAAGGCGGGTTGGGGAATGCCAGCCGCTCCGGTATCTGCCACAGTTACACCGAAGACGGTCGTTGCGTATCATTATTAAAAATATTACTCACCAATCATTGTATTTACGATTGTGCCTTCTGTGTTTCGAGGAAAACGAATGATGTAAAGCGTGCGGCATTTACTGTTGAAGAAGTGGTGGATCTGACCATGAACTTTTATCGCAGAAATTACATTGAAGGATTGTTTTTGAGCTCAGGCATTTTTAAGAACGCCGATTATACGATGGAGCGATTGCTGCGAATTGTGAAGAAGTTAAGACTGGAAGAAAATTACAACGGCTATATTCATTTGAAGACCATACCCGGCGCGAGTGAAGAGTTGGTGAAAGAAGCAGGGCGGTACGCAGATCGGATGAGCATCAATCTGGAAATGCCCACGGAGCAAGGATTGAAAATGGTAGCGCCCGATAAGAGTCATGAGGATGTGAAGAAGCCTCTGGCATGGGTAAACAATCAAATCCTGGAATACAAGCAGGATAGGAAGCTTATAAAAAGCACTCCGGGTTTTGTACCTGCCGGGCAGAGCACCCAAATGGTAGTGGGCGCCACACCGGAAAATGATCTGCAGATCATGCATACAGCAGCGCATTACTATAAGACCTTTTCATTGAAAAGAATTTATTACAGCGGCTACATCCCGATAAGCGCCGATAATCGTCTGCCCGCCATAGACAGCCAGCCCCCGCTTTTAAGGGAACACCGGCTTTATCAGACAGACTGGCTGATGCGGTTCTATGGATTTAAGGTAGATGAAATTTTGAATAATCACCATCCCTCATTAGACGCTGAGATCGATCCGAAATTCAGTTGGGCGCTCCGGCACTTAGATCTTTTTCCTATCGATCTAAACAAAGTGAGCTACGGCATGCTTATCCGGGTTCCCGGCGTGGGCAGGCAATCTGCACAGAAGATAATAGAGGCCAGGAAGTTTGGAAAGCTATATATCCATCAGCTAAAGAAAATAGGGGTAGCGTATAACCGGGCTAAATATTTCATTCGTTGTGCAGACACCCCTTTTGAACTGGGACATTTACAGTCGCATCAAATCAGATCGCTGGTACTCAGCGAAAGCAGCAGTAAGTTTTTGAAAACCTCTTCTTCTCAATTGTCTTTATTCTGATGAAACAATATGTATTCGACGGTAGCTGGATAGGATTGCTTACGGCAGTTTTTGAATGGTTTGAACGCAGGGATGGCACTGTGCAACTCATACACGAAAGATATTACCAACCGGAGGTTTTTGATACGGCTTTAGTCATTCGTAGTCACCAGGAAAAGGCGATCCGTGTAACGAAAGGATTGTATAAATACCTCAATAGCGCGCAATGCAGAACGCTGTATTGTACGTTTCTTTCCGAAATACCCCGCTGTTACGATGTGCTGATGCAGGTACTGATCCGGATCTTTTCCGGGCAACCGGATGCCTTGAATAATTACGGAGATGCCCAGGCATTATTCATTGCGCAAACAGCGAAATCGGTAGAGCGGGAAAAGCACCGGATGAAGGCATTTATCCGGTTTGAAAAATCAGGAGATGGGTTGTTTTTTGCGACCGCGGAGCCGGACTTTAATGTGCTGCCTCTGATCACAGAGTTTTTCAGAAAACGTTATGCAGACCAGCCCTGGCTTATTTATGATGTTAAGCGGAAATATGGATTGCATTTCGATACCCAAAAGGTCTCGGAGGTTATCATCGATACCACTGTTATTTTACCGGATCTCAATACAATCGCTGGAACAAGATATGATGAGGACGAACTGAAATATAAAACGCTCTGGCAGCAATATTTCAGCAGCACCAATATCACAGCACGTAAAAACATGAAACTGCATCTGCAACATGTACCTAAGCGCTATTGGAAGCATTTAACAGAAAAGCAATATGCCCTTCAAAATCTATAAGCAGGATATCCTGACAGCGATAGGCTATCTTATCAACGTAACATCCCCTTTATCGAAATAAGATTTTTTCCCGATCTTATACTTGATCTGATAAAAATATACGCCCCCTTCAGCATAGGTTCCATTATAGTAGCCGTTCCAACCTTTTCTGAGATCATTGGTTTTAAACACTTTTTGTCCCCACCTGTTCATGATCAGCAGTTGTTCTAATTCAACCCGGTCATTCATTACGATCAGGCGCAACTCGTCATTGAGTCCGTCACCATTAGGTGTAAACCCGGAAGGGAAGGTCAGATGGGTAACACGTACGGAGACAGAATCCGTTTCTTCACAACCTTCCGCTGTCGTGACGGTGAGATAGTATTTTATGCTGTCAGGCGGGGAGCTGAATGGATCAGCGATCGTATTGTTTGTGAGGTATTGGTTAGGCAGCCACAGGAATTTACCATTCCCCCTGGCGTGGAGTTGTATAGGTTCGCCGTATTTTATAAGCTCATCTTCCCCGGCATCTATACTGGCTTTCGGGTGCAAAAATACATCAACAGTGTCCTGTCCTCTGCAAAAACCGGCATGCTGCATAGATACTTCTACCACATAACGCCTGCTTTCCTTCGGATTTACGAAAGGGGTAAGGCTTGTTTCGCCGGATAACATGTCTTTTGGTGCTTCACCCGAAATATCTCTCCAGGAAACGTTATAGGATGAAGGATCAAGATCGGTAGTCACTTGTAGCTGTATCGTGTCGTAAAGGCAAATGTAAACAGGTGTGACCGGAAACAAATTGATCACAGGCTTTACCGCTGCCCTGACGGTGTCCGTGACAAAACAGGTCCGGTTCCTGCTGTATATATGTACTACATAATCCGTAGTTTGTTGAGGGATGATATACGGAGTGGCAGTACTGGCATTAAAAATTGTATTCAGGCCCGAAAGATCAGACCAGGAGTAGGTGGTATACTGGTCGCCTGTAGCGGATAGCTCAAACTGCTGTCCCGGGCAAAACAGTATTATGGTGTCGGGCAATGCATAGAACCTGCTTTTATCTATCACATGAACGGTGATGGTAGCTGTATCCTTAACACTGCATGCATTGGGAATCGAGTCTGTAACTACCACTTTGAATATAGTATCTATAGTAAGGTCTACCAAAATTGCCGACGTATTAGTTGCTCCTGTTATGGCAGGATGGGGAAGCCAGGAATAATATAAATTGGTACTTCCGGATGGCGGAGGCAATGTCAACTGCACGGGTAGGATACCATTTTGAAAACAAATGCTGGTATCAATATCGGGCACATTGAAGTTGCTGTTCAATATATGTATCGGTAGGTAAATCGTATCGTACAAATTGCATGTTAAAGAGTTGATGGCAACCAGCATCACATTATAGGTACCCGCAGTTGTGAACGTATGCGTAGGGTTGGCAGCAGCACTCGTGTTTCCATCTTTAAAATCCCAGAAATAACTCGTGGCATTCTGGGAGTAATTCTGGAAGTTTACGGTAAAGGGTACCGAGCAACTTGTCGTGCCCGGTGTAGCGGCATTAACAGCTACAACGGACTGTGTTTCACCATCCAGTTTATAACCTACGATATCGAACGTTGCTGTAGCCGACCGGTTAGGAAATGCCGCAGTGCTGGTGGTAGGGAATACCGTATTACCACAGCATACGGCATGGTAGATTACCCCTTTTTTATCAAACCGGCTGGTACCTCCATCCAGGTGATCTGCCTGGGAGCCGAAAAATGTGCCGAAAAGAAAACTCGTAGCATTCACATCCAGGATCCCTATCCAAAAGCCAACTGGGTTAGTACTTATCGCATTGGGTGTAAGCGGGTAGCCAGGCATTCCGCCTGCATAGCCCGCTAAGTACATTTTCCCACAGTTATCTGCCAGAAATGCCGTCGGGATAATAGCCGTTGCGCTATTGGCTGATGAACCGATCCGGGTTGCCCAGGTCAGGGAGTTCAATGTCGGCGAAAATTTAGCCAGGAGTGTTTTGCTTCCTGCATTTGTGTATTTACCCGGCGTTACGGGGAAAGATGTATCTGTGGAACCATAAACATATATGGAGTTCTGGCGGTCGTAATCCACGAATTGCAAAAATGTACTACTGCCGGTATCAGGAGCCTGCACATAGGTAGATGCAACAAATCCTGTTAAATCGGCGGTCAGAACGGAGATGACACCTTTGCTTTTCACACCGCTGTTGTTCGATATGGGTTGAAATACCCCGGGAGTAGTGGGGTAATCCATACTCTCTGTAGTTCCCGAAACAACAATGTTGTCATTCGGCATCTTACGGATGCCGGTAAGACGTTCGTTCCTGGATCCACCCAGGTAGGTGCTGGATAATAAATGAGAGCAGGTGTTGTTAACAATGCTTACGGCACCATCGCTTATACCCGATAAGGTCGCTTGTACGGCACCGGGTGTGACAGGATAGTCTGGAGACTTTGTATAGCCGGTGATGTAAATATTGTTTTTCTTATCCAGGTATATTTCCCCTTTAGGATTTGTAGATCCGTCCATATCACTTCCCCCTATAAGGGTAGAGCCGATAAGGGTGGTGTAGGTATTATTCAGGTGGATGACTGCATAGTCCATATTCCCATTGTAGTTCTTGTCATAAGCACCTGATGATACGGGGAAATTGGTGGACTCCGTCACGGCCATTATATAAAGATCCATGTTCTGGTCGCAGATGAGGCTTACCGGTTGATCTAAATCGTTGCCTCCAAGGTAAGTAGAATGCAAAAGCGTTGTGCCGGACGCATTGAAGCAATTAATGCCGAGGTCTACCTGTCCGCCGAATGTGGTTTGATATGCTCCGGTTTTTACCGGCCATCCCACACCAAAACATTCACCGGCTTCTATAAGGTCTCCCTGGTTATTATAAGTAGCCGAAAATCCAAACGTGGTGGCTGAAGAACCACTATAGGTAGCAAATACTAAGGACGGATCTATGATAACAGGATAGCTTTCATCGTAAAGGCCTAATTCAAAAGAAATCGTATTGTCCCGCTGTTTTTTATAACGTGAATCTACAAGCCGCTTTTTACCATCAATGAGTTGATAGGTGTAAGGAGCAGACTCTATGATATCCCCCACAATGGTAACAAGTTTAAGCGCACCCGAATTAGTGATCACCGGAACAACACCTTCAAACTCCAATATAATGTCCTGAACCTTTGCTCCTGGCTTCAGTACAAAATCATACTTCAGATTGTTATCCGCATTATACACCGTAAGGTCTATATCAGGATATACATTCTGGTAGGTCAGCTTTCCGAATAGGGGTATAGCTCCTTTCCAGTTTTTTTCATCTTTACCGATAAAGTAGTTGTGATAGGTTGCCCGTTGTTCTTCTTCCACCCGTTTTGCATGGGTATTGCCGCCGATCCACTTCACGCTGTAAGCGTGCATTTGAACGGTCTCCTTCGAAATATTCCGTTGCTCCTTTAGCCGGATGTCATGCAATTGGTGAAGCCGTTCTTTAGCATAAAAATTATACATGAATCCTTCCGGGGTTAAGAAAACAGCACCACCCGGTAAGAATGCCTTGTAGTGAATTTGTTCCGTCCACTGGCCTTCATTCTTTATGAATGAAAGCTGGTTTTTAGAAACAGATATCGTAGTATCATGGGCATTTCCACTGAAACACAGGGCTAAACAGCAAAACAAAAAGGAGTAGATTTTTACATTCATAGGTAGCTCTGCTGTTTGGTAATGGTATGGTTTAGGTTATTGATGAAGATATATAATTGCCTTCATCCGTGTACCTGCCGTTTTTTATATGTTTTTTCGAAGGATTTCGGCGGGAAACACTTTACCAATTGATAATTATTGGGATTGTATCCTCTCCTTTAGTACATATATTTTTTATTAAGACAGCTATATTCTCATTCTTCGTTGGTTAACTACCTGTTCTGAAACATAAAAAAAATATTACAAGCCCCGGTAAGCTAAACAGATTGCATCCTTTCTTATACTCTTTTCCTGCAGAAATTTTAGGATACGACAGAGACCTATATTGAATACATAAATAATACGGGTCGCGGCGAAGCCGCGACCCGTATACCAGGAATAGTTTTCTATGATAACTATTCTTTATCCTCACCTTTCGATTCCTTCAAAAAGTAAGCATTCGCTTCTTTCCCCCAGGAGATCGTAGTGATGTCTGCTGCGTTTTCTTTATCAAACAGACCTTGTGCCTTTTCGAAATAGGGAAGTGCAGCTTTTTTGCCTCCGCCCCACATTTTAGGCGTGAAGAATTTGCTGGTGCCTTGCACATAATAAATGCGTGGATTGTTCGGATTTACTTCTTTTGCCTTATCCAGGTTTTGTTCAAAAACTTTCCCGTATTTCTGCCAACGTGATTGGGGTTTTACCGCGAGACGGGCGTTTGCCAGCATAGCTGCCAGTACATAGGTCTCATCATTTTCTTTGCCTAACAAGGTGATGGATTCAGCAAGTTCCTTATCCCCTTCATCCAGGAATGCATCCCGTTTGGCTTCATCTTTTTCCATGTAAGAAAGTTGCACTTTGGCATAGGCGTTATAGTAATGTGCCGTCCACTGATCGGCATATTTTTTAGCGATAAGGGAGAGCTTATTGCTTTGCTGGGTTTTGATACTCAGATCTTGCGTGGTATCAAATGCCAGGAAGGTATTTTGCATGACCTGCTTATAGTCCTGCGCACTTGCGGAAAATACCAATACGGTAGTGGCTGCTGCCAAAAGGATTTTTTTCATGATTGTTTTGGTTTTAATATGGAGTTTTAATAGTTAGTTATTCATTATCAATAAGGCATTAGCTATCAAAGTTCGTCTTTATCAAATTTGGTAAGAGACATGTTGATGCCGGCAAAATAGGAGCGGTAAAATGGAGGTACGATAGCTGAGCGTGTACCATTGACAGCATAGCGGTACCCAAATACATTCTTCTGATTCGTAACATTGTCTATACCGGCATAAAACACCAGGAACCATTTCTTGATCGAACGCAGGTGATTGACCGTAAAAGAAAGGTTATGGTATTCAGGAGAGCGGTCACCCAGGAATGTTGCGGCGTTAGGATCGTAGTAAGGTCTGCCGCTGGCGTAGCTGTAAGTGGCATTGATCTGTGTATTTATTTTGTCGATCCAGTATTTGCCCACAATATTCAGATTATGAGTAGCAATGAAATCCGGTGTGGCTTCAGCGAGGTAGTTTTTGTAGAGTCTGCGTGTATCGATATAGCTGTAGGAGATCCAATAGTCTGTATTTTTAAAAGTTTTCTTATCTCTCCAGAAAAGCTCAGCACCCGTAGCATATCCATACCCGCTATTGTCTATTCGCAGATTTCCGGTAGCCAGTGCGGAATCTATAATGCGATAGGTATTCGGGTCATAATGACTTCCGTTGTTAGCAGTATATTCTCTTAACAGGCTTTGATAGTCTTTATAATAGCCTTCCAGGCGCAGGGTTCTGTCTCCTTTTTGCCATTGATAATTGGCGATATAATGTACTGCTTTTTGAAAATCGAATTGTTGTTTAAAGGGTTGAATCGTATATAGGTACATGTAGTCGGGCAATTGATAGAATATACCGCTTGCCAGTGATACCTGTCCGTGTCGTCCTGCTTTCATGGCAAGGGCTAGGCGTGGGGCGATATTGCCTTGCTGAAGCAGTTCACTTTTTTCCACCCGGATGCCCGGTTTGATAGCGATCCAGTATTTCGGTGTGTATTCTGCCTCCAGGTAACCTGCCAGCATGTTTTCCGTAAAAGCTCTCCGGTAAAAACTGAACCGGTTCACTACTTCGAAATGCTGCAATTCAGTTCCCAGCAAAACATTTAACCGGCTATTGATAAAATATTTGCCTTCTATTCTCACTTGTGCGCGTTCATCCTGCTGTAAGCCCGGGATGGTATCGAAATGACTTTCATCTTTGTTGAAGCTATAACCTGCGGCAGTGTATAGTGTGAACTTAGTGCCAAACGACTGCTTATACGATCCCGTAGCCGTGTAGTTATTGTTTTGAATGGCGTATCGGGTAGTGGCTCCGGGTTCGAAGGGATTGGGTACGGCGATGCCGCTTTTGAACTGGCTGCCAGCGACATTTATTTTAAACAAACCATTTTTAGAAGGCTGCCAGGCATATCGTGCAGAACCTCCGGCACCCTTGGGCACCTCGTAGAAATTCATATTGGTTTTGACCAGGCCGTAAAAAGGTTGCAGGTTATTATAATAGGCCGATACATCACCGCCACTTTTCTTCCAGAGCTTGCTGCCGCTGGCATACACACCTGCCATATTGATTCCCAGGTTGACCGTGCTTTGTTCCGGAAGATCCAGGCTATTAAGCTCCAGCACGGAAGACAGGGCTTGCCCGTATCGGGCAGAATACCCCCCGCTGCTAAATGAAACCCCTTTGAACTGGAACGCTCCAAAACGGCTGCGTGTAGCCACACCCGGAGGTCCGCTGAAAAATGCATTTTGTACGACCAGCCCATCTATTAAATAAGCCGCTTCGCTGGCGTCGCCGCCACGAACGAATAAGCCATTCTGTGCGCCTTGTTTCTGGGTGCCGGGCAATGTTTCTATGGCTCGTACTACGTCTGCCTGTGCACCGGCAGTGGTTACGATGTCCAATGGTTTCAACACCGTTTTGTCTTTATCATTACTGGCTTCAAAAGCCCCTGCCGTAATGCTTACTTCCTCCAATGTCCTTGCCGTATTTTTGATCACTAATCGGAGGTCTGAAATGTCCTTGTCTACATTTACCGGTGTGCCGGACGAGGAATAGCCTACTGCATTAGCCACTAAAGTCTGATTCCCTTTTTCGGTGGTGGTAAACTGGAAAGAACCTGCTGTGTCTGTGGTTGCGCCATCAAGCGTATTGTCTAAAGACACGCTCGCTCCGTTCACCCCCGCACCTTTTTCATCCAGTACTTTTCCTTTTATCGTGGTTTGCGCAAGGATGGGGAAGGAGCAGAGTAAAATAACTGCTACCGGTAAGGCCTGTCGGAATAAAAATTTTTTCATGGGAAGTTTAAATATAAACACAGCAAAAATAACAGGTAGCAGTACAGCAACTCATCGAATTTCGGTTAGCGGGAAATGAATGTCGGTGAATCTTCCTTATTGATCGGTGAATTTTGAGAATGTTGAACTCAGTATGTTAAAGATAAATTAAAGGAAAGTTTTTTTTTGCTTCGTTTGATTTTTGATTTATTAGTCTTCGTATATTTGTATCTGATAGGGTTTATAGGGGCTGGCCTGTTCTCAGGTCGGCTTTTTTATTGCACCTTGGCGAACCCCTTATCCAAACGTTATTAACAAAAAAAGCTACCATAGACGGTAGCTTCTCCTATCTCGTTAACAACTTGTCTACTAATAGTATTCCAATACATTGCTCATATATGCAGGGCATTTATAAGCTTTTAACTGGAAGGAAAGGTTAATTAACACCATCATATACTGGTCTTTAGTGGAAGAGTTTCCACGTTGTTTCCCCCTCCTTCCCAATGTATTATTAGGATCAACCTCTACAGAACGGTCTTGCAGAATGTAAGCGGGATTAGGATTGCGTGGATCTGTAGCAAAATATTCACTGCCCGCGTAATTTGTACTTACATCATCCATGTAATCTGTCAAGGTAAGCCGGTTAGCAATCTCTACTCCTAAATTAATCCCCGGCCGGATCCAGTATTTAATCCCTGCACCTACCGGGAAACACATGCTGATCCTACTGTAGGATTTTCCCTGACCTACTTCTGCCTGTTGCCCTTCGGTTCCCAATGGGCGAAGAAAGTATTTTTTATCATTGTAAAAAGCATAAGGATTATAATAGAAGGCACCCACCCCTCCCGTGAGGTAAGGTGTAAACCGGCTGTTGATTTCTCCGGTGTGATAACGGAAAAAATTAAATTCTGCCTGTACGGAAGCCTCGTAAATATTGCTCTGAAAGCTAAGATTTCTTTGACGGTTATAAGGGTTCGAGGACAAATTATCCGCGTAACCTACATGGGTATAAAGCAAATTAGCGCGAAGCGAAATGTACGGGTTAAGGTGGTATCTGCCGAAGGCTGCTATTGCCGGGTTAGGAGTTTTTAAGCCATACTCATCATTGAGATCTCCGAAATATTGTGAGGCACCCAATGATACGCCGAATTCGCCTGCCGAATAATAGTTTTGCGCCTGAGTTGCACTCAAAAGCGCACTACTGACTAACAAGCTGAAAAAAAACTTTCGCATAATAATCTGGAAACAGTAACTACAAATGTATGGTTTTTATTGTCTTTGAATGAATCTGCCCGTTCTCCGGATTATTTAAAAGAAAGCTTGATAGAGCTGGCAGAATGAATGGTGGTGTGGCTTTGAAGTTGCGCAGTTATTCTTCACCTGCAGTCTGAACCTGAGATCAGTTTCGCTTATCCACACCCCAGTAGAGTTTTTGACGTATCGTATTCAGGAAATTGTGTTCGTCCGGACGTACCAGGGAAATCGTAAAGTTTTCACGTTTTACCGCGAGTTGCACATTGCTGGTGATAATTTCCGTGCGAGAGTCAAGCGTGCATAAAAATTGTTCTGCTCTTCCTTCTATTTCGAAGGAAATAACACTGTTGTCCGGAACCACGATGCTGCGGGTATTGAGGTTGTGCGGAGCCACTGCCGTAATAACAAAACTGGAGGTCTGTGGAAAAACTACCGGTCCGTTGCAGCTCAGTGAATAACCAGTAGAGCCCGTTGGTGTAGCCACGATCAACCCATCTGCCCAGTAGGTATTGAGAAATTCTCCATTCAGATAGGTATGGATCTTGATCATGGAAGATGAATCTTTGCGGTGGAGGGTGAACTCATTAAGCGCAAATGGTGAATCATCGAATAAAGGAACGCTGCTGTCCAAATGAATGAGGCTTCGCTTTTCCAGTGTATAAGATCCGCGGGTAAGGGAGTGAATGGCATTTTCTATCTCTTCTTCAGATATTGCGGCCAAGAAACCCAGCCTGCCCAGATTGATACCGATAATTGGAATGTTGGAGGCACCCACGTAAGTCACCGTGTCTAAAAGAGTTCCATCTCCACCTAAACTGAAAAGCATTTCGGTATGAGGAGGAAGATCCTTTTTACCGGTAAAGAACGAAGGACTTTCGATGAAATCAATATAGGAGGCAAAACGCTCATGGAAATCTTTGAAAAACACCATGCGAATACCGTGGTTGTTTAGTTTTCGGATGATGTTTTGCAGTAACGGAATGTTTTCCTGTTTGAAACTGCGATTGTAAATGGCTACAAGCATAAAGTTTGTGAGCGGTTGTTACTCAGCGTTGAAGTGTAAAAATAGTCCTTTTTGCCCCAAGTGGTTAATCGCGTATTCAAAACGGACCTTAAAATCATAAGCCGTGAAAATATCGATGCCGGCACCTACCGAGTAAATCAGCCTGTTGTTCAGGTAACTATTCCCTGTTTGGGGAGTTGCCACATACCCGGCATCGGCAAACAGCTTAGGATAGATGCGCAATGGTAGGGCAGGGAGGTATTTAAAAGGAATGTTGCGGATATTGATATTCAGAAGTTCGTATTTTAAGTTGGAACGTACAATACCATATTGGTATCCGTCGATCACAAAAAGTTCATATCCCCTTACATATTCGTATTTGGTACCGAGTGCCTGTCTTGCTATATAAGGTTGATTGCCCGGAACGGATAGTTTTCCACGCAGGATGAAAGAACTATACCATTTATCGGCGAGACGATTGTATTTTCCTGCTTCCAGGGTAACATAACTGAAAAACTTTATTCCCTTGAATCCTATATTGGTAAATAGATTTCCCACTATTTTGCTACCCGTAAGCGGGTACGCCCAGTTGTCTACGTTATTGACATCTACCCGGTAATTGAGTTCTAAGTAATCCAATGCATTGCTCCCGTTCCGGTAATAGTCCGGGTTGAGTTGGAGTACGGTATCGTCTACTTTGCTATGTTTAAAGCTGAGTTTGAACTGGTGGACGGTTGTGTAAGCCGGGCGATAGGTAAGCAATGCCGCTACCCAAAATCTGCTGATGATATGCCGGTCGGTATTCCGGATAAACAAGAGTTTATTGCTATCGGTTGTATAGAAAAGTTCTTTATTGGAAGAGATGCCGGCTTCGAAACCGATCCCCTTTTTTTGTTCCTTATCGATAAAGGGTTTTAGATAACTCACGGAAAATTCCTTTCTGTAGCCCACCAAAGTGGAAACACCTAAAAGTTCCCTGTTGCCGCGAAAATTTTTATGCACGGTGGTGAGTCCGATGATAGACCGGGAAATATCAGCATTTTGTTCCGTCCACCACACGTTGAAATTGCGGTCTGCGAGTTGAAACGTAATTTGAGGAATAATATACCAGCGTTCATTCACCGTCACCAGCAAGTTAATTTTCTGCGTATCTATTGTATCTGCTGTTACCGTAACATTTGTGAAAAGCGCACTGTTGTAGATTCGTTTCCGGTTGATAACAAGTAAGTCACTCAATGAGCCGACCGGTATCTCATCCCCCGGTTTTACATTCATTTCTCTTAAAATAATATCTTCCTTGGTCGTCCTGTTACCGGTTATATGAATGTTTTCAATAATGATAGTCGCAGAGGAAAACTTCGAATGAGGTGACTGTGAAACAGAATCCGATTGCGCTGCTGCACTATGAGCGATGACCCAAAAAAATACCAGCAGGACCCTGAATGACATAAACGGCTGCAAGATAATGCAACTCTCTAACACAATGGTCTGCATCATCCTCCCCGGCTATTTCATAAGCACCTGCTGCGTAGAACTTTTAGAGAACAGTCATCTGATTTCCGGGTGCGGCTTACATTTGCGTACCTGAAAGACCGGTGTACCCGCCCCGACGGAAGTATACCCTGAAATATTTATAACCTATTCATAAAAGCAAACAAAAGCATCATGCTTACAATATCCGTTCATGGTATAACACTTCACGCCAAAATTGGCTTGTATCCCGAAGAAAAAATTACCGGCAACGATTTTGAAATAGATGTGGATGCCAGGCTGCAAACCTCATCATCCTCCCAGTCTTTTCCGTTCGTCGACTATGCTATCATTTATGAGATTGTATGTAAGGTCTTCGCGAAGGAAGGCGACCTGCTGGAGACGTTTGTAAAGGAAACCTATGAAGCGGTAAAAGGGAAATTCCCCGAAGCTCAGCAAGTAAGAGTAGCGGTCCGGAAACTTCATCCGCCCATGGGGGGACAGATCCGGTATGCACAGGTATGTTTTGAAGACTAATGATAGATCAGGGGTAAGTCGAAAGCAAAATATGCGTTATTTTGCGGAGATTATATTTGCTAGCGCACTATAGAAATGGAATTGAAAGAATCAAAAGGAACAGAACTGGAAAATCCCGGTCAAAAAAAAGGATTGATGGTGTGGCTTAAGCGTCTGGGCTTCGCCGGCTTTATGTTTTTTCTTATCAAAGGGCTGGTGTGGATTGCCATCTTCTATTTCGGAGTCCGCATTACCGGTTGCGAGGGTTAATGCAGGATGGTTCTGATGACGGATAATGATTTTATTTGTCCCAGATGTTGAGAATGCATCCGTATAAATTCAAGATACCAGTCTGTAAGGTGGTTTCGCGTGATCGCTGAAAGCCTTTGCAGCAAAAAATCGGTTTCATCAGCATGCACCAAATCACTCAATTGCCGGGTATCATCTGAATTGAGCGGGGCGAGCAAGGTTTCTTTCTCTGTGAATCTTCCTTCTTCTATATTGATAAACGGGGTGTTTTCACTGTATTCTCCTTTCAGTTTGTACCCCATGATCTCTCCCGTTTTTAACAGGAAGAACAGGGGATAATTTCCTGCCAGCATGGTGTCTGCATGGTCCAGCAATTGAAAAAAACGGAACGAGAAATCAAAAAGTTCCTGCATCGGTGCGTTTTCCGGAAGTAGTCTTAACAATACTTCAGCGCAAAAAATGGCAATGCTGTTTTTCACCACGTTTTCTTGGATGCTCTGGTAGATAAATGCGGGATGAAACCCACGGAGCCGCTGTAAGTTTTTATGGGGCTTATAGTCTGTTTCCAACTCGAGGAGCAAACTGGGTTGCAGTAACCCCGTGCTGTTTTTTTTTGATTTGCGAACCCCCTGGGCGAGATAGGCCTGTACGCCGTGATGCTCTGTAAATACTGTCACAATAAGGCTGGTTTCGCCATATTTTACAGTGCGTAGTATTATTCCCTTTGTCGTTTGCAGCATAAATTATCCATGTAAAATCAACATCTATTATTCAACTTGTTTAGCTGCTTCCTGTTTCAGTTTGAGCGAAAGCGATTGTCATCAGTTTTTAACTAATCATGAAATGTGGATTCTGTTACAAAGATACTTCCTGTCTAATTCGTCTACAGTGTAAAATCAACTCATGAAAAAATACCTTTTTTTACCCTTATTGCTGGTTGTCGGGTCTTGTTGCAATAAAGCCGAATGCATATTCCCCGTTTCGGAGTCTGTAACGGTAAATTTAACAGGCTTTACGACGGATGAGTTAGCTGACTCCAGGCTGCTTTTAGTGTCTGAAGATTTTTCAAGAACGGAAGATAGCATGCCCTTGTCTTTTGCTACGCATTTTCTGGTACGTCCCACTACATTCTCCACTGAAAATTACCTGAGAGATCAAAATCTTATTATCCGTACCGCTGCCGGAGCCGATACCCTATATGGAATGAACTGTACTGTCAGGGAGGTGAAAGAGAACTGTAATAACTGTTTTTTGAAAAAGGACAATCAAACCCATACAGAGATCAGTGATTTTTCTTTAATGCACAAGAATAAATCTTACCAAGCTGCAGATACACTCTTTATCCGGAGGTAGCCGGGTGTGTGCAAGGATCGTTTTTGCTAAATCCGCTAACAATTTTTAAATTGATGGGGCAATTTAACGTGCATGAAAAATCTCTTGCTTCTGCTTATCGCATTTTTATTGGTTACTTCTCTCTATGCGCAGCGCAAGAATGATACTTTTTCAGTGTATTTTGACCTGGATATAGCCACTCTTAACACACGTGCTAGGAATACGATCGATAAATTGTATGCCGATGCCAAGATCAACAGGCGGGCGCCGATTGCGATTGTGGGATATGCCGATTTTATAGCTTCGGAAGAATATAATCTTTCACTTTCTCAAAAAAGAGCCACAACAGTCAAAGAATACCTTCGAAAATTTGACCTGGATCTGGAAGAGATACGGACCGTAGTGGGAAGGGGAGAAGTGAAGCGAAAAGATACGTTGGATAAAGATAAAGGTGTTGCCCAGGATCGCCGGGTAGATATCGTAATGGAATATGAAAAGCTTGGAAAAAAACAGGTAAAAGAAGAGGAAAGGGGAGACATGACCATCATCATGCGACCGAAAGAAAAAAAGGAAGTGCCGCCTTCTACCAGCGATGCCGGTTTCGATATTGAAAAAGTCCCCGTAGGCAAAAGCTTTATTTTAAAGAACATCTATTTCCCGATGGGACGCCATTTCCCCAAACAAACCTCCGATGAAGAGCTTCAGAACCTGTTGCAGGTGATGCGGGAAAATCCGCTGATGGAGATCCGGATCGAGGGACACGTATGCTGTATTTCTAATGTACCGGATGCGTATGATCTTGATTCCGGGCAAATGGATCTTTCGAGCAACCGGGCAAAATTTATCTATGAATACCTGAAAGCGAGAGGCATAGAGGTGAATCGTATCAGCTATATAGGTTATGGTAAGAATAAACCCATATTTGCTAACGAAGAAACCCAGGAGCAAGCCTCTGTCAACAGGAGGGTAGAGATAAGGATATTAAAAAAATAACCGCCTGTTCTGGCGGTTATTTTTTCGTGTTGTTTTTTGAATTTACCATTTTACTCTCAGGTAATCTGCATAGCCCTTGGTTTGTCCCAGCACCATAAAGCCCATTTCGTCACCGGATAGATATTCTGCCTGCATGGAATGTACCTCTGTGTTATTGATATAGAAATACCATCTTCCGTTCCGTTGTTCTATTTCTACATTATTATAGCCTGTTTTGTTAATGGCACCATTTACCGTGAAATCTTTAATTGTCTGCAATGGCTGGCTGCTTGAACCTTCATTATATATGGCAAAAGATTGATAGGAATTATCAATAAAAAACGAATAGCCGTAATGTTGCTGTTTATAAGCGCCGAAAATAAGCGCTATGCTATTATCGGATTCCAGTCTTGTTTGTATTAGGAAATCCCGGTCGACATCGCACCCCGTAGGAATCACCGCTGTATTCAGTTCGCCGTTTACCGAATTGTCCACAAACACATATTCGCCGCTCTGTACCAGCGCGTAAGAAGAATCGGTTGTAAATGCCCAACCTCTTGTATCATTGTCAAACTCCTCCGTAAATTCATATTGGTAGCCGGTGGGTGGCGGCGGATCATAATAATCATCACGACGGGTGCAGCCGGTGAAAACAAATGCTGCTACTAAAATAGCGGAGGCAAGGGAGGTAAAACGCAGGAGCTTCATAGTTGAAATTGTTTAGCTGTTAAGCCTAAAACAAAAAACAGACCAAAAATGAAACTCCGGAAATTATTCTGCGTTTTGTTCATCCGATTCTTCCACTAAAGCCGTGGCCCAGCTTACGAGGATATCCTTTTGCCGGGGAGTAAGCCTGGCATCTTTGTGCATGATCGTATAGCTTTGCAGGGGCATCTCACCTGCCTCTACGGTCTCTGCTATCTCATCGAGTTTATTTGTTTGTTTCTTTTTTGGGTAGGTGGCAAATTCCGAGAAATTAAGATGTTCCTTTCCTTCCCTGATGTGATGCTCTACCCACCACCTTACCGGTTGGATCTGATCATACCAGGGATAGGTGGTATGATTACTATGGCAATCGTAACAGGCTGTTTTTAAGATAGTCTGCACATCAGCAGGCATGGTCACCACTTTGGATATATCCTTGGAGTGGTCGTCCGACTGGTTTTTTGCCGGACGGATAAACTGGATGACTACTAAAACAGTGACCAACCCTATCAGTATCTTTTTTAACATAGCCTGAAATTTGTTGCAAAATAAAGAGGAACTTTATATTGAACTTTATTTGTGTTATAAGAATTGGTAGCTTCCTTTCCGGGAGCTACCAAGGGTTTGGGGCATCCGTATTCTGAATTATTATCAGGACAATTAGTTTCTCGACTCCGGAGAATAGCGCGTAAGATAGACACATGAGCGATCATGCTTCGCGCTGGCACATGGCCTCATAGAGCACCATGCCGGCAGCAACCGATACGTTCAATGAATCGAATTTCCCCTTCATAGGAATATGAATGAAACCATCTGCATGTTTCTTTACTTCATTCCCAATGCCGGTGTCTTCAGCTCCCATCACAATGCAGGTGGGAAGACCCAGTTCCGCTTTATTTACCGCTATGCTTCCTTTCATTTGTGTCGCCAACACCTGTATGCCGTTGAGACGCAGTATGTCAATGGCTTGTGATGCAGAAGGCACCCGGCAAAGCAGGATCTGGCGAAGCGCTCCGGCAGAGGTTTTTACGGCTTCTTCAGTAAGTGAAGCAGAGGACGAAGTGGGGAAAACGATAGCCTGGGCACCACAGCATAAAGCCGTCCTGGCAATGGCACCTACATTGCGCACATCCGTCACGCCATCCAGCATAATAAAAAGAGGAGTTTGTCCTTTTTCCACCACGTGAGAAATGGCAGCCTGCAACTCTACATAATTTATGAGGCCCGTCCATGCCACTACTCCCTGGTGCTGTGCTTTGGTGAGGTTGTTCAGCTTTTCCACAGGCACCATGCTCAAGGGGATGTCTTTTTCATGAGCCAGCTTTTTGATCTGGTGGATCTCTTCACCTGTTGCACTGCGCAACATGAAGATCTTCTCAATAGAAATTCCTTGCCGGATGGATTCCAGCAACGGCTTACGACCAACAATTAAAGGAAGCGAGGGTCTCTTTTTTATCATAACGGCACTGCAAGTTTACATCGTATCGTCGTCATTACCATCAATAATATTTGTTTGGCTGCTGCGGTAGTTGTCGACACGCCGCTCGCCGATCTGCTGGCGCCACATGGCATAATACAGTCCTTTCAGCGAGAGAAGCTCCTCATGGGATCCCTGTTCGGCTATTTTCCCTTTCTCGAGCACGTAGATCACATCTGCATGCATGACGGTGGACAACCGGTGCGCGATATGGATAATCATCTGCTTGCGTTCGCTGGAGATGTTCTCGATCGTTTTGGTGATTTCCTGTTCCGTAAGACTGTCGAGAGCAGAGGTGGCTTCATCAAAAATCAGGAGCTGGGGATCGCGCAGCAAGGCTCTCGCAATTGAAATACGCTGTTTTTCACCGCCGGATAGTTTCATACCGTTCTCTCCCAACATGGTATCTATGCCGTGAGAAGAACGTTCTAAGAGTTTCGTAGCAGATGCTTTGCGCAGGGCTTCCTGTATATCCGCATCGGTGGCTTCCGGGTGCACAAACTGGAGGTTGTATTTTATCGTCCCTGAAAACAGCTGCGTGTCCTGCGTTACAAAGCCGATTTTTCGTCTCAATTGATTGTACCGCACTTTTGAAAATGAAGTATCATTAAAATAGATCTCACCACTCACGGGTTTGTATAAACCCACCAATAGTTTCACCAGGGTCGATTTTCCCGAGCCGGAAGGTCCTACGAAGGCAATCGTTTCACCGGCTTTCACCGAAAAGGAAATATCATCAATGGCATTAAAGGAAGCTGTTTTATGATTGAAAATTACATGGTCAAAACGTAATGTGTTCAGGTTCTGAATATCCACCGGGGATTCAGGTCGCTGCTCGATAGGCTTATGCATCAGCGCATCAAAATTACTGACCGATGCTTCTACCTCGCGGTACTGCAGCATCATGTTTCCCAGATCCTGCAACGGGCCAAAGATGGTAGTGGAGATGAATTGCATGCTGATGAGTTCGCCTGTTGTCAACACATTTCTGAATATCAGCCACAGTAAAATAAACAAGATGGATTGCCGGAGCAGATTCAGGATGGTTCCCTGCAGGAAACCTAAGGTCCGTACATTCCGCACTTTCTGCATTTCCAGTTCATATATCTTTTGAGTTTGCAGTTTCAACCTTCGGATCTCCGGGAATGTAAGTCCCAGGCTTTTGACCAGCTCGATGTTCCGGAGACTTTCAGTAATGACACCGCTCATTTTGTTCGTTTCTTTATTGATAGAACGTTGCACTGTTTTTATCTTCTTCGACAACATGCCTGTTAGCCCACCTAATACTAAAATGCCGATCACAAAGACAGGGATCAACATGCCGTTCTTGGTAATGCTGTACCATATCAAAAAACCCACACCGACAATGCTGGAAAATAGAATATTGATAAACGAGGTCACAAAGCGTTCGGTATCCGTTTTTACTTTTTGGAGGATAGAAAGGGTCTCTCCGCTGCGGCTTTCTTCAAATTCCTGGAAAGACAGTCGCAAGGTTTGCCGTAAGCCTTCGTTGAAGATCTGCATACCGAAAAGAGCTACGGCTTTGCGGGTGAGGTATTCCTGCAGGCTTTTGAAAACGCGTGCCAGCAAGGCCACAGCTACCGCAATGCCCAACCATTTCAACACACCATTTATCAGGTCTTCCTGGGGCAGTTGTTGGGGATTATTAGCATAATCGTCAATGATCTTTCCGAAAATCACCGGATCAAGCAGGCTCAGCAATTGTGCAACACCGGCTGCCAAAAGTGAATAAATTATAAGTAAACGTTGCGGTTTTAAATAAGACCATAAAATTTTCATCCAAGCCGAAAATACCTAATATTTTTCGACCATCCGGCTCTTCTCTTTTAAGCGAACCTGATATAAAACAAAAATCATTTTATATAGATTTGCTGCCTTCATTTTATCAGTCTAACTATATGCGCACTGATATTTGGATGACATTGAACGCACTTGGTAATACGGGATTACAACTTTATTTTATTATTCAAATGGTCGTTGAGGTCGTTTTTTTCATTTACAGCTGCTGGATTATTTATTGGTTTTTTAGACGGAGGGATATTTTTCCGAAATTTTTTGTCATAATGGCCCTTGCAGAATTAGGTATCAATGTAGTATTCTATATAATAGTGACATTTTCTGCCACCCTCCGCGATGTTTATCCATCCGGTGAAGCGGAAATGCTAAAGGCAGTGATCCGAAGTGTGGTTTTTGTTGCAATTTGGGTAGCTGCAATTGTCAGAGCAGAGAAAGTTAAGGACACCTTTATACGTCCTTACAAATATGGCTTAGTTGAAGAAGAGTTTAACACTACCCAGGAGAATGTAATGTCCTGATTGTAATAGAGGGAATAATACAGTGGTGAGTTGCTACAACCTGCACCACTGTAAAAATAGTTGGTAAATATAGTGTTATGCCATGTTATGAAACACCTGCTGCACATCATCATCTTCTTCCACGCGGGCAATGAGTTTCATCACATCATTGCTTTGTTCTTCGGTTACTTCAACCGTGTTTAGCGGGATCCATTCTATTTCCGAGGATATCGGTGTGATGTTCCTTTCTTCCAATGCTTTTTGGAAACTGCCGAAATCGTTGAAGTTGCAACGGGCGATCACGTTGCCTTCGCTGTCTTCCCCTATCTCTTCCAATCCGGCATCAATAAGTTCCAGTTCCAGGTCTTCGATGTTTATTCCTTCATTTTTCAACTTAAAAACGCCCATGTGCTTGAAAAGAAACCCTACCGAACCACTGTTGCCCAGTGTGCCGCCGCCCTTGTTGAAATGAGAACGAACATTGGCTACCGTACGCGTCGTGTTATCAGTGGCTGTTACCACCAGGATGGCGATACCATGAGGGGCGTAGCCTTCATACAACACTTCGTCATAGTTGCTGGTATCTTTACCCATAGCGTTCTTGATCGCTGCTTCGATACGGTCTTTGGGCATATTGACCGCTTTACCGTTTTGCATCACGCGGCGTAACATGGGGTTGGTATCTGGGTCAGCGCCTCCTTTTTTAACAGCTATGGCTATGTCTTTTCCGATGCGGCTGAATTGCTTCGCCATCCGATCATAGCGGGCAAACATGGTGGATTTTCTTACTTCAAATATGCGACCCATGGTATAGTAATGCTTTTAATTAGGGCGCAAAAATAAACCAAAACTCAAAATTCGGAACTCCAAATTGAAAAGCGTGAGAAAAACAGGTGTTTAGTTCCCCGCAAAGGAGTATTGCGTTATCTGATTCGGGCTTGCTGATCGAACTATTCTGCAAATTCCTGTTCACGCATAATGAGTGAATTGGCCTGGTTCATGGCTTGCTGGGCATTTCCGTTATCTCCCTTTGCCTGGTAGAGCTGTGCCAGGATCTGGTAGAACTGAGGATTACCGGCATCCAGCTCTGCCGCTTTTTTCGCAGCCTCAATACCTCCGTCGATATTGCCGATAGATGCCAGTGCAATGGCAAAATTGATCCACGCATTTTCATCTGTAGCATCTGCCTTTACATAATCACTGTATAATCGTGCAGCGGTGGCAAAATCTTTTTTCTCCAGGGCTTCAGCTGCTGTAATGCCTGCTTTGCTTTTTCGTTCTATCACCGCAGAAAGCACCACATCATCTTCTTTGACCTCGTATACGATATTGGCAGGAGGCCATTTTTCGTTTTGCAATTGCTCCGGGGATACAAAACGGGAATAGGTCACATAATAATCCCAGTCTTTTTTATGGCGTTCATTGAAACGAACATAGTAAAATGATAAGCGATTGGTATCCCTCGCGAAATACTGTTCGAAACCCAACATATTGGATGCGACCAATATCTTTTGGGAGGTATCCGGTTTTTTGCCATTTTTCATGATCCATTTGGCATCCTGCAACGCACTGTTCTGATAGTAGTCTATATCATAATATCCGAAAGCCCCCTTCACACCGCCCTCCAACTCATTAAAATATACATACTGGTTAGGGTGAGATTTAAATGTCCAGATAATAGCAGGCAGGAGACCGATAATGGCAACAGCCAGGGGTAAGATTTTCAGGTGGGGTTTTGAAACGAATCCTGAAATCAGGTTGATGCCCAGCGCTGCAATTAAAACGATGAACGGGTAGATGAAAAACAAGTGACGCCAGGTATCATGAACGGATGATTTTTTGTAGATCATGTAAAGCGGCGGGAAGAAGGCGGCAAATAACAGGAAAGCCACCACAAATATTCCATATTCTTTTCTCGCTTTTAGTATCAATGCAAAAAATGTCAGGACACTTGCAATCACGATCAGCGGGTTGGACATGACGATCCACTTGAATTCATAGTACCAGGGCAATGCATTATTCGGTCTGTATACGCCTTCAAAGAACACGCGCAATACGACGCTGCGTTGGGACATTTCTTTCAGGGATAAAAGCGGATTGCTGATAGGCGATTGCAAGCCCCAGGGCCAGGCGACTAAACCGATAATATAACCCAAGGCCAGTGCACCTAAAATGAACAAAACGGCTTTCTTCAGCAGTTTATTGTTGTCTGCTTTCAGCTGAGCCCTGAAATCATTATTGAAAAAGTAATAAAGCGCCGTCATGACGATGAAGTAAGCCCCCATGAGCAGACCACCTGCGGAACGCACGCCAAATGCCAAACCGAAGCCGAGTGCAATACAAAGTGCATTTTTCCACATTTTCTTCGGCAGATCCTGCAGGAAAGCAAACCAGCCGTAGACCCCGACAATAAATCCGCAGGCAAAGGGAATATCCTTGGGATTGTTCATGCTTTCGCCAAAAATGCGGGGGGAGAATGCAATAAAAAGTAAGGCAATCAGGCCCGCCATCCAGTTTTTACCGCTCAGCCTGTAAGCGAAAAGCCCGGTGAACATCATCATGATAGCGCCGGAAAGAGCATTAAAGAAATGGCGTAAATGCAATACCGGAATGGAAGGCATCATCTGGTGCATAGCCTCCATAGAAAAATCATACAATCCTCCATAGAGCTCCATTTTGTCATATTGCAAAGGCTTGTTGCTATAGTCGAGCGCCTGTTGATTGCCATGAACAAAATAATTCCAGATGTCCTGCCCGTAAATGATCTGCAGCCATTCATCACCGCTTTGACCGTAGTCTTTGCTGAGCAAAGGCATGATGATCAGAAGGAGCGCACAGGTGACTATGAACGCGAGGCGGAAACTCTTATTGGTAGCTGCTGAAATTGAGGACATATTTTTTCTATGAAGCGCATAAAATTAATAGAATATTGAAATCATCCTACACTTTCAATGCCATAATTGTTGCATCTGCGTGAGAAAGGCTCCATCTGCTTACCGGACGATGAACGGAGCGTCGTAAGGGAGCTTCACCGCTATTCAGGAGCTTGTCAGCAAAAAGAACCATAAAACTTACCCTGTAGCTGCACAGAGCGATATAAATGTTATATTTTCGCTGCTCTAAAAAAATAGTACTCAAGGGAAATGTTCTTAGCTGACCTGCCGCTCTATAAAAAGCTCACCCGGAAACGCTCGGTAAAATTTGCGCAATACCTGAATCAGCTCATTGATGAGAATTCATATATGCTCGATTTCGGCTGTGGTAATATGTACACCTCGCAGGAGCTGCTGAAGCTGAACCCATCGCTGCGCATCATGGGGCTGGATGTGATTAAAGACCAGAACCTGCATGACAGTATACTAAAAGATAACCGCCTGGCTTTTACGCTGCTCACTACACGGGAGCTCCCTTTTCCTGATAATACATTTGACGTAACCGTGGCATTAGCCGTTATGCACCATACCGACAACCCTGAATATTACTTATCTGAACTGAAGCGCGTGACCAAACCTACAGGGCATGTGATCCTGGTAGAAGAAATGTACATCAACCCCATCGACAGAATCTGGATCTCATCACAGGACTGGATCCTGAACAAGATGAAAGAGGGGGTGCCGGTGCCGCTTAATTTCCGTTCTCATAAACACTACCTGCAGGAGTTCAAACGCCAGAACCTGAACGTCGTCTTTGCAGGTGGCTTACGGGCTTTCCTTACGCAGATGCATGCCTACGTATATAAGTTGCAAAAAGCAGGCTAGGTAAATCCGTTTATTTTAATCCGGTTTCCCGGTTTTGTCAGCACAAAAGTCATGGGTGTACAAGCTACAGGTGGTAGTTTTTCCAGCGCTTTAATGATGCCCAATGCCCGCATGAATTTATTGATTTTGGTAAGTGCCGGGTGTCTTTTGGAAAACTCGGGGTCGTAATCGAGCCTTTTGAAGCTTGCCGCCATGATCCCCTTTTCAAAACTGGCAGACAGATTCAGCCCGGAGGCAATGCGTTTCAGTTTGGGAAGTGTGATGAAATTGACCGAACGCCAGAGTCCTTCATTTGCCACGCCTGCCATTTTCCCCGTCACCTGCGGAAAGAAAGGTATTAAAGGCAGCCCATAGTGAGGTTCGAAAGGAATGATATAATTAGGGCAGTGATGATACATGAATCCGTCATCATGCAGCACCGAGGTCATTCGTTCAAAAACCAGGGGTAGATTTTCCGAAGGAATATGCTCAATCACATTTACAGAGAAAATGATGTGAAATTTACCCAGGTCTGCCTCTTGTATCTGCTCGGCGCTCCTGTCGAAGACGCGGTCATTGGGCAGCTTGAAATAATCCCATATTGCGGTGAAAATATCCTGGTGAAAATCAAAGCCGAGAGCGCTGGGTTCTATACCGATCACATCTACGTCATTTAGCAGCAACCAAGCCGTAAGGATGCCCGCACCGGACCCTACTTCCAGTATTCTTTTGTTATGTATATCGAGCTTGGAAAGCAGTGCGAGACCAAAGGCAGCCTGTTCTACATAATCATTGTAGTCATCCTGGATCGTAGCAAAATCGTAGCCGATCCGGCTCTGCATATATTCGAGAAATTCTTTCGATTGTAGCCTGTCGGTAAACTCTTTCAGTTTTTGTTTATTGAAAACGTTGCTCACTGCATGAATAGATTGTAGACTGCAAAATAGCGAAAACTGTTGTTATCCCCTGCGTACGATGACTCCGGGGTCTTCCGACAGCTTCCCCCGCAACGTGTGAAGCCATGCTTTTGCACCGGCAAAAAAATAAACAACCACAACCCACAATTGCTAATTTTGCAGCCCAAGAAAAAAATATGGAATACACATTCGGCGCTATAGAACAAAAGTGGAGGGAGTACTGGAAGAAAAACCAGGTTTATAAGGTAACCAATGATACCTCGAAGCCTAAATATTATATCCTCGATATGTTTCCCTATCCAAGTGGCGCAGGGCTGCATGTAGGGCATCCTTTGGGTTATATTGCTTCGGATATTTACGCCCGTTATAAGAAGATGAAAGGGTTCAACGTATTGCACCCGATGGGTTTTGATGCGTTCGGATTACCGGCAGAACAGTATGCACTGGAAACCGGTCAGCACCCCGCAGTCACTACAGAAAAGAACATCGCACGCTATAAAGAGCAATTGGATAACATCGGCTTCTGCTATGATTGGGAGCGCGAGGTGCGTACGAGTGACGCCGCCTACTACAAATGGACGCAATGGATCTTCCTGCAATTATTCCATAGCTGGTATGACAGAAATGCGCAAAAGGCAAGACCTATTATAGAACTTATCGCCATTTTTGAGCGGGAAGGAAATTCGAATCTTGTTTGTCCGGGAGATGAAAACCTGAAATTTGATGCCGTACAATGGCAATCGTTTGATGAAAAGCAACAGCGTGACGTACTTATGCACTACCGCATGGCCTACCAGGGATATGCAGAAGTATGGTGGTGCGAGGGCTTGGGAACGGTGCTGGCAAATGATGAGGTGGTGAACGGCGTTTCAGAGCGCGGCGGTTTCCCGGTGGAGCGTAAGAAGATGCGGCAATGGTTCCTGAGGATCACGGAGTATGCCGACAGGCTGATTGAAAGCCTGGACAAGCTGGAATGGAGCGAGGCGATGAAGGAAATGCAACGCAACTGGATCGGCAAGAGTATCGGTGCACAGGTAACGTTTCAGAGTGCCGGTTCAGATTTTCAACTGGAAGTATTTACCACCCGTCCGGATACCATTTTTGGCGTGGACTTCATGGTCATCGCGCCCGAGCATGCTTTGGTAGAAGCGATGACAACGGCAGAACAAAAGGATGCGATAACAAAGTATCAGGATTATGTGAAAAGCCGCTCGGAAAGAGAACGCATGGCCGAGGTGAAGCAGGTGACGGGCGCATTTACCGGGGCTTATGTCCTCCATCCGTTCACGCAAAAGCAAATTCCTGTATGGACCTCTGAATACGTATTGGCGGGCTATGGTACCGGGGCAATCATGGCCGTACCCAGCGGAGATAGCCGCGATCATGCCTTTGCGAAGCATTTCAATATACCGGTCACGAATATTTTCGGGGATAAATACAATGGGGATGAAGCCTACACCGCGAAAGAAGGCATCATAGAGAACAGCGACTTCATCAGTGGGAAAGAGATAAAGGAGGCGACGGCATTAGTGGTAGAAGCCCTGAAGAAAATGAATGCCGGTGTGCCGAAGATCAATTATAAGCTGCGTGATGCGGGTTTCAGCCGGCAGCGTTATTGGGGTGAACCTTTTCCTATTGTATACCAGGATGGGATCGCTTACGCCATCGATGAGCCGCAGCTAAAAATACCAGGTGAAAAAAGGCAGTTGCCGGTAGAGTTACCGATGGTAGAGCATTATAAACCGGGAGCAGAGGGGGAAGGTCCGCTGGCGAATGTGGAAGAGTGGGTGACTACGGAAGCGGGCAGGAGAGAGACGAGCACCATGCCGGGGTATGCCGGCAGCAGCTGGTATTTCCTGCGCTATATGGATCCGGACAATGATGCGGAGTTTGCTTCCAGGAACGCTACGGATTACTGGCGGGAGGTGGATCTGTACATCGGTGGTACGGAACATGCCGTGGGACATTTGCTGTACAGTCGTATGTGGACGAAAGCTCTGTATGATTTAGGTTTTATTGGCTTTGACGAGCCGTTTAAGAAGCTGGTGAACCAGGGAATGATACAGGGAAGCTCTAGGTTTGTGTATGAATTAATTGGAGGCTTACACGTTGACACAAATGCCTGGGATGAGAGTAGCGAACCTGTGAGTCCTAGTAAAAAAATGGGAATTACAGGAAATGTGAGACATCCTAATTTTTTTGTTTCATCTGGAATTTATGAGAGGATTGAAAAAGGTACTATGAGTGAAGCTGAAATAGGAGCGTTGAATGAGTTCATTAATTCGCAATTAATAAAGTTTAATAAACCTGGTTTAACATTCCGCATTTCTGTCGAACATATCATTCCCCATAGAGTTGATGTAAACATAGTTGATGGTTACGACCTTAACATCGAAAAATTCAAAAAATGGAAGAATGGTGAATACGCAAACGCTGAATTCATACTCGAAGACGGAAAATACATCTGCGGCTCGGCAGTAGAAAAAATGTCAAAGTCCAAATACAACGTGGTCAACCCGGATGACATTGTAGCCCAATACGGTGCCGACACCTTCCGGATGTATGAGATGTTCCTCGGGCCGATAGATGTGAGCAAGCCCTGGGATACGAAAGGCATTGAAGGCGTACACCGTTTCCTGAAAAAGTTGTGGCGCTTGTATTTTGATGAACAAAAGGGATGGATCGTCACGGAGGAAAAAGCTACGGAAACCGAGCTGAAAGCGCTTCATAAAACCATCCGGAAAATAGCCGACGATATCGAGAAGTTTTCCTTCAATACTTCTGTAAGCCAGTTCATGATCTGTGTGAATGAATTAGCCGGACTGAACTGCCATAAGAGAGAGATCCTGGAACCACTGGCGCTATGCATCAACCCGTTTGCGCCGCATCTGGCAGAAGAACTCTGGCACCAGCTGGGATATGAAGATAGCGTGGTGAACGCAGCATTCCCGGCTTACGAGGAAAAATACGTGACGGAAAGTTCGAAGAATTACCCGGTGGCTATCAATGGGAAACCCCGGTTGGAAATGAATTTCCCCCTGGATGCGGAACAGCAATTTATAGAGGAGCAGGTATTAGGCAACGAGCATGTGCAGAAATACCTGGAGGGCAAACAGCCCAAGAAGATCATTTTCGTAAAAGGCAAGATGATCAATATCGTCGTATCGTGATGGTTGCTTTTAGGAAAGTTGCCGGGGTGATACGTGCCGGCAACTTTTTTATTTAATACCGCTGATGCTATGAACTGCTTCCTTTGAATTGATGATGTGTTTCCCGGAACAGGACATTGAACGTAGTGAGTGAACCATACATGCCGGTGATATATTGCTGCATATCCACTTTTTCCTCGTCGGTCAGCACTTTATGCGCATTGATTTTTTGCTCGATCAGTCGCAGGCGGTCGCGTACCATCACGATCTTATGAAAGAAGGTTTCAATAGGCAGTTCCTTTTCCTGGAGGGAGGAATCGCCTGGTTTCAAAACGATGGAACCATTGTTCCATTTATTACCCATCGGCACCAGTTGGAATTCATTCAGCCTGCGTTCCAGCACATTATCCAATGCTTCTTCTATATCGGCTAATGAGATATTCGTATTCCCGGTGCTGTTGTTTTCACCGGAAGCTGTCACTGCACCCAATACGCGCAGATCTGTATAGTCTTTACTGACACTTTTAGCAGTGTTTTGTGACTTGAACCATATCGTGTAGGTTTCACTGCCGCTCTCTACGACCACGCCTTTACCAAAATGAGGATGTTCCACTTTAGAGCCTAATGCAAGGTTATTTTCCATGTGGCTAAAATAGTTTGTTTATTTCATTTTCGCTTTTTGCGATCGCTGACATTGGCCATAAACCCGAATACCTTTTTATTGTTTATCTTTAAGATCACCGGGTATTCGCCTGCTTCATTCAAAGGAATATCTACCACCAGGATATTCTCATAAGTTTTAAGAGGAATCTCGGTTTCGCGCCCGTTTTCGAGTACTGCAATTCTGAAAATATCCAGATCCCGGTTGCGCATTTCAATATCTATGGTTTTGGTTTTGCCTGTTTTGCCACGGAGCCTTCCTTTCGTCGTAGCGGAGGGAAGGAGATTCATGACGATCGCAGCATCGTAGACCACCGGTGTCGTATTAAAGCTCAGCTTATCGGGTAAGAGTTCCGGGGGGATAGGGCCTTTTTTGTCCTTGCTGAAATGATTGAGAAAGAAAAAATCCTTCGTGGTGAAAAACCAGCCGTCGGCATACTCCTGTTCAAAACTTTTACGCCTATAATCTGTACTACCCGCAGCCAGCGTAGGATCTATTAACAAGAGCAGGTTCTTGATCATGACCACATTCCAGTCATGTTCCGTCCGATCGCTGGTAATACCAATATCTTCGGGATGTGCTTTCACCCAGCCTTTAATGGTGTAGCATTTGATGCCTGCTACATCACAGAGGGTCTGAAATACCGCCGCATAACCTTCACTGGTGGTTTTACGGGTTCGCAACGCTGCTGAAGCATTGATCCTTGAACGGTTCGGATGGTGAAAGGCTTTAGGATCAAAGCGGATATTCTGTGCTACCCAATAATAAATAGCATAGGTCATTTTGATCTCATCATATTGTTGCTGCCTGAAACTATCGATCATATCCTGCAAGGGGCGGTCCTGCATAGGACCGAGATGCTTTACATAACTGCGGATGGGAGCACCATCTTTCAGCCGGTCGAAAAGCTGGGCATTTACACAAGCGGATGACAGAAAACAAAACAGAAAAAGAAAAGAAAAAACCTTATTCATTTACTTTGTCATGATTTTTGTAATTGTTACTCACGAATTTAGCTTATTACTACATGAAAAATAGCTTTCCCGTTCTGACATTTTCCCTCGCCTTTCTACTGGGAGCCTGTCAAAACGACCCGAAGCCCACAGCAGAAACCATCTCCAGGGAAGAAAAGCCGGTAGAGCAACCTTCAGATCCGAAACCGGACGCCATAGCACCTCCTGTTTCAATCCGTTTTCACGCCCTTCGAATGAAAGACAGCGGCCGGAAGGTATTTAACGGGTACAGTGAAGAAGAACAGGCGCTGATACTGGCAATGAACAGGATTGATAAGGCGAATATCTGGCGACCCGATACGTTGATTATCCCCGATACCTTTATCGCGGACAGGAATGCCTATAGCAATTTTCCATTGACGGTATCCGATCTGTCCGGGGTGAGGAAAATGGTGTTCTTTTCCTACCCCTCTCAAACCTATGCGATTTACGAGAATGGGAAACTGTTGAAGTGGGGACCGACCAGTATGGGCAAAAAAAGCTCCAAAACACCGACAGGTTTGTTCTTTACCAATTGGAAGGGAAAAGAAGTAAGAAGTACGGTAGATGAAGAATGGATCCTTAAATGGAATTTTAATATATCCAACCGGGGTGGGGTAGGCTGGCACCAGTATGCCATGCCGGGATATCCTGCATCACATTCCTGCCTGCGTTTATATGCCGACGAAGCCAAATTTTTGTATGATTGGGCGGATCAGTGGGTGCTGAAGGACGATCAGCTCATCGCCCACGGCACACCCGTTATTGTGTTTGGGGAATATCCTTTCGGGCAAAGAAGACCCTGGCTCAATCTTTTAGAGAATCCTGAGGCACTTGATATCAGCGAACAGGAAGTGAACAACCTGGTAGCACCTCATTTGCAGAAGATATTGGAGGAGCAAAAAAGGTCAGAAGAAGTGCGCAATACTACCAAAACCGCAGACACATCTCAAACGGTTCTGTAATAATTTGTAATTTCACCAACTAAAATTGATATAACTATGAAAAAACTTGCATTGTTGCTGGCTGCCGGCGTTTTTACCTTCGCAGCTTGTAAAAAAAATGACTCCAACCCCGCACCTGGTACTGGACCTACCGCAAAACTAATGTTCATGCACGGTGTAATAACATCTGATTCTATTAAAGTAAAGGTCAATGACACCTTGCAAAACAGTGTTCCCAGCCTCTATTTTAAGAAAATAACACCTTATACCAACCTGAGAGCAGGTAGCAATGTGAAATTAACCTTCTATAATCCTGCCAATCCGGCTCTTGATTCGTTTGCCATATTTCAAGGCATCACCGCTAATAAAAACTACTCGGTGTTTCTTGCCGGGGCAAATGCAGCTTCTAAATCTGTTGTATTCGTAGAGGATGATTTAACGGCGCCGACATCCGGCATGGCGAAAATCCGGTTTGTAAACCTGTCTCCGGATCCTGGTTTTGATAATCTTACGGCTGTGCTGACCAATACGGCAACCACCAACGTACTGGCCCTCGACTCCAATATCTCGTTTAAGGAAGTAACCCCATTCTTCCAGGTGCCTGCGGCTACTTATTCAGTTAAAATCGGTAAGCCCAGCATCTTCACCTTTAAGGAACAACCCAACCAGCAATTATTGAGCGGAAAGATCTATACCTATGTATTGACAGGTATCCAGACTATTGGTACCAATGAGCTGGTCCTCAATCCGCCGGTAATGAACAACTAATTCTTCCTGTAAGAATTTGATATTTTCTTTAAAAAATAAAGACCGTCCAAGACGGTCTTTATTTTTTTAGGCTATTTCCATCACCCAGTCATTTGTGTTGACCAGGCTACCCGTTGCCAGTTCTATATGTTGAATGCTGCCGTCGTTCGGTGCCGTGATCACCGTTTCCATCTTCATGGCTTCTATTACGAACAGCGGCTGATTCTTTTTCACCTTTTCATCCTGCTTTACCATCAGTTTCGACAGCATTCCCTGTAGCGGGGCACCGATCTGTTTAGGGTTGGACTTATCAACCTTCCTGTTTTCTTTCACCTCCACTTTTACTGATTTGTCCGTCACTTCTACGTTACGGGTCTGTCCGTTCAGTTTAAAGAAAACGGTACGCTTTCCATGCTCATCCACCGGCCCGATGCTCAGTAAGCGGATCAGCAGGGTTTTCCCTTTGGCGATCTCTATAGTAGCATCTTCTCCCTGCTTCAATCCATAGTAAAAGAGGGGAGTGGGCACGACAGAAACATCGCCGTAGGCTCTCCGGAACTTCAACCCGTCTTCAAAAACTTTGGGATAAAACCGGAAGGAAAGAAAATCCAGCAGGGTAAGATCCTGCCCGTATTGTTCTTTGAATTTTTCAAGTTCCGTATCAAAATCAATATCCGGTAAGTGCTTTCCTGCCCGTTCGGTGATCGGTTTTTTATCTTTTAAAATGATCTTTTGGAGGGTTTCCGGAAAACCACCTGCGGGCATCCCGATTTCACCGCTAAAGAACTGTTGCACGCTTTCCGGGAACGAAATACTTTCGCCTTTAGTCAATACATCTTCTTTCGATAAGTTATTCGCCACCATAAATTGCGCCATGTCGCCTACTACCTTGCTGCTGGGCGTTACTTTAACGATGTCTCCGAACATCTCATTGACGATCGCGTAGGTTTCTTTGATCTGTTCAAATTTATCGCCTAAGCCCAATGCAATTGCCTGGGGTTTCAGGTTAGAATATTGTCCTCCGGGGATCTCGTGCTGGAATACATCAGCGGCTCCTGCTTTCAACCCGCTTTCGAAGGGGTAATAATATTCTCTTACCGCACCCCAGTAATCCGAGAATTGTTGCAGGGATTTGATGTCGTAGGCATTTTCTCTTTGGTGAAATTTCATCATCTCCACCACGGCATTGAAGTTGGGTTGCGAGGTCAGCCCGCTTAAAGCACCGATCGCACAGTCGATCACGTCCACACCCGCTTCTACCGCCATTAAATAAGTAGCGGGTTGCAAGGATGAAGTGTCGTGCGTGTGAAGGTGTATGGGGAGGTTCACCGTATCTTTTAATCCCGTGATCAGTTCTTTGGCTGCATAGGGTTTCAGCAATCCCGACATGTCCTTGATGCACAGGATATGAGCTCCGGCATTTTCAAGATCCTTAGCCAGCTGCAGGTAATATTCCAGTGTATATTTTTTCTTGCTTACATCCAGGATATCGCCGGTATAGCATAGCGAACCTTCGGCAATGCCGTTCGTTCTCTTGCGCACCATTTCTATACAGGGGGCTACGTTTTCCATCCAGTTGAGCGAGTCGAATATGCGGAAAATGTCTACACCGTTTTCCCAGGACTTCTCAATGAATTTCTCGACGAGGTTGTCAGGATAAGCAGCATAGCCTACGCCGTTCATACCGCGTATCAGCATCTGCAGCAGGATGTTGGGCACAGCTTTGCGTATGGCCTGCAGGCGTTTCCAGGGATCTTCACGAAGAAAGCGGATGCATACGTCAAACGTAGCGCCGCCCCATACTTCCATACTAAAAGTTTGCGGATGCTTTTTGGCAAATGCTTCGGTCACCTTCAGCATATCGAACGTGCGCATTCTCGTAGCCAGCAGTGACTGATGCGCGTCGCGAAGCGTCGTGTCGGTATAGTGGATCTTATTTTCGTCCTTTAACCATTTCGCCAATCCCTCCGGGCCCAGTTTATTCAGCAGGTCTTTGGTTCCTTCAGGGTAGGGTTGCAAATGATCGTATTGGGGAACCTTAGGTTTTTCAAACAAGCGGTTATCGTGTTTGATCTTTACATCTGTATTGCCATTGACCGTTACATCTGCCAGGTATTGCAGCATTTTTGTTCCCCGGTCCTGCCTTTGTGTGAACTCAAATAATTCAGGATGTTCCTGTATAAAACCTACTGTTGCATTGCCTGCAACAAAGTCTTTGTTCGTAATGAGGTTTTCAAGAAACTGGATGTTGTTCTTTACGCCGCGTATCCTGAACTCCTTCAGGGCGCGATGCATTTTCTGGGCGGCTTCCTCCAGCGATTTCCCCTGTGTGCTCACCTTCACCAGCATGCTGTCAAAGAAGGGGCTGATCTTCATACCCGGGTAAGTACTGCCTTCATCCAGCCGTACACCGAAGCCTGTGGCATTCCTGTACGTGATGAGTGTACCGTAATCGGGTTTGAAATCCTGTGTGGGATCTTCGGTGGTGATGCGGCATTGTATGGCAAACCCATTTTTAGCGATAGCCGCCTGGTCGCCCAGGCCTATTTCCCCGTCCGACAGCTTGTAGCCGGATGCCACGTAGAGCTGGGTTTTAATAAGGTCCACTCCCGTAATCATTTCGGTAACGGTGTGCTCTACCTGTATGCGCGGATTGACCTCTATAAAGTAAATATTCTCGCTTGCATCCACGAGAAACTCGACGGTGCCCAGGTTGTTGTAGTTTACGGCTTTAGCAATCCGCACGGCATACTCATACAATTGTTGCCGGGTCGTATCCTGCAGCGAAACGGAAGGGGCGATTTCCACCACTTTTTGAAAGCGCCGTTGCACCGAGCAGTCGCGTTCATACAGGTGCACGATGTTGCCAGCGTTATCGGCTGCTATCTGAACTTCAATATGCTTCGGGTTTTCCACGAATTTCTCCAGGAAAACGGTGTCGTCTCCAAAGGCGTTTTTAGCTTCACTCTTCGCTTCGTGGTAGGCTTTTTTGAGGTCTTCTTCATTGCGTACTACGCGCATACCCCTGCCGCCCCCGCCTGCGGCTGCTTTCAGCATCAAGGGGTAACCGATCCTCGCGGCTTCGTCCAAAGCAATGACTACATCGGTCAATGCAGTTTCATTGCTTTCTATTAACGGAATGCCGGCTTTCCGGGCGACTTCTTTTGCTGTTACCTTATCTCCGAGGGCAGCCATCACCGAGGGCTTGGGACCCACGAATAGGATGTCATTATCCGCACATTTCTGCGCAAAATTGGCATTCTCGGAAAGAAAGCCATAACCCGGATGAATGGCATTGGCACCACATTCTTTGGCAATGTTGATGATGGCGTTCATATCCAGGTAGGGCTTTAAAGGATCATTATCCTCCCCTATCTGGTATGCTTCATCTGCCTTGTAGCGGTGCAGGGAATAGCGGTCTTCGTAAGTGTAGACAGCGACAGTGGGAATGTGTAATTCTGTTGCAGCCCGCGATATGCGGACCGCTATCTCGCCGCGGTTGGCAACGAGCAATTTCTTTATTTGCATGGATCGTTTATAAAAAAGATAAAGGATGGTGGGGTTGCCGTCCGGTTTTTATTTCTTCCTGGCGCCCGCCCAGGTACCTGTCAAGCCCAGGGTATCTGCCATCCACGTACCGGTAATATTGTCACCCTGTATCTGCCCGTCAAACGAAACATTTAAGGTGAGGTAGGTGTAATCTGCTTCTACAACGCCGGACTTGCTCACCGTGCCGGTTATCGTGAAGGATTGCCCGGGGATAAGGTTGTTGGTGCCGGTTCCCGTGAACACTCCGGACTCGCTGATGTTGCCATCCCAGTTGCCGCTGACGAGGCCGCTGTAGGTACCGGACCAGTCGCCTTTGTAAGGGAACGAGTCTTTCTTGTCGTCTTTTTTACAAGCTACTACTGTTACGAGCATCAGCAGCAATACGGCTGAAATAATTCTTTTCATCTTTAGTTGATTTTAATCACCAAATAAACGGAATGTTTGGTAATTCTGATCATCTCAATCGGTATAGTATTAAGATTGGAAACGGTTTCGTTCACCAACCTTCGCAGCGTTGAGTGGGTACCTGCTCTTATGCAGTCAGCCGTTGCCTGAAAATAAATATTTGGAAAATTGAAACCGGTGCTGTTATCTTTGCGCCAGTTCTTTTAAATCACTTATCAAGAAAGGCAGAGGGATATGGCCCTGTGAAGCCTTAGCAACCACTCAGACGGCAGTTTGGGGAAGGTGCTACATCCATCCCGTTGAATAAACGGGAAAAGATAAGCAGCAACAGTTTGTGTACCCTCGCTTAACGCGATAATAGATATTCAAGCTCTTCTGTCTTATCGGAGGAGCTTTTTTTATTGCATCTATGCGCAGGATGCAGTAAGGCTCGTATCCGGTAGGTCTTTTTTGATAAATGGTTTTAGGAAAATGTCTAATCAAATTTTTTAAAACTGTTAAAACAAAAGAGAAATGAGCCATCCCTCCATCGCATTAAGAGACAACAGCCGTACGGAACTTATTCACAGCATTCCCGTTGATCCGCTTACCGGTTCCCTATCCGTTCCTATTTATCAGACATCCACCTTCGTACAGGAGGCGCCCGGTGTGAACAAGGGCTATGACTATGCACGCAGCGGCAACCCCACACGTGCCGCTCTTGAAACCCTCATCGCCCGGCTGGAAAAGGGCAGCACAGGGGCTGCCTTTGCCAGCGGACTGGCAGCGATCGATGCTGTTGTGAAGCTGCTGGAAAGCGGGGACGAGATCCTGGCGGTAGATGATATCTACGGTGGTGCTTTTCGCCAGTTCACGCATATCTACGCCAAGTTCGGCATCAGCGTCAATTATGTTGATACGACGGATGTAAGCCAGGTAATCCACAGGATTACACCCCGGACCAAACTGATCTGGATAGAAACGCCTACCAATCCTACTTTAAAGATCAGCGATATCGAGGCGATATGCCGCGTTGCCAAAGCCGTGCATCAGAACATCCTGGTGTGTGTGGATAATACGTTTGCATCGCCTGCCTTGCAGCAGCCTATTCTGCTGGGTGCGGACATCGTGTTGCACAGCGGCACGAAGTACCTGGGTGGTCACAGCGACCTGATAGCGGGACTGATCGTGACCCGTACCGCGGAACTGGGTGAAAAAATCAAATTTATACAGAACGCCTGCGGGGCGATCTTGTCTCCCCACGATAGCTGGCTGCTCATCCGCGGCATTGAAACGCTGTACCTGCGCGTGGAACAACATTGCCGGAACGCGCAAAAGATCGCCGAATACCTGGAACAGCATCCGCTGGTTGCCCAGGTATACTATCCCGGTTTGAAGGATCATCCGAATCATGCTATAGCGGCGAGGCAGCAAACAGGGTTTGGCGGCGTCGTCAGTTTCAGCCTGAAGGAGGATACAGAGACGGCAGCAAAGGCATTTGTATGCAGCACGGATTATTTCAAACTGGCGGAAAGCCTGGGAGGTATTAAAAGCCTGCTTTGCCACCCGGCTACGATGACGCACCAATCCATACCTGCAGAAAAGCGCCGTGCTGCAGGAGTGAGGGACAGCCTGATCCGGCTCAGCGTGGGATTGGAAGATGTAACGGACCTGATCGAAGATCTCGAAAGGGCATTCGAAAGATCGGAGGTGACCACCGGGCGCATAGCCGTGAGTGTGTAACCGGCACCTAATCCATGTATCTCTCCTGCTGCTGAAACGGGGCGGCAGCAAAAACAACAACACCATTTAAAAAATTCATTTTCAAAAAAAATCAAATCATGTCTATACAGAATCAGCAAACTCAATTGACCATCGGATTATTTGGCTTCGGCGTAGTGGGTGAGGGGCTTTACCGGGTGCTGGCTAATACGCCCACGCTTCACGCTACCATCAAAAAAGTATGTATTAAAGATCCCGCGAAGGCGAGGAACGCACCGGGCGAGCTTTTCACTACGGACGCAGCGGAATTGCTGAACGATGAAAGTATTAACGTGATCGTAGAGCTGATCAATGATGCGGATGCGGCGTTTCACATTGTGAGCACGGCACTGAAATCGAAAAAAGCGGTAGTGAGCGCCAATAAAAAGCTGATCGCCGAGAACTTTAAGACGTTACTGGATTTGCAGCAGCAGTTTGATGTGCCTTTCCTCTACGAGGCGGCTGCCTGTGCCAGTATCCCGGTGATCCGCAACCTGGAGGAGTATTATGATAATGATCTTCTACAGAGCATCAACGGCATTGTGAACGGTTCCACCAATTATATTCTTACCAGGGTGTTTGAAGACAAGCTTGACTTTGACACGGCACTGCTGCAGGCGCAGGAGGAGGGTTTTGCGGAGACGGATCCGACGCTGGATGTGGAGGGCATCGATGCGCAGAATAAGCTGACCATCTTACTGGCGCATGCCTACGGCATTGTGACGGCGCCGCAAAACATCCTGTGCTCGGGCATCCAATCGCTGAAGGAGCAGGATGCTACGTATGCCAAGGAAAAGGGTTACCAGATCAAGCTGGTGGCGCAGGCACGCAAGCAGCAGGACGGGAGGGTGGCTGCTTTTGTGTTGCCGCAGTTTGTAACGGGCGACAGCCAGCTGTATAATGTGCGGAATGAGTATAACGGTGTGGTGATCGAGAGCAGCCTGGCGGACAAGCAGTTTTTCTACGGCAAGGGGGCAGGCAGTTTTCCTACGGCATCTGCGGTGCTGAGCGATCTCTCTGCCCTGCGCTATGACTACCGGTATGAGTATAAAAAGCTGCGCTACCAGACGCCGGCAGTATTCAGCAATGATTATTACCTGAAGGTGTATGTGAGCTTCGACAAGTTGTTTCATGTGCCGCAGGAGGCTTTCGAGGAGATACTAGAGTGGAGCAGCACGGAAAAGCGGTGTCATGTGGTGGGTATCATCCATTCTTCCCGGCTGATCGACAATGACTGGTGGAAGAAGCAGAATGCTTCTTTGATCGTATTGCCGGAGGCCATTATCGAAAAAGATGAAACGGGTACTTCCGTGCAGGAGGAGCTGCTGGAGCTGGTAAAATAAAGGAGCTTGCCTGCTGTGCCTTTATTGCCATGCCTCCGGGGCTGCCCCGGGGGCTTTTTTGTGGCTGACTGCGGGCAGGAGAGGAGCAGCGCTGTTTTCCTTGCGGCTGCCGGGGGGAGGGATTGCCGGTGCGGGAGGAACGGGCATTATTTTGCTGAAAAAAGCCGGGTGTGGAGTGATATGTTGTTTTTAAAATTTTATTTATCTTTAGTTTACAGTCTTTAAGTGTGGGTTTTTCGGTACAGGGTGCCGGAAGGGCTGCGAAACGATTTGGAAGGGCTGCGCAAGGGTTCGGAAGCGGTGTGCAAGGGCTCGGACGGGGTGAGTGGGTAGTGGAGCGGTGGCGGAGGGGGGCGAAAATTGCCTGCCTGAGTGGTATTCGTTATTCTATAGTATCCAATTTATTATTTAGCCCGACCTTGAATGACGATGGAACAAATCAAAGCATACTTAAAAGACAGTTCCCGATTGACAGGACACATTCCGACTGAAAAGGATTGGGAAATTATTTTGCCGAAACTTGTCAGACAGGAATTTCCGAAAAAGCACATACTTTCAAAAGCAGGACAAACGGAAAATTATCTCAATTTTATTGAAAGCGGAGTTGCCCGATTTTACATTCCAAAAGAAAACAATGACGTAACTTTCAATATCGTTTTTGACACAGGATTTTTAAGTGCTTACGACTCATTTTTAACACAAACGCCATCAACTTACAACATTGAAACCTTGACGGAAACAGTGCTTTGGCAACTTACATACAGCGACCTGCAAACCCTATATAAAGAAACTGAATTGGGCAACATTATTGGGCGACAAGCAAGCGAAGAACTGTTTTTGAAAAAACAAAAACGGGAACTTTCACTTTTAAACTTAACAGCCGAACAACGTTACCTGAATTTGTTCAGCGAACAACCAAAACTCTTACAAAAAGTTCCGTTGAAATACATTGCTTCGTTTATTGGAGTTACACCGCAAGCGTTGAGCAGGATACGCAAACGCATTTATTAACTTGGGTTCATTGTTTGGCTTTGGAAATAGCTCGTCCTTTGCACCCGGAAACGAAAGTTATAGAAATAGATATGCAAACAATACTTGGAGCAAACGGACAAATAGCCGAAGAATTAGCAAAGGAACTACATAGAAACTATACGACTGATATTCGGTTGGTTAGCAGAAATCCTAAAAAAATAAACGACACCGACCAGCTTTTTTCGGCTAATTTATTGGACCCACAAGCAACTGACAAAGCCGTTGCAGGTAGCGAGATTGCTTATCTGACCGTAGGCTTGCCAATGAACGCTCAAATGTGGACGGAACAGTTTCCGATTATGATGAAAAACGTAATTGAAGCCTGTAAAAAACACCAATGTAAGTTGGTGTTTTTTGACAATACCTATATGTATGCAAAAACCGGCGAACCGCAAACAGAAGAAAGTCCGTTTGTTCCTGTCGGAAAAAAATCAGTTGTAAGAGCACAAATGGCGACAATGTTGTTAGACGAGATAAATAAAAAAAGTATTGGAGCGGTTATTTGCCGAGCACCCGAATTTTACGGCACCGGAAAAACGCAAAGCATAACCAACACATTGATTTTTGACAACATCAAGCAAGGCAATAAACTAAAAGTTCCAATTAACGACAATACAAAAAGAACGCTGATCTTTACTCCTGATGCAAGCCGTGCAATGGCGTTAATCAGCAATACGCCAAATGCGTATAATCAAACGTGGCATTTGCCCTGTGATGACAGCAGATTGACTTATAAAGAACTGATAAATCTTACTTCAGAAATTTATCGGAAAGAGTTGAGTTATTCTGTTGTAAAAATGTGGCAGTTCAAGTTGGGCAGTTTGTTCAACAGACAAGCAAAAGAACTAATGGAACTTTTGCCGCGATACCAATATGACAATCTATTTATTTCCGATAAATTCAAAAAAACATTTCCCGAATTTAAGTTTACGACTTATCAGGAAGGCATTACTAAAATTATGAACGAACAAAAACAATGATGATGAAAATTCTGATTATAGTTACCAATATTGCTGTGTATGAAAGCGGAGACCTGCCAACAGGTTTGTGGTTAAGTGAATTGACACATATGTATCACAGTGCGAAAGAACAGGGTTATGAAGTAACGATTGCAAGTCCGAAAGGCGGAAACATTCCGATTGATCCCGAAAGTTTGAAACCAATGCTGATAGACAAACTTTCAAAAGAATATCAGGCAAATGAAGACTTTATGAAGTTGTTGCAAAACACAAAAAGTTTGAGTGAAGTTGCAGGACAACAGTTTGACGTTGTTTATCTGGCAGGCGGACACGGAACAATGTACGACTTTCCAAACGACACTGTTTTGCAAAACATCATCAAAGAGCAATATGAAACGGGCAAAATTGTTGCTGCGGTTTGTCACGGTGTAAGCGGACTTTTGAACGTAAAACTTTCTAATGGCGAGTATCTAATCAAAGACAAAACCGTTACAGGATTTAATTGGTTTGAAGAAAGTTTGGCAAAACGCAAAAAAGAAGTACCGTTCAATCTTGAAGCCGAACTGAAAAAAAGAACATCAAAATACACAAAGGCATTTATTCCAATGACATCAAAAGTAGTCGTGGACGGAAACTTAATCACAGGACAAAACCCATTCAGTTCAAAAGAAATCGCTGAAGTGGTAATGAAACAACTGAAAAAATAGAAAAGCAGGCGCCAACAAGGTATTGTCAAAAGCGGGGGCTGAAGTGTTAATAGTTGTAAATTCAACTTTTGTAATTCTATTTTGCGCCATTAGACCGGGCTAGATTTACCGACAGTTTAAATGGACAGTATTCAATTATATATCGACAGCGACAAAATTTTGCGACTGGAATTTCAAGAAGCTATCCATCCGACATCAGTTCATTTGAAAGCAGACCACTGGAGTTTTGTTTATAAACTTTATCGGGACAGAGTTTTGTTTGACTTCGGATTGTTTAATAGCAATTATTTTGTTTGTGAAGAACGCAAAGTACTTATAATAGAAGAATATAACTTGTCCATTTTGGACAAAGAGAATATTAAGGTTGACGAAGATGTAATTAAGAACTTACGATTGTTTGATTTTAGAACAAATAGAACCGGTAGGTTTTCTAAATTGACAGGAAGTTCGTTTCTGCTACAAAAAATTATAAACGACACGTTTGTTTTTAGTAAACAATATTCTGACAGAACCTCTGAATTTGAAATTGACTTAGCTAGTATTCCGCTTTTTGACTTTGGCAGAATTTAAATATTTACAGATATTATAACAATGGCAAACAGCAAACCAGCTATACAGCTCAGACCGACGCGCGTTGCAGACCTGGAGACTTTATTTCAATTTCAGCTTGACAAAGAAGGCGGATATATGGCTGCATTTATGCCGAAAGATCCGACAGATAAAGCCGCCTATATACATAAATACACAAAGCTATTAGACGACCCAACAGTAAACAATCAAACCATCCTTCTTGGTCCTATCATTGTGGGAAGTATTGCCAGGTTTGCTCCGGAAGGCTACACAGAAATCACTTACTGGATTGACAGAAAATTTTGGGGGCAAGGCATTGCTACAAAAGCACTCCGTGAATTTCTGGCTATTGAAACAATAAGACCGATTTTTGGACGAGTTGCATTTGACAATTTTGGTTCACAGAAAGTATTAGAGAAATGCGGCTTTGACCGAGTTGCTGTTGATAAAGGTTTCGCAAATGCCAGGCAAATGGAGGTTGAAGAGTATATTTATAAATTGACTTGACAACGGACAGGAAAAAATGCGCTATAAGATCGGCTTGTGAATATGGCGGCTGAAGTGCTTGTATGAAGCTTTTGTGCAAAAATTTAGCAGCAGGCATTCTAATGCACTTTAGTGCTAACTATCTGCCGTATCGCCCAGCAGAAAAACTGTTTTAGTAGTCAGCTTATCGAACCATCTTATACCAGAAACGAATGACATTTTTATACACAGCAAGAGACATATATGACAAGACTTATGATGAAGACGGAATGTCGTGGAACAAATATATTGAGTGGTCTAAATTGAAACATTTGACGGAACTTGTTTCGCTTGACTGGATGCTAAATGAGATTTTAGTGGAGCCAGACTATGACAACGCAGACGATTGGAATTATATTCATACTGTAGGACAATATCATACAGGCTTTTTTACGACACTTGACTATACAATCAAATGCCTGAAAGCAAAAGGGAGGTTCAACCTCTTAACAGTAGTACCAGAGCCGGATCAGGACTGTAAAAATATAAATATTGACGACTATGAGTTTGTCGGTTATGACTTGCTGGACAAAGACTTTAGTATTAGTGCTTTGACAAATTGTGGTGGTTTTGACGAGACATTTATACCAACGGACTTAAACGACAAAGGACTTATTGAAGATTTTACAAAAGCGTATGACATAAAAAAGCGTCTTTTGGAGAATAACCCCAACGAATATCATGCAGCTACCAATGTGATTGCCGTTTGGCGACACAAAACAATTGGGCGATAAAAGAAAATAAGAAAAACGAATGGCTAGCAGGTATTACTAAAAGCCGTGCTGAAAGTGCAGCAATGGATATATGTGCTATTTTAATCTTCATCTATGCACAAAACTTAAAAAAATAATAAAAAACCAAACGTTATCTAGAAATTACTTGTCTAATAAGCAGTAACAATTTTTTCCAATGAAGAAATATGTATTTTTTTTACCCCGGCTAGTTTTATTAGTTGCCCTTAGTTTAGCATTTCCGGCGCGTTCCTATTCGCAGAGCCTGGCATGTCCTCCCAACATTGATTTCGAGTTTGGTAATTTTTTGCTGTGGACCTGCGAGATCGGTACAGCACAAACTCCTGTAGCACCACAACCGTTAAACATATCTTTTTTAAATACGGCGCCTTCAGTGCCCACGCCGGGCCGGCATACGATCACTTCGGCTGCTTCCGGTATTGACCCTTTTGGCGGTTTTTCTCAATTGGCGCCAGGTGGCGGTAATTACTCTCTAAAGTTGGGAAATTCAGCCGCTGGTTCGCAGGCGGAGAAGGTAAAGTATGGTTTAACGGTACCTGTAGGTATTAACAACTACAGCTTTAAATTTAAATATGCCGTGGTGTTGGAAGATCCCAGTCACCCTTCGGATCAACAACCCCGTTTCGAGGTGAATGCCTATGACGCTGTTACCGGTCTTCCGGTACCTTGCTCCCAACAATCCTTTGTTGCGGCTGCCTCTATCCCGGGCTTTTTCACGTCTCCTACCAATGCAAGTGTTCGTTACAAACCGTGGACGGATCACATTATTGTATTAGGCGGTACTTCCGGCCAAAGTGTTTACCTGGAAGTGGCCAGCGGTGACTGTCCTCCTTCTGCACACTTTGGTTATGGTTATTTTGACCTGATCGACTGCGGACAGTTCCAGACCGCGATAGCCACCTGTGACCTGGATGGTCAGGGTATCGTACTATCGGGGCCTGCAGGTTATATGAACTATACCTGGTATGATGCGAACTGGAACCAGATCGGCACTCCCACCCAGACTACCACTTTTCAACCCACCAATACGGTAGCACAGGCCTATCACCTGGTGCTGACCCCTTTCCCTACCATCAGTACCTGTTTGGATACTATCGATACCCAGCCGATCGCGAACGTAGATGTACAGGCGCAACCGGATACTTCCTGTATTACCCTGGGTGTACCCATCCAG
>DATJDL010000011.1:0-591574 GCA_035497455.1 Flavipsychrobacter sp.
TTGCCATTGAAGTAGCTACGCGGGTTGTCAGGTTTATTTTATAAATGGGAGTGTTTGTGTTGTTTGCCCGCACCACCAATTCGCCTGTAGTGGGCAGTATAACGCCAGCGGACCAGTTAGGACCTCCGGCAATACCGGTAACCTGTCCTATCTTTTCCACTCTTCCGTCATTGCCGATCCTTATAAGGGTGTCCGTACCATACTTAATAGAGTATATAAATCTATCAATTGGGTTAAATCCAATGCCGTCGTAGGCAATGCCATGAAGACTGTCACCAATCGCCTGGTAGCTTCCGTTACTTAACAGCCTGTAAAGTGTAGTACCTGCATTCGTGTTGGCTCCCATACTGACAAATTTATCACTACCGCAGGGAAAGGGTTGCAAGGGAAGCACGGCGTTACAGCCAGGTGTCATGTTCACCGTTACCGCGGCCGTACCTAGTGCTCCGGACGTGGTCATCGCCCTGCCTTCAAGAACTACCCCGGTATTTATGTTTATCGCACCTTGATTTACCACAATGGTACCTTTGAATTGCGAATAGTCATTAATGCTCGCTGCTCCATCTATTTTCCAGAATACATTTTTAGCTTGCGCACCGTTTATAAGTTTCACGTTTGCATAAGTACCGGTTGATAACGCACCATTTATTTTAATGACAAATACAGCGTTTGGGTTGTTCTCCGCATTTAGAAATAAGGTATCATTCAATGTGGTTGCAGCACCCAGCAGATACGTATGTGGGGTCAGCACCAGTTTATTACCAAACTGAGCAGGATACAATAACTCAATGTCATGAGGAAGCGTATTCAGAAAATTATATACCACCAGCAAATCAGCAGCAGTAGCAGCCGTAGACATATCAGGATTAGGATGCACCGTTCCGGTAACATTTAAAGGATCAAAACCAGTAGTGAGACCTAAATTGGTACCTACATCGCCTATTACTACCGTTGTAAGACTACCTGACGTAACACTGCCATTGCCCGAAAATAATCCGTAGCATGCAGTGGCTCCCAGCGGAGGTGCTAAAGGACCTGTGAGTAATGCACTTCCGCATCCCGTAGGTGTATAGGCTGTTACTGCATTTAGGGTAATGGCTCCTGTAGTGGAAAGTATCCTGCCTTCAACTTCTACATTCGCTGCCAAGTCGATAGCTCCCACATCAGCAATGACGTTCCCTTTCATTTTTGTACCTGATGCCAGATTGATCGCACCTGAGCTTTTCCAAAAAACATTACATGCCTTGGCACCATTGATCAGCACCACTTCAGATAGCGTAGTGGAAGAGAATGCAGCAGACATTTTAAAAATGAATACGGCATTAGAATCATTATTACCATTTAATATAAGATTACCACTTAATGTAGTAATACCGGCAATGGAATATACTCCGGCATCAAGTGTGTCACCGTTTCCGATATTTGGTGCGGGGAAGAACGTCGAAACTGTGGTATTGATTTGCCCCGCTGCAAGTAGCAAACTAGCCTTAGCTGCAGCGGTTGCGCCATTGGCATTATGCATGGTTCCGTTCACATTGCCAAAACCTGTAACGCCACCGTTATTGGTCCCTACATCACCCGTAAGGTGGGAAGTGGAAGTCGGGACATTACCAATAGCGCCGTCTGAAGTAAAGAGTACAAAATCGGCCGCGGCTCCCAGTGTTATAACCTGCGACTTCCCAACAAGGGGAAGCAATAAAATAAAGAAAATTTTTAATAATTTTTTACTCATAATCGTACATTCTTGTTTATGAATGCACTTGAAGATAGACTAATTAAATCCTAAATAACACATTAATAACATTAAGCTGTATAATAAACATTTAAGAGTATCCTTAGATTGAGGGTAACGTGCAGTCCTCTAATGTATTGCGGCACAGAATGTATCGTAAAAATATTTTATTTATCAGGGCGCTAAATAATCCAAGTGGCTAATTAAGGTGTTATTTATTTAGAGTTTTGTTCCCATGTGTTTTCTCGTACAATTTTTCAGATAGGCAAAAGGAGACCTTTCGGGTTCCATACTATGCTTTCTCGATGTCCCCATCCTTCTTTTTGCGTTGATATCCATCATCTCTTTTCAATCTGATAGCCTGTATGGAAAATGTCAAAATTTTGAGAGAAAGGAATATCCTAATCCCAACGTTAAGGTTTAGATTACAGATGTTATTACTAGGTTTATGAGACCAAGGAGTATGATAATTCATAGGTAAATGACCTGCTTAAGCGATGATGCCATTCTCGATTGTAAAATATTCATGACATATATTCCCGCAGCTTTTTAAATACCATATCTTGTAAAAAACATGATGTATGAAAACGCTTCTGACATTTGTTATTGGATTGTTTTCCGTCCATTGTTTTTCACAGCAGTATGGCTTATTTCAACCCAATACTGTTCATTACTTTACCAGCCAGAGCCATCATCTTAAAGGTATCCGAATCGACTCGGTAAAGAACTCCGGTAATGAAGTACATTACTACCTGCACAGGACACCAAGAGGTAGCTGGAACTTTTCCATGCCAACGCTTGATACCAATGGTGGCTCCTGGGTAGGAAAAAAAGTAATTGAAATGCCGGATGGCATTACGCTGATTCCTAATCTGTGGGGAGATACCGTGACTATCCAAACTCAAGCAAATCTTAATGATAGTTGGAAATTTTATGACGATACATCACACTACTATTATCAAGCGACAGTTACCGGAGTTGATACTGCCACCATATTAGGTATGCTGGATTCGGTGAAGATCATAACAATCAATGCCTACAATGCTTTTGGGCTCAATACAGCCGATAGCATTCATGGCAAGCGGATCATTATCTCAAAACACCATGGAGTATATCAGACGTTTGCGTTATATAGCTTCCCTTTCCCGTCTGTCTACAACAATGACTATTATATGAACATGACAGAAAAGGAGAACGGAAAGATCCAAATTTTCAAACAAACCAGCTGGTTCAACCCGACCTCGTTCCAACTCTATGACCGGAATGCAGGAGAAGAATATCAATATCAAAGCTACTCCAGTTCCATCGGATCTCAAGTTTCGATTAATGCGAGTTACACTTTTTTAACCCGTACTGCCAGTGGAAATGACACCCTGCATTTCACAATTCTCGTAAAGAGACAGGAAAGAAAAAATGGAGTATTTCAACCCGCCTATAGTTTTAATACTACCTCCAAAATAGTTAACGATACTGTTCGGTGGTTTGACGCAAGCCTAATGCCCGACGAGACGGGTAATAGCTTTTTTTACCGCTATGATTATTATAACACCTCTAAGTGCATCACTTCGCCATTTTGGAGTTACAGGAGCAACTATATTTCTTATGGAGTGTTGAATAATTTTGAGCCCTGCGGAAAAACCTATGATTTTAAAATTGGCTTAGGCGAAGTTGAGTACTCACAATGCTTTGATCCGACACTGGGTTCAGGGGGAACTATGCTTACCTACCATAATAAAAATGGCGTATCCTGTGGTCCTTATGTAATTTTATCTACGGACGACCACTCCTCCCTCAAAGATTATATAGACCTGTTCCCCATTCCTGCAAAGAATGAACTTCAGGTAGTTTCGTCGCTGGAAAATTACAACCTGTCTCTTTACAGCACTTCCGGATCGCTGATAAAACAGATTACCGATATAAATGGCAATACCTACATTGACGTAAGAGATCTTTCTGACGGTATCTACCTGCTGAAGATAACTTCCAATAAGACTCGGGAATCTATGATTAAGAAAATTGTGATAGAACATTAAAGCCAAAAATGATGGCTCTCGTTACGAGCCTAATCCTTCTGCAAAATACGGCAATGTTTGTTCAAGATTACCGCCTCTTCCAGCCCGGTTCCCTATTTCAACGACCACAATCAGAACAGCCGGGGGGCACGGGATAACACTAGTCAGTTGGAAGCGACGGATTCACATTGTCTCCTCCCCATCCGTTTCAGATTAGTACCATCAACAAAGCGGAACTTGCTGGATAGAGTTTGTCTTCAGGAACATGCCGGTTTTGGCTAAACATTTTTTATATTACTGGTGATCGACAATTACCAAGCATGAATCTTCTCCCCGGCCTATTTCAAATTGCCATTTTTCTAACTGTGTTCATGCTGAAAACAATGAACCTTCAGGCGCAGGTTAATGCACAGGTAAAGCAAATGGCCTATACTGATTCTTTACGGCTTGTTGATATCTTCAAGGACATTCATCAAAATCCGGAACTGGCTTTCATGGAAGTCCGTACTTCGAATATAGTGGCGAAAGAATTGACAGCACTGGGCTACAACGTACACACAGGTATTGGTCAAACCGGCGTGGTCGGCATTTTAAAGAATGGAGCGGGACCTGTTGTAATGTACCGTGCCGATATGGATTGCAATGCTGTAAAAGAAACAACCGGACTCCCTTATGCCAGCAACAGCACCGGCGTCAATGCTTCCGGAATAGAAGTACCGGTCATGCATGCCTGTGGGCATGATGCACACATTACCTGGCTCCTGGGCATTGCAAGAATAATGGTGTTATTGAAAAAAGATTGGAAGGGGACGTTGGTAGTTGTAGCCCAACCTGCAGAAGAAATAGGAGCCGGTGCCAAAGCAATGGTCAAGGATAAAATGTATGATAAAGGGATCCCCGTACCTGACTTTCTATTCGGAATGCATACCCGCCCCGTTGCGGTGGGTAAAATAGAAAACGGAATTGGAGACCGTATGGCAGGGACAGACCAGCTGGATGTTACATTTTTGGGTGTAGGAGGGCATGGAGCATCGCCCGAATTTACCAAGGATCCTATTGTAATGGCCTGTAATGCTGTGATGCAGTATCAAACCATTATCAGCAGAAATATCAGCGCCCAGGATGTAGGGGTATTAACCGTCGGTGCATTTCAATCCGGAAATGCAAACAATATTATTCCTTCTTCTGCCCTGCTCAAACTGAACCTGCGGTGGTTCGATGAAAAAACAAGGAACACTTTAATAGAAGGGATAAAAAGAATAAATGAAGGGATCGCAGTTGCTAACAATCTTCCTGAAGATTTATATCCCAAAATGGAAATCAAATCCACCTCCTACCCCTTGGCAAACAATAAAGAGATGGCTGAAAAGATCAATGCTTCTTTAGTCCCTGTGCTGGGTAAGAGAAATATAATTACGGATATCCCTCCGCTTATGATTTCGGAAGATTTTCATTATTTGGTTCTTGGGAATAAAAAGACCGTTTATGACTATGTATTTGTGGGTATCGCCAATAACAATTCCATATTGACTGCTAATAAAGAAGGAAAGCAATATCCGTTTTATAATCACAATAGCGACTACGAAGTCGATCTATCAGCTATTCCGTTGGGTGTAGAGATCGGGGCTACTGCTATAATGGCGATGTTCAGGAAGTAAAAAACCCAAATAAAATAATATGTACTAGTTATCTATTATATAGCTGCCAGCTTTATGGAAAGCCGGTTTTAGCAGCTTTCAATTCAGGTGTATTTCACGTAGTAAAATAATTGCTCAGGATTTATTTTTATCGAAGTAAGAAAAACGACCTGATTCTTCAGCCCCTGTAATGCTATCATTTCTATTTTTCCTCCGTCACCCAAGAAAAAAGCGACTCTTTTAAGAATCGCTTTCCGTTTTACCAGTAAAAACTTTGTTTTAGAATCCGATGTTAAATCCGATATTAGGATAAATCGCCGATAAAATACCATTGCTTTTATTATAGTAATAAGGACTGTACGCCGGAGGGTTATCAGTCAACTGCAAAATATCTACCATTCCCATAAAATACATGGATATATTGGCTCCGATCGGAGCACGATACCCAATGCCCACCAATACGGAGGGAGCTTTAAAATGCTGCTTAAAATCTTCAATGCTGCCGGAACCATTGCTTGAATACCGATAGTTCTGAAAGTTGATAAAATTATGTTCGTACCCTGCATGAACAAATAGCTTAGGCAACACCAGGTAGCGTGCCCAAACTCCCGCAGTGATCATGCTTGCCTTGTAGTCATAATACTGACTGATCCCGTTCAGATCCGTCAGCTCTATATAGTCATTGATCTTGGTATATTGGTAGCCAAAATTCACGCCCGCACCCAGCCTGTCGGTAATACGATAGCCTATCATGGGCAATACGCCAATAGAAAAAGCACCGCTACCGCCACCCAGGTTGACGGTACCTCCATAGATCATTCGTGAGGGATCAAACCCCTTCTGCTGCTTTTTTTGTTGTTGCTTTCTCATGGCACCGGCAGGCTTCCCACTGCTCGTATAAGTCTCAACCTGCTGTGCGTGTAGTTGCATAGAAAGGCAAGCCAAAACCAACAATAATAATGCTCTCATAGCTGCAAATTTACGGGTATTAATGTTTGATAATTGTCAAATGTTAGCCACCTGGGGCATCAGTGACTGACACCATTGGCATGTTTGTACACAGATGTGTTGATAACGATGTCAGCCGGGGAAATCAGGCAAATATCTTTCCGGGGTTCAAAATACCATTTGGATCGAACACATTTTTGACCGATCGCATCAGTTGTAACTGTGCGTCACTAAAAGCAATATCCATAAACTCCTTCTGCACCAAACCTATACCGTGTTCACCGGATAACGTCCCGCCCATTCGGACCACCTCCGTAAACAACTTACGTATTCCTTCCGGCAATTTTGTAGTCCAGTCTTCATCACTCATATTTTGCTTCACAATATTCACATGAAGATTACCATCTCCGGCATGTCCGTAACAAACCGAATGAAAGCCATAGTCTCTGCCCAGTTCCTTTATAATCGTCAATAGTTCTGGCAGGCAGGCTCTGGGTACAACAGTATCTTCTTCTTTATAGATGGAATTGCTTTTTACCGCTTCGCCAACTTTCCGGCGCAGTTGCCAGAGCATTTCTTTTTGAGCCTGGCTATCCGCGAAAAGCACTTCGCCTATATCATATTGCTGTACTACCCCGGCTATTTTATCCATGTCCTTATAAAGCAGATCGGGCTCGTTACCATCGACTTCTATCAGCAGATGGGCATTGATATCTTCCGGCAATTGTACTGCGGATTGATCTATGAATTTCATGCTCCAGGCGATCGCATCCCGTTCCATAAACTCCAACGCCGACGGCTGTATTCCTGCCAAAAAGATAGCATTAACCGCTTCACAAGCCTGTGTTGCTATTCTAAACGGCACCAGCATCAATAAATTGTGCTGCACAGCCGGTATAAGTTTCAATACAATTTTCGTGATCACGGCAAGCGTTCCTTCACTGCCTACGATCAGTTGTGTCAGGTTATAGCCGGTTGCATTTTTAAGTACGTTTGCACCGGTCATCATTACAGTACCATCTGCCAGCACTATTTCCAGGTTCAGCACATAGTCTTTTACCACACCATATTTCAACGCCCTCGGGCCGCCCGAGCTTTCGGAAACATTGCCTCCGATGAAACAAGAGCCTTTGCTGGCCGGGTCGGGCGGATACATTAATCCAACTTCCCTTACAGCGTCCATTAATACCTGGGTGATTACGCCCGGCTCGGTAGTTACCTGAAAATTCTCCTGATCGATGCGAATGATTTTGTTAAACCGCTTCATATCCAGCACCACACCGCCTAAACAAGGGATAGCACCGCCGCTAAGTCCGGTTCCGGCACCACGAGGAGTCACAACAAGATGTCGTTCGTTACAGTATTTCAAAATGGCACTCACCTCGTTTGTAACGCCAGGTTGTAAAACGGCTTCGGGTAAGATGTGTAAGTCCTCGGTCTGATCAGACGCACAACGTTCTAATTGTTCCTCATCCGTATGCACAAAGGATTCACCTAACAGCGTTTTAAAGAAATCAATATCTTCTGCTGTTATTTTTTTGAAAGACGATGTCATTCGTCACGGCTTTTTAAAACTGATTACGAAATACGTGCAGTTATCCGGCGGCTTAGAGACCGGTAATACATAAACCTACTGAATAAGGGGTCACGTCCGGACCTTTCCCTTCTTTAAAGACACCTCCCAGACTATAAGCACCAAATAAGGTGAAATTACCCCAACCTAAACGTACGGTACCTGCGTAGCGCCAGTTCTCAAGAAAACGTTTGGTATTTACTTTGTCGGTGACCTTCGACCCGTCCACGGCGTGTCTTCCCTTGGTGTGTGCGCCTACTAATGTCCCAACACGCAAACCAATAGCTGCTTTGAAGCCTGTATTGCGATTCTCTTTGTTACCGAAAAAACGGAGTTCAAACGGAGCTTCCAGATAGGTGGTCGAAAATTTAAAACTTTTATATTCTTTGGATTCCGGAGCAAAACGTGCTACTGCAGCAGATCCTGTATCTGTAAGGACCAGCTCACGGTTGTTCAAGAAAACAGAGGAAGTACCGATTCCAATACCCGCAGCGAAGCTGAAATTAGACTTAGCAATAGGGAAATCGTAACACAGATAAAGATTAGCCCCGCGGCCGAAACCTGTGAGATCGACGGAATCGGGGGTATTCAGCCAGTTGTCGTACGTAAGTTGGACCATGATGAAATCACGGGATGGTTTCTTGACAGCGGTTTTTGTTTCTGTACCGGTTACATCTTGGGCCAACAAAGAATAGGAAGTGAGAAAGCTAAGTGCCAAAAAAAGGGCGATGCGTCTGTGCATAAATAGTTTTTGTAAAATTTTGTTGCGTTTCGCAAACGGGCAGCAAAGATAAGTGCCACGGCACGTAAATTTTGTTAAATACGTTTCCTGTCGCGAAGCTATATTATTTATCGCACGAGGTGTTTAAAAGTTACACTTTGAGCGCAGAATATCCTCTTTCCTCCTTTAATGGTCTCTCTTTTAAAAAAAGCCTGTTTTAATTTGACTTTTGATTTTTGATTCCATAATACTATCTTTGCAGTCCTTAAAAAATCACGGAGGCATTAGCTCAGTTGGTTAGAGCATCGGATTGTGGTTCCGAAGGTCGTGGGTTCGAGACCCATATGCCTCCCTTCTTTCACTCCCTGGTTTTTTCTTTTTTTAAGTTCTTAAATGTACTACCCTCTGCTGGCTGCTACCGCTTTAATCATTATTTATTAATATATCAATCCCACACGGATAAGTGGAAATGAACCGCACTGCCGCTTATTATCTTATTTTCATATTAACCAGCATCGTCACACATCATTACTACTGATGTCTTCAGGAAGCCTGTAGTCCGCCTCAAATCCTCCTATCGTTTTAGACAATCTTTGCGCTGTTTTCTTTACCTTTATACCTTAGTTTTATTATTTCTAATACGTTTAAATTATTTAAGAAATGAGTTTTGAAATTACTGGTAAGTTGGCTGTAAAATACGATACGCAACAAGTAAAAGAAAGTTTTAAAAAGCGTGAATTTGTGATGGAAATCGCGGAAGAGATCAACGGGAATGTATATACCAACTTTGCCAAAATGCAACTGGTGCAGGGAAAATGTGAATTGCTGGATCGCTTTAACGAAGGCGACCAGATAAAAGTGAACTTCAACATCAAAGGAAATAGATGGGAGCGCGATGGCAAGGTGAATTATATAACCAACCTGGATGCATGGAGAATAGAAGCAGCTACTGCCGGCACTGCTGCAAGCCCTGCCGGGTATGGCGCACCTGCAAGTCAACCTATGGAAGGCACGAATAGTTATTATAATCCGTCACCTGAAAGTGCAGACGATTTACCGTTCTAATTACTTAATATCTCCACAAAAAAGTAAATCCCTTACAGGAATGACCTGTAAGGGATTTTTTTAATCCTTAATTTTATCCCGGATATTTATAAAACCAATCCTCATGAAGCCAGTCAAACTCCTAACCGTTGCAGCCCTATTGATGATCCTGTTCGCCTCCTGCAGCAAAACACCCGAGCATGCAAAATACATCCCCAAAGATGCTATGATGGTTGTAGGTCTTAACACGAAAGAACTAAGTAAAGAAATAGCCTGGAGTGCCATCACCGGCAGCAAACTGTTGGATGAGCTGAAAAAGAATATGCCTGACAAAGCGCAAATGGCAGAAGGACTTGCTGATGCAGGAATTGATGTGCTGAATACCACTTATTTCTATTTTACACCTAATGCTGCATCCGGAAGCTACAATTACATAACTGCCGTTGTCCCGTTGGATGATTCTAAAAAATGGGAGTCCTACCTTCAAAAAAACTATAAAGGTGTTGCCATTAAAGAGGTGAATAAACGCAGGGAAACCGTTTTAGAAGGAAACATCTATGCTGCGTGGAATAATAAGGTAGCCATTGTGCGAAAAGCCCTCCCGCAGCCTGAATCTGCTGTGGAACAACCTTTTGCCATGGACGACAGGGATTCCACTATGGCTGCCCCATCTCCGGAAGTAGTGCCCAACGCCGTAGATGCTTCCAAAATGGCGAGTGATATGGAAGCCGTTTTTATCATCCAAAAAGAAAACATTACGGACGACAAGCGTTTTTGTAAACTGCAGGAAGAAGGCAACGATATCAACATGTGGATGAACTATGATGTGATGATGGCCCGCATGGGATCTGTAGGCGGTGCCATGGTGCCCGGGCTGGCTTTGGGAAGTAACCTTTGGAAAGAAGCGGCTATGGCTTCAGGCTTGGATTTTGAGAAAGGAAAAATTGATGCGGAGATGAAATACTATGTATCAAAAGACCTGGCTGAAATCTATAGCAAGTTGTCGGGCAAACAGGTAGACAAGGATATGCTGGACCGTTTACCCGGTCAAAACATCAACATGATATTTGCAGCTAATATAGCTCCTGAAGGCATCAAGGCAGTCATGGAGAAAATGGGAATGCTGGGGCTGATGACGCTCGGACTTGCTTCTGCTAACCTGACGGCTGATGATGTTTTCCTCTCCTTTACCGGCGACATGGCAATGAGTGTTACTGATTTTAAAACTTACAGCACCCAAACAGCAATTCCCCCTATCAGCGAAGAAGCTGCAGAAGCACCCTACACGGTAGATCATCATGCTATTTCTGTGAATTATATATTCGCGATGAAAATAAAAGACAAACAGCGCTTTGAAAAACTGCTTAATTATGCCAAAACGCAGAGCGGACTGGAATCCGTAGGAGCTAATGTTTATAAAGTGGCTTATTCTGACTCATTGTTTGCAACGGTGAACGGCGAATACCTGGTGATCTCCAAGACTCCTGAAATGGGTCAGGCATTTATCGCCGGCAGTTACAAGTCCCAGGCAAAGCCCGAACGCATCAAAAAAGAAGTGTACGGACATCCGTTGGGAATGTTTGTAGATCTGCAGCTGATGCTGAGCGGAGCTGAAAATGGAGATTCTGATGAAGACAAGGAAATGATGGCTTTATTGAAAAATTTGTTTCAGGATATCGCTTTGAGCGGAGGTGGCATGAAAAAAGAGTCGTTTACTTATAACGGCAATCTGCAATTGATGAATAAGGACGAAAACAGCCTGCTGCAGTTTCTTGATTTCGCATACAAAGCGCAGCAGCTATCTGAAAAATATAAAAACAAAGCCGTCAATGAACCTGTAACAGCCTCTGAACCCGACAGTACTGCCGCCATGCGCTACTAAAACAAAGCATCCAAATATTTTTTGCATGCTTTCCAAACAGAAAAATGAAAAATTCCGTCTTTACTCTTATATTTAAGCTGAATTTTATAGACTAGTAAAATCAGGTGAAAATTTTCGCATGAAAAAACGTACACTACTTCACACCTTGGTTGTTGGCGCAATGTTCTCTGTTGCATTTCAAAGCTGCAAGAAAGAAAATGGCATTGACAACGAGAAAATCATAAAAAAGCCCTATGGACTTTACGCTACTGACATAGACGGGCAACTACTGCATTCTACTGATGGCGAAGAATATGATGTGTTACTCCCGGCAGAGTCCTACCCCGCACGTGCTCTAACTTATTCTGCGGCGGCTATTTACTGGCTGAAAGGCAATCTCCACGTAAGCAGGGATAACGGACAGAATTTTAATCCGGCGTTGACGCTTCAGCCTGTAGCGACACCTACGCCATGGCAAACCTCGATACTCAGTGCCATGGATCAAAACCGGGTCTATGTAACCGACCAGCGGGACAGAGGGATCTACCTTACCGACGATGACGGAAAAAATTGGTTTGCGGATGCTAAATGGGATGAAGGACTCATTGCAGGAAATATCAATTCACTGGCTCAGCTGATGAACGGGACAATGTTTGCCCGTTCTGAAACCACAGACTCCATCTATAGAAAAGACAATAAGGATGATAACTGGTCTATGGTCGTTCCGGATGCTACCAAAACGCAGTTACCGGACGGACAGTTTTTCCTTTCCCGTTACAATAATGAACTCATTGCGACAGACCGAACAGGGAAAAATGGTGTATTCCATACTTCTGACGCTACCGGTTGGACGGCTTATACGGGCTTGCCAAAGAGAGCACTGTATACCACGATAGCCCCGTTGGATGAAGTATTGTTGGTTGGCACCGATTCTTTCGGTGTATATCGCCTGCAAGGAAATCAGTTTGTGCCCTCTAATAATGGTTTAACCGACTACAGTTCTGTATATGGTATTGCAGGGAAAGAGGTTATTTATAAAAATAATATTCGCAAGACATTCATTTTCCTCGCTACCAACAAGGGTTTATTCCGCAGCGAAGATGTGGGTAACAACTGGGTGAAAGTAAATGACGGCAGCTACATTGGTGTACATTAATCACCGGATGAAAACCGCTTACTCCGGTTTTGCTTCAATAAAGAATTTTGGCGCTTGGTAAACAGGCGCTTTTCTTTTGCCTGCCTGGAGATTTTTGTAGGCTTTCGTTCTTTTTGTTTTATCAGACTTTGCTCTACTAACGCAATCATTTTTTGCCTGGCCATCTCCTTGTTCTCCAGTTGTGAGCGTGTAGCACTGCTTTTTACGATCAGGTAGCCTTCTTTATTGATCCTGTTAACCAGTTTCGCCGTTATCAAGTTCTTTTCTTCGTCGCTGAACACTATAGAATGGGTAACATGCCACCAGGCTTCAGCAGCAGTTTCCACTTTATTTACATTCTGCCCTCCTTTACCACCACTGCGCGCAGTTTTAAAAAATACCTCTTTACTAAAATCAGTCATACTACCAGTTTTATTCAATTGCCTCATAACAAGCCAAAATTTAAAAGGCAAATCCATGCTACTCAGTAATTATCGCAGCCAGATACCTATCCGGACAGCTGGCGGAGTTTATTCAAGGCTATCGTCCGGCTAAAAATCATCCTCGTCCTCCCCACCAAAATTGACATTCAGCATGCTCCCTAAAATATCACCAAAACTAAACCCTCCGGTTTCAACACCTTTTTTGCTTATCAGTGAAAACTCAGAAAGACCATGTAATAAAAATTCCATCAGCAAGCTGGATTCCTTACCATCGGCCTGCGGATAAAATTGCTTCACGGCGGCATGAAGTCCGTCCACCATATAGAGTTGTTGCTGATATTCCTCGTCCGTCACATCCTGCAATAATGTAAGGTCATTTCCCCTGCCAAACCAATCAATAATAGGTTGGTATGCATTGGATCTTGATTTACGGTTTTGTTGTTCCTTGCTCAATTTTTTAAATGATTGCGGATCGGGAAAATACTGGGTAAACAAACTGCGAATAGCTTGTCCCATTAATTTATACGCTACATTCCCCGCTCCTTCCTGTTCTCCTTCATATACCAGCTCTATTTTCCCCGTGATAGAGGGCAGCACCCCGATAAAATCAGAAATACGTACAATGGTGTGCTGTCCTCCCTGTTTTATGCAGCGTAATTCTGCGGCACTCATCAGGTTTTCGTAGGCGCTGATCGTCAACCTTGCTGATACGCCGCTTTTCTGGTCCACAAATTCGCTTTTACGGGCTTCCATGGCTATTTGCTCTATCAACAACCGGCAAAGATCAGGCAACAGCACTTTATCCTTTTGCTCTTGTAATATATCAGCCTCCTGCTCAGTTATAGCCTGGGAGATCGCTGCTGTTTTAGGATAGTGCGTGATGATCTGGCTTTCTATGCGGTCTTTGAGCGGTGTAACGATACTGCCGCGGTTCGTGTAATCTTCAGGGTTAGCGGTGAAGATGAATAAAATATCCAATGGCATCCGCAATTTAAACCCTCGGATTTGAATATCCCCTTCCTGCAAAATATTGAACAGGGAGACCTGGATACGGGCCTGCAGATCGGGAAGTTCATTGATGACAAAGATGCCGCGATGAGAGCGCGGAATAATACCATAGTGCAACACACGCTCATCTGAAAAGCTCAATCGCATGTTTGCTGCTTTTATGGGATCAATATCACCGATCAGGTCTGCTACCGAAACGTCAGGAGTAGCTAATTTCTCTCCATAGCGCTCGCTTCGGTGCAACCAGGTGATCGGAGTGGCGTCATGTAACTCGTCCAGTGTTGCCTTTGCGAAGTGGGAAATAGGCGCCAGCGGATCATCATTGATCTCGCTGCCTTCTATTACCGGTATCCATTCATCCAGCAAGTTGACCATTTCTCTTGCCATGCGTGTTTTTGCCTGACCCCGTAGACCAAGAAACAAAATATTATGTCTTGACAGTAATGCTCTTTCCACATCCGGTATTACCGTGTCTTCATATCCTAAAATGCCATTAAATGGATTTGTTTTTTGTTGAATAGACCGTATCAGGTTGTCTCTTACTTCCTGTTTAACTGATTTTGCGACATAGCCTGATTTCTTAAGTTCCCCTAGTGTAACGATAGCCGGAGAATTGTTCACAGCGTTTTCCATTCTTTAAAGTTAGTGATGATTGATGTGTTGATTTGGAATGATCCTGTAAAAAGTCCGTATGCCTATCCCGGTAAGCAGGGTAAGGGAGCGGGCAATGATAGGATGATTGTAATGAGAGTCAAAAATAAGGGAAACAGGATTGTAAAGTACCTTACAGCGAGTAGCTTTACCGACAAATAGTTGATAAGGCGTTCAATTAATTTGATGAGGTCTTTCCTTTCTACAAATACAGTTTCCGTACCTTCGCGAGCGAAATCAAAACAAAATAGTATCATGAAATTTTACTCCTTTTTAGTAGCAGCCGTTGTCGCTTCTACAATAACCAATGCTCAGCTGAAAACCCCGGCTCCCAGTCCTTCACAAAGCCTGAAGCAAGATTTTGGTCTTTCGTCCGTTACACTTGACTATTCTCGTCCAAGCTCCAAAGGACGTACTGTTTTCGGCGGATTGGTTCCCTACAACAAAGTATGGCGCACCGGTGCCAATTCTTCCACGCAAATTACTTTCGGCGACGATGTTATTTTTGGCGGGAAAGCTGTAAAAGCAGGGAAATATGCATTATATACCATCCCTAAGGCGGGGAAATGGGAGGTGATGTTGTACAGTGATTTAAGCCTGGGTGGTAATGTTTCAAAATATGATGAATCAAAAGAAGTCGTGCGTGTAACTGCTAAAACAGGTGAAATGACTGCCAAGGTAGAAACCTTTTCCATGCAGTTCCAGAATATAACGGACAATTCAATGGACCTGGAATTGAGATGGGAAAATGCCCGTGTGATCGTTCCTATCAAAACCGAAATTGATGAAAAAATCATGAAAAGCATAGAAGCGAATGTAATAAAAGACAGTCGCCCTTATTTCCAGGCAGCAAACTATTACTACACTAACAACAAGGATATGAATCAGGCGCTGGAGTGGACCAACAAAGCATTGGAGCAAAATCCAGGTGCTTTCTGGATCCAGGCTTTGAAAGCGCGTATCCAGCTAAAGCAAAACGATAAGAAAGGTGCTGCAGCTACAGCACAAAATGTGATCAAATTAGCTTCTGAAGCACAAAATGATGATTACGTTAAAATCGGAAAAGACTTGCTGAAGCAAGCGCAAGGATAATAACGGAAGTTTATAGAATCGCAAAAGCCATGATGTTAATTCGTCATGGCTTTTTTGATGTATTGAGCATTGTTTGCTCATTCTGAAAATAGAAAGGCTGTTTCTTTTACAGAAACCAGCCTTAAAAAAATCAAAAAAACTACTACCCGTTAAGCACTTCAAGATTTCCTTCCTGATTCACCATTAACGGATTCGCTGCCTGGTCATCAGGTGTGGCATCCGTGGCATCAGTCGGCATCACAATCTCTATATTAGAAATATCTTTTAAATTAGGCAGGTCTGCCTGCGAGTTGATTCCAAGGTAATCCATGAAATTTTTGGACGTAACATAAATAAGCGGCTTGCCGACCATGTCTTCGTTTCTGCCTGAAATCACAATCAACTCCTTCTCCAGGAGCTTTTGAATGGAATAATCAGCGCTTACTCCGCGGATAAACTCAATCTCAGACTTGGTAATAGGCTGTTTGTATGCAATAATAGCCAGTGTTTCCATGGCCGCTGTGGAGAGCTTCTTAATATATTTATCGCCATTCAGTTGCAGCACTGTTTTATGAAAAGCTTTTTTGGTAAGAAACTGAAAGCCTCCCCCTACTTCCCGCAATTGAAACGGATAGTATGCTGCTTCATATTTCTCCCGTATACCGTCTATCGTAGCTGCAATTTTTTCGCCTTCTATAGATTCCTCCATAGATTGTGATACCATCTCCACGATCTCCATCTGGGTAATAGGTCGCTCGCTTGCAAATATCAGGGCTTCCACGTGCAGCATTAATTGTTCGATATCCATGCGGTTTATTTTTCTAATTCACATCGAAAATAAGACAGTGTGCAGGATTTATAAGTCGGGATTAATACACAGGTGTGGGAAACTTTACAATACCCTATCAACCTGTTTTCCACAAAAAAGAAGCCAAAACAAATGTTCTGGCTTCTTTGATATTAAAAGAAAATATCAGACTATCTTATAAGTGTTATATTCCCTTGATAATGTTCTTTATAATTGGTGAAGCTTTCCTTGGAATCACTTGCAATTTCCACATCAATCAAGTAAACATACACTCCTACCGGCTGGTCTTTGCCATTGAATTTACCATCCCATCCTCTTCCATCCAGTTTTTCCGTGCGGAAAACCAATTCACCCCAGCGATTGAATATTTGCATGTTGAACTTCTTAACGCTCTTAGACAAAAGTTGTCTTGGTAAGAAGTAATCGTTCGTACCATCGTTATTAGGACTAAAGCTGTTAGGAATATCGATATAGCAATCTTTAAATACTTCGATGCTATCTGATGTCATACAGCCATTGTAGCTCACGCGGGTGGTATATGTACCAGGGTGTCTTACCGTAATGGATGAGGTAGAATCTCCTGTACTCCATAGCCATTTAGCTCCGGGAACACTTTGGTTTTTGGTATCACCGATTACTATTCCGGCGCCATTCGGGCACATTACGGTATCAGGTCCGAGGTTTACACTCAGGAAGCTTTGTACAGGCAGCGCAACAACAGCAGTATCATCATCACAAGCCCTATATTCTCCAATGAGGGTCACGGTATATACAGCACCCGAGTCATAGGTATGGGTCACGGGATTTACATTCTGCAATTTGAACCCGTCTCCAAAATCCCATGTATAGTTCGACAACCCTATCGTTGTAAAGTCTCCGGTGAATGTTACCGCGGCACCTTCGCAAATAATGTCATTTTCAATATTGATCACCATGGTCCCTGCCGAATCGACATAGATTGTTTTAAACATAGTGTCTTTACAAGGAACAAAGTCTGTTATCACGTGCATCACCGTATATACACCCGGTGTATTGTAGACGTGAGACGGAGAGAAGTTAGTATCCGTAGTACCATCACCGAAATCCCACAGATAATGTGCCGGACCAAAGTCATTAAAGGTATCCAAGTTCGTAAATTTCACTTCGAATCCCTGGCAAACTGTATCATCATTTACAGTGAAATAGGCAACGAGCGGGTGAACATTGGTCAGAATTTTTCTGGCGCTATCTACGCACCCTGTGCCTTTATTTGTAGCAATAAGCGTCACGACAAAGTTGTTGCTTTGGCTATAGTATAAATGCACCGGATTTCTGGCAGTGTCGGATGTTCCGTCACCAAAAGTCCATAGAATGCTATCTGCCACACCGATGATAGTGCTCGTAAACGTAACAGTATCTGCTTCGCAACCGTATTTGATCGTCCAGGTAAAATCCGGATCCGGTGTCGGCAATACATATAATGGAACTGCTACTCTTTTACTTTCGCAACCATCCGGGTTATAGGTAACCCAATAAATAATAGTATCTGCCTTATCAGTAGGATACACCGGCGGATTCAGATTCCCAATACCTCCTACAGAATCTTCATACCAATAGGTATTCGGCACGAGTGTGAAATTAGGAGGCGCTTCGCCAACGCAAACAGTCGAATCATAGTTAAGTGCCGGTGGCAATGGCGGAACATCTACAATCAGGCGGAACATCTTTTTAGTACTTTCTCCGCAAGGCGTATAGTTACTCACATAAAAAGTATCAACACCTAACGTATCCAACGGAACCACCGGTGGTTTAGGAAGCTGCACACCAAATACATTATACCAGATCACGCTATCGCCGGAAACGTAAGCCGCTAAATGAGCCGAATCGATTGGTGGAATGGTATCTAAACAGAATTTAGCGGAATCTTTGGTCAATGTAACTGTTTCTATAGAATCGATTACGACATTCAAATCACGAATAGCATGTTGGCTGTAATGGTTAGCACTTGTAGAAGCACTTACCCCAAAATAGCCTGTCAGCGTGTTTAACGGAGCTGCTTCGTTGAGTATTACCGGAACCCCATCAATTTCTACCGTGTACAATCCATCGCTATAGATCACCACGCACCTGTGCCAGAAGCCGTTGATGGCAGCGTTCTGATTAGGCACCTCAGGTCCTATACGATTCGGGTCATTCGGTAAACCCTCATTGTAACCGGAGCCATTCAGCCCATACATGGTATAAAGCGGGTTATTTCCGGAAAAATCGTCATCGTGCGTATCAATAATAAAGGCATTCCCGATCGCAGCATTGGGCATACCCATGTTGCCTACTACAGGTCCGGCAGGAGGGTTATCCAAAAACCAAAAAGCAAGACCGTCGCCCGGCCCTCCGGGAGCACTATCCGAAATCTTGAAATAGAAAGATCCTACGAAACGCGCACAATCCGTAATGGTGATCGGCGTCGCATAGTAGGTGTAGGCCGATTCATTGGGTAAGGAGCCGTTCAGGACCACCGTATCAATGTTTATGACCGCATTCGTGGAAAAATTCCACCCGTTAGGATTGATCGGCGTGCCCTGGGATATAATGGTTTGGGCATGTCCGGCGACGAAAAAAACAAGTCCTGTCAAAAACAGTATAACTCTTTTCATATAGTTTTATTTACTCGGGTACGCAATATAAACAATAATGTTAAAAATTCATTACTGCTTTGATAAAGACGCGGGTTTTAAAACAAACGTTGGCTTGTTTTTCAAGATTTATTTCGAATTAATTCCACGATTGCCGTTTTTCCAAATTTGTTATACGCCAATAGCTTGTACGTCTTATTCCCATCTCTTAAAATAATATCTGCTGTGTTGGGAGGTTCATTCCCTTCATTTTCTGCCATGATTTTTATGATGGTACTCCCATTTTCTTTCAATTTCATCGCCAAACGTTGTACTTCTTTGTTTATCTGATAATTATCCAGGAACTTGACGTCATCTATCCATAGCGAAATTCTGTCGCCGTCTTCCCTCCCTCCATCCCATATTTCAAGCACAAAACTATCCGCATTCCACAAATAGTGCTTTGCTGCCCCTTCGGTAATTTTCACCGTTGTGACGGCCGGAATATTGTTTGCAACATATGGCTTCGCTGCCGTATCATACACTACCTTAAGGGTCTTTTGAGGCGTTCTTTTTGCTATAACAGGTGCGGGAACGGGGGGTGGGTTTTCTTCCGTTACGGACAGCACTTGTTTCACATCGTCTACGCCGGTGATGGTTACAGAACCGAAGCTACAAGATACCTGGGTTATATCACTACTGGCTATCGCTCCCGAAAACACCCAATGGTTCTCTTCTTTAGTGAATTTTAGCGTCGCGCTGATCAGGCAGATCGTGGCAATACTTTCAAAACCATGATTATAAAGCAATTCCGTCTCCCGGAAAGTAAACGTCTGGTTTTTACGATCTATAAAGCCTGAAAAAGCAGCTTTTACATCCTGTTTTGGATTTTTAAAAGTATAAGCAACCCCTTTTACGTATCCTGCCGAGTCTTTGAAATGCAATTCGTAGTGAAATGATTCTCCGCCCTGCACACCTATATAACCTTTCCATATATGCTGCGCTTTAGAAAACGGGAGGCAAAGAATAAAACAGGTGAGGAATAACAAGACTCGCATTGGGACAGGTTGGGGGAAAAGTTCAAGCAGATTTTGTGCCGGGGTCTTAAATGCTTTGAGAAGCCTTGAAAACAGCAGCGTGATGTAAAAATCCACGCTCTAAAATAACATATTTGCAGGAACCTGCTATTTCAACTTTTCCCTGGTTAGGTTTTCCACTTCCAAAATCATGTCATCCAGCTTCATACTTTGTGACTTTATACTGCGGATCACTTCAAAATTGATGGGATCTGCCGGGTCATTTTCATTGATGAGCTCCGCCATGCCAATAATAGTAGCTACCGGTCCACGCATACGGTGAGATTGCACCCAGGCTATTTTCTTCAGTTTTTTATTCTGAAGTTCGATGCGCTTCATATACCTTCTGATTTCCGATACATCCTGCAGGATCACCTTCACCATGATGGTTTCGTTGATCTCGTTCTTCACATTTTCACCCTTTACCAACAGGTGTTTCACTTGCATGGATGGCGTAATGATCCTGAAGTAAAATTCATGAAACTCTTTAGCGTTCAGGTTCTTTCTCAGTGCTTCCTGTACGAATTTAAGATCTGCCGGGTGTACCTGCTCCATCAACATTTCCAAGCTAAGAATAGCGCCTGTCGGCAGACCCAACACATCAAACGCAATATCTGACAGTTCGATCCTGTTCCTCACGACATCCCAATACCCATAGCCCAACTTAGCTGTTTTTTCAGCTTCCAAAAGCCGGGTATTGTTTTGTGTTAGCGTGTTTTCGGCTTTAATCCTCCGGGCTATCTCTTCTTCCATGTCTTTTGGCGAGCGCAGGGCGAATGCAGCCGGCAACACCCTGATCATATACAAAAGTGTTAACCAGCTTATAACGGACACGCTGACTCTCAGGCAAATGTCCAAGATGTGATTACGGGACCAAAGACTAAAAATATCCAACAGGAAGATGGTACTTCCTGCAAACAGGAACACAGCAAACAGCTTATACAGGAATCCGAAATGCACATGTTTAGCCTGTTTGGATATATAAAAGACTATGGCGACAGGTATCAATATATACGCCAGCCACACACTGAGATTAGCTATAATATATAAAGCCCTCTCGTACCGAAGAGGGGCGAGATTTATCCAGAAAAATAAGTTAGAGGTTGTATGAATATCAGTTATTTCCGGCACTGTGATGTCTTAAAAAATGTTTAGAGCCATAGCTTCCAAACCGGAGCAAAAATAGGATGGCACAACTAACTTGGTTGCTCAAAATCAGGGCTTAACAAGTCATTCGCAAAAATTGCATCATACATGTTCTCTCCAGCACAAGGAAAGTTTACCGGTGAAATCGCATTGGAAAAAGAACGACATGCAGGCTGCTGCCTAAACGCAAACCATCAAAAAGCCGGGGGATAAAACGGAGCCAAACGCCAGTTTTCTATAAGGCGAGCTTTTCTTTACTTTACACACATGAACAGCACGTTATTGCTTCTTATCATCCTGGCTTATTTCGGCTTACTCCTGGGTATTGCATTTTATACCTCCCGCCATTCCAACAATGAGTCGTTCTTTATCGGAGATCGCAGCAGCAAATGGTGGGTAGTTGCTTTTGGCATGATCGGAACCTCCCTAAGCGGCATGACGTTCATTTCTGTGCCCGGCACGGTTGCCAGATCCGGGTTCGATTATTTCCAAGTGGTCATAGGCTATGTAATCGGCTACTTTGTAGTAGCCTTTGTACTCCTGCCCTTATATTACAGATTAAATGTCACGTCTATCTATACGTACCTGGAAAAACGACTTGGAACGGTCCCTTATAAAACCGGGGCACTCTTCTTCATTCTTTCCCGTACCCTGGGGGCAACGCTTCGTTTATATCTGGTGATAAAGGTGCTGGAAAAATTTGTGCTGGCGGACATGCACATCAATTTCGAGATCACGGCGGTATTAATATTGGCTCTTATCCTGCTTTATACATACCGCGGCGGGGTGAAGACCATTGTATGGACCGACACTTTGCAGACTACATTTATGCTCCTGGCCTTACTGATCTGTATCGGGTACATTCTTTCGCAACTGGGTCTCAACGTAGGCACTGCCTGGCAGGCCATGGAGGCAAATAATTTTACCAAAATGATCGGCACCGATCCTGCAGCACCTAATTTCTTCGTGAAACAGATACTGGGCGGCATGTTCATTACTATTGCAATGACGGGGCTTGACCAGGAGATGATGCAAAAGAACATCAGTGTCACCAATGTAAAAGACTCCCGGAAGAATATGATCGTTCTGAGCTTTTTGCAGGCCATTGTGGTTTTTATTTTTTTGTCTCTGGGAGCCTTGCTTACACTCTATGCTACGGCCAATGGGATCGCTGCCACTGGCGACGACCTGTTTCCAACAATTGCTGTGAAGAGCGGTCTACCCTTCTTCATTACCGTGTGTTTCCTGATCGGTCTCGTCAGCGCGCTTTTTCCCAGCGCGGACGGCGCTCTTACCGCCCTGACATCTTCCTATTGCATTGATATACTGGGCATGAAAAGAAGAACGGATTGGAGCGAAGAAAAAAAGAAGAAAACCAGACTGATCGTTCACAACGTGTTCGCCCTGATCTTTTTGGTTTGTGTATTTTTCTTCCGGGAGGTAGATAACGGATCGCTGATACAAACTTTGCTGGTGGTGGCGGGTTATACGTATGGACCTCTTTTAGCTCTTTTCACGTTCGGCATTTTTACCAAAAGGAAAGTGAACGAATCACTGGTGCCTGTTATCTGTATCATAGCGCCGCTCGTCAGTTACTTCCTGAAACAGCATGACAAACAGTGGCTTGGAGGTTACGTGATAGGCACTGAATTGCTTATCATTAACGCAACGCTCACGTTTATTCTTTTATTTTTATTCTCCCGAAAGGGTGAAAAAGAACTACCTCTCAACTTATAAAATATGCAGGACAAGTATACCAAGGTAAAAATGCGTGATTGGGGTGAAACACGTGCACACTCCAGCTGGCAGGTTTTTAAGATCATGGCAGAATTTGTGCAGGGCTTTGAAACGCTCGCAAAACTGGGACCTTGTATTACGATATTTGGCTCTGCCCGTACGCAACCGGATACGAAGTACTATAACCTGGCTCAGGAAATAGCAAAACGCTTGTGCGAAGAAGGTTTTGGGATCATCACCGGTGGTGGCCCGGGCATTATGGAAGCAGGAAATAAAGGCGCCCATCTTGCTAATGGCACATCTGTGGGAATCAATATTGAACTGCCATTTGAACAGGGTTCCAATGCTTTTGTAAGCTCGGATTACAACATTAATTTTGATTATTTCTTCGTCCGGAAGGTGATGTTCTCCAAATATTCCCAGGGATTCATCATGATGCCTGGTGGCTGGGGAACGATGGATGAGTTTTTTGAAATTGCTACGCTTATCCAGACGCGCAAATTCACGCAAACCCCCATGATCTGTATAGGCAAAGAATATTGGGGAGGACTCTTCGACTGGATGGAGAAGGTGATGCTTGAACAATACGGCAATATCAGCCCGGGTGACCTGGACCTTATAAGGATATTCGACACGGCTGACGAGGTGGTCAATTATTTTAGCGATTTTTATTCGCATAATAAGCTGCAGCCCAATTTTTAGCCTTGTCTGTCAGGCCGATTTACAGTGCTTTTCTGCAACATTGTTTCCCGGGGCGGGCTGCTTAGTCCGGCGAATACGCTAAAACGGATATCCTATCGCTAAGTTGAATACAGGCTTCGTGTTTTTATCCCAGTCCCATTCCTGTCCCTCCGGTAGCCAGGGGCGTCGCAGGGGTACTGCAAGATCCAGGCGCAGAATGAGAATGCTGAAATCCAAGCGCAGACCGGCACCTGCATCCACTGCCAATTGTTTGTAGAACCTGGAGGTGAACTTGCTGCCGGGGAAACGCGGGTCTTCATTGCGTGTCCAGATGTTACCGGCATCGATGAAAACGGCTGAATTAATGAACTGATAAATATGGGTTCGAAACTCGCTGCTGAATTCCAGTTTTATATCGCCCAGGGTTTCTACAAATTGCTGCTGCTGACCGGGGTTAAGGTATTGTTCATTGTAGGTGCCCGGACCAACCAGGCGGGAGCGAAATCCACGTAAACTGCTGGCACCACCGCTGAAGAATTGCTTGATATTGGGCAACTGGCTGGAGTTACCGTAAGGATATCCATAGCCAAAGAGCAAACGGCTTGCCCACATATTGTTTTGATGTACGGCATAATTTAAATAATAACGCCCGTCTATCTGGTATTTCATGTACTGCGCGTAAGGCGTCCCAATTATTTTATTGGGATTTTCAGGATTGTTGGCACCCTGCGCAAGGCCCAGGATATTGCCGGAAAAATCGATCTGCCCGTTAAAATAATAATTGTGTTTTCTCACGCCTGCTGCCTGGCTGTTGAACGTATATTCATACGTGGGGCCAATGATCAGCCCATTAAAGATCAGGTTGCTGTAGTTGATATCTCCCGGATTCCCACGACCGATAAGTGTATCTGTTTTTACATAATTGATATTGACGGGGAACAGGCGATGCTCTTTCCGGATGTCTTCTTTGAATACATATCCGAAAGAAGTGCTGAAAGAATGAATGAGGTAAAGGTCGCGACGAATAGTGGCATCATACCCTACTTTGGCAATGCTGCGCGGCACGTACATATTATTAGGAACGATCTTCAAAAAAGGAACTAAAAACCTGGGGAAAGACAGACTTACTTCCGCACCGCCTTCGATACTGGGAGGGCGTTTTACGTTGTCTGCTCCACCTGATTGCACTTCATAACCGCCGCGCAGGCTAACAGTCAGCAGTTCTGCTCCGCCAAATGTATTTTTATTACGGAAACTGATGCTGGACTGCGTACCTAAACGGCTGTCATTCTGAGACTCTACTCCTAATTCGAAACGAACTGACTTCTTAGGGTAGGGCGTCAGGTAATAATGAACATTTAACAAAGGATTGCTGGCATCGTCTACGGATTCAAAGCGATTTTTCACCAGTTTAAAGGTACCCAGATTCACCAGCCTGTTAAGCGAAAGATTAAGTTCTGTGCGGTTATAAATATCGCCGGGGCGAAACTGCATAGCCTGTTTAAATACGAAAGGTTTAAACGTTTTTCTTCTATCTACTACATAATAGCCTTCATAAAGTATCGCATTTTTCCCGTTTGTATCAGCCTGGTTAGAGTTGATCCGGTAATTTGGATAGACATATACGTTGTTGATCTTATAGATGTAGGCGGCTTCAGCCGGCATTTCATCCTCCTTTAACGTCAGGTACATATTGACTTTCATGCCGCCGATGGAAGTGTCAACGACGTCCAGCAGGTAGTCCGATTTAAAATAATAATAACCGCTTTCAGTAAGTGACCGGGAAATACGGTCGCGCTCTCCTTTAATAAGATCGAGGTTATAGGGAGCGTTGGGTGTGAGCAATGTTTTGCCTTTGATAGAATCGATATGCCGGGCTATAGCAGATCCGTCACTCGGAAAAAATACGTCCTTGATGGTGTATTGCGGCCCGGTAACAATATCAAACTTTCCTTTTGTTGTCCTTTTGTTGGTGTCCGTAATGGTTTCGGAAGTCACAATCGGGTAAAAAAACCCTTTGTTATAAAGAATGTTCTCCAGGATTTTTTCATTTTTTGAAGCATCGAATGAGCTACCTAAAACCGGAGGCTCACCCAGGTTCCGGATGAATTTGCGAAGCCCTTTTTCTTTTTCACTTTTACCTCCCAGGTTGTAAATGAAAAGTTTAAAACGTAAGCCCAGGAAGCTGGAATTCGGCTTGGGGCGGATTGCTTCCTGCAGATCGTTTTTCAACACCTTAGCTTCCTTTGCCGAAAGCCCTTTATCCTTTACACTCAGTGTAGAACCTGTGTAAAGTGTATCCTCTTTTTTGATGTTACGCGTGATCTTGCAGGAGACACTGCATAATGCCAGTATAAACAGGAGACAGAATATCGAGTTTTTTTGTTGATACATACTACTACCCTTGTTGTGTCACGGCTTTATTGTTTTCTTCTTCTGCCTTTTTAAGTTCTTCCCGGCGCTTCCTGCGTTCTTCTCTCAGTTTCTCTTTCTTTTTTTCACTCATCAATGCCTGCCTGATCCTGTTAAACTCCAATGTCATAATGAAGCTGGCGCCTGTTTTTACCACAAAACCGTCTATAATACCCATATCTTCATTTCTCCTGTAAAAACGTACGCGGTATTTCCTATCCCTTGAAAGGTCATAGTCAGCAGCAAGATTTCCGGGGATGAAGGAGGTGCCTTGCGTGGAGTTGGATTGAGGTCCTTCCAGCTGGAAGTTATTGCCCACAGTAAGGGTAAGCCTGTCATTCAGCAATTTTTTTGAAGCCGCGATATTGAGGTCTGTCCTGTTTCGTCTTTCTCCTGTTGTATAATCGTCGGATGTTGCCAAATCCATGGTCAGATCCAGACCTTGTATAAGCCCTCCGGCAAACTTGTTAAGTTGTTCGGAGATGAAGCGGCTGGCGCTTTGCCTTGCGATACTTTCCGCATCTCTGCCCGCCCCGCTTTCGAAGGGATTTTCTGCTACAAAGCGATTCAATATGATCAATGCAAAAACCTGTTTATTCAAATCAGACGGGTTATTACGAAGCTCCGTAAGACGTGCCTGTACCAAATCGCCTACCAGAGAGCCTACCGCATAGCTTTTTTCATCCGGCAACACAATATCGAATTTGATCTCTGGTTTCAACAACTCTCCTACCAAAGACATATGCACTTCAAACGGAAGACGTTGTTTATAGTATACCAATTCCTGCTCATCTACCTGGCGCGATACCAGGTCATAAGGCGGCACCACTGCTTCGTAAATGGCTGTCACATTCACCTGGGCTTCGGTAGGGTCACCGGAAAAAGTGAGCGTACTGCCGGGCTGTATGCGGAACAGGCGTTTTATAAGATTGTAGTTCAATTGGTATTGCCCATCCTTGATCTCTAACTGACCGGAGAGCCCGAGAGTTCCGTCAGGCGCTACGGTAGTATTGAGATCTGCAGCGCCCCGTACTTTCAGGAAGTCCCCGGTAGCCTGGTCTATGATCACGCTGAAGTTTGCTTCTTCATTCAGGTTAATATTCATGTTGATCTCAGAACCTTTGGGTACGGTTGCCAGCTTTCGGAATGTATCTTCTACCTGCGTCGTCAGCCGGTATCTTCCCGTGTCCTTCATGTTCACAAACTTCACAATACCCTCATGATCCTGCACCCCTACTTCCTGTTCCGGAATGGCAATGGTCATATTGGTGCCTTTGAGTATGTTCAGGCTGCCATCAACATTCGGAGCAGTAACAGGCCCAAATACTTCCATATTGGTGGTGAGGAAAAGCTTCCCGTAAAATTCTTTGTTGTCTTTCACGGTGGAGTTCATCGCCTGCCAGTTACGTGCATTTATTCTCATTGCCAGGCTCATGTTCTGGTAGTCTCTCGTAATGACCCTGCCATCTATGCTCAGCTTATTTTTTACACTGTCGTAAATCTCAAAATTATTGAAGCGAATACCTCCGCGCGTAAAGGTGATGATCTCATCCGGCATGGTAAACGATTGGTTGAGCATCGCGACCTTCGTTGTAAGCTGGTTCGTTTTCAGCTGCCCATCCAGCTCAGGTTCAGAGATCGTACCTTTTACTTTCAAATCTCCCGTGATGGTTCCTGATGAGTTCTTGATCGCATAATTTGTAAGTCCTTCCATGGATTTTATACTCAAAGGACTCAACAGTAAATTCATATCAAACTGATCACCATTTACCGGCTCCATAAAATACTTTCCACTCAATCGAATATCATTTCCAAAACCTGCGATGCCCACTTTGGCATTTATGGTATTTGCATTTTCGCTGGCGGCATCCATACTCATGTTGCCTATGGTATCTCCTAAAATAGACAGGTTGGAAATGTTGAGCGCAGACGTAAATAAAGGTGAAGGCTGCAGCTGCGATAACTTTACGTTGCCGGCAAGGGAACCGTTTGCGATCAGCGTATCCGTACTGATGATACTTGTAACATTCGACAACAGGAAGTTACTGATATCTGCAGTCAACGGTGCATTGTAAACTGGTGTTTCACTGCTGATGCGAATACTTTCATTGCCTTTGGAAATCGCAAAATTCTGAATGTACATACCCGGCTCAGCAAACACTATCTGGTTACCGTCTGCTACCTGCCATTCCTGGTAATTCAACAAAAGTCCTTTTTGTAGCTGTAACACCTGGTCATCACCTTTCCGTTGCAATAGGGCTGCAAACCGGAATTTCTCAGTACTGTCTTTATCGGTTATAGAAACGTTGGAGGTGACCGCATTTTTTTGCACACTGCCGGAGATGGTCGGGTTCCAGATATAAGTGGAACCTTGTGCAAGAAGGTCCAGGGATACTATATAGTTCAGATCTGCATCGCCTCCGTTCACACGAAGCCTAGCACCATTGATATTCATGGTATTGTACACTACTTTGGGTGCATTTACATCCAGTACTAATTTATTGGGGGTCACTCCACCCGAGATATCCACGCTGTCCAGGCGCTTCAGGGAAGGCACCAATGCAAAAAGAACAGGGTGTTCATTCACGCGGGCTTTTATGTTCAGATCGTAGCTACCCAAGGTATCGACCTTCACCACCTGTTTTTGTGCCTGGTAGGTGCTGTCGTCAAATGTGTAGTGTTTGTCTATCTGTTCCTGGATAACGGCACCGGCTTTTGTAAGCGGCAGATGCCCCCACACCTGCGCAGTCAAAGCCTGCGCCTCTATTCGGATATTGTTTCCGCTATCTGGGGAAGGAGCAGATACAATGAAAACACTATCCAGGTAATAGTTCTCCGAATTGGTTCCCACGGAAGGTTCCCGAAGAACGATGGTGGCCACAGGATAATCCGGATCCAGCGATGCGATATCAGCATCCAGTTTGCCCCGTAGTTTTATGTCTTTAGAATAAAATTTGAGCTGATACAGGTTGATGCTATCAATAGTGCCTATTGCTTTGATAGCCGGATGTTTCCCCCGCATATCGGCATGGGCAGTAAGGTCCAGATGCAGGTTCGTATCTTTTGAAACAAGTTTTACATTTCCAACTTTGCTTGCCATATCTCCCTTAAAGCTGATGCGGTTATACGTATACCCGTTATAGGTAGCGGCATGTACAACACCGCTGGCTGTAGCATTCAGGGTATTGATATCAAAACCGGTCCCTTTTGCTTTAATGTCGGCAGAAATACTACCAAGCTGTTGATTTTTCAGGATCTTCCCCAAATTCAACGCCTGGGTACTGACAGTCATATCGTATTTTTCCTTACCGGTTTTTCCCTCCATAGACAGCATTCCTTTCAGTCTCGCATTACCGTCGCTTGTCAGGATAATCAGATCGGGGTTGTAAGCCAGTGTACTCCCCGAAATAGTTCCTGTTGCCGCGAAGCGTTCCGGTATGCTGATTTGCTGCTTGACGCTTGCCGGGACGAATCCGTCTATATCGCGACGGGACGACTGCAGCTTCGCAATACGAATGTTATAGCGCAATTTGTCCGCATCAGGCAACCCGTATAATTTTCCAGAAAGCGATACCTCCGTGCTGCCCAGACCTGAAAGTGCAAATTTTTCAATGTTCAATGCATCCATGCTGCCATCCAGCTGCGCATCCAGCCGCACCATCGCATTCCGGTTCTTCCGGAAGAAATCCTGCTGCGCTAATTGCGGAGCAAATAACAATACATCTCTAAATCCTACAATGCTTTTTTCGACGTTCAACTTTAAACGAACCAGGTTCATGTTTTTGCTGAGTGCATCTAACGAAGGGTATTGCACCCAGGCGTAATCCTGCAAAATAGTCTTGTCGGTTTGCAGGTACAGATCTTTCAGGTAGGCACCTTGTGGATGATACACGAAATCCGTTCTCAATTTTTGCAGGTCAAAACCGGATTGCTCTTTTAAGGAAAGGTGCCTGAGCGAAGCGGCAATGGTATCGGTCGTATAGTAAATGGTTTGGGCATCCAGGGTGATGGCTTTAGCGTCAATGTGCGAATAATCCATACCTGATTTTTGCCTTGGCAAGCTTAAGTTGTCATACTTAAAGTCCAGCTGGTTGATATTCATTTTCGCTGCCAGCACCCGCCATTTCATTTCCGGCACAGGATCAGGCTCTATAAGAGTATCGACAGTTTCGGCAACCTCATTGGCTACCGCATTCTCCATCGAAATACGGACCTGGGATGGGGAAAGCGATATATCTTTGATTTCAATCGTCTGATTTTGCAAGTCAATCTTTTGCGGATGTCCTAAAAGACGGCTTACATTAATGTCCATGAAGAATTTATCCAGGGTGCTTTCCTGCTTGTAATGTACATTCTTCAGATCGAGTTCGTTCGCGGCGAGTTGTAAAGTGATCGGGCCGGAGGGCTCTTCCGGCTCCGGAGGCAGGTAGGAAGTGTCTGTCATAAACGCTCCGTCTAAACCATCTACATGCAATTTGTCAATATGAAAAAGCATCTTCGCCGGATCGATCTTGTTCATGGTCAAACGCAGGTCGTTTACCTTTGCTGCAAAACGGCTTCCGCCGGTATAGTCATCAAAGCGAAAACGAACCTGGTCCAGCACCAATTCGTCTACGCTCATGGTCAGCTTACTGCCTCCCGAAGTGTCTTTCGCCTCCGTTTCGCCCCCGGGCGAAGTCACGAATGCATTCACTATATATGTAAAATTGAAATTCGTATCCGGTGCATTCCTGTAGATATGCGCATTAATACCTTTAAGTTGGATTTCCTGGACATCCACATTGCTGCTTAACAGCTTCAGCATGTTGATGTCTACCCGGATCTTTTCGCCAGCTAACAGTGTATCCTGAGCCTGATCGAGGAAAAGAATGTGGTTAAGCTCTATAAATTTAGGCAACCCATAGTCAATGCCCCCTATGTTTACGGTAGTTTTTAATTTCTTCCGCAGGAAACTTTCCGCCTGACTGCGGACCAGTTCCTTACCAGGAGGAGTCAACAGGAAAACGACCGCTACCAGTATTAAAAAAAGGAGGCTACCGAGTATCCAAAAAGTGATCTTGAGGGCTTTGCGCATTTCTTCCTTATTTTCTTCAAAAATTATACCGACGGATCAAAGGGGAAAAAACTTACACAAAAGAACAAAAAAACAGAGACAATAAGATGCTGAATCAACCCAAATGGGTTTAAAAAACATTTAGACTGACCGGGGCTCTCAACGGGATGTGAGGACTCAGGTATATTGTCACACTACTGCTTTACGGAGTTTTATCACTACAGATTTGCTCGTGGGGGTATTACTTTTATCCGCCACGCTGTTGATCGGAACCAGCACGTTGGTCTCCGGGAAATAGGTAGCCGCACACTGTTCCGAAATATTGTATTGAATAGCGATAAACTTATGCGCTACGCGCTCTATACCCTCATGATCGTTATATAAATCGACGATATCCCGGTCTTTTATTCCATGACGCTGCATGTCTTTTGCATGGAGATAGATCACGCGACGCTCATTGAGCACCCCGCGATACCGGTCATCCAACCCATAAATAGTTGTATTGAACTGATCATGGCTCCGGATGGTCATCATGAGCAATTCATCGTCTTGCAGGGTTACCTGTTCCAGGGCACCTATATTAAAATGTGCTTTTTGTGTGCGGGTCGGGAAATAGCCTTCACGTGATGAATTGGGCAGGTAAAAGCCTCCGGGTTTACGCACCCGTTCGTTATAATTGTCAAACCCGGGGATCGTGCGTTCGATATCGGAACGGATGTGATCATAGTGCTGCAGGTAGCTGTCCCAATTTACTTTTGAATTGTTTCCCAGCACGGCCTTAGCCAGCTCGCATACGATCACGCATTCACTTTTAAGGTCTTTACTCACCGGCTTTAGATTGCCTTGGCTTTTCTGTACGACGCCCATCGAATTTTCGCAGCTGATGAATTGTTCTTCATCATTTACAATGTCTTTATCACTTCTTCCGTATGTGGGCAATATCAGGGCTTCCTCACCCGTGATCAGGTGACTTCGATTGAGCTTGGTGCTGATTTGCACCGTGAGTTTACATTTACGCAAGGCGTCTGCCGTATACTGGGTATCTGGTGTAGCTGAAAGGAAATTACCTCCCATGGCGATGAATACTTTCACCTTCCCTTCCTGCATCGCCTTGATACTGTCTACTACATCCAGCCCATGATGCCGGGGAGGGATGAAGCCAAATACGTTCTGAAGACTGTCTAAGAATTTTTGAGAAGGTTTTTCATAAATGCCCATTGTCCGATCTCCCTGTACGTTGCTATGCCCCCTCACCGGGCAAGTGCCGGCACCGGGTTTGCCGATACTTCCTTTTAATAACAGCAGATTCACCACTTCTTTAATAGTGTCTACTGCATTTTTATGCTGCGTCAGCCCCATGGCCCAACAAGCAATGATTTTCTTCTTTTCGATGAAGAGCTGCGCGACTTCTTCAATCTGCAGGAAAGGAATCCCGGAGGCTTTCACCAGGTCGTCCATGTGATGGAGATCCAGGCTGGAGATCAGGGCTTCATATCCCAGTGTATTCTTTTCAATAAACTCCTGATCGAAAACAGTACCGGGATGATTACGCTCTGCATCCAACATCAGCTTCATGATGGCTTTCATCAACGCCATATCACCGTTGATCTTCACTTGCATGAAATGGTCGGTAAGCTTAGCCTTGATACCTAAAAAGCCTTTAACGGTCTGAGGGTTGCTGAATGCCACCAAACCCGCCTCCGGCAGGGGATTTACAGAAATGATTTTGCAGCCGTTCTCTTTTGCCTTCTGCAGGGCACTCAACATGCGGGGATGGTTTGTTCCGGGATTTTGACCCAGGATAACGATCACTTCCGCTTCATAAAAATCTTCCAGCTTGACGGACCCCTTGCCAATACCTAAACTCTCCGTCAATGCCACACCACTGCTTTCGTGGCACATATTGGAGCAATCCGGAAGGTTGTTGGTACCATATTCCCGCACGAAAAGCTGGTATAAAAATGCTGCTTCATTACTCGTTCTGCCAGATGTGTAAAAAGTCGCTTCATCAGGAGATTCCAGCGCTTTCAAATGCTTTGCGATCAGGGCATAGGCATCGTTCCAGCTGACCGGTACATAGTGCGAACCGCCCTCAGGCAAATACATCGGCTGCGCAATTCTGCCCTTTTTCCCGATACGGTAGTCATCCGCTTCCGCTAATTGTATTAGGGAGTTGGCGGCGAAAAAATCCGCACGCAGCGCTTTGGTTGTGGCTTCTTCTGCTATGGCTTTTGCACCGTTTTCGCAATATTCCGCTACTGCTGAGCGATCATCGTCCGGATCGGGCCAAGCGCAACCGGGACAATCAAAACCTTCCTTCTGATTCAGTTTAAGCAAAGCGCGGAAACCACGTACAGCATCCATTTCCTGTAAAATATGCTTCGCAGAAGAAATGACCGCCGGAATACCTGCGGCTACCTCTTTCGGCTTCGTCAGCTTCAGCTGCTCCAGGATCTCCGGGTTTTCAGGATTGGGCAATTGCCGTGCTTTTGCTTTTTTCTCTTCAGACATCGTTCTCTTTTTAGCAGGTCTTGTTGGGGTTGATATACATATCTGATTGATCTTCGATCGTATGGTCAAGGCATTGAAAATCTTTTTCCACTAAAATAAAAAGGGTTTCTCCATGCCCGATGTCCTGACGGGTATCAAAACCGATGCGTTCTGTGTGCACCAATGTATTTACCATCGATTCCGGAATGAAGACGGTGACCGTCCCGTTTTCAAACGAGGCATTCATGTCATTCTGGTTGGAAGACAGTTGCAACTGATAGGTAAACACGGCAGTTCCGAAAGATGTCTTATCACTTACGACACCTGCAGTGCCCAGGCTCCTGACATCCGTTTTCGTCAATCGCAGCCGCACACTGTTGCCTTTTATTCTGATCTTCATGAATTAAAGTTCCTGAATAAATTTATGTTGAAAAATTTTTGTTAGCTCCCCCCGGGATATCACGACCCCTTGGTTGATCTTCCCGCAGGAAGCAGTACCTGTCTGAAATTCATCTTTCTGAACAATGGATTGTACACTTATGATTTGAGGGTTCAGCTATTACCCCATTGGATAAGATCAGGCTATCCGTTCTTATCCATACTAACTGGCGTATTCTTGCTATTTTTGTTCCTATCTCTCCAGGAGAACATTATGACACAACTACTTCTTTCCAAAGCGTTGAGTGATTATGCCGAAAACAGCACATCACCTGAAACGCCAACTCTAGCAAAACTCAACAGGGAAACCCACCTGAAGGTAGAATTGCCTGTGATGCTTTCGGGGCATTTACAAGGCGCTTTCCTGGGGATGATCAGCAAAATGATCGCACCGAAACGCATCCTGGAAATAGGCACTTATACCGGCTACTCTGCCATTTGCCTGGCGCAAGGACTGAAAGAGGATGGACAACTGCTCACTGTTGATATCAATGAAGAACTCCAGGACCTGTGCTTGCGCTATTTTCGCGAAGCAGGGCTCGGAGAAAAGATCACGCAGTATATAGGCAGGGCAGATGAAATTCTACCCTCGCTGCCAGGTCCATTTGACCTGGTGTTCATCGATGCTGACAAGCAAAATTATCACCGGTATTATGACCTGGTGTTTGATAGTGTACCCGTCGGCGGTTTTATCTTAGCTGATAATGTACTGTATGACGGAGAGGTGGTATTACCGGACCAGGAGCAAAGTAAAAATGCCAAAGCGATAGTTGCCTTCAATGAAAAGGTGAAAAATGATGATCGCGTGGAGCAGGTATTAGTGCCTATCCGTGACGGCATCTTACTGGTCAGAAAGCTAAAAACTAAATAACTTATTTATTATCCAGCAACTGTTACCCATAACATAATGAAAATTCTGAAACTCGCTTTTTTAGCAGCCTTAAGTATTTCGATACAGGCATCTGCCCAAACGGAGGATCGAAAAACCCGGGTCGCCAACTATATTGAAAAGTACAAACTGGAAGCCATGCGCGAACAGAGGCGTACGGGCGTACCGGCATCCATCACACTGGCACAGGGTGTACACGAAACAAACGCCGGTGCCAGTGAACTTGCTACAAATGCCAATAACCACTTTGGCATTAAATGTAAAAAAGAATGGACCGGCGAGACCTATACCTATACCGATGATCGCCCGGACGAATGTTTCCGGAAATATGCGAGTGATTTAGAATCTTATAAAGATCACTCCGATTACCTGCGTTCCAGCCCTCGTTATGCTTCCCTTTTTGCATTGGACATCACCGATTATCCCGGTTGGGCCAACGGACTGAAAAGAGCGGGCTACGCTACAAATCCCAGGTACGCTCCATTGCTGATAAAAATCGTGGAGGAAAATAACCTGCAGCAATATACCATCGCAGCGATGGACAAAAATTTTAATGAAGTCGCAGAAGCTCAGAAGCCCATAAAAATGGGCAGCCGCGGCACAGCTAAAGAAGTGGTGCCTGATAAAGATGCCCCGAAGCCGTCAATAGTGGAACCTACACCGGCTCCCAATAAAAAATCTAAAATGATCGTCAGCGATGGTGATAACAGATACACTGTCATTAAAAACTCTGAACGACCATCCTACGGGCAAACGGTGATCGTGAATGGCATAAAAGCCTTCTACGCGCCCAAAGGAAGCATGCTGCTGAATGATGCGATAAAATACCATATCCGCTACGCCGCATTGTTGGAATACAATGACCTGAAAGATGAGCCACTTGAAGCCGACATGTTCATCTATCTCGACAGAAAAGGTTCAAAAGGCGGTACTGTTTATCATGTGGTGAAACCCGGAGAGACCATGCATCAGATATCACAGCTGGAAGGGTTGCTGCTAAAGAATCTTCGCCAATACAACAAGATCAAAGAAAATGAAGAACCGGTAAGCGGCTCTTTGTTACAACTCCAGGAAACAGCAGACCAAAAACCGGAAGTAATTGTAAAAAAGAAAGAGGCTAAGGACGAGCTAAAAGCGTTTTCCGGTAGCGAAAGCCTCCCTGTACCCCAGGGGAGTAGCCGCATGAAGGCAGGCTACCTCACGAAAGAGGAAATCGAGGGAAATAAAGGCACAACTGTCACAAAAAAAACAGTGAAAGATGAAACTTCCGACGAAACTAAAACAGAAGTGACCATTACCCAGCCGACAGAAGTGAGCATTGATGAGGAAGCATTGACATCCCCGAAAAACAAAGTGGTAAAAATAGAAGAAGAGACGACCACCATCACTCCCGGCAAGGATGTAGTGGTGGAAAAAGTTACGACCACGCAGTCTTTGGAAAACCCCGATAAGCCGGTGATGGTAGAGCAAGAAACCACCACGATCCATACTGACAATGCTATAGTCGTTGAAAAAAATACGGCTATCGTACCTGTACCGTCGCCTTCAGACACGAACCCGGAAGAAACGGTGAATATAGCTGACACTAAATCTGTAGAAGAAAATAGAGCCGTGACAACGAAGGAAGCAGAGGAAGAAGAACCCAAAGATGAATTTGCCAGGTTGAAGGCACGGCTGGATAAGGCTGTATATGCCAGTGACTACGCCAAAAAACAAGCAACCGACACTAAAACGGAGGAAACAAAATCCACTGAAATAAAAAAGACGGATTCACCTAAAGTTTCCGCTTCATCCGGCAATAAACCGGAGTACTATGTCGTTAAAAAAGGCGATAATGCTTTTGGTATTGCTAAGAAACACAGTATTACCATGACACAGTTAAAGGAGTGGAATAACCTGGATTTTGGTGAAATCAAAGTGGGGCAAAAGCTCCGTGTAAAATAGAATCACCATGAAAAAAATTACTGTTCACGATAAAGTTTTTATACCGTTTATCAGTGAGGATGCGATACAGCAACGTGTAACAGCACTCGCTATGCAGATAGACCGGGACTATGCCGGATCGCAGCCCTTGTTTCTGGCTATATTGAATGGTTCTTTTATTTTTGCTTCCGATCTTTTCAAACGGCTGCATATAGACGCAGAAATTTCCTTTATTAAACTCGCCTCCTACAAAGGAACTTCTTCTTCAGGCAATGTGGTTACGGCAATTGGCCTGGAAGAAAGCCTGAACGGCAGGCATATCATTTTGGTGGAAGACATCATCGATACGGGAAGAACATTGCATTCTTTCCTTCCGGAAATTTTACAGCGGCAACCTTCATCACTCAAGATCGCCAGTTTCCTTACGAAACCCGAAGCACTCCAGTACCCGATAGAAGCGGATTATAAAGGATTTGAGATCCCCAATTATTTTGTAGTGGGTTACGGTCTGGATTACGATGGCCTTGGAAGAAATTTACCGGAATTGTACACCCTGGAAGCCTGACGTCAGCTGTCTCCTATATAGCTGTACTGTGTTCTGCAATCCGTAATAGATAGCGTCGGCAATCAATGCGTGTCCGATGGATACCTCCAGGAGAGCAGGAATATTCTCAGCAAAATAATGCAGATTATCCAGATCAAGATCATGACCGGCATTGATCCCTAAGCCCTGGGAAAAAGCGACGTCGGCTGTTTCTTTGTAGCTCCTGATGGCCATTTCCTTATCTTTCGAATAATGTGCTGCATAGGCTTCGGTATAGAGCTCTATCCGGTCGGTCCCGGTATCCGCTGCAGCTTTCGCCATTTCCGGGTTCGGATCAATAAACAGTGATACCCGGATGCCTGCTTTCTTAAAGACGTCAACCATCCGGATAAGGTAGTCTTTGTTCGTGATCGTGTCCCATCCATGGTTAGACGTAAGCTGGTTGAGTGCATCTGGAACCAGTGTCACCTGGTGAGGTTTGACTTCCAGCACAAGGTCCACAAATTTATCTTCCATCGGATTGCCCTCAATATTGAACTCTGTGGTCATGATCTTGCTGATATCACGCACATCAGCATAGCGTATATGCCGCTCATCAGGGCGAGGGTGTACGGTGATGCCGTCTGCTCCGAATTTCTGGCAATCTATCGCTGCTTTCAGAACATTCGGTTTCTCTCCTCCACGGCTATTGCGCAGCGTCGCTATTTTATTGATATTCACTGAAAGCTTTGCAGGCATATTAATTTAAGATGGTCTTGAGTGAAAGTTGTTTGCTATGCTGGAATCCTGAATATTTCCCTACATAAAGTCCGCTGCAAATCTACCCTGCCAGAAGTGCAAGATAAAGTTAAATGGCCTTGAGTTTCTCAGCGGCTGCCTGCAGGGTTTCTTCCTTTTTCGCAAAGCAAAAACGGATGAGCCTGTTGTCTTTTTTAGCACTGTAAAAAGGGCTGAGCGGTATGGTGGCTACACCATGTTCTTTTGTCAGCCATTTGGCAAAATCCACATCCGCCATATCGCTGATCTGCTCATAGCCCGCGAGCTGAAAATAGCTGCCGGCAGTAGGGCTTTTGATTGTAAAAGGCAATTGCTTAAACAGCTCAAGAAAGTAGTTACGTTTACTTTCCATCACACGACCCACATCAGGCAGGCTGCCCATTTCGAGGTACCGGGCAATAGCATACTGGGCCGTAGAGTTCACTGAAAAAGAAAGGTATTGATGAATATGCCGGAAGGCGGCCGTCATAGGGGGAGGAGCCACTACGTAGCCAATCTTCCAACCGGTATTATTGAATACTTTTCCGAAAGAGAAAACGGCAAAACTCCGTTGCTTTAGCTCTGCATGTTGTAACACAGAGAAGTGTTTTTTACCATCAAAGATCAACTGCTCGTACACCTCATCCGATACTATAACGATGTCCGTTTCCCTTACCAGTTCTGCCAGTTCGTCCCAATCTGCCTGCGACCCTACCGCACCGGTGGGGTTGTGGGGAGTATTGATAATAATAGCCTTGGTTTTGGATGTAACTGCTCTTTTTACAGCATTCCAGTCTACGTTGAAACCGGGATAGCTTAATGCTACCGGTACCGCAACTGCACCATTCATTTCAATATTAGGGATGTAGCTATCGTATGCCGGTTCCAGGACGATTACTTCATCCCCTCTTTGCAAAAAAGAAGCAAGTGCCGTATAGATACCATAGGTGGCGCCCGGCGTGATGGTAATTTCCGTATCCGGATCAGCTGAAATACCGTACCTACCGGAAAGATCAGCTGCAATCGATTCGCGCAGCATGGGCAATCCCGGCATCGGAGCATATTGGTTGAAATTACCTCGTGCCGCTTCCTCTAACAGGGAAGCAAGCGTTTGGTCAATAGCAAAATCAGGAAAGCCTTGCGAAAGATTGATGGCTTTGTATTCTGCCGCCAAAGCAGACATTACTGTAAATATAGTAGTGCCTGTAGCGCTGTGTTTGAAAGGGAACTGCATCCGGTAATTTACAGAAATTTGTCTCCTTTGTTGCGTTTCACCTCCGCTACGTACTCTTTTATTTGTTGTTCCCGGTTACGTTCGCATATCAGCAACACATCAGGAGTATCAATCACGATCATCTTCTCCAATCCCTGCGTCACCACCAGCTTATCCTTGGGAGCTTTTATCATACATTCCGTAGCATCTATGATCATCACATTATCACCATACACGGCATTGCCCAAATAGTCTTTGTCGGAGTTGTCGTAAGCACTTTCCCAGGTACCGAGGTCACACCAGCCGAAGTAAGCCGGTATCACAAACACATTTTTGGCTTTTTCCATGATACCGTAGTCGATGGAAATGTTAGTACACTGAGCATACAGCTCACTCAATGTCTCTGTTTCCCGGTCCGTGTTATATACTTCTTTCGCCTGTTCGAATACTTCATCCAGTTCAGGAAGATATTTTTCCAGGGCTGCCTTGATGGTTTTTACATTCCAGATGAAAATACCGGCATTCCAGAGAAAGTCACCGCTTTTCAGGAAAGTTTGAGCCAGGTCGTGGGAGGGTTTTTCTGTGAATGTTTTTACACGATGGGCTTTGTCCACTTCTTCTTCCACGTCATACTGGATATAGCCATACCCTGTATCTGCGCGGGTAGGTTTGATACCCATTGTCAGCAAGGCATCATGCCGTGCTACAAAATCCAACGAGTCAAAACAAGCCTGTTCAAACGTGTGATCATCCATGATCAGGTGATCAGCCGGCGACATGATAATATTCGCGTCAGGATTTAACGCCATGATCTTGTGCGCAAAATAAGCGGCACAAGGTGCCGTATTTTTTCGGGAGGGCTCACTGATAATATTGGCGGGGTCTATCTGAGGCAACTGCTCTTTGATGGTATCGATGTAGCTGTGGTTGGTAATGATGTAGATATTTTCCCGCGGACAGATTTTTTCAAAACGGTTGAATGTCCACTGGATCAGCGACTTTCCGGTGCCCAGCAAATCCAGGAACTGTTTGGGAAGCGCTGCCCGGCTCTCCGGCCAAAAACGGCTGCCGATGCCGCCGGACATTATAGCTACATAGTTATTCTTGTTGATCATGCTTGAGGTCTTAAGGGGGTAAAACTTTGTTACTTCAAAAATGACTTCGGTTTTGACGCCGGTCTTATTTATTCATTGTAGCCAAAAATTCTTCATTGCTTCTGGTGCCACGCATTTGTTGCTGTAAGAACTGCATGGCTTCGTCGGTATTCATATCTGCAATATGATTACGCAACAGGAACATTTTATTCAGCACATCCTTATCATGCAGCAAGTCATCACGGCGTGTAGAAGAAGAGGTGATATCAATAGCCGGGAAGATACGTTTATTGGCGAGTTTGCGATCGAGTTGTAACTCCATGTTACCGGTACCTTTAAATTCTTCGAAGATCACTTCATCCATCTTTGACCCCGTATCTATCAATGCGGTGGCCAGGATAGTCAGTGACCCACCATTTTCTATTTTACGCGCCGCACCGAAGAATTGCTTCGGTTTTTGCATAGCATTGGCTTCCACACCACCACTCAGTACTTTACCGGAGGCCGGTGCCACGGTATTGTGCGCACGGGCCAAACGAGTGATAGAATCTAAAAGTATGATTACATCATGTCCTACTTCCACCAGGCGTTTGGCTTTCTGCAAAGCAATAGTGGACACTTTCACGTGTTTATCAGCAGGTTCATCAAAGGTAGATGCAATCACTTCTGCGCGAACACTGCGCTGCATATCAGTCACCTCTTCCGGGCGCTCATCTACCAGCACGATCATCAGATAACACTCAGGATGATTCTCTGCGATAGCGTTCGCTACTTCTTTCAGCAACATGGTCTTACCGGTCTTCGGTTGCGCTACTATTAAGCCGCGTTGTCCTTTACCGATAGGTGTAAACAGATCAATGATACGTACACTATTATTGCTGCCGGGTTTCGCCAGGTTTAATTTTTCAAATGGGAACAGCGGCGTGAGGTAATCAAATGGCACCCGATCCCGTATTTCATCCGGCAACTTCCCATTGATGGTTTCTACCTTCAGCAAGGCGAAGTATTTTTCTCCTTCCTTGGGAGGGCGTACCGTACCTATTACCGTATCTCCTGTTTTTAGTCCGAATAATTTGATTTGGGACGGTGAAACATATACATCATCCGGAGAGCTTAAATAGTTGTAATCACTGCTGCGTAAAAAACCATATCCGTCCGGCATCATTTCCAGAACCCCTTCGCTGCTTACGATCCCGTCGAACTCAACATTGTAACCACCGTATTGGTTTTCTTTTCGCTGATGACGAGGCTGATGCTGTGGATTATTATGCTGCTTTTCCTGTACAGGGGTTTCCTGCGGAGGTTGTGCGGCATCGCCATCATCTGTCTTTGGCATGATAATGCCTGTTTCAGCAATCTCTACTACAGGCGGTACAGATTCTTTTGCTATTCCGTTGTCTTCTGCTTTATTATAGGAGGCAACCGGTTCCGTTTCGTTTTTCACTTCTGCCCCTTTCTCATTCCTGTCTTTACTTGCATTTTTAGGTTTCCTGGTACGTTTTCTTTTATCATCTTCCTTCTCCGGTGCAGTTTCAGCAGCATCTGCCTCACTTTCAATTGCTTCAATTGGAGCTGGCTCCACAACCGGCATTTCGGTTTCTTTTGGCTTTCTGGGGCGACGTTTTTTTTCTTCGCCTTTTTCCGGTGTTTTCACTCCGCTTTCACGACCGGCGCTATCTAAAGCCTGATGGTCCAGTATTTTATAAATAAGGGTTTGTTTATCCATAGATTGGATGTTGGAGATTTTTAAACGTTCTGCTACGTCCGCCAATTCGGGAACGAGCATATCGTTAAGTTGATGAATATCGTAAGGCATGCTTAGAAAGTTCTAATTAGGATAAAGTATAGTTATAGTTATAGTTATGCTTTTGCAAAAGAGCCCGTAAATTTTCAGGAAACTACTTTGAGATGACGGCGATGAAGAAGATGCTACTTCGGTGCCTTGTGTTGCAACATTACAAATGTTTTTCTTAAAAAACTAAAAAAATCTTGCTACTTATTTTTCATATATAACGTTGCCATTCTTTCTATAGTTTGCCGAATGGGCATGTAAGTAAAATCCGACAGGGCTTCGAGGAGCTTTGTATTATCATACAACACCTGCTTTTGAGCTGTGCTGGCGGTCTCTTTGGTAATAGTTGCCCTTTCTCCCGTGATCCTGCTTTTCAATGCGTTCCATCGCCATACCAGACCAGTGAGAAACTTCCCGGCTTTTATTTGAGGTGGCTTTTTACCAAGTGCGTTTGCCATCAGGGTAAAGATGTCTTTGTACGAGAAGTTACCTGCACTGACAATGAAGCGTTCTTCACTGATGGGTGCATTCATCAATTGAACTAATATCTCCACGACATCTTTCACATCTACCCACCCGTTTATCCCTTCCGTGTAAAAAGGAAATTCTTTATCGGCTGTCTTAATAAGTTTAGCAGAACCTTTTTCCCAATCCCCTTCTCCGAGTATAATACCCGGATTGATAATGACTGCATTCAATCCTTCAGCCATTCCGCGCCACACTTCCATCTCTGCATAATATTTACTCTTGCTATAAGTAGAGTTATGAGGACTTTCTTCCCACTCCGTTTCTTCCGTAATGACTTTCGCCGTGACAGACCTGCCCAGCGACGCTACAGAACTTACATAAGCCAATTTCTCAACCTGCGCATCCAACGAAGCATTTACGATATTGGCAGTACTTTCAGTATTTACCTGCAACAAAGCATATTTGTCTGCGCTGTCAAAAGAAACGATAGCAGCACAATGATAGACCTGACGTGCATTTTGCATAATCATTTCCACATCAAATACATCCAGCAGATCTGCCTTTTGCCAGGTAACATGGGGAAGCCGCAACAGATTATCGGAAGGTTTAGTCTGATGATAGATCGCGCGAATAGCCTGTCCTGTCTGCGACAAGCGCTGCACCAAATGCTGGCCTAAAAAACCTGAAGCACCGGTTACGAGTATCAATTTTGGATCTTGATTTTGGGGTTTCGAATAGACATTCTCATTTCACCGGAAGTTATTATAGTCTCCCTTTATCTTCATTAGCTTTTTTAATTGTAAAGGGGGTTGATTGCTTCAATTCACTCCAGGCTTACAGTGACTGGAATTGCCGCAAAAACCGCACGTCGTTTTGAGAGTACAACCGCAAGTCATTTACCTGGTATTTTATCTGTGTAATGCGCTCTACGCCCATACCAAATGCATAGCCGGTATATACTTCGGGATCAATATTGAAATTACGCAGCATGTTGGGATGTACCATACCACACCCTAATATTTCCACCCAACCGGTATGCTTGCAAAGACTGCATCCGCTCCCACCACAGACTGTACACGAAATATCCATCTCTGCACTCGGCTCTGTAAAAGGGAAATAAGAAGGACGGAAACGCAGTTTAGTTCCTTCCCCAAACATTTCTTTCACAAAATAATAAAGCGTTTGTTTTAGGTCGGCAAACGATACGTCTTTATCAATATACAATCCTTCACACTGGTGGAAAAAGCAGTGTGCACGGGCGGAGATCGTCTCATTCCGGTACACACGACCCGGGCAAATAACTCTCACCGGGAGCTCGCCTTTTTCCATCACACGTGCCTGTACGGAAGAGGTATGCGTACGCAATACATAATCGGGTTTTTGAGAAATATAGAACGTATCCTGCATATCCCGCGCCGTATGGTTTTCAGGCATGTTCAGCGAAGTAAAGTTATGCCAGTCGTCTTCAATCTCCGGACCGGTGGCCACCTGGAAACCGATCTTTTCGAATATTGATACGATCTCATTTTCTACCATTTTCAATGGGTGCCTCGTGCCCAGCGGTAACTTGTCTCCCGGCAGACTAATATCCACCGTATTCTCCGATTTTTTGGTGGATGCCTGCAGATGTTCGTATGCTGTATATTTTGCTTCTGCCAGTTGCTTGAATGCATTGAGGAGCAAACCAGCTTCTTTTTTTTCTTCTGCGGGTACAGTCTTCATCTCACCGAATATCGCTTTCACAATACCTTTTGTGCCCAGGTATTTAATACGATATTCCTCCAACTCTTTTGCATCGTTTATTTGTAAAGCGTTTATGGCCGATTCATGCAGTTGCAATTGCTCTTTTAAAGACGACATAGGGCGCAAAGATAGGCGTTGTAGCTTTTATGGCAGCATCTTTTGTAGGTTGCTGAACACGAGTATCCGGGATAGTCAAATGGCGCAGCGGAATACTGATCGTTAATACCTGTTCATTTTTAGTAAGCCCCGAAATGACGATTTGCAATACGCAGGTCATAATTGATGTAACTTTTTATTCTTTACGCATGAAACCTGTAGATTTATATTGTTTTCAATGATCATTTCTTAACCGGAACCTGGCGTGCTGACCCTGAATAGATTTTTATTGGTTGTGGTCTCATTGTTTCTGCCACTGGTGAATTGCAACGGGCAGTCACCGAGGCAACTCCTTGCTACCGGCTGGCAGGAGATGATAAAAGATAATGACACGACAGCGCTCCGTTATTTCAACCTCGCCTATGAACTGGCAAGAAAACAGCAGGACACCGATAATATGGCAAATGCCCTCCTGAAAATGGGGATCTGTTACTACGGCGTGAGCTATAGCAAAGGAATGCAATATGCACAACTTGCTATGGATGCATATAAAAAGCTGGAAAAATCTCATCCCCTGCAAGCGCGGCAAGGACGGTCGAAATGTATCCAACTGATCAGCACCATCCAGGGAAGGCAGGGGAAATACAGGGAATCGATCCGCCTGAGCCACGAGGCTATGCAGGGCTTTGAAAAGGATATAGACACTACGACCTACCTGGGATTGATCTACTATAGTCTCGGCAATTCCTATCAAAAAATCGGGTTATCGGATTCAGCAGTATATTATCAGCAACTGGCATTAAAGCAGCGCTTGGAAACCCGGGACTCGGTTTATCTTCCCGGCTCCTATATAGCAGTAGCGGATATAGAACTAAGAAAGGGCAATCGGCAAAAGAGCCTCGACTATTATCAACAGGCGTTGAAGATCGCTGAATTCACAAAAAACAGGCAGGCCCAGGTAGGTGCATGGCTGGGTTTAGGAAAATGGGAGATGCACTTCACCCAAAAACTATTTATTGCTGAAAGCTACTGCCATAAGGCGCTGGCTATTGCTGCTCAACTCTCAGACAAAAGCTTCCGCGTTAAGGCACTGGCGCAACTGATGCAGTTGAAAAAGTTATCGGGAGACTATAAACAGGCTTTAGCGTTACAGGAAGAAACAGATTCCGTTCAGGACGAAATGCGCTCCTGGGAAAAACAACATGCCATGCAGATCCTCGAAGTGCAGTTTGACGTCGCCGAAAAAAACCGCCAATTGGAACTGGCACAAAAATCAAAGAAGGTAACACAACTCACCAACTACCTGCTCACAGGTTTTGTAGCGGTGCTCGTGGTCATCGGGGGACTGACTATTTTGTTTTTGCGAAAGATCAACAAACGGGACCGGCAGCTTTTACACACAAAGGAAGAGCTCGTGAAACTTACTGAAGAACAAAACAGGCTTCGCGAGCAACAGATGCAGAACGAAATCGAATTCAGGGAGAGTCAGCTTAGTGCCCTGACTTTGCAAATGGTGCAGAAAAATGAACTTTTGCAGGAGTTAAAAGACAAACTGCAGGAAAACCCGGCCAGCACATCAGATCCATCCATTAATAAAATCATCTACCGGGGACTGAACCAGGATAGAGAATGGTCTGATTTCAATACTTATTTTGAAAGCATCAATAAAAATTTCTATACACGGATTAAACAGGCATACCCTGGTATCAGCCCTAACGATCTCAAGATGTGCGCGCTGATAAAGATGAATCTTTCTATTAAAGAAATGGCTACCATCCTTAATATTTCACCCGACAGTGTGAAAACAGCGAGGTACCGGCTGCGGAAAAAACTACAATTAAATACGGAGGACAACCTGACCGAATTCATCCTTCAACTATAAGATACACATCCTGTATACCATTAAAATCCTGATTTACAGGTCTTGTACACCTTTTGTATACCTGAAAAACTTGCACTGCCCTTCCCCTATCAATAGCTTTGTCTTGTCTTCTTTAAGATAAAAAGACAGCTAAAACTTTATTTATGAAAAGACTTCACGTAACTCTCGCCGGCATTTTTGTCTGCCTTTCCCTCTCGCTAAGTGCCCAGGTTCCTAACAGCAGCTTTGAAACTATTAATGCGGCAGGGAACATTGCAAACTGGACCTCTAATGTTCTGATCGCTATTAGCATTGACTCGAACGGGCATTCCGATTCCTTTGTCATAGACAGCGCTTTCTATTTTTCTACTACAGATGCGCATTCCGGTATGCGGGCAATGGAAATGCGAAATGGTTACAATTTCACTTCCAACACGGCGTATGCCGGAACGGCGCTTGCCAGTATCAACGACTCTGAGTATAATTTCTTTCAGACATTGATACCGGTATCATCACATCCTTCGGGACTTAACTTTTACTACAAGTATTTTCCCGTAGCAAATGAATTTGCCTTAGGGAGCATGAAAGTATTAGACGGCAATGGCAATGAAGTAGGCAATGCAAATTTTGCTGCAATCAACCAGGCATCTAACTACACGCTCGCTACAGCACCAGTTAATTACACGGACACCGCTGCGCCTGCATTTGTGACTATACAGTTCAGCACCTGCATACCCAGCCAAACCCCGGCCTTAGGAACACGTTTCCTGGTCGATGATGTGAGCATTACCGCCACAACCGCTATACAGGATCGGGATTACACCGGCGGTGCCGCTATGATTTGTTTTCCTACCCAGGTGGAAGAGGAACTAACCCTATCATTTAAAGGCATAACAGAGCCGGGTGTAGTTACCCTTATTGTTCAGAACGTTACGGGCAAGTTGGTGCTAAAAGAAGCAAGAACAATACAGGAGGGGAAAACACTAAAGCTCAATGTCTCCCATCTGTCGCAAGGCAGCTATTGGCTGCAGGCTATCGGGAAACACCATCATTTAAATGCCAGATTCATCAAATAAACCAAACTGCTTAACAGGATAGCGTAAAAAATTCATTATCTGGTCATGCCGCCCTACACACTCAACTAGTTTTCCGCTCCCCGGATTGGAAAACTAGTTTGAACTATATGTGATCTATATAGAAATCGGGCGATTCTTTCATCATTAAGCAGTAGCGGGGATTACCTGCCAATTTAGGATCACTACCCTTGTTCTATTTGGACATATCCGGAAGCAAGACAGCAATCAATAGGGAAAATAACTGCTGTTGTTATAACAGCTATGACGAAAATGCTATCAGGATGGGTTTTTGCTTCGTCTACCCAGGAAGAAATGCCTGCAAGCATTGCTATTTTGAATTTGTAATCTGATTCAATCCATCCAATTTGTGGGTAATACCGGGCTCGAACCAGTGACCCCTACCTTGTCGAGGTAGTGCTCTAAACCAACTGAGCTAATTACCCTTAAATAGAAAATCTTTACATTAAAGTAAAGTTCTTGCTTTTCTTGGAGAGGACCGGACTTGAACGGACCGATCACCTTCTTAAATGCATTCAGAACGTTCTCCATTCGTCTAAAGCAAAAAGACTACCTCACGATAGTCTTTATCTTTTGTGGAACCGGCGGGAGTCGAACCCGCGTCCAAACATATGCCCGATAAGCTTTCTACATGTGTATTCCATTATTAATTGTCGACACGATCCCGGAAGCGGACAAACCAAGATAGTGCTTAGCTGGATAGTCTTTTGTTACACGCACAGCCTGATGCAACAGCATTCTGTATTTTGTTTGAGTCGGCGGCGGGGCGCGGCTACAGACTGGCCTGCCCGGCGGCCCTAATGACTACGGTAATCTCTGATTACGCAGCCATGGCATACGAAGTATTGCCATTTAAAGGTTTGAATCTTCAGATTAGCGTGCTAATGATACAACGCACGACATGCTTACTTACCCTGCCCTATGCTGTCAAAACCAGTCGGCCCCGGTATTGAATAATAGGTTCTTTCAAAGAACGAGAAACAAAAATACGAAAAAAAAGCTCTTAAATCGAAAATGCAGCGCTGTCCCTCTATTTTAGGAAAATAGTTACAGGCATGACAGTTAAAGGGTGCTATTCAGGGCTCTTCATTTAATCCCCGATACCCAGTGTGCTCATCTGCTCAAATCGTGGGCATTTGGTCTTGTCTTTTGCAGACAGGTTATCAAAATTCCCTCGTGTAGAAAGCGATATTTCGAAGCCGCCCGCTCCGCTGCTGGCGGTACGAAGCGTAGAAGAGTTGATATCGTAAGAGAAGGTCATAGAGTATTTCTGGTAATCGATTTTAACGGTAGGAATAAATGCATCTTTGTAACGATAGAACAGTCCTCCATGAATAATAAATAAAGCATTCATTTGATCCCCATCCAGCTTTCTCCAACTCAGAAGTGATCCCAGTATCAATTCAGTATAAGGATTTTGCCTGGAATAGTTGGCATGAAAGGTAAGACCGACAAAGGGATCGATCATCCATTGAAACCCCATATTGGCATTCCACTTTGTCCTTAGCCTCACAAAACTTTCATTCTCGTCAAATGATGCTTTGGGCTTATTGACATGATAAGCGGCAGCGCCTAAATAATAATTTACGGCATTATCCCTTCCGGCAGAGCTATTAAAACTGACTCCTGCGCCGACATCAAAAAAATCCATTTTCACATTCCGCGGGCTTTCGCCACTTACATTCCCGGGGTTGTAATTCCCATTCTGAAATTGTGACGCGTATACCATTTTTGCCGGATCTACCGAACGCTGCACATAGCCTAAGGTAAAACCGGCAGACAGGTAAGAGTTCCTGACATCTTCCAAGGCTTTGTTATAGTTGATAGCAGGGTAGATCTGCGTACTATTAAAGTTGATGCTTCCGGCCCGATCATAAGTAAGCGTTGCTCCAAAGCTCAAATAGTCTCCCGTTTCCTTATTTACGGCTATCCTGGATTCTACAGAAGCCAATCCGGTCTGAAAAGGCACAGAAATGCTGCTCCATTGGTTGCGGTAGTTGAGTCCCACCTTATAATCACCGCTGAAAATACCTGTCAATGCAGGATTCCGAAGAATTGCATTTTCGTAAAACTGTGAAAAATGTATGTCCTGTGCCGATGCCCAATCCGCTGTTACCAGGCAACCGGCTGTCAATAATATTCTCTTTAGAAAAAGTTTCATTCGCGTCATTTCTTTATTGGACTACTTGTTAATAGAGATATCTCCTTTTTTCTGAACAGCAGAGCCGGACAAACACACGGCATCAATTACATATACATAAACATCCGGCGGTAAAGCCTGTCCTTTGTAAGTGCCATCCCACCCTACGCTTTCATCATTAATCTTGATATTCCGGGCTTCATACATCAGTTCTCCCCAACGGTTATAGATCCGAAAACTTCTTACAATGTCAATACCGCTGCCCTGCGGGTAAAAGCGGTCATTAAGCCCATCTCCGTTCGGGGTGAATACATTCGCTGTGAAAATGATATTTTTATCGCAAAGCACCCTGATAGTCACGTCATCTTTCGCTATGCAACCATATTTATTGGATACAGTCACTACATAGGTGGTAGTGGCAGCAGGAGTTGCAGTAGGATTTTGACAATCTTCACAGGTAAGTGATGAGGAAGGCGTCCACAAGTATTCAGTCGCGTTAAGCGTATTGGCATAGAGCATAACGGATGTCCCCGAAGCTATAGACTGGTCTTCACCTGCGTATACGGTTGGGTTAGGGTACACCGCTACATTCACCATGCCGGAATCAACAAAACAATAGCCTTGCTTAATCAATACCTTATACCAAATCGTCTCTTCCGGAGCTGTCACCATCGGATCTGCCTTGTTCGGATTGTCCAGGTAGGTGCCGGGAGTCCACAGATAACTATCCCCACCGCTTGCTTTTAACTGGAAGGATTCTCCTTTGCAAAGCGAGTCGCCGGGACCGATATAAACCGGACGTTTTTCGATCACATTTACGATCACTTCATCAGTATCATTACAGCCATTTGCGTCCGTACCTATTACCGTGTAGGTAATCGTATCGGAAGGACTGGCTATAGGGCCAGGACAATTGGAGCAGGACAACGATATATTCGGAGACCAGGCATAGCTGGAAGCTCCGGATGCCAATAAATTCACCGACTTGCCTTCACAGATGGTTTTGTCTTCGCCGGCATTGACAGTAGGCAATGGGAGAACTGTTACAATGACACTATCGGAATTGGAACAACCATTTTGATCTGTACCGTTAAGTCTATAAGTCGTCGTCATCCTGGGACTTGCAACAGGGTTGGGACATGTAGAGCAGGTAAGATCATTAGCCGGCGACCAGGTATAGCTGGTTCCGCCTGAGGCATTGAGCTGCGTCGTTTTTTGATTACAGATGGCTCTGTCAGGTCCGGCATCGATGTTGGGAAGCGGGTGAATAGTGACCGTTACTTGTGCCGTATCCTTACAACCGTTTACATCCGTGCCCACTACCGTATAGGTGGTAGTCGACCCGGGTGATGCATTCGGATTGGAGCAGTTGACACATGACAGCCCCGCACTGGGTGACCAGGAATAAGATTGAGCACCGGTAGCCTGTAATGGTACCGAACTTCCGGCACAGGCAGGTTGTGGTGTTATCACACTTATCGCAGGAGGCTGATTTACGGTAATCACAATGTGGTCCGTATCACTACAGCCGTTAGCGGACATTCCGGTTAAGATATAGGTCGTCGTGACCGTTGCAGAAACAATAGGGTTAGGACAGGTAGTACAAGACAGTCCCGTTGCAGGTGTCCAGGAGTAAGAAGCTGCACCGGTAGCCTGTAACTGAATAGGAAGCCCCAAACACATGGCTTGGTTGTTCCCTGCATTTACAACCGGGTTCGGGTTAACAGTCACTGTTACCACGCCGGTATCGGTACAGCCTATGGTGTCTACTCCCGTTACGACGTAGGTAGTCGTAGCTGCAGGAGTAGCAGTGGGATTCGGACAATTTACACAGGAAAGACCCGCTACCGGACTCCACGTATAACTCTGGGCACCGGTAGCTGTTAATGTCATGGACCCACCTGCACAAACGGGCGCAGAAGGGGTCGTGGTGACATTAGGTTTCGGACCTACAGAAACTACTACTATCCCCGTATCGGTACATCCGTTGGCATCGGTACCTGTAACAATATAGGTAGTCTTTGCAGATGGAGACGCCATCGGCGATGTACAATTGGTGCAGGATAATCCGCTTGAGGGAGACCATGTATAGTTAGATGCACCTGTCGGATTAAGCGGTACAGCGACACCGCCACATACACTTTGAGGCGGCCCTGCTGATACAACAGGCAGCGGGTTTACTTTAACCGTCACTTGATTGGTATCCTTACAGCCGTTGGTTGCAGTGCCTATGACAGTATAGGTGGTGGTGGTGGTAGGGGATGCCGTCGGACTACTGCAGTTGGTACAACTTAGTCCGGCTGACGGTGACCATGCATAATTTGTAGCGCCGGAGGCTTGTAAATGCGCGACCGTTTGGCCCAGGCAAAGCGAATCGGAAGGGGTTGTTAATACTGGTGCTGCCAGGACTCGTACAGATTTGGAAATAGTGTCTGTGCATCCCTGCGAGGAACCGATAACAAGGGTTACGTTAAAAGTTCCCGGTGTATTATAGAAATGGGTAGGATTATGAACGGTATCTGTACCTCCGTCACCGAAGGACCATCGTCTTGTTGTAATGGGATTGTATGCCTGGAGGGTGGTGTCAAAAAATTGCAGGCTTCCGTTTTGGCAAATGCTATCAGGCAAAAAACGGAAATCGGCATTCACCCTTTCCGAAATGATCGTATCCATTCCCTGCACAGCGATCACACATTGTCCGTCGCTTAAAATCACTCTCGGTATAAAACGGCCCGTATCGGTATATGCATAAGTGTAAGTTCCCACAGTCGTGGTATCCGTAAAACCATTATCCATATCCCAGATAAAATTCTGAGCCCCGGCAGCTGTAGCGGTGAAAGTTACGGTCAACGGTGTGCAACCATTTTTAGGAGTGTAAGTAAGCGTGCTTGCTGCTCCTCCGATGGTGATGGTCTTCATTATCGAATCCTGGCAACCCAGCCCGTTAAACCCTTTCAGCTTAACCGTGTAAGTTCCCGGCATGGTATATATCGTTTGTGCTGTATCGTTAATGGAGGTATTCCCGTTTCCGAGATCCCATTGTATAGCACCCACACCTACCGATGTGTTGATGAACGTTACAATCAACGGCGGGCATAGTGCAGCAGTATCGCTGGCTGTAAAACTTAAATTTAAACCTGATACCGTAATGGTTTTTCTTACGGTATCACTACAACCTGCACTGTCAATGGCTACCAGCCTTACCGTATATGTCCCCACGGTTGTGTATAAATGCGTAGGACTTACCGTATTGACGTGGGGGGTGTTGTCTCCGAAATCCCAGTCGTAATTGGAAATGCTGCCCGTGGATTGGTTGGTGAAGGTTGCCGTGTTCCCCGGACAGATAAACGTATCATTGGTGGAAAAAGCCGCTACAGGTTTGTAGACCTTTATATAGTTTGTCTTCGTTAAAGAGTCGAAACAACCCGCACTATCTGTTACCACCAGCGTTACTGAATAGGCTCCGGCAGCAAGGTATGTATGAGTAGGATTTTGCTGACCCGAGTTGGGGCTGCCATCTCCAAACCGCCATAAAACGCTTGCTATCCCGCTACCGTTCGCAAGCGTGGAATCTAAAAAATGAACCAGTAGCGGAGCACAACCTACAGGCGGTGATGCTCCGAATTTTGCTATCGGGCTTCCTACGGTGATATATTGGGTTCGTACGGCAGTATCCTTACACCCCCGCCCGTCCGTTAAAATCATTGTGACCGTATACTTCCCCGGAGCCGTATAAGTATGTGAACAGGTCAATCCTGCATTGGTCAGACTACCTCCATCTCCGAAATACCAGTCGACATGATCGATGGCTATTTGATAGGGCTGGTACGAACCTGTGAAGTTGACGGTTTGGTTCGCACAAATCGCAGTATCATCTGCGGTAAACTGAGGTTGCAGATCATAAAGTACTACCGGTTTTAACGTAGTGGATGTACATGCAGTGATGGGATCTATGACCATCAGCTGTAACGCATACTGCGCCATATAGTTAGTTGCAGCAGTAAGAACCGGATAAGTATGTGTGGGGATATTGATGGGTGGTGTGCCGGTTGTTATGAGTGTAGGCGTTCCGTCTCCAAAGTCCAGATAATAGTTAAGTGGTGAACTTACTGCCGGGTTACTGGGCAGCGGGCTGGATTTGGAAGAGTCTATAAAGCTGACCACATTTTTGTTAGTGCAGCTGTGATTGAGTATAATCTCCGCGGCCGGGTACTTGATATATACATTGGCAAATGCTGTATCGCTGCACCCACCGTTAGAAATCACAAGACTCACCGTGTAAAGTCCGTAAGAAGGATATTTATAGGTATGTACGGGGAAACTAGGATTGACTGCCGTCACCCCGTTCCCGTAGTTCCATATGTGCATTGAGCCTCCCGACGAGTTGTCTGTAAAGGTTACCGGTGTCTTGGGGCAGACAGAATCCGGAGCAAAGGTAAATGCCGCGTTGGGTTTCGAACTCAATGTGACGGAGCTGGGTAAACTGTTGAACGTACATCCGGATGCAGTTGTATAAGTCACCGTTACAGGGTAAGTGCCCGATGTGCTGTAAAAATGGCTATTGGAAGCACCTCCCAGGGAAGGTCCGGAACCATCACCAAAATTCCAGATATAGCTTGTGATGGGTACGTTGGGCACCACCGATGTGGAGAAACTGATCGTAGTTGCTTCACAGGCACTTTGCGGACTGGGGACTACATTCATTACCGTTTGTATTACAGAAAGCGGTAAGGTAAAAGTATCGACACAGCCATTTGCCGACGTAGCAATTAAGGTTACCGTATAGTTTCCGAAGTTTTGATAGGTATGAGTTTGGCTTGCATTACTGGTTGTCGCAACCGGCGCTGAACCATCGCCAAAATTCCAAACATAGGAAACGGCACCCGTGGTGGTATTGGTAAATGTGGTAGAAAAAGGAGCTGTACAGCCCACGGACGAACTGGATGTGAATTGTGTATTAGGACCCGGTGTCACGACAACTGTATTGGTAGCAGTATCACTGCAGTTATTATAATTTACGATCAGCATCGTATTGTAAGTGCCGGGAGCTGCATAGGCATGTGACGCATTCGTGCCGACAAAGCTATTCCCATCTCCGAAGTACCAGGTACTGGTACCCGGGCCGGGCGTGGATGTATTGGTAAAGTTCACCGGATGACCCGTACAAATAGAACTGGGGTTTTGCGTATACGATGCTGTCAAGGCCCCGATGCTGATATATGAAGGCTTAATTAAGGTATCGGCACATCCCGCTGCGGAAACTCTCAGGCTCACGTTGAAAGAACCGGTAGTGGTGTACGTCACTGGAGGCGGATTAGCCGCTGTAGAGGTAACCCCATTTCCGAAATCCCAAAAATAAGAAGTAGGACCTCCGGTGCTTGTATTCGTAAAATTCACAGTCAGCGGAGGATTACAGGAACCGGTAACGTTGGAGGTAAAATTAGGCGTAGGGGCATTGGTAACCGTAATATAATTGGACTTCGTCGTAAAACCGGAACAGCCGGCACCGCTAATTACATTAAGAGTTACCGTATAGCTTCCCGGGGTTACATACGTATGTGTCGGGCTCGCTGCCGTAGACGTATTACCATCACCAAAATCCCAGAAATAACTGGGCGTTCCGGGCGCTCCTAAGGTAGATTGATCACTAAATGTTACCGTTTTGGGAGCACAGCTGGGCGCGGGGTTATTTGCAGAAAAATTTACTGTCGGGTTCGGGTACACCGTTATCGTATCTGACTTGCTGCTCGTACCATTGGCATTGGATACAGTCAACGTTACGATATAAGTGCCGGGTGTAATGAAATTCCGGGTGATAGCTGTTCCCGTCGCCGGCGAACCCGGACTGAAAGTCCAGCTCCAACTCGTAGGATTGCCGGTACTGGCATCCGTAAACAACACACCCACCAACGGCGCACACCCTGATTTGGTAGAAACCGTAAAATTGGCAACCGGCTGCGCTATGATGCTAACAGCATACAGTAATGCTATAAAACTTAAAAAAGCTCGTATAATTCTCTTCATAAAGGATACTATCTTGAAAATTCAAGGCTGCAAGCCTGACAGGCGGATTAGGCGGGAATAAATCAAAGTTGATTAAAATTTCTGAAAAATCATAAACATCTCGTTAACAAATTAAGAAATTCTCATAAAAAATAATTCTTACACTCTTTTTCAACGAGTTAAATAGAAATTATTCCCTGCGACTCAAAATAGCATTGTTTAAAAGAATCAATTCAACAGGAATATTTTTACCTATCTTTTCTTTTTAGACATGAATACGGCGACTTCACCAAAAGAGGAAGTAAAACCCTTTGGCATTACCACCAAACTTACCGCCATCTGGGCGATCAGCGAAAGTGGATTAGGCGGCTTTATGCATGCCGCTAAAATTCCATTTACAGGTTTTTTCCTGGGCGGTTTTTCGATCATCATCATTTCCCTGATCGCTCATTACAATAGCAAAAAATGGAATTCCATAACGGCAGCGACCTTGCTGGTCATCCTTATAAAAGCCGTAGCTAGTCCTCACTCGCCGCCGGCAGCTTATTTGGCAGTAGCATTCCAGGGCTTATCAGGAGCCTGCGTTTACGCATTATTTTCTGTAAACCGCCTGAGTGCGGCAACATTCGGAATGATCGCATTGGCTGAATCTGCTGTTCAAAAGCTGATTGTGATGACACTCATCTTCGGCAAAAATATATGGGACGCACTAGATGCTTTTTTCCGGGGTTTGACCACTGAACTCCATCTTCATACTTCCACATCTTTCAGCTTTTGGATTATAGGTATTTACACAGGTATTTATATGGTTTGGGGTGCAGTCGTAGGGTGGTGGGCAACAGCATTACCGGGATCCTTAAGTAAACGATCAGCAGAAATAGTGTCCCGGTTTCAATCCATGCAATCCGCTAATACGACTGTCCCTACATCAAAAACAAAAAGCCGTAAATTGTTGCTTTTATTTGCTGCACTAGTTTTTATCGTTTCTGTTTTCGCTTTCCAGGGGTCCTTTGGCAAAGCCTCCAATGTCGTTTTCAGAACCATCGCGGCGATGCTGTTGCTTTACTATATTGCCGGACCTTTCATTACATGGGTGATACAGGCATGGGCAAGAAAGCAACGGGCAAAAAACTCACCACAGGTGAAAGAATTAATGGATCTCTTACCTGAAATAAAAAGCTATGTAAAGCCGGCTTTGCAAATAGCCAAAGCAGATCACAAAGACATATCCGTTTACCCGGCATTTGTGATCAACTGGATTGTACTTTCCCTTTATCACCGATCATGAAACGCAACAACATTTTCATTCTCAGCCAACCTGTGCAAACCGGGAAAACCACGTTATTGCAAAAATGGATCAGCGGACAACCCAACATCGGGGGCATTTTGACCCCCGATGAAAACGGAGCGCGTAAGCTGCTGAATATAACGACGGGTAAGCTATATGACCTGCAACTGGATGCACATGCCCAAGGGCTAAAGATCGGGAAGTTTGTTTTTGATGAAACGATCTTTGCGGCTGGAAACGAAATGCTCCTACAGGCTTTTTCAGAAAATCGGGATTGGATCGTCGTAGATGAGATTGGTAAATTAGAACTGTTTCAAAATAAAGGACTGGCGGCTTCAGCTTCTCCAATCATCACGCATTTCCGGGGAAATGAAACCAGGACCAATTTATTACTGGTGATCAGGGATTATTTACTGGATGATGCCATAGCGCATTACGGGCTTCGACAGGCTAAAATACTATCCGCTTCTTTCTTCCGCGGGAAGCCGCATAGAAAACTAAATGGTATTGTTCTTTGCGGAGGCAACAGCTCCCGGATGAAAACAGATAAAGCATTCATTTCCTATCATCAAAAGCCTCAATATGCACATGTTTCCGGCCTGCTTACCCACTTTTGCGACGACGTGTTTCTATCGGTAAACGAAAGGCAGGATCAAGTTCTTACAACGGAAAAGAACAAAGTGATTGACAACAAAGCGTTTGGAGATGCCGGACCATTGTCGGGCCTGCTCAGCGTTATCGAATCTCGTCCGGCAGAAAGCATGATGGTAGCAGGCTGTGACTATCCCTATTTGAAAAGACGTGATTTACTACAATTATTTAATGAAAGAGATGATGAAACGGAGGCAGTATGTTTCATCAATGATGAAAATTTTGCTGAACCTTTGATTACCGTTTATGAAGCCTGCTGCTTCATTAAAATGAAGGAATTCTATAAAGAGGGCGGCCGTTCCCTGCGGCAATTTCTGCATACTATTTCCACTAAATTTATACATCCAAAGAATGCACTCTGCCTGACCAGCATAGACTGCGAGGAAAAAATGATTGACTTCAAAAATGCAGCGAGACCCTAGCCCTTCTGGAATGACCAAAGCAAAGATCCACCGGTATAAAAACGGTGTGTGGACTCACGATGAAGACGGACTTGCCAGGGAAGAGCCGCTGGAAATCCGGATCCGTTATGGTCCTTTGGCCCAACGAAAATCCAAAAGTATTTCTGTAACCATGCGGACACCAGGCAATGACATAGAGCTGGCGCTAGGCTTTTTGTTTACGGAAAGCATCATCCAGTCCCGCTTACAGATTATGCAGGCAGCACACATAGCACATGCAAAAACACAGGAAAGCAAAGAGAATATTATCCAGGTGTTATTGAGAGAAGATGTGCAGCCTGACCTTGAAAAACTGCAACGTAATTTTTACACCACCAGTAGCTGTGGTGTTTGCGGTAAGGAAAGTGTTGATGCGGTGAAACTGGAATGTCCGGTATATATACAAAAAGATGTGCGGTTCTCTAAAAACATGCTCCTGAAATTACCGGGCACATTACGCGAACACCAAAATATATTCAGCGCTACCGGTGGCATTCACGCTGCTGCATTTTTTAATATGCAGGGCAATTTATTGCTGCTTCGTGAAGATGTAGGCCGGCATAATGCGTTGGATAAACTGATCGGAGCTTCGTTATTCACTGAACTGGATTCAGAAATAGATCCTACAGGTTGTATTTTGCTATTAAGCGGGCGGGCAAGTTTTGAGTTGCTTCAGAAAGCAGCAATGGCTGGCATCCCGGTGGTATGTGCTGTAGGAGCTCCCAGTAGCCTGGCCCTGCAAATGGCGGCAGAGTTCAACATCACCTTGATAGGCTTTTTGAGAGAGGACCGGTTTAACGTGTACACGGGTAGAGAAAGGGTTTTGGAATAGCCATACAGTTAGATAAAATACACTGCCCTTTCCACCAAATAAAAAGCACGCAGGAATTACCTGCGTGCTGTCCGGTCTTATTTTATTCGGTTAATGGTGATGGTGTGCCTCATGTGCATTCGGCAACTTAAAGAATTCCTCTTCACCTACTGTTTTTGCTTCGACGTCAAATTGTGTCTCCAGCCAACTGAATAAACGGTCGAATAACATACGACGATAGGTTTCGTCCATGGTCTTATCATCCTTCATCACTTTTTGCATATAGCTGTCCATCCACGGAGCGTCATCATCGGCTTCCATACCAAAATAGCCCAGTACACGGCCTTTGATATCTTCTATCACCTCATCTCTGGACACATTGATCCCGTTATCAATGATCATTTTATCAGAGATCAACGTCCAACGCAATTGATGATCGAATGAAGGAAATTCCTTTTCTACTTCTGCTTCTGTTTTTGGCTTTTCCTGCCCTTCTTTCATCCAGCGTTTAAGAAACGGAACAGGCAATTCAATAGCTGTATTATGCACCAGGAGTTCAAACATCTCATTTTGCAAACGTTCCCTGGCGATACGGTCAAATTCTTTTGTTAGCTCTGCTTTCAGCTTTTCCTTAAAGGCTGCTTCGTCTTTCACATCATCATTCGGGAATACCTGGGCAAACAATTCTGCGTCCAGTTCGCGGGGCTCCAAAAGACCTACTTTAGTAAGCGTCAGCTTGTAATAATTATCAGCAGCTTCAGCGCCTTGCTTTAACGGATCTTTCAGGAAAGAAGTCAATTCATCTCCTTCGGCAATTTCTGACGGCTTGATCACCAAACTATCGTCAGCTTTTTTCCCCATCAGCTTTTCCCGGAGCTTTGCAGGAACTTTTTCCAATAACACGGTATCTTCCACTTTTTGACTTTCTGCCGCTACGTTGCCGTCGGCATCGCACAGTTCGTAAGTAGCGTAGATGATATCGTCTTTGGTTTGGATAGTCTCCTGGTCTTCTACTTTTCCATAGCGACGACGGATGCGTTCGGTTTCGTCCTCCACCATTTTATCCGTCACCTCTATTTTATATTTGGTCAGCTTGGTTTTGTTTTTCAGCGGCGTGATCTCAAAATCAGGCTTCAATCCTATTTCAAAACTGAAGTCTACATCCACAGGGGCATTCATGTCGATCTTCAGCGGCTCTGCATTAGGCACCAGCATCGGCTGTGCGAAAATGGCGAGCTTTTCTCCCTGAAGGTAATCTTCCAGTTGTTTACCAGCACTGCGCAATACTTCATCTCCGAACAAAGACTGTCCATACATTTTACGCACCATGCCGGCAGGCACCATTCCTTTACGGAAACCCGGCACATTAGCTTGTTTCGCGTATTGCTTTAAAGACTTTTCAAAAGAAGGCATGTAGTCTTCCTTCGTTAACTTTACGGTGATTTTATCATGCAGGTTGCCGATATTTTCTCTTGTAACCGTTGCCATTTAAGTTTTTAGTTTTTGTTATTAAATTAAACAGTCCCGCTTGTAGCAGGACTGAACACTTCAGTGCGGGTGGAGGGACTCGAACCCCCATGCCTCGCGGCACTAGATCCTAAGTCTAGCGTGTCTACCAATTTCACCACACCCGCATTAGGGAGTGCAAATGTAGGATTTTTTTGATTTTGTTGATTTTATTTTTAAAAATGTTTGTCATTTTACAATGAATATTGATTTATAGCATACAATAGTCATAACCCTACAAATCAGGATAGGAATTTAGTATAACATCTGCTAAAGAAGCTACAAATAAAGGACTTGCATAGCGACTAATCCTTATCTTTGCGCTCGCAAAATATTTTTCACTCCAAAAACATAATAATCAATGAAAGTAACCGTAGTAGGTGCAGGTGCCGTAGGCGCTACTTGTGCCGACAACATTGCTAGAAGAGAACTGGTAGAAGAATTGGTACTGGTGGATATCAAAGAAGGTTTCGCGGAAGGTAAAGCACTGGACATTATGCAAACCTCTTCACTTTTAGGTTTTGATACCCGTGTAATAGGCAGCACCAATGATTATTCAAAAACCGCCAATTCAGATGTATGTGTTATCACTTCAGGTATTCCCCGCAAACCGGGTATGACGCGCGAAGAACTGATCGGTACGAACGCCAAGATCGTTGAAACGGTTGCAAAAAATTTGCTGGAATATTCTCCGAACACCATCATTGTGGTTATTTCCAACCCGATGGATACGATGACCTACCTTACGTTAAAAGCTACAGGTCTTCCCAAGAACCGTGTAATAGGTATGGGTGGCATATTGGACAGCGCCCGTTTCAAATGTTATTTACAACAAGCCTTGAATTGTTCTGCAAATGATCTTCATGCGACGGTTGTGGGTGGCCATGGTGATACCACTATGATCCCTCTGACAAGACTGGCTACATTGAATGGCACCCCTGTAAGCAACTTCCTGAGTGCAGATCAACTGAAACAAATAGCGGCTGATACAATGGTGGGCGGTGCTACACTTACCAAACTTCTGGGCACGTCTGCATGGTATGCACCAGGAGCAGCGGGAGCGGCCTTGGTAGAAAGTATTATCCGCGATCAGAAAAAAGTATTCCCCTGCTGCGTATCGCTGGATGGCGAGTACGGACAGAGTGATATTTGCCTCGGTGTTCCTGTAGTAATCGGTAAAAACGGTTGGGAAAAGATCATGGACTTCAAACTGAATGCTGAAGAGCAGGAACTTTTTGCTAAATCTGCCGATGCCGTAAGAAGCATGAATGCGGTATTGAACGAAGCAACTGCATAAAGAAGAGATTATAAATTATAAAAATGCCGTGCTATTAAACTCATAGCACGGCATTCTGTATTTTAGCAGAAGCCATTTTCACGTTGAAAATTCAGGTGAACGTATCTTCAGCAAAAATTGCCTGGCGATCATTTAAGCGTTTATTCACCCAAGCGCTTCAATGCATCTTTTGCTTCTTTGTAGTCCTTGTTCAGCACCAGTGCCTGCTTATAATCCGATAACGCTTCCGGTTTTTTCCCCATCGACTCGCTGCACAAACCACGGTTATAATACGCACCTGCATTAGCAGTGTCTAGTTTCACCACCCTATCAAATTGACGACGGGCTTTTTCTAAGGAATCCTGTTGCATCAGGATATAACCTGTATTAAAATACGCATTAGAATAATCCTTATCAGAGCGGATGCATCGGGCATATTCATTTTTCGCCTCTTCCATGCGATTACGTGTTTGATAATACATGCCCTTTGCGTACAGGGATGAGACATCATTTGTATCAGCCTGGAACGCGTTTTCATAGTATCGCAAGGCAGTAGAATCATTTCGTTTATCATAGATCAATCCGATCTGCATCAGTGCATCTTTGTAATCCGGCATGATCTGTACCGCTGTCAGGAAACTGGACAGCGCCTTGTTACTGCTATCGGCACTATTCTTATAGATCATTCCTTTCAGAAAATAGGCTTCGGGATTCATGGCGTCTTCTTTCAATACTCTATTGATCTCTTTAAAAGCATTGGGATATTCGCCCATATAAACGAACATCTTTGCGATCTTCATATGGGCCTTCGGATCGCTTGGATTCAGCTCTATTGCTTTGCGGATCCATTTCACAGAGCCATCCAGGTCCTTATGTTCAAATAAAAGATCTCCTATTGCGCTATAGTACTCAGCCCGGGTAGAATCATATTTTACGGCGTTATTGAAGTCCATCAGCGCCAGTGAGTCTTCTTTCAATCCCTGAAGTAACAATCCTCTCTCATAATACAAACGTGCATTATCGGGAGCATTCGTGATCTTTTCTGTCAGCTTTTTAAGTTCTGCTGTTTGGGTAAAAACCGGGTGAACCGAGCTGGAGGTATGCTTCGGTTTTTGGTCGCAGGCTAAAAAAGAAAACAGGCAGAGCACAGGCAGTAAAAGCTTAAACCATACAGTTTTCATGGCGCAAAACTAAGGTGAATTATGTAGAGAATAGTTAAGTATATTTCTAATATTACATACAGATCATATCCACGGTCTCATAAGAACTCCTGAATCAAACCAAAAGAACTGTCACTGCCTATTTTTGTAATAGTATGCGGCAACTCTGAGAAAAGCCCGGCCCGGACGACACACTTACGGTATAGTCCATAATCAATTGCCCGTTTTTAAACGAACCGGTAGCATGCACGCTGGATGGTCCGTTATTCTGCCTGTCACATAGAATCATTATTTCATCGGGAAGACAAACAATACTTGCTGATACGGCTCCAGTATAGTAGGGCAATTGGCTTATCACCACTTTATCAGAAAACAAAGGATCTAAACTGATAGCTGTAGTGACAGGATTATTATCGCAGGTGTCAATACCGCTATAGCTGCCAGCGAGGTCAATTGCGCATCCTTCTGGGCGCTGTACTTTAAGGTTAAATGTATATTCCTTAGCTTGGGCACCTGCTTTGGCAAGCAATTTCACCGGATAAGTACCTTCTGCGCATTCCGCTGATACTATTATTTTTATTATGGAAGTAAAACTTGCAGTACCGCTTGCAGGCTCAAAGCTGGCGGTAACCTTTGCCGGCAATCCTTCCAGTGAGAGTGAAACGGTAGGTTGCGTGCCTCCGGTATGCTCTACAAGCAAGGCAATCATTTTTGTTTCTCCACGGAAAGCTGTCACATCTTGTATGCCATTTATTTTAAAAGTATTCTGAGTGCCCGTTTCATTTTTTTTACAGGAGAAGAAGAAAAGTAAAAACCCAAATAGTAATAGGTGTTTCATAGTTTGTTTTTATTAGTGTTTGTAAATAATACGTTTTGTCCATTTCAAAGGTGCGTTATGTTACGCTCTAAGCTGCCTGATATTGCAGGATGGAATTTAGGATGGCTAGTAACGATTCATTCTATCTATCCCACATTCGGGTCTTTACTTTCATCCGGGCTGTAAGGTTCATTCAGCTTTACTTTTTTACCGGTTTGTTTGCGAAGTTTCATATTCAGCATTTCCACACCGAAAGAAAACGCCATTGAAAAATAGACGTAGTTCTTGAGATGCAGCTCATGGGCTTTTTCAGCATTCCAGCCTTCAACAATCAATACCACACCGATCATGACTAAAAATGAAAGCGCCAGCATCTTGAGTGTAGGATGTTTATGAATAAACTTCGATATCTTGTCACTAAAGAAAAACATGACGATCATGGCGATGATCACGGCAGTGATCATGACAGGAAGTATTTTGGCGATACCGGAAGCCGTAATGACGCTATCAAAAGAAAACACCATATCAATGAGAACTATCTGCGCCATGGCTTTAGAAAAATTGCTGGCTTTGGATTTTGCTTCGTTTTCTTTTTCTTCTTCATCTCCCTCCAGCTTATGATGTATTTCGGTTACGGTTTTTACCAGCAGGAAAAGTCCCCCGGCGATCATAACAAGGCTGGCGAGGTCAAAATCTTTATCAAACAATGTAAACAGCGGCTTACCTTTTTGCTTCAGCAGCCAACCCAGCAGGAAAAGCAGGATGGTACGGGAAATAATACCAAAGATCATCCAGTAACGGCGGGCTTTCAGCTGATCTTTTGCAGGCAGCCTGCCCATGATGATCGATACAAAGATGACATTGTCAATTCCTAAGATAATCTCTAAAAAAGCGAGTGTGATCAGGCTTATCAGTGACTCTGCAGTCAGCATTTCTGCGATGTTCATTATAATTTAGTTGGTTAATCCTTTACAAATATTTTTCACAATCGAAGGACCTTCGTAAATAAAGCCCGTATAGATCTGCACAAGCGAAGCGCCTGCATCCAATTTCTCTTTGGCATCTGCAGCAGTGAAAATGCCTCCGACTGCAATGATCGGAACCGTCCCGTTACTTTTTCGGTGAAGGTATCGGATCACTTCCGTTGCACGGTTCGTGAGCGGTTTGCCGCTCAAACCACCGGCTCCCATGTTGTCGACTGATGTGACCGGAGTCTTCAGGTTGGTACGGTTGATCGTGGTGTTGGTAGCTACAATGCCCTGTATGCCGGTTTCTTTTACTATGCTGACGATATCATCCAATTGCGTGTCAGTAAGATCCGGTGCTATCTTTAGCAGAATCGGCTTGGGATTCCCCAATGCTGTATTCAGTTTCATGAGACCGTTTAGCAGTTTCGTCAGCGGTTCTTTTTCCTGTAGTTCCCGTAACCCAGGCGTATTAGGACTGCTTACATTTACCACAAAATAGTCTACCACTTCATATAACTCGTTGAAGCATTTTTCGTAGTCATCCCAGGCATTTTCGTTGAGCGTATCTTTATTCTTCCCTATGTTGCCTCCGATAATGATATTTTCTTTCCGGTTGATCAGACGCTCTTTTGCCGCGGAAGCGCCATCGTTATTAAAACCCATCCGGTTGATGAGTGCCTGGTCGGCAGGCAGTCGAAACAGTCGTGGCTGGGGGTTACCGGGCTGAGGACGAGGGGTGACCGTTCCTATTTCTAAAAAGCCAAAACCTAAGCATGCTAATGCATCCGTAAATTTTGCATCTTTATCGAAACCCGCAGCCAGCCCTACCGGATTCGGAAATTTTATTCCCCACAACTCCCTCTCGAGCGAGGGATGCTGATGAATGAAGAGGCTTTTCAGGAAGCTCCTGCCAAGCCCGCTTTTGTATACAATTTTCAGTTTTCCCATGGCCCAGTAATGCGCTTTTTCGGGCGACATGGCGAACAACATTTTTTTAACCAGACCGTACATCGGCGCCAAAGATACATGCGCAAAATTGTTTTTTAACAAATAGCCATCACTTGATTGGCGTTCCTATTGTAATTTTCAGTCCGTTTATGCGTCCGCTCTGTTTACTTTTTTTACTGTTACTCTCCTTAACCGGTTTTTCCGCTACTATAGTGGGCGATATCACCGACTTCGAAACAAAAATGCCGATGGCAGATGTCTTTATTCAAAACATCCGGACCGGCATCGCCATGACCACCGACAGCACGGGAAAATTCACCGTTTCGGGCGAGGGAGATGACTTGATAGAGTTTCGTAAACTAGGCTACGAAATCAAACGTTTCCGCATTCCGAAAGGACATATTCCTTCGTATTTCAAAATCATGATGCAAAAAGGGGCTATTGAACTTCCGGAATATGAACTGGAAGGGTTGTATAAAGATTTCGTAAAAGACAGCATTAAGTACCAGGAACTCTACAAGACCGCGCTTAATTTTGAAAAACTTACAGGGCTTGATGTCATACGGCATCCTATGAGTGCTCTCAGTAAACGCAGCAGAAAAATATGGGCGTTTCAAAAAGAATTCGAATATTTTCAAAAGGAAAAATTTGTGGACCTCACCTTTAGCGAAGCTATCGTAAAACAGCTTACAGGTTTACAGGGAGATAGCCTTACTTATTATATGCGTCGTTTCCGACCCACCTATGAACAGATACACAATATGAACGAGTATGCATTTTACAACTACATCAAGCAAAGTGCAGTATTTTACCGCACGGGCAGAAGACCTGATTATCGCCCGAGTATCCGGCGCAATTCCGATCATTAGGTATCGGAGTGTTTCTCCAATATAGCTGCTTGTTGCTGCATCAGATCATACAAGTCTTCCGCAGTACTGCAATCATGCAATTGATTGTTTACGCCGTAGATATTGCCGTTCACATAGAAATAAGCTATGGTTGAGGAAGGATTGGAAAGCCAGTGTTTACCGCCCTCTACTGTATAATCCTTCACGATCATATTGATTCCTTCCAACTCAAAACGCCATTTGCCCTCCTGGTCCTTCACTATACGAAATTCATACATGCTTTTGGGGTTTATTCTACAATAAGAGTTTCAAAAACCACGCTAGCGATCCTCTCATCTACGCACAGACCGGATTTCATCTGTGTATCAGCTTTTTGACTATCAACCCGCCTATTTGTATCTGTCCTGAATTCAGGGATGTATGAGGACTTTTGTACCCATTGCATTTATTTTGCACCCAGCTTGCTTGTTCCTGTTGAACTTTATTTCAATCTTTCAGATGGTTAAAGTGAATCTTCTGATTGTGAATCTGAGTTCGCTGGAATGATCATTACTTTACAAAATATATTTTAGAATTTTTAACTGTGAATTTCTCTCACGATCATTTTATGAAAGAGGCTATCCGGCAAGCACACGCTGCCTTGGAAGCCGACGAAGTGCCAATTGGAGCCGTCATCGTATGGAATAATAAAATCATTGCACGGGGCTATAATCAGGTAGAATTACTGAGAGATGCGACCGCTCATGCGGAAATGATTGCGCTCACAGCTGCTTTCAATGAACTGGGTAGCAAATATCTGATGGAGGCCACCCTGTATGTAACGGTCGAACCCTGCTTAATGTGTTGCGGCGCTTTGTATTGGAGCAAGGTCGGGAACGTTGTGTATGGCGCTGAGGATAGTAAAAACGGTTATAGGAAAACCACGGGGTCTACCCATCCTTTCCATCCTAAAACACAGATCACCAAGGGCGTTCTGGCAGAGGAATGCGCACAGTTGATGAAAGATTTTTTTGCTAAAAAAAGATAAAAAAAATCAGATGACAATATTCTGCAGCATTTCAGACTTTTCGGGGTAATCTGTATTATAATGTAAACCACGGCTTTCCTTTCGGAATTGTGCTCCTTTTACAATTAGATAACCGACTGTTATCAGATTCCGAAGCTCCAAAAGCTGGGGCGATAAGGTAGCGGTTTTATAAAGCTCTTCTGTTTCAGCATGTAACAGATCGAGACGCTTCATGGCACGTTCCAGGCGGACATTATTGCGCACAATACCAACGTAGTCACTCATGATCTGCTTCAGCTCTTTCAGGCTTTGCGTGATGAGGATCATTTCCTTCGGATCCGTGGTACCATGCACATCCCAGTCGGGTAAATTATCTTTAAACGAGAGATGATCTATCTTCTCCCCTGCATCTTCTGCGCAACGATGTGCAAACACCAATGCCTCCAGCAACGAATTGGAAGCCAAACGATTCGCTCCGTGTAACCCGGTACTGGCGCATTCACCGCAGGCATAGAAATTATTAATGGACGTACGCGCATGAATATCTGTTTTGATTCCTCCGCAACTATAGTGTGCGGCAGGCGTTACGGGTATCATTTGCTCCATCACATTGATACCTATCCCGAGACATTTTTCATAGATGTTAGGAAAGTGACTTTTAAACTTTTCCGCATCCATGTGGCGGCAGTCAAGATACACATATTCTGTACCGGTACGTTTCATTTCACTGTCTATAGCCCTGGCTACAATATCACGTGGCGCCAGGTCTTTGCGTGCGTCATACCGCTCCATAAATGCTTCTCCATCCTTATTCCTCAAAATTCCGCCATCACCACGTACAGCTTCGGTAATTAAAAAATTGGGGCTCACGCCTATTTCATATAAGGCCGTTGGGTGAAACTGTATAAATTCCATATTCTCGATCCGGCCCTTGGCCCGGTAAGCCATCGCCACGCCATCACCACTGGCTATTTTCGGATTGGTAGTGGAGCGATATACCTGCCCGTTTCCGCCCGCTGCCATTACCGTTATCTTCGAAATGATCTTTTCAATTTCCCCGCTCTGCAGGTTTAATGCATAAACGCCGTAACATTCGATATCGGGTGTCGATTTCGTTACCAAGAATCCGAGATGATGTTGCGTGATAATATCGACTACAAACCAATGACTATATATCCGGATGTTGGGATAGTTCGCAGCTTCTGCTACTAAGGCCCTTTCAATTTCATATCCAGTAATATCCTTATAATGTAAAATGCGAAATTCAGAGTGTCCGCCTTCTTTGCCACGCCTGTAATCCCCGCTGGCATCCCTATCGAAATTAGTGCCCCAGGCTATCATCTCATCCACCCGCTGCGGACCTTCTTTCACTACGATCTCCACCACTTCTTCATTGCATAATCCATCGCCGGCGATCAGCGTATCCTCTATATGCTTCTCAAAGCTGTCGTTCTCATCATTTACCACGGCTATACCTCCCTGGGCATATTTCGTATTGGTCTCATCCGTGTTCACTTTGGTAAGCACACTAATGATCTTATCCGGGAAACGGCGCGCCGTCTTTACAGCAAAACTTAACCCTGCAATACCCGAGCCGATAACGAGAAAATCTGTTTGCATAGCGAGCAAATAATATTAAAAGTCAAAAAGAAACTATCAGTAACGATGAAAGAACGGAACCCAAATAAAAAGCGACCCCCGGAAGAATCGCTTACAAATATAATGATGACACCTAACTGATAAATCAAAACTGAGTATTGAATTTCTGGCAGGTTTTTTAATGAAGGTACCTACACAATTAAAAACTGGAGGTAATGCCCAGTTTGAAGCCGCTAAATGCCGGTTCGTAACGGCATACCCCCCCCGTACAGTTGATACCGTCTACCTGTTTAACATAGGAAACGGTAAAACGATGCGGACCTTTGGTATAAGCTCCAAATATGTTGTAATAATGTGCCGGATCTTTCAAACCGCTTGGATTGTGTACGTTCAGCTTTGTAATGTACATATCTGATACGGCGATCGACCATTTGGGGGCAATGTTCAGTTCCACCAATCCGAAGATCCAAGAACCGAAATCATTTTCAGCGAACATGTATTCCCATTCTGTACGTATGGAGGTTTTGTCATTAAATTTATACGTAGCTTCCACAAACGGTGTAAAGGCAGTAAACAAAGGCACATCCTTTACCTGGTACAGCTTTTGGTTGTATTCCAGATACTGCGCTCCTAACATGAAGATCCATTTTTCCAATCCGCGATAGTTAAATTCGGCATAAGCTTCCCGGTAGAGTTTCACCTCTTCCAGTGTATTGATATGGGTATAGTTAAGCGTTACATCCAGATTGTCGTTCGGTGAAAGCAATACATCAGCACCCAACGCCAGTTCAGATAAGTCCTGAGATGCAGGTGTGTACCTTGCCAGCAGACGTTGCGGACGCAGACGGGCTACAATGGGCTGCCAGTTCATTAAACCGCGCAGCAGCTGTTCGTTGGGCGAAGTACGCATCATAAAATTCTGTGTACGCTTTCCGGTAAGATTAATAGCCATACCTTTTTTAGCATAGCCCAGTGTTGAGTACACTACATTACCATCAAGATCCTGCAACAAGTTGTCTTTTTCAATTGCTTCATGCGTTTTATACGCGCCTTCTATATACCAGCTGAAATCGCCGGCAGTTAAATTATTATAAGCGGTAAAGGCATAGGTGTTGTAACGGGGATAAAAAATATGTGTTGTATCCTGCGCATCCACACGGCTTTTCACAGGCAGCCAGGACTCATTGTCCATGGTGCGGTTTAAAGCACCAATACCCGGCGTGATGTGTACCTTATCTCCCAACGAAAAATCACCTTCCGCATTCAGCCCTTTGATAATGGGGTTGTAACGGGTAAAGTTGCGTACATTTTTTTGCTGTCCTGTAAACCCTTTCAGCATAATGTGATCATTTAACTGATATTTCAGATGCAACCCTACCAAAGCATTGTCAATCAGGAGCCCGCGATCTTCATAAGCACGGAAAAGCACTCCGCTTCCTATCTGGTCATAAATGAAACCGGCAGTAGCCGTCAAGCCTTTTATGTCTTTGCTGAGGCTCCACGCACCAATACCAAAGCCCGAAATAGCAATTTTGGGATCGTATAAATTGGAATTATGAAATGCATCAGCACGAACAAAAGCAGTGAATCCTTTATAGTTGTATCGAAGTGATAGCCAGGATTCCCCACCACTCAGGTAATCGTTGTACAGGGTGTTCTCCGGAGTCAGGATACCACTATCCCGCTGGTAATAATTTACATTGGTCATCAGATCTCCCGAAAGAGTCCCTTGAGCAAGAGCACTACAGGCGGTAAAGGCACCTAGAAGTGCGAGGATGAATTTTTTCATTTATTTAGGATAAGAAAATTGAAAAATTTTCCGAATTTACAACACTTGTCAAATTTGGCAAGATTTTAGCAATAAATACATAACAAATAAATTATCAAAGAAATAAATGAAAAAACTATTCGCAACGCTCGCGAGCATCGTATTTACTACCGCCGTTTTTGCACAGGCTGAATTGCCTACTACAGCCATCAAGGATGTGAGTTCCGGTAAGAAAATCGCCTTTAATGAGGCCGTAGAAGATGGTAAAGTAACCGTGATCAGCTTTTGGGCTACCTGGTGTGTACCTTGCAAAAAAGAAATCAAAAGCATTCGGGAGAAACTGGGTGAATGGAAAAAAGAAACGGATTTCAATTTTATGACCATTTCATTGGATGAAACCCGTGCCGAAGGCCTGGTACGCAGTTATGCCAAATCTCAGGGTTGGGATTTCCCTTACTATATCGATGCTAATTCTGACCTGAAACGTTCTCTGAATTTCCAGAATGTGCCGTTTACCGTAATCATAGATAAAGAGGGCAAAGTAGCATATCAGCATACCGGATATGAAGAAGGCAGTGAAAATGAAACTTATGCCAAGGTAAAGGAATTCGCAGGGAAATAAACTTTCTTTATCCAAACCTATATGATACCGTAAAAGCGCTGTCAGCGGGTAGTGCTTTTATCGTGTATTTTAATCTGATTTTTATTAGTGAGGTGGTAATATGAAAATCAGATTTTTTTTAACCTCCACCCACCATCAAACCACTACCAACTAAATACTATTTTATTATCTTTGCGCATCTGAAAATCATTACATGGCTAATAAAATAAAACCTACAGGAAAGCAAAAAAGTACGCTGATGCTGCATTTCGTGGTATTTCTTATCGCTTCCGCTGTTATGTTCTTCATTCACCACAAGCAAGGCGAAAAAGAATGGGCCTATCCCTGGCATGCATGGATTATTGCAGCATGGGGGCTTTCTCTGATCGGTCACTATTGCGCAGTATACTTTGATTATGAAGACAAGGCAACAGATGAGTATAAACGCCAATTACACAACTAATTTTACTATTTATCTTAGATAATCGAGAACCTCTTGCTAATCCGCAGGAGGTTTTTAATTTTATTACTATATGGAAAATCCCAGAATCAAACAGCTGCAAGATGAATATCGTGTGCTTACTGATGAAGTAGCCAGGATTGACAAGCTGATCGATATAGCCCTTGAGGTAAGAAACATCGATGTGGAAAAAGGGTTCGAAATGGCGGAAGAGATCATTGACCGCTCGGAGAAAGCAGGATACCTGCGAGGAAAGGGGAGAGGTTATAACCTGGCCGGGTGGTGTTACTGGCAGCAGGGAAACTATGACGCCGGGGTGGACATCTTATCCCAAGCCTATGCCATCGCCAAAAAGGTGGATGACAAGCCGTTTATTGCCAGGGTACTCAACAATTTCGGCTATATCTACCGCGACCGGGGTGATCTGGCTGAAGCACTGAATTATTTTGAAAAAGCATTGGCGATCAACGAAAGTATAGGGGATAAGGTAGCCCAGTCGGTAAACCTTGCCAGTATTGCGTATTTGCATTATGATCTTAATGACTATGACAATGCACTTGAGTTTGCGCTACGTTGCATCCCTATTTTTGAAGAAGCAGATGATGAGCACCGCCTGATCACGCTCTACCATATATTAGGTAACATCTATTTTAAGCAGGAGCAGTATGCAGAAGCGCTCCGTTATTTTGAAGAGAATGTCACACATGCGAATATAGACACGATGCTTCATGCATTGGCGATCAGTGGTATCGGAAAGGTGTACTATAAAATGCAGGATTTCGAGAGGGCGCTACGCTACCTCACCAATGCCCTGGACCTGGGAAAGGAATTGGGAAATGTGGAAGTGCAGATCGTCTGCCATTTTTACCTGGGGAGGATCGATATGGATGAAGGCAGCTACCGGAAAGCCCACAAAGAACTGGAGGCGGCATTTGCACTGGCAGAAGGACATAGCCGCAAGCATGACATTATGAGTATCCACGAGATGCTTTCTGTATTATATGACAAGGTAGGTGATATCCCCAAAGCCTTCCATCATCTCAAGACTTTCGGAGAACTCAAAGAAGAGATCTTTAAACAAACTACTTTTAATAAACTCAGGAACCTGCAAATCCGGCAGCAAATAGAACTGGCGCAGAAGGAAAAGGAGGTGGCAGAAAAGACTGCCATGCTGAAACAACAGTTCATGGCAAATATGAGTCACGAGATACGTACGCCGATGAATGCTATCGTAGGTATGACCCGGCTTTTGCTCGAAAAAGAGCCCAAACCTGACCAGCTCCGTTACCTGAACGCCATCCAGCAGTCAGCAGATAACCTGTTGGTAATTATCAATGATATCCTGGATCTCTCCAAGATTGAAGCAGGTAAAATTGAGATTGAGCATACCGATTTTGCGTTGCGCGAAGTGATGCAGAGTGTCGCCGATATGCTTATGCTCAAATCGGAAGAAAAGAAAATTGACTTCAGAACCACGGTAGATGAAAAGATTCCGAGAAGGCTGATAGGTGATCCTACGCGCATCCATCAAATATTACTCAATCTGGCAAGCAACGCGGTAAAATTTACAGAGAAAGGTCATGTAGAAATTAAGGTCTCGATAGAGCGGTCAGAAAGCAAGCGCCATTTGCTGCGATTTGATGTGATCGATACGGGCATCGGTATTGCAGAAGGATATGTGGGCAGTATCTTTGAAAGTTTCACCCAAGCAGGCAGCGATGTAACCCGGAAATTCGGTGGAACGGGTTTGGGACTTACCATTTCCAAACAGCTGGCATCATTGATGAACGGGGATATTGTGGTTTCAAGTGAACTGGGAAAGGGAACTGTATTTACCGTTTTTTTACCCCTGGAAGAAGCTACCAGCCAGGAAGATGCTGAAAAACCGAACCTCGTCAATGACGATACGCTACAACGTCTGGAGAACATCCGGATTTTACTAGTAGAAGATAATGAATTCAACCGTATGGTGGCGGAAGACACCTTGAGGGAAGCCATACCTTCTGCAAAAATAGACATGGCATTTAATGGTAAGGAAGCTGTAGAGAAAATTGTTGCTAACCCCTATGATGTAGTACTCATGGATATTCAGATGCCTGTGATGGATGGCGTGGAAGCTACCCAGGCGATCCGCCAAGAATTGAAGAGCGACATTCATATTATCGCCATGACGGCTAACGTATTACAGGAAGATATCCAGCGCTACCTGGAAGTGGGTATGAATGCACATATAGCCAAACCGTTTCAGAAAGACGAATTACTGTTGAAGATGGCGATGATGATGAACAACCCGCTTAAAACACAAGAAAGCCATGCAACGACCGCGGGAAAAGAACCGGTTTCAGAAATCCCTTTGCCGGATAAAGTAACCGATATGGAGTTTCTTCAGAAATTCACAGCCGGCAACCCGGAAAAGATGAATAAATACATCAGCATGTTTTTAGAAAATGCGCCCAAGCTTTTAGCCACTGTCAACGATTCTTTAATAGAAAAAAACCTGCCTGCCATTAAAATAGCAGCACATTCTCTCAAACCCCAGCTTTCCTATATGGGTGTGAAAGAGGATATAAGCAATATTTTTTTGATCGAGCAGACGGCAGGTGAGGCAGGTCATACTGAAAGACTTCAGCCCTTGATTGCGCAACTCAATAAGGTATGCGATAAGGCGTTCCAGGAGCTGAATTTATATAAAGCCACAGAACTGTCATAAGATATAAATATTATCTTTTTATGACAAAATTGTTTGACTTTCTCTTGGTGAAACAATTACCTTTGAAAGGATTTTCTTTTTTAAACTAAAAATAACATATAGTGAAAAAAGTATTTTTACTACTATCTGCTGTGGCTGGGCTAATATCCTCTGCATCGGCGCAATTTAGTTGCGGTACCGACGAGGTAAACAACAAAGTGAGAGAGATGTACCCCGAGGCTGTAGCAAGAAGCGAAGCAAAACTTAAGGCTGCTATCGAAAGACAATTAGGGCTCATGGATTGGAGCCAGTTTGCTAAAACTACTGCTGCAGGTGATACGGCTTTTACTGATGATATCACGTTGACAGTGCCTATTGTGTTTCATATTGTGCATGACTACGGTAGCGAATATGTATCCGATGAAATTGTTTATGATGCATTGAAAGACATCAATGAATGTTTCAGCAAAACTAACTCCACCGGGTCTAGAACTATTGTTACTTATAATGGGAATATACCTGGTACGATGATTCCATACCGCGGTAACGCTCATATCCAGTTCAAGCTAGCTCAAAAAGATCCTTACGGAAATCCGACCAAGGGAATCACCAGAGAATACAGTTACCTGAGCAGATCGGCAAGCGATCAGGCGAAGATTAACCAATGGCCCCAACAGGCTTATATGAACATTTGGTTGATCCTGGCGTTCAATTCAAACCACTCCTCTGCGGGTGCTTATGCCTATACGCCTACTTCGGTAGATGCTAATCCTCAACTGGTGTTTAGTGATGGTATCATAGGCAGGTCTGCCCAAACAGTATATGACCATACACTGGCACACGAGCTGGCGCATACTTTGAACATTTCACACGTTTGGGGATCTACCAATAGTGCCGGTGGACCTTGTGGCGATGATGGTATAGATGATACCCCGCCAACAAGAGGACATAACGGCGGAGCAAACGGAAATAATATTTGCTCCGATAACCTGCTTTATGATTCTGTTTGTGCTGTAGGATACTTCAAAACATATAGCAATACTAACGCATATAAACTATTCGGTGTAGTAGATCCGAATCCTATTGTTACAATTAACTATCCGGATACAGTAAATACGCAAAACATCATGGATTACACAGGTTGTGCTACTATGTTTACGTATTTACAAACTGTCAATATGCGTGCTGCGTTACGTTCTCCTATTGCATCCAGAAACAATCTTATGGATACTGCCAATCTGATTTTAACCGGTGTAATGGACCCTACAACCAGACTGATCAAACCGTTGACAGACATTCCCCCTGTAGCCGATTTTTCTACCAGAAACAGCTCCAGCGGTGTAGCAAACTATAATAGCTTCATTTGTCCGGGCAATAACGTAACCTTCTATAACCGTAGCTGGAATGATACGGTAACGGCTCTCAATTGGACCTTTACGGATGGTGCAGGTACTTCTACTTCTTCAAACACCCTGGGCAATGTAACCAAATCCTTTACGGCACCTGGCTGGGTAAAAGTAAGTCTGACAGCTACTTCGAATGCCGGAACAGGTAGCATCACCCGAGACAGTGCTATCTTCATTCCCGACGTAAGTAATGCTACAGCAGGTCCGGGCTACATGCAGGAATTTACTGCCGGTGGTGATTTGGCAAAATATCCAATTTTCAACTACTATAGAAATGCAAACAGATGGGAAATATCTAATACCGTTGGCTGCTATGACAATACATCCATCAAAATGAATGCTTTTGACAAACGCGTGTTCCCTGCTTCTTTAAAGAACTCACCTATAGGCGATGTAGATGATTTTTATACACCAGCTTTTGACCTTTCCTCTTATTCAGGTTCCGGTGATGGTAACATCAGTTTTATGTTAGCCGGTGCTTCTAAAGCGACTACGCTGAATGAAATGCTGGATACACTGGAAATTAGCTACTCTACTAATTGTGGTGGTTCACTGGGTACCTGGACTACTCTTAAAGCTTTGGCAAAGGGAGATCTGTATAATGCGGGATTGGTAAGCACGGATTTCGTTCCTACCTGGGCTGACTGGACAAAGAAAAGTTTCAGTCTCCCTGCTGCTGCACGCACTAATGGCGTAATGTTCAGATTCAGATACAAATCAAGCGGTCCGATCACTGGGCCAAGATCTTATATAGGAAGCGGTAATAACGTTTATATTGATCGCATTCATTTCGATAACTTCCCTACAAACATAGATGATAAAGTGTTTGAAGAGAAAGGATTTGCTCTGGCACCTAATCCTACAACAGGAAGCTCTTCCGTGGTAGTGAAAGGTAACGGTAAGTCTATGAATGTAAAAGTTCAGGTAACGGATGTAACCGGTAAGCTGATCTTTACTACGCAATCGGCTATCACAGGCACTTCTTCTATAGAGATTCCTGCACAATACATTTCTGTAAAAGGCATTTATCTGGTACAAGTAATTACCGACAACAGCAAACACACAGAAAAATTGATCGTTCAATAATTTTGGTGAATCAATAAATTGAAAAAGCCTGAGAATGTTCTCAGGCTTTTTTGTTGTATCAGGTGGAAAGCCCCTGCTTCTAAAACCAGCCTTTTCTTTTAAACCAGACCAGCATCACCAACGGAATGACGATCATGAGCCCAACTGTAATGTAAAATCCGGAGACATGATGGGCTAACGGGATAACATCGAAATTCATACCGAAGATCCCTCCGATCACTGTGGCGGGTGCCATGAGCGTAGCCAGGAGGGTAAAGACTTTCATCACTTCATTTAACCGGGTATTTATCTGGCTCATAGAAAGATCCTGTAAGTTCATGAGCATATCACGATGGTTCTCTACATAGTCGTTTGCCTGGGTAATGTGATCCAATACATCTTTAAAATACTTTTCATTGCGCTCTTCTAATACCTCGTTATCGCTTTTGACGATACCATTCACCAAATCACGCACAGGCATAATAGAACGGCGCAACAACATAATCTCCCGGCGCAGGATGCTGATTTTTGTCAGCGCATTCCGCTCTTTGTTAAGCAAAAGCGCATCCTCCAGTCGTTCTACGCGTTCATTCAGCTTTTCTATAATAGCAAAATAGCTGTCCACGATCACATCTATAAGGGAATAACACAAATAATCTGCCGTGTTAGCACGCAGCTTGGGATTGGCAATGCGCAGTTTCGTTCTTACAGGGTCGAATACATCCCGTTCCGGGTCTTCCTGAAACGATAAGACGAAATGCTTTCCTAATACGATACTTACCTGCTCCGTTTCTATAGCTCCCGTTCCTTCATTGTAGTACAGCATAGGTAACAGGCAAAAGATGATATCGCCTATCTCATCCATCTTGGCACGCTGCCCCACACTGAGAATATCTTCTACCAGCAGGCTGTGAATGTCATAGCTTGCGCAAAGATTTTCTACTTCTTTCTTCTTCAGTCCATCCACATTGATCCAGGTTACCCTATCCGGTCTCTTATACCTTTCACACTGATCTTCGTTGGTAAATTTATGTTCTTCGAAATGATCCTCGTTGTAGGTATAAACCGTATAAGCGGTTTCCAAAGGTTCTTCTCTTTCTGATAGGTCCTTGGCAGGATTAAAATGAGTAATGGGTTCACGCTCAAAATAATTCCAGGTCCAATCAGGCAGGAGATGTACAATTTTATTGGCTTGTTTTAGTAGGCCCATTGCTATCAATAATCAGCTAATTTAGCGGTTTGTATTTTAGTAATTATAAATCAGCAAATGAAAAAAATCACATTTATGCTGTTCGCCTTTTTGGCAACGGCATCGCTCCAGGCACAAACCACTAAAGTGGTCATAGAAACGGACAGTGGGAAGATCGTTATGGCTCTCTATGATTATACGCCCCTGCACCGGGACAACATGATCAAACTCGTTAAAGAAAAATTCTTCGACAGTACATTGTTTCATCGTGTCATTGCCAATTTTGTCATACAGGGTGGTGATCCCGAGTCGAAACATGCACAGCCTGAACAAATGCTGGGGAATGGCGAAGTTGGGTATAAAGTGCCCGCTGAAATAAATGACAGCGCTTATCATTGTCGCGGAGCCGTAGGCATGGCCCGTGACAATAATCCTGAAAAGGCATCTTCAGGATGCCAGTTCTATATTGTTACCGGTAAAAAATATACCGATGAAGAACTGAATGCGATAAGTAATCGCAGTGGACGGGTTTTCACCCCCCAACAGCGCGAGGTGTATAAAGAACAGGGCGGGACTGCCTTTTTAGATGGCAATTACACAGTGTATGGCAGGGTAGTAGAAGGGATGGACGTAGTAGATAAAATCTCTGCTATGAGAACCGGGCAAGCCGACCGCCCCACTACTGATATAGCGATGCGCAAGGTTTACCTGCTGGACGAAAAGGGCAAAAAAGGTAAGAAAACAAAAAAGTAAGAACATTAAAATATCTATTTAAAAACCGGCCTTATAAAGCCGGTTTTTTTTTGCTGCGGTTCCGGGGCATAACACGAAGAAGAAAGAGAATTATTTAAATGAAAACGGCATGCTGTCCGCACGCCGTTTTTTTATCTATCCTGTATAATTTACAGCTTTTAATACCACCAGGGTGTTTTCTTACTCGGCACTTTAAAGATGAGGGTAAAACCGAAGGTGCTGTAGGCATCTTTTACGCTGGGATTACCTCTCTGCTGCCCTTCACCATGCGGTTCCACATGCTCATTGATAAGCCAGGTTTTGTCTTGCAGCTGAGCAGCAGCATAGGCTTTATCTGCGGGAAGGTATTGACTATATTTCGCCGGGTTAATGTATTGTCCGCTTACGTTATCCAGGTAGTCGGTAAACGTATAGCGATACAACCATTCTACCCCAAAGGAAAGCCTTCTTCCGATATCCCATCTTACTCCCAATCCCATTGGCACTGTAATTTGCCAAAGCTCATATTTAGCCGGGGCATTCGGATAAATGGAACCTGGCATGCCATCTCCTTCAATATGCAGATCATATAAGTTTACATACCCACGATTAATCCGGGTTTCTCTTTCTATAAGCTCTGCCTGCGGATTGAAGTGCATAGCTGCTACACCCAGCAGCAATAAGGGTTGAAAACGTTTGATAGCACGGTTGCTTAAAGGATTGAAACGAAACGGTGCAATCTCGAATAACAGACTTCCCTCCCAGATATTACTGCGGACACTCAGGTTACGGAGATAACGTTGATATGCATCTGTTTCGATATTGGAAGCCTTTTCTGCCTTTTGCTTATTCCACATATCGGTAGCATAGAGCGTACCGTAGTATCCTCCCAGCCTCGCAGCAAATGAAGGGTGGAAAGAATATCGAATGAACATTCCCCCCATGAAGCAAGGCTTCTTAAAATACTCGGGATTGCCGTAGTGATCTATAATATTCTGAGTACCTACATCGCCCCACAGGTCTGACATACCAATGCTGGTACCCAGTGACCATCCGGAGGGCTCTACATACTCTTTATCTAAACCAATTTGTGCATTCGCGCTACCTGCTAACGATAATAAGATTGTAACAGATAATATGCTTCGGATAAATGTCTTCCGCATGAACTTTGATGTTTTAGCGTACCAAGATAAAAAAATTATTCGCCTTTAAAAATAGCTTTTCTTTTTTCTAAAAATGCATTTACGCCTTCTTTCATGTCTTCCGTAGCAAATAATTTTCCAAAACGGGCTATTTCCTGGGAAAATCCATTGGCATCCGCCTTGGTTGCTTCATTAATACAAGCTATTACACCGGCTACTGCAAGCGGTGCCTTCGTCTGTATTTTCTGAGCAATTTTCTTCGTTTCATTCAGCAGTTCCGCTAAGGGGAATACATGGTTTACCAAGCCCCATGCCTTTGCTTCCTCCGCTCCTATCATATCACCCGTCATCATCAGTTCCATAGATTTCCCTTTCCCGATAAGCTGTGTAAGACGTTGCGTGCCGCCATATCCGGGTATCAAACCCAGGTTCACTTCGGGCTGCCCGAATTTTGCATTTTCACTGGCAACACGGAAATGACAAGCCATAGCCAATTCGCAGCCACCGCCCAGAGAAAACCCGTTTACCGCAGCAATGACAGGTTTGGGAGAATTCTCAATTTTATCAAAAACGAGATCTTGTCCTTTTTTGGCCAATCCCGAACCGCCATCTGCATCCAGCACTGTAAATTCAGAAATATCCGCACCGGCTACGAAAGCCTTTTCACCCGAACCCGTGAGGATGATCGTTTTCACATCTTTGTTACCAATGGCTTCATCCATTGCTTTTCCAAGTTCTTCGATCACATCTTTGTTCAGTGCATTCATTTTTTCCGGACGGTTTACAGTGATCACCAAAGTGCCGTCTTGCAAGTCTGTAAGGAGTGTTTGATACATTTTTTATTATGAGTGTTTAGTCGTGAGTATTTTTTTCCAGGTATAGAACCGGTTTTTAAAAGGATGATCCTCCTCTATAGGGATTACGTACTTTAAGGCTTGACGTCGCTCGTCAGACAATCCTGTATGCAATACATTCTGACGTCCAAAGGTAAATCGGTCTCACAGCAATTCGCTTCTGTGCTCCTGTACCCAGCCCATGATGTAACTGGCAATAGCTGATGTAGGGGCACCCGGAGCAAATAATCTTCCGACACCCTGTTCCTGCAGTGCCTGGATATCTTCTTCGGGTATGATCCCGCCGCCTGTCAGCAATACGTCAACCATCCCTTTTTCTTTCATCAAATGCAACAACTTGGGGAATACCGTCATATGCGCACCGCTTAGAATGCTGATGCCTATAGCATCCACATCCTCCTGTAAGGCGGCATTCACTACCATCTCCGGCGTTTGGCGAAGACCTGTATAGATCACTTCCATACCAGCATCGCGCAGGGAAGTGGCGATTACTTTCGCGCCACGGTCATGCCCATCTAAGCCAACTTTGGCTACCAGCACACGGATGGGTCTTTTTAATATGGACATCTTAAAATGTAAATGATGTGTGTAAAAATCGAAATAACGAAACAAATCTATTGAATCGTGCGGACTATCAAGGTCTATTAAGTTTTAATTGTTCTTGATAGCTTTCGTGTTTATTCAGAAATGCAACCACAAAGGAGCAGTATGGTTTTACTGCAAGCCCATGTTCTTTGGCATATTCGAAAGCATATTTTACCAATTCGGTAGCAATACCCCGCCTGCCTATCTTATCCGGCACTATCGTATGAGTAAGTGCTATACTGTCATCGTGGAGGATGTAATCTACGTGAGCTGTTTCACCTTCCACCACTGTCTCGAAGCGGTTTTGTTCCGGGTTATGCGTGATGGTCATAGTAAAGTATAGTAACGCGCTGTATTACGCCCCATGTTATTTATACAAAAAAACAGAAAATCAAAGAAAATGAAAATCGAAAAGTACACTATTTTTACGTCAAATATTTTTTATGAACTTTCCTGATAACCTGAAGTACACCAACGATCACGAATGGATCCTGCTTGAAGGCAATGTAGCAACAATCGGTGTTACTGATTTTGCCCAAAGAGAATTGGGCGATATTGTATTTGTAGATATTAATGCTGTGGGCAAAGCTTTGGCAGCTCACGAGATTTTCGGAACCATTGAAGCTGTAAAAACAGTATCCGATCTGTATCTACCGGTATCAGGCACCATCACGGAGGTAAATCCGGATCTGGAAAGCAACCCCGAAGCTGTAAACACAGACCCGTACGGGAAAGGATGGATGGTAAAAATGACCGTAGACAACCCTGCTGACGTAGATGCCTTAATGGATGCGGCTGCTTACGAAGCATCTGTTGGATAAGCCGGACAACGAAACATTCACCCTACTGGGAATTCAAATTGGAATTTTTCAAGTTGATATTTTTTTATTCTGAGAAGCCCGGTCAAAAACGTCTGCTGCGGAAACTAGCTATACTGTGGACATTTGCGATCGTGCTTCTCTGCTTTTTACCTGCACGGGAAGTACCAGAAATGGCTATCCCGTTTGTTGATAAATGGGTACATTTTATCCTGTTTGGGCTATTCTCATTTTTGTGGCTGGCGTCCGTAACAATCTTTAGAGTTTACCATCTTTTCATAGCATTTGTTATGGCTGTACTCTTCGGCTGGCTTGTTGAAGTATTGCAGGGACTGCTTACCTTCCTCGGGCGGTCGCAGGATGATATGGACACATTAGCCGATGCGTTTGGCGGGCTGTTAGGTGTGATCAGTTTTTATACCGGTTATGTTATTTTTCAGAAAAAACGAAAAACAAAATCCATATGATCTATCGTAGCAAAGCACCCTTGAGGATAGGCCTGGCAGGTGGAGGCACCGATGTGAGTCCCTACTGCGACTTGTATGGCGGGGCCATCCTGAACGCTACCATTTCACTGTATGCTTATGCCTCTATCGAAACATTGGAGACCGACGACATTATATTGGAAGCTGTGGATAGGGGCGAGATTGAAAATCACACCCGGGTGCCGGAGCTGCCTATCAACGGCACGTTGGACTTGGCTAAAGGAGTGTACAACCGCCTGGTACGTGACAGGGGCCTGTTGCCTTCCGGCTTTAGGTTGACCACATTTGTAGATGCGCCGGCAGGCTCCGGTTTAGGGACGTCATCTACATTAATGGTGGCAATTATCGGTGCTTTTGTCGAATGGCTGAATTTACCACTCGGCGAATATGATATCGCGCACCTCTCCTATGAAATAGAACGTAATGAATTACAGATGGCGGGCGGCAAGCAGGACCAATACGCAGCTACATTTGGCGGGGTAAATTTTATGGAGTTTTATAAAGATGACAAGGTGATTGTAAACCCGTTGCGGATCAAATCCAAATACCTGCATGAGCTGGAGAATAACCTGGTGCTTTATTTTACGGCTACCAGCCGCTTATCTTCGACCATCATCGAAGCGCAACAAAAAAATGTGAGCGACAACAATGAAAAATCCATAGAAGCCATGCACCACTTAAAGGAGCAGGCACAGATGATGAAAGAAGCGCTGCTGATGGGCAAGGTCGATGAAATCGGGAATATTCTGGATTTCGGCTTTCGGTATAAGAAGCAAATGGCGCAAGGCATCTCGAACCATCAAATGGATGAATTGTATGAAACCGCGTTGAAAGCCGGTGCCAGCGGGGGTAAAATATCCGGTGCGGGCGGAGGAGGTTTTATGATGTTCTATTGTCCGGGGAACACCCATTACAAAGTGCGTGAAGCACTAAAGAACTTCGGAGGGGATTTTCACCGGTACCAGTTTGCAAACACAGGTCTGATCAGCTGGACGACTGGTTGATATCTCCGGCTTCCTACACCCCCTGTCTCTTAGGAGCATTAGGCGGGACCCGATTTCTTTAAAATGGTAGCGGAAGATTTTTTGTTGCCGGCTGACGATCATGTTACTTTGCGACGATCACAATTTCTGATTCAATAATCTCATTAACTATGGATTGTATCATACTAGCCGGCGGGCTGGGAACAAGGCTGAGAACCGTAACAAACGATAAGCTGCCGAAGTGTATGGCACCGGTGAATGGGAAGCCTTTCCTGCATTACCTGTTCATGTATGTACAGCAGCAAAAAGCAGAGCGCGTTATTCTTTCCCTGGGACATAGGCATGAAACGATCCTAGATTGGGTAAAAAATGAGGACTGGGATTTTAAAATAGATCACGTAATAGAACCGGAGCCACTGGGAACCGGTGGCGCTATCCAGCTGGCAATGAGCAAAACAAAAAATGAAAATGCAGTGGTATTGAACGGTGACACCTTGTTTCTATGCGATCTGAAAACATTGTATCAATTTCATCTGGAAAAATCTGCCGGCGCTACCCTTAGCCTCAAGAATATGCAGGAATACGAGCGATATGGCTCTGTGCTAGTCGATGAGAAGGATACCATTCAGACCTTCGAGGAAAAACAATATAAAAAAGAAGGAGCTATTAATGCCGGCACCTATGTACTCAACAAACAGTTCTTACTTGATAAAAATCTCCCTGAAAAATTCTCCTTGGAGAAAGACTATTTCGAAGCCTTTGTTGCAGAAAGTGCATTTTTTGCAAAACGATTTGACAACTATTTCATCGATATCGGGATTCCTGAAGATTATGAAAGAGCGCAGCAAGACTTTTTAACTTTGTTTGCATGAAGATCGTGATCATTGGTTCAGCACATCCGCTGCGCGGTGGTGGTATTGCCACCTTTAACGAAAGGCTGGCAGCACAACTCCAAAAGCAGGGAAACGAGGTGATCATCTATTCCTTTTCGTTACAATACCCTTCTTTTTTATTCCCGGGAAAATCCCAGTTTACGGAGGAGCCGGCCCCGGAAGGATTGAACATAAAATCTGTCATCAACTCTATTAACCCTCTTAATTGGCTGCAAGTAGGAAATGAAATTAACCGGTTGAACCCGGACCTGATCATTATACGGTATTGGATGCCCTTTTTCGGACCTTGTTTCGGTACGATATTGCGAAGGGTAAAAAAGAACCGGCATACCAAGGTAATCGCCATTGCAGACAATGTGATTCCGCACGAAAAAAGACCCGGTGATACGGCCTTCACCCGGTACTTTATAAAATCAGTCGATGCTTTTATTACGATGAGCAGAGAGGTATTGAATGATCTGAAACAATTCACGCAAAAACCGGCCGTTTATACTCCCCATCCGCTTTATGATAACTATGGAGAGACCATAAGCAAGGATGATGCATGCAACAAGATAGGTCTTGATCCAAAAACCAATTATCTTTTGTTCTTCGGGTTTATCCGGAAATACAAGGGATTAGATCTGCTCCTGGAAGCATTAAATGAAGAACGTGTGAGGCAATTGGGTTTAAAACTGATCATCGCCGGAGAGTTTTATGATGGCAGGGAAGTCTATGATGAACTGATTGAAAAATATACTTTGCAGGATACGGTGAAGCTCTTTACGGAATTTATCCCCAATGATGAAGTCCGTTATTATTTTTCTGCTGCTGATGTAGTAGTACAGCCCTACCGCACCGCCACACAAAGTGGCATAACGCAAGTGGCCTACCATTTTGAAAAACCTATGATCGTCACCCGGGTGGGAGGACTTGCCGAGGTCGTACCGGACGGCGTAGTAGGTTTCGTAGCGCAGCCTGAGGCAGCAAGCATTGCCGATGCGATTGTAAGGTTTTACAAATCGCCTATTCCCCTTTTACAGGAAAATATCCTGAAAGAAAAAGGAAAATACAGCTGGGATGTTTTTATAGAAAGGCTGATGTCAATAATTTGATTGTCAATATATTTGTAGTAATATGAAAAGAATAATATTTTTTGCGCTGAGTATAATTTTTGTCGTTTGCAATTCCTCCCGTTCTCAAACTCTAATTCTTAAACCCGATAGCGCTATCGGAAAAGATGTTTTTATAGCTACTACCTATACCTGCACACCAAGTATTGTCCCAGCACCCTATGAAACTATCAATTTTGACGCATTGCCTGATTTGCTGATATTTGATTGGTCTCTTAACGTATTTGGCTGTTCCAGAACAACTCATAGAAGCTTACTAAGATTTGACGGATTAAATAATCTTCCTTCGAACGCAATTATCACATCTGCGACATTAAATTTGTTTGGGGTACCTAGTACAACCAACTTTGGAAACTCTTCGTATCCTGGAGCACCATTCGGTACCACTAACGAATTTTGGGTAAGACGCGCTACAAGTAGCTGGAATGAACACACAGTAACTTGGAGTAATCAACCTTCTTTCGATACCACACATCAAGTATTATCTCCTGTTTCTACATCCCGTTATAGTTGGAATACTTCGTTTAATGTAACCACGTTGGTCCAGGATATTTTAGCCAGTGGTACTAATAACGGTTTTGTCCTTATGCTGAATAGTGAATCTATGTACAGAGAAATGGTATTTGCCTCCTCCGATCATGCAGACTCTTCTCTTTGGCCTGAACTTATTATAAATTATTCAGTTGACACCTGTTTTTCATCTTTCGATTGGAAAATCGCGACTACCAACCCTAGTACTTACGTTTTTGATGCACTAGATACATCTACCTACTATGCGCCCCAATGGAAGATAAATAACAATATTGTGGGTTCTTCATCTTCTATGTCTAACTTTTTTTCATCTTCTACTCCAAACTCTTTTGATATAAAACTTATCAAAGGGAACACATGTGCTGACTCTATAAAGATTTGCCACGGTAATAGAGATATTCAAGACGACTATGCTGCAGGTACTTGTAATACGCATTTTACTATCTCAGGCAACTCGCGAAGCGTTGATACTATTCAATTAAGCGCTATTGATCAATCTCAAGCTAACTATAACTGGACTGTCTATTTCAATGGAACAGCAGTCGCTACTTACTCTAACCCTGCCACACCCAGATTTAAAGTCTTGGGAGGCGGATGGTATACCTTTAGGCTTTCCATCGGAAATGGGGAGGAATGTTACCGGATTTCTGATCATCATTGTTTTACAGATACTTTGCCTAGTCCTTTATCAGTCACAGATTATAGCGCAAACCAGTTATCATTAAGCATAACTAACATTTCGCCTAACCCTACATCAGGCGATACTCATATCAATTTTAGCAAAGAAGCCACAGAGATAATGGAACTGAAGGTGTACGACATGACGGGAAAACAGTTAATGAATGTACCCATTAATCCAGGGACAAAATCATTCACGTTGCCCATCCACAATTTCGTTCCGGGAATTTATCAAGTACAGATAGTAAATAGCAAAACTATTTTAAATGATAGGTTGATTAAATTATAAAGAAAATCAACTAAACAGCAGGTTATCCCCCGCTTTTCGTTCCCGCTTCAAATGTGCATACGCCTTATCCGTGGCTTCTCTGCCGCGTGGCGTGCGCATGATGTACCCTTCCTGTATTAAGAAGGGTTCATACACTTCTTCGATGGTGCCGGCTTCTTCCCCTACGGAAGTCGCAATATTGTTGATACCTGTCGGCCCGCCCTTGAACTTATCAATAAGAGTCAACAAAATTTTATTATCCATTTCATCCAGCCCGTTTTCATCTACGCTTAATGCGTGTAATCCATGGTCTACAATTCCCAGGTCGATCACACCGTTACCCAATACCTGTGCAAAATCACGCATTCTTCTGAGCAGTCCATTCGCAATACGCGGTGTGCCACGACTTCTTCCTGCTATCTCCATGGCGGCATCGGAGGTAATTTTAACATGGATAAGCTCCGATGCACGGATGATAATTTTCTGAAGGACTTCTTTGGTATAGTAATCCAGCCTGGATTTGATGCCGAAACGGGAGAGCAAAGGAGCCGTCAGCAAACCGGACCTTGTAGTAGCCCCCACCAGCGTAAACGGATTGAGGTTGATCTGAACCGAACGTGCTGCGGGTCCGCTATCGATCATGATATCGATCTTAAAATCTTCCATAGCGGCATACAGGTATTCTTCCACCACCGTACTTAACCGGTGTATCTCATCGATAAAAAGCACATCACGCGTTTCCAGGCTCGTCAGCAACCCCGCAAGATCAGCCGGCTTTTCTATCACGGGACCACTGGTTTCCTTGATACTTACGCCCAGCTCATTGGCTACGATCCGGGACAAAGTGGTCTTTCCCAATCCCGGAGGGCCATGGAAAAGCACATGATCCAGTGCTTCCCCCCGCATGTTCGCCGCCTTGATGAATATGCGCAAATTCTCTATCAGCTTCGGCTGTCCTGAAAATTCTTCAATACGCTGGGGACGGATGCTGTTTTCGTATTCTTTCTCCTGATTACTGAGGTCATTGTTCGGTCGCACATGAGAATTTTGCATCTGCTAAAGTTAAAAACATTTCTCTTCCAGCAGACAAGTTTAATGCGTTTTCGATGCATCTTTGGATCTGGGCTGAAGTGCCGCTGTGAAACGACAATGGCGTCGGCACCGTTCATCATTTTTGGTACTATTCGGTCTTTCGGATGTTCGGGTACCTGAGTGCATCCTAAGGACCGATGTATTCATCGATAAGTACGTGACAGCCAAATCCGCCCACTACTTTTATCAGCTGACCCTGGCTTTGGGAATCTCCTTTCATATTAAACGCACCATGGTACACATATTTTCTATGGAGATAATCCGGCGAAATGTTCAGATCCGCCAAATGCACCGCGCTGACGATGCTCATAGACCCTAACAGGAAAATTTCCTCCCCGGTGCCTGTATGTATTATTTTACCAGATACCGGCACCACTTTTCTCTGGATATGGTAGCCGCATGACATGGCTATTGGTCCCCATTTAGGATCCTGTCCCCAGAACTCGAAATTAATATGACTGTTTTTCCTCCCTGTGCCGCTGCCTACGGCATTGTCAGGATTTTTATACGTCATATTGTTGATCGTAATACCAAAAGCGTTGATAGTAGGGGGCATAAACAAGTTTTGACTATATCAAATATAATCAAACAACAGTATATTAAGAAAGCTTTGGGCGTCAGTTGTAAGACGACAACCGGCGATGTAATGGTAGGAACCCGCACACTCCCTGTCGTGGCTATTCCTACATCCCTTACCCGCTTTTAGCAATATTATATGTCCCCATCATTAAGGGCTTCCCAAAGAAGATCTTTGAGCTCCGTGATACCTATATTGGCAACAGAAGAAATATAAACATGCGGAATATCATCCGGCAGGGTTTTGGATATCTCCTGCTTCAGTTCGTCATCCAGCATATCGCTTTTGGATATGGCAATGAGCATTTTTTTGTCCAGCAGCTCCTCGTTGTACTCTGCCAACTCATTGAGAAGGATTTTGAGTTCTTTCGCATGGTCTTGGCTATCTGCCGGAATGAGGAAGAGCAGGACCGGGTTCCGTTCAATATGACGAAGAAACCGATGCCCTAACCCTTTACCTTCCGCCGCTCCTTCTATGATTCCCGGGAGGTCGGCTACGGCAAACGATCGGTTATCCCGATAGGGCACCATACCCAGCTGCGGCACCAGCGTGGTGAACGCATAATTGGCTATTTTAGGCTTCGCTGCACTGATAACAGAAAGCAAAGTGGACTTACCTGCATTGGGGAAGCCTACCAAGCCTACATCGGCCAGTATCTTAAGTTCTAAAAACTTGTAGCCTTCTATACCGGATTCCCCCGGCTGTGCATACTCAGGCGCCTGATTGGTGGGAGTGGCAAAATTGCTGTTGCCTAAACCGCCACGGCCACCGGGCATCCAGATGATCTCCTGTCCGTCATGCAGCACTTCTGCTTCTACCTCACCTGTTTCTTCATCTTTGGCTATGGTACCCAGGGGCACTTCTATGATCACATCCTTCCCAAAACGACCAGTACACTTATTCTTGCTTCCATTCTCTCCGTTTTCGGCGTGCACATTCTTGTGATAACGAAGGTGCAGCAGTGTCCAGAGCTGGGCGTTGCCCCGCAGGATGATGTGTCCGCCGCGACCCCCATCGCCTCCATCGGGCCCCGCCATGGCATTGAATTTGGTACGCGCAAAATGCGAACTGCCCGCACCGCCTTTACCGCTGCGACAAAATATCCGGATGTAATCTACAAAGTTGCCTTTCTCCACTATGCGGGTTGTAAAAATTTTTCGATGCTCTTGCTGAGCGATTTAAAGATATCTTCGACCGTGCCGAGGCCTTTTATTCTTTCCAGTTTTCCTGCTTCATCATAATGCACTGCTACGGCTTCTGTCTTTGCATAGTATTCTTTGATGCGCTTGCCGATCACCTCTTCGTTGTCATCACTTCTGCCACTCATCTCTCCGCGGGATACGAGGCGTTTTACCAACTCTTCCTCCGGCACTTCCATAGCCAGCACCTGGTGTATCTCGGTTCCCTTGAAATCCAGCAGCTTATCCAGTGCTTCAGCCTGTGCTTTGGTACGAGGAAAACCGTCGAATATAAAGCCGCGTGCATCCGGTGTTTCATCAATTTTGCTGCTGATCATTCCTATCACGACTTCGTCCGGAACGAGCAAGCCCTGATCCATAAACTTTTTTGCCTCCATGCCGAGTGGCGTCTGGCGGCTTACTTCATCGCGCAGGAGATCTCCGGTAGAAATATGCTGTAGCTGGAAGGCTGTAACAATATTAGCAGACTGTGTGCCTTTACCACTACCCGGAGGACCAAATAAGATTAGATTATACATAGAGTAAAATGCGTTAAACCCTGCAAAGGTAACAATATGAGATTATCTTTCTTTAGATGCCTTACTAAACAGGTATAGATAGAAATTGCATCTAAAATCAATGCTACAGAAATACACTTTCATTTACTTTTTTTGATCACCGTATTTTTACATAAAACATAGACATTTATCAGACTTTATTATCCAATAGGATTTTCATTTACCAACACAACAAACATACACTCAACACATATATGAATCGGGTTTCGACCTTAACGAAAATGATTATTCTGTTTTTAGCCATCTTTTGCACAAACGGCTGTGTAAAGCAAAAGATGGATGTAGCAAATCTCTACATCAACGGGGTTTCTGACAGAACGGTTAAACAAGGGATTAATCGCAATTTATCTCTACAGTTGTTCATTGAAGCAAAATCTGACAGTCAAAAGCGTATAACTCTGTCAGTCGAAGGGTTACCAACAGGAATGAAAGACAGTTTCAGTTTCAAAGCAGGTGTACCAGATTTTAAAACAACGCTGTACCTTACACAAACCGGCATAACAGCTACAGGCACCTACCCGTTGAAAATAATTACAACAGATGCTTCAGGAAATGTACAAACAGCCTCAATGAATCTTATTATTTTAGAATCATGTACCGCAAAGCTAGTTGGGAAGTATAAAGTCACTAGAGTCTACAAAGGCATTTCACAGTGGACTCGATATGTCTCCGCTGATTTAGATACGACTTACTCAAGCGAAACTCTTCGAATAACCGACAACGAATCAACCGCTACTTTTGCACTTTTAGAAGCTAATTGTGAGACAAAAAAAATCGGAAATCTAGGAAGTGATGATGTAGGTTATTTCACTACTGCACCTCCGCACATTGAGTACACCACCCGATTGGGACCGATAGATTCCGCAACTTACATTTATACGCCTCTATAGGCTGAATAATTCTATATCCGATATACTTTTTACGCATGAAAAATCAACTTTTTACATTTTATTTTTTCACAACCTTATTGATTGTTAGCATCTACAGTTGTTCTAAAAAAGATCAAAACAATGATGGCATTTCGGTATACCATCTAAATGGAGTCACGGACAAAACACTAAAACAAGGTGCCGGCAGAAATTTATCATTCGAATTAAATCTAAAACAAATTGCTGGTCGTCAAGAAAAAGTCACATTATCGGTTGAAGGGCTTCCTAATGGATTACGGGATAGTTTTAGTAGTGTTGCAGGCACCCCAGGCTTCAACACTACACTGTCTTTCATCCAATCCAGTTTAGTTTCTCCGGGCATATATCCATTAAGAATAAAATCTACTACTGAATCTGGTAATAGCAAAGTACTGCCTATGAATCTTACAATACAAGAATCCTGTTCTGGTATTCTTGTGGGGCGATATTTTGTGGATTTATATACCAACAATATACTCTCCCAAAGAGACAGTGTAACAGTTTATCTGAAAGACAGTACCAATAATGAAATGCTGGATGTAATTCTAGAAAAGGAGAAGAAAATAATCGGCAGATTACAACTAAACTGTGAAACACAACAAATCAATGATCTATATCTTGGAGGTAAAGGAATATTCAATCTAGCAACCCGCCACATTGAATATTATCGCACCACTGACACAAACTGGATAGCAAAATTTGTATATACCGCAAGATAAACTGCAGACTGTTTTTTTACATGCTTTTTCCTATGTATTATAAAAAAGGAGTAGCAAATAAACCAGTGCTGTAAAAATCCTGCTTGACTTTCCCTGACCAAATGATAATGTTCTCGGCATGAAAAAAGAGATAGCGTAATTGCTATCTCTTGAATTAAATTTTTCTAAAACCGGCTACCCTATCGCCTGCTCCAGGTCTTTGATAAGATCATCTACATCTTCGATACCTACACTCAACCGGATCAGGGAATCTACCAACCCGTTTTTAATGCGGTCTTCCCGGGGTATGGAAGCATGCGTCATGGTGGCTGGATGACCGATCAAAGATTCTACGCCGCCTAAGGATTCCGCCAGGGAGAACAATTCTGTTTTTTTCAAAACATCATTTGCCGCTTCTATGTTATCATTTTTAAGCGTAAAGGAGATCATGCCGCCGAAACCACGCATTTGTCTTTTTGCTACTTCGTGATTCGGATGGTCTTCGAAACCGCACCAGATCACTTTACCCACTTTTGCGTTAGAGCGTAAATATTTTGCTATGGCTTCTCCATTTTCACAATGGCGTTGCATCCGTACATGCAGTGTTTTGATGCCGCGCAATACCAGCCAGGCATCATGAGGACCCGGCACTGCACCACAGCTGTTTTGTATGAAACGCAATTTCTCTTCCAGCCCTGCGTCTTTCATGATCAATGCACCATGTACTACATCACTATGTCCGCCCAGGTATTTGGTCGCTGAATGCAACACGATATCAGCACCATGGTCTAATGGATTTTGCAGGTAAGGGGAGGCGAAAGTATTATCTACTACGAAAATGAGCTGGTGTGCTTTAGCGATCTGCGCACAGGCTGCAATATCCACAATATTCAGCAGCGGGTTGGTAGGTGTTTCAGCCCATATCATTTTGGTTTTATCATTGATATAAGCCCGGATATTTTCCGCGTTGCTCATGTCAATAAAATGGAACTTAATGCCATAGTTGGCAAATATTTTAGTGAAAATACGATACGTGCCCCCGTAGAGGTCATTTGCTACTATTACCTCGTCGCCCGGCAGGAGCAATTTCGCAACGGCATCGGTTGCCGCCATACCGCTACCGAAACACAATCCATATTTGCCATTTTCAATGCTCGCCAATGCATTTTGCAATACATCCCTTGTCGGGTTTTGCGTACGTGCATATTCATATCCTTTGTGATCGCCCGGTGCATTCTGCACATAGGTGGAGGTTTGATAAATAGGCGTCATGATGGCGCCGGTAGTAGGATCCGGCTCTACACCTGCGTGAATAAGCCGGGTAGCGAGTTTATGCTGTTGGTTGCTCATGGTTTTCGTTTGAAAAATTCTGCCGCAAAGGTAAGGATAGCAAATTCGTTTCAAAAAACAGCTTCACTAGCTGATCATCGTGCCCACCTGATTCCTGTCTTTTTTGAACGAATGATCCAAAACATCAAACCACCCAGCAGCAGAAACACCCAGCTATAAGACAATCCGACCAGGAAACTTTTTAACGACTCCCATCCGCTTATAAACCCGGCTTTTAACTGATCGGCAAAATATGGCTTCATCAGAAAGGCGGTATTGGGCACTATCATCATATCGATTTTCTCGGGCTGGTACAGGTCGATACGAATAGTGGCAAAATTCGCCTGGTCGTCTATCGCGAGATTTTCAATGTTGCGATCTATCTTTTGTATTGCCTGCTGCTGCCTGTATTCATTTAGGGATACTACTTCCCGGTTTTTTTGTGTAAGTGCCGCTGCTTTTCCTACCGTCGCAGCTTCGCCCTCATTATTTTTTAGTTGATTACCCAGGTAACGAAGCGAAACATCATCCAACTTTATATTCCGATGGTCTACAAAAGAGCTATAAGCCATTACCGCATGGATAAAACTATCCACTCCCTGCACCGGAATGCGAACCGTAAGATGCGAGGTGGTTGTAAAAGTCTGCATTTGCTTCAGCGAGTCCATCTTGTATTCCATACATCGGGATAGGTCGACGGTATTTTCCATGGCGCTTTCCATCACCAACCCATCTAATTGGCGCGTCGCCTGTTCAATTCGGTATGTCACCTCATACACGTCCGTTACGCGCGCCCGCAGGTCTGCCGTTTTGATGATTCTCCGTTGCGCGCTGTGAAGACCAGTCACCAGCGAGTCGCTGTTCGTAGCAGATTTTTCATAGGAAGATGATTGGCTATTACAGGAATAACACAGGATGGCTAACAGCGTGATGGGGAGCGGAGTTTTAAGGAGTTTCATAAGTCAGGTGTTTTTTACCTGTTTATGCCTGCGGAGAAGAAAAGTAAGCGGAATAAAGATGAAAATATTCGTTAAATGGTTTTGAAACAATTAATCTTCGGAGAGATTCGATTTCAGCAACCTGATGAAATGATCCCGGGAAATCATTCTGGCCCCCAGGCTTTCAAGATGTTGGGTATAAACCTGGCAATCGATCAATACCACTCCTTCGCGTTGCAGTTGTTTCACATAATGGATAAAAGCAAATTTACTGGCATTTGCCGCGGTGCTGAACATGCTTTCTCCAAAGAAGATACGACCCAGCCTTATGCCGTACAACCCGCCCACCAGTTTACCATCCCGCCATGCTTCTGCGGAATGCGCATATCCCGCGTTGTGGAGTGCCGTATAAGAATGCATGATTTCCCGGGTGATCCAGGTACCGTCCTGCCCTTGCCGTTTAACGGCCTGACAACTCCGGATCACCTCTTCAAAGGCTGTATCGATACGAAAATCCAAGGAGCTATTCCTGGCGAACTGCTTCATGCTTTTGCTTTCCCTTAGCTCATCGGGGAACAGCACAAAACGCGGGTCAGGGCACCACCACATGGGCAATTCATCCTCATTAAACCAGGGGAAAATCCCGCTTCTGTATGCCAGCAACAGCCTCTCCATACTCAGGTCCCCGCCTATAGCCAGCAACCCGTCTTCCAGGGCCAGGTTTACCGGTGGAAATATGAGTGTGTCTGTCAGTACCTGCAGCATAGCCTAGGGATTTAAACGATTGAGACCGGCTTTAGCCTGTTGGTCTATATTACTTTGAAAATCGTGATTTCTCATACTGAGGCAATCCTTAAACATTTTTATGGCCTCAGCATTCTTCCCTGCCCGTTCGTACATCAATCCCATTTGCAAAGCAGCACGGGCTGCAAAATGTTCTTTCCGGTTCCGGCCCTGATTAAGTGTAGCCTGGTAATATTGTACCGCTTTGGCATCCTGGTTCAATTCATCGTACCCTCTCCCCATTCGGAAAGAGTACTCCAGTTTATCGGTGATGGTGGGCAAGGACTCGGGATTGCCTTTGTTCAGGATTTCTATGGCGCGATCGTAATACCCTCCGTCAATGAGATACCTTGCTTTCAGCACCGGAACTGCTACCCAGGCATTGCTACTGGCAAAACGGTTTGCCTGTTTATCGGAATCGGTAGTGGTCGTCCCCTGCTTTTTTATCTGTTGCCGGTAATAGGTTGCTTTTTGCATATTGCCTTGCAGGTAATAGCTCTGTGCCATTTGCATATAGGCATCCTTGACAAACAGATTTCCTTTATCGCGATTGAGAAACCTGAGAAAGTAAACTGGAGCCTTTTCATCAAGTTGTAAGAGCAGCGCATTGCCCATTTCGTAATCAAAGGCAGGGAACTGTGCGTATGCTTTCGTTGCCTGAACGGCTTGCAGGGTTTTCAGCGCATCAGCGGCCTTTCGGTAGTTGAGTGCAATGTTCGCTTTTACAAAAGCATTCAATGCATTATTTTGTACAGAGAATTGGCTACTGTTCAAAAATTTCCACACTTCTTCCTGCCGCGACTGGAGGTAAAACTTCAGGTAGCAATGCACCAATACCGCTTCTGCTCTCAAAAGTTCATCTGCCGCCGTTGAATTAATAAAAGAGGTAAGCTTTGCCAGCCCCTTGTTAACATTTCCTTTCATACCAAAGAGCGAAGCAATCCATTTGTATTCATCCGGCAAGGTACCTACTACGGTTTCCCCCATGCCCACGAACATCTTATTTTGTGGGAAAGAAGGAAATTTGTTCTGGTTTTCCTTTGCAATCATGTAAGCTTTGCGAAAAAGAACAGCTCCTTTATAGGTATCTCCCAATCTGAGGGAGATCATCGCCCAATGCATATAAACGCCTGCTTTGGTAGCCAGCAACCAGGGAGAAGCTTTGTTTCCTTTTTCTATCAGGGCAATCCGTTTATCCAGATTATCCCTTCTTTGCTCAAAAACCTCTTTATCACCGTTCAGCAACAGGGTGAAAAAATCCTCGTAATCGCTTAAAAAAACAGCAGTCAGATTACCCGGATTTGCCGAAAGCTCTTGTTTGATCATACTCGTACCCTCATCAAGTCGTAGTGCCGCGTAATGTTTATATGCCTCCGTGCAGCGATCATTATAGTCAAACACATAGTCCACCGCAAAGGCATGAAAGGCATCTGCGGACGCTAAAGTGAATAGGATAAAGAAGATATAACGCTTCATAGATCGGGTGCAAAGCTAACCTGCCCATGCGGGCGAAAAAAATTTTTGAAATGACCCAAGGTTTCAGAAATTATCCTCGTCTAGTAAAAAGCTTCAGGGAACCCGTTATTTATTAATTCAAAAAATGACATTACCTTTGGCATGCTTTTTGAAAACCTCGTTTAATTAAACAAAAAACAGAAACACATGAAATCAGTAAAACAAATTGCTTTCGCAGCATTATTGACAATGGGCGCTTTCGGCGCAGTAACTTTAGTATCTTGTAGCAAAGAAGATGATGTTTGTGCAGTAGGGCTGGAAGGCTCTGATTGTAAAACAGAAGTTCGTACAAAATATGTAGGAACGTACAAAGGCAGTGGTTCCGATAATACAGGTAAAACATATACTAACTGGAGTACTATTTTTGCCGTTACTTCTGCTACTCCTACCAAAATGACAATGGTATTGGCTGACGAAACATCAGCACCTGCTGTGTCTTTGACTATTACCTTGAAATCTAACACTACTTTCGACGTAGATGCTTATACTACCACTGATAATTTCACTTATACCGGTACAGGCAGCATTACATCAACACAGGCTTCATTGACACTGAATCAAAAAGATAATGACGATACACCTCCCAGCACGATTGTATTCACATTCAACAATATGACTAAACAATAATTATTAATTTAACTATATCAAAAAGCCGGCTCATTTATACCTGAGCCGGCTTTTTGAATTTTGTACATAAGTAAGAGACCGATATAGAACGATGTATTACCCTTACAGGATTACATTTTCTGAAAAAAGCATCCTCAATATCTCTCGTTTAAAAAGGGTCGCCTCTTGGTTGAGACGACCCTTTTCAAATAATGTTAAATGATCGGAGATCAATTACTGTTGCTTAGATTGATCAGACTTCGATTGAAGACCGCCTCTTCTTGTACCATCAGATTTTTCTTCCGCTTTTGTCTGGTCAGATTTCGACTGTAAACCACCGCGGGTATCGCTCTTAGCCTGGTCTGATTTTGATTGTAAGCCACCACGTGCAGGCTGCTCTTTTGTGCTGGTAGACGGATTTTTAACAGTAGTGTTTTTTGTAGTGGTGGTAGTTGTTTTACTAACAGTAGTGACATTACCACCTTTCATAGCAGCGACGATAGAATCTGCCTTCCATTGAGCCATAGCATTAATGGTAGAATCATTAGAGGCTTGCAGCGCGGTCATTTGCTCTGTCACACGTGCATTTACAATAGAATCTACTTGTTCTTGTGTAAAACCACCTGTAGTTCCTTCTTGCGTGCAGGATGCAAAAGCAAGTAACGCACCGCCGATAATAAATAAGGATCTTGTTTTCATTTTTCTGATTTTTTGCAAAGATTAAATTTAATCATGTTTTAAACAAAGAAAATGCCAAACTGGGAATATTAATAACTTTCTTTTGATTCAAAGCTTCAAACAAGCCTGATTCTCAGGTATTTTTTCAAAGCAAAGGTTTGACAGCCGTTTTTATGGCTTTCATATAGGCTATATCTTACTCTTTTCCAGGCTAATAGGTTCTTCATCGTGTTTCTTATGAATGTAAACGGGTTGTATGCCGCGTTTTTTTGCTATCCAGTCTTTCAGGCGGAAGCTGAGAAGCATCAGTACCGGAACGAGGATCAGGGTGAGGAATGTGGCAAAACTCAATCCGTAGATCATTGTCCACGCTAATGGTCCCCAGAATGTGGCACTATCTCCTCCGAAGAATATGTGCGGGTTGAGCTCACTGAACAACGTGGCAAAATCGATGTTCAACCCTACTGCCAGGGGTATCAATCCAAGTATGGCTGCGGTAGCGGTCAGCAATACGGGTGTCATCCGCGTACGACCTGCTTCTACGATGGCATCATGCGGGCTCATACCGTCCATAAGCATCAAATCCATAAACTCGATCAGCAAAATACCGTTGCGCACCACGATACCCATTAAGGCGATGATACCAATACCGCTGAACACCATAGAGAAAGTGGTCTGAAAGACACCAATACCCAGTAATACCCCAAAAATACTCATGATGATCTCTGACATGATAATAAGGGTGCGACTAAGCGAATTGAACTGGAGGATCAAAATCAAGAATATTAACGCGATAGCGGCTATACCTGCATTGCTTAAAAACGCCATAGTCTCCGCCTGGTCTTCCTGCTGCCCGCCCATTATAATGCTCACTCCGTCGGGGGCTTTAAAATTATTAATCTCGGCCTGGACGGCTTGCACTACTTCATTTTCATTAAAGCCTGTAAGCACGTTAGACGACAGCGAGATGATACGTTTCAGGTCTTTACGCTTGATACCGCCATAGGTAGTAGCATATTCCACACTGGTAAACGCGCTCACCGGCACCTGGCGAATCACGCCTCCCATTCCCATATCACGATAGATGATCGGCATGTTTTGAATGGCATCCACATTTTCTCTTTGGTCACGCTGCAAGCGTAGTGTTATAGGATAATCGTCGTTGGCATCACGGAAGCGGGATATTTCTTTCCCAAACACAGCAGTACGCATATTACCAGCGACGATGCCTGTTGAAATGCCTTCGTTGTTCATGCGCTCACGGTTGAGGTCGAAGATGATCTCGGGCTTGCTGGCCTGGAAATCGCTGCGCAATTGCTCTACGCCAGGTATTTGTTTATCCGTCAGGTATTTCTGCAGGCGCTGGCTCACGGCTACCAGGCTATCCAGGTTCTCACCGGTAAGATCTACCACTATCGGTTTCGGCAAGGGCGGGCCATTGCTTTCTTTATCCACCGTTACCTCTGCACCCGGGATACCTTTCACTGCTTCACGGATTTTCTCCAGTACCTTACTGGTATTGGCGCTATGTCTTTCTGAAAACTCTACAAACGAAACCTGGATCCGTCCTTTATTCGGGAAGTCTCCCACCTCACCACTGTTGGGGTCTATGGCACCTACGGTCACGTTAGAGATCACCGATTTTACAATCGGGTTCTTCTTGCCATTATCCATATCCAATGCTTTATACACCCGTCCTTCCAATTGTTGCAATACTTCGTCTGTATGCTTTTGGTCAGTACCTACCGGCATATTGAGATACACATAAACAAAGTTAGGATCGCCTTCGGCAAAGAAGGTGAATTTAGAACCTCTTACGCCTAAGATCACGATGGCGAGTATGAAAATACTTACAGTACCCAATATTGTTTTTACGGGATTGTCCAACGTCCAAACCAGCTTTTTAGCATACCAGCTTTGGAATGCCGGCCATGTTTTGTTTTGGAATTTGTGGATGATCTTTTCCAGGACAAATTTCTCCAGGAGAATGAACAGATACAAGAACAGCAGGAAATTACCTACACCCCATGAACGTGTCAAATAACTTATCAGGATCAGAGAGCCGAAGATGATCAATACAATCTTATCTCTCTTACCCCATTTACGTTTTCCCGTATCGTGCGGATCATGGGGTTTCATAAAGTCGACGGCAAACACGGGGTTGATGATATAAGCCACCAACAGGGAGGCAATAAGGGTAATAATCAGCGTAACAGGGAGGAAGAACATGAAGGAACCGATAACGCCCGGCCAGAAAGCCAAAGGCACAAACGGCATAAGCGTTGTGGCTGTACCGGAAAGCACAGGAAGAAACACCTCACCTGTAGCCAGTTTTGCTGCCTTTTTGATAGGCATTTTACCATTATCGAATATGCGGTGCGTGTTCTCGATCACCACGATAGCATCATCTACAACAATACCCAACGCCAGCAAGAAAGAGAACAACACGATCATGTTTAAGGTAAACCCGATAGTAGGCATGACCAGGAAAGCAAGCGCACAGGACAAGGGCACGGACATCGCCACGAACAAAGCATTGGTGACCCCCATGAAGAACATAAGGATCACAGTTACCAGTATAAACCCAATGATGATGGTATTGATAAGATCGTGAAGGGTAACACGCGTACTCTCACTTTGGTCCCCGGTGATGCTGATGCTCAGATCCTTCGGAAGTTCGTCCGCCTGCATTTTCTTAACTACGGCCTGTATCTTGTCGGATGCCTCGATCAGGTTTTCGCCCGATGCCTTGATCACGTTGAGTGTAATAACATTCTTGCCGTCCATGCGGGCATAACTCTTCTGCTCTTCAAAATCATCTTTTACTTCTGCTATGTCCCTTATATAGATACCGGAGCCTTGCCCGTTCTTTACAATGATATTACCTATCTGGTCTGCCGTCTTGAATTCATTTTTAATACTCAGGATACGCTTTTGGTTATTCTGTGATACCTCACCGGCAGTTGCAGAGATATTCTCATAAGCTACTGTGTTTTCAATATCTGTAAACGTTAATCCTGCGGCCTGCATTTTGTAGAGATCTACATTGATCTGTATCTCCCGCTCCAACGCACCTACCATATCCACGCGCTTAATCTCTTTTTGCTCTTCTATACGGTCCTGTATATCGTCAGCATAGTTTTTCAGGCGATTGAGGTCGTAGTTACCTGAAATGTTTACGTACAGGATCGGCATTTCCGAAAGATCAACATCCTTTACCTCGGGTTCGTTCGGAAGGTTTTGCGGCAAGTCCACACGAGCTTTATCTACCGCGTCTTTCACATCCTGCTTGGCTTTATCCACCTTCACATCGGTATTGAACTCTACGATCACGACAGAGAAGTCCTGAAAGGAGTTGCTGGTTACCTTTTTCACACCGGTAAGGTTTTTTACTTCCTTCTCTATCGGCTTCGTCACCAGGTTCTCCATGTTCTCCGGCGCCGTACCCGGGTAGATCGTTTGCACAATAATCTGCGGGATCTTAATTTCCGGGAACTGTTCTTTGGGTAAACTGTTGTATGTCATCAGACCTGCCAGGGTGATGATGATCGTAATGATATAAATAGCTGTACGATTATCTATCGCCCAGCTGGAAGGTTTAAACTCTTTGAATACGTCCTTCATAAAAAGGTGGTTATAAAATTATTTTTTACGCTTAGTTTGATTGCTATTTTTAAACTGCATTATACAGTCTGCTATCCGGTGAAATCAAACCCTTGTTTTGTTTTCATGCCCTTTCATCGCTAGCCTCTCTCTGGCTATTTCGTACGATGGTTCGAAAAACAGGAACGTTGTATGCTCAGGTTTTGTGGTTTTTCCTACTGTTCCGTTCCTGAGAGAGTATTTCAACTACTTTACCACTTCTACAGCTTCACCGTTTTCCAGATCTTCAAAACCTGCTGTCACTATTTTATCTCCGGGTTTCAATCCTCCCAATACCTCCACCATACCGTTGGAGTTTCTTCCTGTTGTTATCACAGCAGCCCTTGCTTTACCACCCTCGATCACGAACACGACTTCACCTTCATTTGTTTTTTGAATCACTGACACCGGCACGATGAGCGTACTGCTCTTTTGGTAATTCGCGATTTTCATTTGGCAGCTCATGTTCGGACTCAGTTTAGCATTTGCCGGCAATTTCACTTCTACGTCAAATGAGCGGGATACAGGATCCACTGCCTGCGCTACGTAAGTAAGATTTGTCTTCAGGCTATCTCCACCGTTAGAGAAAACCAACGTTACTGCATCTCCCTGCTTTACTTTTCCTAAGTAATTCTCACCCAGCCTGGCTTGTGCCTTTAGCTTGTCTTTACTTACTACCCGTATCCCGTTCATACCTGGTGAAGACATGTCTCCTTCTTTCACCGGTATATTGTCCACTGTGCCGTTAATAGGTGATTTAATAACAAACATATTCTTCTGTGCCACTAATGCAGCGCGCTGGCTGCTGGCAGCGTCATAGTTCGCTTTTGCCTGCAACAGTTGCACCTGGGTACCGATATTCTGGCTCCACAGTTTTTGCTGCTTTTCATAAAGCTGTTTGGCAAGAGTAAGTTGTGCCTGTTGTGCGTTGATCTGCTGTTCTATGGCAGCGGCATCCAATACAGCTAAAGTTTGACCCTTTCCTACACGTTGTCCGGGGCGCACCAGTATATTGGTAATAACGCCCGGGCTTTGCGAAGTGGCCAGCACATTCTCATCCCCTGTTATCTGTCCTTGCACATCGACTGTAGAAGAAAAAGGTTGCGATTGCAGTTCCATCACGCCCACGGGCACTGTTTTCACAGGAGCATTTTTATTAACTGCTGTTTCCAGCTCGGCGATTTTTTTATCCAGGGCTATGCGTTCTTTTTTCAGCTTTGCCAGTTCGGCACTGTTATCACCTTTTTTTTCGCCACCGCAAGAGGCAAGTAAGACAGCGCTCAGTAAAATATAAAGGGTGCGTTTCATTTTGGTTTGTTTATGTTGAGTAGTAATTATGTTTTATTTTATTAGTCCGAGTGCTTTTTGCAGATCAGCTTCTGAAGTAATGATGTTGAGCATGGTATTAAAATAGTTGCCTTGTGCTCTTAAGAATTCGGTTTGGGCTTGTGTAACTTCCAGACTGCTTCCTACACCTTCTTTATACTTTATCCTTGCCAGCTCCAAGACTGAATTGGCGAGTTCCAGGTTTCTTTTTTCATTTTCAAATTGCAGAAGGTTATTTTTCAAAGTGGCTCTGGCAGTAGATGTTTCAAAGTCAATACTTTGTTTTTTGAATTCTATATTGTTTTTAGATTTCAATATGTCCAGTTTAGTTTCACGTACCTGGTTGGTCCGTTGAAACCCATTGAATATCGGCACGTTGAGTTGCAGCGCAACGTAAGAACTCCAGATATACTTCGACTTGAACATCTCATTAAAATAATTGGAGCCATAGTTATAACCCATTGAACCGTTCGCAACTAAAGAGGGTAATGCTGCGAGTTTATATCTTTTGAGATTAAATTCATTTCCTTTCAGCTGTGTTTTTGATAGTAAATAATCGTAGCGGTTATCATAATCCGTTTCTTCCCGGATAATTGAATTCGCCTGCAGCACGTATTCATTCATATTGGTATCTACCAGCCTGATAGGGGTTTTTATGTCCATCCCCATTTGATATTTCAACAGCTGCTCACTGACTTCGAGTAAATTAGCCGTTCTCAGACTGTCGGAAACCAGATTATTCACTTGAACATTTGCTCTGTCCACATCAATTTTCTCAACAAATCCTTCATCTTTCATTACCGATAGTTCTCCTGCCATAGTTCTGGCAAAGGATATGGATGACTTCAGGATATCAAACTGCCTGTGAGCGATAGCTAAAGAATAGTACGCTTTCTGTACGTTATATTTGATTTCAACCTCTGTCAGCTTCCCAGCCTGCTCTGCTAATTCAACTACAGTTTTTCTGGCTTGCAACGCTACTACAACACTACCGTCAAATAGTATCTGTGAAGCATTAATATTTGCATTGGAAGAATATTTGGGGCTAAATTGTACAGGAATAAATGTCCCCGGCTGTCCTACAAAGTCGCCAGGGATAAGCGCTTTCATAGGATCGATATAGTCCATGAATTGTGCTGAACCGTTTAATTTCGGATAAGCAGCGGCTGTTACCTGAGCATTCTTTGCTATCTGGATGAGTACATCCAGCTTAGAGTTTTTGATTTGTATATTGTTCTTAGCAGTATAGTCCAATGCGTCTTTCAACGAAATGTTTACTGTTTGATCCTGTGCGCTCGCATTAAAAAAGCCTGCCGAAAGGCTAAGTGCGATAAAGGAATTTTTAAAGTATCCTCTCATATATTGGAAACTTGTTTTAAATATTTTTCTTTGTATTTTTTATAAAGTTTTTCTCCTTTAGCGGTCATAATGCCATAGAGAAAATGTTCACTTACTTCTGTATTGACCTCATGGAGATGGTGTGTATCATTTACCAGCAGGTTGGGATTATAGATCAATAAAGACAATTCCATGCGATACAATGCCAAAAAATCCACATTGATATCTTCACGGTAATACCCCTGTTCAATTCCTGCTTTAAGGTTTCCTTTCAGCAGCTCCACATCATCGCCTACAATACTTTCCCTGAAACGTTTAAAACACTCCGGGAAAAACCGTTCCATTTCAAACAAGACCAGTGGATTCATCTTCCGGTTGATATCATCAAACATGGCCATCACCCGCACCATGCCTTCTACCGGATTCTCGGAATGCTCCAGATGGGCATTGCAGGAATCAGAGATATTGTTCTTAAACCACAGGATCGACTCTGTCACCACCTCATTCTTATTCGCGAAATGCTGATACAGGGTCTTCTTCGAAATACCTGCCTTGCGCGCCACATCATCCATCGTTATTGTTTTGAAACCGTATTGGCGGAACAACTCGATGGCAGCACTCAGTATTTTTGTCAACGTATCCATAATCGAGGATGCAAAACTATGGAAACATTTTTTACAAAAAACGTTTCCTATGGCAATTTTTTTCAGGTTTTTTAGATTATAATGCCGCGCGTCACAGAAAACTGCATACTCGCTCTATTTTCAAGCGATATTGTAAGGGTTAACATGAAGAAATAGGGAACTTGGTTTCAGCCGAACAGGTTTGAGCCATACGATCACATGATGTGCGGTCCGGATGAACGATCCGGCAGATGAAACAGTCGCGTGATTCCTGCAAAACCGGAACCACGCGAAAAAAACTACATTTCCTGAAATCTTTTACTGTGCAAAAATGAAACGCAGCGTAATACCTGCCCTGGTAGTGGTGATCGGGAAAGAATTAGACACGTAGGGTATGCTTTGCCGGCGATCATAGAACAAACGCAAGGTCAGCTTTTCGCTCACTATATAGTCTATCGAAGGCGATATCGTGATCACTCTCTGCCCTCGTGTCACGACATCCTGGTTAAGCGCCAGGTAATGGTTTGCTGATTTATCATCCCGCAGCCCTATATCCATCTTCACGTTAAGGTCATTTTTGAGGGTACGGAGCCCGAACACGCTGAACGGCAATTTAAGCCCCTTGATACGATAGCCCAACCCGAAAACATATTCCGTACCTCTCGTTTCGGCAATCTGGTAGTCTATCATGCTCAGGCTGACGGTACGGGATTTCCGGAATTCAAATTTGGCTGTCAGGTTGTTGGTAAATGCGGCATCTATTCCTATGAACGGATTGAGCTGTTCTGAAATAGTAACACTGGGTACCTGGTAAAACGGTATATAATTCCCGGAATTAGAATCAATGAACGATGGGAAGCCTACACTGAAAATATCCTGATAGAAAAGGGAGCTTACAAAACTGTTCATTGATAACGTGCCGGTATAAGCATGATTGATCACAAGGTTTTGCACGATACCGCTGAACAACGGCAGCCTGGAAAGCCCGTTATAGGTCAACCGCCAGTTAGGTACCGGAATAAAGTAGCGGAACGGATTGCTTTTTGTAGATGTGTTCTTGTTGTCTATCAGCGCTACATCTTTTGCATCCTTACCGCTGTAGGCCGCAATGAATGCAGGTATCATTACATCCTGCGAATATTCCGTATATCCTTTGTTATAATCCGGGTTATTCGGATCGGTAGTACCGTTAGTATAGGGATTGCTTTGCCCCAGGCGTGATGAAATGATCGGCCGGTTGCGGATGAATTGTTCGAAGGCACCACGTTCTGATTTAAACAGGGTATTTAGACCAATATAAGTAACATTGAAAGATCCGGACTCATAAGCATTCAGGTGTTTATAGTTTGACCCCGGATTATCCGACGTATCTTTATATAACTCGCTGTATGACTTGCTGAAGGTCTTCGTCCAGGTCATATCGATTCTCAGATCCGGTACCGGTTCCAACGTAGCCAGTATGTTTAAATTCTGACCATAGGTTTGTTGAAACAGCCCATTGTAGATCGAATCTGTAGAGAGTTTTCCATCCATGGCCTTCGTCTCCAGCCAGGTGCGTGTCGGCTGATACCCATAAACAAATCCCAGGTCCGGTTGCCCGTTCAACGTGTTGATTCCCATGATCCTTGTACTGTCCATATAACCCGGCAAAATCGTGGCACTTTGCTCGGAGTAGTTGATCGTAGTACGCTTTAACATGGTCAATATCCGGCCAAAGAATCTTGCCACATCATTTACCTGTGGTGTTTTGTTACGTTTTGCTTTACGCGCCAGTTTACGTTCCCTTTTTTGCTTTTCACGTTCGGCCTTTTTCTTGGCTTCTTCTTTTGCCACAAGCACTTTTCTCAGGGAGTCTACTTGCTTGTCGCTAAGGCTGTCCAGCTTATAACCTACAAACAATACAGAATCCTTTTGCTCTTTGGTAAGCGGTTGGGCTTCCGGTTGTTTCTCCTCCGGCTTCTTTTCGTCTTTTTTCTTTTGGTCTTTATTATCAGATGGGGGTGGTTCATCTACGTCGCCACTGCCTATAGCAAGAGACCCCTGATTTCTTCCTCCTGATTTATCAAAAGAAGGATTTGATTTCCCGTCAATAACCGGTGTGCTTTTTCCACGAAGGTCCTTTTGCGGCTTCAGGGCACTTACTTTAGGTGCATTGATTGCTTTCAACCAGCGATTCTTGTTGTAAAGCGCTTTGAAATCCAATTCACCGTTGATTTGGATATTCTGGTTATTGCCAATAGTGTTACCTAAAGACCTGGCGAGTAAGGATGCTGCAGTCCAGTTGTATCCTGCTGAATAGGTAGCACGCAGGTTAGTCCAGTCTGTAAGAGGCAACTTGGATAAAGGCGCGTTGTAACTTGCATTGAATGTCTGGGTATAGTATGTATTCCTGCCGAAAGAAGAGATACCATTCCAAAGACTATCTTTTTTGTCTTTCGTATCAATTCTTCCGTAAGGCTCATCTATACGGGATTGGTTGGTAGCATGATAATCAAAAGACAGCGATTTGGTAAGTTCCCATCGCAAATTATAGTCGCGAAACCATGTAAAGTTTTTATAGTATGTAGGATCTATCCTATATAGATCGTCATCTCCTACATTTCTGACCTGTGTTTCATTGAAAATACGATTGAGTTCCGTACGGAAGGTAAAGTTGGCAGGAAGTAAATTAAAGTTGAAGTCTTTAATCAGACCGAACCATTTGGACTTGGATTTGATCAGCTTTTTGAACGGTTCTATAGGTTTGGATTTAATATTATACGCATAGCCAAGGCCTAACTTCTGCGTAGTGAGCTCATCGCTTTCGATAAGAGGATTTCTTTTGAATTGCTTATTGTAAGAATAACTCAGATCAAAATTCCTCGCACTCCAGGGCATGATCAACTTAGGTTGTTTGTTAGGGTTTCCGAGGAAACGGACATTCGAGAAGTTGAAACTGGTGATATCCGTATAATCCTGGGCTGCTTTTCTAACAGAGTCTCTACGACCCTTGTCATCTATACTTTCCAAACGATCTTTCATCTTTACGTCCAGATCATACGGATCATACTGCGGATTGCTTACAGTTTGCGAATAGCCCGCAAAGAACGGAAGTTGTACTCCCCAGTTTTGGGGCATTAATTTGCCGAGATTGAGATTGGTAGAACCATCATATTGATAGAAGTTATCCCTGAAACGCTGATTCAATTTCTGGTCAATATTTCCATATCCTTCTGTGTGCATGCTGCCTGCAAGACGCACGCTCCCTAAGTCTGCCATTTGAATATTGAGCTTGCCGCTGGCTGCATAGCCTGCCTGCTCGTTCAATCCTGTCATGCGAAGTTCATTCACCCATATTTCAGCACATTTATCCAGTCCGTCATCTGCGGGGGTCTGCGGGGTTTTCTTCGGATTCGAAATGCCGATCATGATCGTTTTGGCATCTCCCAGGTTGGGGCGACCTACCACGGTAATCGTATTTCCTTTGCTATCCAACTCCGAATAGGGAACGATAGCAGAAGCGTTGGAATTATCCCGGTTGGCTTTTACCTGTACCAACTCATCCAACGGCAGGTCCAGGCGATTAGCTTCCGGCCAAATATCGTCCGCAGACCGGGCGCCGGGCGCTGTTATCTTCAACGGAATCTGGTATTCATAATAGTTGCTGATAAAATCACTACCCACGCGGATAATCGCTCTTACATCGCCATCTTTCAGCGGAGCTTTTCCCACCATGGATTCTGCATGCAAGAACATACGAAGGTTCCCGAACTGTCTCATGTCCACGCCTACTTCTTTAAACACGGCACGTGCATCTCCGTCTTTTAATCCACAAACCTGCAACGAAAGTGCCTGTTCATTCAACTGGATGTTTTGCCCGCTGGAAGCCGCTACCTGTTGGCGGTCTACACCCGGAGGAATGACATACGGAATCGGCTGACGGTTGCTGTTTTCTTCCAGGCTCACGGATGAAACCGCAAAATCGGTGTTCTGCTGATCTTCCTCCGGAATCACTTCACCCGGGCTTTGCAAAGAAAACTGGTAGCGACGCCATTGGTTTCTACCCAACTCGAGGCGAGCAAAACGAAGGGTCGTGCTGTCTTCAAAACCATTAAGGAACACCCGCATAAAACGGATAGAACGGAAGTCTGATATATTACCGACGCGTTGCTGATATTCGCGGATAGGCACTTTGAACTGATACCAGGTTTCGGGTTCGATATTTCCGTTCGGCAATTTTACATTGGTGGTCTGCGATGCAACAATATAATTACTTCCCACAGAAAGTTTGGAGGGACTTAGATCAATACGGTATTGATAATAGTCTTCCGATTCATTGAGGGTGTTATCCCTGTTAATATCCTCCGCATCCGGAATATTGGTGGCGGCATCAGAATACTGCTGGGCATCACTGGTTACCGGCGAATTGCCGTGAGGATTATTGAAATTTTTATAACGCCCGATGATAAAGGTACCCGCCTGATCGTATTGGGCACCACGGAAGTATTTGTAGTTGTCGCTGGACGGGTCGCTTTCCAGAGCTGCAAAAGCCGTGGTATTCAACACCGACCTGGCATTCTCCAGATAAGCGGCATATTTTGCCTTTTCTTCTTCATCGTTCATGCCATCCAGCCCTACATCCTGAATGGTACGCGCAGCCGGATCGTTGTCGAACGCCCTCACTACCTGGGTCTGCAGCTGGGGTATTAACCCCCAGACACTGCTTCCCAACTGGGAGGCCACCTTCGGAGAGGGAATACCATTTTCAAAGAACTTGCGGGAATCCTTTAATACATCTTCTGATACATTTCCGAGATTGATGTAAAGACTACCGCCCGTAGAGCCTGATTTATTAATAAAAGGATCCAATACCCAAAACTCAATGAATTCTACGTTGGATTGCTCAAAATCACTGTATTCGATAGCGCGTTGTATCCCTCCCCATCTTGTTCTGGGGTTCTGCAATCTGCCCTCCGCGGTGATATTAGTAGCATCAAAGTTGTAAGGACCTCTTTCCTGCGGAAAGTAACTCAGATCCAAGGTGGTAAGGCCCGCCTGCAAGGCATTATTGGTTTGCAGCTGAGGGAATACATCCGTCAGTTGTACTAAGCGGATGTAGTGTTGATCCGGATCATCTTTTATGAATTGCGGGGTGCCTCCTACATTGTCCAGTAGCGTAGGTTCAATGATATACCAGGCCAGTTTTGCACGTTTCTTTCCATAGTCCAGATTGTCGTTAAGCGTTGCTTCAGGAAACAACAGGTTACCGCTTCCGTCGCGTGCTCCTACCGGTGTAGAAGCTAAGGACCAGGATTGCGCCGGTAATCTCAAATCAATTGCACTTCTCGTACCTTCAAAATCATCTACATATACCGCACCTTCCGGATCCAGGGAATTGATTTGACGGGGATGCCCGGGAAACAATCCTGCTACTTCTGCGGACCCGCTGATGAACGAAGTAGCCGTAGTAGAATAAATAGGCAGCTTATCAAGCGCCCGGGTCAATGCAGGGAATTCCGAGTTATAGTTCGCATCCAAACCTACTACCGTATTCTTGATCGGATCCTCGCCAAAAGTTGTTTTCTGGGTAAAGGGCACCTCTTTTAATCGCATGAAGGTACCGCCCAATGTCAGTTTATCATTTACATAGTAATCAAACCGGCTACCCATGAAATTCTGCTGCTGGAAACCGAATGTGGCATTGTCTTCGTACTGGATGTTTACCGGAATGCCGGAATTCAGGATACCGCTGTTGAGTATCTTAATCCTGCCCAATCCGTAGTCAATCTGGTAATCCTGATTTTCTATCAGTTTCTGTCCGCCCGCAGATACCGTTACAGAACCTTGAGGAATATTAAACCCTCCTAGAAATATTTCGGAAGAAGATGCCGACTTGTAAGTACCCTTAATGACGTACCTGTTGTTTTGCTGAAATTGCCTTGCTATCGTTTTGGTCGAATCATACAGGATATTGTATTGATAGAGCCGTTCCAACTGGGGATTTCCTGCCGTTACAGAGGCCAGGTCTTTACCGAACGGTTCCAGCACGGGAAAAATCAGTTTACCCTGCTGCGAATTGATCGTTACACCGTCTATATAGTCAAAAATACCATCGGGCTGTGGATCATTCTGATAATTCAGCCTGTCGAGGTTCAGGATGGTGAGCAACGGAACACCTGCTTTGGGACTGCGATCATCGGGGATGTATCTTTTCTCTCCGCCTCCGGGATCCTGGTACAATACGTTCAAACGGAAATCATCTTTGCTGAGTCCAAAACCTCCCAGTGCATACACGTTCTTCATCATCAGGTCCCAGATAGGCAGTGAGGGTCTCGCCGATGTTCCTTTCAGTAATTTCAGGAAAAGCACTTTGGTGTTGGTAGAATCAGGCGGCAGGTCTTCCGCAAATTCTCCGACCTGGTACACCTGACCATTATAAGTAAAACGGAAAGCTACGGCAAGGATATCATCCGCATTAAGTGTCGTGTTAATAGATATATAACCCAGTTGCGGATTAAAGGTATATTCCGATGCATTAAGTTTACGTGCCGTGGAACGTTCAAAATCTGCAGATTGTTGCAAGCCGATGGACGTTCCTGCGAGACTGGTAGCATTTTGGGAAAGCCGGGCATTCGGATCACTCAATAAGCGGTCGTATAGATTATTAGCCCGGTTATCCGGCAAAGCGGTAGGCGTAGATCCACCCGTTAAGGCATTATTATAGGGCGTCTTTTCTCCCAGGTCCATATAGGCCATTATCTCACGTACTCCTTCTACCGCACCGGTCCTGTTGGTTACCCATACATCCAGTTTATTGATGGTAGTCAGGGAACTGATCACCGGGAAATTTTCTAAAGCTCTGTTATAGTTATCCCGGAAGTAGTGCGCCAGAAGGAAGTTCCTATTCTCCTCGTATTCATCCGCCTTTATTGAAAAATTCTGTGTCTGTGAGCCACCCTGCACCGTCATGGATTGTCTTTTGGACTTTTGCTGAGAGATAACAGATGTAACCCAGAGTTTACCGAACTGTAATTGTGTTTTCAACCCGAATAAAGACTGTACACCGGATATCAGCGTACTATTCAAAGGAAAACTGACATTACCTGCTTCTATCTTCTTGATAATTTCATCTTCCTTACCCGTATACTCCAGTTTTTGCTGGTTCTGGTTGTCGAAGGTCGCTTTGGTATTCTGACTGATGTTCAGTTTCAGCTTATCACCAATAGTAGCCAGCAGACTGATGTTCATCTGCAGATCAAAATCAAAAATCCCGTACTTGCGGGCACTTTGCACCAGCATCGGGTTTTGGATGTTCTGCCACTGCCCTCCTATCGTCACATCTACATTTCCCTGCGGCCTTACATTGATGGTGGTACCCCCGAATATCCGGTCGAAAATACCCTCCTTGTACATGGTGGGCAACTGCGGCTTTTTATTGAAAAGGGTCAAGGCATCCAACCGCCGCTTCCAGTAATTCTGTTCATCCTGCTTAGCCTGATATTTCAGATACTCATCCATCGTGAGGTAGGTAGGATTTCTGAAATATTGCTCGCCTATTTTTTCGGTCAGGTAATAACGGCTATCGTCTACATCATAATCTACCGACTTTTTCACATTGGAAGGATCCTGCAGATCGAAGCTCTTGGGAGCGTTATCTATACTGGGGTCACCGGTACGATCGTAAATAGGGAAGTGGAGTTTGGGTGAATCATTCTTGTTTACGGGAGTATCGGGCTCCGGGGCAGGATCATCATAAAAAAAAGGATGACGAAACCCACGTGCACCCACATGCACAATGGCTACCAGCACCACTATAGAAAATAAAAACTTATATCCGAAATTACTATTCCCCTTCAATGTCTATGTTCTCTTATTATTTTTATAATGCGCGCAATGCCTGTTTTATAAGTTCCTCTACCGACAACTCTTCTATGTTTGCTATTTTCTTCATGGCGGTCTCTGCCACAGCCCTGCTGATGCCCAGATTCACCAATGCTATTAACGCATCTTCCCGTACTGTATTGTGCACCGTCGCAGACATATCGCTCCTATTTTTAGTGCCCGTAAGTTTCCCTTTCAATTCCAATACAATACGTTGGGCTGTCTTCGCCCCTATTCCCTTTACTCTTTCCAGGGTTTTTACATCTTCCGTGAAAATAGCCTGCTCCAGCTCTGCGGGCGTTAGTGAAGAAAGGATAATTCTTGCAGTACCTGCTCCCACTCCGTTGATGGCTATCAGTTTACGAAAAGTATCCCGTTCTGTTTCATCTGCAAATCCATAGATCTTCCATGCATCTTCCGTGATGTGCAGATGTGTATAAAGTTTGCAGCTTTCCGCATGCTGTATTTTGCTGAAAGTCTGTAACGTAATATTCACTTCATAACCCATCCCATTTACATCTACATGCAATAGAGAGGGCGATTTATAAGACAGTACTCCGGTTAAGTATGCAAACATTTTATTTTCAAAAACGTGTAGGGAAGAATTCCGCTAAAAAAAAAGGGTATGTATTACACATACCGCCTGTAAATTTATAAAATACTAATTAATATCCGATGCCGCTTCCGGTTTTTTGAATCAGATTATGCGGTTTATTAATATTAAGGTGATTTGCAGATTCCGGGTTGTTAATTCTCTTGATTACTATTAACGCTATTATTCAATAAACTAGACTTCCGAAACAGTCTGCTGCTCATACAACCTGGCGTAGTATCCTTCCAGCCTCATCAGTTCGGCATGTGTTCCCTGCTCCTTGATCCTGCCGTCTTCCACTATAACGATCTTGTCAAAATCCCAGCTTGTAAATAACCGGTGTGTAATCACCATAATGGTTTTGTCATGCAGATACCCGTTCAGGTTAGATAAGATCGTTTTTTCGGTGTTGGTATCTACCGCCGAAAGACTCGAATCCAATAATAGCAGCCGGCTGTTTTTGAGTAACGCTCTGGCTAATCCGATACGCTGCTTTTGTCCGCCTGAAAGCATAACGCCCCGTTCTCCTACTACGGTTTCGTACCCTTTTTCCAAATGGGCAATATCTTTCTCAAGGTCAGCCAGCCGGGCTGCTGCTTTTACCTCCGCTTCTGTAGCATCCGGCTTACCAAAGCAGATATTATTAAATATGGTATCCGAAAAAAGATAGGCTTCCTGGGGGGCATAGGCTATCTGAGAGCGGAGTGACGTCACATCGAAATCCTTTACGTTCACACCGTCTATCAGCAGGTTGCCGGAACTCACATCATACATCCGCAATAACAGGTGCGCCAGGGTGCTTTTGCCTGAACCTGTCTTGCCAATGACAGCTATTTTTTCGCCGTTTTTTATTTCCAGGGAGAAGTCCTTCAATGCCTGAATGCCGGTATGCCGGTATGTAAAACTTACCTGTTCAAAAGTTACATTACCTGTTATTTCATGTGTAATCGGCTGCAGGGGATTCTGTATTTCCGGTTCAGTATGCAAAAATTCATTGATTCTTTTTTGGGAAACAGCGGCACGCTGCGTCATGCTGGCTACCCACCCGATACTGGATATCGGGAACATCAGCATATTGATATAGATCACAAATTCAGCGATGTTACCCACGCTTACCTCTCCTTTCATGGCCAGGTAGCCGCCTGCCAATATGGTCAGCAGCATGCTCAACCCTACAAACAGGTTCATGGAAGGGAAATAAATAGCCTCTGTAAGTGACAGGTTAATAGCACTTTTACGATATTTCTCGGAAGTATCATAGAAGAAACGAAGCATGTTCCTTTCCTGCACAAATGATTTGATCACGCGTATACCGCTATAGGTTTCTTGTGCTGTAGTAGTCAGGGAAGACAGCTCCGACTGTATTTTTTCACTTTTCCTGTGAATAATGCTGTTGACAAAATAAATGGTAAATGCCAGCAAGGGTAATGGCGCGATCACACAGAGGGTGAGCATCTGGTCCACACGCAGCATACCCCAGACGCACATAATGGTAAGTACCGTCAGGTTGGTTGCATACATGATGCTGGGACCCGTGTACATACGCACTCTGCTGACGTCTTCACTGATGCGGTTCATCAGGTCGCCGGTAAAATGTGTCTTGAAAAAATGAAGGTCTAATTTCTGGTAGTGATTATAGATTTCCCTTTTCTGGTCATATTCAATATGCCGGCTCATGACAATGATAGTCTGCCGCATAAAAAACATAAATACCCCCCGCACCAATGCCAGGATCAGCAGGAGCACCCCGCTTTTGAAAACTGTATGGAATATCAGTGCTTTCATATCCCTAGCCAGTCCCGTATCCCTCAATAGCTTGTATCCGGCCAGCCCCGATTGCACCTCATCCAACACATCGCGCACCACTACGGGACTTACAACGGCAAAGAGGTTGGACAAGGTCACAAACAACAAGCCGGAAATCAAACGCCATTTGTATTTCAGCAGATATTTGTTCAGCGCAGAAAGATGCTTCATGGAGAAGGCAAAAGTCTGCAATTTTTTGTTTGCAGACTGCTATAGTTTGATGGATTCATTAAATCTTCCCCTGAAGGTCGCTATTCAACAAAATCGCTCTATTTCGCGTTTATTTCGGATTGCTTTTCAGGAACTCGATATTTTGCTTTTCCAGAACAGACAATGATTTATCGACGTTCTTTCTGCCGGTTTTATACCAAGGTTGGTTATTGAAATGTTCCTGTATCTCCCGGTCCGTGAAACTCATACCATGCCGGGCATAAATTTCATTCAGCAGGATCTTATAGCCCCAGGAAGATATATGCTGGATGTCTTTTTGTGTTAACAGCCGGTTGGAACCTTCAGGATAGTTCCCCATATCTTTTGCAAAAAAGTTATTACCTGCTTTAGGTACTTTTCTGCCGGGTATGAAAGCAGGACGCTTTATTCCCGGTCCTGTTTTCCCGTCAGCAACTGCAACCTGCGGCGTGCCCGTACCGTTTGCCGTAGCTACGCCGTCGCCTCCCATTCCCGTACCGCCCTGCCCGCAAAGTGCCAGCTCCCGCTCCAGGCTATCAATTTTCAGTTGCATATTTGCCATGGCAGTGCTGTCCTGATTGTTCGGCACCTCAGGCTTTTCGTCGGGCTGACATCCGGCAGTACATAATAAAAAAGAGGTGCCCAGCACTATCATTATGTGTATTTTTTTGTTCATATAGCTGAATTTTCAATGAGCAATTTACTTAGATACAGACAAAGGAAATAATGCTTACGCGAGTTTTCCCAATTTTTCATCCCGGGCAATCATCAGGATAAAATATACGGGCAAGAAACAAAAAAGGATTCGTTGTAAATCATCGTAACTTCGTGCCCGAATTTTAGAAATAGAGATGGCAAAACAAAATGACAAAAGATGTTCTTTTTGCGACCGGGTAGAGTCCGAAGTGAACGTTCTTTTTACGGGACTGAAGGGCAATATTTGCGACCAGTGCATCGAAAACGCAGGGCAACTGCTTGAGGAGGCGATGGGGGAAAATAAAAAATCTGGAAAAAAATCACTCAACCTCAAAGATCATAAATTATACAAACCACGGGAGATTAAAGATTTCCTGGACCAATATGTAATAGGACAAGACGATGCAAAAAAAGTGATGTCTGTAGCGATGTACAATCACTATAAGAGGTTGCTCATGCCGAAAATAGATGATGTGGAGATCGAAAAATCGAACATTATCATGGTCGGAGAAACGGGGACTGGAAAAACCCTGCTTGCTAAAACCATAGCCAAGCTCCTGCAAGTGCCGTTTGCGATCGTAGACGCCACAGTATTTACAGAAGCAGGGTACGTGGGCGAAGACGTGGAGAGTATCCTGTCCAGGCTGTTGCAAGCCTGTGACTTCGATGTGAATGCGGCCGAGCGTGGCATCGTCTATATTGACGAAATTGATAAAATCGGAAGAAAAAGCGATAACCCGAGCATCACCCGGGATGTAAGCGGTGAAGGCGTGCAACAAGCCATGCTAAAGCTCCTGGAAGGAAGCGAAGTGCTGGTTCCCCCACAGGGAGGACGTAAGCACCCGGATCAAAAGATGATCAAAGTCAATACACAAAACATCCTGTTCATCTGCGGCGGGGCTTTCGAGGGGATTGACAAAATGATCTCGCGCCGTATCCAGACCTCAGCGATCGGTTATAATGCCATTAAAGCTTCCAAGGATCTGGACCGGGCTAATTTATTACAATACGTGAATGCCCAGGATCTCCGTGCTTTCGGTTTAATACCCGAATTGTTGGGGCGTTTACCCATCGTTACCTATCTTAATCCGCTCGACAAGAACTCACTGAAACGCATACTCACCGAGCCTAAAAATGCCCTGATCAAGCAGTACACCAAGCTGTTCGAATATGAGAACATCAAACTGCAGGTGGATGACGAAGCATTAGACTATATGGTGGATAAAGCCATTCAGTACAAACTGGGAGGCCGGGGACTTCGTGCCATCTGTGAGATGATCCTTACAGATGCGATGTTCGACATTCCTTCCCAGGAAAACAAGGGAGATGTGTTTCAACTCAATCTGGACTATGCCAGGCAAATGCTGGAACATTCCAAACTAGGTTATTTTCATGCTGCATAAATTATTAATTAAAGAAAAAGCACTATTCCATGCAAGACATTATAAATCAACTGGTAGAAAAAGCAGGATTGTCGCAAGACCAGGCGGAAAAATCCCTGCAAGTTATCAAAGAATATATCCAATCCCAACTGCCCCCTATGATGCAGGGAATGGTAGACAACTTCCTGAATAAAAAAGACGGACCGGAAGATAAAATAGGCGAATAGAACGATGAAACTCACGTTAGGTTTCAGCCCCTGTCCCAATGACACCTTTATTTTCGACGCCTTGGTCAATAACAAGATTGACACACAGGATTTGACATTCGACTATGTAATGGAGGATGTGGAAACATTGAACAAATGGGCAGAAGCAGGAAAGCTTGATATTACAAAGCTGAGTTATAATACCTTTTTGAGAGTGGTAAAAGACTATGCATTGCTGCAGAGCGGCAGTGCATTGGGTAAAGGGGTAGGCCCGTTGCTGATCAGCAACCGGGAAGTGGATAAAGCGGAACTGTCGGATTGGCTTATCGACAAAAAGATTTGCATCCCCGGCTTCCATACCACTGCTAACCTGCTTCTGTCACTGGCCTTTCCTAAGGCGACTCACAAAACGGCCCTCGTATTTCATGAAATTGAGGATGCGGTGATCAACGGAACTTATGATGCCGGGCTTATCATCCATGAAAATCGCTTTACCTACCAGGAAAAGGGGTTGAAAAAACTCATCGACCTGGGCGATTGGTGGGAGCAAAATATGAATGTCCCCATTCCACTGGGAGGCATTGTCATGAAACGTAGTTTTCCAAAAGATCTGATCAGGAAAGTAGATGATCTGATCAGGGAAAGCGTGTTGTTTTCCTGGAAAAGCTATCCGCATCTGTCGCCATTTATCACGGAGAATGCACAGGAAATGGAAGAATCGGTGATGCGGAAACATATTGAGCTGTATGTAAATGATTATACTACGGAGTTGGGAACTGAAGGAACACAGGCTGTAACGAGAATGTTCGAAAAAGCGGCTGCTAACGGGCTGATTGACTCCCATGTGCCCTCTATGTTCGCATAAATTTGGGACTGGGCAACCATGAAGTTCCCTGAAAATGTGCTTATGCAAACCAACATGCATCTTAATTTTGGCGTCTTAAACAAGTAAGACCCCCATTTTATGCGCATTACCCTTTTACTTTTTTTTGGACTTTCGGTGTATTCCCAGAAGACATTAGCTCAAACGTTTACCGTCGTCGATTCGCTGCCCGTAGGGGCGTATGGCACTGCAGCCTGGGGAGATTTTGATGGGGACGGCAGGGAAGACCTGGCCTACATCACCCAAACAGCTACGGCGGGACAACCCGATATTTTTAACGTGTATCATAATACCCCCTCGGGATTAGTAAAACTGCCGCATAGCTTCATGCACTTATATACCCCGGCTGCCGTATGGGGCGATCTCAATAATGACGGTAAGGAAGATCTCGTGGTGTCCGGCATGAAGAATACGACCCTTGAAAGTGTCATTCAAATATTTCAAAGCCACGGAAACGGGAGTTTTACCTTGATAAACGACACATTGGAAGGGCTTTCCATTGGTTCCCTGGATATAGCGGATTATGACAATGACGGGCTTAAGGATATCGCCGCCTGCGGATATACCAATGCCTCGGATATCGTATCCGTCATTTACCGTAATAAAGGAGGTTTTCAATTTGAAGATATCCATGCAAGTCTTCAGGGCTCATCGGGCGGTGAGCTCCGCTGGTGCGATTATGATAAAGATGGTAAACAGGATCTTGCTATCTCCGGTTTGTATGCCGGCACCTCCCGCACATTGATCTATCATAATGAAGGAAATGACAGCTTTTTGCTGGTCAGCCCTTATATGAAAGGAGGATCAGGCACCCTCGACTGGATAGACTATGACAGCGACGGCTTTTTAGATCTGCTGACAGCAGGCGTGGACAGCAGCGGCGCTCATAATTATACCGATCTCTACCGCAATAACGGAAACGGCAGTTTTACAAAGCTGACAAATTTTAACCCGCCGAAATTCGGTGAGCCGGTAGCCACCGACGTGGCGGATTTTGATGGCGATGGGAAAACAGACATTTGGTTTGCCGGTGGTAATGACAGTTTCTTTCTATTTTCTGCTTATGCCAGAAATACGGGTACGCCTTTGTTCAGCTTTTCACCTGTCTATAAAACCGATATTCAAAACTGCATTGTAGCAGCAGCTGATATAGATGGCGATGGCGACCAGGATCTGTTGTTAAGTAATTTCATTTTGAGAAATAATGGCGCTACCGGTCTGAACGATCGGGCACAGCAAATGAAGGTAGCGCTCTACCCGAACCCCGCCAAAGACAAGCTTTTCGTTACCGGCACCACCCACACGCTGCATGCTGTCTTATATAGCAGCGCAGGCATAAAGCTGATGGAAACCGATGTGAGAGGGGGAGCGGCAATTGATGTATCGCGTTATGCTCCAGGTGTGTATATGTTGTTGTTGAGTGACAACAAATCAACTCTTATGAAGCACATCGTTATTGAGCATTGATAAAGCCGGCAGCTGATAAAGCGGTTGCATCCCGGAAATAATATCTCTTATACAGTTCATACTGTTTTATTGCTTCATTGAATTTGCGAATAACCAGGTTATCACAAAGGAAACTCAGATCAACTGAAGGGATAATAGTTCTTGCAATGGCAACTTCTTCTGCCGATAGCTGCCTTCCGATAGACATATGTGGATTTGTGGATTTGCCAAAGGCAAACTTCGGAGCAGCTTTGTGAAATTCCTTCATGATGTGAATCAACCGGGTTCGTGATGCTTCATCAGGCGCCAGAAAAAAAGCACCATTCCAGAAACTGCCGGTACGATCTAACCGGCAGGGAAATGAATCCATCTGTGCGCAAAAAAGTTGCAGGTATTCTTCCCAACGGTTAAGCGTGGGTTCGTTACCGTGAAAAAGACAGAAGGTGATATGCGCCAACGAATTCACACTGGGATAGCGCCTGCTTACGGTTTCTTGAAGCCGAAGTTTTAACGATTTTACTTCGTCGAGTATGGATTCTGGTGGAGAGATGGCGACGGAGTAGAGGGGCATTTCTAATTTATTATTTACATGCTTTACTGACCCTTAAATAATAATCCAATTTAGCTAGGCAAATTTCAATACGAAAAGCGAACCTCTATCTTGTCTTTCTTAATTCCCGCTACATATTTCTCCTGTACTGCCCTCCTACTTCAAACAAAGCTTTGGTGATCTGTCCCAGCGAACAGTATTTCACCGTTTCCATCAATTCAGCAAAAATATTTTCGTTGTGAACTGCTGCTTTTTGCAAACGCTCCAATGCTTCCTGGCCTTTATCGCCTCCTCTTTTCCACAGGTCTTGTACGTTGCGAATCTGGTATTCTTTTTCTTCCGTCGTAGACCGTATGACTTCAGCCGGGATCACCGTCTTGGAACCGGATGAGCTTAAAAATGTATTCACACCGATAATGGGGAATTCGCCCGTATGCTTCAGGGTTTCGTAATACAGGCTTTCTTCCTGGATCTTCCCACGCTGGTACATGGTTTCCATGGCTCCCAATACGCCGCCGCGCTCGGTAATACGGTCAAATTCTGTCAATACGGCTTCTTCTACAAGGTCCGTTAGTTCTTCTATTATAAAAGATCCCTGCAGCGGGTTTTCATTCTTCGCGAGTCCCAGTTCTTTGTTGATGATAAGCTGGATGGCCATAGCACGACGCACGCTTTCCTCGGTAGGTGTGGTGATAGCTTCGTCGTAGGCGTTGGTATGGAGCGAATTGCAGTTATCGTAAATGGCGTAAAGCGCCTGCAGCGTAGTGCGGATGTCATTAAAGTCTATCTCTTGTGCATGCAGGGAACGTCCGGATGTCTGGATATGATATTTCAACATCTGGCTGCGTTCATTACCGCCATATTTATACTTCATTGCCTTAGCCCAGATTCTTCTTGCCACGCGACCTATCACAGAATATTCCGGATCTACCCCGTTGCTGAAGAAGAAAGAAAGGTTTGGGGCAAAATCATCAATGTGCATCCCGCGGCTCAGGTAATACTCGACAAAGGTGAAACCATTCGAAATGGTGAATGCTAATTGCGAAATGGGGTTGGCACCCGCTTCGGCAATATGGTAACCGCTGATAGAAACGGAATAGAAGTTACGAACGCCTTTATCAATGAAATATTGCTGCACATCACCCATGACGCGCAACGAAAACTCGGTAGAAAAAATACAGGTGTTTTGCGCCTGGTCTTCTTTTAAGATATCTGCCTGCACCGTACCACGCACCGCTTTCAGCGTTCTTGCCTTGATCTCTTCATAGACCGTTGCAGGCAATACCTGGTCACCGGTAACACCCAATAGCATCAAGCCCAGACCGTTATTACCCTCGGGCAGTGAATCCATGATATCCTTCCAGGGGAAGGCATCTCCTTCAGCGTAACGCATTTCCGTCGGCTTTCCTTCCCCTACATTCGAGCTGTAGTACGGACGCGGCATTCCTTTCTCTTTATAAATAGCTTCGATCTTCCGGTTTACTTCTTCTTCGAGACCATGCTCTTTGATGTATAATTCGCACTGCTGGTCGATTGCCGCATTCATAAAGAAAGCACAAATCGTAGGTGCCGGACCGTTGATCGTCATGGAAACGGAAGTCTTGGGATCCGCCAGGTTAAAACCGCTGTATAGTTTTTTCGCATCATCCAGGCTGGGTACGCTTACGCCACTGTTACCGATTTTACCATAGATATCAGGACGATGATCCGGATCCTGTCCGTAAAGCGTTACCGAGTCGAATGCCGTACTCAGGCGGGCTGCCGGTAGCCCTTTTGATACGTAGTGAAAACGTTTGTTGGTTCTTTCCGGTCCGCCCTCACCGGCGAACATACGGGTGGGATCTTCCCCTTCCCTTTTAAAAGGATAGATTCCAGCGGCATAGGGAAACTCGCCAGGGAAGTTTTCGGTCAATGCCCATTTCAGGATTTCTCCCCATGCTTCGAATTTCGGCACGGCCACTTTAGGCACTTGTGTATGGGAGAGGCTTTCCGTATGGGTTTTGATTTTGATTTGCTTGTCTCTCACTTTGAATACATAGTATTCGTCTTTATAGTGCTTTTTCTTGGCTTCCCAGTTTTTCAGTAAGTCAAGATTTTTAGGGTCAATTTCCAGTGAGAGTTTGTGATATACTTCCTGCAGTTCTTTAATCAAGCGGTCTTTATCCTCCACCTTCATGCTCTCCAGCGTATCCATGGTTTTATGAATACCGTAAAGTTTCTGGGCAATATCCGCCTGTTCTTTGGCGCGTTTATCATAGCCCCGGTTGTTTTCAGCGATCTCGCTGAGGTAGCGGGTACGTGCCGGCGGAATAATGAAGATCTTTTCGCTCATTTCTTCACTGGCATGGAAGTCCGATTTCAGATCGGCACCGGTCTTTTCTACCACCTTGTCCATTAATGCACGGTACAGGGTGTTGGTGCCCGGGTCATTAAACTGCGATGCAATGCTGCCAAACACAGGCATGCTGTCTGCATCTTTTTCGAACAACTTATGGTTGCGCTGGTATTGTTTTTTCACATCCCGTAAAGCATCCATAGCGCCCCGCTTGTCAAATTTATTGATGGCAACAATGTCTGCGAAATCCAGCATATCAATTTTTTCCAGCTGGGTGGCGGCACCGTATTCCGGCGTCATCACATACATACTTAGGTCGCAATAGTCGGTGATCTGCGTATCGCTTTGCCCGATACCGGAGGTTTCGAGGATGATGAGATCGTAATTAGCGGCTTTTAAAATATTGACTGCGTCATGTATATACTTGGATACAGCGAGGTTGCTCTGACGGGTGGCCATCGAACGCATATACACTCTTTCGTTGCGGATGGCGTTCATACGGATGCGGTCACCCAGAAGCGCTCCACCGGTTTTGCGTTTGGAGGGATCAACAGAAATGATCCCTATCGTTTTATCTTTAAAATCCAAAAGATAGCGACGTACGATCTCATCGACCAGCGAACTTTTACCAGCACCACCCGTACCCGTGATACCCAGAATAGGGGTTTTATTTTCTTTGGCTTTCTCTTCCACTTTTCTCAACATGGACTGTGTTTCAGGCAGATCGGAGAAGTTTTCTGCCGCCGATATCAGGCGGGCGATCGATTTCGCTTCACGGCTGATCAGGTGTCCTACTTCACCGTTCAGCTGGTTTCCTGTCGGGAAATCGCTTTTTTGCAAAAGATCCCGGATCATGCCCTCCAATCCCATCGCTCTTCCGTCATCCGGAGAATAGATCTTGGTGATCCCGTAAGCTTCCAGTTCCTGTATTTCTACCGGGAGGATCACCCCACCGCCACCGGCAAATATTTTTATATGCCCGCATCCACGGTCTTTCAGCAGATCGTACATGTATTTCAGGTATTCGACATGCCCGCCCTGGTAAGAAGTCATCGCAATGGCATTAGCATCTTCCTGGATAGCACAATCCACTACATCCTGTACACTACGGTCATGACCGAGGTGAATGACTTCTGCACCATTGGACTGCATGATGCGACGCATGATATTAATGGCAGCATCGTGACCGTCAAAAAGAGAAGCAGCCGTGACAATGCGAACCTTATTTTTTAACTGAAAGGACATAAAATCTAATTTAGCTGAGGACAAAACGAAGTACCTCCGGGGGCTAAAATAGTGCATTTTAGGCTTCTATTGTAGTACAGACGTGTCTCACATCCGTATCATGCCAACATGCATAAAAGGCAGTAAGGTAAAAAAATGCAAGAAAACGCTTAAATGATGAAGGTCTCATCGCCAGAGGAATAAAGATCAACCGGAGTAAAAACTATTTGGAAGAAGAGAAATTTTCCTTAAAAACAGTAATTGTACTATTTGCGCTCCCTTCGAATCCCTGTATCTTCGTAAAATTAACTTATAATTTATTTTATGGTAGAAAATCTACTCAAGACATTTACTGTTTGCCTGCTGGCCCTTACCATGAGCCAATCCCTGCTTGCACAGCAAAGTACGCCGATGGAGGCTTTCATCGCCCGGGAATACAAGCAACATAGTTTTCAACCGGTATCAGGAATCTGGAACACAGACGCAGAATTTCCGATGGCACAGGCTGCTCCTTTTGTAAAAACCGCTGCTTTTTTCACCCTCAATTCATTGAACCTGAACAACTTCATGACGAACCGGCATCAAGGCATCCGGTTATCCGTACCCGATGGCAAAGGTGGTGTATACGAGATTGATCTGGCAAGATTTGATTTTCTTTCACGTGGGTTTAAAGTGCAGGAGGTAGCAAACGGGATTGCCACAGATTACGCCTATACTCCCGGGTTATATTATCGCGGTGCAGTGAATGGCGTTGCAGGTTCTGTAGCCGCTTTCTCCTTCTTTAACGACGAGGTATATGGTGTATTCTCGCTACCCGGTGTCGGAAATTTCTCTATAATCCCTAACACCCTGGTTACCGGAATTGGTAACACGCATTATATCTTATATAATGATGCGGATATCATTGATTTTTCGAAAGCACCCAAATGTGGCAGCGAAGCATTGGAAGGGGTAATAAGACAGGATAATACCGCCCAACGCAACACCTATGAAAACTGTAAAGATGTGGAAGTGTTTCTCCAGGCAGACTATGCTACTTACGTGTCACGCAGCAGCAGTACCACTAATGTCACCAATTACATCACGTCTATCTTCAACGTGCTTTCCACGTTATACAGAAATGAAGGCATCTATACCAGCATCAAGCAGCTGAACGTAAACACCACTACCGATATCTATGCTACGTTGACAGGCTCTTCTGTTTCCTCTTCTGATTTCCTGGATGCGTTTGGTAACCAGACAGCTACCAATTTTAATGGTGCGGATCTGGCTCATTTGGTCTCTACATCTAACAGTGCGAGCCTCGGTGGTGTAGCCTGGCTCGATCAGCTTTGTGCCAGTCCTTTTTACTACGCTCCTTTTGGCACTTATGTGGGCGCTTATGCCTTCAGCAACATACAAGGAAATGCTACGATCGCTTCCTTCCCTACTTATGTATGGAATGTGGAAGTGATGACGCACGAAATGGGACATAACTTAGGCTCTCCGCATACGCACAGCTGTACAGCATGGACGGGAGGACCTATCGACTGGTGTGCTCCCACCTATAACGTAGCCTATACCGAAGGTTCCTGCACTACAGGACCGGTTCCTTCGAGCGGTACGGTAATGAGTTATTGTCATTTGCTGTCTACTGTAGGCATCAACTTCAGCAATGGATTTGGTCCCCAGCCCGGTACACTTTTACGTTCTAAAGTCGCAACTGCAGCCTGTGCATCCAACTATATTCCGGATACGGCTGTTTCTGCTAACAACACCGTAAATGTTGCCAACAGGGAGTGTACCGATGCAACAGGATTTACCTATTATTGGAATGATAATAATACAGCCGATGAGTCAGATGATCGCCTGTCTTTGAAAATTAAGAAAAACGGTAATTCTATAGGTGACCTGGATGTGATAGGATTTGACGTACGCAGTGCTACGCTTAATAATTATTCGACCAATACGGGTATCCAGATAGCACTGCCAGGCGGACTGACGGGCGTGCAGGCGAATAACGCTGCAATGAGAAGATATTGGTCGGTAACATTGCCGGGCGGATCTACTAGTTTAGCAACGAATGCCGAAGTTCATTTCCCTTTCTTACAACAAGACATCACAGCTATAGACGGCAGTGTGCCGGCAGTAGTTAATTTCTCTGACCTGTTATTTTACAAAGTATCCGGCACCGTAGATCCTAACCCTGCAAACGGGTTGGTGGGAGCGACTGCCGGCAATACCAATGTATATACGTATCATGCTACGACTCCGTCTCTGACGCAGTGGACCTACGGTACGTCCGGCAATACAAAATTTGCGAAGTTCCTGGTGAATTCATTCTCCGGCGGATCGGGGTTTGGTACATCGGCAGCACCTTTATCCCTGGACGTTGTTTCATTCACCGGAAAGGAAGCAAATAAAACTATTGTGCTGCAATGGATAGCAGAAAATGAGAAAGAGATCCGCGAGTACACGCTGGAAAAATCTGTTGATGGCGTGAACTATACCAAGATGGCTATTATTGCAGCCAAGAACGGCAGATCACAAAAATATACTCATACCGATGTACTGCCTCTTATAGGTTACAATTACTACCGTCTTTCTTACACCTCTACTTCAGGTGAGAAACTGGTAGCGGGCACGACAAAAGTTTTGATAGCAAAGGATTATACGATCAACATCTATCCGAATCCTGCGAGCAACGCGTTAAATATTCATGTAAGCAGCAAACAACCGGCAGTGGTGAATGTGAAACTTACCGACGTTACCGGAAGATTGGTTTATACATCGGCTCAAACTAGTGCCGGGCTGATCCGTATCGATGTTAGCCAATTCACCAAAGGCATTTATACCCTTACCCTGGTAATGGACGGAGAAACCGTTAATGAAAAGATCACGGTGGAATAAATTCAGTTACAGGAAAGTATTCATAAAGGAAGCCGGCTCATTTATCTGAGCCGGCTTCCTTTATAATGTAGTTGAATGTTATTCTCCGAACGCTTCCTTAGGAAAATCTTCCAGGTAAAACATAAGGTAGTTCATATCTAAGTCCGCGAAACCGGTACCTACCGGTGTATCATTCTCAATCTCTTCAATGATTTGCTTTCTGGTATAGGCTTCGCCGTTGAGCGTAGAAATAACATCTCCTGTTTCTGAAGCACTATAACGCTTTTGCGTAAGCTTTTTCTTTTGTTTGTTATCCAGTAACTGAACAGGATAGATCTTTTGTTTTCCCGCCGCTACATCTTCATAATAGATATATTCCTGCGTATGTGGGTTATAGCTAAGCGGTTTTGCTTTTGCTTCTTCCATGATTGCCGGCAGCCTGAGCTTTTCCATAGATTCAAAATTAAGAAAACAGCAGCTGCCCCGAGATAGGGCAACTGCTGCGTTGATAGGATTAGATGGATTTAATAGCAAAATCTTTAAGTGTGGTAGTGAAGAAGAGATAAGGATAGATCCTGGCTGATTTGCTCCCCCAGGCAGCGCCGGAGACCGGAGAACGTAGCAGCCCCTTGTCCTGGAGCAACAAGGCGGCAGTAGTGGTACCGGGTACCGCTGCAATACCGGCATTGAATTGCGCTACAGTATCGGCAACCGATTGCTCTGCGGTCCTGCCCAATGCCATACTGATATCAAACTGGGAATCTGCTTTCCAGAAAAGATCGGAGTTTGCCCAGGTGAAGGTGAAGTTTTCAGTATAACCTGCGTAGGCTTTAGTACCATTGGTTACGGTATTCGGACCGAGATCACGCGCTGTACGGCAACTCAGTAAATGGATGCATTTGTTTTTAATTTCCAGCGGATCGTACCCGCCTACTTGTAGTACAGCCGCGTTACTATGCCCGGTGTATACACTGTAGTTCCCGTGTCCGATACCACTGATATATACCACACGGGATTCTTTGGCCCTTGCTGCGAAATTGGTACGGTTATCATTCACGCCATCAAGCTTGATGACTTCAAAACCCCGGTTAGCAAATACCGGGTGCACGTTGGCAATACGATACATAGCTGCCTGGTTGGTCACGCTATCGGTGGTATTTTCACAGAAAAGAACTTTGTTGTTGAACAGCTTCCATTGCACTTTAGGTATCGCTTTCCATTCTGCAGGAATGGCAGGCAATATTTCTGCTTTTGGCATTGCAAACTTTGCCGTTAATAACGGTGTTTTACCCAACATCTGGTTCAGCAAAAATTCCGCATATTGTGCTTCTGCATCGGCAATTTGTTTCCCTAATGCCGTTTGATTTTCTATATGCGAAATAATCTCCGCTTTCGTATACAATCCTTCGTTGATGACACCGATCTTCAGATCTGGTTCTTGCTTGATACGTTGGATAGCAAGTTTAGCCTTGTTATCAGCGGAGGTCAACTCCAATCCGAATTTAGGGGGAGTTTTTCCCGAGATCACTTCTTGAGCATACATCAATGTTCCGTCTCCTCTCACCCCGATGGCTTTTTCTGCTGCAAATTTGGGCAGGTTGAGTTTACCTAGTTTTACTGTTGTCATGGTTCTGTTTTTTGTTGGTAATGCCTACAATTAATTACCGGCTTCGGCTTTCCGGGTTGGTATATGAATATGATGTAATGGGCACATTGCCCTTGTCAGCTATTTGAAGTGAAAACGGTTCACTAAAACCTGTAGCGAAAGTAGCATAGCGCGCTACTATTATACACCTATTTTCTACTGAATAAATTAATGGTTTCTACGCTTTTATATTTGAAACAAATATGCTAATAGAAGAATGATATGTTAACACATGCTTCGTGACCATCCGGGGAGAATGGTGTCACGGCTACTTTACAGTATCATGAAGCGGATGTGCTAAACGATTGTTCGAAACTTTTATTCGTTACCGTACATGTTTTTATAATAGTAGGCTACAGCTTCACCGGATGAGGATACATGAAGTTTTTCATAGATTTTCTTCATGTGCGTGTTAACGGTATGATAGCTCACGTTAAGCTTGTCAGCAATCATTTTATAACTGTCACCATTGGATAGCAACGTAAGGACTTCATTCTCCCGCTGGCTGAGTGTACTGTGTTCGGACTGTAGGGCAGGTTTGAAATAAGACAATACTTTATTAGCTATGCCCGGATTCATAATGGCACCCCCGGCATGTACATTTCTTACAGCATGCAAAATATCTTCGGGGCTGTCTTTTTTGAGAATGTAACCGTCGGCTCCGCTCTTAATGCACTCAAATATTTGTTCTGTATCCTCGAATACTGTTTGTATGACTATCTTAATATGGCGATGATTTCTTTTGATGATCTTTAGCCCTACCTTCCCGTCCACCTCCGGCATGTTGATGTCCATCAGGACCAGATCCGGTTGATGTGATTCCATGTCATGCAATGCATTCTTACAATTCTCTGCCATACCCACCACCTGTATATCTTCGTAAAGATTGAGCAGCATTTCCAGGCTTGTTCTTCTGTGGGTATCATCATCATATATGAATACACGGATCATAGGCACAAGGTATTAATTTGATAAATGAGGCGTCTCCCTAAAATTAGGGAGGAAGAATGTTTCAGGATCCCCGTCGTGCAGGGAATAATGGTTTAAAAAAATATTCTTTCATACGGATGTTCGTTGTGGCTACGTGAATTTCCGTGCGTGTTCCTTTACCGGGAGCCGTTGTCAAATGTACGGTTCCGTTGATCTCCCTAAGTCGTTTCTGAATATTCTTCAGCCCATTGCCTAAGGAATACACGGTGGCATCGAACCCCCTACCATCATCTGTAGCAATGATATGCAGGGTGTTTTTTTGAGCATATATATGAAGGGAAAAATGTAATGCGTGGCTGTATTTAGAACAATTATTCATGATCTCTTTCAAGACCATTAAAATATTCTTGCGTGCTTTCGGGGACGTTAACAATGCCTCAACCGGCGGTCTGACCTGTATCTCCACCTGGATATTGTTGTTCGTCAGCATATGCATAGCGTAGGATTTAAGAAGATCTTCCAGGCTGGTTTGTTGCGTATTTTTATCAAGGCTCCAGATGATATCGTGCAGGTTATTCATCAGATCTTTTGTGATGGATGTGATCTTTTGTACGACATCTTTTTGCTTTTCTACGGGCAATGCAGATGTATCGCTTAATATATTCCCATAGATGTTCAGGCTACTTAATGATGAACCCAGATCATCGTGTAAATCCCGGCTGATGGCAGAACGCAGGGTTAAAACCGCTTCCTTTCTTTTTATACGCAGAAAGAAAAGGATCAGGGCCGCTATCAATACCAGAATACTGGCCAGGGAAGTGGCTATGATCAGACGCTGCAAGTCCTGGGATTTTTGCAAATTGGATTTTTCGAGCGCAATTCTTTTTTCATTTTCCGAAATCACTTCATCATACTGGCTGATCAGATAGCTCAGCTCTTTCGCTTTCTTCTGATCTTCTATAGCCGCGATTTTTCTCAATATAGAACTCTGTAACCGGTAATTGCTGCGGCTATCATAAAATTGTAATGCCTGTTTGTAAAAATCTTTAGCATAAAAAGAATTGATATCATTATGTGCATTCAGCAACCGGAATCCTTCATCCATGTAAGATTGTCTTTGGCCCGCGGGAAGCACGGGACTGAGTGCTAAACTTCCTAAGCAAATCAACGCTACATCTCTTAATGTTTCCTGCTCTGCTATCTGCATAACTACGATAAACAACGAATCTGAAGATGCTCCGTCACGCATTTGTGCCAGTACACCCGCTTTCTGATAAAGCGAGAGTGCGGTCATTCTTTTGTTGCGGTCCTTTATAGCGCCTGCAATAGCCTTTTCGGAATATCGGAGCGCAGAATCAGGATGCCCGGTTTTTAAGTAGGATTCAGCAAGATTATTCTGCAAATGATAAGCCCTGCTCGTTTCGTAGCTTAATGACTGTGCCTGGTTCAGATAAGCCAGACCTTCTTTGTAGCTCCCGATACTTTGCTGCCAGTTGCCAAGCATAAAATGAAATAATCCGGTGAAGTTATAGGCATCCATGATCATGGCTGCCGTTCCGTGATGAAGCGCCCAATCCAGGTTTTTGGTTGCTTCCACCAATCCTAGTTTTCCGAGATCGTAATAATAGCTAACCTCCATCCTGCGGCTCATTAAAAAAAACCGTTGCTCTGCGGATCTTTGTTGATGTGGGTAGCGCTGTGCTTTTTCAAGGTAATGATTGGCGGAGTCGATCATTCCTTCCGACAGATAATGATCAATCGTACGTGTGTAATATCCAAAACTATCGGTTGCACCCTGAACACCGGATGTTTTCATGGCAATGAAACAGAAGACAGTAATAGCGATTAGATACTTATAAAATTTCACACGTCAGGCAATGCTCACTAAAAATAGAAAGAAAGTACAGTGAATGAAAATTTGCCGGAAATTACCGGCTACGCAGCTCCCTAGCATTAGGGATTGACGACGGTATGCCCTGAAAATACTTTTGCCAGGTACTGTTTCACATTAAAAACGACACCATGAAGAAGTTACATAGCATACCCCTCGTATTGACTATAAGTCTCACTGCCCTTCTTTATTCCCCCTCCTATGCACAGTCATTTCGCATTGACTCAAGCTTCGGACAAAACGGAAGAAAAATATTGACCACTGCAACAGGAAACAGCTTCCTGTATGATGCACAAAAACAAACGGATGGCAAGTTGATTGCAGCCGGACAGATCAGTAACCAGACTACAGATTTAATGCTTTTCAGAAGGAACGCCGATGGCACGCCTGATGCTGGCTTTGGGAACAACGGCACATTGTCCTGGGATGTATCGGGTGATGAAGGTCTGAGCAGTATCGCTTTACAAACCGATGGTAAAATAGTGGGATGCGGCTGGCAAAGTACCACGAGCAACAACACCGCATTTTTACTCACGAGAATCAATACTAACGGTACACCCGACAATAGTTTTGGCAACCAGGGTACAGTCATATTTACCCAGGTCAATGGCACCAACACGAGCAATGCCACCTGGAGAAACGTGAAGATTCAACCCGACGGAAAAATCCTTCTGGTAGGCCGAACATTTGTCAGCAATGAATTCAGAGGTCTGGTACAGCGCTATAAACCGGACGGCTCCCTGGACAGCTCCTTTGGCACCAACGGGAGTGTCTATATAAAATATGTCAACGGATCGCATAACTACGGGGAAGACCTGTTCATTCAAAATGACGGAAAGATCCTGGTATTAGGCTCTTCTTATCTTACTGCCTATAAAATACACCTTACCCGCCTGGATGCAAACGGTGTTACGGATGCCACATTTGGCACCACCGGTAAAGTAAACCCTACATTCACCGGTTTCACAAGCGCGCTTCCTTCCTGGTTGACGGTCCTTTCAGACGGAAGGATACAAGTGGTCGGTTATGCATACAATGGCAGCCAGCAACGGGTACTTTGCTTCAGAACGACAGCTTCCGGGCAAATGGATAATAACTTCGGGACAAACGGCATCGCGCATTTTGCCCACGGAACGTCCAACAATTATGCCTGGGACGCCCATCTGCATACGGACCATTCGCTTTCCATCGCAACAGAATACTACACCGGCGCCGTCGGATCAGCAGCCATTGTCAAAATAGATTCTTCAGGTCTCCTCGTAAGCAATTACGGGACTAACGGAATCGCCACGTTTTCCACTTTAAATGACGGCTTTTCCAGCGCCATGGCAGACGACAATGATAGCTTATACCTGATCGGAGGAATGAAAGGCAACGCTACTTTTTTCTATGAAGGCTTTGTGCTGAAGGCCGGTCCTGCGGGAAATCCAATCAGTACATTCGGATTAGCATCATCTGCATCGGGCACGTCAAACACTTTCGGCACAAAAATGTTCCGGCTGCCTTCCGGCAATGTACTGGTGGTCGGCACCAATGTGAACAATGATAATGATATTATGTTAGCTAAAATGGATAAGGATGGTAATTTAATATCATCGTTCGGAACCAATGGAACGGTAAATCTGAATTCCAGTACATACGACCTGGTGAAGGATGTGGTATCTCTGCCAAACGGAAATCTCGTTTTTCTTTCAGAGACCGGCAGCCAATCTTTAACGTTTACTTCGTTAGGTACTTTTACCGGTAATCAGCATTATACACTCACTACGATAGACACCAACGGCCAGCTTGTCGCCGGACCACACAATGCAACATTCGATGCCGCAGAATTCCCAAAAGGAGTGGATATTGCAGCAGATGGGAATGGAAAATTTGTGATAGCCGGCAGATCGACAAGACCCACCACCTATAAATTGTATTTAGCCCGTCATCAGTCGAATTTCGCGAGCGATGCAGGCTATGGCAATAACGGGAAAATAAATATCACGACCGCAAGTAACGGTAATCCGGTAAGCGTTACCAGCCTCACGATAGCACCTGACAATAAAGTGCTTTTCGTGATCGGGCCCAGCGTACCCAGTGTGTGGAAATTAAATGATGATGCCTCCGGAGATGCAACGTTTGCGTTCAATGGTGCCTATGGGTTGACCGATACCATTGGTGGAGGTACAACAAATGTGATACTGACGAAAGGCATGAACGGCTACTACCTGCATTATAGAAAAAACGGCATCGTTAAGATTCTCTCACTGGGATTCAATGGACAGAGCAATACCACCTTCGGCACGGCAGTTTTAGGGCAATACAATGAAGCCCGCCTGTTTGAAATGCCCGATACCTCGTTGATGGTAGCGCTAAGAACGGACTCGGTTTATACTATCCAGCATGTTTTACAGAACGGAACGATCGACAACAATTTCAATGCCTCGGGATCAGTAGTGGTTAAGCCTTTTACAGAAGAACATTCCTTTCTTGACTGGGCCGTAGCGCCGGATACCAGCATTTACCTGTATCATCAGTTTAAAAAAGGAAACCAACTGACCTACATAGGTGTTTCAAAAATTTCGGGAAAACCGGGTGCCGCTACTTCTGTAACAGACGTTCAACAGGGTTTAATGTTAACCGTTTACCCGAATCCCATAGAAAATAAATTCCTGTTACAATTTTCAGATAAAAACATTTCTACAGAAGCGCTTTCCTACCAGCTTTTTGATGTGACGGGCAGAAACTGTTTTTTATATGTGCAGCATCTTTCGCAAGGCAGGGTAGCTGTAGAAAGCACGGGGAACCTGCCTCCGGGGAATTACTTATTGATGGGAACCGATAAAAAAGGGGGGCATTTTTCAGTAAAACTCGTAAAAAATTAATGGTAGCTGACACCCGCATATTATAACTACTTGACGTGGTAAGATGCAATCCGGAGAAAAGCTCACAAGGGTTTAATGGCATTTAACACGTCATTAAGCCCTTTTTGGCTAATTATGCATTATATTTTTTATCTTTGCAACCCTCGAAAACTATGCGTAATTTTTCTACCGCGCTTTATGGTATTTTATTGCTTTTTTTAGCTTCTTGCAGCGGCTATGAAAAAATACTGAAAAGCGATGATGTAAACTATAAGCTGAGCAAAGCCAATGAATACTACGACAAACGTAAGTATCAGAAAGCCAATGGACTCTATCAAAGTCTTTTGCCTGTCATGAAGGGAACAAAAGATTTTGAGGCTCTTTATTACCGCTACGCCTATACATCTTTCTACCTGGAGGATTACCTGGCTTCATCCTATCATTTTAAAAATTTTACCGAGTATTTCCCGTCCAGTAAGGATGCTGAAGAAGCTGAATACATGCACGCTTATAGCCTCTACAAGCAGTCTCCCAAAGCTTCTTTGGAGCAAACGAATACAATAAAGGCTATGGAAGCCATGCAAAGCTACATTAACCAGCATCCGCAGAGTAAAAGGGTGGCGGAAGCAAATAATCTGATTACTTCCATGCGTAAAAAACTGGAAGAAAAGGACGCAGGAGGCGCTAAGCTATATTATAATATCGGTCAATTCAAAGCTTCCACAGTAGCTTATCAGCAGATGATGGTTAAATACCCGGAGTCGATGGATGCGGATTATTACCTTTATATGACCGCACGTTCATTTTACAATTACGCAAAAGAGAGCGTGGCAGATAAACAGGAAGAACGCTACGGTAATGCTTCCTCGGTAGTACGTGAATTGAAAGAAAGTTATCCCAGTTCCAAATATTTGCCCGACGCTGAGAAATTAAACATACAAGTACAAAACAATATAAATAAACTTCGCAATGAGCACCAATAAAAAAGCCCTGGCGGCAGTGAACCCGCTGGTAGAGACAAAAGATGTGATAGCCATAAAGGACAAAACAGGTAATCTTTACGAATCCATCGTGGTAATGGCACGTCGCGCCAACCAGATTTCAGTAAGTATGAAGGAAGAACTGCATAAAAAACTGGATGAGTTCAGCAGCCACACCGACAGCCTGGAAGAAATACATGAGAATAAAGAACAAATCGAAATCTCCCGTATCTACGAACGCATGGCGAATCCTGCATTACAGGCTACAGCGGAATTTTTTGAAGATAAAATCTACCACAGCAAAAAGTAATCGGCATTTGAATGGAACTTTCCGGTTCCAGAAACTGCAGAAATTTACTGTATTTTTAAAGGCAACCTTGAAGGTTGCCTTTATTTCCTATTAAAACACGCTTAAATTGAAAATCGATCAGGATAAATGGAAGCATTTTTATGTAGGCATGCTTATGGCTGTTTTTTTCCAGATCCTGCTGCAGCTGTGCTTCCAACTTGCTTTTAACGAAGCCGTAATTGTGGGTTTCATTCTTGTGAATATAGTCGGCTTCGGCTTTGAGCTATTTTCCTATATGACCAAATGGGGACATGCAGAACTGAAAGACGCATTCGCTACTTTATTAGGAGGCGTGGCGGGTGCAGTTCTTATAGTCATAGCCAGGAAGGTATTATTTCCATCCTAAGCATCACGCATGATAGGTCATCTCTTCCACATCATCCAGCACCGCGAGTATTTTTCGTTTCGCTTCTGCGCTTAACCCGGTGATGTTCTTATCGAGATAGGCTTTCAGATCATCCAGTTCGGCTTCAGCCCGACCCAACAATTTATCCAGTTTACCTTTCAGTTTGCCGGCATCATCCGAAAGTTGCTTACGTGTATTTTCGCCGCTGTCCGGTGCCAGCAACATTCCCGCGGCAACGCCTACCAATAATCCAGTTAAGAATTTAGACATGATTGTTTATTTTATAAAAGTGAAAATTATTTTTTACGCAGAAGGAAAAGAATGAGTGCGACAACACCTATGACAGCTAAGACTCCCACCCATACACCGGCTTTAAAGATATCGCCTACCAGTTCGCATCCTGATAAAGCCAAGCTCCCTGCCAGTAAGGAACAGGTAATGGCTAGCATATAAATAAAATTATTCGTTCTCATACCTCCACAGGATGTAAAATCATGCCAGCATATTGTTGACAATTGGTTTTATATTCCCTACATTGTTTTACAAAAATTTGTCACACATGGATACACAGAGAAAATATGTAGCCTTAGTTACTGGAGCCACAGGCGGGCTTGGCACTGCCATCTGCAAAAGACTTTCAGATGACGGGTTTCACGTAATAGGGAATTATCATACTGCCGCAAAAGCTGAAAAATGGAAGGAGCAAATGAAAAGTGAAGGCTATGAATTTGATATGCACCATGCGGATGTAAGTGATTTTAACGCGGTAGGTGAAATGGTAGCTAAAGTAGAGAACTCGATTGGTCCCATAGATGTATTGGTGAATAATGCCGGCATCACGCGAGACGGTGCTTTTAGAAAGATGACTAAAGATAACTGGGATGCAGTGATCAAAACCAATTTGGATAGTGTATTCAACTGCACCCGCCATGTGATTAACCAGATGATGGACAGAAACTACGGGCGTATTATCAACATTTCGTCCGTAAACGGACAGCGCGGACAATTTGGGCAAGCCAACTACTCGGCAGCGAAAGCAGGTATGCATGGCTTTACAAAAACGCTGGCAATGGAAGTAGCAAGGAAAGGCATTACAGTCAACACCATTTCTCCGGGATACATTGCCACGGATATGGTTATGGCGGTAGCAGAGGAAGTACGTAATAAAATAGTTTCAGAGATCCCTATGGGAAGGCTGGGTGGCACGGAGGAAATAGCTCATCTGGTATCGTTTCTGGCGTCCCAGGAAACAAGTTTTATTACCGGTGCCAATTATGCTATCAATGGCGGGCAACACGTGTATTAAACAGCTCTTAGCATTTATTTAATAGCCAGTGGCATTGTTATTGCAAAATTGCTTTCAAAAGCAAATCGTATGAAAGCAATTATTCTAATGGTGTTACTGGCTATTGGCATTTTATTCCTGGGAAATAACCCTGCGGAAGCACAGCGCCGGTCCGGCAGGCACGGATACCATAAACACCCTAAAAAATCGCATTACTATAAAGGAAGATATTATCGCGGCCATGCTTATGGCCACCGCACAAGACCGAGAAGGTATTACGCACCTCGCCCCAGGCCTGTAGTACCTGTACCGGTTCCTGTTCCGGCACCCAGAGCTGTACCCGTACCGAGGAGTGTTCCTGTTCCGGTCCCTGTACCTGTACCCGTTCCTGTACCGAGATAACACGGACTATGCCAGATCATCGAAAGTGAAAATAGTTTCGAGAACGGCTTCAAGCTCTGAAGTGATCATAGCAGTAGCTCCCCACAGTATCGCATTATCGTCCAACTGATAAGCAGGTACATCCCTTATAAAGCTCGCATCAATGGGCGAGGTGACCCGCACGGTGTTTTTGGTATCTGCGTGCAATAGCTTCGCCAGGGGAACTTCAAAAATACCGGCTACCTCGCTTGTTTGCAGACGGTATTCAGGTCGTTTCTGCGCCAGGGCTACAAACGGGTACACATTAAAATTACTCACGGGGATGTAAAGAGACGTAAGTTGTCCGATGATCTCCACATCCTGGCTCATAATCCCGACTTCTTCATGTGCTTCGCGAAGTGCCGTGGCTTTAAGATTGGCATCATCCGGTTCCTGTTTACCGCCGGGAAATCCGATCTGCCCGCTATGTGCATGACCGTCCTTTGCCCGCTGAATATAAAGAACATGCCAGTTCCCGCTAACAGGGAATAATACAATGAGCACGGCGCTTGGTTTTGCATCTTTCGGCATTTCACCGGGCATGTCTTTTACACGTGACATCATCTTATCATGTGCGGATTTGCCGGGCAGTTCTTGCTGTAGCCGGAGTTTTAGTTTTTCTATATCCAAATTATTCGTCTTTAAAACCGATTTTGACATGACTGCCATCACAAAAAGGCTTATTCTGGGATGCACCACACCTGCAAAAAGCAGTTACCTTATGTTTTCTTTCCACACTTCCATCTTTAGTTTTTACAGAAATGTTCCCGTAGACCATCAAGGGTCCGTTTTTCATCATCTCCACCACGGTATCCACATCTGTTTTTGTTGCGCCGGGCACTTCCCCCCCGTTTCTATAATAGCTTAACGCTCCTGAAGGGCATGCCTCTACCTGCTTCACAATAGCATCCGTATCGGCTCCCTGAATATTCACCCAGGGAGACGCCTTGGTATTAAATACCTGGGGTAATCCCCTGATGCAGATAGCGGAATGGATGCAACTATCCGGCTTCCAGACTACAGTCACCTCACCATTAGAATATTCTTTCGTAATATTTTTCATAGGAACCTTCTTTTGATTCAAGTTACGAAGTTTTAGGAGTTCAGGAAAGAGTGTATCCGCAAATAGGGACCTGGAAGAAAAAGTTTAACCTCCGAAATTCAATATGCAAAAGCTACCTTTGGCGCGTTTAAAAATTTTTATTTTATGGAAGCCAAATATCCTAAAGATACCTATAACATGATGAGTGAGATCGTGCTCCCCAACGATACCAACACGCTTGGGAACCTGATGGGTGGAAGGCTGTTGCACATGATGGATATCGGTGCGGCGATCTCTTCGATGAGACACTGCAATTGCCCGGTGGTTACCGCTTCAGTGGATAATGTATCGTTCAACAATCCCATTAAGCTGGGCAATCTGCTGATCATAGAAAGTCGTGTCACAAGATCCTTCAACACTTCCATGGAAGTCTTTTTACGGGTATGGGGCGAAGATCTTCAGTCCCGCTATAAGTATCTTACCAATGAGGCGTATTTTACATTTGTGGCCCTGGACCCGCACGGTAAGCCACGTAAAGTGGATCCTATCATCCCGGAAACCGAAGAAGAAAAATCCATGTTTGACGGAGCTTTGCGCCGCAGACAGCTCCGGCTGATCCTGGGAGGCAAGATGAAACCGGATGAGGCCGGTGAATTACGTTCTCTGTTTGTATAGTAGCGGGTTTGCAGCTATTTTAACTCCTTATTTTTTTAATTTTTTGATTTTTAACCTACATGCTTGACAGGACTATTCCACCCCGGATACACGATGCGATCGACTTTGATTATGTATTGCCAGGTTTGCAGCAATCACCGTTGCAAAACGGCTTAACCGTACATTGGCTGAACGCAGGTGTGCAGGATGTGGTAGAAGTTGATTGGGTACTCCCTGCGGGTATCTGGTTTGAAAACAAGCCGGGAGTAGCGCAGGCTGTTGCCGCTTTACTGAAAAGCGGAACAGCGACGAAGACATCACAGGCAATTAATGAGGCATTTGAGTTTTACGGCGCAAATCTCCAGGTGAGTTGTGGAAATGATTGGGTAATGCTCAGCTTGTTCACGTTGAGTAAACACTTGCCTCCACTCCTGCCCATCGTACAAGATATTTTATCTCATTCTGTCTTCCCCGAAGAGGAGCTGGTACTCTATAAGCAAAACACGGTACAAAAGTTAATGGTAAGCCTCCGGCAATGTGAGTTCGTGGCAAACCAACGAATTGATGCAGCTATATTCGGTGAGGGACACCCATATGGAAGGTTTTCAAAAAAAGAGAACATTGAGTCTGTAACCAGAGAAGATGTACAAGCCTATTATCGATCACATTATGCCCTGGCAAATATGCACATGTTCCTGAGCGGGAAAATAGGCGAAAAAGAAGTGGCTGCCTTAAATGATGTTTTTGGAAAGCAACTCATAGTACCGGTATCCATTTTATCTGATACCATTCAGAAACATCCTGATACGGAACACCGGCAACTCATCACGAATGATGCCAACGGAGTGCAGGGCGCCATACGTATCGGTCGCGAATTCATCAACAGGCATCACGAAGATTTCGCTCCTATGGTGGTCCTGAATACCTTGTTGGGAGGGTATTTCGGTTCCAGACTGATGAGTAATATCCGGGAAGACAAAGGCTATACGTACGGCATTTATAGCTCGCAGTCACCGTTTTTAAATTCAGGGTCGTATATTATTCAAACAGAAGTGGGGAGAGAAGTAATTGAAGGGGCACTGAAGGAGATTTATTTTGAGATGGACCGGCTGTGTAATGAGAAAGTAGACACGGAAGAATTGTTGCTGGTAAAGAACTACCTGTTAGGAAATCTTTTGGGCGACTTGGATGGTCCGTTCCAGATCATACAACGCTGGCGTTCTTTGATCCTAAATGGTTTGACAAAAGAGCATTTTAATACAAACGTCGAAATCTATAAAAGCATAACGCCGGAAAAACTGCAAACCCTGGCACAGAAATATCTCAGGAGGGATGCATTTTACGAGATTGTTGTAATTTAAAGGTGTGCAAACCGGAATATAACCCGGTTCGTAATTGATAGCATGAAACCGATTTTTGTAAACCTGCTTTTTATTGGAATGCTATTATTGGCAAATTGTACTAACGCACAAAAAACGAAAGAAATGGATAGCCAACATACGAAAAATCCTTACTACAGCCGTACCGATACGCGACACCTGGATGTAAGCAATGCTGAATGGAAAAAAATCCTTCCGTCAGAAGTGTATCATGTTGCGAGGGAACAGGGAACGGAATATGCCTTCAGCGGCAAGCATTGGAATACGGATGTAAAAGGGGATTACTACTGTGCAGTTTGTGGCAACCACCTTTTTAAATCAGATGCGAAATTTGCGAGCAGCTGCGGATGGCCAAGTTTTTACGAACCTATTCGCGAAAATAGTGTGATCTATAAAGAAGACAACAGTCACGGGATGCGCCGTATCGAAGTGGAATGTGGACGATGTAATTCGCACCTGGGCCATATATTCGATGACGGTCCCGCCCCCACTTACAAGCGTTTCTGCATGAACTCCATCGTGCTGGATTTTGAGCCGGAAAAGAAGTGATATACTATGAGATGCCGCAAACGTTCTGTTTGTAAGGGCACATCACCGTATGGATTTATGATACATCATAAAATTTTGGAACAGGTGGCCAGGAATTTCCTATTTCGTCTATTTTTGCGATCAAATGGCTCTATTTCACCGTATTACGATCACTGTTTCTTTTCTTTTAACTCTTTATCCCCTTGCACAAGCACAGGAATACCGGCAATTTCTGCAAAAAAACGGTAAGATATGGGTGGAAGACCACTTGTTTTGTCTTTACAAAGAAATTCCGATAGAAAACACCAATAAAGGCAGCCGGGAAGCAAACTTTACAGACTATTCTTTCTATAGTTTGGACACGCTCCCCGCTATTTATCTGGAAGCCAGGGCGCTGTCTACTTTTTATTCAACCGTCGACATCAATAAGGATCCGAATCTGGAGAATCCCGAAGTAAAGGTGTTAAGAAACAGCCCGCGATTGATCAATTATTACAAGATAGAATTTCCTTCTCTGCAACGTGAATTGAACTTTATTTTCCATAAGGAGACCTTATTCTACTTTATAAAGGACCTGGTGTGGTACAGCGTATTCCTGGACGGAAAATTCAATGAAAAAAATGCAGAGAAGCTGATCGACAAATGGGAAAAAGATGCCGTAGACCGCATACCTGATGAGTCCATTGCCAACGGGCTCTCTATGAGCTATCTGGCAAGTGATTTTTGGAAGAAAACGGAAGAAATCCTTTTTGAAGATTTCAGAGTGGATTTTTCTGCGAAAAAAATGTACAAGGGGGATAGTGTCATAGCCAGTTACTCGGTGATGAATATGCCGGATACTTATCACAAAGGCGTGGTGGCAACTTACCGCCCGCATTATTTTATACATAAAAATGGCGTTACACTGGGAGAGATATATTCCAATGAAAAAACATCATACGGTGCGTTTACCTTACGCGCTGATGAGAAACGCATTGTTTTCCCAATGGTCGATAAATCTGAGCAGAAGCAGGTGGCGGTAGCGTTAAGCTTGTTGTTGCAAATGGGCAAACTTCCATAAAAGATGGCATCTTAAACTCCCTTATTTTCGCGGCATGTTTGGTTTTTTACTGAAAAAAAGCGCTTTCCTGGTAACCTTGTCCGTTTTCATCTGTGCAGCGGCGGGCGCCCAACCGTCCAGCCTGGGGAATTGGTGGGTTTATTTTGGTAATAAACAACTGGACAAAAAATGGAATTGGAGCCATGAACTTCAATACCGGAACTACAATGTTGCCGGAGACCTGGAGCAATTACTGGTACGTACCGGGATCGGCTATAATTTGTCAGAGAACAATAATAACCTGCTGCTGGGATACGGGTTTATCCGCACAGAACCCTATATAGCGCATACCGATGAGAAGACGGTGGTGAATGAACATCGCCTCTTTCAACAATTTATTACTAGGCAATCCTATCCCCATATATTGGTACAACATCGCTATCGTGTGGAAGAACGATTCATCGAAAGCAATTTCAGAATGCGTTTCCGGTATTTTTTGTCCGTCAATGTGCCGATCAATAATGCGACGTTGGCTCCGAAAACATTTTACCTGTCTGCTTATAATGAGATTTTCCTGAATGCAAAAGCGCCTGTTTTTGACAGAAACCGCCTATATGGTGCAGGTGGCTATGTCATTAACAAACGCTTCCGTTGTGAACTGGGCTTTATGCGTCAAATGCTAAACACCGACAGCAGAAATCAATTGCAGGTAATCTTTTACGGAAATTATTGACTACTGGTGTTGATGAGGTTCATTAACTCATCCAGCTTAGGTTCCAGGATGATTTCGGTTCTACGATTCAGTGCTCTTCCCTCGGGTGTGCTGTTGCTGGCTACGGGTTCATTTTCTCCACGACCGCTGGAGGTAATACGGGCTGCTGACACACTGTAATCTTTTATCAGTATTCTTGAAATGGCCGTGGAACGTGCCACGCTCAGTGCTAGGTTATCCTGGTAGGTTTTGCTGATAGGAATAGAGTCCGTATGCCCTTCTACCAATACATTTATATCCGGGTTTTGGTTGAGTGCTGAAGCCAGTGTTGAAAGCGCTTCTTTACCGCGTGCATTTACCGTGGCACTGCCTGACGGGAATAAGAGACTTTCCTGCATACTGACATACACCTTGCCGTTTTTCTGGGACACAGTGAGTTCGTTGGCACCGAAATTCACCAAAGCATCCGCAATTTTCTTCCGTAAAGCCTCGGTATTTTTCCTTTGCAGGTTGATGAGCGATTGTAATTGTTTCAGCCGCTCTTGTTGCGCCGCTATCTGTTCTTCGTTTTCGGTAATGGTTTTATTGGCTTCCCGGTTTTGATTTTCAGCCTGTCCGAGTTGTCCCTGCAGATTATTCACCTGCCCGGCAAGGCGGATGCTATCCGAACGCAGCTTGGCTGCATTCCCCTTCATATTGAGGTATTTCTTATTACTGACGCAGGAGAGTAAGCCCATGCAAAGCAATCCCATACATGCGGGTTTTAATAGTGATTTCAGACGTATCATAAAATAAGTTTTTTATAACACGGAAAAAATGATGCCATGTATATTTTTCGCGGAACCTGCGCTGTAGAAATTCTGTCGATGAACGGTGCCAAGCCACTAGCGTTTCACCGGCATTCACCGGCTTGTATATCCAAAAACTATTTCTTTTTCATGGCTGCCTCTATCTCATCTACGGTGATCGGTATGCCTTTAAAAAGATCGATACTCCCGTTTTTAGTGAGCCAATAGTTGTTTTCGATGCGGATGCCCATTTGTTCTTCTTCAATGTAGATGCCTGGTTCGATAGTGAAGAGCATCCCTTCCTTTACCGGTTCGTTGCGTGTACCAACATCATGTACGTCCAAACCGAGATGGTGCCCTATTCCGTGGTAAAAATATTTGCGGTAAGCCGGGTTGTCGGGGTCCTGGTTTTTCACGTCTGCTTTGGAGATCAGCCCGATCTTCATTAACTGCTTTTCCATTTCAGCGTTCACCTTGCTGATGTAATCGGCATAGTTGATGCTGGGCTTGAGAATGCTTGCGCAGTAGTTATGAACGGCAAGACAGGCGTTATACACTTCTTTCTGGCGTTTGGTAAACTTCCCGTTTACCGGTATGGTACGGGTGAGGTCCGCACAGTAGTTTCCATATTCTGCCCCGAAATCCATGAGCAGCAGATCGCCGTCTTTGCATTCACGGTTGTTTTCTATATAGTGTAACACGCGTGCGCTGTCTCCGGAAGCGATGATACATCCATAGGCATGTCGGGTAGCCCGGTTGCGCAGGAATTCATGGGTGATCTCTGCTTCTATCTCGTATTCCATCACTCCGGGGGCCACAAACCGGCAAACACGTTCAAAAGCTTTACGGGTAATATCTACCGCAACTTTGGTGACTTCTACTTCTTCCTTCGTCTTTACGGCACGCAATTGCTTCATGATGCGGGCGGACCGCTCATATTGATGAAGAGGGTAATTCTTCATGAACTCCCGTACAAATAACAGGTCGGTACGGGGATTTTCGATATTAAGGCGGTCGTTTTCGTTAGTATTAAGGTACACCGTATCGGCATGATGCATCCACAAATGAAGCTGTGCATCGATGCTGTCTACAAATTGCACGTTTTTTATCCCGGATATCCCGGTTGCCTCATCTTTGCGGAACAGGTGTCCGTTCCATTTTTCCAGGTGTTCATTAGGACGCTGTACCACCAATACCTCGCGGGCGTTTTTATCCGCATTGTCCGGGTACAAAATGACCATGGTCTTCTCCTGCGCTATACCGCTCAGCCATACCACATCAGAATTGGCTTTATAACCGTAAACGGCATCCCCGTTCTCCGGCAATACCGGATTGGCAGGAAAGATGACGATACTATTCGGTTTCATCGCTTTCATAAAGCGCTGGCGGTTCTGGGTATAGAGCTTGGAAGGAATCTGTAGATATTTCATGGCTTCTTTGGAAAAACAGAACGTGAAGGTAAGAAGTATTGAAAAAAGAAATCCCCCTGCAGAAAGGGGGATATGTCATGGATACTTAAAATCTACTTACATATAGTATCCAATAAGCTAAAGAGAATTTTGAGAAATTTGCCGACGAACGGAAGACTTTCTGTCCAACGTACATATTTCTCAATTTGCGACCAGACGTTGCATATTTTGTTCTTAACATCTGTTGCACTTTCTGCGCCTATCATTCCCTGTTGTGAAGCATTTACCTGCGCTTCAAGTTTGCTAAAATCAAAGTTCATCATTTCTTTTTCCAGTGAACTGAATTCGTTTTTGCTCATAAAAAATAATTTAATGCCTACTCTTTCAATACGTGGTTTTCGGCTTCCACCGCAGCAAAATGACAAATCAAAATGTATAAGGCCACAATGAAAAACACCCTTATTAATTGGGTGTTTTAACGATACAAATACCTAAAAGCAGCATATATTTTTGAGTATTCTTAATTATTAAAAAAAAATTATGTCAAGACAACTAAAATTAAAAGTTTATGGAGATGGTGATTGGATGTTAAACTCGGATGCAAATGCTATGCTTGATGCATTCCAGGGAGAATTTTTTGAAATTAACACTGAAAAATTACTTCTATATATGATGGAAACCCAGGCAGACACAATAAGAGTGCATACAACCTATGATTTTACAAAACGAATGACAGCTCTTATCATTAAATGTGTAAAAGCAAACACAGAAAGATTCCATGATATTGACGGAGAAGACTATGTTTTGCAACATATAAACCCTGTAACCCAAATACTGCATTTAGACACTTTGAACAATACAATTACTTAATATTTTCAGCCACGCAGGTAGGTTATATGTCGTTATAACTTTCGTAATTATGCGATATCATTTATTTTACTTTTCGTTGCTAGTAATTTTCGCAACAATTACATTGGCGTTAAAAAGGTATAGATATATCGACAGACCGCTAAAAATATTTCTGGGCTTATTAGTTTCATCATTTTTAAGCGAATTAGCAGGCATCTATTCAGAGTACTTATACAACAATAAAGCACCAGTATATCATATTTTTAGTATACTGGAGCTTTTTTTAATATGTACCTACTATATTTATTGCATTAAAAATAACTCCCAGCTACCACTTGTACTTTCTGCGTTTTTGATGTCAATATTGCTTGGTTTGGGAAACCTTGTATTCTTCCAAAAATTTACAGAATACAATACTAATATGCTGATGATAGAGTGTGTAATAATAATAGGAATGTCACTTTTTTCACTTTTTAAAATCGTACAAAAAGAAGATGTAATCAGTATCGTTACTTATCCCCATTTTCATATTACCATTGCCATGCTGCTGTTATGGACCAGTACATTTTTCTTCTGGGCATTCTTAAACTATTTTAAGACAAGTAATGCATTCAACTATGAGGTTATAGGCACAGGACAAGTAATCGTAAATCTGATAATATATTGTTACATTGGTTTTGTTTTTTTAAGGCATAAGCCGGTTTCATAATATGGATAGTAAACATGTATATCTGGTGTTTATTCTGGGCACTATGATCTTTATCATGTTTGCAATTGCCTTGATTATGTTCCTGGTTTATTACAAGCGCAAGCAACAACTCCATCTCGCAGAGAAACTAAATCTCGAACACCAATACCAGTCACAATTACTCCAAACACGACTCGAGGTGCAGGAACAGGCTTTTAAATATCTTTCTGAAGAAATACATGACAATGTGGGTCAAGCACTCAGCATGGTGAAATTGCAGCTCTATTCGCTCAATCAGCTATGTCGGGACGAATCGAAGCCGCTTATCGAATCCACTTCTGAAGTGCTGTCCAAAGCAATCAATGACCTGCGCAACATCAGCCACAACCTGCACGGGGGCTATGTAAGCGATCATGGGTTACAGGAAGCGCTCCAAAAAGAAGTAAACTACATCAACGGGGCAAAAGCTGTAAATGCTGAACTTGACATTGAAGGCAACCCGTATTTTTTGTCCCGGGAAAAGGAATTGCTCATTTTCCGCATCATCCAGGAAGCTGTAAATAATGCTATAAAACATGCGAATGCATCCCTGATTACGGTACGATTAATATACTACCCTCTCCTTTTTACGGCTGTAATACATGACAATGGCTCCGGATTTGACATCAGGCAATATGGAGCAAGTATGGGACTCAACAATATGAAAACCCGCGCTGCTATTCTAGGTGCAGGTTTCGAGATCTTATCGGAAGAGATGGGGACGCATATTATTCTCCGCTTAAACTTACAAGAGAATGGACCACAAAATTAAAATTGCGCTGGCGGATGACCATGCGATGCTTCGCAAATCCCTGAAGGTGGTTATTGATTCAATGCCGGAATTTGAGGTAGTAGCGGATGAAGACAATGGCCAGCTCTTATTGGAAAAATTGGCAAGCACCAGGGAGTTGCCGGACATCTGCATCGTGGATATCAATATGCCCCGGATGAACGGTTATGAAACAACTGCTGCCTTAAAAAAGAAATTCCCCGACTTGAAGGTACTCGCGCTGTCCATGTACGATAATGAACAAAGTATTATCCGCATGTTGCGTGCCGGCGCTTCGGGATATTTGCTGAAGGACTCCGAACCTGAGGAACTAAAGCGTGCCTTAATCGAAATATTTGATCATGATTTTTACCAGTCTGACATCGTACGCGGGCAAATGTTACGGAGTATTAACCGTGAAAAAGATCTTTCGGAAAATGAACTGCAATTTCTGAAACTTTGCTGTACGGAACTTACCTACAAAGAAATAGCAGAAAAGATGTTTAAAAGCCCGCGAACGATCGACGGTTACCGCGATCAGTTGTTTGTGAAACTGGGTGCCACTACCCGATCCGGCTTGGTCATGTATGCTATAAAAACGGGGTTAGTGCCTATTAATGGCAAAGACGATCATATTGTTTAGAAAATATCCATATTGGGGATGGCTGATTCTCGCACTCATATTTTGGGGCGTTGCTATTTCGCGGTTTACGGTATTACAACAGCGTGCTACACCGGAAGCAATGACAGTAGCGGTGAGTAAAGATTTCCAAAAACGCCAGAAAGCACTGGATGGCTTTATTAAAGACCAGCAACTCGTACAGCATATTTTCAAAGACAGCCTCAGCATAAAAGAAGCAGATGCCATTTCAAAAGCACCTTTTTTTATTTATGCTTTCAGAGGAGATTATGATCTTTTGTACTGGAATAACAATACCGTAGTAGGCACCTGCAGCCAGGAGTTTTCAGATGAAAGAAAAGACGGGCTTTACCGGTACAATGGTACGTTCTACAAGCAGTGTTTACATCCTTCCTATTTAAAACCTGACGAACATCTGGTAGTGTTATTCCCATTGCGCTACAAGTATGCTATACAGAATAACTACCTGCATTCGTTATTTCTTGCCGCAGACTACATACCCTTAAGCACCACCTCTTCCCTTCAAAAAGGAGACAACAGTTACCCCGTTCTTACAGCAGAGAAAAAGGTACTTTTCTATCTCAATATCCTGAAAGATGATGTACCTCGTTACATTCCGGACACCTGGCTTACCTGGCTTCTGATCGCATCCATTCTGACGAGCCTGCTATGGTTGCATATGATGGCAATCGGAATGTCCCGCAGGTATCATCCGTTTTATGGACTGATCGTTGTACTTGCAGCATCCGCCTTACTGATTGCCTGCGTATACAGTATAGGGGCTCCGTTTCACTTCAACGAGCTTTCCATCTTTTCTCCCGGCTTATACGCATCCAGTCATTGGGTACCCTCTCTTGCTGCCCTGCTGGTTGTCCTGCTGTGCCTGTTGTGGATATTGCTGTTTATCGTTTTTGCATTCAAAAAACCTGTACAAAAATCAACGGTCACCACATTAAGTTTTATTGGCATCGCAGGTAGCATGACCTTATTGGCATGCAGCACGATACTGCCCGTTATTATCATTCGAAGCCTGGTACTCGACAGTTCTATCTCTTTTGATGTTTCGAGCCTCGCATCCATTACTTCTTTTACGCCGGTAGGTCTTTTTACGGTCATCATGATCCTTTGCTGCAGCGTGCTTATTATTTATCATTCATCTCTCCACCTCAGGCGTTTTATTCCGTCCAACCTCATACGTTATATCTCGCTAATCGTTTGTATGGTTATCTGCTATATAATAGCACCTAAATCCCCGGCAGCGTATCCGGTATTGTCTGCAGGCTTCACCTTGGTATTTGTGCTGTATTTTGATATATTCATTTCACGGAAACAGGTGAAACTATTTTCTCCTGAAACCATTATAGCGGGTATCATGATAGCACTCTCTGCTACCTTTTTACTTCATCATTTCAATACCATCAAGCGAAAGACAAATGAGAAAGTATTTGCAGAGAAGATCGTAAAGCAACGCGACGACATGATGGAATTCCTGTTTACAGACGTAGGTGACAGTCTTAAAGCAGACCTGGTGATACAGGATTATTTATTGAAACCAAGGCAGACAGATCGTTCTTATATAGACGAATATATTTCCACGCGTTACTTGCGGGGGCCGCTTAACCGGTACAATGTCACCAGCTATTTTTACAATAGCAGCGGATCTCCTGTCTATAATGCCGACACGCTATCGCTCAGTACCTTTGATACGCTTTTGACCAAAGCGACTTTATTACCGCTCACTTCGGATCTCTACTATCTTGAAAATGCTAAAGATGGCCGCTATTATGTTGCTAAAGTGCCTTTGCAAAATAATGCCGGCACCATCGTATTTGCCTTTCAGCTGAAACAACATGTGGCGGCGTCCGTTTATCCGGAACTACTACAACCGGGCTCATTCCTGACCGCTAATAACGAGGCTAATTACACGTACGGCATTTATGCCATGCGCGAATTGATCACACAGAATAATGACTACCCGTTCCCTGTCTATCTCCGTTCGGACACGATGAAAGTTGGCACTATGAGAGTACTGGAACGGGAAGGATACAATATACATGTTTACAAGATTGAAGAAGGGAAACGGGTTGCAATCATCGATTCACAAGAGCCGTGGGTAGAGATGGTAACACTCTTCTCCTATGTATTGTGTATCCTTTTAGTGGGCGCTGTAGTAGTTTTTTTATTGACGCTTTATTTTCGTTACCTGTTTCGCAGCCATCCCGGCCAGAAGATCATACGGCTCACCTTACGCAATCGTATTCACAATGCCATGTTAGGAGTAGTGCTACTGTCTTTTGCATTGATCGGAGCTGCTACCATATTCGTTTTTACTGACCGGTACGATAAGAGTAGTAAAGCCAAGCTTCGCAATGCGATGCAGACCGTTGAGCGTTCCGTGCAGGAATATTTACGCGACAAGAAAATAGCCATCAACGAAAAAACATTTCATGATGAAACGCAGACAGCACGCTTCCGGAATTTTATTTCCAAGCTGGCAGGCGCAGAAAGCTTAGATATCAACATCTATAACTCGGAAGGCTCTTTAAATGCCACCTCCCAGGAAGACATTTATAATAAGTCACTACTGGCCAGGATTATGATGCCCAAAGCTTATTACGAAATGTCGAAACGACACAGTGCCTTGCTTGTAGAAAAAGAAAGCATCGGCAAACTACAGTATCTTTCCTCCTACATCCCTCTTCGTAACATGGACGGGAATGCTGTGGGCTTCATTAATGTGCCTTTCTTCTCCTCACAGAAAGAATTGAATTACCAGATCTCCAACATCCTCATTGCACTCATCAATATTTATGTAATCGTTTTCCTGGTATCGGGGTTGCTGGCTGTGGGCATTACGAGCTGGCTCACTAAAGGATTTCATGTATTGATCGAAAAATTCAAAACCTTTAACCTGGGTAATAATGAAAAAATCGCCTGGGCTTACGATGATGAAATAGGATTGCTTCTCCGGGAATACAATAAGATGATAGACAAGGTGGTGGAAAATGCCAGGCGGCTGGCACAAACGGAACGCGAAATGGCATGGCGCGAAATGGCTAAACAAGTGGCTCATGAGATCAAAAATCCCCTGACGCCCATGAAGCTCAATATTCAATACCTGCAACAGGCGTTGGACAGAAACCATCCGAATATTGAACAACTCACCAAGAACGTTTCGGCTTCACTCATTGAACAGATCGACAACCTGTCTCATATTGCTTCGGCTTTCTCCGATTTTGCAAAAATGCCGGAAGCAACCCCTGAAAATATTTTGCTCAATGACGTACTTGCAGGTGCTGTAGCACTTTATAACAACGGAAGCACTATTGGTGTCCGATATGAAAAAGCCGATGAGCTCCTGGTCTGTTATATGGATAAAAGCCAGTTATTGCGCATTCTTACCAATCTTTTGAAAAATGCTACAGAAGCCATTCCGGAAGGCAGGGCACCGCAAATAAGCGTCAAGCTGGCAAGAGAAGGTGAATATGGAAGGATCACTATCAGAGACAATGGTACGGGGATTTCAGGTGAAGTAGCCGCGCGTATCTTCTCTCCTTATTTCACTACCAAAGGTTCGGGTACAGGATTGGGATTAGCCATGACCAGGAAGATCGTGGAATTCTGGAATGGGAGAATCTGGTTTGAAACAAAAGCGGGTGAAGGCACTACATTTTTTATAGAACTTCCCATAAAAGCCAGCGAGTGACTTTTTAAATTATTGCAGGTGGGATAGGACACTGTACGACTATAAGCTAAGTGTCCATGCCACTATAAATTCAGCAAGATTCAGATTGTTTAGCCGCCTGTTCATTCAGACATTTGTACTATGACTGCAACTTCAAGCATCAACTATCATCGTATAGCCGAAGCGATAGATTATATCAACCACCATTTCAAGTCACAACCCGACCTGGATGAAGTCGCAAAGCACTTGCATCTCAGTCCGTTCCATTTCCAGCGTTTGTTTACCGAGTGGGCCGGCACCACACCCAAGAAATTCCTGCAGTATATCAGCATTTCTCATGCAAAAAATGTACTGAAGCAAAATCATGAAGCAACCTTATTCGATGCGGTCTATGACACCGGTCTGTCGGGTACCAGTCGTCTGCACGACCTGTTTGTAAGAATAGAGGGCATGACACCTGCTGAATACCGGGATGAAGGCAAAGCCCTGACAATCTGCTATCGCTTTGCTTCAACCCCTTTTGGGAAAATCATCCTGGCATCTACTCCGAGAGGGGTGTGCTACATGGCTTTTGACGAAGACGAAGCCAAAGCCATTCAGGAATTAAAACTGCAGTTTCGCAAAGCAGAATTTGCTGAACAGTCCAATGCCATACAGGAAAAAGCCCTGGAAATATTTGATAAAGATCGAAATACCCTGGAAGATATAAAACTGCATTTAAAGGGCACGCCTTTTCAATTGAAGGTATGGGAAGCATTGCTGAAAATCCCATTAGGCTCGCTTGCTACCTATGGTGCTGTTGCGAACCAAATCGGGAATCCGAAAGCAGCAAGAGCAGTCGGTACGGCAATCGGAAGTAATCCGATTGCTTATCTGATCCCATGCCATAGGGTGATTCAAGGCAGCGGTGTAACAGGCGGATATATGTGGGGAAGCACCCGTAAACAGGCTATCATAGGATGGGAATGTGCTGCACACCATAGTAAAGGACTATGACATAACCAGGACATAGTATGCATATAAGAGTGGTTAACCAAGATGGGAATACAGCAGAAAGCCTCGACGCTCATCGAGGCTTTCTGCAATCAGATCCGAAATTTTACTTACCATATTTTATTGCGCGAACCTTCAAATTCTTTCGGCTTCACGATAGTGAAAATACGGGAAATGTTGAACCCGAAATGAATATCGCCTTTATCCCACAGCCCCGTTGTTTGCCCTATCACTGCACGTTCAGAAACTCCCGTTGAGTTACTGAACATGAGCTGAAAGACATGCCCGCCGGTTTCTATGTCAATACCGAATGTGAGCGAATTCTTGGACCCTCGACGCTTAAAATCTTCAGGCACGTAATAGTATTCCCCTGTAAGTGCAATGCGTTTGGACACTTTCAACCTGCCCCCCAGCCCAAGTGCAAATACATCGTTTTTTTCAGTTCGGTAATCTACGAGATTGTAGTGCAGGTGGGTAGGCATCAATTGCAGCGACAACCAGCTATTGAATTTTCGTGCTATCAGCAACTGGTTTAAATAGGCAAGGCGGTTGCTAAAATAATACTCTCGTCCCGTGGGTACGTTTACTTCCATCGTCTGAGCAGATATAGCGCCAACATAGCTCAGGCTTACCGGTGTACCCCGGTTGTCTTTTTGCCGGAGAATACGCGCCTTTACAAAACCATCATATTCTTTCATAAAGGAACTGCGACCAATACCTACCATAAGCCAGTCGGTAATACCATAATCAAAACCGATTCTTGTTACAGCATTATCCAAACCAAAAAACTCTTTAAAACCATCATTGAGTTTGCCAAAACGGTGGTTGATGCGAAAATCCAGAATACCTTTACCTAGATTTTCTATACTATGTGCATTGGCGATGCGTGTGGTTTTGAACGTAGCCGTAGTATATTCTTTTCTGGGAACCGGCGCATCCTTATCCAGCATTGCCATCAGGTCATCGCTTACGTTCGCGGTATCCTCACGCTGCGCATACAGGCTCCCTACGTTCCAGAATAGTAGAATGGCAACGCCAGCGAGTTTTATGGTTGATCTCATAGGAATGATTATAAAAATTATTTTGCTTCCAGAATGCTGTTGACCGTCACTTCTATTTCTTTCGCAATTTTCCCGGCTGCGATAGACGGAATCTGAATTTTATAGTCTTCCGTTTTCACTTTGAATTTTGAAGTAATCGTCACTTTCCCGTCTTTCACCACAATGCTGCCCGGGATGCTAACATCTTTAGTAACGCCGTGAATGGTAAGCTTACCGTTGGCCTTCGCCTGGTAGGTTCCATTTTTGGAAAAATTGACTTCGCTGAGGTTACTAATTTTTCCTTTAAAGTCTGCCTTAGGATATTTATCACTTTCCATATAACTTTCGTTGAAGTGTTCCTGCATCAGCGACTTTTCAAACTTGAAACTTTTGACAGGCACCACAAATACCAATTCGCCATTGTCTGTATTCAACACACTGGATACATCGTTGTTAAATGCCTCTATATTTTCCACCGGGGTAGAAGAAAAGAAGGATATTTTCCCCGTACGGGTCATCAGCTTCTGTGCATTTGCCTGTAGAGAAGTGACAGCAATAATCATTATCGCCCAGCTTAATTTTTTCATGATCATTTGATTTCGCTTTTAAGTATATAGTCTGTTTGTAAGTAAGTGGTTTAGTTATTAAGGCTGCCGTCGTTTACCCATTTTTTGATTTTGGCGATGGTGCAGTCGTCAAGTTTGGCACTGCCTTGCGGCATAGGGTTCGAACCTGTGTGTTCTATAGCAGGAATCAACCGGCCATTACCGGCGACTGTTGCTAACCCGGCATGAGTAGAAAGATCATAACCTGTAGCTGAAGCTCCCAAATGGCAGCCGGAGGTTGCGCATTTTGCGTCCATGATCGGCTTGATGACCGCTGTGTATGTAACAGCAGCCGTATCACAGGTTCCCGTGTTAGAAGGGTACAGATCCTCAGAATTATCATTGTAGCAACCGTACAATAGTAAGGGCAGTATTGCTAACGCGAGAAGTATGGTTTTTTTATTGCTCATAGTTTATTAATCATTGGGAGTGCCGTTGGCAATCCAGTTTTCTATTTTCTTAATTTGGCAATCACTTAATTTATTACCTCCCCTGGGCATAGCGGCAAATCCGGTCTGGTGCCTGATGGCACCTAGGAATCTTCCGTTCTGTATCGGTACCAAGATGCCCGCATAGCTATCGTACGAGTAGCCACCGGAAGGAGTGATGTTATTATGACAGCCTTTACAGTAAGTGTTAATCATGGGTTGTATATCCGTTGCAAATTTATATTTTGAACTGTCACAATTGGTTGCACAGTTGGCGGTGTTTGGTGCGCCGCGTAAAATCCAGTTCCGGATAAGCATTTTCTGTTCCGTAGTCAGCGAGGCATTCGGTAAAGGCGGCATGATATCATCGGCATCATCTTCATTGATCTTTTCCCAAAGTTCGGTGTCATTCAGATCTCCGGGTTTAAATTTTTTAGAGGTAATGGTGGCATAAGAAGTAAACTCATATCCTTCCTCGCGTGTCGCTGCATCATGACATCCGCTCTTGGCACAATTGGAAATAAAAATTGGTAAAATGTCTCTTTCAAAACAAAGAGCAGTATCGACAGCATTTCCGTTACCAGTGGTATCGTTAGGGTTAGCGGGGTTGTTTGCTGCCGGTTGGGGCACCTCATGTTTGCAGGAAAGAAAATTACAGGCAGTGAAAACGGATATGATCAGGATGGAAACGTGTTTTTTCATAGTTTTTATAAACGGGTAGGTCTCTTATATCACGATACAATCACCGAGCAACACCACCATGGTATAACCTGTACAAAAACCTTTAATCCGGACCTGCTTACCCGTTTCAAGTTTTGCTTCATCACGCATTGTGCATTGTACACCACTCATAGGATCTTCTGATTCCAGTAACACTACGGTTTTGCCGTCCTGGTTTTTTGAAATCTCCGCTATAGTCCCGGTTACTTCTATGGCCTGATTCAGAAACATTTTATTAGCGGCAGCTTCATCTTTGGCATAACTGTTTGTCAGCTCATCTGCCCGTATCTCCAGGGCTTTGGCATTTTCTACTTTTTCAGCAGGCTTATTTATATAAGCCCATGCTACAACTCCTCCTATTGCTATCAAAGCAAGCACGATCAATATGATGGATTTGGGTTTCATTGTCACTGATTTGTCAGGTAAAACTAAACAGGGTTGACCGGTAGTAACATGACAATAAGATGAAACGGGAAAGGAGAAGGATGAAAACGTTACAAAGTATTAGAACACTCTGCAAAATCATTCATTCAATAATTCATTTCATTCATATACTAATGAAACTTCAAAAAAACCTATAGTTCACCGGCTAACCAAAGTTTAAAGTCGGCAGCACGTTCAGAGCTCACCACCGGAGTATCTTTCACCGCAGGATTCAGCTTCACTACGACACGTGCTTTAGTATAGCTACGCATATCTTCAATAGCATTCAATGAAATAATGTATTGACGGTTGATGCGAAAATACTCCTGTGGGTTCAATGCACTGTCCAGCGCATCCAGGTTTTGATCTACGGGAAAACTTCGTCCGTCAAACGTCCTGGCAAACGTGGCTTTGTTTTCGCTGTAGAAATAGGCTATATCCGTCACGGATATCGTTTTTATATGTTCGCCAAAACGGATCAGGAAGCGCTTTTTATATTCCTGCGGTTCTTTAGTTGCGGTTTCCCCGGATGCCGTTTTAAAAAAGTTTTTAAAAAGATCCAGTTTCTCAAGAGCGCTCTGCAAAGCTTCTTTTTTTAATGGTTTCAGGAGGTAGTCCACGCTGGACGTTTTGAAGGCTTCCATCGCATATTGATCGTAGGCAGTCGTAAAGATGATCGGTGCGTGGATCGAAACCCGTTTGAGCAGGTCAAATGCATTACCATCTGCGAGATGAATATCCAAAAAAACAAGATCCGGCTTTTTGTTATCTGCAAACCAAGTCTCCGCTTGTTGTATGCTATCCAGATGTGCAACGGTCGTAGCCTCCGGCAGCAATTCCTTCAGCAATTTCTCGAGACGATTGAACGCAGGTTTTTCATCTTCTATAATTACAAGGTTCATAACAATGGCAGTTTTACAATATACTCCTTATTTATTACTCCGTAACTTATTGTCTTTTGCGTAAGCAGTTCATAGCGCTTCCGGATATTTTCTATACCAATTCCGGTGCTTTTGTCTTTGGTTATCTTTTCCTGCAAATTATTCCGCACCACTATTTCGTTTTCGGTAGCTTCCAGGTAAATATGCAACGGGTTGGACAATGAAACAATATTATGCTTAATGGCATTTTCCAATAATATCTGCAGGGCAAGCGGAACAATTTTTTTTGTCCTGAGCAGGATTTCGCTAATATTTACATGTACATGCAAAGCATCGCCAAACCGGCTTTTTTGCACAAACATGTAGTTCTGCACGATGTCATATTCTTCTTTTAAGGAAATGAGATCTTTATCCTTGTAGGAAAGCATATTGCGATACAGGTCAGAGAGATGAACGGTATAATGGATCGCGGCATCTTTATCTTCCTCAATAATGTTGACCAGCGTATTAAAGCTATTGAAGAGGAAGTGCGGGTTGACCTGGCTTTTGAGATGTTCGTATTCATACACTAGGCGATCCCGCTGAAGCTGATTTAATTTTACAATGCCGTTTTCGCGCCATTTTACAAAAAAGTAGATACCGGTAAGTACTGTGATCAAACAACCGATGACGAACCAGGGGGTCCCCCAAAATGGTTTTGTGATATAAAAGGAATAGCTGTCTTCAGAGGCATTCATGAAATTATCGCTCAGGGAAACCTGTACCCTGAAAGTATAGCTACCCGGATTGAGCTGGGCAAAAGGGATCGTCTCATTATTGGTATACACCCAGCTGTCATCATATCCTACGAGTTTGTAGCGGTAATGCAGGCGATCCGGATTACTGTAGCTTACACCGTCATAAGAAAATGAAATATGATTTTCACCATGTGAAAACGTATGCTTTGTATTACTTAATTCTTTGAAGAAAAGACTCTGCTTCCGGATATAGATATCCGGCTTGATGCTATTGACGCCGGATTGCGATTTGAAAACTAAAATCCCTTCCTGGTAAGGGGCGTACACATTCCCTGAAGCATCACTAGCAATACAATTCAGCATTTTTGAGCTACTGTCTATCCCGATAGCGAGCCTTCGGTTAAAATGCCTGAATTGATGATCCCGGGCATACCATTGATCTATCCCACTCCTATTGACCACTATCACACTTCCCGCGCCGTTTGTTGCCAATGCGGTAATGTTGATATCCTGCAAGCCTTCTTTCTGGCGCATGGCTTTCCACTGTATGCCATCATATTTATACAACCCTTTATCAAAAGAACCGGACCATACATTTCCCTGGCCGTCCGTAGCTACACTATAAAAAACGGTGCTTTTCAGACCTGCTGTAGTATCCCATTTATGAAAATGGCTGCCATCGTACCAGATAAGTCCGCCTCCGTCAGTTGCCATCCACAGACGATCTTTTCGGTCCGTATGCAGGTGATAAATATAGTCACTTCCTATACCGTTCTGTTTCGTGTAATGATGAACAATTTGCGGCCTTTCCTCCATGATGCGGATTTCGTCCAGTCCGTTAAAGCTCGCTACCCATATACTTTCTCCCCGATTGGTGACACTCAGGATATGGGCGCCGGTCAAAGAGGGAATACCAACCGGTGTCAACCTATTCTCTGTCAGCCTGTAAAGTCCTTTGCCAAAACTGCCTATCCATAACCCGCTGCGGGGACAAAAATACAGTGCTGTAATAGCCACGGGCAGACTACCTATGAACTGGGGCAATGTGTCTGTGAAATGGTTAAGCCGATACAGCTTTTCATTTTGAGTGAACCAAATATTGCCGGATGTATCGCAGGTCATTGCAGTGTAATCATTCAATTTATATTCCCGGGAAAGGGAGATATGTTCTACAAATAGCCCCGTGCACAGCAGTAATCCCTTATTGGTAGCACACCAAAGGTTACCGGTTTTATCTTTGACCAGTTTCTTTAGCTTATTGTTCGTAGCGGTAGCGCGGATAAAAATACGCTCTCGTACCCGATGCAACTGGAGGATATAACCTTCTTCCGTTATAGCCCATGCATCTTCATCGTTTAGTGCCAATATATCATTTACCTGTCCGAATGTCCATGGAGTATTATACCGTAGCGGCACTGCACTTTGTTGTGAATCATCGTAGAGGGCTATTCCCGACTGTTGCGTTCCTGCCCAATACATTTCCGAATGAAGCGAGGCGCTGATACATGTAACAATATTATCCGGCAGCTTGTCGCGGGTAGTAAGGAAACGCAATGCCGGCTTCTTGTTATCCATACTGATCCTGTTGATGCCGGCATCGGTAGCGAGCAACAGATCATTCTTACCTATTGCTATGTCGCTGATAAAATTATCAGACAACCCATTATCAGTATTAACAGGCATGAGATAACCATTAAACGATATATACAGCCCTTCGTCTTCTGTAGCGATGAAAAGGACTGTTTCACTAAGCGACCGGAGGGCTTTTATCGTACTGTGCGGTGCACTATTTTTAAATAAGACCGGTGTAATTTTTTGCTCCGTCACCAGGCCCACCCGTCCGTCTTTATACCCGACAAATATATTGTTCCCGTTTGCATGTACAGCAGTGCAAAAAGAAGAAATCGTATCATGAATCCTGGAAAACGTCCGGCCGTTATAACGATATAAACCGGCATCGGTTGCCAACCACATATAACCATTTTGCTGATAAGCCATGTCGTTTACACTCAGCGGGACATCCTGTTCCTGCACCCATATCTGTTTTACAAACGGAACTCGTGCAACAGCTGTGTAGCATACCCAATTCAACAATATGAATAATAGCTTTTTCAACTAGTTAGCATTTAGTTCGGCATACATTTCCACATGTATTTCCTGTGAAAGCTTATTGTTGACCACACGCGGCACTTTGATTTTATGATCTGCCAGCCATACGGTGAAATCTGAATGAATGAAAACCTTACCGTCTTTCACATTAACCGTTGCCGGGATAATGCGCTCCTGCTCTATCCCGTGTATTTTGAGCTTTCCCTTGGCCCGTATCCTGTAAGTGTCATTTTTGCTGATATCTATTGACTCAATGACTTTGCCCGTAAATGTTGCCAGCGGGAAGACATTAGTTTCCATATAGTTCTCGTTAAAATGTTCCCGTTGCAGCGGGCTGTTAAATCCTTCGAAACTGGAAATCCCAATCCGGAATATAAAGGTCTTTTTTGAAAAATCTACCGCGCCGTTCAAATCACCGGAGTAAGCTTTTATAAGCTCCTGCGGGGCATCCGAGTAAAACTTAATGTTGCCGTTTCGCACCGCATAAATAGGTTGCGCTACAGACTGCGCGGCGATCAGGCAAAAAAACAATATCCAGCGTATCATTCTCATAAAATTAAAAAGGGAAAAGGAAAAAAGAAGTTTGATAACGAATGTGAGGCCGGTTGAAAATGACTGTATTCAGATAATGCCTGTTTACTAAACAATTAAACTCTACTTATTTTTACAGAATACCTCTTTTCCCATGACCAAGAAAGAACGCTATCAATACATTATAGAGTGGTTTCAGCAGCATATGCCGGATCCGGAAACAGAACTGCACTACAACAATACCTACGAACTGTTGGTAGCTGTGATCCTGTCGGCACAATGTACTGACAAACGCGTGAATATGGTGACCCCTAAATTTTTTGAAAATTTCCCTACAGTGGAGACTTTGTCTCAGGCCGATTTTAATGATGTAGAGCCCCTGATACGAAGCATCAGCTTTGCCAATAACAAAAGCCGTCATTTACTGGGCATGGCTAAAATGGTGGTAGACGATTTCAATCATGAGATACCTGAGACCGTTGATGAACTGGTGAAGCTTCCGGGAGTTGGCAGAAAAACGGCTAATGTGATCACTTCCGTTGTTCACCAGCAACCTAACATGGCAGTAGACACGCACGTATTTCGTGTGTCTGCGAGAATAGGCTTGACCACTCATGCCAAAACTCCCCTCCAGACTGAACAGCAATTAATTAAAAATATTCCACAGGAACTCATTCATAAAGCGCATCACTGGCTCATCCTTCATGGACGCTACATTTGTCTTGCCCGTCGTCCGAAATGCGAAATCTGCGGGTTACGCGAATCCTGTAAATATTTCCATAGTGACATGAAGTATGTGACGGGAGAATTAAAAGAACCCTTAACACCCGAACAAGTGAAGAAGCTGACAACTTAATATGGGGTACAGGCGAATCGGAGCTCCATTTCTGATGTGACTTTATAGGATTAATGTCCCGTAGCCGGTGCCTGAGCTGCTGCCGGGTCTTCTTTCCACGTAGCTACAAACGTCTTTTCATATTCGGGGAACTGTACTGTCTTATATGTATTGGTAGCGATATATTTTAATATCTTCTCCATCGTTGGTACGTTTTGATAACCCGGTACAGGAATGGGTGTCTGAAGGTTTTCATCCAGAATAACAAAGGTAGGATACGACATCCGGCCCTGCATCAGTTCTGCAGCCAGTTGGTTAGAACGGTATTGCGGCACAAATCCATATTTCTTACCCATAAAGTCCACCGTGTCTTTACGTTCTGCATTGAATTTAACAGCGTAATAATGCTCATTCATATACTTTGCCACCTCTTTGTTACTAAAGGTTTTTTTATCCATTACCTTACACCAGCCGCACCAGTCAGTATACACATCAATGAATACCTTTTTAGGAGTCTTCTTGATAGCAGCTTCCACCTCCGGCAGTGTCATCCAACGAATCACGGTATCCACAGCAGCTTCTTTTTTTATATTGCCTTTTTTATTTTTCTCCCCGGCCATCACAACAACCGACACACACAAAAAGCTCAACAGCACCACCAAAACTTTTTTCATTCCGTACAGGTATTTTTTACTAAGACGTATATTTTAGATATTAGGATAGCTTCTTTACCATCCGCTAGCGTTAAAATTACGACTAAATCCCGTTAGCTTTGTTAAACTGTGGACAGGAATAATAGATGTGGTATTTGGGAGGAAACGCCAAACAGGACTTATGCAGTGTCAGGGCAATAACGGAGCGTCCTCATTTTAACGCACCATTCACATTACTTCAAACCCAACCGAAAGACAAAAGCAGATGAAGAAAATAGCCGTAGCCATAACAGGAGCAAGTGGATCTATTTATGCTAAAGTATTACTGCAACAACTACGGGCTATGGAAGACCAGGTGCAGGAAGCGGCGCTCGTTTGGAGCGATAACGCGAAGACCGTATGGCAACATGAGCTCGGCAACAGGGACTTTGAAACACTGCCTTTCAAGAGCTATGAAAAGAATGATTTTATGGCTCCTTTTGCCTCCGGAAGCTCGTCCTATAGTGCATTGATCATTTGCCCCTGCAGCATGGGAACACTGGGGCGCATAGCTACCGGCATCAGCAACGATCTCATCACCCGGGCTGCCGATGTGATGTTGAAAGAACGCAGGAAACTGGTATGTGTGGTGCGGGAAACCCCTTACAACCTCATTCACTTAAAAAACATGACTGCAGTAACCGAAGCGGGAGGTATTATTTGCCCGGCAACACCTTCATTCTATAGTCGTCCTCAGGACATGGCAGAGGCAGTAAAGACGGTAACGGACAGGATACTGCAACTATCTGGACTGGAAATAAACGGTTATAAATGGGGCGAGTGAGAAAAAGAAAAAAATAATCATAAAACAAACAGAAACAATATCTCGCATGAAGAGCCGGAATGACACCATGCTACTACAAAAAACAAAAACCGGATTTCAAAACAACTTACTCCGTGACTCAACCAATCAATTATAACCAATCAGTACAACGTCTTCGAAACATCATGAACGAACTCCGGGAGCGTTGTCCCTGGGATAAAAAACAAACCCTGCAAACACTGCGCCCGCAAACCCTGGAGGAGCTTTATGAACTGACGGATGCCATCACGGATGAGAACTGGCAGGGAATTAAAGAAGAGCTGGGAGACGTATTGCTGCACATCATGTTCTATTGCAAGATCGGCGAAGAGCAGCAGCAGTTCAGTTTCGATGAGGTGGTAGAAACAGTTTGCAACAAGTTGGTGGCGAGACATCCCCATATTTACGCCAACGTAGTGGCGGAAGATGAAGGACAGGTAAAGCAAAACTGGGAAAAACTGAAACTGAAAGAAGGCAAGAAATCCATCCTGAGCGGTGTCCCTAAAGCATTGCCAGCTATGGTAAAAGCGCTACGGCTGCAGGAAAAAACAAAGCAAGTAGGTTTTGAATGGGATACTACAGAGCAGGTAAAAGATAAAGTGAATGAAGAAATAGGCGAGCTATATGAAGCAGTGGAAAGTGGTGATGCTAACAAGATAGAAGACGAAATGGGTGATGTCTTTTTTGCATTGGTGAATTATGCACGTTTCCTGAAAACAGACCCGGAGAATGCACTGGAACGCACAAATAAAAAGTTCATTCGCCGGTTTCAGCAGATAGAATCCCGGGCAGTTAATAAAGGAAAAGCACTGCATGATATGACCTTGCAGGAAATGGACGACTTGTGGAACGAAGTGAAAAAGGAAGAACGTGAAAAAGAGCATTAAAGAGCAAACAGGAAATTAAAATTATATTCGCAGCAGCACAATACACCAATGCCAGGCACGCTCATCCGCAACATATTCGGACTCAGAAAGGACATGGAGATCAGTTTCTATATCACTGATTTTTTGTTCAGGAAGATCATGCGGCAAAATGCCGGCGTGAAGTGGGCCATCCACCATACCAGCACCATACGCTGCCCGCAATATGTGAAGCGCGGTAAAGGAAGTTACCCCGGCGACTCACCAAATGTATATATAGATGCTAATAACGGTGTAGAGATCGGCGCTCATGTCAACATTGGCCCGGGCGTAGGTATCATCTCCTCCAATCATAATTTCATCAATAATGAAATTGCGGATGCAGCTCCGCCCATAAAGATCGGTGATTTCTGTTGGCTCGGCATACATGCTACCGTACTGCCGGGTGTGGAACTGGGAAATTTTACCATAGTCGGCTCCAACGCCGTTGTAACTAAAAGCTTTAAAGAAGGCTATATGGTACTCGCCGGCAATCCTGCAAAAATTATTCGCCATTTAGATAAAGCCGCTTGTGAAACCTTTGCCCGCACCAAAAACTAACAAGCTCGGCAGCCACAGCCTTCACCTGTTCGCCATTAAGTTTTTCGCCACAGTGGCCACTTTTCTGGTAGTGTATTACTATTCACACCATTTACCTGAAAAGAGCTACGGCAGCTATCAGCAGGTATGGACACAACTAGCCTTTTTCAATGCATTTGCCGGACTGGGAATAGCCTCTTTGGTTTTTACCTATACTCCTGGTCAATTAGCTTCTATTATCCGCTCCCTGCACTTGAAAACTTATGCAGGTATGAGTATAATGGTCATAGTATGCGCAACGATTTTTGCTGCATTGCAGTCGGCAACGGTCAACTCATTACTGATTTTCTCGTTGTTTTTCATCGTTTATGTCCTTTGCTATTTGTTTGAAACAACATTAACGGCATTGCAGCAATTCAAATGGCTTCCCTGGATCAGCCTGTCATACAGTATTGTGTTCTGCTGGCTGCATTACCGTTCCCTGCAACACGGCTACGACATGCATCAGCTGTTTATCATGTTGCTGGGATTGTTGCTTTTAAGATTTGCAGCTTACATTATCATTTTCTATGTATTTTTTAAAAGAGATTTACCGGAAGATGACCGTTTAGATGCCAAAACAGTTCGTTCTCTTTGGAAACATTTATATTTTTTCGAGGCTTCACAAGTGCTGATGGTTTACCTGGATAAATTCATCCTGTCTAATTTGCTAAGCAGTTCACAGTTCGCCTTATATTTTAACGCTACATTGTCCATCCCTTTTCTCAGCCTGATCTTTGGTGCCATATCCAATGCAGGCCTGATGCAGCTTTCCAAGGAAAAACAGATAAGCAAACAGGTAGTCATTTTGCACCAGATGGGCAAACTATTGGCAACCATAGCGTTTGGCTGCTTCTTCTTTTTTGTGGTATTCAACAGAGAAGTATTCATAGTCGTCTTTTCAGCGAAATATCTTGCCGCAACATCCATCTTCATCTGCACCTTGCTGGCGTTACCTGCCAGGGCCTATAACTTCACAGCACTTTTACAGATCCACGGAAAAGGCAGTACGATTAACAAAGGGGTTTTGATCGATGCCATCGTAGCCATTGTATTTTTCATCCCTTTGTATTTTTTGCTGGGATTAAAAGGCGTCGCTCTTGCTTTCGTTTTGGGTACGTATGTCCAGGCGGCCTATTATCTGGTACAAGCGGCGAAGCTGGTCGATAGACCGCTATTGCAACTCATACCATTGCAAAACTGGTTGTTGAAATTTTTATTGTTTGGTGGTTTCATGTTGATGCTGCATACATTTCTTCACCATTTTTTCGACGAAAAGGTGACGTTACTTGCCGGATGCCTGACTACCGGTTGCCTGGGTATTTTTATTTTATGGCGCGAAGGGAAGCAAGCTGTATAGCGGACTTCCTTATTTTGAATTATTAGTTTTTAATTTTTACTTTGAAACATGTGTGGTATTTGCGGTTTTATTGCGACGGATCATTCCATCGGGATGGATGATTTGAGGAGGATGAACAATGCTATAAAGCATCGTGGCCCGGATGATGAAGGCTATGCGTTGCTGGAAGACAAAAAAATACAATCCTATTCCGGTGCCGATTCGATTGCTGAGATTAAACACATATACCCTCCGTTACCTACCGGTAAGACAGCCCTTGCAGCATTAGGATTCCGTCGGCTTTCCATTCTGGATGTCTCACATCTGGGACATCAGCCCATGTTAAATGATGCAAATAACATCGCTATCACCTTCAATGGAGAAATTTACAATTTTAAATCACTGCGTGATGAATTAAAGAAAGAAGGTTACGTTTTTAAGAGTGAATCGGACACGGAAGTCATTCTCCACGGCTACCGGCACTGGGGGATCGAGATAGTCTATAAACTGAACGGCATGTTTGCTATAGCCATCCTGGATGTATCCCGGAAAAAACTCTGGCTGATCAGGGATCGCATGGGAATCAAGCCCTTGTTCTATTATCTCATTGACAACAAGCTAATATGGGCATCGGAGATTAAAGCCATCCTGAGCCTGGACATCGTGAGCAAAGAAGTGAACTACGAAGGACTTGCAGCCAACTATCTTTTGCAAACCACGCCCTCACCCCAAACCTGTTTCAAGAATATAGTTTCCTTACCTCCTGCACATTGCCTGGAGATAGATATGCAGACCCTGAAGCACAATTTAATTGCTTACTGGTCATTGCCTGAAGCAGTAAACCAACATCAGGATACGGCTTCGCAGGCGGAAGAAAAGGTACATACTTTACTGAAGCGCGCTGTAGAAAAACAATTGGTAGCGGATGTTCCGATTGTATCGCTGATGAGTGGGGGCATAGACTCCACCACCATTACGGCGTTAGCAGCAATGTTCAACCCGGATATCCATAGTTATACCCTGGGGTTTGACTCCAGTGGAAAAGATGCCGATGAAATACCGCAGGCAAAATCTATGGCAGACAAACTGGGCATTCACCAACATATCCATATCATCAGACCGGAGGATATCACACAAAATCTGCTGGAAGAGCTGGAACATTTCGAAGAACCTTACTGCGGACTTGAAATCGTTATGAATGCATCCGAACATATACATCAGCTGGGGTATAAAGTAGCGTTAAGCGGCAATGGTGCAGACGAGGTGTTCGGGGGATACAGCTATGTGCTGAAGCTGAAGCAATGGCAGCAGCGAAAAAAACTGAAACCACTTCAGCCGTTTATTCCGGGCATTCATGCATTTACCCGGAAGGTAAAAAGCTACCTCGACCTCGATACGGTTTTCCAGTTTTTTATTAACCAGGCGCAGGGTATGCGCGAAGCAGATTTGCAGCAGCTGGGGCTTCCGAAATTTTCCGAATATGAGCCTTTTCTTGTCAGAAAATTACAAGTAAAAGAACAGCACTATGAGCATCCATACGAAACGTTGTTCGCTTACGATATGAAGTATTCAGTGTCCTCACATCATGTTTACAGAGATGATATGAGTGCCATGCGCCATAGCCTGGAAATGCGTTACCCCTTCCTGGATCATGAGCTGATAGAATCCGTTGCAAGACTTCCGGTCCGGTATCGCTACAATGAAAAAACAAACAAGCCCTTATTGAGAAGCATTGCACAACACTATCTCACACCCGGTAATTTATCCATGCCGAAGAAGGGATTTTCGCTTCCCGGTAAGCAATGGATGAATGGGAATCAGGATATCTTATCGTTCGCAGAGCAACACCTGGAACGGCTTAAAAAACGTAGCATTTTTAATAGAAAGGCTATTGACACATACTGGAGTCAACGCCAGGATCCGTCTACCTTCTTTAAGATATGGCAATTGGTCACTACGGAGGTTTGGCTCAATAAGTATATTGATAAAATATAATACTACCTATAGTGCGTTCTCCCCATTCTTTATCACTTTAATCTTCCTTTCCTATTCCGTCTGCTGAGGACATGAAGATTCTTAAACAAAAAATTCTCTTAATGTAAGAGATTAACCGGTCAATTTGTTAGCTGCTCTCAGCAATACCTGTTATTTTTGTTTATGCCTCAATCCATTGTCCGCACACTTATTATTACACTGGCAACCTGCCTGCCCGTACTGTCTTTTGGGCAAACAAGCATTACGTCTTCATCTCCCGATTTTTTTAAAAACAAATGGGTAGAAGATACCTACAACAAGCTGAGCCTGGATGAAAAAATAGGCCAGCTATTCATGGTGGCTGCTTATTCCGGCGGCCCCAATTATAATGAAGACGCTATCACCAAACTGATCCAAAACAAGCAGATTGGCGGTGTTATTTTCATGCAGGGAGATGCGGTAAAACAGGGCACACAAACGAATAAATACCAGCAATTGGCAAATGTGCCGTTACTGATAGCCATGGATGCCGAATGGGGTCTGGGTATGCGACTGACGGGTGTAAAAGACATGCCCAGGCAAATGCTTTTAGGCGCAACGCGGGATACGGAACTGGTTTACAAAATGGGGGCTGCCATTGCCGCACAATGCAACCGCCTCGGAGTGCACATAGACTTTGCACCGGTGGTGGATGTGAACAACAATCCTAAAAACCCGGTGATCAATGCCCGTTCTTTCGGCGAAAATAAATACAATGTTTCGAGATTGGCAATAGCTTATATGCGCGGATTACAGGACAATGGTGTGATGGCTTGTGCCAAACATTTTCCGGGTCACGGTGATACGGATGCCGATTCTCACAAGGACCTGCCTGTTATTAATAAATCACTCGCGCAACTGGACACTTTAGAGTTTTTCCCTTTTAAGCAACTGATTGCGGCAGGGGTAAAAAGTGTTATGGCAGCCCATTTAGAAGTCCCCTCACTGGAAACAGGTGTTCATATCCCTACCTCACTTTCCAGGAATACGCTTACCAACACGCTGAAAGGCAAGATGGGATTCAACGGGCTGGTATTCACCGACGCCCTGGACATGAAAGGTGTAGCCAAATATTTTGAACCAGGAGAAGTAGATGTCAGAGCCTTCAAAGCAGGTAACGATGTATTGTTGTTTTCCCAGAATGTTCCGGTAGCCATTGAGAAGATAAAAGCGGCATTGAACACCGGTGATATCCAACAGGTACAACTGGAAACCTCTGTAAAGAAAATCCTTGCAGCAAAATACGATGCAGGTCTTTCCCAATTCAAACCCATTGATATTACCAACATCACGAACGACCTCAATAAGGATGTCAAAGCCATTCGCGAGGAAGCCGCAGCAAAAGGCATCACCCTGGTGCGGGATAACAGCTCACTGCTCGGAAAGATCACGGGCACAGATTCCCGCATACAATACATTGGTGTCAACGCTTCCGGCAGTACCGCGTTATTGACAACGTTGCAAGAAGGGAAACCCACTATCCGTTTCAGTTTTCTCCCTAAAGGCAGCAGTGCTGCGCAGGTGGCCAAACTGCAGCAAAGCACAGAAGATAATGATGTGACGATCATAGCGATCCACAACATGAGTTTTTATCCCACGAACGGCAACTATGGTTTGGATGCACAGCAAATGGACTTCTTAAAAAGTATGGAAAAGCAGCCTAACGTAATCTATGCATTAATGGGAAATGCGTATCTCCTCAAGAACTTTTGTGATGCAGGATCTGTAATGGTATCTTACGAGGACAATGAAGATGTGGAGAACGTGATGGCAAAAATCCTCCTGCGCCAGCTAAACCCTAAAGGGAAACTGCCTGTTACACCCTGTAGCAATATGGCTGCCGCACCGCCGGTTCTGGCTGCAGGTGTTACGGGAAAACCGGCGCAAAAAGTCAACACCCTGCAAAAAGTAGAATTTCCTGTAGATGCGGGCTTTGTCAATCCTGAGGTTATCGACAAGCTCAATATGTTCATCCAACGGAATATCGTCGATGGTGCATTCCCTGGCTGTAGGATTTTAGCCGCTAAAGATGGCCGCATTATCTATGATGAAGCCTTTGGCTACTACACGTACAGTAAAACAAAACCGGTAACGCTGAATACGATGTACGATGTGGCTTCCCTCACCAAAGTCCTGGCGACCAACCTGGCTGTCATGCGGCTGTACGAGCAGGGGAAGCTGGACCTCAACAAACGCCTGGGAGATTATCTTCCCTGGGTCAAAGGGACCAACAAAGAATTTCTCACCATCAAAAACCTCTTGTTGCATCAGGCAGGTTTAAAATCATGGATCCCGTTTTACAAAGAAACATTGGATAGCACCGGACAGCTTAGGGAAGACCTCTATACCACACAACCTAAGTCTGATTATAAAATCCCTGTTGCCAAAAACCTCTACCTGCGTAATGACTGGGCAGATACCATCTGGAATCGCATCCTGCAAAGTCCGCTTGAAAACATCGGTAAATATGTTTACAGCGATCTCGATTTTTATTTCCTCTCTGCCGTGGTAGAACGTATCACCAAAAGGCAATTGAATGTGTACATGGAGGAACAGTTTTACAAACCGCTGGGACTCACACACACGTCCTTCAACCCACTCAAAAAATTTACCACAGAGGATATAGCGCCAACAGAAAGTGATTATGGTTTCCGCCAACAGTTGCTGCAAGGATATGTGCATGATCCGGGGGCAGCTATGTTTGGTGGTGTGGCAGGTCATGCAGGTATTTTTTCCACAGCGCAGGATGTCGCTGTTATCTTTCAAATGCTGCTTAATGGCGGCAGCTACAACGGCAAACAGTATTTCAAACCAGCTACCTTAAATAAATTTACCGCTTACAACGCTACCATCAGTCGCCGCGGGCTGGGTTTCGATAAGCCCAATGCCAATAATGACGATGCAGGTCCAACAGGCAATCGTGTCAGCGGTTACGCCTTCGGGCACCAGGGTTTCACAGGCACCTGTGCCTGGGCAGATCCTGCCAGCGGTATCGTTTTCGTCTTTCTTTCCAATCGTATTTACCCATCGCAGGACAATAACAATATTAACCGCAAAAGCACGCGAACGGTGGCGCAGGATTATATCTACGAGGCCTTCGACATCAAAGACAACAAGCAACGGGCATCGCTTTACAAGCAGCAGATCAAATAAGGCGAGGCTTAAATTGAACCAGCATTGAAAACCCTGATTTCCTTTGACCAAACATCAGCAATTCAGCGCCATACTTGACATCATAGGCATCAATCCATTTGTGCCTGTGCCGGATACTGTACTACAGGAGCTCTTTCTGCAGGCGGGCAAAAACAAAAGCCCCATCCCTGTAAAAGGAACCGTGAACAAATTACCGTTCAAACAGTCGCTGGTCAGATACTCAGGGGAATGGCGTTTGTACATTAACCTTTCCATGCTGAAAGACTCGCCCAGGCGGATCGGCGAAACGATCCGGATTTCCATTATGCATGATCCGGAAGACAGGACCCTTTCTATGGATTCGCAGTTAAAAAATGCCCTGGATGAACACCCGACAGCAAAAGCAACTTTTGAAACCCTGCGTCCATCCTTACAACACGAGATCAACCGCTACATCTGCAAGTTAAAAACGGAAGAAAGCAAAGAAAAAAATATACTGCGGGCCATAGGATTTCTGCTGGGCGAAAACAGTTTTGTGGGAAACTACTCCCTCCTGAAGAAAAAGAAGTGATCCTAACCTGCCTGTTACGTACCAAAAGCTCCTTTCTGAAATCACATGAGAGTCTTACCTTGTATAAACAAAAAAGGCTGTCATGAAAAAACAATCAAAAACAGGCATTGTACTATCAAAAGGGAAAGCCACCGCCCTGCGAAAAGATATAGAGAAATGGAAAAGTTATTTGGGTAAAATTAAAGATACTACGGCCCAGGAATCGGCGAAACTGGACGAAATGATAGAAAAATCGAAGGCAGACATAGACTCGATGAGTGAAATGGGAGAAATGGAATCGCTGCGTTTACAAATGGCGATGGACAGGATGAGCAAAATGATGTCTGTCTTATCTAACCTATTGAAAAAAATAAGTGACACCCAGCAAAGCATCCTGCAGAATATCAAATAACATCGCTTATCGACGTAACAGGATTTGTCCTAATCGAATAGATTTGAGGAGAAATGTGATCACCCAAAAAATAATTTTACAGAGTGCAAAGAAAATTTGCAGAAATAAAAATCTTACATACTTTTGCAATCCCTTCGCAAGAAGAAAAGTTCTTTAAATAATAAAAAACGCCACTTTAGCTCAGCTGGTAGAGCAACTGATTTGTAATCAGTAGGTCGCTGGTTCGATTCCGGCAAGTGGCTCGTTGTAATGTTAAGTTTTGAATGATTCGTTTTAATTAGCTGCAAACAGGTAATTATCATTCACCATTCGTAATCTGGCATTCATAATTATTAAGTTGGGTAGGTGGCCGAGTGGCTAAAGGCGACAGACTGTAAATCTGTTCTCTTCGGAGTACGGAGGTTCGAATCCTTCCCTGCCCACTTTTTATTTTAAAATAATGAATTTTGAATGGATTTCCGGTTCAAAATTAACTGCGGGAGTAGCTCAGTTGGTAGAGCGACAGCCTTCCAAGCTGTAGGTCGCGGGTTCGAGCCTCGTCTCCCGCTCTTCAAAATTGATTAGCTAATTGGCAGGTATGCTGATTAGCTGATTTTGTGGTTAGATATAGTGCATTGAAAAGTTCTTTAGTGTTTTGAGCTCATTTAGCTAATCGTGAAGAGTCTATTTAAGCTGTTGTAGCTCAGTGGTAGAGCACTTCCTTGGTAAGGAAGAGGTCGGCAGTTCAATCCTGCTCAACAGCTCTGATTTTGACTAGCTTTGAAAAATGGAGGGAGACAGGGATCAGGCTAAAATTCAAAATGAAACCGCACGAGTTGTCGAAGAAAAAGACGTACAAATGTGCGACGCAACGATGCTAAGACTATAGGAATATAGCTAAGTGCAAAAAAGGTTTTTAATAACAACATAAACAAATTAGTAACATCTCTTAAAAAAATAAAAAATGGCAAAAGAGACCTTTAATCGGGACAAACCCCACGTAAACATTGGTACTATCGGTCACGTTGACCATGGTAAAACTACATTGACTGCTGCAATTACAACCATCCTTGCATCTAAAGGTATGGCTGAAAAAAGAGGATATGATGAGATTGATGCGGCTCCTGAAGAAAAAGAACGTGGTATCACTATTAACACGGCTCACGTAGAATATCAAACCGTTAACCGCCACTATGCACACGTTGACTGTCCGGGTCACGCTGACTATGTAAAAAACATGATCACAGGTGCTGCACAAATGGATGGTGCGATCCTGGTGGTAGCCGCTACTGATGGTCCTATGCCACAAACTAAAGAACACATCCTTTTGGCTCGCCAGGTAGGTGTTCCTCGTATCGTGGTTTTCATGAACAAGGTAGACTTAGTGGAAGATCCTGAAATTCTTGAATTAGTAGAATTGGAAGTACGTGAGTTGTTGAGCAAATACGAATATGATGGAGATAACACTCCGATCATCCAGGGTTCTGCAACCGGTGCGTTAGCTGGTGAAGCTCAATGGGTAAAAGCAGTAGAAGACCTGATGGATGCTGTTGATAGCTACATTCCATTGCCTCCGCGCGCTGTTGATCAACCCTTCCTGATGTCTGTAGAAGACGTATTCACTATCACAGGTCGTGGTACGGTTGCTACAGGTCGTATCGAGCGTGGTGTGATCAAAGTAGGTGATAACGTAGATATCGTTGGTTTCAATGATTCTGCTTTGACTTCTACTTGTACAGGTGTGGAAATGTTCAAAAAACTGTTGGATCGCGGTGAAGCTGGTGATAACGCTGGTTTATTGCTTCGTGGTATTGAGAAGAAAGATATCCGTCGTGGTATGGTTATCGCTGCTCCAAAATCTATCACTCCGCACACTGAATTCAAAGGTGAAGTGTATGTATTGAGCAAAGAAGAAGGTGGTCGTCACACTCCGTTCTTCAACAAATACCGCCCTCAGTTCTATTTCCGTACTACAGATATCACAGGTGAGTGTGAACTTCCTGCTGGCGTAGAAATGGTAATGCCTGGTGATAACGTAAACCTGCACGTGAAATTGATCGCTCCGATCGCGATGGACAAAGGTCTTAAATTCGCTATCCGTGAAGGTGGTCGTACTGTAGGTGCTGGTCAGGTAACTGAAATCATCAAATAAGACAGAATACTCTAAGTATTTAGATAAAGAAAACACCCCTGAGAAATCGGGGGTGTTTTTAATTTAATACCTTTCTAAATCAATCCGGAATACATACCTCAAGCTGGAAATAAATTTCACGGGTGAATCCTGTTGTTAATCACCCGGACAATGACAAGTCCATTCTTTATCCAGATCGATACAGGTAATCACGGTCAGCGTGTTTTCACAAGCGGCTACCACGATACGGATATGTTGTCCATTAGCTTTATCCTCGACGGCATAACGCTTATGACAATCGTCCTGCTGCAGATCGCTTTTGCTGTAGTTGATCGTTCCTTCCTCCAACACTTCCTTTATTTCAGCTTTTGTAATATCCCTGCATGCCATTCTGCACTGCGCATGTCTGGAATAGGCGATATGTGCAGGATGGCGATCAAGTCCCTTTTTCGATCTTTTAGAAACATTGCCCGAACGATCTCCAGGTGGATTTTTTGCTGTATCCTTACGATGATGATCCTTTTGTACAATGAAAAGTACTAGGCCCAAGGCAAGAATAATCAGAAACGGAGCCAGTTTCGAAAATTTCATTATTCAAATACGCTTTCCAGTATCGCCGCAAAAAACGAGACTACGAGGCTAAAAATGACAGCCCACAGCCAACCATCTACGGAAAACCCATCTACAAGACTGGCGCATAGCTTAATAATGATCGCATTAATGACCAGGAGGAATAAACCTAATGTGACAATTGTAATGGGTATCGTAAGAATAACCAGTAACGGCTTGACGAAAAAGTTAAGGATGCCCAGTACAATGGCTACAATAAGAGCAGTTTTAAAATCTTTGACATGTGCACCGGGCAAAAAATAGGCGGCACCGAATACAGCCAAAGCATTGATCAGGATTTTGAGCAGAATACCCATTTTGTTATTAAATTTATTTAAAGATAAGCGGTAATTCTATCGTTTTATCACCCCGTTTCAGTTTCACTTTTACCATATCACCTTCCTTAAATTTACCGAGCGCTTCCATATAGGTTTGAATGCCCTTTACTTTATGGTCGCCGATCTGCGTAATAATATCACCTGCTTTAATCCCGGCGCGTATGGCGGGTCTGTCTTCGGTTACACCATCTACCCTCAATCCATCCCCGTTTTCATACGAGTAATCAGGCATAATCCCCATCGTTACTTTAAATTTCACCTTCCCTGCCGCACTTTGTTTGGTGGGTGTGAATTTTGGCTTAGGTTGCCCGTCCATAGCTACGACAGTGTTATAGATGTATTTTAATATAGTCAATTCACCGTTGTAGTTTATTTTATCAGCATCATCGCTTGGCTTATGGTAATCATGGTGGATGCCGGTAAAGAAAAACAATACAGGAATACCCTGGTGATAAAACGAAGTATGATCTGATGGTCCCACGCCGGAACTATCCACATTGATTTTAAAATCCTTGCGCCCGTTTTCTACTATCACCGGCCATATCGGGGAAGTACCTACTCCGCCTACAGTAAGAGCATGCGTACTGTCATTCAGCCTGCCGATCATGTCCATATTGATCATGTACGCGATCTTAGTACTGTCGAAGCCCATTTGCCTTACAATGGCTTTTGAACCCAACAGCCCCATTTCTTCACCCGAAAAATGAATGAACAGGTAATTGTAACGGTTCAATCTTTTGTTTTTGATCCAGGATGCTAACTGTAACAATCCGGCGCTACCGCTGGCGTTGTCATCAGCACCGTTGTGTACCAGCCTGTCTTTACCACGATAGGTACTGCTCCCGTCTTCACCAAATCCGAGATGATCAAAATGCGCACCTAACACCACCGTATAAGGAGCTTTATTGTCTATATAACCCGCTACATTTGTACCGGTCAGTTCTGTTTTCCGGAGTTCCGTCCGGAGAGATAAGGTATTGCTGGAGTTTTTGCTGATATAGCTTTGGTATGCCTGGTGATGGAGAAACAACACCGGTATTTTTGCTTCATCCACTTCGGATTTAGGATTGTAGGAGACCGGATATTTAGCACCAAAATTGTCAAAAAATATCACGGCTGTGGCTCCTTGCTTGCTTGCCAGCAGCGCTTTTTCACCCATTGTCTTTTCATAGTCGAAATGGGCATCTTCCGATTCTTCCTTATTCTTATAAAGCGGCATGAGCCAGATATTATCCTGTTCCAGCATATCCTGCATGACATCCGCTTCTAAAGTCTTCCCGCTATTGGCGCTAAAAGGCATAGGAAAAAACTCATCATGCAGTTTCAGCGTCTTCCCGTCTATAGTTAGGTTGGTGAGGTTCGTTGCTTCTTTCCCATATACAAACTGGAAAGGTATTTTGTAATTTTCCTTATAGGGCTTAATACGGTCTTTTTTATAACGACTTTCTAAAAAAGATGCTGCTTTTTGCTCTCCTTCAGTAGAAGTGCGCCTGCCTTCCAGCTCTTCCGAAGCCAGGTAAGTAATGTCGGCTTTCAGACGCCTGATGTTTTTTTTATCTGCCTTGGTTTGAGCCGATAAAACAGCGGAAAAAAGAAGGAATATAACGATAGAGGGTACTTTCTGTTTCATAATCGGTAGCAAAAATACATCTCAATACCCACACAACATCTAGTCAGCTATTATGTTTATCTTTTTTCCGAAACCTTCTTCAAAAACACGATAAAGGGTAGAAAGCTGAAGATCACATTTGCCGTTTTCAAGCCGTGAGATATATGATTTTTGAGTACCCAGTTTTTCAGCTAATTGATCCTGGGTCATGCCAGCTTCTTTTCTTGCATCTTTTATCATCGTCCCCAATTGGTAAAGTAAGGACTGAAATTCGAAATCACTCCGTTTCCTGGTGCCGGGAGCACCATACTGTTTATCTACCAGTTCTTCAAAGGTTTTCATCTGTGATGGCAAAGTTTAAAATATAAAATTCGAAAAACCGATCCAGGGTTTATGGCTCTTAATCCAGGCATCTTTTGCCTACCCCTCTACCGGAAAAACTTTCAGGTTTAATGGTACCCGTACGTACTATTATTGACATAAAATTACTCAATAGCCATGAAAAAGTTAACCAATAAGTGAACTAATTTCATAAGCAGGTGATTTTCAATTCCATATTTTTTTTTTTAAAAACGAACTGTATATAATTAACCCTTATCTTTGCACCCTGAAAAATAAGAAAGATGTCACATTTATCTGCTAGTCAAAAAACAGAAATTTACAAAACATATGGTGGTAGCGAGAAAAACACCGGCGCTACAGAATCCCAGATCGCTCAAATGACAGAACGTATCAACCACATCTCAAATCATTTGAAGCAAAATAAAAAAGATTTTTCTACGCACCGCGGTTTGATGCAATTGGTAGGTCGTCGTAAAAGATTGTTGCAGTATATGAGCCGCACGAATCTTCAAGGCTATCGCCAGTTGATCGAAAAACTAGGTATCCGTAAATAATATTACCTGATGATTATTCACAATTCCCAACTAATCTATACAGTTGGGAATTGTGTTATTTGAACTATTCTAAATCAATTCCGGTGCTGATAGTATGTTTCTGAACAATTGCGCCGGAAATAAATTAAGCTGACAAAAAATATAAATGATGAGTACACCAAAACCAATTTCCGTTTCGTTCCAAATGAAGGACGGCCAGGAAATTTCCATAGAAACGGGACGTTTTGCCCGTCAGGCCGATGGCGCTGTAGTAGTGCGTCAAGGCAACTGTATGATCCTCGCTACAGCTGTAGCTGCAGTGGAACCAAGACCCGGCCAATCTTTCTTTCCCTTAACTGTTGACTACCAGGAGAAATTTGCTTCTGCAGGCCGCATCCCGGGTTCTTTCTTCAAGCGCGAAGGTCGCCTGAGTGATTATGAAGTGCTGATCTCCCGTCTGATAGACCGTGCTCTGCGCCCGCTTTTCCCGGAAGATTACTATTGCGATGTACAAGTTCTGGTTTATCTTATTTCCTCTGATCCGGAAGTAATGCCTGACCAGCTCGCTTGTCTTGCTGCTTCTGCAGCATTGGCTGTTTCCGATATTCCTGTTCAGGAGGTGATCTCTGAGGTACGTGTAGCCCGCATCAATGGCGAATACAAGATCAATCCTTCCCGCACGGAGTTTAAAGATGCAGATATGGATTTCATCATCGGTGCTACTGAAAAGAACATCATGATGGTGGAAGGTGATGCGAAAGAATGTTCTGAAGAAGATATGATCGTTGCCATCGAAACCGCACATGAAGCGATCCGCCTGCAGATTAAAGCACAGGAAGAGCTTCGCGACAAGATAGGAGTGACCGCGAAACGTGAAGTGAAAGCAACAGAAGTAAACGAAGAGCTGAAAGCAAAAGTAGAAGCGTTTGCCAGCCCTAAATTGAAAGAAATTGCACGCAGCGCTTCACCAAAGCATGATCGCAGTAATGCCTTCAAAATCTTGCAGGAAGAGCTTTTTGCACATTTGGCAGAAGGCTTGCTGGAAGGTGAAAAAGTGCCGGATGAAACACGCTCTTTTGCTAAAAAATACCTGGAAGACTTACAATATTATACGGTTCGCAATATGATCCTCGATGAAAGCAAGCGTCTTGACGGACGCGGGTTGGATGAGGTTCGTCCTTTGACTATCGAGGTAGATGTATTGCCTTCTCCACACGGTGCGGCTTTGTTTACACGTGGCGAAACCCAATCCTTGACAACAGTCACCTTGGGTACGTCCGAGAATGAATTGCTGGTAGAAAGTGCCGCTACTTCAGAATACAAAAAATTTATCCTTCACTATAATTTCCCTCCTTTTTCTACCGGCGAAACCAAGCCTATGCGCGGACCAGGCAGACGCGAGGTGGGTCACGGAAATCTTGCCAAACGTTCTTTGGAGCAAATGATGCCCGGCGAAGACTTCCCTTATACAATCCGTATCGTCTCTGATATCCTGGAAAGTAATGGTTCTTCCTCTATGGCTACCGTTTGCGCGGGTTCACTGGCATTGATGGACGCAGGGGTCCCTTTCCCTAAGCACGTAAGTGGTGTGGCAATGGGCTTGATCTCTCGTGCTGAAGATGGCAAATGGGCTGTGCTGACGGATATCCTGGGAGACGAAGATCACCTGGGTGATATGGATTTTAAAGTAACCGGTACCCGTGATGGTATCTGCGGTATTCAAATGGATATCAAAGTAGATGGCTTGAGCATGGATGTGATGCGCCAGGCTTTGGCACAAGCTAAACGCGGCCGCTTACATATTCTGGATGCTATGTACGAAACAATCCCTGTCAGCAGAGAAGACCTGAAGCCACATGCTCCGCGTATCGAACAACTGATCATCGAAAGTGAGTTCATCGGTGCGGTAATAGGACCGGGCGGTAAAATTATCCAGGAGATACAAAGAGAAACAGGCGCTACAATTAATATCGAAGAAGAAAACAACAAGGGTATTGTAAAAATATTCTCTGCGAATAAAGAAAGCATTGATAAAGCCATGGCTTGGGTGAAGGGTATTGTGGCCATTCCTGAAATCGGTGAAACTTACGAGGGAACGGTAAAATCTATCATGCCATTCGGTGCGTTCATTGAATTTATGCCGGGCAAGCAGGGTTTGTTGCATATTTCCGAGGTGAGCTGGAAACGTCTTGACACATTGGATGGTGTGCTGTCTGAGGGTGACAAGGTGAAAATCAAACTGGTGGGCACCGATCCTAAAACAGGTAAATTGCGTCTGAGCCGCAAGGTGTTGATGGAAAAACCGGAAGGTTATGTTGAACCGGAGAAACGCGAACGCAGCGACAGAGGTGATCGTCGTGAGGGAAGCAATGACCGCGGACCAAGAAGGGATAATGACAGAAGAGGTAATGATCGCGGACCAAGAAGAGATAACGATAGAAGAGACAATGACCGCGGACCGAGAAGAGACAGTACTCCTCAGCCACAGTCCGAAATACCGCAACAGCCGACAGTAGACGACAATGATGCCGATCTGGCGTTGTAAGAATAATAGAATGAATAAAAGCTCTCAAATGTTTGTCGTTTGGGGGCTTTTGCTTTTTTGAATATTCAAGAAGGTATTTCAGCCGACACTTCGGGTGCTTGCTCTGCCGACAAATCCGGAGCCCGGAAATCTTCCCTAAATAAAAATTCAACATTTTCACAAACTTTCTTACATTTGCAGTCCTTAGTTAGCAAGGTCAAAAGGTTTTCTTTTGGCTTTTTAGTTTGGGAAAAGATCTACGGGCATAGTTCAACGGTAGAATAGAGGTCTCCAAAACCTTTGATCGTGGTTCGAATCCGCGTGCCCGTGCAAGTTAAATTTAGAGAGCAAAAAATGTAACATTCGAAACAACCCTATGTTGAGAATTATTTTTGCATTTTATACCTCTCGCATCATTCAATTTTATGGCAAAAATCGGCAATTATATACAAGAGGCGTATGATGAGTTGGTACACAAGGTGACTTGGCCAACATGGGATGAGTTACAACAGACTACAATTATTGTACTTGTATCACTTATCCTCACCACGCTCGTCATCTTCGGGATGGATTTTGTAGGAGAAAATGTATTGAAATTTATTTACGACCTTTTAGGATAACATGACTGCAACTACTGACAACGCTACCAACCAGGAAACGAAGTGGTACGTAATCCGTGTAATAAGCGGAAAGGAAAAGAAGGTAAAGGAGCATCTTGACAAAGAAGTTAAGATCAACGGATGGACTAAGTCTGTATTTCAAATTCTGTGTCCTGTAGAGAAGATCTACAAAGTACAAGGCGGGAAAAAAGTACTGCGTGAAAAGATACTATTTCCGGGCTACCTGATGATGGAAGCGGCCGATGGCAAGCTGAACGACGACATGATACAAACTATCAAAAATGTCACCAGCGTTATTCACTTTTTAGGAAAAGATAATCCGACCGCACTTCGTAAATCGGAAGTGAACAAGATGTTCGGTAAGATGGATGAAGTAGAGGAACAAGGAATAGGTTATGCAGATCCTTATATTGTAGGTGAAACCGTGAAGGTAATTGATGGTCCGTTCAACGACTTTAACGGAACTATTGAAGAAGTAAATGAAGAGAAGAAAAAACTGAAAGTAGTGGTGAAAATATTCGGACGTGCTACTCCGGTAGAGCTGAATTACGCACAGGTAGAGAAGATTGTTTAAAAAATTCTGTTTCAGATCCATATTTAACCGCAATGAATGTTCATTGCGGTTTTTTTATGCTATTTCTTGGCATTCATTATTCAAGCGAATTCATAACGGCTTTTTGCATTCGAACGAGCAACAACCTATCAGCACAGGCACTTTACAGACAAGTTTGGACCGTAAGCAACCAATTCCCCTTTTCAAAAACCGAAAAAATTCGTCACGAAGCAAGGGGTATCTGCCCGTTTCATTGGCAACGCGGAGATTTTCCCCTAATTTTGCCGCACTTTAAAAATATTTATCTGTAATGAAAATATTAGTTTGCATCAGTCAGGTTCCTGACACCACTTCAAAGATCGCTTTCTCCGACAACAATACGCATTTCAGCACCGCTGGTGTTACCATGATCATCAACCCTTATGATGAGTGGTACTCCCTGGTACGTGCGCTGGAATTGAAAGAAAGCGGCGCTGCTACAGCGGTAAACCTGGTTACTGTAGGTAAAGCAGATGCCGAACCCGTTATGCGTAAAGCATTAGCATTAGGCGGCGATGAGGCTATCCGCATAGATGCCGATACCACCGACCCTTATGTGATTGCGGCACAAATTGCGGAATATGCAAAAACTGAAAACTATGACCTGGTTCTTTGCGGTAAAGAAACCATAGATTATAATAACGGTGTTGTAGGCGGTATGCTGGCAGAACTGCTGGATATGAACTATGTCGGATTTGCTTCTAAATTGGACATTGCGAATGGTGTAGCCACCATTTCCCGTGAAATAGAAGGCGGGGAAGAGATCGACACGGCAACCCTTCCGTTAGTGGTTTCCTGTCAGAAAGGGATGGCTGAAGCCCGTATCCCTAATATGCGCGGCATCATGGCGGCTCGTACCAAACCCTTGAAAGTAGTACCGGCAGCAGCTATTGAATCTTTAACCGCTATCGACAGCTATGAACTTCCTCCTGCAAAAACAGGCGTTAAAATGTTTACGGCTGACAACCTGGATGAATTGGTAAATGCTCTTCACAACGACGCGAAAGTGATCTAATCCTTTTTTGAATTTTACTTTTAACTTTTGAATTTTCAATTATGTCAATAATAGTTTTAGCAGAACACGCTCAAAATACCTTTAAAAAGAAGACTTTTGAAGCCGTGCAATATGCAGCCACTCTGGCGCAGAGCATGGGCACTACAGCTACAGCAGTAGTACTGGGTAGTGCAGATGAAGCTGCCATGCAGCAATTAGGTGCTTACGGTGCGCAGAAAGTGCTACACATCGCTGATGCCCGCCTGGATAGCCTGAGCAGTCGCGCTTACACGAAAGCATTAGCTGCAGCGGCGGAAAAAGAGGGCGCTAAAGTAATCGTTACCCTGCATGATGTAACAGGTAAGGCTGTTGCCCCCCGACTGGCTGCAAAAATGAAAGCCGGGTTGGTAGCAGGAGCTATTTCTCAGCCAGATCTGGGCAAAGGTTTTGTCATCAAGAAGACCGTTTTCTCCGGCAAAGCCTTTGCCTTCATTAATATCACCAGCGATGTGAAAGTGATTACTTTAATGCCAAACAGTTCACCTGTTAAAAAAGGTGAAGGCAGTGCCGCTGTAGAAAAACTGGAGGTAGTTTTCGATGAGAAAGATTTTGGAGTTCAGGTGAAAGAGGTGAAAACTGTATCAGGTGGCACAGTGCCTTTACCTGAAGCTGAACTGGTCGTATCCGGAGGCCGTGGAATGAAAGGACCTGAAAACTGGGGCATCCTGGAAGACCTTGCAGGTTCACTCGGTGCAACATTAGCATGCTCCCGCCCGGTTGCTGACAGTCATTGGCGTCCGCACCACGAGCACGTAGGGCAAACAGGCGGTACTATTCGTCCTAATCTTTATATAGCCGTAGGTATTTCCGGCGCTATTCAGCACCTGGCAGGTGTTAATAGTTCTAAAACAATTGTCGTAATCAATAAAGATCCTGAAGCTCCTTTCTTTAAGGCAGCGGATTACGGTGTAATAGGTGATGCCCAGGAAATCGTTCCGAAGCTTACTGAAGCCGTGAAGAAATTTAAAGCGGAACACGCAGGCTAAGAACGCATCTCTTAGTTGATAAATAGTAAAGCAGCCCTTTGGGCTGCTTTACTATTTGCTGGCATTTCTGGGTTGTGGTTGCTTGAACTGCTATCAAACCACGCAGATAAAAGACCTTATTTCCTCCTCAACGGCCGATGCTTATTCCACCACTACCCTTACTCCTTTGCTATGGCTTGAAAACTCAGGCGCGTACATGCACTGGATCGTTGCAATACCGTTTGAAAAATCTCCTTTCTGCTGCACAAACATGGGATATTCGAACACATATTTTCCTTTGCGAAGCTGGTCAAAAAAGAAATTCGTACTCACATCCTTCGTACTTTCATAATAACCCAGTCCATTTTGATACTTATAGCTGCTGATGACGTTCACCGGTTCAAAGCAGGATGCCCGCATATCTTTCAAATGCACGTATTCCATATCACGGTCTACCAGAATCTCAATCCTCGCTCTGACCTTATCGCCAACTTTAAGAATATTTTTATCAGTCAAAGGCACCAGCTCCGGACCTCGTGCCGTATTGCGTTCAATGAAAAGCTGCTTTTTTATTTCAAGAGGTGTTTTGGCGGAACTGATCTTGTCCAGGTTTTCAAAATATTGCCAGTAAACAGCACCCCAGCTAGGTGATTTTGAATTTTCACCTGCGACTGTCAACGTAATATTGCCCATTTTCGGTTTTACTTCATCACTATTATAACGCACTTTAAAATATCCGCTGCCGGCGGCTTGCTTTTGCTCTCCGCCTTTTACAGTTTTATCCCCTAACTGCACGGTTACCTTGGGCGTATTTTCTAACCAATCGCTACCTGTCAGTAATAAGGCATAACAGGCATCGGCAGTGGCCTTGGTGGTTTCCCAGTTATTAGTTTGTTTGTTTTTCAGTAACCACAATTTCATCTTATTAATGATAGCAACATCTTTATCTATCTCGCTAAAGCATTCTATAAGCAACGATTGTGTTTCTATCGGTGCCTCATACCACCAATAGCCATAACCTCGCTGCACCCAATACATGCCCATTTCCTCTTTGCTGATGGAGGTTTCACGCAGCGATTGAATAATGACCTTTGGTGTTTGCGTATTGCCTTTTCTATTCAATGCCAAAGCGATCATTCCTTTAGTATAGGCATTAAACTGCGACCAGTATTTATTTGCCTGCGCTGTATAATAGTCATAGCTTACCTTGTTTTCCTTACTTACATTTTCAGTCAGGAAGCTGCGCATGTACAGGTATTGTACCTGCGTGTACCCGATATTGGGAGCATCCATTTTTACTTTATTACGGATAAGGTTGTCATAATCACGTTTTATTTCCTGATCCAGGTAAGGCAAGGCTTTTTCTATAATACGCGCCCTATAACCATCACGATCTGACACTCCAAGCTTTTGCAATTTGGCGAGACCGGTAACGATGTATTGTGTAATGTAGCGATCCGCATGCATTCCTTCAAACCAACCGAATGCGCCATCCGGATGCTGTTTGTCCAGCAATTTTTTCATTGCAGTATTCAGTTCCCCGGAAAGTTTATAAGCATCAAACAACTGCGCTATGCGCTTGCGTTGTTCCGTTTCATGTTGTGCATCCATCACCCAAGGTGTTTCTTCCAGCAAAGCAGACTTTAATTCCTGGTTTTTCTCGAGGGGTGAACTGAAACTGGATAAATCGCCTTCTTTTTTCCATTGCTCAAAAATGGATTTAACCCTGGGCGCTTTTTCTATTATGTGAGCAGCTAACGCTGTAGCATAGTACCGGTTGAAGGTTTGCTCTGCACACTCGTAAGGATACTCCATCATATACGGTAAAGCCTGTACAGCATACCATGCCGGGTTCGCGGTGTATTCCAGTGTCAAGGCATATTGTGCCAGGGTTTTGCTGGTATCGGAATGAAGCAGTTTATCAAAGCTGAATTGCTTACTTCCTTCTCCGTTGATCCATAAAGGCAGGGTTTCCGTTACGAGCATCCTGTTGGTAATAACAGGGAGCGTATTCTCTTCTCCATCTGTAAAGTCTCCTGCTTTGGCACTCATTGTAATGACAACGGGGACATAGAAGCTTTCCGGCACATACAATTCCCAGGTGACAGCAGCGCTTTGTCCTTTGGCTATCGTAAATGATTTTTCTTTTTGAATAAGGCGGAAGGGTAATTCCACAGGCTGATGATTCAATGCGTTTCTCAATTCAATCTCCGCTTCACCATTCAGATTTTTATCACTCAGATTGGAAATTTTGGCACTAATGAAAACATGATCTCCCTGGCGCAGAAAGCGCGGGAGGTTGGGCATCACCATCAGGTCCTTCTGTGTTTTTATTTTACCTTCCAGGTAGCCTGTGCTCATGTCTTTGGAATGTGCAAATGCCATCATTTTCCATTCAGTAAGTGCCTCCGGCAGTGTGAAATTCAGGCGAACATTGCACTGGGCATCGGTTTGCATTTGTGACAGGAAAAAAGCTGTTTCCTGCAGGTTTTTGCGGATAGGAATAGTGGTCTTATCCGATGAGGACAGAGCGTCCTCCTTGCCTCCGGGAGGTGATGGTGCAGAAGGAGGTGTAAATGCTGTGGCAGGCACCTTTTTTTCGGCAACTTTGTCGTCAGCGCTATTGCCTGCAGATAATGTAGCAGACTGAACAGCTATGCCCTTATACATCCTGTCGGCTTCGCCCTCCATTCTCATCGAGCGAAGACGATGATTATCTTGTCCTGACAATTCTAAATAAGCTAATTGATCATAGCTTTTACCATATCCATCTATCATCTCTTCCTTCAGGTTGTAGCTTGCCATACCAGCAGACTGACCAAACCCACTTGCTGTATTCCAATACACATAACTATTGAGTGAAGGAAACAAGCCATCCCAATTCCAGTGATGCATTTTAAAGGCATCCAGTGATGCATCATATAAGGCAGCTACCATTTCCGCAGCAATCTTTTCTTTCTTATTGCCGCTGATCACCATAGTCCAGGTTTCCTGCGCACCAGGCTGGAGCTTGTCCCGGTGTGTTTCCCAGCTGATGTTTAGGTCTTTATTGCTCCAGGGCACATTGATTATTGCCTGTTCAGTATATACCCTGTTATCCTTTACAGCTACGTAGGATACCATCATTCCGCCACGGTCTTGTTCTGTTATTTTTCTTGTCCAGTCGAGAGGTCTGCCCGTATAGTCCAGTTGTTCGGTGGGCTTCAATCCTTCCATGTCCTGTACGATCCGCAGTACATGCAGATTATCAAATCCGCTGAATAGCAGGACAGTCGCTGCATCACCCGGTTCAGCAGCCGGCTTTTTATTCAGGAGAGCAAGCGGTTCTATTGTTTTTGCATCATCTCTTACTATCTGTGTGTATTTCTTCTCGGTAATCGCATTGCCATTCTTGTCTTTGGCACTGATCGAAACGACATACCAGCCACTCTCCTGCAGCGCATTTTCGTTCATTTTAATAACACCATCTTTTGTGGTACGAAGGCTTTTTTCCCATACTGTTTTTTCTATCCCCCAATTTTGGTAGTTGTCTTCCTCTTTATACACATCATTAGGAAAGTCTTTTTTAAATGCCACACTATCCATCAGAAATTGATCGGGTAATTCCCAAAGACGCTTGCGCAAGACAGTTCCAGGTTGTTTCAATTTTGATATGCTAATGCTCACGTCTGCGGCTACAAAATCACCGTTCAGGTTTTGAGTCAGGACGTTCAGGTGCTCCATTCTCTCAGCAAAGACCTTATCCGGAATGGATGCTATAATGTTCAATGAAGTATAACCGATCCTAACCACTTTCGTGGTGCTGCGGCTTTCACCATTGATATCAGTAACATCTGCTGTAATAGTATAGGAGAATACGGGCAAGGTTTTCGGATCAACACTTTCATCCGGCAATGCTTCGAAATCTATTTTGAAATTTCCCTTCGTATCGGTTACGGTGGTACCATTCGCAATTTCCATCTCGCTCGTTTGCGGTAGGTAACGATAATAGTAGCACAACCAGGGATAGGGGAAATAATAAGAACGCACGACACGATAGCTCACTTTAGCACCATCTACATTATTGCCGGCATAAGCCAGGGCCTTGCCCGAAACCTGTACTTCGTCGTTCAAAGCAAAGTCCTTCTTCAACGTATCAAATTCCGCATAGAACTTAGGTCTTTTGTATTCCTCTACCGAAAAATAGACACTGCCATTTTCATTCTCTATCCGCATATTCCCTGTCAGCAATCCTTCAGGAGCGTTAAAGGTTCCGGTGAAAGAGCCAAACTCGTTTGTAATAAAATTCTTACTCTCCACTTTTTGTCCGTTGGCATCGTACAGCGTAACAGACGTATTTCGTTTCGCTATTACTTCATTCTTTCTTCCCTTATCCGATTTCTCAAACAGAATGCCTTTAAAATAAATGGTTTGTCCCGGGCGATAAATAGCGCGATCGGTGAAGAAAAATGTCTGTTCTGTTCGGTGGTATTCGTTTCCATAATTGTAGCTATAGTAGCTTCCATTCATATACACGACATCATTACCGGAAGTCAACTTCACATAACCTGCCTCACTTTTGCTTTTTAAAGAAAGGCTTCCATCTGTTGCAGCATGTTCCGTACCCATCTTTACAGGATCATAATTCCGCTTCACATTGTTATATTGTTCCTTGTAAAAATCGACCTGTACAGCATTAACCGGTTTACCCGTTTTACGGTGCAGCACATATCCTGTACCGTTGTTCTGGTTAGTGACCATACTCAGGTTGGATACCTGGAAAATAGCATCGCTCATGATGTTGTCATTTGTCGAAAACGATTCATCGAGGCTTACTATGACGGCATACATTCCGGTTGGCAGTGCATCAATTTTTAGTTCGGTAGAATGCGCTGCTAGATCCCCGGTTCCCGGAAGTGTAACATTCCATTGTTTCAGGGCGGGCATGCCATACAGCGCATCTTTCTTTTCATCATCATACCCGTAGTGTCTTCTTTTCCAGTACCGTTCTTTATCTTTTATGGCTACCAGCTTTACTGACACCTTATTTATGTTACGATAGTTCAATAAAAACCTGGAAGGATCTCCCGGCAATACGATTTCTTCTACCGTTACGTTCAGTGCTTTACGATGGATTTCCTGCAACATAGACTTTGCTAATATGCCTGCTTCATCTTTGGGAAATTTTGCCACTATTTTTTCCAGTTTTTCTTTGGCGGGGCGATAGTCGATTTGTTGTATTTTAGGGCCGGGTTTACCGCCGCGCACGGAACCGGATGAAGTAGTTTGCTGTAATAGCAATTCGGCAATTTTAATGGAAGCCAAACCAGACAAAGGATTTTCGCCGAAACGGCTTTCTATATTTTCAAGTGCCTTTTTATACAGTACAGTCTTGTTGGAAACTATAGAATATTGATAAGCATACGCCAGGCGATGCAGATCGGCATCTATTCCCGCATCTTTTATATTATCGTTTTGATGCAGTGACAACAGGCGTTGGTATAGTTTCAACGCCCTCCATTGAAGGGATGAGCTGTCCATTGTATGAAATTGGTAACGGACAAAATCATTAACCGCTGCAAATACCCTCTCATCATTCATGGTAAAAGCAAACGCAGGCTTCGTCAGATCTTTTTCATCATTCTCAAAATAAGATAAAGCGCGAAATGCCAGCAGGTCCAGTAAGGTAGGACGAAGATGTCTCGTGTTCACTCCTTTTACCAGTATAGGATCGTACTTACTGATATCAATTTTTCCCAGTTCATCTGCCCTTGAAAGAGAACTTTCATACAATATGGAAATGCGATCGAAAAAGCGTTTTGCATCCCATTGTTCAAAGTCGCTGATCATGGCTTCATCACTCACATTCGTACGCTGCATGATCTCCCAGCGATGTTGCTGATAATAACTCCAATACAATTGTGCTGTCACGCTTTCCCAGATATTTTTTACCGGGAAGCCATTTTTAACACTGTAACCTTCCGCTTTCTCGATAGCTTCTTTATAAGCTTCTTCACTGCGCTGAAAATCGGCACTTAGCAAGAATAATTCGGCTTTCAGCATTTGCACCTGCTCTCCTTTCTGCTGCGCTTTTTTATAAATATCATTTGCCACCGTAGCAGCACTTTCAGGGAAACCCGTGTTCAAGAGGCTATCAGCTTTTTGCCAGTCACGGCGGTAAGGTTCATTCATATTTTGCGCGAAAAGAGGTTGTATAAAAAGGATGGCGAATAACGACAGTAAATATTTCATAGAATCAATTTCTGTTTAGTAAAGGTAAGGATGCAAAAAGAGGTTCGTTTCCACAATCATGGCATTATAGTCTGCGCTTTTTCTGAATTTTCCGGACAACAGGTGAAATCCGGTTTGCCCTTTTTACTTTTACTCTTTTGAATATTATCCCATGTACACACCAGAGCAGGAAAAACATTTTTACGAACAAGGCAAAAACTTGCTGCATATACATGATGAAAATCCTGAAGAGATACTCATACTGCTTCGCGAGGTCATCAACTATGCCGACTGGAAATATTATGTACAAAGCGAACCGGTATTCTCCGATTTCGAATATGATAGTCTGTTTAAAAAACTCACGGCTTTGGAAGAGAAATACCCAGAGCAGGTAACCGATGACAGCCCCACGCAACGAGTGGCGAAGGGACTGAGTGAAAAATTTCCCCCGGTAACTCATTTGGTACCTATGCTCAGCCTGGATAATACCTACAATGCTCAGGATCTCCGCGATTGGGACAAGCGCTGTAAAGATTATGCCGTAACAGATGCTATTGAATATTGCGCAGAGCCTAAGTACGACGGCGCCAGCATTTCAGTAATCTACGAAAACGGAAAACTCGTCCGCGGTGCCACGCGTGGTGACGGGATCATGGGCGAAGATATTACTACCAACATTAAACAAATAAAATCCATCCCCTTATCTGCAGATTTTTCTTCATCTCATGTACGACAAATAGAAATCCGTGGTGAAGTGGTGATACACAAGGAGGCTTTTGCAGCCTATAATGAACAACGGATCAAAGAAAATTTACCCCCTCTTGCCAATCCCCGCAACGCGGCATCGGGCACACTTCGCATCTTAGATCCGCAGGAAGTTCGCAGACGCAAGCTTTCCGCCATACTTTATCACATTAGCGATTATACTTTGGATAATGATGCCGGTCAGCCGACGGTATTAGATACCCATTATAGTTCTTTGGACTGGCTGTACAGGCTGGGCTTTTCGACTCCCGTGAAGGAAATGAAACGCTTCAGCAATATAGAAGAGGTTATCAACTTCTGCAGTGAATTTGAATCACACAGGGATGACCTTCCTTATGAAGTAGACGGTTTGGTGATCAAAGTCAATAGCATAGAATTGCAGGAAAAAATGGGCATGACCTCCCATCACCCTCGCTGGGCAGTAGCCTATAAATTCAAAGCGCGGCAGGCAACGAGCAAGTTGCTACGGGTAGAATTCCAGGTGGGCAGAACAGGTACCATTACACCCGTTGCCAAAATAGAGCCTACACCCATCGGCGGAGTAACCGTATCTTCCATTTCCCTATTCAATGAAGATGTGATACGGGAGAAAGACGTGAAAATAGGCGATACGGTGTTGGTGGAACGAGCCGGTGACGTCATTCCTTACATTGTAAAGCCGCTCAGCGAATTAAGAACCGGCGAGGAAAAAGCTATCGTTTTCCCTACGCATTGCCCTGACTGCAATCAGCTTTTAGAAAAGCCCGAAGATGAGGCTGTCTGGCGTTGCATCAACATTTCCTGTCCTTCACAAGTCGTCGAAAGACTCATTCATTTTTGCAGCAAAGATGCCATGGATATCCGCGGTATGGGTGGAGCGAATGTGAAGAAATTTTATGATCTGGAAATCATCAGAGACATACCCAGCTTGTATCATATTGATTGGAGCAGGATAAAGGGAATGGAAGGCTTTGGCCAGAAATCTATCAGCAACCTTCAGACAGCCATTGAAAACAGTAAAACTCAGTCACTTAATCGCGTCATTTTCGGTTTAGGGATTCGGCATGTAGGCGAAACCATGGCAAAGACTTTAGCCCATGCCATTCAACATATCAAAGAGTTGTATGATTGGGATGCGGAAAAGTTGATCACCCTGGAGGATGTAGGACCTAAAGTAGCGGCTGCCGTTGCCGATTTTTTCTCCCTTCCCGAAAACCGGCACATGATTGATTTGCTGGAGCAGGAAGGTGTGAATCTCAGCAATACTAATAGCAGGCAAAGATCAACCGACGGAAGCCTGGAGGGAAAAACGTTTTTATTTACGGGCACGCTCAGTCATTTCAAGCGCAGCGATGCTGAAGCAAGAGTGGAAGAAAAAGGTGGAACAATCGTAAGCGGAGTCAGCAGTAAACTGAACTACCTGGTAGTGGGTACCGACGCAGGTTCTAAACTGGAGAAAGCCAAAAAATTGGGAACGGTCACCATATTGACTGAAGAAGAATATTTGAATATGATGAGCTAGCTAGCGCCGTACGAAAGTCTGGACAGGATGCTTTACTGGCGTTAGCACCATTCATCAAATGATTATTATTCAGTCTTACTTATTGTTTTCTAACGTTGGACCTAACGAATTTCCTTATTTGCTCTATCGGGAAGGATATACAACCTATCCATGGAAAAGACCTGTTTCATCCGTTCGGTAGCGTCCCCCTTTGTATGTAGTCAAAAGCCTCCAACAAAAGCGGCAATCAAATCCTTTACGGCCTTACCTTTGCTCCCTGTTTAATATATTAACTACAACTGTTTAACAACAACATGTCAGTAATAAAACCTTACCTGCGGCTAAGCGGCTTAGAACCCCTGGTCGTGCGTCCGGAAACTAATTTTATTAATGTAGGGGAGCGCACCAACGTCACCGGATCTAAAAAATTTGCAAGGCTTATCCGTGAGAACAAATACGAAGAAGCGCTCTCTGTGGCCCGGCACCAGGTAGAAGGCGGGGCACAGATACTGGACGTAAATATGGATGATGCACTGCTGGACGGTGAACTGGCCATGACCACTTTTATTAATCTTTTGCAAAGCGAACCCGATATAGCGAAGATACCGGTCATGCTGGATAGCTCGAAGTTTTCGATCATTGAAGCCGGGCTGAAATGCATCCAGGGTAAATGCGTGGTGAATTCGATCTCGCTGAAGGAAGGAGAAGAAAAATTTATGGAACAGGCGAATATTTGCCTGGCATTTGGCGCGTCGGTGATCGTGATGGCATTTGATGAAAACGGACAGGCTGACACCCTGCAAAAGCGTGTGGACATTTGCGAACGTGCTTATAAAATTTTAACCGAACAGGTAGGTTTCCATCCGCAGGATATCATCTTCGATCCGAACATTTTTGCTATTGCAACAGGTATCGAAGAACATAATAATTACGCATTGGATTTTATTGAAGCAACGCGCATCATCAAACAAAAAATGCCGTTGACCAAAGTGAGCGGCGGCGTCAGTAACGTGTCTTTCTCTTTTAGAGGAAATGATACGGTGCGTGAAGCTATTCATGCGGTGTTCCTCTACCATGCCATACAAGCCGGCATGGATATGGGCATTGTGAATGCGGGTCAGCTGGAAGTCTATGATGAGATAGAACCGGAACTGCGCGAGCTATGTGAAGATGTGGTGCAGAACAGGAGACCGGACGCTACGGAACGATTGGTTACATTCTCTGAAACCGTAAAAGCAAAAGGGAAAGAGATCAAGAAAGACGATGCATGGAGAAACACGTCCGTCGAAGAACGATTAAAACATTCCCTGGTAAACGGTATTACGGATTATATAGACGACGACACGGAAGAAGCAAGGCAAAAATATGCCAAGCCGCTGGATGTGATAGAAGGCCCACTGATGGATGGAATGAATGTAGTGGGTGATTTGTTTGGTAGTGGTAAGATGTTCCTGCCGCAGGTAGTGAAAAGTGCCCGCGTCATGAAAAAATCAGTCGCCGTATTGACACCTTATATAGAAGCTGAAAAAGAGGAGCGCCGGTTAGCACACGAAAAAGCAGGCACCTTAAATGAAGAAGGCGCCGGTGCTGCAAAAATATTAATGGCCACCGTGAAAGGAGATGTACATGACATCGGCAAGAACATTGTCGGTGTGGTGCTCGGTTGTAACGGTTATGATGTGATAGACCTGGGCGTTATGGTACCCGCAGACAAAATCCTGGAAACGGCGCAAAAGGAAAATGTAGACATCATCGGCTTAAGCGGATTGATAACACCATCACTGGATGAAATGGTGCACGTGGCGAAGGAAATGAAGCGCAGGAACATGAAACAGCCTTTATTGATCGGTGGCGCTACCACCTCCCGAACACATACCGCGGTAAAGATCGCTCCGGAGTACGATAATGGTGTGGTATATGTATTGGACGCCAGCCGTAGTGTGACCACTGCCGGTAGCCTGTTGAGTAAAGACCAAAAAACGGATTTTCTCGAAAGCACTAAAAATGAATACGAAAAATTGCGTTTCGATTTTGCCAATAAGAAAACCGTAAAGCAATACCTCTCTTTCAGGGAAGCACAGAACAACCCGGTGAAAATAGCATGGGAGAATTATACTCCTCCTGCCCCGACCTTCACCGGCATCAAGGTATTTGAAGAATATGACCTGGGGGAAATACGTGATTATATTGATTGGGGACCTTTCTTCATAGCCTGGGAAATGAAGGGGAAATATCCTGCTATACTTTCCGATCCGCATGCGGGCGCAGAAGCCACCAAGCTTTTCAACGACGCCAACACCATGCTGGATAAGATCATCACAGAAAAATGGCTGACGGCAAAAGGTGTAATAGGCTTTTGGGAAACGCTGAAAACAGCTCCCGATACGATCATTCTAAAAGATGAAACGGGCAGGGAACTGACCACCTTATACTCCCTTCGCCAGCAGATAAAGAAAGCCGCAGGACAACCTAATTTTTCACTTTCTGATTTTATCAAGCCGGACGCACAGGACTTTATGGGTGCATTTGCCGTGAGTATTCATGGCATAGAACCTCATTTACAAAAATTCATATCGCAGCATGATGATTATAACAAGATCATGTTGCAGGCGATAGCCGACCGTTTGGCGGAAGCCTTCGCTGAAGTGTTACATAAACGCACCCGCCGCGAGTTTTGGGGCTATGTAAAAGACGAATCATTGACGAATGAAGAACTGGTAAAGGAAACCTACCAGGGGATCCGCCCGGCACCGGGCTACCCGGCTTGCCCGGATCATACGGAGAAGTACAAACTCTTTGACCTGCTGAATGCTACAGAAAATGCCGGTATTCAACTTACGGAAAGCCTCGCTATGTACCCGGCAGCCTCCGTTTGCGGCTGGTATTTCAGCCATCCGCAAAGCACCTATTTTGGCGTGGGAAAGATCACCAAAGACCAGCTGGAAGACTATGCTGTGCGGAAGGAAATGAATACAGAAGAAATAGGCAAATGGCTTTCCCAAAACTTAGAAGAATAATATGGATAACAACCAAACGATAGAAAAAAAGCCTTCCAGGTTTTTAACGCTATTCGCCGATATGGTCAGCTACGTGTTTCACCCCATGTTTATGCCCGGAGTGATGACCATCGTTTTATTTAAGCTTACACCACAGGCCTTTGCCGGCTTCAATGTGATTGATTTTGGCAGACGACCATTGCCGCTTTTAGCTCCAATTCTCGTAAATACCGTTTTCTTCCCATTGCTCGCCGTATTGCTGCTGAAAGGAGTGGGATTCATAGAAAGCATCAAGCTTGAAAATCCTAAGGATCGCATCATCCCGCTCATCGCTACCATGACCTTTTATTTCTGGATATACCTTACGATGAGTAATACCAATGCACCTTTTTTGCTGAAAGTGTTGTTGCTGGGCAGTTTTTGGTCGGTCATTGCTATTTTCATGATCAATATCTTCTTTAAGATCAGCATGCACACGGCGGCCGCCGGCGGTGCTATTGCCACGATCGTTGCGCTCATGCTTTATAGCCCGGTGAATATGATACTGCCGCTGTTTATCACCATAGTGGTTGCTGGTATCATTGGCACAGCGCGATTGATTCTTTCTGCGCATACTTTATCCCAGGTATGGCTGGGCTATATCGTTGGGTTTATCGTACAACTGGCCGCGTATTGGTATTTGAAATGAGACAATAGCTGCATGTATTCTACCGGATAATAACTTCGTTGCAATCAGATTGCTGATCCAACCATCGCCGTTCCTCTTTCCATTTGATTAATCTTACTGATAAATCTGTAGCGCGAAATAAGTTTTAGTGGAAATTCATAACACTTGTAATTATTCTTTATTATGAATGAAGGCTATATTATTAAACAGCTTACATTGGAGGATCTCGAAAGCTATAAGACCATGCGGCTGGAGGCCTTGCAGTTGGAAGCCGATAAATTCGGGAACAGTTTTGCTGTAGAAGCAGCTTATCCGGAATCCGAATGGATTCATCGGCTTACACAGCCGGACAGGGCTTGTTTTGGATTGTTTTACAAAAATGAATTGGTGGGTATTACAGCCGTATTAACCAATGCTGAAGACCTCACTAACGGCTACATGACGCAATCCTATATCCGCCCACCTCATCGTGCAAAAGGACTTTCTCAATTGTTTTACAATGTCCGGATCGCCTGGGCAAAACAGCAGGGCTTAAAAACGCTAACTATCAGTCATAGAAAAAGCAACCTCGTTTCCAAGGCTGCTATACTTAAAAATGGCTTTCTGTTTACCCACTCCGAACCCCGCGTGTGGGGCGATGGTTCGGAAGGGGAGAATTTGTTCTATTCGCTTGGGCTTTAATAAAAATCGTAATCCCTTCTGGCGATATTTAAACGGAAACCGCCATAACCATACGTGGTAGAATAATTAGGGATAGCGGTCGTATTCTCGCTCACAAAGCGACGGTGAGTAAAACCTAAATCTATGAACAGGTTTTCACGCAGTTCATACGAAACATTCAGGTTGGCCAGCATCACCGAAGTACTGATGCCGTTAATGATACCTACATTATAGCTGGCATTGCGCGTTCTGTAGTCTTTAAAAATATCGCTACCATAGTTGGCGCTTCCCGTATCAGCACCTTGCTTGTAGTACATCCCTTTTGCAGTAATGTATAATTTCTCAATCGGTTGATAACGTGCTAGACCTATCAACTCTATAAAACCGGCTCCCAAAGGATGTGCCATCGGCTGGTTGTAATGAGAGTAATTGGCTGTACTGTCATAGTGGCTATAAGTAAATGGTCTTACTACATTCAACTCTCCCTGCAGATCCAGGTTTTTGATACCCAGGGCATCGAAGTATTTTCCACCAAGCTGTAATGCCCATTTGTTACCCCAGTATCCGTTTCCTCCAAAAAATTCTTTCGACGTAAACTCATCCAGCATAAACTGACCGTAGAACTGGAGTCTTTTAGCTACGATAGCTTTAAAGTTGATACCGAGGTTTACATTGTCCGGGCTACCGAACGCACGTTCTACGGAGCGGTACAGGATGATCGGATTCATATAGCCGAATTCGAAACGATCTCTCCTGCCGAAAACCACGCTTTCAAAAACACCGATATTCAGCCATTTGGTAGCATTCACACTAAGGCTGTGTATCGTAGCATATTTGCGCGGCAATCGGGCATCTGCTCCTTTTATGAACTGAGGGGTAAGTTCTACATACAGGTTTTGATAATTCAACTTCCATATCTTGGTATTGAGACGCAGAAAAGGATAATTGGCAGAAAAGTCGCTTAAGAAAAGACTTCTCATCCCGTCACCGTAAAAATTCTTACCGTACCCGAAAGTAACATTGAGATGGTCCTTCACAGCCTGGAAGTCAACATAGCCCTGAGCAAGTAAATAATCGTAGTGATTATTGCTGGGCTTCATATAAAAGTCAGCACCCGGTACGCCTTTATATACCCCCCTGTTAATATACTGATCTACAAAACCTACCGGCTGCTCCTGATTGTCGGTGAAATAAGTGTAGAACCCTATTTTTTTGGCGATCCATCCACGGAATTCCACCCCACGGCTGCTCATGTAGTGATTATCATTGCCCACCGTATTCTTTTCACCCAATAACTGTGCAGAAATTACCGGGTTTACGACCAGGAAGAACTTGTCGGAATTTACATGAAGAAAATCCGGTTGCTTTTTATAAAACGTTTTGAACCAGGGTTTTTTAGAATCTATCGCCCCATTCTCGTCCGGCGTCCATTCTCCGCTTACCGATATGGCATGATCAATGTTATACCGGTCAATTTTTGATAGTTTCAGAGGCAGGGCCTGCTCTCTTTTTTCTAAGAGATATTGTACGATGCCGCTTCTGGGGGCCGGTTTCACCGTCGTAAAATATTTGTTGGTCAGCTCGCCGGAGAGGGTTTCCATTTTATCCAGCAACGGATAATCCTCGTTATTGAGCTGCAAATAGGTTGTTTGAGCCGTAGCTGAAAAGCCTGCTACTACTGCCGCAACCATTATGGAGGAAAATTTATTCATACAGTCTTTTTAATGGTGGTGAAAACGTTAAATTGCTTGCAAAAATAGCTTTCTAATTCACTTTTTCATATAGCCCATGAATACAACTCTTATTAAGAATGTAACCCTGGTAAACGAGGGGCATCAATATACAAGCGACGTGTTGATCCGAAACGAACGGATAGAAAAAATAGCTGCTGTTATCGCCGTGCCTGAAAATAGTAAGGAAATAGACGGAACCGGATTATTTCTCCTACCGGGGGTCATAGACGACCAGGTACACTTCCGTGAACCGGGGCTTACCCATAAGGCTACTATCGGCTCCGAAGCAAGGTCCGCTGTAGCAGGTGGCGTTACCAGCTTTATGGAAATGCCCAATACGAATCCGCCTGCCCTTACGCAGGAACTTTTAGAGGAGAAATATGAGATTGCGTCCCGGACCGCTGTTGCGAATTATTCATTTTTCATGGGGGTATCCAATGACAATGCAGAGGAAGTATTAAAATCAAACAAAAAAAAGAATGATATAGCCGGTGTTAAGATCTTTATGGGATCCAGCACGGGAAATATGTTAGTAGACAACTATATCACCTTAAATAGAATATTTTCTGAAACAGAGCTGCTTATTGCCACACATTGCGAAGATGAACGCATCATCAATACCAATAAAGAAAAATACAAAGATGCTGATCATGCTTCCTTTCACCCGCTGATACGTGATGTAAATGCCTGTTTCGAAAGCTCTTTCTCTGCTGTACAACTCGCAAAGCAAACCGGTGCAAGGCTTCATATTTTGCATATCTCTACAGCCAGAGAGCTGCAGCTTTTCTCAAATATGCTTCCTTTAAAAGAAAAAAGAATAACGAATGAAGTGTGTGTACACCATTTGCATTTTACGGCGGATGATTACGCACAATTTGGCAATCTGATAAAATGCAACCCCGCTATTAAAGCGGCGGAAAACAAAGAAGCATTGTGGGAAGCCCTACTGGATGACCGCTTAGACATCATTGCCACAGACCACGCTCCGCACACTTGGGAAGAAAAACAGCTTCCTTATCAGCAAGCACCTTCAGGCGTGCCTCTGGTGCAACATTCGCTGTTGCTGATGCTTCAATATGTAAAACAAGGAAAGATATCCTTAGAAAAATGCGTAGAAAAAATGAGTCATGCGGTGGCAGACTGTTTCCGGATAGCAGAACGGGGGTATATCCGGGAAGGTTATTATGCCGATCTGGTATTGGTAGATATGAATAATACGACAACGGTTACGAAAGAAAACATCCTGTATAAATGCGGCTGGTCACCATTTGAAGACCACTCCTTCCCTGCTAAGGTTCATACTACGTTTGTAAATGGAAACGCTGTTTATGAAAATGGCAAGGTAAATGAGTCTTACAAGGGAAAAAGACTATTATTTGACAGAGGCTGATGCTTAACGACAAAACCACACTCAAAGACTTATCCATATTTGGCAGCTCAGGCAGTATATTTCACCTGCTCGACCATTGTATCACACAGTTGGGAAGAGACGCATTGCGAAAGCATATCATTCATCCTCCCGATAGCTACGAAGCATTACAGAAAATACAGGAGGTAGTCCGCTTTTTTTCTCAAGAACCACAGACCTTTCCTACTATCATATCCAACGGAACCTTGGTAATGCTGGAGAAGTTTTTTGACAGTGCAGATCACTTACCTCAAAAACCTTCGGGTTTTAATCTGTTGTTCAATTCCTTCTTTCAGAAAACGCTGAACAGGAATGAATATACCTTCAATCAATTCTCCGTTTCGCATCTTTCTGATTTCGTAAAAGGGATGAAGGAACTAACGATGCTCCTGGATACGCACAAAATTCCCGGGCGGCTGAGAGAAATTTTAGAAGAGATCAAAAAAGAATTAGACAGCCAGCGGCTTACGGAAGAGCTTTTAAATGTAGAAAAGAACACGCTCTACAAACAGCTGGCTACGCTCAGTTATCTGGCAAGAAGAGAGCTTAAAAATCCTGTTACACGATTACTGAAACTGTATAGCTTGTTAGACGCCTGGCAATCTATGGGTAAGGCTGCAACGCTACATAACTGGAGTTTTCCATTTCTCAGCCCCTCCGCACCGGTACTATTTGAGGCAAACGAACTTTATCATCCTTTACTGAACAAACCTATATCATATACTATACGATTCGACCGGCATCAGAATTTCCTTCTCTTAACAGGTGCCAACATGAGCGGTAAAACTACATTTATGCGTTCATTAGGTATTGCGGCCCTGTTGGCCCATATAGGTGCTGCCGTGCCTGCAAAAGAAATGGCTGTAAGCTTTTTGCAGGGAATCATCACCAATATGCATGTAGAAGATAATATACTGCTGGGAGAAAGCCTGTTTATGGCTGAAGTGCAGCGTATAAAACAAACAGCACAGAAAGTGACAGAGCCGCAACCCCATCTGGTATTGATGGACGAACTGTTTAAAGGCACCAATGTGCACGATGCCTATGAGTGTACGAAAGCTGTGGTGGACGGCTTATTGCGCCACAAACACCACATCATGGTATTATCCACCCATTTATATGAAGTAGCGCAGCAGTTTTGGGAGCATACGGGAATAAATTTCGGCTATTTTGTTACGGATCTGACACAGCAGGGGAATTATTCTTTTACCTATGAACTGAAAGCAGGTATTTCTAATGACCGTATCGGGTACAGGATTTTACAAAAGGAAGGGGTGATTGATTTGCTTGAAGGAAAAGATGGAGAAACCTTTTAAAAATTCTATTTTTGGTGACTTTAGAAACTAAATAATGCAGCAACAATTTCCGGACAATAATGGTGTGGTGAGAGATGAGATTTCGTTGAAGGAAGTTATTCTTTCGATAGAGGCTTGGTGGAAGTATATGTTGAGTAAATGGAAGGTACTTGCTTTGTTTGGAGTGATTGGTGGCATGTTGGGATTAGTATATTCTTTGATAACGCCTACTACTTATAAAGCAGAGACAAGTTTTGTGTTGGATAGCAAAAGAGGAGAAAGCGACTTTTCTAGCCTTGCTGCAAAGTTTGGATTAGGGGGTTCTTCAGGAAATAAAGGACTTTTTGGTACTGAAAATAATATGATTGCGTTCTTAAAGTCGAGACGAATGGGGGCTCAAACCCTCTTAACACCTCTAGTTGAAGGACAAAAGGAACTACTCATTGATCGCTATCTTCAAGTATATGGCATTCGTAATAAATGGAAGGATAAAAGACTTAAAAACATTAAATTTAATCCCTTCAATCAACACAATACATTGTTATCGGATAGCATTGTTACCGTAATCCACAAATCTATCGTAAATAATAACTTATCAGTTGTGAAAGCTCTTGCAGAAGCCGATATTGTGACTGTAACCACCGTTTCAGTAGATGAGGAATTTTCTAAAAAGTATACTGAAACAATTATGCAAAATGCTGCCACTTTTTATATTAACTCTGTCACAAAGAAATCACAGAATAATGTAGACATTCTTCAACATCAAGCAGATTCTGTAAAGCAAATATTAAATAGTGCTTTAGGTAGCGTTGCAAGTACTTCAGATGCTATCCCTAATTTAAATCTAGCTTTTCAAAGACTGAAAGTACCTACACAGAAAAGACTTGTTGATGTAGAAATGAACAAGGCAATTCTAGAGCAACTTGTAGTGAACTTAGAGTTAGCAAAAATAAATCTTCGACAAGAAACTCCCTTTATACAGGTAATTGATAGCCCGGTCTTGCCTTTAGAACAAAAAAAAATTGGTAAGGTAAAGGGAATCACGCTTGGTGTAGTAGCCACATTATTTATGCTATCAGTTTATTTAAGCTTACAATATTTTTTGAAATTGCTTCTTAAAAACTGATTATAATTAAGAAATGGTAAGTGTGTGTATGGCAACCTTTAATGGTGAACAGTTCATTCAAGATCAATTAAATTCAATCCTCAAGCAAATTTCAGAGGAGGATGAAATTGTGATATGCGATGATTATTCAAGTGATAGGACAGTAGAAATTATTAAATCGTATAATGATAATCGCATAAAATTATTCGTAAATGAAGACAGATTAGGAATAATAAGAAATTTTGAAAAATCATTGATGTTGGCGTCGAAACCATATATATTTCTAGCAGATCAGGATGACATTTGGGAATCGAGGAAAATAGATATTTGTATGGAGCTATTAAATGAGTACGACTTGGTATTATCAAACTGTTCCATTATTGACCAAAATAAAAAAATAGTAAATGATTCGTATTTTAGTCTTAGGAAAGGCAAAGTAGGATTTGTAAATAATTTAATAAAAAATAGCTTTTTAGGTAGTTGCATGGCTTTTAGAAGATCTGTACTTCTCAAATCACTTCCTTTTCCAAAATCGATCGCTATGCATGATTGGTGGATAGGGTTAGTAGCAAGCCTCTTCTTTAAGTGCATAGTATTTGAAATGCCTCTCGTATTACATCGTGTACACGATAACAACTCAAGCACTACTGGAAAGCCTTCCTCTTTTTCAGCAAAGAAGAAAATACTTATACGTGTAAATATTCTGATAAGCCTGCTACGCAGAAATAAAGTGAAGATATTTTTATGAATTTTTATGACGTAAGTTTTTCTATTGTTCTATATAACAGTGATCCCATTGAGGTTGAAGCTTTATTAAAATGTATAAGCGAAGTTTCATTGAAATATTACATTTATGTAATTGACAATTCTAAAAGTGACATTATTAAATGCATCATAGAAAAATTCAACAATGTGAAATATCATCACACCAAGTATAATATTGGGTATGGAAAAGCACATAATATAGCTATTGAATATATTGCGCCTTATAGCAAGTATCACATAGTTTTAAATCCCGATATAATATTTGAGAAAGGGACAGTCGAATCACTGTATATGTATATGGAAGGAAATCCCGAAGTTGGTCAAGTAATGCCCAAAATACTCTATGGAGACGGTAGAGTACAACGATTATGTAAATTACTTCCACGTCCATCTGATTTATTTATCCGACGATTTCTAAAACCATTAGGTTTAAATATTAATTTAAAATATGAGTTGAATGATTTTAATTATGATCGTATTCTTGAATTTCCATCTCTATCTGGTTGTTTCATGTTTTTGAGATCCAAAATTCTTATAAAGGTAAATGGTTTTGATCCTATCTTCTTTTTATATTTAGAAGATTTTGATCTTACTAGGAGGATACATCAAATTTCGAAAACCGTTTTTTATCCATATGCTTCTGCAATTCATCGCTTTAATAAAGCATCCTACAACAACCCCAAAATGCTGAAAATCCATGTGTTGTCAGCAATAAAATATTTTAATAAATGGGGATGGTTTAATGATGATGACAGGGATCTTCAGAATAAGGCAACTCTAAATTTTTTAGATAATGCATAAAAATGCATAGAGAAACTTCCCTCACATAGTAAGGTCTAAAACGACCTCATCAACGGCGTCAACATATTGTTAATCTTGAATTAATCCTTCCTTTACATGTATTTTTTGATGCAGTTCTAATCTTGATCTGCCAGTACTTTTTTTATCAAACAATTTATACACCAAATAATTTTGATATGGGTGATATGCTATAGTAAATGAACTCTCGAATACATAAGGTTTTGAATATCCTATAGCATAAAATATAATTACAGATGTAACAGCAATTCTTTCAATTCTCCTTTTAAATAAAAAAGAAATATATGATAGCAGTATCATGTTAGAAAGTAAAAAATAATATTGGATTCGAGAAGAAATATCAAGTAGCTCTGACGTACAAAAGAATATAAATATATTACATAAAAATATATTGAAAAATACATTGAAATACTTAAATTTCATTTGCAAGACAGTTCTATTCCTAATTAAAAAAATAATCATGAGTGTATAGAAAAGTATATTTCCTATGGCGACAATATTCAGGTCTCTGAAAGACGCGTATGTAACAGCTGAAGTATAGACGAATGCCTTTTCCATAAGTTTCTTATTGGTAATCAAGGGGAAAAAAAGCTCTAGAAAACTTTTTAGCCACTTAATTTTAAAAAAGAAGATACAAACTTCAATTACAAAAAAAATAGACACGCTTTTGCTTGAATATGTTTTATTAAGTATGAAATAAGTTGGTATTAAAAAAAAAGCACTCCAATGGAATGTAGCAGCAATTAATACCGTAATTAAATATTTCAAAGGCTTTTTCTCAGGAATATATTTTATGGCAATTAAGAAAATATTTACAGCAATACATTGGCGCACACCACTCATATCTAATACAAAAAATATAGTAGCATAATATAATAATACTGCAGTAATTACATTTGGGGTATATCGACTACAATATTTTATTAATGTAGTCAATGTAAATAGGGAAATACAAAAAAATACTATTTGGAGATCGCCACCTAAAGCTTTGATGGTCGAAATAAAAACTATATACCCAATATCTAAATCATTCTTATAATAGCCACTTTTAATATCTTCAAATATTGTATTAATAGGCTTAACATGGTCCATAATTTGCCCATATAAATACCAGTCTACGCCTGTTTCATATTTAAGTCCCGCTATGTAAAGAAGAATAAAGAAAATGGAAATAATAGCATATACTCTAACCCTATTGTCAATTCCAATCGCTTCGAGTAAAGAAAAAAAGCTAATGTAAAATATTGCCAATAAGTATATATGCATAGTTACTTTACTTTAGATGTTAGAGCTGTAAAATACAGTTTCAAAAATTGCGTAGACTTAAATATTTTAGTTAATTTCAATGTATGTAGGAAAACAGATAAACTATATAATAATCTTCTTGACAGTTTTTCAAATTTAAAATTCCTAAAGTCATTTAAATAAATTTTAAATCTTGTAATTGCCTTGTCAATATTTTTTTCTGTGTGCGAAAAGTTTTGAACGAATTTTAATGGCAGTACCTCAAATTTGTCGACATATTTTCTAACTTTTTCAATAAATTGATGATCAGCAAAGTCAACTCTAATTTTCTCGTTGTAACCCCCTACCTCTTCGAAAAAAGGTAAGTAGATCATTAAACCGCTATTAATAAATAAAAATTCTTTTATACTCTGTGGGCCAACGATAATTTCTTTTAACATCTTTGCTCTGCCAAAAATGAATTTACTGGGCGACATTATATTGTTTTTATTAAAATAAACTATTGGTACCTTTAGAAAAATGTCATTATCGTCTTTTATGCTCTTAAGATATCCTTCTACTGCATTCTCAGGAACAAAGGTATCTTGATCTAATAATACTATCCATTTAACGTTCAAGGATCCGGCTTCACGCGCCATAAAATTGTATGCTGTACTTAATCCAGAATTTTTTCTATCATGGAAATATACGATATGATTTTTCTCGCTCAAATCCATAAAAGATACATTCCAAAAAATCTCATCAGAATTGTCATATATCAATATATGATAATTTTCTAAAAAAGAAAATTTTATGGATTGCAATAGTGTTTTGTAAGTATGAGTTTCATAAAAGACTTCATTATATGCAACAATAATAAACGCTATTGCATCTTTTCTATTCATTGAATTGTAGATTTTTTAGTCCAATGAGTGGTAGTTGTAGCATGCTCTATATAATATAAATCTTCTTGTTGAATGTTTTGAGAATCCAAATACCAAGGTAAATGACGCACTTCATATGGAAACTTAGACCGGTACATACATCTGAAGATATTTGCACCGAATTTTACTCTTGGTCTATACAAGGCGAATGTTGTGTCAACATTCGCCTTGTAAAACACCTTATTTACTTCTTCCCGTATAAATTGATTTTCCCATTCAATTACATCTTTTTTATTGCTAAAATGGTCTGGTAAATCATCAATTTTTAATCCTAACCCAATTTTATCGATTTTTTTATTATTTAGCATTTCTTCAAGAAACACATGCAGGAAATCCTTGGGACATTCTGGGACAATTTCCAAATCGGAATCTGTATATACATAGAAATCACGATAAAACCTTTTGTATATATCAGTTTTCCATAGTGCTAGATGTCCAACATTTTTTCCTATGTATATTACATTATACTGCGTTTTTTTATAAAATTCAAGTAAGGGTGGATAAGTAGAGGCATTATCCAAAATATGAATATTTGTGAGTCCACGCATTTCTAAAGAACTTATGAGCCTTTGGAGAAATGTCAGTCTATTAAAATTGTTAATGATAATAGGAATATTATATGCATCACATATTTTTCTATACTTTAATTTATAAAAAAAACGGATTTTATAGTAATCATAAAAATAATAAAGTGGGCGAATTAAGTTTTTCAATCTTCCTATTAAGTCCATTTTTGTCCCTATTCAATGAATGAATTCTTATTACTGTCCAAAATCTTCTATTTCTTCCCTACAAACTTCTAGATATTTTCTACCGTGAGCCATATCTGGTTCAAGGTAGTTTCCTTCTGCCCATTCATTCCAAGACTTAATAAATACAATTCTTTCATCTTTGGAATAATTTTTAACTGCCTGAATAGAATCGCGTAACAACACTCTAAATTGCTCAGGGAAAGAATTAACTAATACCCATCCACCATGTTGAGATCTAGGAGTATTGTCCCAGTTTGGGATAATACAGGGAAATCTCTTATAGTTAACATGATTTTTTTGTAACGCTCTTTTAAGGTAATCTTTATATTCAAAAACAAAAGGCCCCTTTACAAAAGGGCTATTAATTTTTTTTGACATTAATTTTTCAGAGAGATTACCAAATTTCTCTTTGGCTTTTATCATATTAGTTTTAACCAAGTGTAGACCAGTGGGAGCAACTGCGTCAAATCCGTATTCTTGTGGACGCCAATTATCCGGTGCATTATTACCAACCAAATAAAGTCCTTTAAGCCCACTATTTTGTGCTTCCTTTCTAAATACGGATACAAATTCCAAAATATTAGGAATATCTTGTGGGCGATAAACAATAAATAATGGCTTATCATCCACTCTAATATACCGCCTATCAGAAAAAGCTTTTATAAGGAATTTAAAATGATTAATATAATCCTCCTTTCCAGGGTATCGCTGCTCAATCAAAATCCTATCTTTAGCACCATGCCATATACCTGTCCAACTTTCATTTGCCCAAGATAAGCAAAATGGGAAATCTGGTTTTCCAGATTCTAATACGTCTTCAAAAACGTGTTGCAAAATTCGTCTTCCGTCACCAAACCAATAATGCCAATAGCAAAAGCCTTCAATACCGTGTTCTATAGCTAATTTTGCCTGCTTTTCCCGAACGTTTGTATCACGTAAGTCATAGTAACCCAGTTCTCCCGGTATAACGGGTTGTTTATGCCCTTCAAACAAGGGAGTAGCTTTTTTCACATTCGTCCATTCTGTAAAACCCTCTCCCCACCATTCATCATTTTCAGGTATTGGATGAAATTGCGGCAGATAAAATGCTATTGCTCTCACTCTTCTATTCATAAAAACATTAAATTATTTAAATATGAGCCAATTTGATCTTTACTCCGAATCAATCTTTTATAAAGTAAAGCCATTGACCCATTTATAATGCATAAGAATTGCTTGTTTTTTCGAAAACAAGCCCATGAATAATTATGTATTTCGCGAAGCTCTTAAGTTATTCATAAAGATATTTTTCACCGTTGTAAGTACAAAGTGCTATAAAAACAATCATATGCAATAAAAAAACAGGGTGCTTTTGATTTAATACCGCAAGATATTCATCATTTTCAACTTATCCATGAGAGTAACCTCTTGTACTGCTTCACAGAGTAATTTATTATCATTCTAACACCTATTTTTGCACTCATTTTTACTGTTAATCCATTCGTTTGAGTCAAAATAATAATCATTCACATAACCAAAGCTGGACAGAGGTCATACGTCCGGAATCCAGCTTGCTAGATTTACAGCTCAATCAGGTATGGAAGTATCGGGATTTGCTTTTTCTCCTGGTAAAAAGAGATTTCGTAGCTACCTACAAGCAAACTATCCTCGGGCCGCTTTGGTTCTTTATACAACCTGTCCTTACTACTATCATGTTTGTTATTTTTTTTGGCAGAATAGCCAAACTAAGTACCGACGGCGTACCGATGATCGTATTCTATCTTTCGGGTGTGGTGATGTGGAATTATTTTTCAGAATGCCTTAGTAAAACAGGAACCGTCTTCAAAGACAACGCTACGTTGTTTGGAAAGGTATATTTTCCGAGGCTGATCATGCCATTGTCTATTGTCATCAGCAATCTGGTGCGTTTCGGGGTACAGTTTTCACTATTTCTTGCTATCTGGCTTTACTATTGGCTGCAACCCCAAAGTAGTATAAAACCCAATACCTATATTGTGTTATTACCTGTTTTGGTCGTTGTTATGGCTGCGTTGTCACTGGGCTTTGGTTTGATCGTCAGCGCTATGACCAATAAATATAAGGATCTTATTTTCCTGCTAACCTTTATTATCCAATTAGCTATGTATGCTACACCGGTTATCTACCCTCTTTCTTCCGTTGGCGAAGATTACAAAATTTTTATGCTCATGAATCCTATGACAGCAGTGATTGAAACATTCCGCTATAGTTTCCTGGGTAGTGGTACATTTCAGAGTATATGGCTGGGTTATAGCTTTGGTTTTTCGATAGTCATCTTGTTCCTGGGTGTTTTGGTCTTCAATAAAGTCGAAAAAACCTTTATGGATACCGTTTAATATTCCTACATTTTCAACCTACCGACAAGATAACTAATGGCTGACATTGCAATAAAGGCAGAAAATATCGGGAAACTTTACCGGCTTGGGCAGATAGGTACCGGAACTCTTAGCAAAGACCTTAATAAATGGGTGGCACGTGTGAGAGGTAAGGAAGATCCTTATGCTAAAATAGGAGAGATTAATGATCGTTCACAAAAAGCGAAAGGGGACTATGTATGGGCTTTAAAAGACATCAACTTTGAAATCAAGCAGGGCGAGGCAGTAGGTATTATTGGCAGAAATGGTGCAGGCAAAAGTACCTTGCTGAAATTGCTGAGCAAAGTAACAAAGCCCTCTGTAGGCGAGATAAAAGTGAACGGCCGAATTGCCAGTTTGCTGGAAGTGGGCACCGGATTTCATCCCGAAATGACAGGACGCGAAAATGTTTTCATGAATGGTGCTATTTTGGGAATGACCAAGCGTGAAATCAAAGCTAAGTTTGATGAGATTGTAGATTTCAGTGGTGTGGAAATGTATATTGATACACCTGTAAAACGTTACAGCAGTGGAATGTATGTTCGCCTGGCCTTTGCCGTTGCCGCTTTTTTAGAGCCTGAAATATTGATCATAGACGAGGTGCTTGCTGTAGGCGATGCTGAATTCCAGCAAAAATGCCTGGGCAGAATGAAAGATGTGAGTGAAAATGATGGCAGAACCGTACTTTTTGTAAGCCATGATCTCAACGCCATCTCGCAACTATGCACAAGCGGCATCCTTCTAAAAAACGGACAAATAGACGCCACCGGAAGTGCTGCAACAGTAATTTCGAAGTATCTTTCTTCAGACGCTGATGAAGCGGTTTATCAGAATCCGAAATTGGATAATAAAAAGCGCATGTTTATCAGCAACATAGAAGTAGTAAATGAAAGCATGCAGATCAGTAGCGAGTTTTATTATGATGAACCCATCAAAATAAGGTTCAAAATTGGCATTAACTTATTTGTACCGCAAGCAAGTTTTTTTGTAATGATACTGGACTCCCGCAGAAGGCGCCTTTTCGCATGTGAACGCGACGCCGTTAGCGAAGAAATGACACTGACTATCGAGCCTAACACCTTGGTACGTGGTTCTTATTCTATACATGCATTTATCAATGAACCCAATATAGAACAGATCGATGTAGCAGAAGATGTCTGTAATTTTAAAGTGATCGACTCAGGATCCGTACTGGCAAAGCATGGAGAATATGATTACGGTTCAGTATTCGTAAAGTATTCTTGGGAATAACCAGGCAATTCGCAATTACTATATTAAAAAAGGTATGAACTTATTAAAAGATCTTTTAAAGATCAACTATAATACAATCAAACGTTTTGCCAAGAGTTTTGCTTTTGACCCGCAAATTGGTACATCTATTCGGGAAACCGATCGGGTAAAAACTCATCCACCTTTTACACCAGGTAAAACAAAAATATTCGGACAGAACTTTGAGTTCAGTCACGGACCATCGTATGTTCATTCTTTAGAGGAAATATTTGCCGATGATCTTTATAAATTCGAAACAGCTACCGAAGCACCTTTGATTATAGACTGCGGAGCGAATTATGGTTTGAGCGTTTTATACTTTAGAAAATTGTTTCCCAATGCACACATTATCGCCTACGAACCTGACGAAGCTATCTTTGAAATGCTGAAACGTAATGTGGACTCCATGCCCAATCGTGAACAAATTGAGCTATACAAAAAAGCGGTCTGGACACAGGATACAACGCTGGAGTTTTTTTCAGAAGGGGCCATGGCAGGATCGGTACATGTCGACTATGGTGCTTACAACAAAAAAGTAGTCGTTGACGCTATTGATTTTAAAAAAGTACTCAATAAGAAAGTTGATTTTCTAAAGATTGATATCGAAGGTGCAGAGAATGATGTCATATTTGACATTAAACACAAACTTCATTTAGTCGAAAATTTATTCCTGGAATACCACGGTTTACACAGTGAAAAGCAAAATCTGGGAGATATACTCCAATTGCTTTCCATTTCTGGTTTCCACTATATCATAAAAGATGCGTTGCCAACTCTTAAGAAGCCTTACATACAACGCAATGCTGATCGTCCATATTCCATGCAGCTCAATATAATTTGCTACCGTCCATAATCTATTTACCACCTTACATGCGCCACATCCTCATTGGCCTTCCTGTAATCTTCAGGATTGCCGATGTCCATCCAATATCCCAGGATAGGAAAGGATATTAATTTACCCCCTGTCTCCATCAGTTTTGACATGAGGTCTGTAATATTATAAGGCTCATCTTCAGGTATATGGCGTAGGGCCTCCTTTTTAAGAAGGTAAATGCCTGCATTGGATTGATAGGTATAGCGTGGCTTCTCTTTAAGAGAATTGACTAAGTTCTCATCATCTACTTCCAATACTCCATAAGGTACCTGAACATGAAAGCTTGTCGTCGCGACGGCCATATCTGCATCTGCATTAATGAAGATTTTAAAAAACGCATCAAAATCTATGTTGGTAAGCAGGTCGGCATTCATCACCAATACATAATCGTTCTCAAATTTTGATACCAGCTTCATGGACCCGGCAGTACCTAAAGGAGCATTCTCGCAGATATATTTTATGGAGATTTTCTTATTTGTACCGTCACCGAAATGATCTTTTATCTGCTCCGCCAAATAATTCACACTTAGATAGATATTCTTGACTCCATATTTGATCAGGCGATCGATATTTCTCTCCAGTATCGGCTTATCTCCCACCTGCAACATGGGTTTGGGCGTATCCAGAGTAAGCGGCATCAAGCGTTGCCCCCGCCCGCCCGCCATGATGACTACATCCAGCGGTAAATGTGAATGGTTGATACGCAGGTTGAGAATATCCACTATCTGCCTCCTGCTGTCAACAACCGGGATAATCAAAAAATGCCTGTTTTTTAAATCTGCGAGGTCTGCGTGATGCAGGTCTTCTTTATAAATGAAAAGCGGATCGGGCTGCAGGAAATCCAAAATATTCGTTTCAAAATCCAGTCCGTTGATAAACCCTCTTCTTAAATCTCCGTCCGTCAGGGAACCAATGAGAATGTTCTCGCGCGTGCAGACAAAGAGTATAGCATCCGAATGTAAATCATTGAGTTGTATCAGGCTGGTTCTGACAGATTCATCTTCGTAGATAATATGTTTCCGAACGCCCGATTTCAAAGCCAACTCGGGTCTTATCGGGGTTTCTAGAATATCGCGCATCATAACTAACATAACAGGGGGAATGCAATGATAAATCCCATTAGCTTATCTTAAAAATTATCCAAATGCAATAACGTTTGGTAAACTTTTGAATAACAAATACACAACAAAATGACAAACTACTTTGTGCCAAACACGAAATACAGGAATGGGTAAACTTTAATTGCATGTCCGGTTTTCCTTCCGGGCTATTTCCCTTTATTTATCACCCCTAATACGGCGTTATAGATACACTTTTTCTTACTACATTTAAATCCTATTTTGAGAATTCAAACACAAAAATCATGAGGTTACACAATTTCATCATCGGTGGATTGTCTTTGCTTATTTATGCAAATGAGGCAACTGCCCAAAACAAACCGCCAGCACCCTCTAAAGTGACCAGCGTAGAGGGAATTACCGAATATAAACTCGGTAATGGCATGCAGGTATTGTTATTCCCTGATCCTTCCAAGCCCACGATTACGGTAAACATTACATATCGTGTAGGTAGCCGTCACGAAGGGTATGGAGAAAGCGGTATGGCTCACCTGTTAGAACACATGGTATTTAAAGGTTCTACCAAGCATAAGAATATTCCCGCCGAGCTGACGGCGCATGGCGCCAGCCCCAACGGCACCACATGGTATGACCGCACGAATTATTTTGAAACCTTTAATGCCACGGACGAAAACCTGAACTGGGCATTGGACCTGGAGTCCGATAGAATGATCAACTCCTTTATCGACAACAAAGACCTGCAAAGTGAGTTCTCTGTAGTAAGAAACGAATTTGAAAGCGGGGAGAACAGCCCCAGTGGTGTATTGATGGAGCGTATCCTTTCTACCGCTTACCTCTGGCACAATTACGGCAAATCGACCATCGGATCTAAAGAAGATATTGAGAAAGTGCCTATCGAAAACCTGAAGGCTTTTTATAAAAAATACTATCAGCCTGACAACGCTACGCTTGTAGTGGCTGGTAAAATCGACGAAGAAAAAACGCTTGAGCTGGTAAATAAATATTTCGGAGGTATCCCCCGCCCGGCTCGTGTACTTCCACAAACCTACACCGTCGAGCCTACCCAGGACGGTGAGCGTTTGGTAGAACTTCGCCGTGTCGGCGATGTACAATCTGTGGCAATGGCTTACCATATTCCGCCAGGCTCTCATCCGGATTATGCCGCTGTAGATGTACTCAATGAAGTATTGACCAATGAGCCTAACGGCAGACTTTACCAAAGCCTGGTAAAAAGCGGAAAGGCCAGCGTGGTATGGGGATGGGCTGCCGGCTTGCATGATCCCGGTTTCATGTATATTAATGCGGATGTACTGAAAGAAAAATCCATGGATGAGGCGAAGAAAACCATGTTTGCCACTATTGATGAACTTAAAACAAAACCAGTAACGGAAGATGAGGTCAATAAAGCTAAAGCTAAGTTGATGAAGGATTACGAGACGCTGTTCAGAAACTCTGCACGCGTGGGTACTTTGTTGAGTGAATTCATCGGACAGGGAGATTGGCGCACCGGATTCCTGTACAGAGATTATATGAAAAAAGTAACTACTGCGGATGTCAATAAAGCTGCAGCAAATTATCTGGTGACCTCTAACAGAACGTATGGTGTATTTATACCTACCAATAATCCTGTAAGGGCTACTATGCCTGAGCGCCCCGACTTGGCTAAGGTATTGAGTGGGTACAAAGGGGAAGCTGCATTGGCGGCGGGGGAAGCATTTGATCCTTCTCCTGAAAACATAGATAAGCGTACGGAAACTGTAAAACTCACCGGAGGTGCCAAATACAACTTGCTCCAAAAACAAACCCGGGGCAACACCGTGGAATACAGGATAACACTGAGATTGGGTGACGAAGGCAGTATGACCAATAAGCATGCCATTGCAGACATCACGGCTGACATGTTGAAAAAAGGAACTGCAAAACATACGCAATCGCAGATCAACGAAGCTATTGATCAATTGAAGAGCACAATGAATGTAGCTGCCAGCGGACAAACTGTGAACATTTCCGGACAATCTACTAAAGATAAATTCCCTGAATTACTGGATCTGATCACAGAGATCCTGCATGAGCCTTCTTTCCCTCAAGATGAATTCAAAGCACTTGTTCAGGAAAATATCAGTGCGCTGGAACAACAACGCAGCGAACCGGAAGCGATAGCCGGCAGAGAATTGGAACGTATCGGCAATACCTATCCTAAGGGACATATTTTACATGCAGCTACCACAGAAGAAGATCTTGCAGACTATAAGGCAGCTACCCTGGAAGATGTAAAAAAATTCTATAAAGATTTCTACAACGGAAGCAGTGCTACAGCTGCTATTGTAGGAGATTTCGATGCTCCTACCGTAAAGCAAAAAATGTCGAAGCTCCTGGATAACTGGAGTGCCATCAAGAGCTATACCCGCGTAACCGATCCTTATAAAGACTACTCCCCGGAAGACAAAGAATTCAAAACTCCTGATAAGAAAAATGCTATGTTCCTTTCTTCTTATGAGTTTAAAATGAAGGATGACAACCCGGATTATCCTGCTCTTTTCATGGGTAACTATATCTTCGGGCAAGGATTCCTGAATTCCCGTCTGGCTAACCGCATCCGTCAAAAAGAGGGTATTTCATACGGGGTAGGTTCTTTCCTTCAACCCGGCTCCCTGGATGAAAAAACATCTTTCGGCTCTTATGCCATTTACAATCCCGAAAACAAGGAGAAGTTGATGGCTGCATACAAGGATGAACTGGCAAAATGGGTGAATCAAGGTATTACACAAGAAGAACTGGATGCCGCTAAACAGGGTGTGCTGCAATATCGCCAAACCGGGCGTGCACAGGATGCAGCTCTCACAGGCAAACTTAGCACTAACTTATTTTTGGGTCGTACCATGGCCTTTGACAAAGCCATGGACGAAAAGTTGCAAAGCTTATCTGTTGCCGAAGTAAATGCGGCTATCAAAAAATACATCAATCCTGCTAAAATGAGTTTCGTAAAAGCGGGAGATTTTAAATAACCCGACACTTGATTTCCAATTAAAGAAATGACCGCCATAAAAGCGGTCATTTCCTTTTTAAAAACCATTAGAATTCAAGTTGCTTATCGTAGTCCGGTAAAATTTTTGTTTTTATCCAAGCGCTTGCTTTACCGCTGCTATCGTTTTTTTATCGTTCCCTGCAAATACGGATCCCTTCCATACGATTACAGGGCGTTTTAAAAAGGTGTAATGCTCCAGTAAATAGTGCTTATAGTCGTCTTCCTGCAGATTTTTTTCTGCCAAGCCAAGCGATTTATAGAGCTGTGCCCTTTTGCTGAAAAGCGCTTCATAATTGCCTGCTTTAGTTTTGAGTTGTGCCAATTGTGATGCCGTGACAGGATTCGTCTTAATATCCTGCATTTCAAAATCATAGTTTGTAGCACCTATTTCTTTGAGGATTTTTTGACAGGTGTCGCAGGTAGAGAGGTAGAATATAGTATTTTTCACGTAAGTTTATTTTTATGAAGTATAACTATTTACAAGGAAGCATGGCTTTTATATTCTAGAATTCGTTATCAGGCGTCTTTAAGAAAAGGATTATAGACTTTCTCATCGCCGATCCGCGTACTCGGACCATGCCCCGGATAAACTGCTGTATTGTCCGGCAGTGTAAACAACTCCTGTTTTATACTTCGGATCAATGTATCAAAGTTGCCTCCCGGCAAGTCGGTTCTGCCTATACTGCCGTTGAAAAGCACATCGCCGGCTACCATCCAACCGCCTTCCGGATAGTAAAATACTATACTACCCGGAGAATGCCCCGGTGTAAATCGCACTTCGATTGCATCGTCTCCCAACATCAATGGTTCTCCCTCTTTTATAAAATTCTCCACGTTGGGTATTCCGGAAAACTGCAACCCAAATACGGCGGCTGATCCTGCGGCTCCGTTCAACACCGGCAGGTCCTTTTCATGCATCATAAACGGGATACCATATTTATCTTTCAAACCCTGCACGCCGAAAACATGGTCTATATGAGCATGGGTGTTAATAATAGCCTGAGGTCGGAGCTGATGTGATTGGAAAAACTCATACAGCTGATTTGTCTCGGTATTGTCATACATTCCGGGATCTACAATCCAGCATTCATTTTTTTCGTTAATAAGGAGATAAGTATTTTCCTGAAAAGGATTGAATACGAAACTTTCTAAACGCAGCATGATTATTTTATCTAATTTAGAATACAAACATAGGTCATAACTAAGAGATGGATTTTATGAGGCAAGCAAAACGGGATGGGTTGCGGGGTCAGGGTGTGCTCCAGGCATTTGTTTTCTTATGCGCTGTTCTTTTTTCTTTTCAGGCATTTTCTCAGACATATTTAGAAACATTCGGGCAAAACCGACTTCAAAACCGCACATTCGACTGGCGTTTTTTCGACACCAAGCATTTCAAAATCTACCACTACGATGCTGCAGGAAGACAATTGGCAAGATATGTGGCCGAACAGGCAGAAAAGGATATCCGCATTGTAGAACGAAAAATGGGCGGGCAGTTTCCTGAGCGTTTCAGCATTATCCTTTACAATAGCTATGACGATTATCGTCAAACAAACATAGGCAGGAAATCGCCCTCACCAATACAAGATGTGCCGACCGGCACAGTAGATATAGTAGGCGACAAACTGGTGGTGTATTACACCGGCATTCATACAGATGTACACCGGCAGTTAAGAGCAGGTATGAGCCGTGTGGTTATGGAACGCATGATATTTGGCGAAAGCCTGAAAGAAATGGTGAAAAACGCGGTGTCATTGGACCTGCCGGTTTGGATCAGCTCAGGGTTCATAGCGTACTTGGTGGACGGATGGGATGCCGCCAGTGAGACTGCGTGGAAGAACTATTTACAAGCCAACCCTAAAAAAAATTTCAACGAGCTTGCTGAGAACAACCCTGAAATAGCGGGAAAGGCATTCTGGAAATTTGTTTCTGCCAATTTCGGCGAGAACAATGTGAAGAACCTGCTCTACACCATGCAAATGAAGAGTAAGCTAGACAACGGACTACGCATGACCATAGGATTGAATGTGAAACAAACCTTTGACTCTATCATCCATTTTTATAATTATACTTATTCACAAGATGCGCTCGTCCAGGAACTGCCGGATAGTACAAAGGCTATCCTGGACATTAAAGTACCTAATGACAAAACGGTGCTGCGGAATGTGCGCGTGTCTCCCAGGGGAAATGATGTTGCGTATGTAACCTGGCTGAACGGGCAGTATGAAGTATTCATCCAGCGGACAACGGGAGAGAAAAGCAGGGTGAGTATCGTATCAGGTGGCAGAAAGGACTACCATGAACTTCCGGATCCGGATTATCCTTTGCTTGCCTGGAATAACACCGGGTTTAAATTGGGTATTTTATACAAAAAAGGGAGCCAGACGCGCCTGAAGATCTACGACGGACTGAAATCCAAGGTCTTTAATTACGTGATCCCCTCCAACCGTTTCGACCGTGTATTGGGTATGACGTTTATGGAAGATGACCAGATTATGGTATTTTCTACCATTAAAAAAGCGCAAACTGATCTGTATGAGTTTCGTATAAAAGGATCTCGTCTTACCCCCATCACGAATGATGTATGGGATGACACGCAACCCTGGCTGGTAAGTGGTGGCAGCAGGCGCGGTATTGTATTTTTATCGAACCGCCCGGAGCCTAACCTGAAGACACAGGCAAAAGTAAATGAACTGCCCACCGGCCCGATGAATGTCTATTTCTACGACACAAAAACCAAAAGCCCTCAACTATTGCAGCTCACCGACATCAGTACAGGTAATATCAGCCAGCCGATACAGTATGGAAGTGAGAACTTCGCCTACCTCTATGACAGTAATGGGGTCACCAATAAATACATTGTATTATTCGGGCGAACTGTTCGCAACCTGGACTCAGCCTATTCCGTTCCGGTAACAAATTACACGCACAGCATTTTAGCACACCAGTACAACCCGGCAAGCCGGCAAACAGCGGATGTCATACAGGTAGACAAAGATTATAAGGTATATTTCCGTCCGTTGGATATTCCCTACAAAACGGTGCAACCCAAAGAGCTGAAATCCACAACGCTTTCGGGCTCTAACAATGTGGGTGCGGAACCGGTTGTAGATCCTCTTCCCACCCCTACTTCACAACAGCCGACTCCTCAAATACCACAATCTGTCGGCAACGTCAGTTTGCAGTCCGGCAATGTATTTCAAACCGAATTTTCGGAGGAAAAGCCTAACCTATCTGCTCCACCTGACACGTCCCCTATCGTAACGGTGGTAGATACCGTTTCGAAAATCCCGGAACTTTCATCCCTTACAGACGAAGATTCTATATTAGTCGACAGCACGTATATCAAAATGCGGGCGCAACCTTACCGTTATTCTTTCAAACCGGATTTCCTCAGTTTAAAACTGGATAATACCGTACTGTTCACCAAATACCAGCCGATAGGTCAAAGCTATTCCATGCCGCCGATAGGTGCCATGCTCTCCGTGAGCCTCAACGATATGATGGAGAACCTGAAACTGACCGGAGGCGTCCGGCTGCCCGTCAATTTCTCGGGCATGAATTATTTCCTGCAATTTGAAAATGTGACACGCAGGGTAGACTGGAATATCTTATTGCTGCGAACCGAGAATTTTCAAAAAGTTAAGGTCGGATATGTCGATTCGAATAATCAACCGCTCTACATAAACCCCGAGCAGGTGCAGAAAACAACGTCGAATATGATTCAAGGAGGTGCCGTCTATCCCTTGGACCGGATCCGGAGTATCAGAATGTACGCCGGGTTCCGGCAAGATGTGATCACTTACAAATCACAAGACATATTTGCCCTGGGTTCTGCCAATGTGCCTAAAAAATACTGGATTCTCAGCCGTGCGGAATATGTGCACGACAATACAAAAATGCCTGTCATCAATATCTGGAACGGGTTACGGGCAAAAATATATGGGGAATATTTCTATGAGCTCAGCAAACCCAACGGAGGGCTCTATAATATTGGAACCGATATCCGCTACTACGAGCCAGTGTATAAGAATGTGGTATTGGCTACCCGTTTTGCATATGCGCATTCCGGTGGCAACAAACGCATCAACTACGTGATGGGGGGGGTGGATAACTGGCTTTTTGCGAAGCAATCTGCTTTTGCACCGGCACCTTCGGAGAATTTTGGATTCCAGGCGCTTACCACCAACTTGCGGGGCTATCCTCAAAATGCACGGAGCGGCAATACGTTCGGCGTCATTAATGTGGAAATGCGCGTTCCTTTATTCACGACATTGTCCAAAAAACCGATCCAGTCTTCCTTCCTGAAGAACTTACAATTGGTGGGATTTGCTGATGCAGGTAATGCCTGGAACGGGCTGCTGCCAACAGAAGAAAATACACAGCGTTCGTATCCTTTTACTAACCAGGCCAATAATGTTACACTGATACTCACGCCGCCACGCACGGATCTGGCTATCGGGTACGGCGCAGGGTTAAGGACTACTTTATTGGGGTACTTTATGAGATTGGATGCAGCCTGGAACATCGAGGGGCGGAGAAAACCCATGATCCATTTTTCTCTGGGTACGGATTTTTAATAGCTTATTCTCATAGCGACCAACGTTACATAATTAGCACACGCTATTTGGTTTTATATTGACTGCAGACGGAAGAAATAGCGATGAAAGGACTCCAGTATTAGCACCCTTTCATCATCCTGTTTTCCATTTTGCTTTTCTTCTATAGAGCTACAAATTGTTTCGTGCCAACTTATAGCGCGTTTTCGCCTATTTTTGTCTTTCATAAACTATTCTATGAGTCTATCCAAAGAAGCCCGCATAGGACTACTTGTGTCCATTGCTATTATTGTATTTTTTGCAGGCTTTTACTTCTTGAAAGGGTCCAACTTACTTTCCGGTGAACATGAGTACTATGCTTATTATGAGAATGTACAAGGGCTACAAGCTTCTTCCCCGATTCTGATCAAAGGGATGCAGGTAGGGCGTGTATCCGACATTCACCTGGATGAAAACGGGAAAGTGAAAGTAACACTGGCTGTGAAGAAAAAGATGAACATCCCCAAGGCTACCGTAGCCAACCTGATCTCTACCGATCTGCTGGGTACTAAGGGAATAAGCCTTGAGCTCAGCAACAGTAGTCAACTGGCAGAAAATGAAGAAACCCTTCCTTCCGCTATCGAGGGAGGTATTATAGATGCCGTTTCAGCCGAGATCACCCCGTTGCTGCAAGATCTCCGGCATGCCGTAGGCACACTCGACACATTATTACAGGGTGTTAACGGGGTGCTGGATGACAAGGCGAAGGCCAATCTGCAAGCCAGCCTTGCTAATCTTGATGTGACTACCAGGAATTTTTCCCAACTCTCCGGCAAACTGAACGGTGAAAGCGACCGTTTGGCTTCGGTGATACGCAATGCAGATGACATTACAGGAAATTTAGCCCGCAATAATGCCCGTGTAGAAAACATTTTGAAGTATACCGAGCTCACGACCGAGCAGCTTTCGAGGGCGCAGATAGAACCCACGTTGGCCGAGCTAAAAACTACAGCCAACCAGTTGCAGGGAATCATGACGAAAATAAACAGTAACGAAGGATCATTGGGTTTACTGGTAAATGACAAAGGGTTGTATACCAACCTGCAAGCCACACTTCAGTCTGCCAACAGTTTGCTCGCTGATGTAGAACAACATCCTACGCGTTACATTAACGTTACTATCTTTGGCCGCAAAAAGCAGGCACAGTAACCCCGTATTTTGATCACGCCACAGGAAAAGATAGAAATTCTGAAGATGAACGGAGCGTCGCAACGATGTTTAATCGGGGCGCTTTCGCTTACCTCCCTGTTTTTTTTATGTTGCCTGTTTCCTTCTGTCACCGCTCATGCTCAAAAAGTAGATACTTCCAATAAGCTAAACATTGAAATCTTACCCGGCAACGGAACGAACCTGCAATATATTCAGACGGACTCCGGGGCCATGAATAAGCTGATCAACAATGTGCAACTGCGGCAGGGGGAGACCTATATGTATTGCGACAGTGCTTATATCAATCTCGCAAAAAACAACTTACAGGCCTTTGGCAACGTCCGCATCGTACAAACAGGCGGCACACAAGTAGAAAGCGACTACCTGCGTTACACAGGGAATACCAAAAAAGCTTTTTTGCAAGGCAACGTCAACCTGACCGACGGAAAGGCGAACCTTTGGTCAGAGGAACTGAACTACGATGTGGGTACGAAGATCGGAACCTATAGCAAAGGGGGTACGCTGCAAAGTGAAACGACTACGCTTTCCAGCAACGGAGGATTTTACAATGCCGCAACAAAAGACTCCCGTTTTACAGGAGATGTATATGTGACAGATCCGAAATACAACGTTGTTTCCGAAGATCTGGCTTATAATACAGCGACCGAAGTCGTAAAATTTTTAGCTCCCTCTGTCGTCACCAATGATAGTGCCGAATTGCGCACCAGCAGCGGCACCTGGGATGCGAAGAACGAGATCGCCCATTTCACTACCCGCTCTTCCCTGCAGGATCGCGCACAATATATAGAGGCAGACAAAATGGACTATAATCGTGTAACAGGATTTGGGGTAGCCAACGGAAAAGTCGTCTGTATTGATACGGCACTGAAAGGTACTCTCTATTGCGATCACGCGCAGTATAACGAACTCACTAAAAAACTCTACGCTACCGAATACCCCGTGATGAAAAAAATGAATGGTACGGATAGTTTGTTCATCCGGGCTGATACATTTTTTTCTGCCCCGGTAGTAACAAAAGATAGTATTGTAAAAGATACTTCTTCAATAAAGAAAGGGTCGAAACTTGTTAAAAAAGCTCAAGCAGCGCCTGCAACCGATAGTTCAGGTAAACGTTATTTTCTAGGCTATCATCATGTATTGGTTTTTTCGGATTCCCTGCAAGCTAAATGCGACAGTATCAGCTATTCGCAGGAAGACTCTACTATGCGACTGATGTACAGTCCCATGGTGTGGAGTCGCAATGCGCAGATCACCGGCGATACGATATTGCTTTATACCGACAGTAATACACTCCGGCAGATCTATGTCCCCAACAATGCACTGCTTATCTCCCAGTCCGGGCCGGAGAAAGCGCAACTTTTTGACCAGGTGCAGGGCAAGACCTTAACAGGATTTTTTGAGAATGGCACAATCAGGGAAATGTTGGTCTATCCCAATGCCGAAGCCATTTACTATTCCAAAGATGATAAAGATGCCTACATCGGTGTGGATGAGACTCAAAGTGAGCGTATGAAGGTGATCTTTGAAGATAAAGAGATCAGCAGGATTCTTCAATACCAGAATGTCAGGCACAAGATGACTCCTATGCAGCAGGCGCTTGGCGGCGTTTACCGGCTCAGCCGTTTTCAATGGCTGGCAGCACAGCGTCCGAAAAGCCTGAAAGAATTATTTGAATATGGTAAAACAGCCCGGCAGGAAAAGTCTTCTGTAACCGGCAAAGACGAAGTTTCCCAAAAGAAAGAAGCCCAACCGAAGCAGGCTTCCAAACGAAAGCGTAGCCGCAAATAGCCTCGCTCCTTTTCACGACGTTTTCTGTCGTCCCATTTTCCTTCTTCCCGATTTTTTAATTTTTAATTTTGACTTTTTAATTTTCGATGAACGTTTACAAATTTGGTGGCGCTTCCATTGCCACACCGGAAAAAATGACAGCCTTGCTTCCCATTATCTCGGAAGTTAAAGAGCCTTTAGTATTAGTAGTTTCCGCATTTGGCAAAACGACCAATGCCCTGGAGATTATAGTAACCAAATCGTGCAAGGGTGACAAGGACGGAGCAAAGCTGCTGGCACAACAGCTGGAAGATGACCATAAAGACTATGCATCAGGGCTGATCAGCGGAAACTTTCTGGAGCAGGCACTGAAAGACCTGAATGTACTTTTTACCGAACTGCAATGGGCAATAGATGATGCGAGCGAGGAGCGGTTTGACTATTCTTATGACCAGATCGTTTGCATGGGCGAGCTCTTGTCTACGACCATTTTTGCCTATTTCCTGAAACAAAGCGGGCTTTCATTTGAATGGGTAGATGCGCGTGATGTGATCCGCACCGACGATAACTACCGCGATCCAAAGGTAGATTGGGAGCATTCAGAAAAGCAGGCAAGAGGCATTGTAGGTAAAAAACTGGCGGACGGAACGAGTGTTATCACCCAGGGATTCATTGGTGCTACCTCCGATAATGCTTCGGTAACACTGGGCAGGGAAGGCTCTGACTATACCGCTGCATTGCTGGCTGCATGGCTTGGCGCGAAAGGTGTTACGATATGGAAAGATGTGGAAGGCTTGCAGAACGCTGATCCAAAGGAGTTTTCCAACACGGTAAAAATAGAAGCCATCACCTACCATGAGGTCATTGAAATGGCCTACTACGGCGCGCAGGTCATTCACCCGAAAACCATCAAACCGTTACAAAACAACAATATCCCCCTTTATGTGAGATGCTTTCTGGATAAAGATTTGAAAGGAACAGTCATCCAGGGCGAAGTGAACAGTATTTTCTACCCGCCACTCATTATCCTTAAGAAAAATCAAACTCTGCTGCAGGTAACCACCAAAGACTTTTCATTTGTTACCGAAGATAACCTTAGCTACCTCTACAAAGTATTCCACGACCTCAAAATCAAGATCAACCTCATCCAGAATGCGGCTATCAGCTTTGTTGCCTGTATTGATAACAATGAACAAAAGGTGAATAACCTGATGAATGAGCTGGAGAAGCACTATAAAGTGCTCCGTAATGACAATGTAAGCCTGCTGACAGTGCGTCACTACACTCCGGAAATATTATTTGACCTGGTTAAAAGCCGTTATCAGCTCCTGGAACAAAAGACAAGACATACAGTGCAGGTGGTATTGAAGTAGATCCGGTTCTAAAACCTGAAGGGGATGCATGGATGAAATTACCTGCTCCAGATGTCCCAGCTGGCGTCGGCTTGCAGTTTCAGCATTTCAAAACCGTTTTTAATGGCAGCGCCTTGCTCTTTGCCTTGTAATAAAAAGCGGGTTTCTTCCGGATTATAGATCAGGTCATAGAGCAAATGGTGGGAAGTGAGGTGCCGGTAAGGAATAGCCGGTGCCTCTTCCACATGAGGGTACATACCCAATGGTGTTGTATTGATGATGAGCAAATGTTCTTTTATGATCTCTTCACTCAGCTCTTCATAACGGAGTGGCTGACTACGTGATACCTGCAGGTAACTGATCTCCAGTTTTTTCAATACAAACTGCACAGCAAGGGAAGCACCGCCGTTGCCCAGGATCAGCGCTTTCCGGTGCCGGTTTTTCAACAAAGGTCTCAGGCTTTTTTCAAAGCCTATTACATCGGTATTGTAGCCGCGCAGCAAACCCTCCCTGATATCTATGCAATTCACAGCGCCTACTGCGGCGGCGGCATCACTGAGTGTATCCAGGTGCTCGATCACCGTTTGCTTATGAGGTATAGTTACGTTCAATCCGCATAAATAGGGGTGGCTTTTTAGCAGATCGGGAAAGAGGTGAATGTTTTCCAATTCGAAAATACGATAACTCGCCTGTATGCGAAGTTTATCAAATTTTTCTTTGAAATATGCAGGGGAGAAACTATGAGACAAGGGGTAGCCCAGAATGCCATAAACGGAAGCCATAATGCCAACTTAACTAAAAAGCCCGAAGAAATGATTGGCCAGTTTAATTTTGTTTTTCTTTGGGTACTAACCGATCGCTTTTATTATGCAACAGGGCAATAGCTCAATTATCTTTCGCTTTTCCAGAAACCCGACTTCTTAAGTATTTCAGATTTTATTTTTTGAGCTTATCCAGCATATCGCTTACAGCCAGCACCAAATCATAAGGAATATCTACAGTTTCATCCAGCTCTTCCTTCACCCAATCATATCTCCCCAGTGCACTCCACGCCATAAAAAACCGTGGGAAACCTTTTATATTCACTTCATAGCGCATGCCATCAGCCAAGGTTACAGGCAGGACTACAGCAGATAGTTTTTGACGATTATAATGAATAATGGTGGAAAAATTGCGGGACATGCCGCAAAGGTAACGACGGGGTCATGACATTCAAGAGTCAATTAATGGTTAGATTTACCAAAAGTTTATATAGAGAAAATTATGAGGAAGATTATTACGCCTGTTTTGCTGTGGGGAAGTGCGGTTACCCTATCCGATGCTCAAACCGTCCCAAAAGATGCATCTGCTATTTGCCGCGAGGCTAAGATCCGATCGTTCATTCAAGCTAAAGTAACCGTGGCGGACCCTGCAGAAGAAAACTATGACGTAACCTATGTGAAGATGAATGTGCAGCTCGACAACCAGTCGACGTATATAGAAGGCGATGTGACGACCAGCGCCAAAGTGATCGTTCCTTCTATGAATCAATATGTTTTTGAACTCAATTCCCAGCTTATCATTGATTCGTTCAAGTTAAACGGGCAGCTGCTTAGTGCAACCAGCAACGCCAATCATGTTCGTACCGTAAACCTGCCGGTATCCCTGCTGCAAGGCACCAGTTTTACAGCTCAGGTATTTTACCACGGTCAACCCACCAGCGGCTCGCAGTTTTTTTCTACCGGGCTCAGAAATGATCAATCTCCAACCTGGGGAACGAAGGCTACTTATACGATGAGTGAACCTTATGACGCCAAAGATTGGTGGCCCTGCAAACAGTCATTGCGGGATAAAGTGGATTCGGCGGATATATGGGTAACCGTTCCTAACACTTTAAAGGCAGGGGCAAACGGGGTGCTGAAAAATGTAACTGCTTTATCCGGCAATAAAAGCCGCTATGAATGGAAGACAAAGATCCCCACGGCCTATTACCTTTTATCGATTGCTGTGGCACCATACATCGACTACTCTTACTATGTACATTTTCCGAACTCAACAGATTCTATGCTGATCCAGAATTATGTATATGGAGATAATGCAGCAGTGCTGCCCTTCTGGAAAAATGAGATCGATTCAGTAGGGTTGATGGTATTACATTTTTCCGATCTTGTGGGGCGCTATCCGTTCTGGAAAGAAAAATACGGGCATTGCATGGCGCCCCTGGGTGGCGGTATGGAACATCAGACGATGACCACACAAGGAAACTTTGGCACCGACCTGTCTGCCCACGAACTGTTCCATCAGTGGTTTGGCGATCATGTAACCTGTGCCACCTGGCAGGATATCTGGCTGAACGAAGGTTTCGCTTCTTATGGCGAGAATATTTTCTATGAAAAGTATTACGGTGCAGCAGCGATGAAAGCAGACATGGTAAGAAAACAGAATGATGTCATGCAAAGTGACGGCGGCACTGTATATGTAGATGACACTACCGACGAGAACCGTATATTCGATGGCAGGCTGACCTATCATAAAGGAGCTTCAGTGGTACATACGCTCCGTTTTGTTGTAGGGAACGACTCGGTATTTTATGCCATGCTGCGGGACTACCAAAGTCATTTTGCTTTTGGCAATGCTACCACAGATGATTTTAAAAACAGGTGCAGCCTGTTCCTGAAAAAGAACCTGGATACGTTTATGAACCAATGGGTATATGGAGCCGGCTATCCTGTATTTGCAGCCTCCTGGAACCAGATAGGCGATGACGTGGTTGTTCAGCTCTCTCAGACGGTAACTGCAAATGCCGGTGTGAATCTTTTTCATACCCCGGTGGAATTCAAACTGACTTCTGCGACCGGAGACACGGTAGTCAGGGTAGACAATTCGCAGCCCGTTCAATACTTTAATTTTAAATGGACCAAGACGATGACCGGAATGAGTATTGATCCGAATGAATGGTTACTCAACAAAGACCTGGGTGTTACCCGGGATATTACCCTGACCGGCGTAGGTGATCCTTCCCGCCAAGAAATAGCGGTATATCCCAATCCTGCTGCTCAAAGCTGGACTATCACGAACCTTCCTGCCAATACCCGTCTGAAACTTTATGATATCAACGGAAAACTCCTGGAAAAAGCAGAACTCGTATCCGGGGGCACTGCCACCCTTCATGCGGAACATTATCCCAGTGGGATATATCATCTGAAACTGGAAACAGCCAAACAAACATTTTCGAAAAAACTGATCAAACAATAGCAGGCATGAAGCATGTAAAATTCCTTTGTATAGGCACGTTAGCTGTATTATGCGCTTCTACGGGCAGAGCAGAAAAATATCATGTTGCAAAAACTACCATAGCTACACCTGAAGAAGACTATTATGATGTCAGCTATGTCAAACTTGATATCCAGGCGACCAATACTTCAACAGCCATCGTCGGGAAAACAACCACAGAGGCTAAGGTGCTGGCCACGAATATGGGTATATATGCTTTTGAGCTCAGCTCCCAGCTTACTATCGATTCGGTAAAGGTAAACGGCAACCTGCTTGCTGTTAGTTCCATCAATTCCATTCGTAAAGTCACACTTGCCGCCCCACTCGCTCAAAACAGTAATTTTACGGCTGATGTCTGGTACCACGGACAGCCTGCCGGTGGTACAGGCTTTTTCACCAACGGGCTGCTCAATCAAACTGACGTGACGATACCTGCACAGGTGACTCATACCGTAAGTGCTGCCTTCCATTCCAAAGACTGGTGGGCCTGTAAGCAATCTTTGTCCGATAAAATAGACTCGGCCGATATATGGGTCACTGTACCCAACGGATTGACTGTGGCCAGTAATGGAATCTTAAAGAAAATAGCTTCACCAAGCCCCACAGAGAGCCGGTACGAGTGGGCATCGCGTAATCCCGTGGATTATTACCTGCTTTCGTTTGCTGTTGCACGTTATGACCAATACAATTACTATATGCATTTCGCCGGCGGGGATTCCATGCTGATCCAGAATTTCATCTATTCGGGATCACCGGTATTGCAAAACCATAAGGATGAGCTGGACTCTATAGAGCACATGATCAACTATTTTTCTACCCTCTTTGGAAAATATCCTTTTGCCGGTGAGAAGTTTGGAATATGCCAGGCGCCTCTTAGCGGAGGCATGGAAAATCAAACTATGGTCTCTTTAGGTTCACTGAATGTGGAGCTGATCGCCCATGAACTGGCCCATCAGTGGTGGGGAGACCATGTCACCTGCCATTCACTGGCGGATATGTGGCTGAATGAAGGATGGGCGACCTATTGTGAACATTTGTTCCTGGAAAAATTTCACGGAGCAGCAGCCGCTCTGACCTTTCGCAACCAAGTCTTCACTGCTGCCATGGGCGGAAGCAGCGGGAGTGTGTATGTGGATGATACTACCGATGAATTCAGGATCTATGACAGCAGGCTGACGTATAATAAAGGTGCGGCGGTTGCGCATATGCTTCGTTACCTGATCGATAACGACACGATTTTCTTTGATGTGACGCGGCAGTACCAACAACTGCATGCTAACAGTACGGCTACAACGAACGACCTGAAGAACCTGGCAAGCAGTTTGTCAGGCATGCAATTAGATACGTTTTTCAGCCAGTGGTACCGTAGTGAAGGATACCCTACGTATGCCGCCAAATGGTATCAGGACGCATCGGGAAATGTATTCATCCAGCTTAACCAGAGTACCAGCAAGCCCACGTCCGTTCCTGTGTTTAAAATGCCCGTAGAACTAAAGCTCAGCTCCGCTCAGGGCGATACGGTCATACGTGTACTGAACACTCAAAACACGGAGTATTACAGCCTTCATTGGGCGAAGACCATGACGGGGATGAGCATTGACCCCGATAACCACATCCTGAACCGGACCGGGCTTATTTCGGTAGAACCGAGCTTGGGCACGCAAACACTCACACAGCGGTCGATCCGGATATTCCCCAATCCTTCCGAAACCGGTTGGAATGTTTCTGAGTTGCCGAAAAATGCACGGGTGAAACTGATGGATGTTAGCGGCAAACGGGTTTGGGACAGTATAACGACCGAAGAGCAAATTCAGGTACCTGCTAACAGCCTGCCGTCCGGCACCTATATTTTGCAGATCAGTGTCAGAAACCAGCCGGCTATGAATTTCTACCTTAGTAAATAGCCTGCGAGCAAAGGCAAAGATGCCAACCCACGTTCGCCATTAGCTGAAAATGTCGTGAAACCTACTCTCAGTTACGGTTATTAGAAAAAATGCCGGTATTTTTGATGCTTACACCTCACCATAATGATAGAAACGCATTTTAATGAATTGCTGGAGCAGATCGCCACCAAGCCTGTTCCCTCATTATTAGTTGTTTTAAACCTGGTGCTCATTGAGAGCCTCCTGTCAGTGGACAATGCCGCAGTATTGGCTACGATGGTGTTGGACTTACCCAAAGATCAACGTAAGAAAGCACTGAAATATGGCATCATAGGAGCGTATGTGTTCCGGGGTATTTGTCTGCTCTTTGCCTCCCTGCTCATCAAGATATGGTGGTTTAAACCGTTAGGTGGTATCTACCTGCTGGGGCTGGCGATCAAGCATTTTTTCTTTACAGACCGGAAGAAAAAGCATTTGAACGTACATGAAGAGATAGAGGCTAAGGAACAAAGCTGGCTGTACCGTAAGACGTTAGGGCTTTTCGGCACCTTTTGGTCCACAGTCATCCTGGTAGAAGTGATGGATCTGGCGTTTTCCATCGACAATGTGATCGCTGCAAATGCCTATACCAAAAACATTATCCTCATTTGGCTGGGCGTATTTATCGGTATATTGGCGATGCGTTTTGTAGCACAGGGTTTTGTAAGGCTGATGGAAAAATATCCCTTTCTTGATACCTGTGCCTATCTGGTGATCGGCATTTTAGGATTTAAACTCACGGCATCTGTAGCTGCCCATTTCAATCCCTGTTCTTCATTTGCTTATTTTATGGAAGGTCCGCAGGCTTGCCTGATATCCCAGGGTAAAGACTTGCCACAGGGAGAACATCCTGTCATCTGGGGAGATTACATTACTTCTTTCCTCAGCCTGGCCATTTTCTTTGTACCGGTGCTTACTTCTATCCTTTTCAATGTACCGAAGCATCATAAGCTGAAGGAAGAAGAATAACTTACTCTTTAATACACTTGCTGCACTATTGCTAATCGATATCCATCGACAGGATGAATATGCCTGTCAAAAATTGTCAGTAACAAAAAAATCAATTTTCGTTGCCCGGATAGCCTTTATGATGAAGAGAGCATCACAACAGTTCTTTCGGTGAAGAATGTCGTCGCCGGTAAAATAAATTGAAAATTTCAGGCTGGTGTCCAAAAGAGCGCTGCATTTTTCATAGTCAAAGCATGCTCCACCATATACTACGCTGCCCCCATTTACCCCATTTGCTTACACTTTTGTTGAGATCAACATAGAGTTGTTGCTGGGTGACTTTCTTTCCTTTTTCGGGGGCTTTCAGTTCTTCAGGTTTAGGAGCATTAAGTTCTACTTTCGTAGCTATCCAGGTAGTATGCAGGCGTGGAATAGCCAATTGGAGGATCATACCGGGCAATCCGCCAAACATTTCAGGGCCGCCACTCACCATAATGTCATCGGTATAAAAAGCCACGACCACCACGGAATCGTACATCCGGGTCACCGCTTTACGGCATTTGAAATTGGCGATCATGCGTATCTCATCTTCTATCTTCCACTCCAGCTTGCGCATGCTATCCTGTACCAGGAATTTCTCTTCATATACCTGCTTATTAGCCGTTACCCGTTCGGTGGTATAGTCGGTAAACACCACATTGTCGATAGCCGGGGGTGTACCCCAGCCTTTCATTTTGTTTTCCACTTCCTGGCCCGGCTTGTAGATGCCGCTTTGTTTGGTAAAGGAAAGATCAAAATAGCTGATGCTGAATTTGGGCAGCATCTTCTTCATGTTTTCCGTCCAGCTCCTGTCCTGCTCGCCATCCATCATGTCTTCCATTTGCTGGTGGGCATTGCTTTTGCGTTCGTACTCTATTTTACCATAAGAAGTGTATTGCGCATTGGTTGCCTGTATTGAAGCGATGACGATTGCAGCAAAAGTTATAATTTGTTTCATGGCTTAGTTGGTTATAATGATGGAGTTCGCTGCACTTTCAGCAGGTGCGCCGGCAGCGGTTTGGGTAAAATTCCAGATAAGGCTAAGCATACCATACCGGCGAATGGTATTATAGTTTTGCTGAGTGAACGTATTACCATACACACTTCGTGTAAATCCTTTGTTCTGGTTAAGAATATCATACCCGGTAGCACGGAGCTCCAGCGCATCTCCTTTCAGAAACTTTTTACTGATATAGGCATTCCAAAGAAGTACGTTGTTGTTGTTATCAAATGCAGCTACCTTTTGACGAATGTCCCAGTTGATATCGGTCCCGATCTCAAATTTCTTTGGCAGCTGGAAACTGGCATCCAACCTGGTACTATAGGTAAAGTAGTTATTGACGTTTTGATTGATAGTGGATTTATTGGTGTTGTATTCCACGTTGAAATTAAGACTGACATTACAGAAGGAATCTTTATCGTAGTTGGCATCTACACCCAGTCTTATATTCCAGCTATTACTCGTATTATCGAAACCGTTAATGATGGATTTCATTTTGGTAGCATATCCACCGGTATTGATGCCGCCTCTCATATTGGTTTCCCGAAAGTTCCTGCCGATACCGCCATACCACCATCCGTTGTAATTCCCATCCACATTCTGGTAACGGTAAGTACGAATCAGCTTATCGGATATGGTTTCCGTACGGCTGATATCATCGTTGGTAAACGTAACCCCTACACCACCGTATGTATAGGTGCCGGTAAATACTTTGTAGTTGTTGTAACGGACATTGAAATTATGATTGAACTCCTGCTTCAGATCCGGATTACCGATAGAGATATTAAGTGGGTCTGTGTTTTGACGCAAGGGTTGTATCTGGTCGATGGTGGGTTGCTGCGTGCTGCCGTTATAGTTAAACGACATGGATTTTTGTCCGCCGGGACGATAGGTAAAAGATGCCGAAGGGAAGAAGTTAAAGAAGTTGCGGTGATAATCGACGTCGGTGAACTTGTCTGTTTGGTTGAAATCCGTCGAAGCGACTGCACCACCTATGGAAAAATTGACCTTTTTGAAAACGAACCGGAGATTCGTACCTCCCTTGTTGGTCATCACATCAAAATCATAGTGGCTGCTAAAGAGGCTGTCCAGCACGTCATAGCTGTCTCCGCCACCACTTTTATTATAAGACAATCGCTTGGCATAGCTATTATTCAGCGTCAGCCCGTAGTTGACCTCCAGGAACATGACTTTACTCAGGGGTTCGGTATAAGAAAGGTTGCCGGTTACCTGGAAGTTTTCAGAATTGTTTTGCTTTTGCTGATCGATGGTCGTACTGAGCCCTGCCGCAGTAACCAGTGAATACAAATAGCTCTCTGCATCTGTATTGGTGTATTTTTCATTTACAGTTGCAGAAATCGTTCGTCCCTGCTTTCTGAATTTCTTACGGTAGGACAGCGTCGAATTGAAATTGGTACCGATCGTATTGGCTGTATTATGCCGCTCGTTTTCGTTAAAGACCGTGCCCAGTGTATCAACGGATTTAGCATAAAAATTTTCACGGCTGTCGGTGTTCTTATAGCCCGCGTTCGCTGTCAGCTTCAAACTGGACAGGGAGTCTATCTTGTAGTCCAGTATCAGATCAGCCCGGTGACGATCGCCCGTGCTGAATGCATCTTTTCGCTGATCGTTGTAGTATTGAAACGAGTCCAGGTTGTATTGTGTAAGCGTGTTGCCAATGGTAGAGATATTCTGTTTGGCATAGCGATAATTGCTGCTGAGGTGCAGGGCATCTTCAAACCATTTATTAGAGTAGTGCAATCCGCCCGTCCAGGCAGAGGGCAAACCCTGCCCGTTGTAGCGTCCATCCCACCCTTCCATATTATCTTCACCGGCGTCGTAGTAAGAATACATGTATCCTTCTTCCGACATTTCAGCATTGTTGCCTCCTGAATATTTGTCCCGGTCTTCCCAACCCAGGCCCACTTTACCACTATTAGCCGCAATGCCAAAAACCGATAATTTGCGCTTGTTCTTGAAGGCATTGAGCATCAGCTGATTTTCATAGAAGCCGCCGGTCCCGCCACCGGCTATCGCTTTACCAAAATAACCTTTTTTCATATTGTCTTTCAGCTTCAGGTTGATCGTTTTCTCCCGCACGCCATCATCTATTCCTGTAAACTCCGCCTGTTCGCTTTTCTTATCAAAGACCTGCACTTTATCTACCGCTTTAGCCTGCAGGCTTTTGGAAACCACGGCAGGGTCATCTGTAAAAAATTCTTCGCCATCCACCATGATCTTCTGCACTTTTTCTCCCTGTGCCGTGATCTCTCCGTTCTTATTGACCTGGATGCCCGGAAGTTTTCGAAGCAGTTCTTCTACGGATGCATTATCCCTTACTTTGAAGCTGTCGGCGACATACTCTGTCGTATCACCTTTGATCTTGATAGCGGCGACCTCCTGTTTTAAAACAAATTCCCGCAGTAAATGCGTTTTGGTGATCATAGGGATCGTACCGAGATCTATGATGGGTTTTTCTGTATTCAGGTTCAGCTTTTCAACATAGTCAGCGAAGCTGGGGAAGGTGATCAGGATCACGTATTCTCCCGGGTTGGGAACGCGAAGTTCGAAGCTCCCGTCTTGTTTGGACCGGGTAAAGGTTTGCAGGATAGAATCTTTCGCCCGGATGAGGGTCACGGAAGCGTCCTGGAGTTGCGCATCATTCAGGGTATCCATTAAAGCACCTTTCACAGAATAGCTTTGCGCAAAGGTGCTGGTGACCGAAAAAAACGATAAAATAAAGAGGAGGTAGCGCAGCTTTCTTTTCATGGGGGTTATGTATGCTTTAATAAGACGAATAAATAGAACGAAAAGTTACATGGATTTTGTATGTCATCGTTTTGTCATGACGTGTTTTAGAGGGGGAGTTTTTGGGGGAAACATGGGGAAGTGTCATAGAAGCAAACTTTATGTATGGTGTCAACGCCGTAAAAGCGCGATAGCGGCAGTTAAACCGGGGTGATGAAGAAATATTCTGATTGAGCTATTAGAGAAAATGGAGATGTTTTTTATTTCTCCCGGAAACATAGAAATGCTTTTTATGAAATAATATTCTGGTCGAATATTTTTTAAAGATGAGCTCGCGGGATGGTAGTATTTTGCTAACCTTAGGCCTGCTGATTATGAGTCAGATTTTTGTGCTTTCTTTTGTTTTCCTTTCTTTTCTTGTTGTTCCCTGAAACCCTTTACTATAGGTCATTTCAAAGGATTCAGTTTATTTTTGCATTCCAATGATTGGATATTATTAACAGAGCCAAGGTGCAAATTTTGGTGCAAATTTTTAAACTAAAGATGAACGTGGCATAAACTTCGTTCACTAAGATTGGTCAGCCACCCCCATATCTATATAAACGTGTGACTGACCAAATACATGCTACCTAAAATTCCTTCCCCCAGGAAAAATTTCAGCAGTACCACTTTTGTTTTTTTGTTTTGATGCGCATCAGAATTATTGCCCTTTCCATCAGCGCGGGATGGCGTAAGTAATGAGTTGTCATTTTTCTGTTGTCCTAAACCGCCTAGCAGTCTATTAAAATTGCTACAGGACTGTACGACAACATGTATCACTTCACCTTCTATTTGCAGCTTGCCCAACTATGCAAACATGTCACAATTCAATGTGACGGACAGGCATTTACTGAAAGAGGGTAAAATTTGTTATTAGCCATTTTAGAGATAAAATAATTCGACCTTAGAAATGATTGAGTATTGATGGTAATAAGCATCCATCATATAAACACTCCCTGAATTGAATTAGTCAGTCGGTCTAAAACCCTATACATTCGACTGACGGTAGTATTCATGACTACTTGGAGAATACAGAACAACATTACTTGAACCGCATGAATGACGAAGGTTTAAGATAGAAAGTAGCTTGTCTACGTTTAAGCAAAGAATGAGTGAACCCCATTTTATATCGGCACTCTAAAAATCACGTTATTACACATAAAATGTAATGGCTAACTATTCATCATCCTTTATCAATGTAAAACCTTCCTGAAGATTACTGTAACCAAGTTTTTGAACTGATGCCTGTACTACATAACTTCCCGGAGGTTGGTTTGAAATATCTACAGTTAGGTAGTTACAGTTTTCACATTCTGCATAAGCCACCTGTACACCTAACATTGAGAATATCCTCACAATAAATACATCAACCTCAATATCTGATACCACCACCACGGGACCGTGGGTAGGATTAGGATACTGGTCAATTTTTATTGGATGATCAGAGGGTTGTACACCACCTTCTTCGATACAATAGTATGATCGCTTTACACGTTGCCCAGCGTTATCATAGGTATACCAGATACGGCAGTCGGGAGAACTTTCCAACTGTGCCAGCGAAACATTACACGTGATTAGTAAAATGATTGATATTAGAAAGGTAATTTTAAAAAGTAGTCGTTTTTCGCTATTTAGCATTGTAAATACACTTTTGATTTAAATAATAAAAAGGTTTATCGAATTTGTAGAAATAATGTGATGTATAACAGCCTTGGCATATGACATAATGATGATTACTAAAAAAATTCTCACCATGGAACCAAAATAAAATAATCTACATCTGACGTAGGATATTTTAATATATACTCTCTCGTTTCATTTATACTCCTAATAACAAAATCATCGTAATGTTCATCTTCCTTCTTATCGCAATACCAGTTCGCTCCGGAAAACCCAATTTGTCCATTAATACTATTCATTACATCTCCACCAGCGATGGCAATTTTCGCATCTAAAAATTTTTCCAATATCTCTAATAATTGGCTTTTAGTCAGCGCCCAATTATGGATATCTGAATCATGTAAATCAATCCCTCTATTGAGTATATTATCAATCTTATTTGAGAACGTCATTTTAAGACTATTTCAATAAAACGTTTTGCTTTACATATTTGTTGAAAAGATCAATCATATGGGGTGTAAGCATAAGATTAAATTCGAAATCAAGCTCATCTCGATTAATAAGAAATTCTTTTACCCGGGGCGCAACTTTTTCACAATCTTCATTTTTTACTATTAATATAGAAAATGTCATTAAAGTACTTTCAAAATAAAACCACTCTAAAGTCTGATTGAACACTAACATCTCTTCATCAAATTTATTTTTATACAACAGGTTCAAACATAAATCATGTGATGAAGAGTCACTGTCACTCTCTAAAAAATGAAGTAAAGGATACGTATCATTTATAGAATAGTCTTCTTTCAGTGTAACTATATAATAATCATTTTGACTTTTGATTTTAAGAATATCTTTTATGACCTTATGAAAATTTACTTTTTTATTAGAAAACATTGTCATGTTTAAAAAAAAGTATGAATAATCACTTCCCAAAAAAAATACTCCAGGAATTTCCAAAATAGCATTATTTACTAATTGTTTGATTAGTAATTTAATTTTACCGTAAGTGACATAGTCGTCTTTTCCCATATCTATTCCATCAGAGCTTCTCGAATATACTTAGCCCTTTGTTAGATAAGTGTTCTCTTGCCGTATTGTTCAATTTGTCATTCTCTAAAAATCTTTGCAGAAATTGTATGACTATTACTTCTTCTGTCTTATATCCTCCTTCTTCGAGAGCTTTGTTTATAAACTGAAATGCATCCAAAATAACATTTTGATTGTCAATGTTGTCAATTGCAAATTGTGTAAACTCTCCAAGTATAGGATATATACCATCTTCTAAATCAAAAACTGATGTAAATAGAGGATTACCCTCTATTAACTTTTCAATTATATGATTATAATAATCATCGTTAATAATTAAAAAGTGCATCTTCAATATCTATTAATAAGCGTTTAATAACTTCTTGTTCTTTTGTTGTCCATCGTTGACCGTTTATGCCACAATTTTAATAATGCTGACCTGTAACCTAAGAGTTTTTCTTGATGTGTTTTACCTCCAACGGTTGTTGAAAATGTCTTTTCATATCTATATGCGTCCATAGAACTTCCGTTGCCAACTTTTGCATTAGGTCTGTATAAATCTCTTACAACATTGGTCAATTTTTCGTCGCTAACATCATTAAGCATATTATCCCTTGTAGTTCCAATCAATTTAGTATCCGCCAAGTTCAAATCATCACCTAATTCTGTATATCCCCTAGTTTGTAAAGGCGCAATATATTCTTCGATTCGTGGAACAGGGTTAGTCCATGGAAGACCTAAAATCAATATATTCTTACTTTGAATTCTGTACCCATCAAGTATTGCCAATGTCTGCCAATAACTTTTGTAAATCTATAATTACCTGCACATACTGGGTACATTACAAATCAACATCATTATTTTTATTCCATAAGATGGTTTTAATTCTTTCAATATCTTCCTTTTGGGAAGCAATATACTTCTGAGCTTCGACGACCAAATCTTTTAGCACTGCCTCTTTTTCCGAAGTCGGCATATAATATATAAAATGTTCCCACTCCTTTGGGTAACTAACATCTTCCCATAACAAAGCAATTTTTTCTATTTTATTTTGGTAATTTAAATTTTCATTATTTATAATATTTCCTAATGATTCTATCCACCATTCTTTATCAATTATAACTAATACTTTACCAAGCTTTTCTTCATTTATACTTATTTTAGAGCACACGTTTTTAATTTCTTCTATAAATTCATCCTTGCTATCTAATAAACCGTAAATAATATTCAATTCAGGAAAAATACAATCATATTTTTCACTGAAAATTTTTTCAGCAACTTCGGTAGTGGTTAATGCATTTTTCTGAAGAAGAAACAACATTTTCTCCAAATCATATCTAATTTTTACCATTTTGGCATTTTAATTGAAGGTTGTACCCATTGATTTGGGAATGGATTAGTAGCTGTTCCTGAAGGGATAAAAGTGCGGTGGGTAACCAGCCCATTTTCAACAATCCATTCAAAAACCCCATTAACGCCTCGATAAGATCCATCTACTTTATACAAAGTTCGTTGGACACCATCATTACCCAAAATACTATATTTTTCAGCTCCCGAAACGTAGTTCTCAACCATTCTTGGAAAACTGTGGTTAACATCGTCTAAATTTGTTGATTTTATAGCTGCTGAGCTTCCTGGCTTATAGCTTGCATTACTAACATCATTTCCAATTTCTTGCACTTCTCTAGTTGGTATTGGCGCTATATATTCTTTTATTCGTGGAACAGGGTTAGTCCATGGAAGACCTGATAATTTTCCTTGAATCAACCCACCTGTCCATGATAGAGCAACATTAGTTGCTAAGCCTATCACATATTCTTTCTCTGTAGGAATCGGATCTCCAAAGGCAGCATGATTGCCGTAAGCTGTAATAGGCTGTGAAACCATATAGCTATATGATGCAGCAACCGCATAATTGCTTGCCATAGAAAATGCAGAAGTTGCACCAGCTGCACCACCCGCAGCACCAAAGGTAAATCCGGCCACAAAGCCGCCCGCAGCGCCAATCCCAAATGCCATCCCTGCTTTTCCCCAATTGAATTTACCACCTTCATTAATATCTTTCCAATGTAGGGCAACGTTAAGCCCACCTCCAATAACAGCACCAACAATACCACTCACTACGTTTACAGGTATATCACCACTCGGATCGGTATACTTAAGTGGATTATTTGAAGCATAACTATAGCGATTCAATCCCTGAGTTCCAGAATGCAAGTAAATATCAGGGCTCATCATTCTCCCCAGAACTGGGTCATACATCCTGCCATTCATGTTTATTATGCTGAAATGCGGCATGTTCTCATGACCTGTATAGCCTCGGTAAAGCCAGGAATGGGTTAAACCGACACCACTTACATTATTATACGTCCAGTCTGTCGGATTTCGCTCACGCCCCCACGCGTCAAAGTTCTGCTCTGCTTCTATAGCGCCGCCAACGTCCGTTGCCGCTACTAAAGATCCTAGATGGTCTTTATATACTACGTGGTAGGTTACATTATTGCTAAGTGCGTAAAACTGGTCTTGCACCTCAGCTATTGCGCAAAGCCCGTCACCGCCAGCTATATAGTGAATGAATGTTTTGTTTTGAGTGTTAGGGTCTATGTTTACTTCGTAGTCGTCCAAATAATGTCGTGTCAGTATCGGCGCGCTGTTTTCAGTCACTTCCGTTTTTGCCCTGTCATAACCTGCGTCATAAGTAAAGGACTGAATGTATTCATTACCGCTTGTTGCTTCAATTTCTTTTACGGTTGCTGTTTTCCGGTATGCCGTATAGGTTACATCCTGTGTCTGCTGGCTAATAAGGCTGTTCTCATTAGGTGTGCTGTGGGTTCTAGCCTGCATGCCAGTGGCAAAACTTCCAACATCTGTTTTGCTGATGATGTTACCACGTGTTTGTCCCAAGCCGTTTAAATCATAGCCGACGGTCAATGGAGTAGCTATTGATTGTGGAGAACTGTATTTTTCTACCGTGCTTTGTGTCAATCGGTCCAGATTATCATAGCTGAAATGTTCTTTCAGGCTTTTGGTGTGTTCATCCCTTCTTGTAAGATTTCCTGTGGTGTAATTGTACGTCATTTCCAAGTCCTGCACGCCCGGTGTTGTTGTACGCGTAAGATAACCCTGATTGTAGGTATTGGTTGTGGTCAGCCCATTGCGAAGTTTATATTGGGTGTATTGCCCTAGCCCGTTTATCACAGGTGAACTAAATATTGCTGGGTCGGGAACTGATTGCGCATGCTGAATAGGCTGTACTACAGAAATCAGGAACCCATTGTTGTAATTATAGTTCAGATAGAAGCCATCACTATACTCTTTCTTTGTAAGATGATCACTATTGTCATAGGTGTAGGCGGTGCTATAAGTATGACCGTCAATAGTCTTGTCTTTAAAATTTAGACGTCCAAGATGATCGTAGTAAAAGTTTTCATTGGTGCCATTAAATCCGGCAATGGTAGCGATTTGATTGGATAGTCCGCTACCTGCCCCATGATAACTGTAATAGGTGGTGCCTTCCGGTCCTGATCGTTGAGTAATAAGTCCGAGTTCGTTGTAGCGAAAGGTATGGGTATGATTGTTAGCGTCTTTCTCCGATTTCAGCCTGCCGAAAGCATCATAGCTATAGGTAGTTTGCCCGGAACTAATATCGTAAGTGGTAGTCTTAATCCCTATTGAATTATAAGAATGAGATGATAATGTTGTTGTCCCCAACTTGGTTGCCAGTAAATTCCCCCGGCTATCATATTCATATTTTAAAGTACCACCAGCATCTACTGTCTCAATGATTTTACCGGTAGCATCAGTAGTCGTGGAAGTTGGTCTTCCACCGGGATCAGTTATTGTCTCTTTAGAATTTCCACTACCAATAAATGTATAGGAATAACTCGTAGTACCGAAACTGTTTGTTGCTGAGGTAAGCCTGTTTAAAAAGTCATTATGTTGATAAGTAGTCGTAAATGTCGGTTCGGAAGTCAACCTAGGCAAAGTTTCTGTGAGGACATTTCCTTTGATGTCATAAGACTTGGTGCTTTCTGTCCATAATCCATTCAGCTGTTCTGTTTGCGTCCTTATTGTTCTTCCCAACTTGTCGTACCAGGTTTTTATATCAGGTTTGGTTGGTTGGCTTGCTAATGTATAGTAAAGTTGGTTCCCGTTGATATCCCAACCGTCACTATAGGTTATCGTTTCTTCTTCGGGTAAGCCAGACTTGATTTTAGTTGAGGTTAATTTCCCCCAATCGTCATAGGTATAAGCTGTGACGATACCGTCAATACCTGTATTAGTAAGCAGCTTGCCCCAAATAGAATGCCATGTGGTATAAGACGTTTGCCCTAATGGATTGGTAGTTGACTCAACAAACCGACCTTGTAAGTCATACTGGCAACTACTGCTAATGGTGCCAGGGTTAACACCGGCTGTTATAAGATTCACCTTTGATTCGTTGGTCAAATTGCCAAATTCATTATACTGCAATGTCGTAAGTACAGAGAATGGCGTTTGGTATCTATCGTATTTTTGGTATAATCTCCCTTGTCCATCATAGATGAACTTCGTCTTGTCAGTGGCGGAAGGCTGCCCGGTACGGGTACGGGTAACAGTTACCTCATCCGGCATGCAGGGGATGGTGGTGTAGCCGGGTTGAATATAGGTAGTAGCCGTGTTTATCGTCTCTATTCCATTAATATCTGTTATGCTGGAAATGATGGTGCCGAAATCGGTATTATCATAAGTATTGGTTGTTGTTGTTGTTGCTCCGCTAAGTAAATCCTGTGATGTGCTGTTGTTCAGTTTTTGATAAAAGGCACCTAAAGCAGAACCTTGCGCGAAACTGATATTGTTAACTACGCTAGATACCTGCTGTACGGGAGCAGTGTTGTAGGACTTAGATTGTTTGATGAAAGGTATGAAGTAAACAGGATCAATATCCAAGTAGTTTTCCGTCTTTAGATTAAATAGGGGCGTCTGTTTAGTCAGCTTTTTAAAACCTAAAAAACCTCTTCCCTGTTGATGGAATATGGCATCGGAGTAGCTGTAATCAGTTTGAACTACAGAACCGATACCATCAGGCTGTTGCATTGATTTAACGGCATATAAAGGGAATTGAATATCCATCAGCGGATAAGTGGACGAAGTTCCCTTTGTGTAGTGAATTCCAGAGGTGAGCGGTCGATAATCAAATGATATAACATTGCCGAATCCGTCCGCTGCCTTCTCCATCAAATTCTCTGTGCCATTTTTTCTGAAAGAAAATATACTAAAGGACCTGCTCCATATGCTAGTAGAGTACTTTGACAAAACGTCCATTCTACCATCCCCATTTACATCGCCTAAAGACATGCTTTCGCCTACCCAGTTTCCCGTAATTTCTTCTAAATAAAATGAATTCCCTTTGCTGTAATAAACACACCTTTTCCCTACATTACTTGTATTATAACCGGCATGAAATATATCGGATTTCCCATCTCCATTAAAATCACCAACCAATACTTGGTCAACTATGGGAGGATTATTGGGATTGTACAAAAAAGAAAAATTTGAAAAAACCCATGATACACCATTTGAAATGCCAATTTTCCAGTTCCCGATATTATCTTTCCCAAATACATCTGTCTTTCCGTCTCCATTAAAATCACCTAGATACACATCGCCAAATTTTGAGGGAAAATTGCTACCTCCTGTTTTATTTACACCACTATAAAAAAACAACCCAGCATTATAGTATCCAACACTATGCTTGTCTAAGCGATAAACAAAGTCACCGTTATTGTTTAATATTATCAACTCAGAGGTTCCATCTCCATCAAAATCTGCTGCCTTTACCTCAAATTGATTTCCTATAGAAGAAAAATCAATCCCCAAAATGTGGGTCTGATTTTGACCATACGAATAAATACAAGGATAAAAATTGCTCCCTGATTTGTATATAATAACAATATCAGATCTTTTATCGCCATCAAAATCTCCTATTACATACGGGGTGTAGTCGTTAGGGGCTATAGTACAACTTCCGAAATTCGTTCCATTCCAGACAGGAGTTGTACTAATTGTATTTAAAATCAATCCGCCGGCTCCTTGATTAAGCACATAATCCTTATGCCCAAGTATAAACTGAATATTACCTACGGTATTATTAGTGATATTTATTCTCAACAAATCAGCCAACCCATCACCGTTGATATCAGATTTATCCGTGGCAGCTCCATGAGGATTAGGATTAGTGATATAAATGCCATCTCCTACGCTCGTGCCACCTACGCCCGAATTCATTTCGTGTGCTAGCGTATAACCATCTGTTAAAGGAACCGTTCTTTTATAGACTTGAAAGTCTTTATTATAGCCCAAATTCACAACTTCATCAATTCCGTCTCCGTCAAAATCTGCGCAAAAAGTTTCTCCAGTTGCGTAAGGACAGTACAAATTACTCGCCAGTACGTCTGAAAGAGCAAAAGGTATGCTGCCATATTGAAATTGAATGGCGTTAAGCTCCTCTTGTTCCGCATTTATCTCCGTTACATCTTTTAAATAAGAATTAATACCATCGTGTCCGTACCGCAATTGGTAAGTTCTAATAGGGTTATCGTACTCGTCTTCTACCACTACAGACTCTAAAATAAGTCCTGTATTCACGGCTATACCTTTTAAGAATATATTACTCTCGTCAACTCTTCCTGCAGTCGTATTAAATTGTATTTTGTAATAGGGATATAATCCTTGTGCATCATTTCTAGTGTATCGTATTTCATATATAGCTTGCCGTCTCCATGGTTCTGATGTGAAATATGAGTATTCAATAGAGTTCCCGTTGGGATCGGTAACCCTTCGCAAATTCCAAACAATTACCGAAGTTGTGCCCGAGCCGGTTCGTAAACAAGCATCATCATTCACATTATCTATGTTCCCATATTCATAGAGCATCCCATCTTTTTTCCGCACAGAAAAATAGTCCATACTCCCGCTTTTGTAATAGGTTATATGGGAAAAATCCTCAACCTCCGGTGCATACTCACTATAACTTGTCCCATAGTTCCCATTTTTCAGAACAAGACGTACGCCATCCAAGGCAAACTTGTCATAATCACCAAACTCTATCACATCTATCTTCCCGTCATGAAATATATCTTTATTCACGCGAGTTATTGCTGATAATCCGGAAATGCCCCATCCCATGCCCAACAGCCCATTCCCTGCTTGAGAACTATAAGTAAGGGCAACTTGAGGAGTCATTCCATTGGTACCAGGCGGACACCATATGGGTATGGTATAATTTGCCGCACCAGTCGTACTAACACTTGCTGCCCCCGGCGTACTACCAACAGGTTTTAGAGTAATATTTCTATTATTAAATGTGCTACTGTTGTAAAGCGATTGGTAGGAAATCTGTGAATAACCGTTTAACGCAAGTGCAAAAAACACTAAAAGTATGACAGGTAGTTTTAGGAAGGTCATCAGGCTGAATTTTTTCGAGCGCGAAAGTACTATCCTCAAATAATTTCACAAAATAAACTTAGTAATGTCATTTTTATAGAGAAACATATGAATTCAATATAAAATGTTTTAATCTTATTATTAAGGTAACTATTTGATCCTTTACGATAACAGTTGTCGGGTAACAAACTATTTATTATTTGTGAAAAAAATCACAGACATGATATAGATAAATATAACAATATTGTTGAAAGACTAATGTTCATATTGCATTAATTAAGGACAGACCTCAATAGTTCCTCTATTTGGATTAAAGTACAAATCCAGAGCAAGAATGATTTCCTCTCTATGCCAATTAGAACTTCTTTTTTTATCTTCCATTCTCTTCTGGTATATCGTATAGCTTAAGAAATGACAGTTTATCCCAATAGCCCCGCTGAAAAACAATCTTGTCTTCTCTAATCTGAAAAATCCACATCCTCTTAATCCCTTTGGGTCTATCCATTCAAGTATTGCCCAATCACGCTCCTCAAAAATATTCTCAGGTATACAGATCATCTCTGCATTGGCAAACTCAGTTTCAAACATTTTTTAATAGCTTCTTTCCCTATTATTGGATCATTGGCTACCTGATGATTTATTGCATCATCTGAATACAGTTAAGTAATTGAAATAACATCACCATTATAAAAGCCCCAAGCCATTTATTCAATAGCTCTTTTGGTTTCATTATATAGCTAGCGATGGAAGTTCCGAAAAATTAAAACAATCTGTTGGCTCTTCCAATATTCGAAAATTTTTGTCGATGGCTGTTACCTCCATTAATTCGGATGGATAATGCCAATGCAATGTTGTACGTTCGCCTTCTCGTCAAAGTTCTGCTTGTATCTTAATGTGTTCTAATACTCTGTTATGAATTTTGTGAACAATATCGTCGCTCCAAAGTGTCCAATAAAACGCAGGTTTGATTTTGTTTATATACCAAGTTGTTCCTTCAAGCAATGTATGTCCATTTGGTAAAGCTGTTAGTTTAAATTGTCCTTGCTTAGAAACCCAATAACCGTGAAGATGGTTTGGATGAATGTCGTAAAAACTAATTTCTTTCATTGGCTCTGGTTGTTCGTCAACTGAAAATTTCAATAGTCTTGGTTCGTCCCAAATTGTAATTGGTTCTACAAAACTTCCTGTTGAAAAACTACAATGTCTAACAGCTCCAACGCCTTGTCCTTTAATAGTCGCATTGACAGGGTAGGCAATTCCTGTTTTAAAAATAAATTCTGCCGGTTCTTTAAGTTGTGGAAATGAAATTACGTTTTTCCAAACCTTTTCTGGTGTAGCATTTATTTCAATGGTTGTTACAACCGAACGCAAATCGTCTGTCTCGTTTAATGTGTCCTCAAAAGCCATTAATGATGGTGTAGATAATATCAACAAAATAATTGCTGTTGGTGTCTGTCCTTTTAAATTGCTTTTTGCAAAGTGAAAACCAACTAGAAAACCGAAATATGTAAACACAAATCCGATTGGTGCTGCCATTACCAAACAAATAATTCCTTCCCAAGCAAATGCTAAGAGTCCAGTGCAAAATATCAAAAGTGTCAAGTAAGAATTATTACGAAGTTGCTTTCTCGGAACTGAATTTTTGTAGGAAAGAATTAAAGTCGACGTCGCACCTAAAACTAATGGAAGCCAAATAAAAAGTCCAAATCCATAGTCTCTAAAAACATTTGTCGCCAAGAAGGAAAATGTCCAACCAAGCAAACAAGGCACAGCCATTGAAAGAATTTTCTGTTTAGAAATATTTGTCAAGTTATTTGTTTCTGTCATATATGGGATATCGGTTTTAGGTGATGTACAACGGTCAGGGCTTTCTGCTGTGCTGATATTCCGTGATTCGTCAGCCCGAACAGAAGCTGAGTAAAGTTAATGCAGTTGAAAATATATTCTGTTGCCTGGCTTTATTCGTCCAGCCCAAACCACAGCTTGGCTTTGCAATTAGCTGATGTTTGCTGGTCATGGCCAACTTGCATAAAACCCAATGTTGGCTGTAGCTTTATGTCACGCAAATGTTCACAAAAACGGTTTCTTTGTCATCGTAAAAACCAATAAATAAATAGTGGTCCTCTTGTCCTTCAATTTGTCTTATGAAATTGTAACCGATTTTTTTTGAACTTTTGTCACCCAATGATTTGTCAAACTCTGCTGAACCAATTGCCTGTCCATTCTTAGTAAATCTTTTGTCTAAACTTAGTTCAGAAAATAATTTTTCGTAGTCTGCTTTCGAAAACCTTATTTGAGAGCTTGAACAATAGTCACCGTGAAAGTCGGGATAAGAAGAAGTCATTTCTATAAAATCTGCTGATTTTGGAATTTCTCTTAGTGTTACTGTTTTGAATTCTTGTCTAGTTGAAGAATGTTTTTAGATTTAAGGAAGACCGATTTGTTGTAGAATAGTTATAGAAAAGAAAAGAGTCTTTCAGAATTTTCGTCTGAAAGGCTTTGTAGGCTTGTAGCGAGATCGGCATTTGAACTTGGAAACTCAGGGTTATGAAATCTGATATATCGGAGTAAATGTAGTCAGTCAACCAAGAATATAGTAGATTGCAGTGACTGACAAACACTAGGTCTGCAAAAAATAGAGAAACGTTGAGGTGCAAATTTTGGTGCAAACAAAAAATGGTTCCAAACAAAAACTGTCTGAAACCATTGATTTTATTGGGTGGGCCACTAGGACTTGAACCTAGGACCACCTGATTATGAGTCAGCGGCTCTCATTATCCCGTTTGAATTCGAGCCAAAGACTCCAACCTTGAAAGCACTCGTTCTTGAATTAAACCCGCTGATGCGCAGTCAGATATTATTGCTGGAGAGAGTCTAACTCTACCTATTCTGCATTTTTTAGCTTTAATGATCAAGTAAAAAATTTCACCGACAACGTTGTTTTAGAGATTTCAACAAACTCAGGCTATTTGGTTGTCGAGGTCTTTATCTGCTCACCTAATTTCTCGTAGGCGATGTCGTTGGGTTCCCATAATTCTATTTTGTTTCCTTCAGCATCCATAATATGGACGAATTTTCCGTAGTCATAGGTTTCTATGGTGTCGGTAATGGTAACTCCTTCCTTTCGCAGTTGTCCTACGAGCCATTCCATGTCCGCTACCCGGTAGTTGATCATAAACTCCTTTGCAGAAGGTTCAAAATATGTTGTTTTTTCCGCGAAAGGACTCCATTGTGTAAATCCTTTTTTTGTTGTGTCAGCTCCTTGCCGCCATTCAAAGACGGCCCCATACGGGTTCGTATTAAGACCCAGATGCGTTTGATACCATGCTCTCAGTTTACCAGGGTCTTTACATTTGAAGAAAATTCCGCCAATACCCGTTACTCTTTTTCTCTGGTCCTGTTGTTCAGACGGTATGGATATGACTGTCTTAAATGCGAAACCGCAGCAGAAAGATACTACTACTGCTAAAATTATTGCCGTCGCTTTTTTCATTTTGCAGGTGCTACTTCTTGATAAACTTTAAAGGAGGATAGTCATTGTTTTTTAGCCTGATGAAATATAAACCGTTGGACAGATCAGCAATCTGAATTTTTGTTATTTGCTGTGCCTTCACTTGTTTTATTAAATGTCCGTATACGCTATAAATTTCAATCTGCTCCTGCAAAGGGGGGTTCTTAAATTGAAGGGTAATGTCTTGCGATGCCGGGTTTGGATATAATACCCAGGATAATTCCTGAGGGCGTTCCGTTGTACCCAGCGGACTACAATTATAGTGAACAACGTAAGAAGTCGTATCTAACGGACAACGGGAAACGGGGTCGATGACTTTACATTCATATTTTCCTGCTGTTGTGATAAGCAGCGTATCGCTTTGTGTCATCAACGGCAAAAGCGTGTCATTTTTAAACCATAAGATCTTTTCCTGTCCGGACAAGAAGCCATTTATATGTAATACAGCAAAAGCTACGGTGTCCCCCGCGCAGGGGTCGCCTATGGCATCAAAATAGTACCCGGACCATTCCGGGGTCTTGGCGTATACTTCGGATAGCTCAGAACATCCATTAACGGTTGTCCTTACAGAGAATCCTGAAATGCCATACCGGGCATAATTTGCTATATATCTACCCGTCTCCGGTACGGGAACTCCATTGACAAACCATTGATAGGAATCTGCCGGTTGTGTCAGCAACGTATCCAGGCCGCACAACCAGGGAAGGGGTGAATAAATCGTTGGCGTATGGCTGCAGAATTGAATTACCGTATCCGTAAAGCTGGTATGCAATCCCTGCAGGTCACAGGTGGTCGTTGTTAACGAGACGGTATAAGTGCCGTTTGACGAATAGGAATGTGTCGGATTGACGGAGGTGGATGTCGTACCATCCCCAAAATCCCAGAGATATGTTTGTTTGACACCGTTCGTTATCGGGCTGAAAATTACCTGGTTTATGCCGGAGCCAACGAAGTAGCTAAAGTTGGAGGTCGGCGGTTTCTTAAAATCCCAGGATGGCAAGCTATTGAATACTCTTGTTTTGGCTGCATTTCTGATGATGGAAGCATCGGTTGCATTTAACCCAGAATTAAAACTGATCCCCGTAGGATCTTTTTTAAAGATAGCCGTGTAAAAGCAGCACGCTGCGGCATACGAGCCGGCGAGGGAAGGATGGCTTTCATCCGGATCATACAATTCAATTCCCGGGTGATTTTGCCGGAGGTAATTCCACACCACGGAAACAGGAGATACCTCTCCGTTAATAGCCGCCGTGAGACTCAGGTAACAGTTTCGCAGGGTAGTATCCATACCCTGGTAGGTACACATTACAGGAATGTTAGGACAGTTAGGGGCATCGCCGTTTTTTCTTCCCCAGGTCATATACGGCATTATCACGGCACACGGGTTATATTGTTTTATCAGGCTTTGCAAAGCTGAACCTCCATTATTAAATGGACCAGGGTAAATAATGGGTTCCTGGCTTTGTCCCTGGATCACCACATAATCCCAGCCACCCGCCATGATTTTGTTTTGACTGTTCACATCCAGCCTATGATCCATTAACTGGTATCCTCCGGGAGCATAACTGTCAAAAATCAGCGTATCCCCTGCTGACAAGGCTGCATCACGGATCATTTGCGGCAGGTTATTAACGTAGGTGTAGCTATTTCCAAGAAACAGTACTTTATAACGGGACTGGGCTTTTAATTCAAACCCGGAACAGCAGCATACCGAAAACAAAAGAAGAAAGAACGGTATTATCCTATTCATGGCTAAACGTTTTCGCATTTTTGGTGTTGTTAAATTAAGCAATATAAAGTTACACACCTTTGTCAACGGTGGACTTATTTCCTGTTCAACTCCTTACAAAATACCGATTCCGGAACAGATTTCCATATTAATCTTACTATTCTTCTTTCCTTAAGCTTGTAAATTTTATTACTTCAGCCTCAGTTTCCAAAAGGAACTAGCTGAATGATTGCCTGAACTCCAAAGGAGAAAGTTTCGTTTTTGTCTTAAACAGTTTGCTGAAAGATTGCGGGTGTTCAAATCCTAGTCCGTATGCAATTTCGCTTACGGACAACCGGGTTACCGATAGTTTTTCCTTGGCCTTTTCAATCAGCTTATCGTGAATATGCTGCTGGGTACTTTGCCCGGTGAGCACTTTCAGCAGGCTAGTTAAATAGCTTGCTGATACGTTCAGTGTTTCAGCAATGTATTGAACAGTCGGTAAGCCTTTGGCTGACAGCCCATCACTGTTGAAATAATCGGTCAGCAAACTCTCCAACCTTCCGAGTAGCTGGTGATTGGCTATCTTCCGGGTAATGAATTGCCGCTGGTAAAATCGTTCTGAATAATTCAGTAAGGTTTCAACTTGGGAGATGATAATGCTCTGACTGAATTTATCAATATTGGAATGGTATTCCTGCCTGATGTTTTCAATGATATTATTGATAATGCCTTCTTCCTTTTCTGATAAAAACAGCGCTTCATTCACCGAATAATCAAAAAACTCGTATTGCTTTATAGTATGTGCTAATGAGGTTCCCCAGAAGAAGTCGGGATGAACCAATAAGATCCAGCCCGAACGTTCTCCGGCATTGTTGCCCGGATTAGCTCTCAGCACCTGTTTAGGAGCCATGAAATACATCACACCTTCGTCAAAATCATATTCCTGCTGACCATAGGACAATTTACCTACGCCTCTCTTTACCGAGATGGAATAGTAATCAGCTGCCGTTACCAATTCATTCGTCTCCGGAAAATTCAGGTCTGCATAATTCACCACACTGATCAGCGGGTGTTCGGGTTTCGGCAACCCGCGCATCTTGTGAAATTCTGAAATCGTTTTTACTCGAACAGGTACTGTCATCGGGCAAAGTTATAGAGAAGAATTAAAGGGCTTGTCCGCCTGATACTTCAATCCGTTGTCCGTTGATCCAATAGGCTTCATCAGTGCATAAAAACGCCACCACACCACCGATATCATCCGGTAGCCCCACCCGCCCCAAAGCCGTAAAACCTGCTATCTGGTCATTGATATCTTTGTTGTCCCTTACCCGCCCGTTTCCAAAATCGGTTTCAATAGCACCGGGGGCAATTACATTCACGCGAATTTTCCTAGCCCCTAATTCCTTCGCTAAATAACGTGTAAGTGTTTCCACGGCTGCTTTCAAAGAACCATATACCGAGGAGCCTGGCATGGTAATACGTGTTAAACCTGATGATATGTTGACAATACCACCACCACTATTTAAGAACGGTAATGCCTTTTGTGTTAAAAAGAAAACCCCTTTGTAGTGGATATTGTATATCGCATCCATCTGCTCTGCTGTAACGTCTCCAACAGGGGCGTACAAAGCTGTTCCCGCATTGTTGATCAGGAAATCAAAAGCCGGGCTTCCGGTTTTTTCTTGCAGCAGTACGGTAACCTCTTTCATGAAATCGTCAAACTGTTGGATATTGCTGGTATCTAATTGAAAGGCAAATGCCATTCTTCCCAGCGACTGCACTTCGGCGACTATTTTATCCGCTGCATCTTTGTTGGTATTGTAGGTCAGTACTATATCGATACCTTTTTGGGCGAGCGCCATAACCATATTTTTCCCAAGTCCCCGGCTTCCGCCTGTTACCAGGGCAATTTTGTTTCCTGTTTTCATTTTTCTGATTTTTAATGTGAATCTTTATCTGGTTTTAATCCGGACAGCTTGTAAAGCTAAGCTTGTAAAAAATGATCACGTCCGGGAGCGCAATTTCTAACCGTATATTTTTAGGATTGATATGCAGCTGCAAATTCCTTCGCAAAGTCATCCAGTTTTACCTCTCCTAACACCGGCTTGTTTTGGTTGTAATCATCATACAGTTGATTTCGCCTTCCTGCATTCATTGCCGTTAAGCCTTTTGCCGCCTGTGGATGAAACCCTGCATTTACCAGGTTTTGAAGAAATTGTTCATCCGGGATCACCCGCCATTCTAAATCGGGTTTGCCAATAGCCTTGCCTAGCTTATTTGCCACTTCGTTCGGTGAGACTTCATCGCTTGCAATATAACGAACGATGTGACCTTCAAATGGCTTTTCCATTTCTGCTGCTATGACCGCTGCTATGTCCAGTGGAGAAACCCAGGGTTCTTTCTCATCACCGCCATAGTTCTGGAGAATAGTGCCTGCATTCCTGATGGCCGGAATAAATGCCAGCATATTATAGTAAAAGCCGACGGGGCGCATAAACTTAATGGAAACGTTGGCAGGAAGTTGTTTCAGCGTATTTTCTACATGGTAATGTGCTGCCAGCATCCCTACCCCTTTATCGGTATGAGCTCCAATACTGCTGAGATGAATTATTCTTGTTACCCCTGACTGTTGTACGGCCTGCACATAGCTCATGGCAATGTTCATCCAATGAACTTCCATATTCACACTATGATCAAAGAAATTAGCCGGGGGTTCCATCAAATAAACCATGTCTGCCTTTTTGAAGATGTCCGTCAGGAAGGCGGCATCTAAAACAGAACCGATGGCAGCTGTTGCGCCAATAGCTTCAATTTCTTTTATCCTTTCGGTCTTACTGCTGATCACCGTTACCGAATGTCCTTTTTGTACTATTTCCTGCGTAAGGGGTTTACTGATATGCCCTAACGAGCCGGTTATTACGATATTCATTTTCTATGCTTTTCAACCACAAAGTTGCTACGTATTCAAGAAGCATCTGTAGCCGTATCTGCTTTTGTTGTAGCCAAAAAAACGGATTGAATCCTGGCAAATGCAACTTTTCCGCTACCTGTCAGACTAGAGCACTATTGCGGAACATGAACGTTGGTCTCATCAATATGCCTGCATCCAAAAAAACCTACGGCATTTTTTATATTCCCTGTCACTATGGTAGGTTCTGCAAAAGGATTATCCTGGTTGAGTGACTGCAGCTTGACATTTTTATGATAGATGAATGCGTCTTTGCTGATATGATGCAATTCAAAATAAAGGTCCTGGTAAAAACTGACACGGCTTACAAATAAGGTGATTTCCTTTTTCTTTCCGTTGAAATAATGATCCCGAAAAATAATCATGTCATGGGGAATAAATTTATAAATATTGTTGCCAAACAAATCCGTTTCTTCCACCTGTTCTTCAATGATACTGTAATCATTGCTAGGAAATCTTTCACTATAGCCGGGCGTCAGGCTGTCGGAGTATTTTACCAAGATCTGGTAATAGTCTTCCGTCTCTACAGGGTCCTGGAAGGAGAGCTTTATTTTGGCAAATACATCTTCACTTTCAAAACCGGCTATCTGCCTTATTGTATCCAATCCCAAATACTCTACGGAAAGGAATTTCACCGGTGCCGGAAAATGATCTTCTGCATTTATTTCAATACCGTCAATGTTCGTGTGGAGATAGTGGGAATTAGCTGATGTAGTGTGCACGGAACGGTAAATTTGCGATGCTGCATCAAAAACTAATTGCTCATCATTAATAAATACCTTTTGATCGGGTATTATTTCCGGGCTCCCTTGTTCAGATAATTTTTTAGTTCTGGAAACCTTCACCAGGGAAAAACTGCTGTCTTTTTTCATAGCGACATAGCCATTCACTACGATCTGATCTTTTTCATTTTTTATGATAACAGGCGTAGACACATTTTTGGTACAGCTTACCAGCATGATGGATAACGGAAAAATCAGGGTACGTATTTTCATGGAGGTTAGAATTTAAAATTATAGCTGATGGAGGGAAGGAAGCCAAGTAAACTGATTTGTTTAAACGTTGTTATACCGTTTTTTTCTTCAGAGTATATGTAGAATGGGTTCCTGCGGTTATACATATTGTATATTCCCAGTACCCATTCCCGGGTGCTTTTGGATTTCACCTTCGTAAATTTTGCCCCGGCATCTAAACGATGATACGCAGGCATCCTGTAATTATTTCTTGCGGGGTAATAATAGTTGTACGGTTCATCTACACTCATAAAACTATTGGGACTGGAACCATAATATTTAGCAGTCGGGATGCTCATAGTATTCCCGCTGCTAAATATCCAGTCGCAGGAAAGTTCTATTTTACTTGTCAGCTTATGAACCAACGCAATCTTAAAATCATGTCTCCGGTCATATTTATAGGGAAATGTTTTCCCGTTATTCAGGTCAGAAAACAGGCGGTTACTCCAGCTTAAAGTATAGCTGATCATGCCGGATGTCCTTCCTGCTTTCTTATGAACAAAAAATTCTCCGCCGTAGGATTCTCCGCGACCCTGCGTTACTTTATCCTGCCAGTTAGAACCGGCTAAAATAAAACTGGCGCCGTTCTTATATTCCAATACGTTATTCATTTTCTTGTAATACCCCTCCACACTTATCTCCACATCCTGACGTGTTGTATGGGCCATTCCTAACGCCATTTGATGTGCCTGCATAGGCAGGAGTTTGTCTGTTACAGGAACCCATAAATCTGTAGGCAAACCAATGCCACTATTACTGAGGAGATGTATATATTGATTCATATAGGCGTAAGACGCCTTGAGAGATGTTCTTTCGAAAAGGATATATCGTGTCGACAGCCTCGGCTGCAGGCTGATGTATGTCTTACTATCAGTGAAAAATGAGTTGAAATGTAAACCTACATTAGCTTTCCATGCAGCGGTAATCAGGATGTCATCTTCGATATAAGCATTTCCTTCTATGCTGTTCAGTTTATTTACGGAATCTATGTCGGGAATGTTCGCACCTTTTATCTGAGAGGCATTCGGAGTGTATGTATGGTAAATACCTCCTAATCCGGCCTTAATATAGTGCCTGTTGTTCGGGATATAATCAACATCGTACTTGGCAGCCCAATCATAAATCCCTGAAAAATAATTGAGTTTATAGTTCTCATTTGCACCGCTTAGTTCTGAGTAAAGATTGAATTTATACCTGGAGTGGTACAGGGTAAAGTTGCCAAATAATTTACTGTTGAATAGATGATTCCATCGTGCTACCGCAGTGATATTCCCCCATTTTATTCCTGAATTATAAACTTCATTGTCACTCTTTTCCTTGATGCCGAACTTATCATTTCCCATATAGGCACTGATATAGATATGGTCTTTTTCTGAAAGCCGGTAATTGAGTTTTGCATTCAGGTCATAGAAGTTTAGAACTAGCCGGTATTTTCCATCAGTCTGAGACCGGTATAGTGGACGGGCAAGTATATCGTAGTAAGTTCTTCTTCCGCTGATCATGAACGACATCTTGTTTTTCACTATGGGACCTTCTACCATAATCCTGCTTGCCAATAAGCCAATGCCTCCTTCCGTATGATACTTTTGCTTATTTCCTTCTTTCATTTTTATATCTACAACAGAAGATAAGCGTCCACCATACCGTGCAGGGAAGCCTCCTTTGACTACCTCCAGGCTGCTTAATGCATCGGCATTAAAAACCGAAAAAATACCAAACAGGTGATACGCATTATATACAGGAACTCCATCCAGCAGGATTAAGTTTTGATCTGGCGATCCGCCCCTGACAATCAGGTTACTACTCCCTTCATTAGCGGCTTGTATTCCTGGTAGCAGTTGAATGGTCTTCATAATATCCACCTCTCCTAGGAATGTAGGCAGCGACTTGGCCTGGGCAATGGGAATGGATACAACACTCATTTGCGAGCTTTCATGGATCTTACCGGCTCTTTCCGATGCAACAGATACTTCCCGCAGCGTTCCTGACGACACCAATGAAAAATTGATATTTTCATTTTTATGAAGGTTAACCGATCGGATTTGTGATCTAAATCCTACGTAGCTTATCTGCATAATGATATTTTCATTAGCCGGAACAGTGATAGAATAAAACCCGTACGCATTGGTAGAAGTACCGATGTTTAATGACGGGACAGCTATTACAGCACCTATTAATTTTTCATCGCTCAGCGAATCAACAATAAATCCGCTAATGGTGATATTCTGAGAAAAGCCGCAATACGTGGACAACAGCAGGAACCAAAAAAAGGGATACTTCATATTTGCAGTGGTGAGGCTATAAAAACGACAAGTGACAAATAATATTGTCAGTTCCCACTGCGGGCATAGAATTACCGTATCAACATGAAGCATGCCGGTGCAACTTTTTTAAAGACGTTGCTTTCATCTTGAACTGGGAAAGAGATAAGATGAATCTTATCTTGTACGGCTTAATGAAGTGTCGGTTTGAGTTACTGGGTGTATGCTTTCAATTCAATAAACTAAAAAGGGACAGTTTTAAATAACTGCCCCTTTCATCGTACTACTTATTGACACATTTACTGTTTAGTCACCCTGATTGTTTTGCTATTCTCGTTGTCAGAATATTTGATCAGGTAAATTCCATTTGCAAATCCACCCGTATATATCACTTCTGCATCACTGTTCATTTGAACTGTCTTTATCAGTTTTCCGGCGATGTCGGTAATTGTAACAGATGCGTTAGCACCCTGTACACCGTTCACTTTTACAGTAAGTTGATCAGCTACAGGGTTAGGGAAGGCCTGTACATCAAACCCGCTGGCTTTCACCATAGCAGAAACAACTTCTGAGTAGGTGATGCTACCGTTTGCAGCTGCCATCTTCAGACGATAATAGCTAGTGCCTTTGATCGGAGCATTGTCAACATAGGTGTATCGGTGCGCTTCACCCAAAGCATTTCTTTTATAGATGGAAAAGAAGTCTTTGCCATTGATGCTTCTTTCCAGTTCAAACCGGTCTGTCTTCTCTTCCTGTAACGTGTTCCATTCCACTTTGTTGGCATCTCCTATATTGCCGGCAACTATCTTACCCAATTTGATGCTTAGCGGACTCGATACCGTAAACCCGATATTACCATAAGAACCATCTGCTCCATCTACCACAAAATAATAGGTGCTGGAGGCTGCAAGAGACGGTGTTGCCATGACACGGGAAGAACCGGGTGCTACCGGGTAATTTACCGGAGACGGTGTGGTACAGGCCGTCAAATCTGCTACCTGGGTTAATGTCACACCAGGGCAGGTGCCACTGGAGGAATATAACCACATCCAGGCTGCCATATTTCCATAATACGTACCGTAAGGACTCACACGGCTCGAGTAGATGTTAATGTTATATACACCAGCTGCTCCGGTTGTAAATTTATACCAAACGTTGTTATTCGGAGTCGTGCAGCCTGTTATGCCTGAAGGATCTGTAGAGGTCGTGGTAGCATTGTTGGTATTTACATACGAAATCGTGGAGTTATTAACCACCAGGTTTGTTGCACCACAAATCGTATCATTTGCAGGAGCTCCTGTAGTGGCGAGGTTTCTCGACAGGTTACTGCTGACACCATTGCTGGAAGCAGAACAGTCCTGCCGGATAAACACATCATAGCCTGAAGCCGGCAATAATCCTGATAGGCTGTAAGGAGAGGTCACATTCGCAATTAATGTTCCGCCTGCTCCGGCTGTGGTGCCGGTACCCGGAATGTGCCCGGTAGGTCCGTATTCCAGCATTTCAGGTCCGCCGGAAGTCGTCCAGCTCACATCTGCAGTGGATCCCGTAATGTTACTGAAGCTAATGCCTGTGGGTGCCGGGCAGGAAACCAATGTGGTAAAGGTTTGTGATGTGCTCCATGCACTGGTGTCTCCCGGCGAACAAACGGATCTTATGTAAAACGCATATTGTGTATTCTGAAGCAAGCCCGAGCTGATGCTATGTGGTTTAGATGTTGTAACGATACGTGTACCGGTACCTTGTGTAAGAGGTGTTGGGCCGTACTCTATTTGCCATTGCACCGCGGTACCGTTTTCAGTCCAGTCAAGATCAGCTGAATTTGCCGTCAGGTTGGACGATGTCAAACCCGTAGGAACCGGGCAGGTCGGTGGTGTGGTGAAAGAACCCAAAGAACGAAGGCTGGTATCGCCAACACTACAAATAGCTCTTATCCCGAATTGATAATTCGTCACCGGTGTAAGACCCGATACTATTGTATATGGGTTCAGGCTGGTATATACAGTAGTAGTGGTACCAGGCGTTAAAGGCGCAGGGCCATATTTTACTTCCCATAGGGACGCACTGTTGTTCTCTGTCCAGTTTAAATCAGCCGATGTAGCCATTACGTTAGCCGTACCCAATGCTGTTGTAGGCAGACAGGAAGGAGGTGGAACAATATTTACCATATAGTCTTCCCATTCTGCGTTACCCGGATTGGTAGCTGTGTGAGCACAAAATTCCGGTGCGCCCGGATTTCCAGGGTTAGAATTGTAGTAATCTCCGATAACTCTCATTTTGGTATTCCCGGGAAGAGCGTTGCCTGGTACGGTAAAACTGGCAGTAGAAGGAATAGTATTGGAGTAGTTGGTTGTTGAATATACTATTTCACCCGGTCCATTGAATGTTCCGCTTTGATCCCAGTCTACAAAGACAGCCCAGCCATAGGTATTGCCGGTACCTTTGCCCGAACCGCTGATGTTAATGGTGCTACCGACGGAGGTCGTAAGTACCATCGTACTGCTGTAGTCAACGTAAGGTGCAGATGTACTGCCGGAATTCAGGTTAGTGATGTTAGTCCAACCGCCTGTCGTTGCAAAACTATTGATGCCATAGCTGGTGTTCAATGTTCCTGAAGGGACACAATAACAGGCCATAAAGTTGTTTATAGTAAATGAAAGGACGTTGGATGTATCATAGCCCCCGGCAGCACAATGGCTAATGAAACGGAAGGACGTTGGAACTGTTATCCCCGGTACGGTATAGTTAAAAGAAGTAACCGGCGCAAAGGTTGCGTCCAGTAATGTCTGATACCCGCTGCCGTCATTGTATTGCCATTCATAGGTAAGCCCCAGTCCAGTAGATGCACCTGAAGAGGTCAAGGTAAAAGGTATGGTCGGACAAACGGCTAAAGAAGCAGAAGCTGCTGTCACATGACTGGGTTTACCGGTACAGGTAATAGCCGGATTGATCGTAATGAGATAGTCTTCATATTCACCATAGGCATTGGTAGTCAGACACGCTGTATTTTTTGCAATCTGGGTGGCCGATGTTGAGTTGGCAGAGCGAACACGCATACGCGTAATACCTGTAAGGGCATTAATATCAATCGTTACCGAAGACGAAAAGGTATAAGCACCGGCTGTGCCCGTAAAAGAGGTGGTGGTTCCTACAAGCGTAAATTCCGTGGTATCAAAGACACCGTTGTGATCGTAGTCTATCCAGACACCGGCGCCTGCAGGATTAGAATTGATCCAGGCAGTTACGGAGATTGGCACTTGCTGACCCTGGTTAACGCTTGTTAATGAACCCAGGCTGCCGAAATTTTCATATCCAGATGCATTCGTACATTTATTAGAGGAGTTGTTCAGTGTATTAAATGTTACATTTTGAATACCCTCATTAGTACAACCGCTTACCGGCGTACAATAGCAATTGTAAAATGGATTTATAGTTAAAGCAACAACATTGCTGGTATCCGATAAATTGACCGCCGTACAGGTAACAACTAAACGGAAACTGGTCGCGACTAAAATACCTGTAGCTACATTGTACGTCAGGTTGGATCCGCCGGTAGATATCCATCCGCCGCCATCATTGTATTGCCAATCGTAGATCAGACCCGATGCAGATGTCGAACCCGTTGAAGCAAGTGTGAATGCAGCTCCGGGACATACCGCTCCGCCCGCAACAGTAGCTCCAGCAGATGCTGTACCGGCACTGGGTTTTGCTGTGCATGCAGCACCCGCTATGTAATTAAATTTTACGTTAGGCTTGGGTCCAAGTACGGAGGCATCATAATTAGTTGCAGCAATACCGGTTGCCTGAGTACATACCGTATTAGCAGGCGCGCCATCTGCTCTGGTATAGCTGGCGCCACTGGTACCTGCCGTCACCCGTACACCTCCGTAAGGACTGGCATATGGATTCGCGGGACCTGTGCAAATATCTACTACAATGTTTGATGTACCATCCCATGTAAAATTGGTTGTGAAAGGTATCATATCGAAATTACCGGCTGTTTGTACAACAGGGGTATAACTAAAGGGTGAAACAACTGTGGTAAAAGAAGTACTGGAAGGCGCGATATAAAAGGCAGCATTCGCTTGGGCAGTATGCGCCAAATCAACTTTATAGTTCGCTAACGTTCCAGGGCTTTGTGATACGCTAAATCCGATAGAAGTAAGACTGCTGCCTGCTGTAAGACCGGCTGTACTTAATTCAGCCGCTGTGTAAACTGTTTGGTAATGCAATCCATTGTAATAGTCACAAACCGGGTCTGCACCTGTTCCATCCGTTGTGGTAGTTCCTGTTCCGATAATAATGGACTGTGCATTGATGCGGGGAGCTATGGCTAGCAGCAACAACATTCCCCAAGCGTACTTCAAGTAATGGTTACGTAGTTTTTCTCTCATGTCAATAAAATTTTGGCCTACTCTAAATAGGTTTTCGGCATCCCCTGAAGATTTAACAAAACGGGACCAATTAAAATATAGGATTCAGTTCAGGTCGAAATCAAATACAAAGTCAGATAATATCAAAATTTGTCAAATTGCGGAACCTGGTAGAAAAAAGTACAGGGCATTGTGTAGATACAATTTATATCTAATTAAAGAGGCAAATAAAGTCAGGCTATGTACGCGTCTTGCTGGCTTTGGTTAATGTTCAATGTTAGGTACGGTTATTTTCAAGGTCGCAGATCATGGGTGAAAAGGCAGTCACCTAAAATGAATAATAGCTAACCCTTAAAGATTAAGGCATAAAATCAACCGGAATTTCGAATATAGCCCCCGATCAGCCATTCTTTTATTTTGCCTGTTACTATTGGTTTTTTTAAATCAAGTTTTATTTTTACCAAATGAATCTGTGTTTTTAAGTGTTGGTAAAAATATTACAGACTTAAAAAGCATGAAAACCACTGTTTCTACAGTGGTTTTTTAAGTACTGATATATTGCCATATTCTTCATTACTATTAAGTTTAACAAGATCGGGGGCTATTCGAGGTGTTATTTAATTAATAAACAGGCAGGCATCTCTCCTAAAACCTACTCGCAAGTTAGTTCGCTCATTCTTTCAAAAACCCGTTTTTTAACGGTAAGGAATATTGAAATGCAGCCTTACATTCAGCCGGAATAACCTAGCCAATAAAGCGCTTTAGAACTGCCTGTTCTTTACAATTGTATTTTCAAAGTTTGCTTATTCTTTTACTTGAAAGTAAAAAACAATGTTGTGTAACCTTGTCCGTCAGGCTTTGATAGATTACTTATATAGGGTTTAGAAAATAAAAAAGAAGATACTCACAAAGTCATTTATACGGCGATATGGGATAGCATACTATCTTTAGCAAAATGAAAAAGGACGTGTTTACACGCAAAAGCAACATGACTTATGCCGTGATACTACCTGTTCCAAAAGAATGCTTAATAACTTTTAGGCAACAGTCCGATGCTTATAGCAAAAACTACTAAACCGGAGCGGCTTTTAATATTGAGTTTTTCTAACAAAGCATCACGGTAACCTTCAATAGTTCGCTGGCTTAATTCCATTTTGACGCCGATTTCTTTATAGGTCAGGTCCGTACAGCAATAAGAAAGGAAATCCATTTCCTTTTGGGAGAGGTTAAACTTGCTTCTTTTGTCGGCATGGATGGCATTGATCAGGCGTCCGGATACAAGATCTGAGTGATAATAATTCTGCTTATGCACTTGAATCAACGCATCTTTTAGCTCAGCAGGTTCCATCCCCTTTAGTATATAACCATTTGCCCCGTTACGAAGCATTTTGATGATGCTAAACTCTTTATCATACATGGAAAGAGCCAGTATCTTTATATTCGGCCATTCTTTTTTTATCAGGGCAGCAGTATCGTATCCATTCAATCCAGGCATATTGATATCTAACAGGCAGACATCCGGAAGTTGTATAGCAGAGTGTAAACTGTCTACCAATTGCTGCCCGTTGGCGGCTTCAATTATAACAGTAAAATCGCCAAAATTATTGATAAGCTCAATGATGCCTTTACGGACAATTGCATGGTCATCAGCGACAGCCACTAACATCGTGTTTCCATTCATACAATTACACTTTAGGGATGTATAATAAGATTTGGGTTCCGCTACCTAAACTAGAAACTATTTTTAAATCTCCGTTCAAAAGTTTTGCACGGAGAAACATATTTCTAAGTCCCAGGCTCTCATAATTTAAACCTTCTGTCTCAAATCCCTTTCCGTTATCCGTAATTTTCACCTCCAATCTGTCTTCCTGATAGGTTAAAATGATACCCAATTTATCAGCCTGTGCATGTTTCAATACATTTTGTATGCTTTCCTGCGTAATCCTGTACACGAGCAGATTTTGTTCATGAGACAGCGAATAATAGTTGCCCTCAACGTTGAGACTGCATGATAATCCGGGTGTGGCTGCTATGTGCTCTACGTCTTTTTCTAAAAATTGTACAAGGCCTGTTTCGGAAATCAGCTTGCCATTTAATCCGTGACTTATGTGCCGCAAATCTGTTATGGCATTTGTTACAAGTTCAAATGTCCGGTTAACCAGGTTGGTATTTGTCTGCTCATTCCCTTGCTGTTTCAGCATAGAAAGGTAGGTTCGGGAAAGGGTCAGCAACTGTCCTACATTATCATGTATTTCTTCTGAAATCAGCGTCATAGACCGTTCCTGCACTTCCAATCGTGTAGTGAGCAATTCATTCTTGTGAGCAATTTCCAGGTTTTCCTTTTCCAGGATATGATTTATCTGTCTCCGCCGTTGCATCATAAGGAGCGCTGTCAGGCTGATCGCAAATAACATCAATACGATAGATCCGAATATAAAAAGCGGGAGTAGATATTCATTCACGGATAGACGCTATTTTTCTGTATCCTAAAAAAAGCACTGCAAAACCCATATACCCGAGGATATTGATAGCCCATAGTATATAGGTCATCGACTTCATATAGGGACTAAGTTCTTTCAAAAAGAAATTATACATCCCCCAGTACGAAAAAATACAGGACCAATAGACAAGAAAGATGGTAGTAAACCAAAAATGCGTATTGGAAATAATACTTTCCCGATGCAGTGCCAGTTGATAAAATGAGAACAGCGATAAGCCGATAATGGTAAACCCTTCGAACAGAAGAAAAACAGAGTTGATCGTATGCAGTGGTTGCCAAAAAACAATGTTACAGATAGCTATGACAATACCAACGCACCCGATGTACACTCCGATTTTTCTCTGTTCCAGCCATGGGATTCGCTTCTGGAAGTATAATGCCGTCAAAAAAAGCTCTATGGGGCTGTAGATATGGTATACCGCCATATTGTTCTGATATTTTTTTATGCAGTACAACCCTATTATCTCGCTTGCCATGCTACACAACAGCAAATAACTTATGTACCTATCCGATGGTTTCAAAAACCTTCTGTTCGCTATGCTGGCGATAAATGCACACAAAACGATGCTCAGGTAAATACTATATGCAGCTACAGTGCTCATCTTTTTATTCAAGTAATACTGCAGTTTCCATACAGTTTGACGGACAAGGCATAAAATGCTCGTATACCTCGTCATTGCGGTTATAAATATACTTGTTTTCTTCGTCTAACCCTGCCAGCACCAGGGTAATGGCGCGGGAATCCAGCCCGGCATTTTTACCAAAATTGCCTGTGGCCACGTAACCCGGTTGATGTGCCATAAAAAGCTTTAAGGTTACAATTTTCCCCTTCGTCGTATCATTCAGATAAGAACGTAATGTATCGGCATCAAAAGTAAAGGAACGTAACGTTGTATCATTATAAGCATAATTGATACTGGACAGATAGCTGCTGATTAACTGATTGGCATCCCCGATAGATATAGCCTGAGAATAATCAGCCCCTGCATACCGGGAAACAGATGAAAAATTCATAGCGGATGATCCTGGCGTAATCTGGTGCGTGGTGTTGTCTACTTTGTTGGTTTCTTTTTTGCAGGCCAGCAAGCATACGCAAAACAGTAGGGCATGTGAGATGAGTTTCATAAAAAATAGTTTTTGAATGTTACTGGTTCAAAACTATTTTCAGGAGCCGCGGTACTTTAGGGTTCTAAAACTGTTTGTTTAACCGTTTTAAACTCATTAAAAAACCACTTTTTAATCGATATCATTTACCGTTAAAAAACGGTTCAATAAACAATAATTGTCTGCTATTTATACAATAGGCGATTATCATGTTTGCATGAACCCGGTTTCCGTTTACGAGCAAAAGGAGGAACGGACCGGCCCCAGCCATAAAATGTTGAGGTGCTGCACAGGTAAAAAGATAGTAAGCAATGGTGAATTCCGGGAGTAAAGCCGCGCGAAGCATTGTACTGCAGAAGTTTGCATCGTACTTTTTATATTCCCTGTCATACCATACCCTTGGGATGGCATAGCACCGGCAGACAAGGCTGCTATTTTAAAAAGTAAAGGCTATAGTATGGCTGCGGTTCGGAATCCGGTGGTATTGAAGCGGATGCCCGGCTGCAGATCGGGAATGCGTTCTTTGTGTTGGTGTAACGGTCTTTTGAATAGGGCATCTTATAGTAGACCGGCAGGACCCTGCAGCGCATCAGCACGTTTTATGTCTAAAGTTCTTTGTTTTAAAAATTGGAATATCTGGTGGTGTGAGAAGATTCCTATATTATAAAACCATCTCCATTTGAAAACTGAAGTTGATGTATATCAAGTCCGAACAAGCCTGCTTACGATTTCTTAACGGGGAGTATGATCTCTAATTTGCTTGGCTTTTCTTTACTTGTCTGGTAGTCTGATACTTTCTTCTTTGTATCAATACTTTTGCTTTTTTTCTTGTCTTTGCTCATGGTTTAAATTTTTATGTTAGGTGAAAATTTCAATCTCAGACTCTGGTATACCAGTAGGAATTTCTGTCACCGCGTGTGTTCTTATTTTTTCTTCCAATATGTCTATGACTATCGGATCGTGTTCCATATCGAACTTGCGTGCAAAAAGATGATCTCCCTCGGATAACGCGCTAAGGTCACTTATGGTAAGCGTCTTAGGTCTCAGTTTTATTAAGCCGTCCGGTATCCAAATGATGAATCGTTTATCGTCATTTACAATAGTTCCGGCAAATGAGGTATTCATTAATACCGTTTGAAAAAATGATTCGTCGGCGATAAGGGTATTAAAATAATACTCCTCGAATTTTTTTACCTCCGGGCTGTGACAGATAAATTCACAACAGCGCCGGTTTAAGATCATCCACTGTCCGCCAATAAAGGACGTGACATTTTTCATAAATGCTCTTTTGTGAGTAACAGCAGAAAAGCCCGTATCGGTTTCTGTAAAATAGTGCTCAATGCGATTCATCGTATCAGGTCTTTCCACCTCCTGATTTAAGAGTTTAATAAAATTGCTTTTTTTATTTCTAGACAAAAACCTTCTTATGTCATTCTGAGATTTTAACGGGAAATCCTGTCCACTAAGATTTATAAAGAAATCCCATTTAATACCAAGGGAGAGCAATTGCTTCATACCATTCAATTCTGCTTGTACCATGCTGTATCCACCCCAAACAATGTTAGCGCTTTCCATTATATGCGCATTGGGATACTGAATAAGGAATTGATGAATGATTTCATAGGTTTTGTTATCCGCTTTCTTATCTATGTGTACCAGATATTGATTATCGATATGATATATCGCTTTAAAGAGTCTCATAAATTGCTGAGGGAAGCGATGCACCAAAACAAAATAAGCTATACGAACAGTGGGGTATACGAATTTATCGCTTGAAGGAACAGGAGACTTCATAAAAAAAACACAGAAATTAGAATGATGTGCCAGCAGGCAAATTGAAAAGAAAAGAAGGCTCTGATCCACCGCTACATGCAAGGTGTAAGATAGTGCTGACTCATCCAAATGTAGGCTATTAATATGGTGCTATCTAATTTAGTTTATAGTTGTCCCGAAAACAGCGGGTTATTAAGTCAGCCTTTATGTATTCATGAGAGTCCTGGGCACGTATTGCCAAGGGAAAATGCAATAATGATTCATGCAAATGAACTGTCGACCACCTTATTCTTAACATAAACATGGGACAGTATTCATCATTTAATGCGTACCTTCAAAGCAATTCATTCAGAGTACATTTTCAGGTTTACGGTTTTAGTAGACTTTGCTTTCCCCACTTGATTTTGCTGCATCTGGTTTGCTTACCAGTTTTTAATCGAATAGTTATGTTCATTTTCCTTTTTTTCATAGCGATATGGTATTTATCGCTTTTTTCGCAAACCTTTTTCCAGCATCGTTATGCTGCCCATGGTGCTTTTAAGATGAGCAGAGGTTGGGAGCGCGTTTTTTTTATTATCGCATACATTACCCAGGGTTCATCCTATATGAGCCCGCGTGCTTATGCCATCATGCACCGGTATCATCATGCCTATACAGATACTGAGAAAGACCCTCATTCTCCATCCTATTCTTCCAATGTATTTTCCATGATGTGGCGCACACGTACTTTCTACCAGAACATCATTAAGGGACGAATGGATGTTGAGCCCAGATTCTCGAAGAATCTTCCGGAATGGGCGGCCTTAGACAGGTTTGCCAACAGCCTGGTATCACGGGTGCTGTGGGTGGTCGTTTACATCCTGATATTTGCTTTTTATTCTACCAGTGTGTGGCTATGGCTTTTACTTCCTGTAGTCATAACAATGGGAGCATTTCACGGAGCAATTGTCAATTGGTTTGCACATAAGTATGGTTATGTCAACTTTAGTCTGAAGAACACATCGATGAACCTTTTCTTTATTGATTTTCTGATGCTGGGCGAATCCTATCACAATAATCATCACAAGCATCCTTCCTCCATCAATTTTGGCCGTAAATGGCATGAGATCGATCCTATGTATCCGGTAATCCGGTTACTCGCCTGGTTAAGGATTATTCAATTGAGTGCGCTAGCTCCCGCAAATAAATAGCGCCCGATTATTGGTATAACAGTATAGGTCTCATTGATCGGTAGTCGTATCTTTCACCTGGTGCGGGGCTAAGTACTCAGGCCCTGAAGTAAATCAAAGATATGAAGGAACGTCGCAGTACAAGTGTATCGTATTTACCACATATTGTGAAATCAGCATTTTTTTGCTGAGAATTTTTTCTCAGATTTCGATTCTTAGAAACATACATTTTTGATAAATAAAACATTACTATCTGCAGCCCTGTTGGGTGTTCTGTTTACTGCATGTAAAAAATCTGAAGACAAGGGCGGCCGTGGTAAAACCCAGCGGTCAGTTTTCAATCGGATCAAGTACTTACACGAATGTTTTCTTAATACCGGAACGGGTATAGCCCTGAATGCTATATCGCCCGCAGGCGGAAGTTTAGAGATGACATTTCAGCACTTTCACTGCCTACTACCAGTGGCACCTACAAGGTTGTTGTTAACCCGGATGCAAGCGACGAGATCCAAATCATAGCAGCTAATGTTGTCGGCTCAACATCAAAAACTTTACAGCGGGATATGTTTCAGGACAAACAGCAACTGTATCCGTGACTAATGGTAAATACACGGCCCAGTTCAATAATGTGACTGTCCGGAATCAGAGCGATTCTACAGAAAGCGTACAGTACAGTATCGGAGGACTAACTACAGTCTATATCAACCTATCATCACGATAGGTTGATATAGCAGTCCTACGGATTTTATGAAACAACAAAGCCACTCGTTTGGATGGCCTTTATTTTTTTGTTAAAGAAGACCAGCAACTTCTCTGCCACGTTTTTGAGGTTTTCAGATCAAAGTTCGCTTCTGCATAAGCAAGTTCTGCCTCGAGGTCTTCAACCCGCGTAACCTTCAGAAAACTTTCATGCCCTTTACCTGTCAAGTCTATACTTTTAAATCGGTGCACTTCCGTAACCCTGATGTTAATAATAATAGCTTACACTTGTGTGTCATATGTTTTATACTCCTGTTTTTCAAAAAAGCTTCAATTGAATATCCGTCTTGTACTTTTTCCGTTCGACGGGCGTTTCAAAATTAGCTATACCTACACCCAGCAACCGTATTCTTTTTCCTTCTACCGGGGCTTTATTTAGTATTTGTTTCACTGCATCAAGGATGTTTTCTTTTTTATGGATGAGTTCAGGAACGGAGTGGTTACGTGTCATGAGGGAAAAATCATGGAATTTAAATTTGACGGTAATTGTTCTTCCTTTTAACCCGGAGCGTTCAAGACGTTTAGCGAGCCTTTCTGAAAGTACGTCCAGTTCCGCTAGCATGGCTTCTCTTGCAGTTAAATCTTCCTGGTACGTATCTTCTACACTAACGGATTTTGTTTCCCGGTGAGACTGGACTTCACGGTTATCTATACCACGTACAATCTGGTAATAGAATTTTCCGGCTTTACCGAAATGCTGTGTCATTTCCGTTTCAGAAAGTTGCTTCAGGTCACCTCCTGTATGCAACCCCATTGCTTTCATCTTTGCAGCGGTAACCTTGCCGACACCATGAAACTTTTCCACCGCCAATTGTCCCATGAAAGCTTCAATAGCCGATGGTCCGATAAACGTTAATCCGTCTGGTTTATTTAAATCCGAGGCTATTTTCGCAACAAACTTATTAATGGAAATACCCGCTGAAGCTGTCAGCTGCAGTTCTTGCCTAATTGCTTCTTTAATTCGCTTTGCTATTTCCAAGGCAGAACCTATAGCTTGCTTATCCTGTGTTACATCCAGGTAGGCTTCATCAAGAGAAAGTGGTTCAATCATATCTGTATAACGCCGAAATATTTCACGGATGTGTTGTGATACGCTTTTGTATACATCAAACCGTGGATATACAAATATTGCATCAGGACATAGTCGCTGTGCTGTTTTCGAAGGCATAGCGGAACGAATACCGAATTTTCTTGCTTCGTAACTGGCTGTAGCTACCACACCTCCTCTACCTTCTGGCAAACCTCCTACCACAAGCGCCTTGCCTCTGTACTCCGGAAAGTCTCTTTGTTCTACAGATGCATAAAAGGCATCCATATCGATATGAATGATTTTGCGGTGTGCAGTCGCCATATTTATTCATCGAATTTACATCGGTCTTTTGTTAATAATGCAACTTACTATAGCGTTCAGTACTGATGTTATTTACGTTCATATCGTATAGCTTCTTAGCTTGATATCAATGTCTCTATATGCTTTTCGCTCTACCCGCAATACGGCATTTTTTTAGGGTTGACCACATTCCAGAGATTAACATTCTTACGTTTCAACCGTTAAAACAGTTCAATTTGGGATTAATACATCCTGCTGACTAAACATCTGGTTTAGCAAATGCAGGTGCGACAGAGCAGCAAATTTTCTTAGATTTCAATCTGTAATCCTATGGCTTTAAAAAGCAGCGGAATTGTAACAAATAGTTGTGCCAAGAAGCCTTCCGGATTACGCTGGACGTTCCTTTGTTACCTATTTTTTTGAAAAATTCAGGGCAGTGCTTACCAGACAAAAGCCATTAACGAGCGCCTTGGTGCTGATCTCCGGCATAGGCTTCCAGGCAGCATTCCGGACAAGGATAAAAGGATAAAGAATTTGAACGGGATGCCTTAGCCGGGCGACTGGTATAGAATAGTGAGATATAAAGGCAGGAATTTTGCCGTTCCTAAATAAACATCTGAAAGCTCATGCGCATGGACCGGAATAAAGTAGTATTGGTAGATCTCAATGATAATGCCATTGGTGAAATGGACAAGATAGAAGCGCATCAGAAAGGGGTGCTGCACCGCGCCTTCTCCATCTTCCTGTTCAACACCTGTTGCTCTCACCCGCAATGGGACGACGACATCAAAGAAAGTGCACAGGAAAGGCTGCAATATGAAACGGGCATGTATTGCTATCTCAACAAATCTTTTTCCTTCATATACCATACACCGGTCGAGAATAACTTGATCGAACACGAGTACGATCATGTATTTGTAGGTTATACAGATATCCGACTCGTTACAGGAGCAGGTGCAACGGCAACCCGACATTTTTACGTTTTGGTTCAAATTTATTCTCCGAAATCCATCCTTTACACTGTCTGGAAAATGGAATACTAATAGGTATTCAGAGGTGTAAGAGCCATCTCTGTTTCTGTTCAAGCGTGGAAATATTTATACATGATCCGTCGATCCCTCAACTCTTCCGCTTGATCTATTGCAGATCAATTCATAAATTTTTCATGGTAGCGTTCTCCATTTGCCAGGGGGCTAAATTATTGTTTTATGAACTGAGCAACCTGTTGCTCACCATGTAGTTTTGAGAGACGGATGAAGTATAGCCCGGCAGACAAACTACTGACATCTAGTTGTTCATTTTTGCTTTGTGAGCGTGTCTGATAAACGCAGATCCCCGTAGCGTTGTATATCTCTATTTTCGTATCTGGCGCAGTAAAATCAATAGTAAGGTGATCGGTTACAGGATTGGGATAGATCCTTAGCGGATTGGGGGCATTTATGGCATTTATACCAACAGTGCTCGTAGTTACAGGCTTACAATAGGTATTAGTGCCACAAGCTGTAGTTACTGTAACGCAAACAGAATATGTGCCCGGAGTGCTGTAGGTATGCGAAGGATTTAAAATTGTCGAAACCGGAGTGCCATCCCCAAAGTTCCAGCTGACAGAAATATAAGGCATTGTACCCGTATAAGTAAAGTGTATAAGATTACTGCCGCCGCTCACATTGGTGAAATTAGCAAGAGGCAAACTGCAGTTACATTGCTGACTGCCAAATTTCGCCACAAACCAGTCATAAGTACCGCCGACACTGGCAATAGTATCCTTGCCAGGAAACAAGCGATAATCAAAGCTGCCGCCAACAAAGAAATTTCCGCTTTTGTCCCCTGTAATCGAAGTGGCAACATTGTTCAGTGTCGCCTGCGATGCAATGGAATCCATGCCGATAAGCAATCCTGTATTTGCATCATGCCTTGTAAGCAGAATATAAGCAGTACCCGACATGGATAGCGGTGCCACAATGGAGTCATTATCCCATTTCAATAATCCACCGTAGTATCCGGCCATACCAACCGTGTTCTGTGTATAGGCAATATTGTATCCGGCGGCTGCACCGTCCCGGGGTAATCCACTACTCGCCCATCTCTTTGTACCGGACATATCTACTGATAGAATGAAAGGAAAAGAATGGACGCTCAGGCTGTTGGTAAAAGTATGACCGGCAAATGTATTTCCGCTATAAATATCCCCGCCGACATAAATATTACCCTGTGGATCGATAACGGGACGACAATTTCGGGTGTTTGCATATAAGTTATTTGCTGACTGCTTTGTCCATAAAAAATTGCCACTGCTATTGAACGCAGTCAGGTAGATGGGAAGGGCGCCGACAGTGCCTGTGGAACTAATGGCAGTGCTGCCGAATGCAAGGGTTCCGTAGGTTGGGTCGAACTGCCCGGTCAAATAGAACCGGCCATTAACGTGATCCCGTGAAAAATGGCTGTTCTCAGCGATTGTTATACCATCCAGATTTGCGGAATTACCGCCACCGGTGGTCACCATATCCAGCTTGAAGGTTCCCTGATGAGCGCCGGTTGCACTAAAGCGGGTAATATAGTAGCCGGGTGTGTTAACTGTAAATGCATTGGCATCATAATTGCCGGGCGTTAAAAAGCAGTACCAGTATAAGTCGCCGTTCGGTGCTGCCACCATGTCCAGGGGACGGGACAGCGAGGTAAATGCAACCGTATCAGGTTGGGGCATTTTTAACCACTTTAAATTTCCACTCGTATCATACTTCACGATAAACAACCGTTTATCGGTATTGCCAAGGTTTGTATCCGCATCAAGATATGTGTAGCCCAATGAATTGTTGCTTATGGTTTGACCGGTTACATAAACACCATCCAGGGAATCCACTGCCAACGCCCTGCCCATCGTAATACTTGCACCACCGTAATTTTTCATCCAACGAAAACTGCCATTACAGCTCCAGCTGGCAATAGTCAGCCTGTCCCTTACGGTCCTTCCGGGATGGCCATCCACATTGGCGAGGCCAGGGTTGTTTACTGCAAGGGCATAGACATTGCCGTTGCGGTCTGTTGCCATATCGATAACACGCTCATCTGCAAGCGTACCAGAACCGCCTCCCCCACTTCCGCCGCGTTTCCCCCACTGCCAGCTGGTCTGACCATACGAAATCAAGCCAAGGCATACGAATAAGTATATAATAAATGCTTTTTTCATGTTGTAAAATATCAAGTATAGCGACTAAAAAGACTCTGATAAAGTCCAAAAGGTTGGCAATTGCTCAGAAGGATTGAAATTATATGAAGGAATGCAACCCAATGTTACAAAAAATGATGAATGGTCAGGCCTTCATTTAGTGCAATTTGCGACAGATCATAAATTGCTCAAGTCTTATAGCATGTAACACATTGCCCGATCAACGGAGCAAATAAGTTGGAACAAATGCCTGAACCTTGCTTGAGGAAGTTTAGTAACCGGATTTACACTATTGCGTAAACTTGACACACGTCCTCACAGGCTTATTTCAAGTGGGTAGTTGGCCCGGCGCAAGACAATTATTAGTGAAAACTATCTCTTTAACTATACCATTCAAGTCCGTTCGTTAAAGAGGTTCCCACGTAGTCAATTTGCAATATTCTTCTGCTCTTGGTGCTCGTGGAATAGGGCGATTTATGTAAAAGCAGTGGCGTAAATAACATGAGCCCACCCTTTTTCATTTCGCAATAGGCTGATCTATTACCGGCCATTTTTTCAACAGCTGAATGGTCCGACAATATTCCCGATTTATGAGATTGGGGAGTTATAAGCATTGCGCCGTTTTCCATGAAACAGTCATCGAGGTGAATTCTTGCGGAAAGGCGTTTTTCTAAAATTTCCTGTGGCGGTATCGCGTGCGGTATGCCGCATTCCGACGTCCAGTTGTCATATCCCGGAGTTTCGATCTTTTGTTTAACCGCAATTTTTAAATCCTGATGCCAATCCAGTCCCCAGTTATTCTCTTGCGTTTTGTCAAGGACAAAAGCGTTTAAGGGATAAGCATGGTTACCGAGTACCTGTTTTATTAATGAAATTAATGGTTGCGAATGAGCTAAGTCTTTTATGAAGGGAATACTTCTCACCAGATTGGATCCGGCAACTTCCTGTTTGTTATATTGCAAGGTAGTAGATGCATCAAGTTCCCTAATGATCTCATCAATAAATTGGTCGGTATAAAAGTGTTGCCTGATTAAAAAACCTTCCTCCGTGATTTCCTGTTTGATATTTTTCATAATGTAATTACGTGTAAACATGAATAATACAAATCAGAGAACACCGTCCTTTGATCTATTATACAATTAAGTTGGTCAGTTAGCTTTCCCCTACACTTTTTAAGATCAAATTTCTCTATAAATGATAGTTTTTGATTCAATAGCTACTAATGATGACGATATTAATGAATTTTAAAATTCTATCATCGGCGATAGGAGAAGTTCCATTCTGGATAATTACTACCGTGCATGATTTAAGAAACGCGTTTCAACATTTTTTATGCCGATGTAACCAAGCTGGAAGCGTTGGTACTAGACGATCCCCGTCATGACCATGCAAGACGATTGTGGTTGTTTTCTTTTTATTTCGCTGGCATGCGTGTTTCCGATATCCTACGTCTTCGCTGGTCAGATTTTAAAAACTATCGTCTGCATTATTCAATAGGCAAGAACGACAAAGGCGGCTCTTTAAAAATCCCCGACCAAGCGGTGACGATCTTAAAACATTACGAACACTTCGAAGAAAGTCAAAACGACCTGATTTTTCCTGAACTTAAGGACGTTGACCTGTCCGATGAGTTTGTGACACAACGCACGATTGCTTTTAAGACAGGTGCACTGGATAAAATCTTACGCTTGCATGTTGCTCCGGCGGCTGGCATTACACATAAACTTACCATGCATATTGCCTGTCACACATTTGGCGGCATGGCAGGAGACGCTATTCCTATCCAGATGTTGCAAAAACTCTATCCAATGTATCCACAACAATTGGCTATCAGGCGAATTTTATTCATAAGGATGCCGATGAAGCTTTGGATGCGGTGATTAACAAACCTAAGAATCAAAATCTAAGGTTATAGTTAAATGGTCTTTCGGTGAAAGTTTGCTTTAGTGTAATGCTTAAACTAAATGATTCGGATCAAATTGGCTAGAATGTGTCCCTTTGCATTTGGTCATAGCAAGAAAACTATGTGCTTAATCTGATTGATATGATTTTAATGTGCAGAAGGCGTAGTTTAAGTAGCAGCAGTTGTATACTTAACGCTTCACTGCTAGAGACGAAATCACCCTCTTCCGAAAAGAAATTTCAACTCAATTTAATACAACTTGGATAATCAAAATCATAATGAATTTTGTGCTTAAGCAAAGTCTTCAAAAACTGTGGTACTTACAGTTTCACCTTCAACTATATCATAGTCGCAGGGCAGCGCATTATCAATCCATATTTTGCATTCACTATATACTTCATTTATTGAATACGCGTCAAAGGCTTTTCCTGATGTTGCAATTCTTCAGATAAGCCTCCTGTTACATATCATATAAGACCTTTTGATAAACCGCTTTTGTATGTTAAATGAACATACGCAGAAAAAACCTGCTCTCTTTAGGATCAATCTTATACGTTGTGACCCTCGTTAGCATAGGACTACTCATAAGAGCGAAATTATCAAATTATCAATGATTATCAAGTATTTTACATGTTTAATGTTACGCTATATATTTAGTTGGTTTTTCATTTTTGGGTAAGTTCATATTATTTGTATCCCCTATAAGGACGGATATAACTGTCGTTAAATTCAACAATATCGTAGGCGATTGGGATCATTCAAAGCCACCAATAGATGGCTTAAATGATTAACATAGGGTAAACTTAGAAATTCCGCAGACCCTGATCATTAAATTATCTTAAATTGAGTACTGTAACCACTGGTAATCAATATAAATAGTGGTCAGCTAAAAACGGAATTAGGTGATCAATGCGAAGATAATGTCCATCTTTACCGTTAAAAACCAAAGCGACAATCAAAGCACATTTATTTTTTTATAAGTTTCACCCCCTGACGCTTTGTCCTAAGATAATATACTCCTGCAGGAAGATGACGCATGTCAATCTGTAGTTCTTTGATAGAAAGATTTTCTTCGACAACTGCCCTGCCCATCTGATCATAAATTCTTATCCGGTTGTTATCCGGTGCAGTATACGCTTTAATGTACAGATAGTCTGAAATAGGATTCGGGTAAACATGGATGTCAGGCAGCGGTTCAATCTCATCGATGTCAAGAACGAGCGCAGAGCAAAGACCTGATGGTTGGACCGGTATCTCGCTATCCAAGGTAGTTCCGTCTCCTAAGCGTCCTGAACCATTAAATCCCCAGGTCCATACTTTTCCATCAGCCTTTAATGCGATGGAGTATTCATCTCCTCCGTCCACAGCGACAGCACCTGACAACCCACTTACCTTCACCGGAGTGGTTCTGTCTGTATAAGTACCATCTCCTATCTGTCCTGAGCTATTAGCGCCCCACGCCCAAACCGTACCATCATTTTTCACAGCAAGAGAATGATCCATACCGCCTGCAATGGCAATAACACCAGTTAGATTGCTTACTTGTACGGGTGTGCTTGAACTTGTTTTGCTGCCGTTGCCCAATTCTCCATTAGCATTTTTACCCCAAGCCCATATTGTACCATTGCTCTTAATGGCTAAAGAATGGCGTGCCCCGGCAGCGATAGCAATAACGCCTGTTAGCCCGTTAACCTGGGCAGGGATAATAGATGTCTGACCTAACTGACCATCAGTATCAAATCCCCAGCTCCATACAGTCCCGTCGTTTTTAAGGGCAAGGTTGTGATAGTCTCCGCATGCAATAGCAATGATGCCTGATACTATGTTTGTTTGAACAGGCGTGTAGCTGCTTGCACTTAATGATATGCCGAGCTGTCCAAACGCATTATTCCCCCAGGCCCACACAGTGCCATCACTTTTCAACGCTATAGAATGACCGCTGCCTCCACATACGGCAATGGCATTTGTAATCCCGCTTACCTGTACGGGAGTATTATGGTCGGTGGTAGTCCCATCTCCCAATGCCCCCATCAAGTTATCTCCCCAGCTCCATATAGTTCCGTTACTTTTTATGGCTAACGTGTGATTAGCCCCTGCAGCTATGGCAATAACTCCTGCTAATCCGCTAGCAGCAACCGGGGTGTAGCTGTTGTTATTATTTCCGTTCCCTAACTCTCCATCAAAATTCTGCCCCCAGCCTCTTACAGTATTATCCTTACATATGGAAAAAGCGTGCCCATCACCTGCTGCAATTGTTTGAGCGCCTGCATTTAGGGCAAAAGAAAGTATAACCACTCCCAGAAGTACATGTTTTTTCATTGTTTCTTTTAAATGATAAATAATTAATTTTTTACGAGCTGATGAATAACTTGGATCCTCATCAATGCCCGATATTTTCTTCCTGCCATGCAGTCGACTACAAAATAGCTTTTAAATAGCTGGTTTCAAAGGATTCTTCAAGATTTCCAAATCATGCATTGTAACATCTTTAAATCGAATAGTAGTCATTTTATCATTATTGGCAACTGTATTCCAAACTTCGGACCTAGTCTTTGTCTGCATAGAGTAAACTGCAGCCTGATGAACTCAACAATAAAGCTCGCTAAACGTGAACGGCTTTCGTTTCAAAATTACCTCCTCTGCTTAGTAGTTCTACATACATAGAGCGACCTAAACGCAGGTCATATATTCGCACAATATTGTAAGTTGGCTCCTCGTAATAATGCTATTATTGTATGCTCTCAACTGTGTTCAGGTTTTGCTCATGAATAATATCCCGTTGAATGTCAATAAGCATTTCTCTACTCCACCCATTCAACCCAAAATGCATGTCGAAATGCTTTTTCCCATCGTTAAAACGAAATACTTCAACATTCATGCCTCTAGCCCCTTTTATTTCTGCAAATTCTAAAACAACCAAGAGCAACGAAAATTTCTCTATGTCGGTATGGATAAATTTACGTTTATGTAGAAGTACACATTTAGACTTAACATCAATTTCAATTTTAGTTATACGGTTTCTAAATAGAATGGCAACCGATACCACAGCAAGAAACATCAAAGCAATAACAATCCATGAGAACCCTTGTTTATAGCTGAAAAGCGAAACGACTATAAAAAATAAAATATAGACAATTGAATATTTAATTGTAACCGCTATGCTTGGCTTATATACCTTCATTTTATTTACTGATTTTCATTTTCAAAAAATGTACGACCTCCACCATAGCCAGATACACTTACAGATCTTGGAGCCGGGGCTGAATTTGCATTAGATTTAGCTGGTGCACTTTTCCTAGTTTCCTTTTTCTCTTTCATACTGCGGCCCAAATCAACAGCACTTCCAAAGAAACTCTTAGTATCAAGCGTACTTACTGCATTATAGACTAGGTCTGATATCTTTTTTGCCTTATTATGCTTTGTACCCCATCTAACATACCGGCTATATTTCCTCCGGTTAATGTACCCGGCATAAAACCACCTAAGGCATCAATTTGAGGGGCAAATGGTGAACCTTGCTTGTATGTTACCAAACCAGGTAAGCTACTCGCATTTTCAACAGATGCATCTGACCTACCACTTAATCCAATTGAAATTTGAGTTAATCCTAACCCAACTTCTCCAGCAGATAATCCCATTGCAGTCGTACCGCCCAAAGCTCCACCCCATCAGTTGTACTTGTTGTGTATGCAAGAGCACCCAGAAAGCCCACTGTTCCAAATGTTGTTTTTAAAACACCGTTTGTTACTTTTCCAGGTCTTGAATTAGGATCAACTGTGTTTTCTTTAATGAAATTTTGTACTTGTCTCTCATCCGTTTTAGTAATATCTACCGAGTTTCATAAGTATTTTGTTATCCATGAAAAATCAGGTTCTCTGCCATCCAAATCTTTTGCCCATATAGGTGTATTACCTGCAAATTGATAAGGAGTGTAATAAGGGTAATCTTTTGTAAGAGGATCAATACTAAGAAATCTTCCAAGCCTACTATCATAAATTCTCTCAGTAAAGTCCAAAATATTACCCAACCCCTTAATCTCATTATCCTTCTCCTGTCCATTAAACCCGAAACGGTAAGCACTTTTACCAAATTACTATTGTTTACATGGGATAGCACCCCCAAATGGAATTTTGACTTTTCCTCCGAACTCGTCATTTAATATTATCCCAATGGGGCAATTATCAAGTCAATTGCGGAGCAGCCGTTAAAAACGCCGGACCTGCCATTTGCAAACCTGAACTTACTTTATCCTCTGTACTCATTGGTGCATCTGACACTACGCCTTCGGACACATCCTATTCTAAATTTCCGCCCGTACTGTGTTTATAGATATCGGATAGAAATTCATGGTTCTTTTGGTCTCTTGCCCATTGCTTTGCCATTTTTTCTCTACTACCGTCCCGATGTGCAACCCCACCAGGTATGCCTATATCATAGCCCCATTCTCCGGTTTTTTCATTTTTAGAAATTCCATTACCGCCATTGACCGCATTTCTCCACCATGCTCCTACTCTTGAATAATCCAGCAACGGATCACCGTACCAAATCGGGTTATCTCTGAACATGACATAGGGGCTTTCCCAAGGAACAGGCACAGGGTCAGTGTTCCACCTGTAAACAATTCGAGGATCGTACTCACCAAACAGTGCTGTATAGTGGTTTCCGGTTCCTGCAACCTCGTTTACTTTTTCTATACCGTTGAAACGTGCCGAGCTTTGTGCGCGAGCGTATCCGCAGGGCAGTCTATTTTTCTGCCGTGCGACCATTGATTTTTTTCTAATCGCATCACATTTTATAACACTACCATATTTACCGCCCCTTCACCATCCGCTCCATTCTCAACATCATTTCATCCTTTTCTTTCAACATTCGCTCATACAAAGCAATCTTCTCTTCATGAAATTGCACTAGCTTATCTATAGGGTGAAAAGTTGGGTAATTATTTACTACAGCGCCATTATCATTATTCGTAATAGTATTGGCAATGATATTGATAGCAGCATCTTCATCAAAATTCTGGAAAGCTTCTACGGGTATCTTCAGCGCTTTAGAGACCTGCTGTAGTATAGCAAAATCAACCGTTTCTTTAGACTCCAGCATCGAGATTTTCTTCTGGTTCCAGTCATCACCCAGGTCGGCTGCCAGCGCCTCTTGCTTTATGCCCAGCATCTCGCGGAAGCGTTTACATTGCGCCCTTCATGTATCTTGTTGTCCATAGATTGGTATTTATTAGAGGAGGTCAAATTTAAGTTTTTGCGGTATATAATCGCCTCTATAAAAATAGGTAAAAGTCTTAGAAAGATCATTGGCTATACAATTCTTATCGCAAATTATACATGTCTTTTTCTCACCAACTTCTTTGGTGCACTTAGGTAATGACGATTGCATTTAAGAACGTTTTTAAGCCTCAAAAATAAAGAGGCAACCAAATGGTCGCCTCCAAAAATTATACTCAAGAAAAAACTGAAATTGAAAATCAAATAGTTACAACGTGAAAACTACCCCACCAACTTCTTTGTAGCACTACCGTAGGATCATATTCAATTCTTGATCCAGTGCCCATTCCAGGCTTACCGTTTTTATCAATTTCAGAAGCGGGAGCATACTTAGTACTAGTACTGTTACCACTCCGATTTTCATCATAATCTATATCAACAGTCTTTGTACCTTTTATAAGCTTATCAACCAACCTAGTACCTTCTTTTAAATTTTTTGTTGTATTAGGTGTTCCGATAAAGAATATATTATCTTTCTTACTAACATCACTGTATTTTTTAACTGTACCGTCTTTCAGCAACACCAATTTTGTATTAGTGGGTTTTTGCAAATCCATAAAGGCTGCTCCTTTAAAAAATATATTGCCATGAATCTTTATTTCTTTACCATCAGGGTCAATAAACAAGATCGGACTATTAGCAACAAATTTATATGGACTCAAACTAGGATATTTTGCAGCAAGAGGATCTAGACTTAACCATCTTCCAAGCAATCTAAGCTGTTCCCTAATCCCTTTATCTCATTATCCTTCTCTTTCCCATTAAACCCAAAACGGTAATAATCATCTTCTTTACTAACTCCTACTCGTTACTTTCTTTAACAAAGAATAGTAATAAAAAGTCGTTTTCACAGTAAAGAACTATTTCTTTATCTTCTTTCAAAACAAAGAAAATGCATTTTGTCTTTGTGTGTTTTCCAAATGGCGAAAGATAAGCTTCAATACCGTTTCCTTTAAATCCTAGCAAGTTTAAAAAAGTATTGCTAATAAAACATGTGTCGTTATTAGATCGAATACACTCTGTAAATTCATCACCTGGATATACTTGGGCATTAGTATCATCCTTTTCCCGTTTAAAGAAAATCCTATCTTTTAGAAAAATAGTATCCGTAAACTCATCACTTAGTGTTGAACCTAGATAATTCCTTCTTACTTCAGATAAAATGATTAAACTATCCAACAATTGCATTTTTTTACCTTTTAGGTTAAACGGTAATTCAAATTTATCATCACTACCCTTTTGGACGTAATTTGTCTTAACTTCTTTCACCGTCCAAACAGTTATATTTTTGTGAGCTGAACACTGGCATACAAATACAGCCATAAAAAAATAAAAGCTATCTGTTTCATCATTCTTCTTTTTTAGTTTTATCATCGTTATCAGCAGATGTTGGAGTCATTGCTTTATCAACAACTTTTTCAGCGACTGCTTTTGTTTTTGTATCGTTAACTACATCCAAGTGAAGATAAAGACCTTCGGAGTACAATAAATTCTCAGCATATCTACGCTTCTTTATCCCGTCACCTCCTCCCATAAATTGCAAAAAATAATTCTCACCAGAGAACTTACCCCCATCCTCATCATACTGTTGTTTCTGAGGGTCTTTCATAGGACGTCCTATTGCCGTGCCTTTCTCCGAGTAAGCTAACCGGCCATACTTGCGGCACCAGTTCAATATTACTGAATTACCCCCAATACCATACTTAACCTGAACCTGGTCTTTGTTCAGTATCCCTCTTTCATACTCGGAAACTACGGAGCGCTTAAAGGCTTCGCTGTACTGCGGACGAGGGAGTACCGATTTCGATTCTTTCTCTTGTTTATTCATGTTGTTGACTTTTTATAGTCAACTTTTAGAAGGACGTGACAACAAAAAATAAGCGTTTTAAGTATGAGCTAAGCAAGCCTCTTGATAATCCCATAGGTCCGCTTTAAAACCGGACTGTAGGAAAGGTTCAACAACACCAAAATAATCTACATCTTTTGGAACATTAAAAGCTATGAGAGCAGGAATATTGCTGATCTCTGATGCACACTTTAATTCCTTTAAACTTGCCCTTGTCTTCTCTATTATACCCTTATCGTAAAAAATAATCTGTATAGTGCTATTTCCTGACTCTTGAATCAACTCTTCTACAATTAATTCGCCTTGCCTCATCTCACCACTAACCAGATCACCACAAGCATAATTTTTTACATAAAAAGGTATATTATCAATCTCGTAATATTCCCCTATTTGTTTTACCCACATACTTTCATTTAGTTCATTTCCTTCTTCATTTGTATAGGGGAACAGCATTTTCAATAAATGATTTCGAGTTGTCATAGCGTTCTATTCTACTCCTGATTGATCTATGAATATACTGGGCAACCTAATAGGCTGCCCAGTATATCAAAATATTTATATTATGACTCAATAAAATCAGTGCTTACAACTCACTGTTTATCCCTGTCAACAATTTGAGTGCACAACCGCAAATGTTCTCTGCAGACATTACCTCATTTTTTACCATTTTCAATTTTATTTCCGAACACTGTACTTGCAGTCTTAGCAATCCATAGACCACCTAAAATAAATGGAATAGTTGACAATGATACCGCCAAAGTAATTAGTGGGATATATAATATTCCAATGCACATTCCTCTAATCCCAGTGTAATAATTATCATTAAAATTTATTGGTACTAAATCAAGTAGTGATAGCACGGAAATAAAGAACGACATAATTGTAATACAAACAAAAAAACCAAGAGAGATTTGTTTTGCCAATTCCAATGCATTATATTTTAAAAATTTCATTTGAAGACGTTTTAGATTTTAATATATAAGTTCAAATGGTGACTTAAACTTCTTGTTTTTGTGTTTTTTTGAATCCAAAGTTCATTTTCTATTTTTGATTATACGCTGGTTCTACTCTATCTATCTCTAACTGACCTGGGGTGATTTTCGGAGTTTGTTTTGGCTGTGATAGGTCTGGCTTATACCGCTTGCATCTTTGATCGCGTTCGTTGCCTTGTCATACACAAGAATATAGAACGAGGTCATCTCCCATTTCGCTTTCAGCTTGCCAGCGTCAATAACATTTGAGGGGCTGGGTTGTTCGGGGTTGATTTATCATCTCCTTTGGAGTATGACATCAGAGCGGCTAGCAAGCCTACTGTTACCGCTAGGTGCAGTTTTTTCATTGCTGTTTTGTTTAAGTGTGAAAGGCAGGAAAAGTAGGCGCGGTAACTTAGACACCCTTCACTGGTACGTGGATACCAAACCGGAATGAATAAGCCCACGCCATAGCGGCGCGTCTTACATCATTTTTCTCGGTGTTGAAAGTTCGCAAGTTTCGAGTGGAGAAAAAGCTGTAGACAGCTATATGTTTATGTTGTCACACTTAAATTAATTCATGCGCAAAATTTTGTTTCATAGCAAAAATAATGAAGTTGTTGGCATCTTTTACATGCAATACAAAAGCCGCTCTCCGAGCGGCTTTGCAGTTATTCATTCAAGTTGGCTGTCATTGCTTCTGCGGCTTGGATGACTCTACATACAGAGAACGTCCTAAGCGTGGGTCTTGCTCTCAGTAACTGTTAGCCTTGCTTTTAGCAGTATCTGCCGGTTGTATTGGTTGCTGTTGCTTGATCGGCTCTTGCTGCTGTTGCTTGGTGGCTTTTTGTTGTTGCTTGCATAAGCTGTTACCGATAACAGAAGCACAAATATTGTAAGTTGGTTACCCATTGCTATAGTTACGCGTTCATTTCTAAAACAGCTATTAGTATTTCATCATTTATTTGAAGAGCAAAATCTAATGGAGAGCGATTTGCTTTATTTTTAGATTGAGCATCGCCTCCCGCCTTTTTATACAATTCTACAATTTTATATTTTCCTCTAGCGTTAAATGCAGCAGTACCCACAGCATTATTCAGATGTATGTCTTTTATATTAGGGTTACCACCAGCTTTTATGATAGCTTCACCTATTTCAAAATTCCCATGTGCTGCTACATAATGTAATGGAGTTTGCCCATTTTTATCTTGCCTATTGACATCAATATTGCGACTAATCAAATCTAACCCCAATAAGGTGTTATGATGGCTTATAGCTTCATGAAGAAGATTTTGACCATCTTCATCTAAAGTATTTATGTCAATTTGTTCGATTAGTATATTATAAACTTCGACTTCATTTTGTCTTACTGCTTGAAAAATATCACTCATACTTCAAATTTTATTAGCGTGATGGTGCAGCCAGATTTTTCGCGTTAAATTACATTGGGCAACCCCATAAGCTACCCAATCTTTCGAAAACTATCTCTCTTACAACTCATTGTTTTTCCCAATCAACAATTTGAGGACATGACGCAAATTGGGAACAATGCCTTTCCAAGTCACTGTTTACTCACGAGAAAACATCGCTGAATCAACTATTTGGAGCGTAAGCATTTTGTTTAGACTATCTGTAAGGATAAGCCTTTGTTTATACTTATATCTACCTTTTTTATTACTTTGAAAGTACTGTAATTTACCCAATCATACATTTCTGTAGCTTTAAGTGGGACAATGGTATCATTGTTATCCAAATTGATTAAATAGTTTTTTACATCAATACCGACATGCGGAGGTTTTACTATAAAACTTACATACCTGACTGTACTGTCTGCATATAAATGGTCAATTTCAAGAGTTCCATGAGGTAATATATTTCCTTCTTCATGTGAAATCTTATCACCCGCAAAGGTTCTCAAAAAAACAGTATCACCATAAGAATCAAAGCAAATAAATAAGGAAGGTTTGTTCTTAATATATTCAAGATAACTTCCAGACAATTTGCCATTATTCCAATGCTCCGTTTTTAATATGCTGTTGTTCTGATAGTAGGTAGCAGCACCTTCTTTGGTAGTCGTATCTGAAAGGTAGCTTATGCGTTCAACTATTTTGCCTTCCTGATATTTCTCTACGGCAATATCTCCATTTTGGTCTACGAAATATTTAAATTCCTCGTGTGTATTACATCCAATAATGAATAACACAAATACCAGAATTAAGCAGTTACAAACTTTTATAATTTTACTCATGTTGAGAAACATTTATGGTGTCAACTTTTTGATCAGTAGGAGGAGCTGTTGTAGCTTTTCCATCTTTCATATATCTACCGCAATCTTTACAGTAATCTGTCTTTTCCTCTTTATCCCCCCAATTAGCCCTTTGTCTTCCAAAGTTTTCAATGGATTATCGGCGTTACCTTCTTCTAGATTTGCTGCTTTTATTGCACCTAGTCCTTTCGAAAACGGTTTTGATAAAGCCCCTGTTCCCCCTAATGCCTTTATCATACTCTCATAGTCTACGTACTTACTTCCCCTGCCAGCATTAGGTGCATACGCATTATCTTCTCCACCGCCAAATTTTGACGTGCCTATCCATCCTCCAAAGCTACCCTTTTCTTTAACTTTATTTTCACCAGCTTGTTCCATCGCTGCCCAGTTGCTTTTGAAAAACGTATTTGTTCTGTACTCCCCAACACTTGGCTCGGACGTTGTCATACTAATTTTCCCATTTTTGTCAATGTTCACGTCAACATTTTGAGAATAGTCAAACCAGTTCCATGTTCTAATTCCAGAGTAATAGTCTTTCGTGGATAATGGCAGTAAACCTGGGGTTACTATCTTAATCTGTGTTTTAGCCCCATTGCGCTGGTCAACAATTGTTAGATAAGTTGTTTTCTTTTCACCATCCTTATCTATATTAAATATTGGATTGTTGCCAGCATATGAATAGTTACTTTCTGATGGAAACTTTCTGTACAGAGGATCAATGCTAAGGAATTTCCCCAAACGACTATCATAAAATCTTGCAGTAAAATCCAGGCTATTACCAATACCTTTTACCTCGTTATCTTTTTCCTTACCGTTAAACCCAAAGCGATAACGATCACTGTTTACACTTTCAATACCAGTCCATTTTTAGAGTAAAAGGTAAAAAGTAAGTGGATTGTATTCTGTTATCCTTCATATTGAATTGGGTAATAATAACATCTCCGTTATTTGTACCATTATCTATAGTTACTATATTTTCTTTATTAAAAGTAGGGGAACATTTTTGCTTAGTCCAGAAATGCCATTCGTTGTTATCATAAATATACTTATAAATATCTCCATTGAACACAACCGCACTTTCGATTCGAGTTTGTTCGCTTCGTTTGGTATATTCAATTACTGTCAAATCATTAACATCATGCTCATTAACAAAACTGTCCAAAACATCAACAAATAACCTTCTAAATGGATAAAAACCACCTTCATCTTCAAAATTTTCCAATCTATTCATAAATAAAATACTATCGTTGCTTTTAACTGCTTGTTCTTTTAAAAAATATGCAGTAGAATCATTCCATTGAGAAAAGCTAACTTTTATACTCTTCTTTTTTTGGCAACCAAATATGGCGGCTATAAGAATAAGAAATACTGTGAAAATGCTTTGTTTCATTTGTCAATTTATTATTAGGTTATTATTAAGGTTGTGCACGTTCTACGACACCTTGTTCTTTTCTGATTTGAGAGTCTTTTTGTCTGGTTTTAATTTCCTCTTTATCTAACGTTCTTCCACCACCATCAGGATCTACTTTACTTCTGTCAATGGTATTATCTACTTTTCCATCAGCCATAGATTCAGCATGTTCCAATTCATGCCCTAATCCTATATAACTTGGTCTTCCTGTTGTCCCGTCTACATTCTTTATACCTGATCCGGTAGCAGTAGGATCATATTCAATTCTTGATCCAGTGCCCATTCCAGGCTTACCGTTTTTATCAATTTCAGAAGCGGGAGCATACTTAGTACTAGTACTGTTACCACTCCGATTTTCATCATAATCTATATCAACAGTCTTTGTACTTTTTATAAGCTTATCAACCAACCTAGTACCTTCTTTTAAATTTTTTGTTGTATTAGGTGTTCCGATAAAGAATATATTATCTTTCTTACTAACCTCACTGTATTTTTTAACTGTACCGTCTTTCAGCAACACCAATTTTGTATTAGTGAGTTTTTGCAAATCCATAAAGGCTGCTCCTTTAAAAAATATATTGCCATGAATCTTTATTTCTTTACCATCAGGGTCAATAAACAAAATCGGACTATTTGCAACAAAATTATATGGACTCAAACTAGGATATTTTGCAGCAAGAGGATCTAGACTTAACCATCTTCCAAGCCTACTATCAAACATCCTAGCGCCGAAATCTAAGCTGTTCCCTAATCCTTTTATCTCATTATCCTTCTCTTTCCCATTAAACCCGAAGCCATAACGATCTATCTCTTTTTCACCTCCTCCCGGTTTTCACTACCGCTCTCAAATAAATCAAAGAACCCCTTTTTAATTGTTGTGGTTGTGAAAATACTGATTTCTAATAATGCTATATGGTATTATTAGCATATCTTCCTAATTGCAAATAGTACACTTGCATGTACATTAAATGTTGCCATGATCGGTTATGATTTATAAATGATGAAAGGGGGTAAAATCTGTAAATTTATAGTGTGCAAGACCTCCTAAAAGACATTGCTGTAAACCTCATATCTGATGCTCTTTGGGCGTTACTGGGATATGCTATCGCCCATCTTGCTATTTTAAAAAAACCTTTTTTTATCAGGTTCGATTCCTGTATGGATCACAACAAGTCAATACAGTAAACGATTTCATACCATTGGGTGAAACATTGGTTAAACAAAAAAACCACCCGTTTGGATGGCTTTTGTTTTTATTTAATTATTCTGTTTTTAGAAAAACAACAAATTGGGAACACTACCTGTTTATCCAATCAACAATTTGAGTACATGACCTAAACATTTAGTTTTTTTCAAGTTAGCTTATTGAGCATTCCTATCCGATTTGCAAAAGTCTTCATATACTACACTGATATCATCTATCAAATATATTTGCACGTCTTCATTAAAATACTCTTGCAGTATTCGCGCTTGAATAAAGTATCCTGTTTCAACATCGTCAATAATAACTTCTATTTTCCCCTTATTATCGCTATTGAGAGTTACATTAACTAAGGCCAATGAGTTAGATCTGATCATTTGAATATCTGTTAGTATCAAATCATAATAATTCTCATTAGGCTGAACTTTATCTAGCCTATGCACATCAAATATTCGAAACATCGTTCCAATCCAAAACTCTCTTTGGGGGGAGATACTTCTTAGTGATATTAAACCTTTATTGAACGACATCATAATCTGAATTTCTTTCTTTATCTTTTACACCGTCAATGTCAATAGAACCTTTATGTTGATATTTATTACCTTTTTTCTCAAAGATTTCAAAATTGCCATGATATTTGTCTACAGACCCAAACGTTCCATTTCCCATATCATAGACTTCATCACCTAAAGAAGTACCGCTCAACTTTGAAGATCTCTTCCAACCATTCGTTTCAGCCACCTGTCTAGTGACACTTTCGATAAGTGCACGTTTTTCCCTTGGTTTACCACCAAGTCTAGTCACTGCCTCTCCGAATTCTTTGGCATTCTTAAATACCATTGAGCAAAAGGGATAAAAAGAGCTCCTCCTGCAAATAGCTTATCTCCATTTGTCGCAACACTATTATTAAGATTTCTTCCTGCTGACAGTTATGCATTCATTTCTAAAACAGCTATTAGTATTTCATCATTTATTTGACGGGCAAAATCTAATGAAGAACGGTTTGCTTTATTTTTAGATTGAGCATCCCCTCCCGCCTTTTTATACAATTCCACAATTTTATATTTTCCTCTAGCATTAAATGCAGCAGTACCTAAAGCATTATTCAGATGTATATCTTTTATATTAGGATTACCTCCAGCTTTAATGATAGCTTCAGCTATTTCCAAATTCCCATGTGCTGCTGCATAATGTAATGGAGTTTGTCCATTCTTATCTCGCGTATTGACATCAATATTGCGACTAATCAGATCTAATCCCAATAAGGTGTTATGATGGCTTATAGCTTTATGAAGAAGATTTTGACCATCTTCATTTATAATATTTATGTTAATTTGTTCGATCAGTTTACTATAAACTTTGACTTCATTTTGTCTTACTGTTTGAAAAATATCATTCATATTTTAAATTCTATTCGGGCTGCTAAAAAGGCTGCCCTGCACCACCGACTCTTATCTCTCCATTTTTAGAAAAGCCGCTTAAGGAGCAGCTATTGTCAATGCTCTATCTGGCTTCGTTTATACTTTGAGTAATCTGCCAAACGACTTCAGGATTATCTCTATAGGCTTCATAGCCATCTTGCATACTCATCACTACTGCTACGCTTGGATCAAATTCTAAGATTTCTCTTATATCAACTTGCATCAGTTCTGTTTCATCAAATTCTTCCCCACTTATGAATTGCCAATATCCTTTTCTATCATGAACAACATACAAAATGGGAGCCCTGCCAAGAAAGATTGACTTGATCGTAAATACTGAAAACTCCCTAAACTCAATAGCTGGATTAAAAAACAAAAAGGTTCCCCCTTTTTCAAAGGATTTTGATAGAATAACCTTACCACCTTCTATGTTATAGGGTATGTAGCAATTAGTAGGACTACCGCTTTTTGTATCAATCCTAATTTCGATACAATTCCTTTTTTCATTTGAGTCTGGTTCCACAATTAGAACATCAACGCAAATACAGACAGCTTCAAAATCATGCTCTTTACCAAGGATATGGAACGTGCTTTCAAGTGCTACTATCTCGTCACCACTTTTAGGTTTATCATTATCATCACTTTCCGTAACAACCGAAACTATTGTTTCTTTATCGCTTGCGATTGCAAAAGCGAATGGATAAAACTCACCAAAGTCGTTGAGTAACTGCAGTGCAAAGTCTTTACAAGCCTCTATTAATTTCTCTTTCATATTCATTTTATATACAACCTTCGCAAGGTTCGGGTGGTGACGGCTTTTTTAATGAAGGATCTACAGCAGGTTGTCGAGTTGTATTGTCTTTGGGTACAGTTGGTACAACCTGATAGTATTCAATATCGAATGCATCTTGTACGGGTTTAGAAATCCTGTTGACATTTCTATTAATTCTTAACACAGGTCGTTCTCCATTACTATTCGAAATCTTTTCTTGAGCTTTCAGTTGTGAAGTTTTAGACTGGGATTTTACATTTTTGATTTCAACTGTCTGCTTTCCTCCGTTAGGACCGGTTCGCATTGCGTCAGGTACTGTTCTTATTGGCTTACCATCAACTTCAACGTCAAAAGGCTTTGTATTTTTTTCTAATCCCATTTTTTCCAATTGCTCTGCCTCTACCTGTCTTCCTCTAGAAAATCTTTCTAGCATTTCTGGCGATGGTGACCACCTTGCCTTTGGTGGAGAAACATTAGGTTCTACAATTGGTTTAACATGAACGTCACTTTCAGATACCAAACCAATTTGAGGAGTCACTCTGAGCCAAGAACCAGCCGTACCAAAAAACAGCCATTCTTTACCTTCAAGATCAACACCATCTATTACTCTATTTTCAGCAAAGGCATATGGGGAGTTCCAAGGATATTCTTTAAACAGTGGATCTAAAGATAAGAATCTTCCTAACCTGCTATCATATATTCTAAATTTAAACTCTAGGCTATTTCCAATGCCTTTTATCTCGTTATCTTTTTCCTGACCGTTAAACCCAAAGCCATAACGATCTATGCTAATTTCTGACTCTACACCATTTTCGCTACCAACTTAAAAAACAACTCAAAGAACTTCCTGCTAACTTCTATTGATGTGAAAATAATGATTTTGCTGCACGCTGTGTAGCTATTCTATCCAAACGATTTGACTCGTGCTTTTTGCTAATAGAACCAATGTTCTCGAAGAATTATTCTTGCGCCTTATCCACAAATCCACGCCCAAAGGCGACAAGCCATAAAGCTTGTCTGCCGCTATTACGGGTGTGGACTTTGTGGGTAAGATATTTCTATTTAGGATCAGCCATCATAAAGGAAACTATAACAGTCTTTCCTACATGATAAATAAATGTCTTTAGACAGACATTTATTACTTAATATTTGACAGTAAACTCCTACGTAATAGGTGGAAGATCATTATACATCCAATCACATGCTTTATTTCAGGAAGATGAGAAAACATTATATATTTTGTTGGTGATCGGATAGACCTGTTTTCCTTGATACTCACCGCTTGCATTCACAGTGATTACGTTTCAAGTTAAATACAATATAGATTTATCATTTTTACAGTTCATGTAACGGTGCGTACATTTGAAACAAATTATCTATTCGATGTCAGATAGTGTTCCTAATCCAATAAAGACTATGACTTTCCCTTTTGATGTTACCGTTGATATGCAACAGTCAGGAATGGTCGGTATCAAAAATGCTATCATAACAATACACAATGGAATCACCACTTTAGTAGGGCCAAACGGTACTGGAAAAACTCAATTACTTCGAGGCTTAAAAAAGGCTTTAACATCACACGGAAATGGAAAGAAAATCAGATATATTTCAGCTGGAAGGTTAGGGATTATGGAGTTCTATCGTTCCAATTACGATGGACAAAGAAGTAGTCCAGATTTTGACAGGGCAGAATTTGGCAATAAGCAGTCAGTAACAGCAAGACATCAAAATGAGACTATTTCTGGCGATTTTGCCACGCTATCAGAAAGGACAGATATATTGATCAAAGTGCAAGAACGGCTGAGAAAACTTTTCAAAAGAGATATTTTTATTGATTGGGACAATGGAAATTTAAGAGTTTTCTTTTCCAGAGTTGGGGAGCCGAAATATTATTCATCGGGTAGAGAGGCAAGTGGATTATTACACATCGCAGCAATTTTGGCTGCGTTATATGATGATGAGGTGGGATGTCTTCTTATTGACGAACCAGAAGTATCACTACACCCCCAATTACAATCATTTCTTTTAAACGAAATGGTTAAAGTTGCAGGTCCAAACACAGAAACCAGGAAAAAGCTCTTAGTAATATCAACTCATTCAACTGAATTTATTGAAGTCAATTCTGTAAATAAGCTTGCGTCTGTAGTCTTTTGTAATGAAATAAATGAAAGACCAATTCAAATCGACCCATCCATTGAAGAATTTAAAAACAAAAAAATAAATGCTCTTTTAGCAAAACTTAGCCAAGAACATAAGTTAGCGCTTTTCTGCCGTACACCTTTACTTGTGGAAGGTGTGAGTGATGAAATAATATGCTCTGCAATAAGCAGAAAATTATCTCTCAATTTGGACGCTGCAGGCTCGCATATTTTACCTGTTACTGGAAAAGGACAATTTGCAGTGGTCATTAAACTTTTTCGTTTGGTTGGAAAAAGCCCGGCACTATTAGCAGATGCCGACGCAATTACGGATGATTTAGATATTATCAGCTCATTTACAACCCAAGCATCTGCAAACAAAATTGCTAATGAGCAGGGGCATAAAGATGCTTCAAATTTTGCTAAGGGCGTTTATAATGATTTTTGCAAACTAATTACCTCAAAATGGGACGATATTAAAGCTGACGCTGAAGAACATTACTATTGGATAAATAGAGATTCTTCGAAAGACGAGCAAATTGCCAAAAGGCGTAGTGCTTTTTGTTGTTTATTTGATTATAACGAAGCTAGCATTGCAAGTTTGAATAATGCAGATGAATGGTCTACTATGAAAATCAGGTTAAATTCTTTGTTGGAACTATTGAAAAGTCTAGGGTGTTTTATATTGAAGAAAGGAACAATTGAAGCCTATTATCAACATTCTAGTCAATTAACCGTAGACGAAAAACCGAATATCGCTTCCTTTGAAGCAGCTTCCTTTTTAGATGACACAATCGAATTTGTTAAGGCATCTTATTCAGATATCGTTGAGGCGTTAGAATTTTGCTCGGATGCCAAGCAAATCAATGAGGCTGAAGGTGTACGCAATCTACTTTTGACTATAATCACACCAGCTTTAGCTTCTTTGACAAATGATACAACTGACGCCGATTTATTTTCATACTTGCGTAATGTCGGTGTAAATAAACCTCTTTTTAAACTTACCAAACATGGTGAAGGTAGAGACTTAGCAATTGAAGTAGATTTAACTACAAACACATTAGAGGTAGCTGCCTTTCCGCTGCGCATCAAAAAGGGAGAAAACCCAATTGAGATAGTAAATAAAGCTTTAAATCTTGACTGATGCAATGTCTTGAAAGTGTTATTTAGAATGGTTCAAAGTAAAGCGACTACTTTCTCAATCAAGGGCATTATAGACTTTACATCATCCGGATAACGTCCTGTTTCTTTAAACTTCTCTTTGCATTGTTCGGAATAAAAAGCAAAGTCCGATACATTCTGGTGCTCAGAAAAATCTTCCTCAGCCTGCTGGAAAAAATCTATAACTTGTTTCAAATCTGCTTCTCCCTTTCTTGCCAATTGGTATAACCATTCTACTAATGTACGTCGTACACTGTCTAAAAAATGACCTTGGTTATCGTGTATTAATATCAAGTCTCGAACTTGAGAAATGACCTTTAAAGCTTCGGAAGTATCTATTTTGTCAATCGTATACCTATCTGGTGAGTCTGTAGGGGAAATTCTGGTATTTCTCATACTGCTTACTAGAAAAGTAAGTCCATCTATATTTCCAAGGTTAATCAAACGTAAAGCAGCCTCTATCTTACCTTCATTATTAGCTTCAGATTGACGCAAATATTCAACAAGCTTAGTTTCTACAAAAAATGGATCGGTTGTAACCAAATGATCTGCTGTATTGAAAAAATGGTAATTATCAATACCGAAGTTAAATACAAAAAGTTCTTTCAGATTTTCCGGATCACCACCCAATTTTATATAAGAGTCGACGTACCGCAATTTATTCCAATGGTCACCGTCATCGTTCAGCTTATAGATATGATCCAAAATAATTCCTATAGCCTCGCTAATGTTGAAATAAACGCATAAAGAAACATGTGTACCAAATACGTCTTTTGAAGTAATCTCCCCTTTCATATTTGAAAGTATTTCTTCACGAAAAATCAGTCGTTCAGTATCGTTCAATTTCTCTATAATTAACTCTGAGATCGAATGACTGTTGGGATTTAAATCACTTAGTAGGGGTCTCACCCCTCCTGCATCCAGCCAAATTAACTTAGTGAGAATATTGAAAGGCACATTGTTTTTCAATTTTTCGTATATCTGACCCAATAGCACCTCTTTTCGTCGAAAATTGCAATTGTTGCCCGGCATGTCCACGTAAGTATTTTCAAACTTTACCTTCTCAACATTATCGATAAAGTATGTCTCTAAAATCTCCTTAGCTGCTATAACAATTGGATCAGATAAGTCCAATAAGTCATAATGTAGTAATTCCTTTACCCTGAAATATTCAAAATTCCCTGGCTTAGAAAGAAAGTCGATACATTTTTTGAGCAATGTTTTCTTGGATTGTGCAAAGCAAATAAGAAACCTAAATAGAAAATTAGACGCAATCTGTCTTCTTACCGCGCTTCTGTCTTCGAAGTCGACAAAAAGATCATCCTCAGATAATTCGTCAGTGTTTGAAGCCTCAAATATTGCTTTAACCGCCGCTATGAATGCTTTCTCGGATTTTATGTATTTGAGGTCGTTTTTCTTGATTGTTATTTGGTGAAGACGATCTTCTTCCCATTTTTTTTGATTTTGGTCCGGCAACTCAAGATCACGAAGTGAGATGGCTATTTCTCGCAATTCTTGTGCGACATGCTCTTTATGAGGTAATTGTTCAAGAGCCGCAACTCCATACCACAGATCCGAAGGTTTATAGTTACCCTCTTCGAATTCGAATAAGAAGTATGGGATGGTGCTTTGTGTAAGAAAACCACCATATTGCCAGCCCTGATGTCCGAGCATTTCTTTGTACATCATTCCAACGAAAATGATATGAGTGTTAGTAATCTCAAAGAAATGATCTAACTCAAAAAATTCTTCGCGTAAACCAAACCTGTTTATTGCGCGGATATGAGCTATTACCGTTAATATTATTTCCGGATGCTTACGGAAGATCTCTGCTGTTTTTTCACTTAGACGCTCAAAGTAGCGATGCTTTCCAGAGAAGCTACGGCGATCGATTTGCTTTTGCCAGCTTTCAGAACCTATGAGGGCATAAAATGCTTTGAGATTTTCGAAATCGGGGCTGTCTAATAGAAAATCCAGCAAACTCCTTTCAGAATAACTGTGACTAATTTCCTTATTGTATTCTATTAGGAAATGTAGCCCTTCCAATCCATAAAAGTAATAAGGGTTAGTTTTTTTTGCGTGAATGATAAGGCGGTATACTGCATTCCGAAAAATATGGTGACTTCCCAAATCGGTTCTATTAATTATTTCTTCTATTAAATCTGTTTGGTTGCATCCGCAAAAACTCAGTAGTTCAACGCAACCGGTAGCATAGTCAACATTAGTTGTATAGCGAAGCTGCTCTGCGGCTGTATTTTCCAATCGCCTGATTGCTTGTTCTGTCAATTCGCAATTCAGAAGTATTTTGCAACTGGTAATTTTTGCAATAAAGCTATTGTTGTTGTCATTCAAAAAGTCAATGAGAAAGTCTATGGAAGATTTACTCGCACCAATAAAATCGCCGATTGTATCTTCATAAACGACAATCGTTCTGATTTTCTTCTTCTCACACTTTGTAATTAATTTTTTTATCGCTGAATGTCGAAACTCATCTGTGTATTTCGAACGCTCCATTTGAAAAACTAATTCTATACTGTCATTCTCTAGTATTTCTAGGTACTTCCCTTCTTTGTCGCTTCCTGATAGTGTAAATCCTAAAAGTGTCGCGTATGTCTGAAGCCATTTAGGTCTAATTTTTCTTATTTCACTCCCTACTGTAACTAAATCGATCACATCAGAAGGATCCATTTCCAAAAGAATCCTCGCCGTCAAAAATTCCTGAAACAACGCACTAGTGAAAGACCAACTATCCTGTGATACAGTAACAATTGCACTATGTTTAAGTGCATCTCTTTCGTTTGGCGAGAATAGAACTTGCATACTTGCTTCTTCAAGAGCATTCATGCCCATTACCTGAAGAGAAAATGCAAACTTGTGCATTGTTAATTTATATTCTCTCTCCTGTTCTCGAAAAAATCTTCCGTTTCCTATTTGTCTATCTGAAGATTTTTCAATGGATCGCTTTATGAACAAGTCAATTGCTTCAAGTCGACTATGAGGGATTTTATGCGGTGGGGTTGAAAATGCGTGAATAAACTGGGATAAATAAAACGGATCATGAAGAAATGGCTTAAGTTTCAATCTTTCAATTTCCAAAATAAAACGTGGATAACTAACCGAAAGGCGACCTTTAAGAAACCTTTCAACCGATAGCTCGGTCATTTCATATAGTTCATATGTATCAAAATTGGGTAGAAGATTATCTATTCTATAATGATTATAAAACAGCTTTCTGCATGAAAAAACGATAGCAACATTAGGGTACCGTTTCGAAAATTCCTTTATGTACCTTACGGCTTCATCAAAGCGGTCAGTACGTACTTCATCCAAACCATCAAGAATAACTACGATATCCATCGCGGGTGTATCTTCCCAAGTTCCTACTTCTGTTTCGAGAATTTCTACTATCGGTTTGATAACATACCCCTTTAATTCAATCCATATAGGGCGATACGGAATGTCACCTTGCGTCAGTTCGTATGCAGTCTGCTTGAGAAGATAACTTTTCCCCTGGTATGGATCGCCAATCAGACAAATCCGATTAGAACAAAGTCTGTTTTTTAAAAATACATCGGTAAGTGTTGTTGAGTTATGCCTCTTATAATCCCAATGTAGGGTAGATTCTCGACTAAAAGCATCTACCCGAAAAACTGTTCTTGGAATATAGCTTTCTAGGCTTTGGAAGATGGGAGTATTGCTACCTGGAATTAGACAATGGACCTCGGCTGCTCGACGACCAAAGAAGCTTGCAACAAGGGTGAAATGATTTCGCAGTTGGATATCAAAATAGTTTCTGTCCCACACTTCATACGCTATTCGCTTTTCTTTAAAAACTTCTTTTTGTTTCTCAATATGTCCTTGCAGCGTTTGTGATTGTAGATCTGCGCTTGTTGTCACAATAAAGAGTGAAGTCTTACTAGAGAACTCACCGCTCTCAAATTCTTTCTGAATTTTATTCAAATCTGAAACACCCAAAGACTTTGTATGCTTGCACTGTATCGCGGTATACCCGTTAAGTTGATTTGTAGAAATTAGATCAATACCGTCCTGCTTATTGCCTCTTTTCAGGTATTCTTCGAGCAACAAATTCTTGTATATCCCTTGTATCAGGTAAAGCGACAATAACTGAAATCGCTCCCATGTCATTTCCGGCCAAATAAGGTTATTAGTCATACTCTCTCGCTTAAATAAAAATCACAACAAACCTACGACGAACGGGAATTAAGCTATTGACAAAAGAGATCCACAACAGAAAAAATTAAATTGTAATTACTTTTTCAATCATCGGTAATGTCTATATCAATACCACTATCCACACCTTCTCCCGGATCACCCGGTCCATCATCTCCAAACCGTAAACGATAGGCGTAGTCCTGGGACTGATCGAGTGTTTTAATATCTTTCGCTTCCAATTGTGCTTCTTGTGGTTCCTTACCGTAGCGAGTTTGATACATAAACTGCGCAGATTGATCTTTATCTTTTTGATCGCTTTGTTGCAAAGGGTGTTCAGCATCCTGTAGTTTTCTTTCGTACATAGCTTTCGAGATATGTGCTTGTGAAGCGTCTATATCTTTTTTATCCGCAGGGTTCTGTTGTTCCGGATACAAAAATTTATCTACCGCATAGTTACAACGTTCCCGTACATCAGGTGGTGCGTCTTGTAGCTCACGGCCTACCTGACCGATCATGTCTTCCTTTGTTGCCAGTATCTGCTTTTCCAATGCGATTTTCATATGAGCACTGGGAACATCTGAAGGACCACCGGCAGGTTTTGGCTGCGGTGCAATTCCATCTGGAGGTAAGTTATCGATTTGCTTTTGCAGATGATCAATGATGATACTGGCTTCTTCCAGGTGTTTGTTTACTGCCTCTTCCTCTGCAGATAAAAATGTGTTGCTCACAGGACGTTTTTTATAGATTGCTCTATAAAGTTAGGGTATAATGCCATTAGGTTTTTTAACGAAGAGGTCTTTGTATGGCATACACACACAACGACTATTTACAGGATCGAGAATTAACCGATCAGCACTACGACGGAAATAAAATGCAGGAAGAAGCGGATAAGAAGAAGCTTTTTTTTTCTCCTATTTCCTGGTCGGATATAGAGACGTATGCAAAGGTCTACCCTGCTCACGAGCAGCGCGCACAGCAGGAGATCACTAACCGGCTCGGATACCTACCACATGAAAGTATTGTCATTCCGCACGAGGTCTTTATCCGTACGTTAATCGAACAGCATGACAAAGGCTTGCTTTCAACAGCTAACTATACACGTGATCTTGATGTACATGTCCGACACATTCGTAACGATGATATGAGCAAGTTTGGGTGGGCGGATAAAATAAGATATACCTGGGCAGAAATTGAGCAGTATAACAACTACCTGCCACAGTTTGAAGCTAAGGCACACGCTAAGTTTAAGAAGCAATTCGGGGAAGTCCCGGCAGTGAACCATGTACTTCCTGCTGACATGATGCTGCGTAAAGCATGGTCGCAGCACCCGGATATTATAACTGAAGACTTTTCATCTCTCGACTATAAAGCGTTTACGATCGTAGCTCATAGAAAAGCGGTTATTGAATACGGGAAGGAAGCTGCGGATCAATTGCCTTTTGAGCTAAAAATAAATTGACATATCGTTAGATCTGAGGTATAAACCGACTCAGAGGTGACTATGCGTATTGATTTAGCAAAAATATTTCCTACTGGCTGCCGAGAGCAAGGGTTGAAAGACACCTGTATCGAAAGTACTGATATTCAGCATCTTTTTGTTGATACTGAGATTAATCCATCGGTGCATGTTATTCAGATAGGTAAAGTGGAATACCGTTTTCCAGCAATAGATGGCGGTATAGCTCATATCTCAGGGATTATTACAACGGAACAAACTTTGGCACTTTATAAGGATAACACGTCTGCTATAGAGACAGACCAAGTGCTAAGGGAAAAATTTGTTGAAGCCAGTAAAAAGAGCATTAAATTCTATACTGAGAAGTTTGGATGTAATAGTTAAGCTATGAGTTCGTAAGACGCCATTGTAAGTTGTAAGTCATAATCTTCTTCTTCTTTTTGCGTCATTTCTCTACTGTGTTTTGCATGCACTTTTTCGCATACTTGAGGTCCGTATGTATTCCGCACATAAATCCAATAATCCATCACCTCATTAAAATCTTTAAATTGGCTCTTAGGTCTATATGCTTCTACTGTCTTAGCGACTACGTAGTCAAAGGATTTCAGTGCATATGTTGTTTGGGCAATAACAGCAGGATTGTTTGTTTTTAACAGTAGCTGAAAATGACTTTTGATATCTTCCATCTCTAAAATATTCCCATGCTTCTGATAGGTCGCATTAAATACATTGCCAGACAATAGTGAGTCGGAAATGTTGACCATTCTAATGATTAATTCCCGTTCTGGCTTTTCGAGATCAAAGAAGTACTTGTGCATATAGTCTTCAGCAATTAATGCATATACATGCATACCGTAATAATCAGAAAATTCTTCCCAGGATTTAAACTCACCGAAAGATATCGTTAATTGGCAGAGGCGATTCAAATCATCTTCTAAAAAGCAAAATGCACTAGCATTCCAAACATTTTTTTCAATATGTCGTGCGAATGTTTCATCGACAACTGCTCCTAAAAAGCTAGTGATCTCCTCTCTTAAAATTCCTTTCACCATTGGTATTTTCTTATCATTACAATACCTTATTGCTTCAAACTCAATCATCTTTCTTAATAATAAGAACAAGTAAGGATTGATATTGATTAGGTATCCTTTTTTTACAGACCTGTCAGGCCATAGCCAATTTTTTTCATTTATATCTTGCCGTCTTGCATCGTCTGACTTAGGTCTCATGCGATAATTGTTTGTGTACTAAAAATAAAAAAATAAACGCGATTTTTTAAAGCTCACTCATAATCCCAGGTTTGCAATTCACTTTTAAAAAACCATTTTATGGGACTAAACAAAAACGGCCGTCAGGAGGTCGAAAAACAAGCAAAAGAAAAGAACTATTCCTGGTCTTCCGATGGAAGCAAAATGACCAATGGTAGCGGCGGCACCGTCAGATTCTCCGAGTCCGGCGGTAGCGTGTCTATCAATGGATCGAAGTACAACTCTTCCAGCGATACGAAGGGTAGTACTAAGTGGCGGGGCTAATACTAAACCAGGGAAGAAGGCGGTACGTCTTTCTTCCCTGGTCTTTTTGGTAATCTAACGCCTAATAAATTATTGAATCCGAACTAGGAACACATCCATTCTTTTTCGACAACTCGTTCATCTATTTTTTCAAATTCCAAATATCCAAGTCATGTTCTGCGACAAGAAACTGCCTTTGCGTCCGCGTCCCTATCGGGAAAGACCGGCTCCTTACGTTCCCATCACATCTTCTTGTCCTTGCGGGAACCAGGGCAAGGCATCTCAAAGAGGATTAACCATAGCACCTCCATCCTACCGGCAACCTTACGGCTGCTGTTGTCATCAAAAAAATAATACAACCTATGGAAAAGCAAATTTACAATCTTGATATGCCCGTCCTTAAAATCCCGGACGGCGTGGATCACAAACAGACTTATAACTGGACGCTCCGGCAAGCCGTAGAAGGGCTGCAACTGTTCGGGGGGATTGGCTCTGGGAAAACAAGTTCATCCGGGCGCATGGTAGCCTTGAAGTACCTTTCATTAAATTTTGGAGGGTTGGTCCTGACTGCTAAAACCGATGAAAAAACCCATTGGGAAGAGCTTTGCCGGATCGCTGGCAGGTCAAACGATCTGATCATCATCGAACCGGGTGGCAAGCATTATTTCAATCTCATGGAGCATTTGGCGGCAGGCGGTGAACAGCAGGCTTTCGTAGAAAACATCGTTCACGTTCTCAACACCGTTATTCGCGCCAGCAATGAAAAACAGGGCGGTGGCGAAGACACGATGTTTTGGGAGAATGCGCTCCACATGACGATGTTTAATGTCATTACCCTCTGCCAGTTAGCTTATGGAGAAAAGATCACGCTGCAACTGATCTATGACGTAGCGCAGTCCCTTCCTAAAAAGTCAGAACAGGGGGCAGCTGCCCCTTCTGCTGAACAGGCACGCAACACCGCGTATGCCCGTGCGTTCCTCAAAGCATCCGCCAGGGTGGATCAGCTGACCAAGGATTTTAAAGCAACGCTTTCCGAAGCGCAAAAGAACCTGCCCAAAGAGCAATTGGATGATTTACTGGAAGAAGGTGTACCGCAGCTGCGTCGAATGAACCAGCTCGATAATTTCTTCTTCGAAGTATTGCACAATCTGAGCAGCCGCACCCGGTCTGTGATCGACTTCTGTTTTCTCGGCTTTTTGTTTGGTTTGTTACAGGACCCGATCTATTCCCTGCTCTGTAAACACGAGGCTACGTTCAAGCTGACGGATTGTTTTGAACACGGAAAGATCATCCTGATCAACCTTCCGGTGAAAAAATTTCATAAGATCGGGAGGGACAGTCAATGTATGCTCAAGTTCCTTTGGCAACAGGCTATGGAAAGCCGGGACATCACTCAGAATGAACGCCCGGTATTTTTGTGGGGAGACGAGTCGCAACTGTTTTTGCACGAGTATGATGCGGAATATCAGGCTACAGCAAGGAGTTCTCGTATTGCAACTGTCTACATCTCCCAGAACTTACCCAACTACTACGCGAACATGGGTGGTGATAAAAGTGAGTACAAGGTCAAGAGTTTTTTAGGAACGCTCGGGACAAAGATCTTCCACGCGAACGCCGACATGGAAACGAATCGCTATGCTTCGGAGCTGATCGGTGAAGCCTGGCAGGAGGAGCACCAGCACGGAGAAAACGTAGGCAATCAGCAGTTCGGTGCCAGCAAAACGTCTTCCTGGGTCTTGCGTAAGGTTGTCAGACCGGAACAGTTGGTCGGGCTGAAAACAGGTGGTGATCATAATAAGAAAATCGCTGTCGGGTATATGCATGTACAGGGCAAAAAGTTCGCCAGCGGGTTTAATCACACGGCTGTTTCCTTCAGCCAGGAGTTTAGTCCTTAACCATCCGCATTTTACACTTTTTTAAACAACACAATCAAAACAAAACAACATGAAAAAGAACATCTATTACCGCAGCGTGCTGAGTCGCCGCAACATTTTACAGGAAGCAATCATGGCTTTCTTCCTGGGTATCGCTTCATTTCCACGCCTAATTTTAGAGGTGTTCTACCGTCGCAACATGGGAGAGCGGTACTTTACTTTAGCCTCTGCAATCACGGTAGCCCTGATCCTTTTCTTCCTGCCCCGGCTGTCTCCTTCTACTGCTTTTATGGACACCGGAACACTCATCCTAAACAACAAACTCTGGTATTTATTCTTAGCCGCCTTTTGCTATTTTTCTTTCTTGCGCTATCGGGAAGTGAAGCGCAATCCTTCTGTTTTCGATTTGGCCAGCTACACTAAAAAAGACGGCGAACTCCTGCCCATTTTCTGGAAAACCAAATTCGATATCCGGCAGCTGGAGATTTATATCGAACCCCTCCCGGCACTCGTTCTGGGCTTTTTATTGCTGCTGGTGCAACAGTATATGCTCGGCTTATTGTTCACGGTTTGCGCCCTCATCTATTCAATCAGCAAAGCAGCTCAATACATGCAGGGCGATCATTTTGTCATGGACAAAATAGACGAGCGTCTATGTAACGAGGATCTTCGTGATACGTTCCTGCACAACAAAAAACCGAAGTATGGTTTCAAATTCCGTCATGAGATACCGGAGGATTTGGGAATGCGCGCAGATTTATATGACAGCTTCTTCGAAGGGGAGGATGATGCAGACAGCGCTCCGTTAGCTGCTTAAAACCTTCCTTAGCAACCGCTAAGGGAAGATTGTCTGATACTCTTTTCTTAATAGGCTTTAATCGCTCCTGTAATCGCTCGGTGTACTTCTACGGGCGTTAACAGCGGGCGATTTTTTTCTCTTGTTTTCTGTTCTATGATAAATACCGTCTCATGATAAGAATGATACAGAGTGTGTCCAGCGCACAGGCAAAATCGTACTATTCGGATGCTTTGCTAAAATCCGACTACTATCTCGAAGAACAGGAACTCGGCGGATACTTTAATGGCAATTTGGCAGGTCGGTTGGGGCTGGTTGGTAAGGCTACCAAAGCGGATTTTTTTGCGCTTTGTGAGAACCGTAACCCGCTTACCGGGGGACAACTCACTCCCCGGACCGATGTCAACCGGACGACGGGCTATGACATCAACTTTCATGTTCCTAAGTCGGTTTCTATAGCACATGTTCTCTCCAAGGATGATCACATCTTAAAAATATTCCAGGGTGCTGTGCGCGATACGATGAAGGAGATCGAAGCGGATAGTAAAACACGGGTGCGTAAAAAAGGCGTGTATTCCAACCGTGATACAGGGGAGCTTTTATGGACGGAGTTTATCCATCAGACGGCAAGACCTGCTAAGGGGTTTGAACAGGAGCCGGATATGCATCTGCACGCCCATTGCTATGTGTTCAATGCAACGTATGACCCTATTGAAAAAGTGATCAAAGCGGGGCAGTTCAGGGACATAAAAGCATCCATGCCTTATTATGAGGCACGGTTTCATAAACGCCTTTCGGATCAGCTTTTGGGCGCGGGATACGCCATCCGGCGAACGCGCCGCTCCTTCGAGATCGAGGGTATTCCGCAACGGGTCCTGGATCATTTTTCAAAGCGCACAAATGAGATCGGGAAGCTGGCAAAGGAGAAAGGGATCACAGATGCCAAAGCGCTGGATGCTTTGGGCGCACGTACTCGCGCCTCCAAGCAAAAGGGGTTGAGTATGGGTGAACTGAAAACGCGCTGGCGTGCCCAGATCGAACAACTGGGGGTAGCTCCGGAGGAAGGTGCTAAAGCGGTGCGGTTTGGTCGTGCGAATGTTCCTTCTCCGGGCACCACTATAACGGTGCAGAAAAGCCTGGGCTTTGCACTCAACCATCATTTTGAGCGGGCGTCCGTAGTCCCTTCCCGCCGTTTGCTCTCCACGGCTTACAAACAGGCTATCGGTGACAGTAGTGTCACGCTTGCAGCCGTAGATCATGCGCTCCCCTGCCAGGATGGGGTTTTAGTGGTCGAGGAAAAAGGGCAGCAGGTCGTTACGACGAAGGCGGTCTTGCAGGAGGAAAAGCGGATGGTGGCGCTTGCCCGTGAAGGGCGTGGCAGGATGGCTCCTTTATACGCCCATGATCCCGGCGTGCGGCTGGATGGGGAACAGGGTAAAGCCATTGAAGCGCTGCTGACCGGGACAGACCGGGTAACCATCATCCGGGGTGCTGCCGGTACGGGGAAGACAACGCTCATGCAGGAAGCGGTTCATTGGATGCAGGAGGCTGGTAAGCCGGTAACGGTTGTTGCGTCTACTGCTACTGCCTCCCGTGAGGTGTTGCGCCAGGAAGGGTTTTTACAGGCAAATACGGTGGCGAACCTTTTGCTCAACAAGTCCGCGCAAAAGGGGTTACAGGATGGTGTGCTGTGGGTGGATGAAGCGGGGATGCTTGGCAATAGGGATATGGTGCAGTTGCTGGAGCTATCCAAAGCGTATAATGCGCGTCTGGTTTTAGGGGGTGATACGCGTCAGCACGCGAGTATCGTTCGCGGGGATGCCTTGCGCATCCTCAATACGATCGGCGGGGTCAGGACAATGGCGGTTTCTAAAATCCACCGGCAGAAAAATGCGGATTATAAAGAGGCAGTCGGGATGCTTGCGAAGGGTAAGGTCAAAGAGGCTTTCGAGAAGCTGGATACTATCGGTTCCGTTGTGGCTCTTAAAAGAGAGCAGGCGAATGCACAGCTGGTCAGTGATTATATGGTTGCTTTAAAGGAGGGTAAAACGGCTTTGATCATTTCTCCTACCAATGAGCACCGGAAAGCGCTTACAGGGGAAATTCGCAACGCGTTGCGTAACGAGGGTCGTATCGGCAAAAAGGAGATCGGGGTAACGCAGCTAGTGAATCTGTATTGGTCGGATGCCGAAAAGCAGGATGGGAAACGGTATCATCCGGGTCAGGTGATCCAGGCTACCCGGCCGCTTCCCGGCATGAAGCGGGGCAGTCGGTGGTGTGTCACGGAAGCACATGCGGAAAGGGTTATGATACGAGAGGAGCGTTCGGGTAAAACGGTGGGGCTGCCGTTGGACCGGGTACAGGGTTTTGATGTGCTGGAGTCTGCCTTAATAGGGCTTTCCAAAGGGGATAGCATCCGGATCACGCGCAACAGTTACGACCGGGATAAAAAGCGGATGGACAACGGGCAGCAGTTGGAGGTGCTTTCCGTGCGGAAAAACGGGACGCTTCGTTTACAGAACCGTCTCAGTAAGCAGGTTTATGAGGTGGATCAGGATTTCGGGCATATGGATCATGCGCATTGTGTCACGTCTTACGCTTCGCAGGGAAAGACGGTGGACCGGGTACTGGTCGCGCAGCCTGCCGACACCTTCCCTGCTACACACGCAAAACAGTTTTATGTTTCGGTATCGCGTGCCCGGGAACAGGTTACGATCTACACAGATGATAAGGAGCAGCTGTTAGCACACGCGGAGAAAACCGGTGATCGAACGGCTGCCCTAGAGCTTTCCAAGTTCGCGACGCATAAGGCGCATATAGATCATCAGTTGCGTCGGGATTATGAGGGTCCGGATCGTCACCGTTCTCCGTCTCCCTCCATTCCTTCACTCAACAAAACAGACCCGGATGAGCCAAGATTTTAGAAACCGGTACGGCTTGATGCGGGAGAATGATCCTACGCGTCAGGAGGAGAATGAAAGCGTGGCTACAGAACGGTATTCCACGCAGAGTCATGTGCGCAATATTGTGTTTGTCTTGCGGGACGGACCGCGGTATTTTCTCAACTACAGTTATCTCGTTTGTACCGAACAGCAGGATAATGAAACCCTGTTGTTGCATTTTACAACACACCTGGTACAACTCACCGGCAAAAGATTAGATGTTCTGTTTCTTGATCTTGCCGATCATCTGCCGCGTATCATCGGCTGCACGGAACCGCGTTACGATCTGCTGACCGATGATCTACCGGTCGTTCATGAGATCATTATCACGGCGACCGGCTAACCCTGTTCCGACACTACAAAACGCCAATAATTAAAGGACCTATTATTCACAAAATAACAATCATGATAAAACTTTGGAGAAGTCTGTACCAGAAGTTGGCAGCATTCATCCTACTACGTAGGGTGTTATTAGAACGAATAGAGCAGTCACCCACTCAGGAAGAACTAAGAAAATGTTTCGATAGACCAGACAATGTAAAAAGGTCAAAATTTATTTTCTTAAAACAAGGATAACTGCTGTCCTTTCGGAAGCTCATAAACCAAGCGGAAGGCATTGATTAATTCCTTCCCTTCAAGCCGTTTTACAAGGTTAAAATGCCTGTCCTGTATTTCAAGGTGCGGGTGTTTACCGCCTGCATATTCATACCATCCTGAAGGCTGCATACTGCCGCCTCCCCAGATCCCGAACACATCAGCTATATAGTCGCGGATCATCTCATCTGATGGATCGCTGCGTTTCAGCTGCTGCAGGCTGTCCTGCCTGTTCTCAAAGAAACTGTGCAGCTTTTGAAGGATAGGGTTTTGTAAAAGGTCTTCTGTAGTAGTCATGGTGCAAGTCCTGTGTAATGGATAAAAAAGAAAAGCCGCCCTTTCAGGCGGCTTCCTGTTTCGTCAAGGAGTAAGCCCGCCCGGTTTCGTTTTAGAAGCGTAACGCGCCACCACTTCGGCATCCCATACGATTTCTTGCTGGTCTCTTGCGGCAGCAGCATAGGCTGACATCGGGTAAGCTGCTTTAAATCGTGGGTCATTGATAACGGGTAGTTTAAATACAGGATTTTTTACGGTCTGCAGTTCGCTGATGGAAACGGAGCCGAGTTCCGGGAACCCCATCCCCAGGTCACAAAGACCGAAAGCGATATCGGGATCTTCCGGGTCGATCTCCGACAACAGCCAGACGCATGCCGTAAACGGTAACGTCAGCATCACGACCGGGGCGTGATCCTGGTCCCTGTTCTCCGGGCTGCCGTTCGATAACAAGCGTTTGTATTGCTCTTCGGTAAAAAAGTCATTCATGGCGTTGTTCCTTTCTGTGAACGCGGTGGGTAAAAGAAGGCTCGCAGGATGGTCCTGCGAGCCGGTGTTATTATGCCTGTCTGGCGCGTACCAGCTGGCAGCGGTTAAACAGGAAGACGGTGCAAGGTTCTTTGACCGGTCCCTGATTGCTTTCCACGATGCGGTAGTAAGCGATCGGTACGCCTTTCTCACCACGGGCTACGCTGCGCCCGACCTGGTTCCATTGGTTCATCGTTGCCCATTCGCCGGAAGTATATTCTTTGCCTATGGCTGCGTTGTGCAGGATCTCTGCCTTGTCACCTTTGTAGGATTTACCGGTAACGAAGTTGACGGGGGTGGTTTGTTGGGTCATTTTTGTTTTCCTTTCTTAAGGTGGATGGTTGCAGGAGCGCCACAACCGACGGGTAAGCGGGTGAACAAGTGCTATTTTGGATGGGCGGGTGAATGCCGCAGGCAGAGAAAAATAGTGCTTAGAGAACGAAAGCGGCTTCGGTTAGTCTCCTGGAACAAACCATCTGCCTTCCTTGTGAAAGAAAACCAGGATGTCCCTAAAATGTTCCCCTGTTCCTTTCCGCGGTAAACAATCCAGATAAGGCTCCGGCTTACGCTTATGATTATGAATGATCCAGGTGCAGGCTCCGATGAACTAAATGAACCTCGGTGCTGCAAAGCCAGTGAAAGGCTTTCGTGGCTCGCTTCCCTTCCGGGCTGTCATCAAAGACGGTATAAAGTCGTTTATATCCAAAACCGCGTATGTACGCGGCGGCATGATCGGCACAGCCGTAAGCGTGCAGGATGATGCTGTCGTGTCTTTCGATGGATGGATAGAACTTTACGGCTTGCTGGTAGTCGAACGGAGTTTTGAACAGGTACACGCGTTCGTAGTCGTTCTTCCCGCCCCGGATAAAGCTCACCGATACCGGTGCGGTCAGGGCTTCCAGGTGCGGACTGTAGAGGGCGTAACCGCCTTCCTCGTTGCGCATCCCTAACGCACGGAACTCTTTGCCTGTAGGCTTATTGAGTACATACATCTGTTTGAAAAAGCGTTTGGCTTGTTCGTAGGAAAAGCCCTGTTCCGATACATAACGCAGCAAGGATCTTTCCTGTAATGCAGTCCTGAAAGCGATCTTGTATTGATCCGATGCAGTGCTTTCCGGCAGGTCAAATTTCTTTGACATAGCCGGATAGCCGATTTGGAACCTGAACCAGTGCAGCACTTCCGCTTCACTGCATTTTAAGCCCTGGTGCAGCAGCCAGCTTTGTATGAGTTCCATACTCCCGCCACTATTACGGGTATAGCTGTCCTGCCAGCGGTTATCCGCAAGGCTTACTTGCAGGCTGGGGGTAGGATGTTCATGGAACGGGGAGCGGTATAAAATAGCAGTGGTGTTTTGTTCTGCCGGGATTAATCCCAGCTTGCGCAAAATATCAGGCAGGGGTATGGTCTGAACGTAAACAGGGTTCATGTCGTTTCTTTCATGCAGAGGGGAATGGATAACCTGGGTACAGGGGGTTGGAAGGTCTTGCAGGACGTTCCGACCCCGACCTGTATCAGGGTCTTATGCGGGCATCCGCCAGGCGGTTCAGGCTCGATAACCTGTAACGCACGGCATTCGCAAATTTGATCGGCTGCAGGTCATGGCTGCGGGTGCAGTCCCATACCGCCAGTGTGCCGGGTTTAAACCCGGTATAAGCCCACGCTTCTTCCCGGTTCAGTAAGGGATCAAAACGGTAGGGACATTGAGCACAACCGCATTCGGTTGCCGGTAAATTCGTACCGGCGGACTGGCTGATACGGTTGAAAACAGACATCAGTAGTTTAGCTTTTTTAGTAGTAGGCATCTGGGGGTGTTACTCCTGGGTATTAAAAAGGGAACATGCCCGCAGCATTCGCTGCGAAGGCTGGTTTTATAGACGATTATTCAGGAAAATAAAAATCTTTCTTCACAGATTAAAGCCTGTAAAAGGTCCGGGCGTTCTGCGCTTTTACACGCTTTAATGAAAGCTGTTTTTTTATTACCGGGACGGGCTTCCTGCTACATCTCTCCACCCATTCAGCAGAGGGCAGCAGCATGAGCCAACATACCATCGTAACCGATGAAAGACTGGAAGAAGCCTATACCATCATGGCAGCGATCATCCGCGATCACGGGGATAAATACCTGCCGGTTTTTAAAAGACTGCATGAAGAACGGTTGCAGCGCAAAGAAAAAAACGACCTGAAAGCGATTGCCTTGCAGGTCGCGGAGAAGATTAGTATTTTTGGATTATGAGTACAAATGAACTTATTAAGCTCTTAACTGAAAGGCTTTTAAGCGTACCAGGATCTCGTTACAGGCATGTTGGCTATGCGGTTGCCAACTTTTCCGATGACCTGATCGCATTCTTTGAGTTTAACGACCATGGCATTGAAGAGATATTCACCGTTGAGGTCACTGACAGAGAAGGACTTCTACATCTCAAAGCCAGGGTCGATGCGCAGTCTCCTCTGCATAATTCTGACCTCTTAAACTTGATAGATAACGATCTTCAGCAAATCGCTCCAGAATTAAATGCTTTACAACATGTGCAAAAGATGGCATCATAAAAGCAATCTTCCTGTCACACATTCTTTGTGAACGAACGGCACACATCACCAGAGCACACAAAGAAACTGTTTGATAAAGAAGAAAAAACAAGTGCTGATGCGTTTCGTTGTGACCACTCCTCAGCCACCATCTTTTAGTTCTTTAAAAGGCTTTTATAGTCTTTAAAAGAAACAGGTTTTTTGCTTTTTGCAACGTTCTTCTTAAAGCTGGTAATAGAAAAGTGTCACACGTTTTGCACAACGGGGTGACACATGAGCTACCTGCTCAAACGCAACGGACACTATTACTACAACAGGCGTATTCCCGACATCTACCGCGACCTGGATCGCCGCAACAATATTCGCGTATCGCTCAGAACAGACAGCCGCAAACAGGCGTTGCGCAATGCTATTATCTTCAATGAAGAAATAGAGGCTTATTGGCAAAGCCTCGTGCAGCATAACCAGCCGCACGACAACAACCGCTTTAAAAAGACCGTGCGGATCGCCCGGCAGCTGGGCTTCTCCTATAAGCCGTTAACTACTGTTGCATCCCTGCCCCTGGCAGAGATGGTCAATAGGATTTTTGCGACTAAAGAGGCAACCCCTATACAGGTTGAAGCCCTGTTAGGCGGTAAGGATGAACCTGTCCTGCCGTTAAGCAAAGTCCTGGATAAGTTCTGGGACTTATCCAAAGACAAGGTCATGGGCAAGACCGCTCAACAGCTGCGCAAGTGGCGTGTACCGCGCATCCGGGTTATGAAGCAATTTATAAAGCTGGTCGGCAATAAAGATCTGAAGGACATCACTAAAGAGGACATCCTGGCTTACCGCGATTGGTGGCTGGATCGCATTCAGTCCGATGACAAAAACCCGGAGAGTGCCAATAAAGACCTGGTACTGCTCAAAGGCATTTTAGAGACGGTTGCCGATCATACCAAACCCGGGCTCGATATTCCGCATCTCTTTAAAAAGATCAAGCTGAAAACGCGCTTTAAACAAAAGCGTTTGCCCTTCACTACGGAGCAGATCAGATCGCTGCTGCAAAATCCGAAGTTGCAAAACATGAATACGGAGATGTATTGGTTTCTATTCGCAGCATCAGAAACAGGGGCGCGTCCTTCGGAACTTGCAGGGTTATTACCGCAAGATATCCGGCTGAATGATCCTGTCCCACATATCGCCATTACAGACCGTAAAGACCGCACCTTAAAGAACCATCACAGCGAAAGGACCATCCCGCTGGTCGGTTATGCCCTGGATGCATTCAAAGCCCGCCCGAACGGATTTCCACGGTATCGTGATAAGCCGGATAACCTCACAGGTGCAGCCAATAAGTTTTTAAAAGAAAATGAACTGCTGCCCTCTGAACAGCATTCTTTGTATTCGTTCCGGCATGGTTTTCAGGATCGCATTCTAAAAGTCAATGCGCCTGATCGCGTACAGGCGGCTCTCATGGGGCATAAATTCAACCGACCCATGTATGGTGACGGCGCTTCACTCGAACAGAAAAAAGAATGGATGGATAAGGTGTGTGTGAAGCCTGTTGCATAAAAGGCAGGGAACTTCCCTGCCTTTACCCACTTACAAAACGCATACACCTCTAAATAGTTAAACTTCATCGCTGATGAAGAACGTAGATGCAGCAGCAGCATCCTTTACTATTTTCAGTTTAAATTTCCGGGCTGCTGCTAATACTTCCTCACTGCTCTTACAAGTAAGAAGCTTTCTTTCAAGATTAACCTGGTAACGAAAAACATTTGCTGACTTTAAAAAATCTCTCAGCACAAGAGAACTGTCGTATTTAAATGTCACCTTCATTCTCAGAATAATTTTAATGAAGGCAGGTTAGCAACTACTTTAAGATGGCTCCAAAACATAATAATAGCTTGATAGAAAGGTGGTTTAAAATACACATTAATACAAAGCCTCGCAGCAAAGCGGGACACGTACGACAATCAAAAACTCAAACTATCGTTTCTAAAAAATCATTCCAGGCTGTAACATTGCTTCATCCAATCGGGTGAAACTCATCTATATCACTTTGCAGGTCCTCCATCTGGTTGATTAAGTACCCTTCGGTTGTACTGACATAGCGATGCCCTGCTTTGTACTGCACTTCTCTCAGGTTGTATTGTTTCAGCCAGTGGGTGATCACACTGGTGCGTACCTGTAGGAAGTTGATAAAGCGGGGATGCTGCGCGGCTACATCTTGCGAAAGGCGCTTCCAGACGTTGAGTGCGTTCGTTGCTGTCTGCATCTTATTGTAGGGGGTAGCAGGCAGAAAAAGCAGTTGATCATTGCTACTCTCTTGTTGTATGAGTTCCTTCCGGGTTTGTAGCAGGTATTCCATCATTTCGATGATTTGCTGGGGTTTCAGGTCCAGCGTCCTTTCGTTGCTGGTGCGACCGCCTGCAATGAATACTGTGCCTTCTTTCAGTTTCAGGTCCTGTAACATCAGGTCGTTGACTTCACTTGTCAGCAAGCCCTGGTAGATCATCAGTCCTAACATGACTTTGTTGCGTTGCCTGCTTAACCGGTATTGCTGAAACCAGTTCCGGTTTGCCCTGGCATCTGTCTCTTCTGCCAGGTCATAACGGTGGTACATGGTTTCCAGTTCTTCTTTACTTAGGATGGGATACAGTTTCCTGCCGCCTGCTCCCCTGATCTTAATCGGGTCGGCGGGGTTATCTTCCCGCTGACCACGTTGTATTTGCCAGTCATAAAAATGACGCACGGCTATCAGGGCATTACGACGGGTGCTGTTCACTTGTCCTTTTTGTTGCAGGTAGTGTAGCCAGGAGGTCAGGTCACGGGTCGTCACGGCTTCTGCTTCCAGTCCTTCCTTATCCAACCAGGTCAGGTGATCCAGCAGCTGGAAGGTATAAGCCTGGCAGGTGGCTTTGCTATGTCCTTTCGCTTGTAAATGTTGTTCAAAGGTCATGTCGTTACAGGAGAGCGTAGTTAGTCATGTGCATTTAGTAAATGAGCATAGATCTGGGTGCTGTCCAGTGTTTGGTGTCCCAGGAAACGTGCGATCTTTTCAAATGGCATCCCTGCCTGCAGGAGGTGGGTGGCTATGCTGTGGCGTAGTGTGTGTAAGGTGAGTTCCTTTTCCTGCAAAGGTATATCTTCGGTTTGCCGTTGCAGTAGTTGCAGCCGGTTGTTCAGGCTTCCGCCGGTCATTTGCCTCGCTCCCTGTGATATAAACAGGCGGGGTTCGTTCTTTTCTTTCAGCAGCAGGGGTCGATGGTCGTAGATGTATTCCTGTAAATACTGTGCATTGGTTTTGTTGAAGGGTACAAAGCGTTCTTTATAGTTCTTGCCTTTCCGGACATGCAGCAGGCGGTTGTCAAAGTTGATGTCGTCGGTATGGATATGGACGCCTTCGTTTCTTCTGAGTCCGCAGCTGTAATAGATCACCAGCAGGGCACGGTCACGGGCTTGCATGGCTTCGTAGTATGACAGGTTTAAAACACTGCCTGCGGGTATCAGGATGTCTTTCCGGGTGGTGTGGAATAGTAGTCTTATCTCTTCTACTGTTAGTACGGTGACTTGTTTGCGTGCGGGTGTCAGCAGGCGTATGCCGGTCCTCGCTAGGGTCGGGATATTGCAATGACGGAGGTATTCCAGGAACTTTTCTATGGCTTGCAGGTGCATCACGATGTATTTATCGCTCAGTCCGCCGCCTCTGCGCTGGTTACTCCGGCTGCAGATATGGTCATGATAGGATTTAATGTGTTGTTGTTTGAGGTTGCGGATCTCTTTAATGCCGCGGTTCTCCTGGTAGTGCAAAAACTCTCGGATGACATGCGGCATGTTGTAGATGGTCATGTCGCTGTAGCCTAATACATCCAGCCATTCTGCAAAGCCTTTCTCCAGGTAGGCGTATTGTGGGGTGGTGATGGGTAGTATTTTCATTGTGAATTTTTAGGGCTCTTGATTTCCTGCGGTTGTGTCGCTCTCTGTCAGAGGTGTCTCTTGTAGGGGGTGTGGGTGCGACAGCTGTGTTTTTGTCGCACGTTGTCGCACTGTCGCTTTCTTCGGTTCTTTTGTGTTGAGGGTTTCGCGTTCTTGCTGTGCCTTGTGTATGTTATCGAGTACGGCTTCTATCTGCCGGGTAATGCTTGCGGATAGCTGGGCTTCGGATTGTTCGGGTTCAATGCTGTATTGATAGCCGCTTTTGTATTTGCTGCCGCCCAGATGTTTGATGTACCCGTATTCGGTCAGTTCTGAGAGGTAGCGTTGCAGGGTGCGCGGGTGCAGGCGGTTTTCTTTCCGGATCTCTGCGCCGTAAAATTTATCCAGTCCTTTGTCCGCTGCCCAGGGTTTGAGCCATTCATAGAAGGTGCGCAGCGCTCCGGGTAGTTCATCGGATTTGCGGAACATGGTTTCGCGTAGTAGTTCGAATGCCCAGGCGATGTCTTCCGGGTTCGTTTCGATATAGACTTCACCGGTGGAGGGTTCCGGCTTATAGGTTCTTTGGTATTGGTGGTAAAAGGTGATCGCTTCAATAAAGGACAGGAGCATCGGGAGGGTTCTCCTGGGTTTGAACACTTCTTGCGGCAGGTCGATCAACGGGGCATAGGGGTTAATGACTTTCACGGGTTGCAGGGCTTTTTCCATGTGTTGCAGTTTGGTTCGGATATCTTGTTCTCGTCCTGTATCAATCAGTCCTGCCCTTAGTTGTTTTTGATAGGACATGATGCGTTCGTCCTGTTCTTTGCTGCTATCCAGGTAGATGAGGATGGCGCGGTTCGCATTGTCTTCATAGAGTTGCTCTTTGGTCGTACATCCGATAATGCTTACGGGTCCTTCTACGACAAGGGTAATGGTTTGCAGTTTCCCGTCCCTGCCCTTGTGGGCTACGGTCTTGCTGATGCGTTTTTTGGTTTGGAGTTCCCGGATCGGGAACATGACTTCCTGCGCTCCGTCCAGGTCTTCGATCAGGAAGATCTTTCCCCGGATCTCTTCGCGTTTGAAGTAGTAAAAGCTGTTGCCGCTGAACTGGGTTTGTTCGCGTTTGTCTTCATCCGGGATGCAGAGCGCTACGCGTTCCATCAGGTAGCTTTTGCCGGTACCGCTTTTGGCAAGGCAGACGACGCTTAATGGATCGTGCATCTTCCGGCTGGTCATTGCCAGTTTCAGGATCAGGCTGTTTTCGGGTTCTCCCTGAATGCCGGTCGCTTTCAGGTCTTTCAGGGTCTGTTCCATGAGGTCTGCGTGCTGCAGGTGGGCGATGGCGGTATCGCGTTCCGCTTCGGATAAGGGCATAGGTTGCGGCAGGTCGGTTTGTTGTTCTTCGATTTTCTTAAGCCGGTAGCGTTCCAGGGCTTCGGTCAGTTCGGCAAGGCTGGCGGTCACCACGGTGGTGCCGATTTCCAGGCGTTCGGCTGTCTTACGGATCAGTTTTTCCGTTTGGGTATCGTTATACAGGTCGAGATTATGACGTACCGGAGGAACGCTGCTTTCCGGCAGGCAGAGTTTGAGGGTGACGCGCAGCCTGTCCAGTCCTTCCAGCTTCACTCCACCGAGTATGTCAATGTTCAATAATCCGTTATGGTAGCTAAGGTGTTCTGCGCTGCTGCTGTTTAGGTGACCCATTGATAAAATAGATTATTTTAAGACTAATTAGTAGTAAAAATAAATAAAACATCATTTAAAATAAAATTATCAAGACAAAAAATAACTTTTAGATTCGTTTTACCTTTAAAAGAACCTAAATCTAGTAGCCTTATATCTGCATACAGGTGGAACTATCAGCTTAACTAAGCTATTTTTGCAAAAAAATTAAACGGTCTTTCAATTCTATTAATAATGACTATCGGAGACAACATCATGTTGCTTAGAAAGAAAAAGGGATTTTCGCAAGCGGATCTCGGTAAGTTAGTCGGAACATCCGGAGATATTATCGGGCGATATGAGCGCGAAGTAATGTCGCCTGGAATTGATGTCATTATCAAAATTGCGAGTACTCTTGATGTATCTATTGATTACCTGGTTGGAAAAACGACAACGTTAATCGACAAACAGATCCTCGAAAGAATTGAGGAAATATCCAAGCTGGCAGAAGATGAAAAAAGCTATGTTTTTAATCTGATCGATATGTGCCTCCGTGACTTTAATGCACAAAAGGCATATGCCAGGTAATAGCAATTATCATTTAAAAGCCCTACTCTCGCAGGGCTTTTTATTCAGAATTACGTGACTTATAAAAGATACCGCTTATCTGCGTTTGAACGTGTAAGTGATCTTGACGTCCTGGTTGTTGTAACTATCCGTGAAGCTTAATTTAAGCGTGGTATTGTCCAGCTGGTCGATTTTGAAATCGTCTCCTGCAACGCTTAGGACATCGCTTTGCAATATCCAGGTGTCCTCTCCGTTTTCTTCATCACAATCATCATAGATCAGGAACTGACCGTTATTATCGGTAGTGCCTTTATTGAAGGTCAGGATAGAAGCTTCCATACAGGTTTTACGATAAGTAAAGCCATCCGTGCCGATGACATCATTCTCCCAATCATACGCCTTGTCCGAACTGATATTGGTATAGGACCAGGAGCCGATTATTAACTCGGATTTCGATTTACCAATAGTATTGTTATCGTCTTTCTTGCAGGAAGAAACTAGTAAAGCAGCAGAAAAGCTGATGGTAATTAGTAAGGCTAATAATGAACGTTGTTTCATAAAATAGATTGGTTTAATAGTGAGATTATTTTTTGAACTCTAAGTGATGCACATCGGTAGCATCTTCATAAGTCGTGCTGTCCGTATAGATCAGGTGAACATAGTTGTCTTTAAACTCTACCACATCATAGGTGATATCGGTCTGACCGGCTGCGGGTATCACTTCAAGGCTGATCGCCTTATTTGCGTTCTTTAGCTGCCAGGCTCCATGCCTCGGCAGATACATGCTTAAGATCAGGCTGCCATCGGAACCATCCGCATTGCTTTGTTCATATGTATTATCGTTGTTAAACGTCATATAAGTGGTATAGGATGCATCCCACTGCCCTACTCCGTTACTGTGATAGGTCTGGCTTACTCCGCTGGCATCTATGATCGCGTTCGTTGCCTTGTTATACACAAGGTTGTAGAACGAGGTCATTTCCCATTTCGCTTTCAGCTTGCCCGCGTCAATAACGTTTGAGGGGTTGTTCGGGGTTGATTTATCATCTCCTTTGGAGCATGACATCAGAGCGGCTAGCAAGCCGGCTGTTACCGCTAGGTGCAGTTTTTTCATTGCTGTTTTGTTTTTAAGGTGACGGCAGGAAAAAAAGTAGGCGTGAAACTCAAACACCCGATCTCAGGCACTTCCGATGCCCTTCCAGAATGAATAAGTCCACGCCATGCGGCGCGTCTTACATACATTCTTTCTGGAGTTTGAAGTTTCGGAAGTTTCGAGATCAGAAAAACGATGTAGTCGCTTATATATTTATGTTGTCACACTTAAATTAATTCATGCGCAAAAATTTGTTTCACTCCAAAAGTAAGGAAGTTAACGACAGATTTATTTATGCAATAGAAAAGCCGCTCTCCGAGCGGCTTTTCTATTGCATACTTCTTCATTGCTGGAATACACATTCACTTCTAAAACAGCTATTAATATTTCGTCATTTATTTGACAAGCAAAACTTATAGCGAACGATTTTATCCTATTTTGAATGCACTACCCTACTATGGAGATATTTCTATCATAAAATACATTTTCTGTTGATCTTTTGAGTATTGTGAGACAATTCTACCGTCATGCTTTTCGTAACACTTTACGATCTTTCCTTTTGCCCCAACTACCCTATAATATAAAAAGAAATTATCATTTTTTTCAGTAGTATCAGGGAGCCACCATTCTAGTTTCTGTTGATGTTTTAAAGCCTCATCAGTATGAGCAATTGGTTCAATGTTCCATTTTTGTAAGTCTAGTGGTTTGTTATATAGACATAGAATACTATCCATCCATATGACATTTGCACTATCATATTTCACCATAGACAACTTTTGGTAAATGTTATTGGCTGCGTTTGTATTTAGCCCTATTGCGATGTAAATGTTATAAGGACGTTTGTAGTCCATGTACAATTGATCTTTCTGAATAAACACCGAGCGTATATCATAAGCTCCTAGTTCAACACCTAAGAGATCTTCAGCTTCCTCTATTTTTTCTAGTCTATTTTCATTAGAACATGAAATAAGCAACAGTCCGAATATTATAATTTTTATGTTTCTCATTCTTTTTCTTTTTCATATTTTTCTGTACTAACTCTGTTATAGGTAGGTTCCTGACTTTTATCCTGATAATAGTCAAAACCACTTTGTCCATTTTCTTGAGTAACATTAATCCAATCTGAACTTACTTCAAATGCAGAACCTCTTAAATGCTTATCTGCTATATCTACTTGCTTATCTGACCAATCAGAACTTGGATATCCTCCTTCATCAGACTTCGGGTCACGTCTAAAATCATAAACATCTGTATATTTCATCTGCCCACTAAATTTCCACTTAGTTTTGTCATTTTTATCAAATGTAATAGTACCTTTTAATAAGATCGTAAAACGCCCTAAGGTTCCTGCTTGTCCAGCAGCGCCGTCTAACGTCCATCCATTAACATCAACCTTATCCCCTGGCTTAGCGTTCCTAATCATAGAATAATATCTGCTTTCGTCTCTTTCTGAGGTGCCCGAAAGCCCTATTTTGAATACATTTAGACCTGCAGTTTCCTGTTTACTCAATCTATATGGCTTTCCTCCTCCATGAACATATTGATCTATTAATTTCTTAGGCAGATTTTCCTTAAATGCAAGCTTAAACAACTCCCCTCTTGCAGCTTGGTCCGTTGTCATCAACTTAATTACGGCCTTCCCTATCCAAGTCCTTTGCAATATTGAATAAGGTGCATACTCTAACCCTTCTAAGTCAAGTCCATCAATAGGTCTATTCTCTGCAAAAGCATACGTACTATTCCATGGATATTGTTTTGCCAAAGGATCAATACTCAAAAATCTACCAAGCCGCGTATCATGTATTCTAAAACTAAAGTCTAAAGAGTTACCAAGTCCTTTTATCTCATTATCCTTCTCTTGACCATTGAAACCGAATCGGTAGTTATCATCGTCATCGCAAATGGTAGCGATATGATTTACCGGCACCAGCTTGGTGATATAGGCAAAAGGCGTTTCTACCATAAATTTCAGCCCGTTGGCAAAGGGCATACCATCATTGCTACGCACCCGGAGCTCCAGCACTGTATTGCCCCCGTCCTGCACCGCAATCTTGTTTACCGGCATGATAATCGTCTGTGAGCCGATGGTGCTGAGCTCCGTCCACCCAATTGCTTCCGTAAATTCCGGAGATCCTTCTCCGTCATACTGCCTGATGCGTACCTCTACCACATAATTCTCGGGGTTCAGCTCCGGTATATTAAACCCTATCGCCTGTTCGCCCACATTCGTATCCGCATGCAGTTGCAGGTAAGCGCTCATCTCGCCCGGTTCCTCGCTCAGGTCCAGCTCGTACAAGACCGTGGTGTCTGTAGCAGTGGTTTGTACTACCCATCCATCGGGGTGTTCTTCCGGCAGGTTATAATGGTATACAAACAGGTTTTCGTGGGGGAAATCTATCGCTTTCGGCAGATCTGATACAGCAGGGGGCTCTTCTCCACCATAGCGGTACACTACGGCTCCGGTATAGTCTTTTACGGCAGATATGTCTTTCAGCAGCCTGGAGACAAAAACTGTCGTATTGATGGTGACACAGTGCTTACCGGTGTCTGACAGATACCTTCCGGGCATGAGCATACCAAAAGGATAATAATCCTGGGCTGTAGCGATGTCGGCCCGGTAACCGAGCAGGGCATTGTCATTGCCGGCATCCAGGGTAGGTGTGGTCCTGTCAAGCACGGTAGCCTGTACATTGCCCAAGTGGTTGGTCAGCTCATATTGCCGGTTGCCGAGTATATGCGGTGTAATACCCATACCCGCTGTGCTCATATTGGTAACGTTGAGGGTATTGATGTAAATAGCAGACCCGAAAATATCGTTTCCGTAACGGGAATACCAGGGCTTAGCCTGGGTAAGGGTATTGTGCAGACCGGTAGCAGGGTTCTGGAAGTATTCATATTTCAACTCGTTGGGCAGGTATTTCTGCATACCCAGGCGGGAACTGCCATAAATATGGTGCTCTGCGAGGTGGAGACGTGTTTTTTGCAATATTTCCTTATTCTTCAGCCACGGAGCGCCGACAACATCCATACCGGTGCTACCTACAGTAAGCTTCAGGGCGCTGAGAAGCGATGCCGTTTTGCTGACATTTTGCGCCAGCGTGATCACATCGGGGAAGTTATTGCTGATCACCGAGGTTAACGTATTGTATCCGGCCTGTATATCCTGGGCCGCCACAACGGCTGTTAAAACCGTATTGTATTTAAACTGGTTTCTTACCGTGTCAAGGGGCAGCGTTTCTGAAGTAACCAGCCCATAGCGGTAGGCGATGTAATCGAGGGCATCGTCTCTCAGCTGTTCCATAATCAATGATGAATTAGGCACATCCTGCACAAAGGCGGCATAGGTATTGGTGCTGCTATAGGCATCAAGCAATACCTCTCTTACAGCCGGCAGGGCTGCGATATAATCGGAGGAAATGAGGTAGGCAAGTAAATTAGTCATCTCTAGCTTATCGCCTACGTCCATGGTCTTGTACACATCCAGCATCGCGGTATTTTCCGGGAAGTCTGATTTTTCTGTCTCTGTAACCGGGATGCTTTCCACGATGGCGTTGTACACTTCCATACTGTTTTCTTTTATGGCCGTAAGCAGTTGTATCTGGAGCGCATCCACTTCTACAGACAGGAGCACTGGCTGCAGGTAGTAAGAGAGTTTTTCATCATCCAGGGGACTACCCTCCCCTACGGGGGTAAGTGCACGAGATGTCATCGCTGGGATCGACTTGGTAAATGCCAGGGTATTTGCAGCATTTAATTGTGAAACCAAGTCTGCCATCAGCGAACCGCTGCCGGCATAGTCTGTAAGCGTCGGGATGGCCATTGCCAGCTTCGGCAGGTTGTTGGTAGTATCATTTATATAGGCTGTCCACAGGTGTGCTGCCAGCGTATTGGCAAAATCGGTAGAGATAGGGCCGTTGGTGGGACCAGTAAAAGGTGGATCCACCGAAACATTCGGCCAGTCGATCCTTGAAATATCCAATTCTTTTTTGTCTTCATAAACCGCCAGGCTGTTTCCTGAAGCATCTCTTACATAGATGGTCTTAAACTTCACCATGCTGTCAGGGTTAGGATAGGTCACCAGCTCTTTGGCCAGCCTGTTGCCCATGGGATCATACGTGAAGTATAGTTTGGAGCCGTCCAGCCGCTGTATGTATTTTACTTTACCGAAACGGTTCCACGCGATATTCGTAAGCCCGCTTACCAGGTCCTTGGTAATATTTCCTGTAGCATCATAAGTGTAGTGTACGAGCGAAGTATCTATCGTAGGTGTCTGGATATCTATTTTATACGAGGTGGTATTGGCAGAGTCTACCAGGTTGGTCAGCCTGTTCGTGCCGCTTGCATACCGGTAGGTGAATTTGTCCATCGTATGCTGCGATACGGGGGTACCACCGTTCAAACCGGCGCTTATGGTAGCACCCTCCCTGTTAAGCTTCAAAATATTGCCGTCGGGGTCATATTTATATTCCGAAGTATAATCGGGCAGGTTGGTGGTGGTCAGCAGCGAGTTGCCATAATCGTAACTATAATCGGTGTATTGTGCCCGGTCAATGCGTTGCAGGGGATCATAATGATATTTGCTGTAGATATTATTGAATGGGGCTAGTGCTGTAGCAATGGCTGCGATATTACCATTATAAAGCGATTTAGGGGTCGGGGCAAGGTGGCTGAAAAAGTTGGAGTCTGCAATGGCTTTATAATCACCGGCAAAATAATCCACCCGTTGAGAGAAGACATCTTTAGGCATTACGGTACCCACATCGCCGTCTTCGCCCATATCACTCTGCGGATCATTCTGCATGCCATTGATCGCTTTCAGCCAGCCATTGATCGTGTACGCATAATCGACACCCTGCACGCGCTGTTCTCCCAGCTCTGTACGTGCCAGGGGTCCGTGATCATAATAATCATAGTGAGCATCCCGATCCCAATAAATACCATTGTTACTGGTTTTCACTTCTGTTATCCTGTTATCGCTATCGTAGGTATATTTCTGGTAGAACTGGTCGGCATAGCCCCTGTTGTAGCCCACCATCAATACTTTGCCGCTGTACAGGTCATATTCGTAGTCTACACGCTTAAAACGCAATAACGGATCTACTATCGTCCGGAGATCATAGATAAGTGTCTTTACATTGCCGGATATATCATAGCTATAATGCAATGCATTGGAATAGCTGGTATCTGCACAGGCATTTACCATAGGGGCCACGGCTTCAAAATACCTGGTACAGGCCACCCTGTTTTTCAGGTTCTCCTGGTTGGGCAATTGTTGAAAAGGTGCAACTCCCTGGTAAGATGCCGTGTCGTAAATCGTTGCGGTGACTTCGCGACGTGCGGCATTCCTTATAAATGTAAAGTCTGCGCCGCCCTGCCCGGTGGAAAGCGGCTGATTCCAGGCAGATGTTTTCGTCAATACGCCAGTTTCTATCACACGGGAGAGATTGTCGTAAAGAAAATAAGTATATTCATTCGAGAGCCTTTGCTGGGCATCCTGCGATACGGTTACTCTTCCCATCAGGTCATAGTAAGAAATCGTTTTCCCGCCGTCAGGGCTTTCTGTCTCTCTCACTTTATTCTGTGCATTGTAACGATAGGTGGTCACCTTATTATGTGCCGGCACTAAAGGGGTGACGGTTTCGTTCCGGAACCTGCGGGCATTGATGGTATCATTGTCCGCTCCCTGCACGCTCAGCTCCTTCACTCCAGCAGGTGACACTGTTTTAATAAGATTGCCTGCAACGTCATAGTAATATAATGTTACTCCATGTTTGATATCATTGCCCATGATGGAGAGTTGTTCCTGGATACTATCTATGATATGCTTCTTAAACCGGGCTATCAGTTCGCCGCGAATGGAATCTCTATAGAGGTCATAGTTGACCATTGCCGCAGGATAGAGTGCTTCTATCTTCCGAGTCTCACAGGTAGCGAACTTATCGGAGAGGTATTGAAACCGGCTATGCGAAGAAAGGAATGCAGTAGGTATGGTATAGGTGTTTCCTAAAGTCTGGTTGCAATAAGCAATACAGCGTATAGTATCGTAAACAAGACCTTGTGAGCCTGCCATGATTATATTAAGATAGGTAATGGAGTCAGACTCCAGTCCTTTGCTGATATCCACCAGCTTGTAAGACACCCTTGGTAACGGCAGGTACTCCGGCAGTTTGATAAAGATATTGGTCATATAGTTGACCGTATCAAAATGGTTGATCCAGAAATAGGTCGTATCCCCACAGATATAAGTCCGGGTATCGGTACCGTTCACAATAAGATGGGAAATGTGGTTAGTCGGAGAATGTTGTTTTAAGATCGTTTCCTGCCCGAAATTATTCAGGTTAAAATCCTCCAGATCTTGTAATAGTAATTTGATATAGGAATATATAGGGTTCACATTGGGCTCATGATCTATATACAGGTCATTGAGAAAATGAGGTCGCCTTGCATTATTGTAAGAAAAGGCTGATGTGGCAAAACTATGTGTGCCGCTGGAGGCTCCCAGTAATTTGAACTTTTCAGCCTTTGAAGACTTCACGAGCTGATTGTGATTTTGAGACGAAAGCGACAATACATAGTTTCTCCATGCTGTCATCTGCCAATCACTATAATGGCTGCTCACAGCTGATTCGGCATGTGAAAGCACTCTGGTCATTGATGCATTGGCGTCAATAAATTTATAAACAGAGTCTAAGTAGTGATTATAATCATAATCATCAGCGATACTCTTCACCAGGGTAATGTAGTTGCCGGCATCAGTGAATACGCCGTAACCCGGAATGAAATAATAGAAATTGGCACTGTAGCTGTTAATAACAGCCCCGGGGAAAGCTGCAGCCAGTGTCGTTGTATTCACCGGATTAAAAGTACCGGACATAAACTGCGCTACAGTATCTCTTTGCAAATACGGCATATATTCCAGCACGCTGCTTCCCGGCAACGCTCCCTGCACAATTGTTTTGGCATCATTTACCGTACCATTTGTTTCATATACTTTTAAGAGCAGGTATTTATCGCCGGACACCTCATATCCCACCACGTCGGTTACACCCACACCATTCGTCGTATCTCTCAAAACAGCTATGTAGTTAGCCATGTCATTGACCGTAGTACCACCGGGGAATTTAATTCTAAAATGTGCTATGTTCCGGGGAATCACTATAGAATCCGAAAGCCCGCAGGATTGAATAGCGGAGTAATAGTTTTCAAAATCAAAATTAATCTTATTCTGATAGTTCATCACATTGGTAAAGAACCTCTCGAAATAAGGGTGGCCGAACTTGATATTCAGCTGATCTGCTTTCGAGATCACATCTTTAGCCATCGGAATGAACTCACTGCAACCGACGCCATTCAAGTAATTTTTCCGGTCCTGCTCCATCAGGTTATAATCACTGCGTTCGTTAAAAGCACTCAGGAAATAGCCAAACTTTTTTTGAACATTATCTTTTGTTCCCGTAAAGGTCAGGACGGTGGAGTTTCGGTTGGCAAATGACTTAGATACCCTGTCGAAGCCATAGAGATTAAATATGGAATATACCTGGCAATCGGAGGTAGAGGAAATAGCCGTAGCTCCAAAAGCCGTATTCAGCGCATTGGTATCGCCGGTCGTGGGGTACAGAAAATAATCGACAGAATCTGTGTTGCTCTTAAAGGACAGCTTAACGGCATTTGAATTTGTTAAATTGGTCTTGACCAATTGTATCGCTAAGCTTGTCGTACATACGGAAGGGGTTAAAATGGCCCCTAGTTGTCTCGCCAGGTATTGCTGAAAAGGATGCGCATCGCATAAGGACAGGGAAACCCCCATGGACCCTGACCCGCCGGCTATAAAATTCAATATGGAATTGGACATCAAAAACGTGTCCAGGTCTTTGTAATAAGCAGCTTCGTAATGCAGCAATCCAAGCTGTACATATTCGCCTGATCCCTGGGTCAGCTTCCGCAAGTCAACTAGCCCCGCATTGCAAAGATCACCAGTGGAAATACCGACTTCTCCTAAAATACTGTTCAGGCTGTCATAAGATAAGGAAGAAATCCTGCTTCCCATACAAAATCTGTTTAAAAGGGTATCTCTTAAGGCGTCCAGCAAAGGTTGAGATGCAGTACAACCAGATAAGCTGTTGACAATATGATCTATGATATCGCTGCATTGAATGGAACTGTTCAGGTTGGTAAGACTCTTTATGGAATCAGCATTGATATTGGCGCTGTTAAGCGGATCAAAATAATTAATAAATGATGTGCTGGTAGGAAGGTTCAGTGTGCTCACGGTCGAGTCTATACCGCTCACCAGGAAAGTGGTATCGTCAACCAGACCCAAGGTGGTATCCTTGTCCAGGTTTACCAGCCTGATCGCCCCGCAAGGACCGCAGGTATCTGCAAGCTGGCTTTGCTTTTCTCCGATACGCGCTTCTCTATTGGCATCATAGAAATTAATGAGGTTCTGATAATATTCATCTTTCATATGCTGCGGATAATTAGCAATATCAGCGGGTGTTTTTGATGCGTTGATCTCCCCGCAGACAGATTGGACAACTCCGAATTCACTTCCGCAAATGGTTTTCATGAATGCTAATGAATCAATGCTAAGATCACGATCCAGTGTATGTGATAGCTCATTGTAAGTAAAAACGGAATTTGTATACAAGGGGTCGCTACCGGTAATACTTGCGAGAGTAAACTTCCCGATCTCTTCTGCATCTGTCGCTCTTTCTATCGCCCGAAGCTTTTTCACATAGGGGTTATTGACCAGTTCACAAAACAACAGCTTGCAATAGTCAGGATGTAAAGGTAGTAAGGCCAAAGCAATAGAATCATTGAATATCTGGATAAGCTGGTTGGGTGGTAGCTGCCTGATATTATAGAATTTTTCTCCGAAATAATGGATCGTATCGGGATAAGTGACACAACCACTCTGGTAGAGGTATTGCACCGTGGTACCGTCGATATACATGGAATCTAATTGACCCCGAATGGGTTCATACGGCATTCCCGTTATCGGGTTATTTAAAGCCGAAAATATGGAGTTAGGTGCCGGGCCTCCAAAGGTTTTGCTGATCGTATCGGCATGGGTGTACATGCCATATTTTGCCCCGGGATACATATCTTGCATCATCGCCTTTTTCATAGCAGCGCAGGGATTGCCTTCGGGTTCGCAAGGGAATTGAGCACTTAAAAACTCATCTTTCAGAAAGTCATTAAAATTCCGGTAACAGCCGTTTGTCAGCATCATAAAGCTGTCTACCGAACTACCGAGATCTTCCTGTGTTATATAGGAGTGCTTATTCCAAACATGATTGCCTTTATATAAGGGAACTGTTGCTGTATCTGCATACGACAAGAGCGTATCTGTCGTAATCCCCAATCCCCCTAATGCCCCGCTATCCTGAAGCATAACATTTCCGCAATTGTCCAGTATCTCATAATTAAAATAGATTTTGGGTTTTAACCCTACATTGAGTGTAGAGCAAGGCTTAAAGGGTTTATAATTTATCGTGTACTCAAAAGAGTATGGAGCGTCCGCTTCTACAAAATGTGAGCCGTTATTTTTCCAGTTTTCGTCCACCCGCACATCAGGAATCGGCAGTAAATTCGATTTGAAATTCTTGTTAACCGGTGAATTTCGAATACTAAGAGCGAGGTAGTTTGTATCCGGTGTATTAATAAGACCTGTTGCCACCAGCCGACCGTCTTCATCTGTAATGCTGAACATATCCTGTTCATGGTTATCGGTGGTAACCATCTTGCGATAAAATTTATATTGACCTACATCCTGGCCGAAATAGCGGTTCAGCTCAGACTGTAAAGGCGAACCATACAGGTAAGCCGTTTGCCGGTCGTGTCCCAATTGTAATCCATACCCAGCCTGCCCTTCAAACAATACCTTTTCACTGTTTTCTGCAGCAATTATTTTCCGAACCAAAGGATACCCTTCTGCATCGGGAATGAAGGCATTCTTACCTGATTGATCTGAGTTATACCTGGAATAATATTGGTTGCTCAGAGCGCCCGAATCAAGCGGCGCTATAGGCAGCTCGGTACCGGGACAAACAGCCGTATCCGGTAAAGCATCATAAGAAAGCTTAGCATATTCTGTCTCACCGGCAGGATGCAGGAAATTTTGTAAATAGCTAAATTTATTAATGTCACGGACCGGTATCGGCAAGGTATTGATCACCGCCCGGCCTTCATGGTCGAATAAGCTCTGGGCAACAATAGTCTGCGAGGGATTTGAATTAAACCGGGTTTGCACTTGCTTGGGCTTCAGGAGACCATCATAATAAGTCACTACCTGCTTGTACTTACCGTCTTCCACAAAATTCATCTTCAGGTCCCAGTTCAGGCTGTCATTTGAAGATTTCTGGATGGTGACAGTGCTGCTGCTCACACTGCTGGTGTTGCCTTTTTCGGTTGTAATTGTCCATGCTCCATAGGTGCGCTTCAACAAATCAGATACGTCCGGCCGGACCATCCGCACCCTGTATACTATAGCTCCTTCTTTCTCTGCAACCGGAATATTAAAGTTTGTCTTGTTAGTAAATACACGGGTTGAGTTATTTCTAAAATCATATTGGGAACTATAGGGGTTTACATAGGTCCATTCTACTTCATATCCAGCTGGCTTGATACTGGATAGCGTACTGCCCCAGTCGAGATATATAGTTCCGTTTTGGTCAATGCTGTCAGTCTTGGATACGGCACTTGACATGCTCATACTGCTGCTCATAAATCGTTGTAAATGAATTTCACCGAAGATGCTCACAAACGTCGGAACAGTGGAGCTATCGCCAGGGGTCAGTTGGGTATAGGTCAATGTTCCGCCCGAACCGGTGACTTCAAATACGTTCTGGATGATCACCTTGAGCTTATGATAATTGCCCGCGATTTTAAAAGCCTGGTCACTTATTAACTTCAGCGAATCCTGGTCGTAGGTTACACTCAGGGTATCAACATTAGACGTAACCGTGATCCCAGGAGCGGCCATGTTCGGTGTTCCTATTGTTCTATAGGTTATGACGTAGGTGAAATGTTGTTTTTGCCCGACATAAGGTGACTGCACGTCAATTTTAAAATTAGTTAACGCTGTAACACTTTTTACGACAAAGTTGGATCCCTGTGTGGCGCTTGTCATGGAGATCATGTGCTGCGCGGTTATTGTATCCGGCGTTGATGTGGCAACGACTTTTCGAAGGGAGATAGAGTCTGTGTATAACGAAGAGGGGAATTCGAACGTCTGTCCGTTCGAACTTACACACCACAATAAAAGGGCTGTAAAAGCAGCCAGAAACTTTGGATAACTTTGGGCAACAGTGCCTGAAAGTCTTCTATGAATACTTCTCATAGTACAGAAAGTTTATAGTTAGTGTATTTTTTAAGTTTTACTGTCCAGCCATTCCATTCTAAAAAATCTGTCAGCCTGGATGGAATATTGGGGATATGGTCATACTTGAAATTGTCGTAAATCGTTCTTATTAGCCGAAACCTGTTATTTCCTTCAAAGTCTGTAGAATACACATCCCGGTAGGTATATTCGTAATATCGGACCTTTGATTTACTGTCAAATCTGATCTTCATGGATGTCAGTGGAGCATCTTCCATTTTTTTCGGGGTAAATGCAATTTCCTCCAAGCCATCTTTAGTAGTCCGCTGAACATTGCAATTCCGGATAACATACCTGTTGAAAACCTCCATTTCTTTTTTGTCAAAGTTGGAGTCAAGTGCGGATTCTGCTTCCCTGTCCGGTTTTATCTTTAATTCCTTCATAACAACTTTGCGAATACTGTCGGAGAGATTAAAACTGGCTTCCTGCAATTCATGATTAATAACCAACTCCCCGGCCGATCCTTCGATCCGTTCAACCCGGATTGACTTGTAATAGGTTGAGCCATTTTTATAGATAAGATTCGACGTATCCCTGACTGCATCCTTATTCTTGTATTTTACATCAACAATAGCATCGCAGGCATAAGGTTCAGTGCCATTGAACATCTTAGTCAGCTCAATGAATTTATTATACGCAGATTCCGCACTGCGTTGAGCAAGTACACTTATTGAACTGGTTACTAAAAGCGATAGTATCAGCGCTCTTTTTATCATACCTATTTTGTTATGACGTTCTTTATATTTTCAGTGATCGTGATCACCCCTTTTTCCGTTTCCTTTTTTAACCGCACCAGTTGATTACGGTCATTATACTCATATAATGTCGCATAGTTATTTTCATCCAGGATCGCCATCAAATAGGTTTTGAAAGGATGGTACACATAGCTCTTCACATTAGACGCCACCGGGTACACACGTATATCATCATAGCTCTGGCTTGTCGGGAATGTGAATGTCATCTGGACACCGTGGCTTGCACTTATCGTTCCACGATATAAAACCCAACCGTCAATGGGCATAGAAACAGGGGTTAGCGCAACAGTTGTTGAACTATATGCTACGCTCGGCGCTGAGATACTTCCGGAGCTTCTTTTCACCCATACTTCATACGTATATTTTTGATTGGTCGTATTATCTAAATTGAAATCAAAAATGTTGAAGAAGTAGCTGAGACCACCGGTATATTTTCTGGGCGTCACCTTTAGTGTTGTAGAACCGGTAGTGGATAGTGAAAATAAGCCGGTATGTGCCTGTGTGCTGTCTAAAGTAAAGGAGCCTACAAGGTTCCCTGTTGGAAGAGACTGGCTTTTACTAAAGACCTTGTATCCATTCGCTACGGAAGTAGAGGTTGCCATGTAGTTTTGAAACGGCGAAAACAGCAGGTCAGTCATCAGATTATAGGTTTTAAGCTGTCGCAAATCTTCAAATGTCTCTACCCAGGTTTGCCCATATTTAGCATTAGCTGTCGCATGCATCACCTTTTTAGTAGCGGGTTCCAGGAAAACAGAACTGTAGATGCCCAATGGGTTTGTTTCTTCCACGGGACCCAAAGAAGGTATCGACTTTGTGACATGAGAAGCCGTAAACCAAACTGCATTCCCGTTAACAGCTGTTTTTGCATTGTAGAAGCTATCATCCCAATGAGTTAGCAATGCCTTACGGGGTACATAGTTACTATTCGTATCGTAACGTGCCGGCAACCAATAATACCAGTTAGGAAGAATACCGTTACCCCGTTGCCGCATAGCACTGCTTGGATCCTTCCTATCTCCATATAAAGCGTAGGTAGCGCTCACATAGGGTTGATTAAGGATACCGATAGACACCGGGTTATAAAGCAAGTTGCTGATACTGCCATCGGGTATGGAATTAGCAACCCCGTACCGGTTCGCTGTTGCATTGATAGCAGGTTTCAAAAAGCCGGGGCCCTTACAGGTATCAAACTCCATAAATACACCTAATATTATGGAGTCTGTTATAAAAAACGGGTTCTTATACGTCTGGTAATTGCCGGCTGAAAGATCAAGCATATTTTTCCGACCAGACCTGTATTTAAGCACCCTTGCGATATCTGTCAGTTTATCACCGGCCCCTAATGTGGGTGACGCAGATGTATTCACTTCATGTTGGGTAACAAAGACGGCATAGTTAGCACCGGTTGTTACCTCTTTTCCATATCTCATAGACAAAGGATCCGGATCTGAAAAATGCCCCTTCTGTACCAATACATCTACTACATACAGACGGTACCATTTCAATGTATTATCAATGTTGGATTTTGAACGCACGAATATTTCATCTCCCGGGTGATAAGAGTCTTCATTTGTAGTAAATGAAGCCTGGATCAAGCCGGTTCCGGATAAAACGCCCTGATTGGAACCCGCAGAAGCGAAGGTGAGCTCATCAGGCATTTCGGCCTCGGCATGATCACCGTAGAAAGGATAATCCGTATAGGAAGGTTCCAAATCTGTCTGTGTCCAGTAAGCGGGAATGTTGGTGGAATAGGTTTCATCACCGTATTTATCTTTTACCACCTGTACTACCGGACTACCCGTTACAGCATCATAGTATTTATTTTCTATTTCAGTTTCTGCTCCTTCTTTGTATTGGATGACTTTCCACATGATCCCATACCTGTTAATTATTTTAGTGGTAGTGGTTGACTTAAAATAATCCGTATGCGTATGTATATTTTCCATCCAGTTGAACTTGGGTTTAATAGAAATCGGGATACAGACTTTTAATCCGCCTCCCCGCTTATGCATAGTTCTCTTCTCTGTAGTTTGTACCTCCCTGCTGTCTGTGCACACGTCCATATCAACACCCAGCGTTCTGTTATGTACTACTATATTGCCTTTAGGCATATGACTCGCATATTGCTCACAGTCCGACGCATCTGCGCCCTGATAAAGTACTACGTCTACGTTATTCCTTAACCTGCCCCCCCAATTGTTATGATACAGGTACCGGGATGAACTAACCAGCTCTTCCTTTCCGTTCTTTAATAAAAGGCGGTAGTTATAGGTACCTTTTGGCTTGCCATGCATATCATTTGTTTCAATTACAAAATCCTGCTTGACTTCATAGCTATTAATAGAAGAAGACGTTGCCTTAACGATCCCCAGGAAACTCATCATGATATCCCGTATCGCCGGATTGAAATTATTTACGTCCTCAATAGGTATAACTGACTTGGGGCCAAATGTGGAGAAAAAAGGAAAGTCTTTGGCTGTGTAAAACTCTTCGACCAATTTAGAGCGTGCCGATCTTGCATAGTCTTTATGTATGCTTTCAATGATTACGCCCCCATATCCCACCGATCCCGTGGGGTAGAATGATTCTCCAACAGGATCTTCCTTAATCATTTCAATAGGATCATAAGGTGGATATTTGGATTTATTACTGGATAGTGCATAGGAACTGCCTGATCTGAGAGGGTTTTCTTCTCCTCCGACAGTAGGTTCATAAGAGGCTACACCGGAAGGAGTTCCGTTCATAAGTTTATAAGTGTATTTATACCCGATCAGTGACGAAGCTTCACCACTCACTGTTTTATTCCATTCATCATCAAAAGTGAGTTTCGATACCCTGGAGCCTCCACCGATTTTGGGAGTCGTGAGTGCAAGCCGCACATAGCTTTTCCCTTTAATAAATCTATGGCCGGCCCGGAAGTCTTTCATTAACTCTTTAATAGAGTTTTTACCCAGGATCGCATCATTTACCTGGTTAGCCGCTTTCAATAACCTACCTATCTTATTCCTGTTGTGTCCATCTCCATGTTCTCTTTCCTGGAAATACAGTTGATCTGAAGCAAAAGCACGTGCCATATTAATAGCCGTATTAGTCATGGGGCTTGGGCTGACTTTTGCTCCTGTCAGGTCAACCGGCTTTACTTTTATATACAGATAACCGGAATTATTAGGACAACGGTTGATATCCTCTACCCTGGCATATCCCTTGACTTGGTCGAAATCATCAAATTCTTCTCCCGCGATATTGATATTGAAATTGAAGTACATCAAATCGGAGTTATTCAATAAAAAGCTCTTAGGATTTGTTGGCAAACCGGCTTGTGCTTTTACGTAGATATAGAGGTAAGGATCCAGCTTGTTACTGTATAAGCCGTGAATATCTACCGGGTTAAGATTAGGTGAATTGCCGACACCTTCTACCTCTGTCAAAGCCATGGCTCGCTTATTCTGTACAAAAAGGTATTCATCCGCTTCATACTCTACTTCAATTTTGCCTCCAGAGGGCAAGTTGATCATGTTTAAATGGAAAGCGCTTGCTATTGTATCCTTACTTTGCCTGTTCACCTGATCGATGTAAGGGAATTCACACATCGGTAAGGGTCTCGTATTAGGCGCATAATTTCCCCATCCATCTTTATCTCCCAAATTGTAGGAAGGGTTAAAATTCACATACCCGAAATCATATGTTTCTGCAAATTGCTTGGGTTCATTTCCGTGTCTTACACGAACTTTTAGTAATCGCAGTTTGCCTAAACGGTCTTTTGAATTCGGCAAGTTGGAGGATATACCATAATCATAGTCAAAATAGATCGTTTTTAAAGGTACAGCAGCACTGCCGGTAAGGTACCTATCGTGCTTGTAATAATATTTGATTGAATCCAACTTTTGCATGGTTGCAAAAGAGTCTTTATTGTCTGTATATGCGCCAACTGCATAAGGATGATTGTCACGCATAATCCTGCTTCTGCTACTCAATGCGTCATCCCGTTTGCTCAAATAAAATTCAACAACGTAATTTTTTGACTCTATGGAATGCGCATACCAGGTTTGCTTTGATCCGATAATATAAGAACCCATATCATCAAACTTGGTCACCTTAACCCCTCTGTTCAGGAGAGAATAGTTAGAGTCTCTATCATCATAGGGTACTCGCCAGCGATAATCGTTTTCAAATTTTGTATAGTTGAATTTCACAAAATTACCCAGGTCATCATCTGTGATGCCATCGTTAGACACATCTATATAATCGGGAGACAGTACTGCATTAAGTAAGTAAGATGTTGCGTAAGAAGGGGTGATCGTATTTTTATAGAGGTAATCTCTGACTTCTCCATTAAACTGGGTAGCTGTATTGCTGTCTGCAAAATATACCAGCCCGTTTCGTTCCAGTGAGGTATCTCTTCTAAATCCATTTACACGAAATGCCACCTCATTCTTTATATTGTTTTCTACCGGGGTACCATAAACGTATGACTGCCCGGACTTATTCGTGTTGATAATAGCACCAATCTTACTCTGCTCTACTTTGTTTGTGGAAGGCCTGTTTATCAGTGTTGTTATCGAGCTTTTATTTGCGGGAAACGTATTGGGATCATAACTCACTAATTGCTTGGAGATAACCGTCTGAGGCAGTTCATTAATTCTGCTGTTTGTATAAATAGCAATGGGTTCTGATACTACGGGTCTTTTGATGGCGCTGCTGCCTTTCGTATGCAGCTTAGGGTCAAACCTGTGACGTGAGTACTTATTGACTTGATTAAAGAAGCTATCATCAGCCTGAGAAATTGCACCACAGGGCTTAAAGAATAAGTTCTGCTCTTTACCTGCTTTATTCCTGAATGGAACCAGGTCTACTAAACATCCCCCGGCGATTACCGTACCTTCTGTTTGAGTTTTCACATTCTGATATTCCACCGAAACCCCAATGCAATTGAATGAAAAAAGCCCCATAATATCGAGCATATGCATTTTATTCGTTTGAGCAGTATTCGGAAATACGATATATGGGTCTCTTACTACACCATAGTCATTTCTGTCAGCCCTAAAAACGCTGCTTGCATTGTGGGCAGTAGAGCTAAATACATCATACGTTTTCATGGCGGGAGGCATGAAAGGCATGTCTTTATTGATACCTCCGTCGTTATCTCTCGTAAAATCCAGCAGGTCATTGGTTGTAGCATTCTCCGAATACATGTAACCGTACCCGTGATGTTCGTTCTTGTTGTTATATTCCGTCGAAGTCTCGTTAAAAACGAGAGAAACTGCCGTAGAAATATCAAATCCTAATTGCTCAATGAGCCCTATTGAAACCCCGGCATTCATTCTAAAGCCAATACCATTAGCAGTATATAGATAGCGGTTTGTTATTTGAGGGATTTCATTGCTTACACTGTTTACAAAGCTTTTTTGAATCTCCATGGTAACATTAGAGATATTCAGGCTACCTACAATATTGGGCTTCTCCCAACCAGTGATCGTATTAAAAGTCCTGCTTACGGATTTTCCAAAACCGACAGAAACATAATCACCGTAAGATATTCCGGCATTCCATCCTGCATAAGGAGTTATCGTACCCCCGGCACTGGAATGGGCTGCTAAGGTTACTCCTGCATTCGCTCCCACACTAAAGGGCCCGGCATTTACGGCAGCATAAACACCTCCTCCGATTGTAACACCTATCCCTACGCCCGTGTAATTGTCTTCATCATAGGAAGATCCCATGCTCATCTGTACACCAGCCTCCAGCCCTACCCCATCTGATCCGGCATGAACACCGAAATTCGGTTCGAAGCTCGCAGCAACACTCTCAACAGTGCGTTTCCGGATGTTTTGATAATTCTTGATCGTCCCGCCATTCATATCATCGGGCAATCCTCTAACTAGTCTGTTTAACGTACCTACGTTTACATTCCAGCCATAACCTACCCAAGAGCCTTCTTCTTCAATGTTCGATGTAGCACGATACACAAGATTTAGGGGGTAACCGTCAATCTCCAATAGCGGTATATTATAGCTGAAGTCACCGCTAAAGTGATCTACCAACGAGGAAGTTGCCAAAGGGGTGAAGCCTTGGAATTCGGGTTGTGAGGGTCCGGCAGTAAGTGCCACTGCTTTTAATGGGATAAGCAATTCGGCTATCATGACGGTTAATAATACGCCGGATACCTTCTTTACATGTTTTGACACGACCTTATGAATATTCACTTTCATACGATTGGTTATTGTTGTTTAAAACAGATTTTTCCTAAGCCAATTAATTTGTCGATATACCAGAATTCGACATTCTTACTATTTCGAAGTTTACCAAACTGAGCTTTATCTATCTGGAATTTATAAACAAGTTTCTCGCTCTTACTCAGTCCATTCGAAGGTTCAAAAACATACCCTATCGGATAAATCAGCTCGTCATTATTCTTTATATAGAGATCATCCTTACTGTCAAAAGATAGATACTTGTACATAGCTGCATACTCATCGTTGTTTTTTGATGCTGAGTACAGTAAAGACATTTTCGTTTTTATATTGGTCATATGAAGTGTCGCTTTTATATAGTAATACTCTGTTGAATTGGCTAGCTCTTGTTTTTGGGTATTTTGATTTTCAACACTTAGGCTATATTGCCAGTTACCTATTTCCACAGTTCGATTCAAGTCATCAAAATGGCTACCCATTTGCTTATCCATGGACTGGCAACTCGCCATGCAGAAAATCAACAAAAACATGAATCGCCAAGGATAACTACTTCTTATCATGGTATCGTTGGTTAACGTATTTAGTGAGTTCCGGTGTAATATCTTGGCTTTCATCGGCGTATAATACGTTTCCGGTTCCATTTGCACCATATATGTAGATATACCCTTTTTCTTTTCCAAAGTCGACGATGTACGGATTGAGTCTCTTCCAGATCATTGCTTCAATTTCTTTGTTTCGTTCTTCTGTTTTCCGGTACAGACGTGTGTAAAGCTCGTTTCTCAGGCTTTCTGAAGTTGCCGGACTTTTCAGTTTTTCTACGTACACTACACTATCTATAATTGCCTTTTCTTTATTAATTTCCCTTTTTGCCTCTTCCGTATATTCCTTTTGTAACTCAAAATCACCGACAAGCTTAAAGACATCTACATACCCTGTTTTTTTCAAGGTACATGAACTCAGAATGATAGCTATGGTAACAAACAGGAACGTTTTATTTAACCAGGTTCGGGTCAACATATTTGAATTGGATCTTTTGATGGTGATTTGATGTTTTGGCATTTTTATATTCTATGATTACTTCAAAATCTTCTTTATGCTTAATGTTGAAATCTTCCAATTCATGCGTATTGAAATTGACGCCTCGATTTACCTTCCAGACAAATTCTCTGTCCTTTACTTCCTTTCCTTTCAGAAAGAATTTTACCTTCAATTCATTTTGCAGGAAATCATTCTCTGAATATCTAAGCTTGATATTTCCTACGGCATAATATCGCTCTGCACCCTTATCCATATTCATATCAATGTAAGAACTGGCTTTAGGCAGAGTTTTATTCAAACTATCCTCCACAATGGTAAACTTCCAGGGCTGTGCGCCGCCTAATAAAATGCCTTTATAATAAGCATCCACCGTCCATGCATAGGGTTGCCAGGTCTTCAACGGCTTGCCATACATGGGATAGGTCATCGTAGTCGTCATCAGGTTGCTTTCGGTATAGATGGGGTTGTTCCTCGCTATCGCATTCTCGGTGTTCTGCCCTTCCTTGATCTCTGCGATCCGGATGCGGTAGCTGAGTTCACTCTGGAACGGGTAGGTGGCAACCCAGGAGAACAGGGGGTTGTATTCGTAGAGTTTCGCATCATTCTCCGGTTCCAGCAGTGTGATGGAGAACAGGTCTTCGGATTGTTTATAAACGCAGTCGTCTATTTTCAGATCACCGGGGGCTTCTGAACTGCTGTTGGTCGGAATGACGGTGACGCAGTACTGGTAGGTTCCCTGGGGAAGGACTTTGTAGTGTTCGAACAGTTCTCTCAGGGCGGTGGAGGAGTAGGTCCAGGTAGGATGGACGGCATCACGGGTAAAGAGATTCAGCCCCGGTTTCAGTGAGTACGGGAAGGTGTATTTAATGGAATGGTTCCCGTTCCGGAACCGGATGGTTCCTTCTATCCGGCAACGCGTATCGCGTGTCTCCAGGGACTGAATCTGAAATCCGAACATATTGTCGGGGGTAATGTCCATTCCTTCCAGCATCGCCATATTGACGAGGATGTTCTGTGCCTGCAGGATGGGTGAACAGAGCAGCAGCAGGGACAACAGGAAGAGCTGTCCTTTTGATTTTAGTGGTCTCGCATTCATACTTTGTTTGTTTTGCATGCGGTTTATGTTTTGTCTTTCATTTTAAATCTGAAATCCCAGCTCATGTCCAGGGTGCCGGCATAGATCTTTTTCCATGCCTGCGTTTCTATCATTTTATAGGTATTGTATCTGAATGCTCCTCTGATCGCTAAAGGGGTTCTTTTAAAGCGGTAGCCGCAGCCCAGGTTCGTAGCATAGCGGCTTAACCCAAAGGGAGCTGTGCCTATATCTTGCCCAATGCTGAGGTTCCATTGGGGGTTGAGGGTATATCCTGCCGAGAGACCGAGGAAGTTGGTTTTTCCATGGACTACGGTCAGCTGGTCGGCTTTTGTTTCGGCTCGTCCCAGATTGAGCAGGAGTTGGAGTTTGTTCCGGGTATAGATCGTATTCAGTTGCGTGATGTTGCTGTTGGAGGAGGTGGTGTCTGCCAGGGCGGTATTCCTGTTATAGATAGCGGTTAGTCGCAGTGTATAAGTTTTCTTTTTGATCTGGTAGCTGAGTTTGCCCAGCCATACTTCGCCTAAAATGGGACGTTGGGGAATATTGAGGGTATCGGCAAAGGAGCGGAAGGTAGTAAAGGGTTTGTACGAGAGGCTTACGGAAGGGTATCGTTTGGAGGTCGTTTTGATATCGAAGCCCCATTTGGAATGGGTGCTTCGGCTGGCAAAGTTCTGCTGGATGAGGTAGTTGTATTCGACTCCCAGGGTCAGGAAGTTTTTAAAGAATTGCCCGGTGGCGCCGGCGGTATACTTGTCGGTGCCGCTCATGTTCATGGGCAGGGAGTTGTTTTCAAATTGTTTGCCGATGTGTTCCATGCCTGCCTTAAGGTTTATGGTCGTTTGGGGGATGGAACCGTCTGCCGCTATTTTGTAGGAGAGTTTGTCGGGGATTCTTACTTCTTCGGTCTGAAATTCCCTGGTGCTTCTGAAGGAGGTGGCTCCTTCTGCTTCGATGTTGATGTTCTTTGCTACCGTTCCGTTATAGATGGCAGATACGATATGAATGGGGTCTTTAAAGGTGGGCATGTTCACGTTCACGTCCTTAAAGAAGTCGCCTTCGTTCAGCATTTTCCGGCTGGGCATGTAGCCGTAGTACACCAGGGTAGCTTTTTGTCCTTTGGCGGGTTTAAAGCTGGCACGCCCGGAGTAGCCGTTGTACTTATCCACTTGCCCGTCGCGGGTGACGTACTCCACCCTGCCATAGGTAAAACCTGTTTCACAAAATCCGAGGTCGTAGCCCACGTCGATGCCTTTGAGGGTTTGCCCGTTCAAAGTGTAGGTGGATACTTGTTTGGTGATGATGCCTGCATCCAGGTTGGTCAGCCCGGTGATAAATTTCCTGGCTGTTCCTTCCGGCAGCAGGTTGGATGCTGATTTTGCGAGTTCTTTATAGGTCTTTTCATCGGCTGTTCCTTCAGAGATGTTCTTTATTTTATCGTACGCCAGTACGGAATCGAAGTAGTTGTTGTTCCGGTATTGTTCCAGCAATACATAGTATTTGCGAATCTTGCCTTCCATCTCCTGGATTTGCTCGTATTTCCGCAAGGCTTTGTTGTAGAGTTGGGTTACAGTGTCTTTTGTTGTTGCGGCTTTAGCCAGGGGTTTGTTGTTGCCGGTGATGGAGTCGCTGGCTTGGGTCAGGGTGTCTTTGAGTTTTTTTTCATAGGTAGTGGTCAGTTGCCGGAATACACCGGCTGTATCGAGTTTAAATTGCGTTACGTCGCTGACGCCGGTCTCTGTTTTGAGTTCGTTCAGCATTTTCGTTTTTTCGGATTGCAGTTGGTTCAGGTAGGTGTTGTATACGCCCTCCAGTCCTTTTCCTTTCGATACGGCTTCATCGTATTTCCCTTTGTAGCCTGCAATAAGTTTTAGCAGTTCTGCTTTGGCTTTCTCGGTATCGTAGTGTATCCTGAGGTAGCTGGCTTTGGCGATCCTGTTTTTATCTTGTGAGGTGTAGTATCCTTCCAGGGATACGGGGATGTTCATTACGGGAATTTCTACTTGCCCGGCTACTTCATAGTAGTTGTTTTCGTTCTGCGAGTTTTCTTCTTGTCCGCTTGCTACAGTGCCTGACAGGGAGAGGTTGCCCGTTACTTCTTTCTTTTTGCTTTCTTCGTAGAGTTCTTTGAATTGCGTAAAGACGGTTTTGCTGTTTTCGAGCTCGCTTTTTACGGCACCGGTGATATTGTTCTCTAGTTTTTCTTTTTGTTGTTTGATGGTGCTTGGCAGGGAGGTTGTCAGGTCCACTTTATAGTAGCCTACAAAGCGGCTTTGGTAGAAAAGGTCTACATAGGTGGTGGATGTTCCTTCGCGGTAGCTCACGTCAAATCCTTTTTTGCTGAGTGTTTTTTCGACTTTTTTTGTTGCGTTCCTGAGGGTGTTCGCTGCTTTACTCAGACCGGCAGTGGTTTTGTTCTGATCCAGAGAAACGCCCAGTATCCTTTTACCGTCGGAGGGGTTGTAGATGGTATTGAGCTCGTAGCGGCTGTGGGAGTGATTATCGAGGTTACTATCCACTGCCTGGATCAGCAGGTGGTTCATCGTATCCATACCGGCAATCAGGGTAAGGTAGGTGTGGTAAGTTCCTGCTGGGAAGGTGTTGTTCTTATGAAGAATGTCTTTGTAGCGTCCATTGAAGCTGTTTTGCTGGCCGTTTTGTTTATGTTCAAGTTTCTCTACAAGTAGCCCGTTTTGCTTTTTCGGTTGTAGGCTGTCCGCGTAGCTGTATACAAGAATACTGTCCCGAACCCCGGTGACATCATAGCTTTGGATCCGTAATTGAAGTTTTTCGCTGTGGTCGGATTCCAGTATAAAATCCTGCAGAATATTTTTATCGGAGTTATACGGTAAACTGAGGGTGAGTTTTTGTGCTTTTACGGAAAAAATAACACCTAACGCGAACGTCAAAAAAAATGCTATATGTAGGGTATTCAGCAAGTTATATCTTCTATAAAAAATGAAAATACTAACGCCTTGTTAATTTGCAAATCTTTTTGTGTCATTTTTTGGTAAATCAGTGAAATATATTTTTGAAGTATTTGTTATTTTCATTCTTTATTGGCTTTTCGGATTTTGAGTATCTGTTCTATTAGGTGATGTTGTGATCATTGACTTATCGTTTCATAACCCTCCTAAAACTGCCCTATACGAATTTCCTCAATACCCGGAAGTAATAACGCCTTCTTCAAGACTGATATGAAATGATACACAGCATAGCATTATAAGCTCTGGGTAATAGGTATACTGCCATCTCTTGCGGAGTATGGAAGAATATCTTCAATAACATCATCATGGAATATTGAATCGTGTATTGAATCAATAGAAACCTAGTATAAAAAAAGCCACCTAAAAGGTGGCAAATTTCAGTTGGCTTTTGCATTCATCTACTCAATACCCACTCCGCAAGGACAAACGGTCCTGATCACATACGGGGTGGAGTTAAAGTTAGCATTGAGAGTAAATTTTATTTGCAGACACCCCAGTCCTAAGTTGCCAGCAATGATTTGATCGAACCATGGGCTGGTATAAATATGGGTATTCGGCAAGGCTACAAAAGTGTTGGGGATCGGGCCATACCAGGCAGCACCAAAGTTTACCCACGCATAAGCGGGAGCAAGGCCATTTATCCTTGCAAAAATTTTAAAATCTCCCCCGTCTCCTCCATAACGCAACTCATAGCAAATACTATCTATTTCAATAGTGTCAATAGGAACATGCACACTGTCATCGACATTAATACTCGAATCATAAATCACCACTAACGAATCCTCCCATTCTAAAGCAGGATAAGGTGTAGCAATACTGCGCTGGTTAAAAGTAAAATAAGCTGCAAACAACAGGAGCATTGCGATAAACGCAGGTTGTAACCGGAATTTTTTTCTCATTGAGTAAGGCATTTAGATGTTAACAATACACCAATATAAATCAACAAACTGATTTACAATTTATTACGATAAATTAATTTTAGGTTCTGATAAAGAAGATATTGTAACAGCTTCAGGTATGTATCTTCAAAGAGCTTACGTGAGCAACCTTTTATCGACCTCAACTATCTCTTATCTCCAGTTGGCTTCGGCAAATTCATAGACTCTTTCTAAAATCTTCATCGTTAAAATTTGTTCATCTGCGAACAAACGTTTTTACCCGTGAACAAAACGTTGCCAATAACATCAAGATTATTTGCTTTGGTTTTACTCTACGACTAATTCGCCAGGCGATTTTAGTATACACATCAACTTAGAAAAAACACCATGTTGCATCTTGCAAATATAAATTTCAAGGTGTTTTGCAAACCATTCCAGATTATGCTCAAGGGTAATGCTGTTGCAGTAAATATCCCTACCCTCGACTTTTAGCTTTAGTATTGAAAGCTCTTGCTTCACCCTGGCTCCATATTCTGCCGGGTTTTCTTCGTTCAAGCGAACGGAGAAAACATCCAGATAACTGCTTGGGTAGTATGATCTTCTTCACATCTTTTACGATATCTACATTGTGATAGGACTTTGGTTTCAGGCTAAGGCACCGGCGTATTGAATGAATAGATATCTTTTTCTTTCAGGAACGACAACCATAAAGGGTTTAAGACCATTATGACAGGCGAACAAACTTAAATGTTATTGTCATGTTCTTCATCCTGGACAAAAGATCTAAAATTATGCCTCAGAGATTATGAACCTAAATTGATCTTTAATGCATCAAATAATACAAAGTAGTCTTCAATGCTAAATATAAAACGTTGTAGTATTGTAGTAATAAAAAAGCCTTTCAGCGTAAAAACTGAAAGGCTTGATTTTTCTGGTGGTGTGGGCCGGGATCGAACCGGCGACACAAGGATTTTCAGTCCTTTGCTCTACCGACTGAGCTACCGCACCATCTCTAAAAGGACTGCAAAAATAAGCGCTTGTTTTTAAAAAGCAAAAAAGATTTATTGTTTTTGAACTTTTAGTAGAATAGGCTGCCGCCCTTCCTCGCGGATTCGCAACAGATAGACCCCTCCGGGCAATGCTGAAATATCCAAAACATGGCGGCTTCCTGACACTTTCTGACTGGCCGCCACGCGACCATTCATATCTATAAGCTCTAATATTGCTGCAGTAGGATGGTTTCCTTCTATTACTAAAGTAGTGGTAGCCGGGATAGGAGTTACCTGCCATTGACGACCGGCAGCCGAAGTTTCCTGGAAACCCGTAGGTGTCGGATCATAGATTTCGAGTATTTTATCCAGTTTATTGGATACAGATCCTGAATTGCTGGTACTGATATAAATTTTTCCGTTAGTCGTAACCAGCACGTCTCTGAGCCGTCCGTATTTTAAATCGGTAACTGTGTCCACAGCTACCACACTATCCTGGCTGGTGTTAAACCCTAATATATAAAGCGTTTGATCTTTCAAAGTAGTCATCAACAACTTGTTTTGCCATTGAGGAAAAAGCGGATGTGTATTAAAAGCGATGCCGCAAACAGCCAGGGTAGGGGTCCAGGCAATCGCCGGTTCATATACATTACTATCGTTACAAAAGACCATTTCTGCAGGGGTATTGCAATAGCCCTGTACGGTAGGCCAGCCATAGTTCCTACCACTTTCTATAATATTGATTTCATCATCATTATTGGGTCCGTGTTCACTGCTGACCATTTTATTACCCATCATCGTAAAGCCTTGCGGATTGCGGTGTCCCCAACTCCAAACCGGAGAGCCGGAAATCGGGTTGTCGCCTGGAATACTACCATCCAGATTGTAACGGAGGATCTTTCCATTCAAAGAAGTGATATTCTGTGGGAGAGCCTGGTTGGCAGCATCACCAATGGAAACAAATAATTTATTATTTGCAATGAGCAAACGGCTACCATTATGAATGGAGTTTGAGGTAATATTATCTACAATCGTGTTTTTGTAAATAAGTGTATCGGCAGCTATATTGTAGGTGTAGACGACTAACTTTTGCCTGTAATTCCCGCTTGAATTATTATAGTTATAAACGCAATACACATCCGGAGTCGCAGGGAAATTGGGATGTAGGTCGAGACCCAGCATACCTCCTTCACCCTGGCTTACCACTTGGGTTTCAAAGATTAACTGCTTTAACTGACCGCTTACAGGATCCAGCCGGGATAGGGCACCATGACGCTGTGTAAACCAGATAGTGCCATCAGGAGCCTCTACCATCTCCCATGGGATAAAGAGGCCTCCTTTCACTTCCCGGATAGCATAATCGTTCGTTTGTGCGATCGCAATTTCTGTAACAAGTCGGAAGATGATAAAAAAACTCAGTATTGGTTTTAGCATAGCATTTTTTTAAAGTGGGATTATACAATTAAGATAGACCCGGGCCGTCATTAGTTTTCAGTTTTATTATTTTTACCGCTTATGCAACCTCAAGACCTCTTCACGCAATTTATAACACAACTATACCAAACCCCTCCACTGGAATACATCGCTGTAGCGTTCGGGGTTGCCAGTGTCCTGTTGGCAAGCCGGAACCATGTTTTACTCTATCCTACGGGCATTATCAGCACCGCCATTTTTGTCTATATCATGGCAAAAGCCGGACTTTATGCAGAAAGTGTTTTAAACCTGTATTACTTCGCGATGAGCATCTATGGCTGGTGGTTATGGAAAAAAAATCACGCCAGTGAAAACCCGGAAGCTATTTCAGTAAATACGAATACAGACTGGTTAATCACTATTGCCATCACTTCCATCGGGTGGCTCCTTCTTTATTATATTCTTAAAACCTATACCAACTCGGATGTAGCTGCTCTGGATGCGTTTGTCTCTGCTGCCGCATGGGCGGGTATGTGGCTGTTGGCAAGACATAAAGTAGAAAACTGGATTTTGCTCAACTTGTCGAACCTGATCGCTATTCCGTTACAAATTCATAAAGGAATTCCATTTACCGCTTTGCTCACGATATTTTTGTTTATTGTGGCTATTTTTGGCTACTTCCGTTGGAGGCATCAATATCGTACACAACATGCGGTTTAATTTACTCATTCTGCTTTTTTGTTTTTCCATTCCTTCATTCTCACAGGGATTGGATCTGGATCTTTATGATAATCTTCATGGCAACCGAAACCATTCGTTGGATGGATTCATGGAAGGCGTCAGCATGACGACCTATCCTATTGCGTTGGCTGTTCCTTTAGGACAGGTCATCTATAGTTTTGCAAAGCACGATGAGACCAGCATTGAAAATGCCGCACACTCCGTAGGTTCATTGCTGGTCACAGCAGCAATGACGTATGGCATTAAATACGCAGTACGCCGTGATCGTCCCTATATCACCCATCCGCAATACACGCCTTATGAATATGATACCGGGCCGTCCATGCCTTCGGGTCATACCTCCTTTGCATTTGCCACGGCTGCCAATTTAAGCTTGCAATACAAGAGATGGTATGTAGTGGTGCCCGCTTTTATCTATGCCGGGGCCGTCGGGTATTCACGTATCCATCTGGGAGCACATTATCCCAGTGATGTGTTGGTGGGCGCTTTAGTAGGAGCAGGTTCGTCTTTCGCCACTTATAAAGCGCAGCAATGGCTGAAGCGAAAATGGAAGAAATCAACTGAAAAAAAGTTTCTGGATTGAGTGTCAGGAAAATTGTAGTCATTGGCCCGGAAAGTACGGGTAAAAGCACCCTAAGTGCCGCGTTGGCGGAAGCGCTTCAAACTGCCTGGGTACCGGAATATGCACGTGAGTACCTCACGAATCTTTCCCGTAACTATACCGAAAACGACCTGCTTGAAATAGCCAGGGGGCAAATCAGTTCCGAGGATTTACTTTCAAAAAAAGCAGACAGGTTCCTCATCTGTGATACCAACCTGTATGTCCACAAAGTGTGGAGCGAACACTCCTTTCATAACTGCCATCGCTGGATGTTAGAGCAGCTAGCCACCCGGCGCTATGATCTCTATCTTCTTACCAATATTGACATGGCATGGACTTATGATCCGCTCCGGGAACATGGAAGCGACTATTGGCGCAATTATTTTTACCTTCAATACAAAGACATCGTAATCAACAGCGGCGTACCTTGGACAACAGTCAGCGGTACACCTAATGATCGATTGGATGCTGCCATTCATGCCATCGAAACTTTAGGTATTTAACGACCTGTTTGATGTGATTATGTCTTAATTTATACGGATACTATTTTGCGTTCACCTCGTTTCTTTTAAACAGATGCTACTACACATACATCCCGACAATCCGCAGCCCCGCGCTATACAGACGGTTATTACTACCTTGCTGGAAGGCGGCATCATTATCTACCCGACGGATACGATCTACGGATTAGGGTGTGATATTTACAACGCAAGAGCCATAGAGCGGATCGCTCGCATCAAAAACATAGATCCAAAGAAAGCCCAGTTCTCTTTTATCTGCAGCGACCTGAGTCACCTGAGCGATTATGCAAAAAGCATTTCCACGCCCATATTTCGAATACTCAAAAATTCACTGCCGGGTCCTTATACCTTTATTCTACCGGCTAGTAAGGAGGTACCTAAATTATTAAAAAGCAGGAAAGACACTGTAGGTATCCGGGTACCCGATCATCGCATCACGCAGGAGATCGTCAAACAATTGGGCCACCCCATCATGAGTGTATCACTCCCGATGGATGCTGAAGTAGAATACTACAGCGACCCCGAAATCATACATGATATTTTTGAAAACCAGGTTGATATTGTAGTAGATGGTGGCATTGGGGGTATCGTTCCGTCAACGATCATCGACTGCACCGACGGCTCACCGGAACTTATCAGGGAGGGGGCAGGTGCATGGGAGCATATTTTAGAGTAGAATATGTACAACACCTGGTCTCAGGCGCTTTTCACCAGGATATTCATCGCTATTTTTTCTGAAAGCATCAATTGGTGATCTTTGGAAGTCTTTATCAAATTACTGTTATCAAACGGCATTCGTTCCACTACCGACAATGTACTGCCGATAGCCAGGTTCATCTTCTCCAGTTGATGTAAAAAGGGCACGGAAGTGTCCTTTACTGCCACAATCATATAGCTTTTATTAAGCTTGGCATCTGCAAGGCTCAGCGTGGAAGCCGCAGGCATCTCTCCTTTAGCGTCGGGTATAGGATCACCATGCGGGTCAAATTTGGGATGTCCTAAAAATTCATCCAGTTTATCGATCAGCTGTTGCGATTGGATGTGTTCCAATTGTTCAGCGACCTCGTGCACTTCATCCCAGGAAAAGTGCAGCTTATCATGCAGAAATGTTTCCCATAGGCGATGCTTCCTTACAATCTCCAGGGCCACTTTCAGTCCTGTGCCGGACAACTTCAGTTTCTTATATTTTTGATATTCAATCAGTTCTTTTTCAGAAAGTTTGCGCATCATATCCGTCACAGTAGCCGGGCGTGTCTGCATCCGTTCTGCTATTTCATTTACAGACACCTCTCCTTTATCCTCACGGTATTGCAGGGCATAAATGGTTTTGAGATAATTTTCCTCGGTATAGGTCAGTAGCGGCATCGCCATTTTTTAACAAAATTCAGAAAAGAAACATCAGACTTGCCATCAAAATTGCAGTATTTTTAGCAACTACCGGATTTGAATTTATAAAACCATTTTTGAATTGAAAATATGAAAAGAACCAGACGTATCCATTTTTACCCTATCGTCCTGCTTCTTTTATCTGCCTTACTTAGTACCCATCCTGGCTGGTCACAGGCATTTAGAATTCCTGAAAAAAAAGAAGAAAAGAAACCCGCTGCTAAAATAACACAGCCGGATACAGCGAAACATGCAGCCGTTGCGCCACCTGAACAATCGATGCCTCAAATCAACAACATTAAAGTGCTGAGCGAGACCGAAGATGGTAAAGGCAATTTTATACGTACGATCCAGTACACGAAAGGATCCATGCGCATCACCGAAACCGTGATAAAACCGAAAGCTGCTTATGCGCCTTTGGGACTATACGTAACCATCAAGCCGGATACGATGGATAAAAAGCAGGTGCAACTGGTCGTAGATAAGACCAATTATACGCTCAAAGTTCTGTATCGTAAAAAACCTATCCGGGTATATAGAGCCACCTTCGGACCTCAACCCAAGCAAAACAAATGCATGGAAGGCGATCGTTGCACGCCTGAGGGCAACTTCACCATTACCAGCTTAAATCCCCGTTCCATGTATAACAAATTCATGTTGCTAAGCTACCCGGATGAAAATTCCTGGACGCGGTTCAATCAACTGAAGAAAGACGGGAAAATACCGAACTCTGCCAAGATAGGCGGTTCCGTAGGCATACATGGTATCTGGAAAGGCGGTGACCAGCTTATAGAACTGGGAGTCGGCTGGACAGACGGTTGCGTAGCACTGAAAAACAGGGATGTGGACGAACTTTACACCTTCGTAGGAGTAGGCACGAAGGTGACCATAAAATAGTAACAACATTTTTACCGGCTTTTTATTTTTCAGCCTCTTCTCAAAATTCAAAACGATTTACCTTTAAACTATGGATAACAAAACCACTTTTCTTGCTAAAAGCAATGTAAAAGCCCACGACCTGGAACATAAGAGGAAACTGGCTTTCAATATTCAGAAGTATGCGGAAACAGTGGTAAAGGGTAAAAAGCAGTTTGCCGATCTGGACGCGGCTCGTAAGAAGGCAAAAAATATCAAGTGGCGCGCTATCGAAAACCTGGATAAGAACCTGGAGCTTTTCGAGCAGAATTTTACTGCGCGTGGCGGTAAAGTAATATGGGCTGAAACAGCACAGGAAGCGCTGGATGCCGTATTGCAGATATGCAACGAAAAGAAAGCCAAGCGTGTGGTGAAGATGAAGTCGATGGTGACCGAAGAAATCCACCTCAATGATTTTTTGGATAAGCATGGAATAGAGAGCGTGGAAACCGATCTGGGGGAATATATTCAGCAACTGGATGGCGAGCCGCCTTATCATATTGTGACACCGGCCATGCACAAAAGCAAAGAAGATGTTGCCAGGGTTTTTCATGAAAAACTCGGTACCCCACCTCATCTTTCCCCGCCAGAGCTTACGCAGATTGCACGCAGAAATCTTCGTGAAAAATACAATATCGCCGACATCGGGTTGACCGGCGGCAACTTCCTGATAGCCGATACAGGTGCCGTGTGTACAAGTGAAAATGAAGGAAACGGAAGGCTTTCCACGGCTTTTGCCAAGACTCAAATAGCTATTGTCGGCATTGAAAAAATATTGCCTTCCCTTACGGATCTTTCCCTGTTCTGGCCGCTCCTGGCTACTTACGGCACCGGGCAGAATGTGACGGTCTATAATACCATTTTTACGGGACCACGTCAACCCGGCGAAACAGACGGTCCCGAAGAGATGTATGTGATCCTGCTGGACAACGGACGTACCAATCTCATTAACAGGAAGGAAATCAGGGAAAGCATGTATTGCATTCGTTGCGGCTCCTGCCTGAATGCGTGCCCTGTTTATAAAAACATTGGCGGTCATGCCTACGGAGCAACTTACAGCGGGCCTATCGGCTCTGTCATCACGCCGCACATGAAGGGCATGAAAGAATACAAGCACCTCAGTTATGCCTCAAGTCTCTGCGGCAATTGTACGGAAGTATGCCCTGTGAAAATAAATATCCACGAAATGTTGCTGGAAAACCGGCACATTGCCGAAGAACAGCATATCAACGACTTTGGTGAAAATATAGGCTGGAAAATATGGAAACGCGGTATGCTCAGCCGAACCCTGATGAATGCAGCCGGTGCCGGCACGAAGGAAAAGCTGGTAAATAAATTATTTAAGACAAGCTGGGCACTGCACCGGGATAATTTGCACTTTCCTAAGAAATCTTTTCAGCAACTTTGGAAAGAACGGAATGGGAAATAGGTATGTCGGCAATCAAGGTTTTTTGTAAAAAAGATAGTGCGCGGCTCCGGTATGTGTTAGATTGGCTGTTTACCCAGGTCATGCACGTGACGTACGAGCTCACAGATGACCGTGAAGAAGTCCGTGACTTACCCTTCTACGTCTCATATGGTGCGGAAAGTGCATGCAGCATACCGGATGCAGGGCTTTTATGGGAACCAGGAATACGGCAATCAGACATTCTAACCGGTGAATGGAGGTCTATTCCCACGTTATTTCATGACAGCAGCTCAAAAACCACGCTGCCTTTCGATCTTTTCAGTGCGATATTCTTTCTCATTTCACGATACGAAGAATATGACCACTATACCCCTGATAAACACGGACGTTACCCTGCCTCAGCCAGCATCCTGTCAAAAAACAACTGGCTGCAACGTCCCTTGGTAGACGAGTGGATCTATGAGCTGTATTTGCTGCTGAAAGCAAACGATATCCCGGTGCAGTTATCTCCCTACCAATTTATCCCCACGTATGATATTGATATGGCGTATTCCTACAAGCACAAGGGAATACAGCGAAATCTGGGAGGTTTTGCAAAGAGCTTTTTAAAAGGACGCCTGGCAGAGGTTGTACAACGATTTACCGTATTGATGTCGCGGTCCCTGGATCCTTATGATTCTTTCGTTTTTATTAAACGGCTGCATACGGCTTACCGGTTAAGGCCGGTCTATTTTATTCTTGCTTCGCTGAAGACTACAGAATATGATAAAAATATCAGTCCCAAAACCGATGTGATGCAACGGCTGATCCGGCGGCTGAAACGAGACGGAACGATCGCATTACATCCTTCCTATTATTCGGATGATTCTTCTACATTTCAGCAGGAAAAATCCATTTTGGAACAAATTATCGGTGAAAGCATCCGGCTATCCCGGCAACACTATATCAGGCTGACACTGCCGGATACCTACCGCCACCTTATCCTTCAGAACATACAGCAGGATTACAGCATGGGATATGGTGCTGCACTAGGCTTTCGTGCGGGAACGGGCAGGAGCTTTTACTGGTATGACCTGGAAAATGAGGTTCAGACCCCCCTGTTGTTACACCCGTTTTGTTTTATGGAGACAACGGCTCACTTCGAAGAAAAACTCACTCCTGAAGCGGCATTGGACCGGCTCCGTAGTATGCAACGAACGTTACAGCAAACACAGAGCCAGCTTATTACGGTATTTCATAACTTCTCGCTGGGCACTGACCAGGAATGGAAAGGTTGGAAAGTAATCTATGAGAGGCTGATAAAAGAATATAGCCGGTAGCTATGCTTCTTCCTTTTTCGGTACCGTTCTGAAAATTATATCCCACAAAACAGAGCTTACACCAAAGCCTTTATCAGGACATTTATAATGATGCAAATGGTGATTGCGCCATAATGCTTTCAGAAATCGTGGCGGAGCAAAAGCATGAATCGCAAAATGCATGGAGCCATACATGATGTACCCGAACAAAAAACCGGGGAAGAAGGCCAGGACATTCCAACCCATCACCCCATAAAATAAAGAAAAAAGAACAACGGCAATAATCAGACTCGGCACGGGTGGCATAAACAGGCGCTCTTTATCACGCGGGTATTCATGATGCACGCCGTGCATGGTATAGATGAATTTTTGCGCGCGGTCGCTGTCGGCTATAAAATGGAAAAGATGGCGATGCATTACGTATTCAAACAGGCTCCAAAACAGGGCACCAATAATAAACAGTATCACCTCCGTGCCTACCGCGAGGCCCTTGTAAGCATAACCATAGTAAAGCATTAAGGCGATAATGGGGAAATAGATACTATAGATTACAATAGGATGTGTTTTGCTCATCATCTCCATGTAATCGCTTTGGAATAGCCGCGCTTGTCCTTTGTTTTTGATCTTGTCGAAATGCATACCTGCGTTTGTTTCCGGTGGTAAAAATAAGGGATTTGGGAGTTTTTAGCACGTTACCTTGCAGAAAGAGATTTGAGAAGCGCCATCTGACGTATGGTAATGAAGCAAAGAGAAAATACGATGGTTTCTCTTCAGCCGTCACTAAACTGATGATTAAGTATAACTTACCCAATGTAACGCGTTCACTCACTGAGAATGTTCGTCCAGGCTATTTCAGTATAAAATGTTGCTTTTGCAAAAAATCTGCCCTGAACAACAGGATGCCATAATCGAAAATGTCAATGCTGAGTGTCACCCTGGGATCAGCACTTAATCTTTTCCACTCCTCATAGTGTTCTGCACGATCATGTACCGCCTCGATAATGATAACGGTATCTACAGTGGCGCCTTCGATTTGCTTCTTATTCCAGGTAAGCTTCCAGCCTTCAAAATAAGCGACCAGCCGCGATCGCAATTGTTTTCGATCCTTCCTGTAGAGTACCTGTTCCGAAAAATGATATGCAAAGGGAGAATGCACACCATGTCGTGATTTTGCTTTCAGGCGATAAAGGAGCCAGGCCTTTATTTTGTAAAAACGGATCACAGGGCTATTTTCTCGTATTGCTGAAATGTAAAAGCAAATGCGTGCTTTTCATCTGCTTCATGATGTTCTTCCCACACCAGCTTCCAGTGTGTATGATCGATATCCGGAAAGAACGTGGTAGCGTCGGCAATAGAGGTATGAACACGTGTGAAGTACAGGCGATCTATAAGGTCCATTGTCTGCCTGAATATTTTTCCTCCTCCTATAATAAAACCTTCTTCTGTTTTTTCCTCTTCCATGTGTTGCACACCTGCTTCAATAGTAGAGAATTGCAGCACGCCTTCCGGCAATCCCAGTTCTTTTTGCTGTGATATGACCATATTCAACCTCCCGGGCAGTGGTCTTCCCATCGATTCGTATGTTTTTCTTCCCATCAATACCGGTTTACCAAGGGTTGTGTTCTTAAAGAAACGCAGGTCCTTGGGTAAATGCCAGGGTAATTGGTTGTCTTTACCAATGGCGTTATTCTCATCTGCGGCAACAATGGAACTCAGTATCATTTTTCGAAAGAAAAAAGTGTTAGAAAATGATTGATTGCAATATGCACTATACTGCTACCGGTGCTTTGATATGCGGATGCGACTGATAGTTCTCCAGCGTGAAATCTTCAAATTTAAAATCAAACAGGTCTTTTATTTCCGGGTTCAGCTTCATGACCGGCAGAGGATACGGCTCTCTGCTAAGCTGGAGTTTGGTTTGCTCCAGGTGGTTGTTGTAAAGATGCAGATCCCCGAAGGTATGAATGAAGTCACCGGGTTGTAATCCGCAGACCTGTGCCATCATCATTGTGAGCAAGGCATAGGAAGCAATATTAAAAGGCACTCCCAAAAATGCGTCAGCGCTTCGCTGATACAACTGGCAGCTTAATTTACCTTCTGCTACATAGAATTGAAATAACGCATGACAAGGGCTCAGGGCCATTTTCGGAAGGTCCGCCACATTCCAGGCATTTACGATCATTCTTCTGCTATCCGGGTTAGTTTTTATTTGGTGCAGCACATCCTTTATCTGATCGTACGTTGTGCCGTCCGCACCGGTCCAGCTCCTCCACTGGTGCCCATATACGGGGCCCAGGTCACCTGACGCATCTGCCCATTCATCCCATATGCTCACACCGTTCTCTTTCAGGTATTGAATATTCGTATCTCCCTTCAAGAACCAAAGCAACTCGTGAATGATGGATTTGAGATGCAGCTTTTTGGTCGTCACCAGCGGAAATCCCTGTTGCAGATCGAACCGCACCTGGTAGCCGAAAACACTGAGCGTACCCGTGCCGGTCCGGTCGGTTTTGGGAATGCCATCATCAAGTATATGCTTTAAAAGCTGGTGGTATTGTTGCATGCGAATTCAAAATTCAACAATCCCACATCAAACACCAAAAATCAAAATCCACAATTTATTCATGTTATTACCGTTTCCTTTTTACTTTTGGCATTTCCAACTATGGACAGACTCTTATCTATTGTCATACCTGCCTACAATGAGGGCGCGACCATTCATCATATTCTGAATAAGGTGAAAGCTGTAAAATTGGTAGGTGATCTCGGTAAGGAAGTGATCATTGTTAATGATTGTTCTAAAGACAACACAGAAGAAGCTATTTTAAAATATAAGAGCGAAAACCCTGAACTGGCTATTTCCTATCATAAACACGAGGTAAATCAGGGTAAGGGAGCGGCACTGCATACAGGAATCCGTAAAGCTACCGGTGATTTTGTGATCATCCAGGATGCAGATCTGGAATATGATCCCAATGAATATAATATATTGTTGAAGCCCATTTTAGACGGTTTTGCTGACGTAGTGTACGGTTCCCGGTTTATGGGCGGAAAACCGCATCGTATCCTGTTCTTTTGGCATAGTATCGGAAACAGGTGGCTGACTACCCTATCCAATATACTGACGAATCTTAATCTTACGGATATGGAGACTTGTTACAAGCTCTTCCGAAGAGAGATCGTGCAAGGCCTGAAGTTGGAGGAGAAGCGATTTGGTTTTGAGCCGGAAGTAACTGCCAAAATTGCCAGAGTTCCTAAGGTCCGCATTTACGAAGTAGGAATTTCTTATTACGGCCGTACCTATGAAGAAGGAAAGAAAATCGGGTGGAAGGATGGATTCAGAGCAATTTATTGCATAATAAAATATAATTTATTTAAATAATTTACAAGGGCAGCTAACAGATACTAGCTGCCCTTGTCTTGCCTTTTATATCTTTTACTTTTGAATTTTATTTTCCAAACTCAATTATGCCTGTAATATTACCCGTACAAGGAATAGCTCCAAAGATACCTGACGACTGTTTTGTTGCGCCCAATGCTACTATTGTAGGCGATGTAGAAATGGGAGATGAATGCAGCATCTGGTTCAACGCTGTAGTACGCGGAGATGTGAACAGCATCCGCATGGGCAATAAGGTAAACATACAGGACGGGGCTTGCATCCATTGTACCTATCAGAAAACACAAACCGTGATAGGCAATAATGTGTCTATCGGACATCATGCCATTGTGCACGGCTGTACCGTGGAGGACAACGTATTAATAGGTATGGGTGCCATTGTAATGGACGGGGTGAGGATAGGAAGCAACAGTATCATAGCCGCCGGTGCCGTAGTGCTGGAAAATACAGTGGTGCCTCCGGGAAGTATTTATGCCGGTGTACCGGCAAAAAAGGTAAAAGACATCAGCCAGGAATTGCTAAAGGGAGAGGTGGAACGAATAGCCAATAACTACGTTAAATATAGTTCCTGGTTTAAATAATCTTTATTTTAAGAAACTATTGCTTTAATACTAACAACCTATTACATTTGCTTACTAAAATCAAACGCAAAACTACTATATGAAAAAATTGATTCTCTCTGCGCTTGCTCTTACGACTATCGCAACGGCTCAAGCTCAAAAACCTGGAAGCATCCTTATATATGGCAGCCTTGGTGTGGGTGGTAATACTACAACTTATGATGCAGGTATTCCAGGTGTTGATGATTCTAAGACTAAGGACTTTAACATGCATTTTGCTCCGGGTATCGGTTACCAATTTAATAAGAACTGGACAGTAGGTTTGAATTTTGGAGTTGGATTGGCTACCTCTACGAATGTAGATGCTGATGTGGATGTGATCAATACAGGTATTATGATAGGACCATTCATCCGTCATACAATGCCGATCAATAAAACATTCTTCATGTTTACTCAGGCTAACCTGGGCTACATGTATAGCATGGAAAGAACAGATTACAACGATGCGGCTATCGACAATCCTGAATCCTATGTAAATGGCGTGGGTATCGATGTTTTCCCTGCTGTTGGAATTAACATTACTAAATGTATCGCGCTTAACTTCTCTATCGGTGGATTGGGTGTAGCAAGCACTAAGCAAACTTTCAATGATGCTCATGAAATGGGCGAAACTGCTGAAATCAGAAACGTAGGTGTTGATTTCACATTGGGTCAACAATTCAATTTGGGTGTTTCTGCTAACTTAGGTGGCAGACATGGTAAAGCTCACAGAGATCCAGGTATGGAGCACCGTCGCCATATGGATATGGATGATGATGCTGACGTAGAAATCAAAGTAAAAAAGAAAAAAGTAAATGTTGAAGACGAAGAATAATTCTGATCAACAATAATAAAAAAGAGCAGCTGTAAAGTTGCTCTTTTTTTTGTCTGTGTAGTTAGTTCATGCAGCTGGTAAGTACTGAATATAAATAGAATTAGAATGCAGTTTCAAAGAATGAGATAGAAATCTAATTGCCCACCACTTCCAATGCCTTTTGTGCAGCCACTTGCCCCGCGTCCTTCTTGTTATAGCCATTACCGGTTGCTATCAGCTTATTATCGATGACAATGCCGATGGAAAACAGCTTACGGGACCCTTCTGTTTTCTCTTCCAATGTTTCAAAACTAACCGTACAGCCTTTACGCTGTGCCCAGCTTAACAGCTTGTTTTTGAAATTGGTGTCTGTAATTTCCAGGTTATCAACGTCAATATAGGACTTGATGAATTGTTTGAGTATGAATCTGCGGGTCTTTACAAAACCTTTGTCCAGGTAAACCGCGCCTATCAACGCTTCGAGTGCATTACCAAAGATGTGACTGCGGCTAAGTCCGCGATCGTTCTGGTTGTATTGCACCATCTTGTTGAGTCCCATTCGCATAGCAACATTATTCAGTGTTTCGCGGCGTACGATGCGGGAGCGGAGTTCGGTGAGAAACCCCTCATCCTGTGTAGGATACTTTTTGAAAAGATATTCGGCAATGATGGAGCCCAGGATGGCATCCCCGAGAAACTCAAGCCGTTCGTTATTGTTCTCTGTGTCTTCGAGCTTGGAACGATGCATAAGCGCCAGTTCATAAAATGGCAAATAACCAGGCGTAAAGCCCAGCAAATGCTCCAGCTGTCGCAAAAGATCTTTGTTATTAGGGGAGAAGATGTGAGATATCCGTGAAGTAATCCGCTTCACGACGATCAGTCCTCGTATTTCTTGAAAATAACAGAAGCATTATGCCCACCAAAACCAAAGGTATTACTCAGGGCGGCATTGATCGTGCGCTTTTGTGCTGTATTGAACGTTAAATTCAGCCTGGGATCGATAGCGGGATCGTCTGTAAAATGATTAATGGTAGGAGGAACCGTATCATTCATCATTGCCATGATCGTAGCTACAGCCTCTATAGCACCGGCACCGCCTAAAAGGTGACCGGTCATGGATTTAGTGGCACTGATATTAAGATCATATGCGTGGTCGCCAAATACCTTCTGGATGGCGATCAGTTCAGCCACATCGCCCAAGGGGGTAGAGGTACCGTGTACATTAATGTAGTCAATATCTTCAGGTTTCATTCCGGCATCTTCTAATGCATATTTCATTACATTGATGACACCCAGTCCTTCAGGATGCGGTGCGGTAAGGTGATAAGCATCGGCACTCATACCGCCGCCTACCATTTCCGCATAGATCGTAGCACCTCGCTTTTTAGCGTGTTCCAGTTCTTCTAAAATAACAGCGCCCGCCCCTTCACCGAGGACAAAACCATCACGGTCTTTGTCGAACGGCCGGCTGGCAGTTTTAGGATCATCGTTTCTTTCAGAAAGTGCTTTCATTGCGTTGAAACCGCCGATACCCGATTCTGTTACTACAGCTTCGGATCCTCCGGTTACAAAAGCATCGGCTTTACCGAGCCTGATGTAATTGAAAGCGTCTATTAGTGCATTTGTACCGGAAGCGCAGGCACTTACCGTAGCAAAGTTGGGTCCCCGGAAGCCATATTTCATAGAAATATGTCCTGCGGCGATGTCCAATATCAATTTAGGAATAAAGAAAGGATTGAAACGCGGTGTACCATCCCCACTAAAGAAACCTTTCATCTCTTCAATGAATGTGATCATACCACCGATACCAGACGCCCAGATGACACCAACGCGGTCCTGGTTTATGCCTTCCTGAGTCAGATCAGCATGCCTGACAGCTTCATCAGCACACACTACGGCCAGTTGAGAGAAGCGGTCCAGTTTGCGCGCTTCTTTTTTCTCCATGAAGTTTTCCGGATTAAAATCCTTCAACTCACAAGCAAATTTGGTTTTGAACTTTGATACGTCGAACAACTTAATGAAATCGGCACCCGAAACGCCATTAGACAAGCCTTCCCAGTAGGAAGGAGCAGTATTACCAATGGGTGTAAGGGCGCCGAGACCGGTTACGACAACGCGTTTTAACGGTGAATTCATTAAATGTGTTTAAGTGCTTTAAAATTCAATTACAGATTACTTTACGTGTTCTTCCAAGTAAGAAACCGCCTGACCAACAGTGGTAATGGTTTCAGCTTGTTCATCGGGGATAGAGATATTGAACTCTTTTTCGAACTCCATGATCAGCTCCACCGTATCCAGTGAATCAGCACCGAGATCGTTTGTGAAACTTGCTTCAGGGTTTACTTCAGATTCATCAACACCTAATTTGTCAACGATGATTTTTTTTACGCGATTTGCAATGTCTGACATGTGTACTTGTTTAAGTTGTTAGTGCAAAAATATACTTTTTGGCAAAATGCAAAAGAGTTTTAAAACTTTTTCATTGATAGTTCATTTTGCCACGAATATAGCGCCTGTAACTAATACTTGACAGGGTTTACTGATTTGTAATATAGAGGTTTAGAATTAGACAGTTATGATTGGGATTTTTCTTCTGAAGGTACGACGATCCTCCTCCGATCTTCCGGGATGAGCTAATGTTAAAACCCATTTCTGAAATTTCACGTCATAAATCCAGGCAGCATGGCATATTTCATGAAGTGTACAGCTTCATAATGCTACCACAAAAAATTCCAATTTGACACAACCAAGCGAACCTTATTGTTTAGACGAAGTTATTCATCATCTCTCGCATTTACTATTTCTCCTTCTATCCTGCCATCTTTCATTACCAGGGTCCTGTCCGTCATAGCAGCTAATGCGTCATTGTGTGTGATCATGACAAATGTTTGGTTTAGCCGGTCCCGCAACGAAAGGAACAGTTCATGAATCGACTGGGCATTTTGACTATCCAGGTTTCCCGTAGGCTCATCTGCCATTATCATGCTGGGATGGTTAACCAATGCCCGCGCAATGGCTACACGCTGCTGCTCCCCACCCGAAAGTTCCGAAGGTTTATTATGGAGACGGGTTTCAAGCTTTACCAACTCCAGCATTTCCACAGCTTTAGCCAGTCCCTGTTTCTTACCTATCCCACTTATCCAAAGAGGTACCGCCACATTTTCCTGCGCGGTGAACTCGGGCAGCAGATGATGGAATTGAAAAACAAAACCGAGATGTTTGTTGCGGAATGCCGCCTGCTTTTTCGCTGAAAGTTTGAAAATATCCACGTCGTTGATGTGTACATGACCACTATCCGGCTTATCAAGCCCTCCCAGCAAATGCAGTAATGTGCTTTTGCCTGCACCCGATGCACCCACTATGGATACGATCTCCCCCTTGTTCACCTGAAGGGATACGTTCTTTAGCACTTCAAGATCGCCGTATTTTTTCGAAAGTGATTGAGCAGATAGCATATGGAAGCTCAAAAGTAGAAAAGTAAAAACTAAGTCTCGATCCCATCTGTTTATACTTTTTTAGAAATCGATGCATACTGTTGGCCAAGCCTTTTCACCACGGTTTTGAGCATTATTTTTTTGGGTCCTATCCATAAATCTTAAAAAAATTGAAAATATTTCCTCATATTCAAAAACAAAATTTGCAATTATGCAATGAAAACTTACATTTGCGAAATCGGTAATAATATAAAATATTTAATAATATGTTTTGGACGTTAGAACTTGCTTCCCACTTAGAAGATGCTCCATGGCCGGCTACAAAAGATGAGTTGATAGATTATGCTATCCGTTCCGGCGCTCCGTTAGAAGTGGTAGAAAACCTTCAGGAGCTAGACGACGAAGGGGAGATTTATGAAGGGATTGAAGATATCTGGCCGGATTACCCTACGCAGGAAGACTTCTTCTTCAATGAAGATGAATATTAGGGAAATTCAAAATACGAAGAATTTTATATAAAGACTCCATGTTCCGTGGAGTTTTTTTTATAGGCAGATGTCACGACCCTACGTTACAGGATAAAAGCATATATAGGTCCGTTGATCAAAGCTGAAGCCGTTCCAACCATTCCGTTATATCCGGCGCATCCTGTACATCGTATTCTCCGATCCTGGTTCTTCGCAGCGCTTGCAGGTATGCACCGGTCCCTAAAGCCTGCCCGTAGTCCTGGGCTAAAGAGCGAATATAAGTACCTGTGCTGCAAACCACACGAAAATGTATTTCAGGCAATTCAATTTTAGTGATTTCAAATTCACTGATGGTGACAGGCCGGGCATTCAATATAATTTCTTCGCCTTTTCTGGCCAATTCATACGCACGTTTACCGTCTTTTTTGATAGCAGAGTGAATGGGTGGCACTTGCATCATGGCGCCGGTAAATTGTGTCGTGGCATGATGAATGTCCGTTTCCGTCAGTTGATCATAGGCTTTAAAATCCTCAGGTTCACTTTCCAGATCGTAAGTAGGTGTGGTGGCACCCACATGAAAGATACCGGTATATTCCTTCGGTAGTCTTTGATAATCAGTAATTTTCTTGGTAAATTTTCCGGTACAGCAGATCAGCAAGCCTGTTGCCAACGGATCCAGCGTGCCTGCATGGCCGATCTTCACTTTGGCAGCATGTTTTATTTTATTAATAGCCGCAAAACTGGTCATACGATAAGGTTTGTCGATAAGAAGCATGGCTCCTTCTTTCAGTTCCTCTAGGTCGGGCACTCTTTTCATTGCCGCGAAATTAGGAAGTTGGCAGATTAATTGACGAAATAACACCGGATACTTCATCGTTTGCAGCTACCGATGCAGTAAAAGCTCGCTGCCAGCATTTCACAGCCCGGCCGGTGAAACTCAGGAAGGATGCCATTATCCTTCTTGCGCTACTATAACAAAATATTGGTAGTCGCCGTTTCAATGTATTATCCTTAACTAATCTTCCATTCATTTAAATTTGCGGTCATGTCGTTATTTGAGCCGAGAGAACAACCCCTGATCATAGCCGGGCCGTGCAGCGCCGAAACAAAGGAACAGGTAATGGAAACTGCCAAAGCTTTATCGAAGATGTCTGTAAAGCTCTTCCGTGCCGGAATATGGAAGCCGCGCACGAAACCGGGTAACTTTGAGGGAATCGGGGAGCAGGGGCTGCAATGGCTGCAGGAAGCGAAAGAAACCTACCATTTGCCCGTGACAGTGGAAGTAGCACAGCCTCATCATATTGAGCTGGCACTAAAGTATGGGATGGATGTTCTGTGGATCGGTGCCCGTACCGTGGTCAATCCGTTTCAGGTGCAGGAGTTGGCGGATTCTTTAAAAGGAGTAGCGGTTCCTGTGATGGTAAAAAATCCTGTAACACCCGATATCGATCTTTGGGAAGGTGCGATTCAGCGTTTTGAAAAAGCGGGAGTAGCAAAAGTAGCGGCTATCCATCGTGGTTTTTCGTCTTATAATGCCTCGCTTCAATATCGTAACCATCCGAACTGGATCATTCCAATCGAGCTGAAAAGAAGAAGACCGGATATGTTTATGATCTGCGATCCGAGCCATATAACAGGCAAAGCGAGCCTGGTAAATGAAGTAGCCCAAAAAGCCATGAATATAGGGTTCAATGGTCTAATGATCGAAACGCACCCCGACCCTAAAAATGCGTGGAGTGATGCCGCACAGCAATTAACACCTGCACAACTGAACGCGCTGCTCGAAAACCTCGTCGTGCGGAGGCAATCGACGGAAGATGTGATCAAAAGCAGTGAACTTGAATATTTGCGGCAACTGATGGATGGTATTGATGCGGAAATAATTGACCTGATCTCCAGGCGCATGGAACTGAGTGACCGGATAGGCGCGTTGAAAAAAGATTGCAACCTGACTGCTTTTCAACCCGAACGGTGGAACGAGATCCTGGAAAGCCGCAGTGAACGGGGTGTCAAACAATACCTGAGCAGGCAATTCATTGCGAGTCTGTTTGAACAAATACACGATGAGAGCATCCGGCGGCAAACGGAGGTGATGAAGCACTAGATAAATGCTGTGAGCTTGCCTTACCGGGGCAAATAAATTAGTTAATTTTATTTTTTAAACGAGATCCATTGGCGCTTAAGCAACATAAAGACGAACGTGTACGTTTCGATCAGCAGGTAGAAAATTCCCGGGATTATGTTTTACCTTTTATTGAGCAAACAAAAAAAATGGGACCGGGAATCCAGGTGCTGGAAGTAGGATGTGCCGAAGGCGGTGTACTAAAGCCTTTTATTGACAAAGGATGCAGTTGTGTTGGAGTGGATCTGGCCGCGTTCCGGGTAGAATTGGCGAAGGGATTTCTGAAGGAAGAGGTAGAAACAGGGAAAGCTACCTTCCTGGCACAAAACATTTATGAGGACGCGTTCGTCAGCAAATACAAAAATCATTTTGATGTCATTATTTTAAAGGATGTGATAGAGCATGTGCCGGAACAGGAAAAATTTGTCCCGCATCTCAAAACGCTTTTAAAAGAAGGAGGTATCATTTTCTTTGGTTTCCCACCGTGGTACATGCCTTTTGGCGGCCATCAGCAGATAGCCGAAAACAAGCTGGCGAGCATGATGCCTTATTACCATATATTGCCCAAAGCCTGGTATCGAGGTATCCTGAAAGCTTTCAAAGAATCTGACGGTGTAATGCAGGAACTTTCCGAGATATGGGATACACAGATCACTATCGAGCGCTTTGAGAAGATCATCCACGACAGTAAACTGCTGGTGTTCAATAAGCAGCATTACCTGATCAATCCCATTTACAAGTTTAAGTTCGGGTTGAAACCCCGCAAACAATTGCCCTTGCTGACAGCCATTCCCTATTTCCGAAATTTTGTAACGACCTGCGTGTATTATACCGTAGGATAAACCAATCCCATGAGCGATCTGTATTTTCAGGACGAGGTTTTTGAGAAAGAGGCTTTTGAAGCAAAAGATGCGGCAAAAGGAAATGAGTATGATGGCTGTCGTTTTACAAACTGTGATTTTTCAAAAACTGATCTGAGCAATACCCTATTCAGCGATTGTGAGTTTCATTCCTGCGATTTCAGCATGGCTAAGTTTTCAAAAACAGCGTTTAGAAATGCCTTGTTCAGAGAATGTAAAATGCTGGGAGTACATTTTGAGGATTGTAGTCCCTTTGGAATGATCCTGCGTTTCGAGCATTGCATCCTACATCATGCCTCGTTTTTCCGGGTCAATTTGCAACAAACCCGGTTTGAAAATACCAGCCTGATAGAGACGGATTTTACCGAAGCCAATTTATCACAGGCATGTTTTGAAAACTGCGATCTGAAGGACGCTGTATTTGCTGCCACCAACCTGGAGAAAGCCGACCTGAGGTCTGCATGCCACTATCGCATCGATCCGGTTCGAAACAAGATCCGTAAGGCGAAATTCTCTTTGGAGGGTGTTGCCGGACTTTTAGCATCTTTTGATGTTTATGTGGAACCTTGAATTTTCATCAGCCGACATATTGGGTTTTCACCGACTTCACGCATTTGAGAAAAGAAAAAGAGATGCCACAACAGGCACCTCTATACTTTAAACCGTGATGAAACCGTTTCGCATTAATGTATCATAAATCGTTCTGTAGCAGCATTCCCCTTACCATCATGTATCGTCAGATTGTAGACACCTTGCGGGAGAAGGCTTACCGCCACGCTATTGTTGCCGGAATTCAAGGTGCCTGTTGCTACTATTCTCCCGATGGCGTCAAATAACTGATAACTGTAAGTCGTATTCACATGGACCGGTAGTGTGATGTTCACCCTGTCATGGGCAGGGTTGGGAAACAAATGTGTTTGTATGGTGTTCTTTTCAGTAGCGCGGATGTGCGTCAGTGTGCCGGAAAGGCTATCAAACGAGTTCTTCACGTTTGTAGAGTCCATTGCATAGTTATGGATCTTCAACAAAGCTATAGTGCCCTCGCTGGCTTCATTGGCTACCACCAGATCGTCCTGAAAAAACGAAAGCGCTTTATTCGCATCGTATACCGCATCGCCACCATTGTCCGTAAAGGTGATATAATGATTGCCATCGCCATACATGACTACTTGTTTGGTAACGCCATCCCGTGTGATCACATAATGCGAATACTCATCTTGTAAAAACGGTGTGCCGGCGCTGGTAGCAATGTTATAAAAATTCATATTGCCATTAAGTACGTAACAACCTTTGTCAGTAGTACGGCTTTTGAAATCGATCACCCTTTTCCAGCTGGCGAGCCCGGCCATTTTGAAATAGAGTTCTATGGTGTAGCTTCCTGCTGCTATAAAACCTGCGGCATCGTTAAAGCTGAAACCGCAGTTATTATCAAAATGATATACCTGTTGGTTGATATTAAAATCAGGAAGGTTTTCAAACAAAAAATGTCCTGTACAGATCTGCTGTAATGCCGGCCCATTACCTGAGCTTTCCAGGAAATTACCTCCGAATTTATACGTATATGTCTGTTGTGCAGACAGGTCAGACAGACAGAAGAATAAAAGACCAGAAAGTAAGAGCTTTTTCATATGAAAGATTTTGCTGTAAAGTAACGTTTAATAATAAAGGGAAACAATACCTTATATTGGGTATTCACACTACTCCAAAAGAGTAAGCCAAGTTAAAAACAGTCTAAGAAATACCACCGCGCCTTCCGGAAAACCAGAGAGAGGATAATCATTCTACTTACCTCTACTTCTATCGAACCACGTTATCAAAGTTGGCCTTCATAAAAAAATTTTCTTTTCAACCCTTTACATTTGCAAAAAATTGACATTATGCGCATTGCTTTAGTGGGCGCCACAGGTCTTGTGGGTAGCACCATGCTTAAGATTTTAGAAGAACGGAATTTCTCCATAACGGAGTTGCTGCCGGTAGCGTCAGCCAGGTCGGTAGGGCAGAAAGTGTTCTTTAAGGATAAGGAATACTCCGTTATGTCTTATGAAGATGCCATAGCTCGAAAACCCCAGATAGCTTTGTTCAGTGCCGGTGGGAGCATATCACTGGAATTAGCTCCTCTTTTTGCAGAAGCAGGTTGCCGCGTGATCGATAACTCATCTGCCTGGAGAATGGACCCTACAAAAAAACTGGTAGTGCCAGAGGTAAACGGAGACTTGCTAACCCCGGAAGATTTTATCATTGCCAACCCCAACTGTTCCACCATACAGATGGTCGTGGTTTTACAGCCGCTCCATAAAAAATATGGCATCAAACGGGTAGTAGTCAGTACCTATCAATCTGTAACCGGCACAGGACAGAAGGCCGTGAAAGAATTGGTAGATCAGCGCGCCGGTGTGCAGGAGCATCATGTATATCCCCACCCGATAGACCTGAACGTATTGCCGCATATCGATGTTTTCCAGGATAACGGCTATACAAAGGAAGAAATGAAAATGGTGATGGAAACCTGTAAAATAATGGGCGACGATTCTATCAAGGTGACTGCCACTACGGTACGTGTGCCGGTGATGGGGGGACATAGTGAAAGTGTGAATATAGAATTCGCACATGATTTTGATGAGCAGGAAGTGCGTGATATACTGGACGATGCTGCGGGTGTGGTGGTGGTAGACAATCCTGCTGTGAACGAATACCCGATGCCGCTGTTTGCCGCCGGAAAAGACGAAGTATTCGTAGGACGCATCCGGAGAGATTACTCGCAGCCCAATACGCTGAATTGCTGGATCGTGGCAGATAACCTGCGAAAGGGTGCAGCGACCAACGCCGTACAGATAGCGGAATGTCTGGTAAAAAAAGGATGGGTGTAAAATCGGGACACCGTCTCAGTACCTGATATTTTTCACTTTAGCACCTCCGGGATGCGTCTCCTTATCTTATAAATATTCATTATTTCAAATAAAAATGGACGAATCAGGCTTCGTCCATTTTTATAATGCGGAAAAAATCTTCAGATCAGAATTTCTGCTCATCAGCTGACGGACCATAGCTGCCTGGCAATGGAATGTCCAGCAAACGATAATAAACTCCCAGCTGTGCGCGATGGTGTATGATCTGGCTCAGTCCATGGCGAATTGCCCCGTATTTGGTCCATTCAGCCAGTACTTGTCCGTTGTTTGAAAGGCTCCAGGTAGGTTCGAGATCTTTTTCTTCGATATTGTTCAAGGCTTCCACACCTGCTTTGTAGTCCGCTTCCAGCTTATCTTGCAGCTCCGTAGCATTCGTAAGAACGGTAGGTTTGTAGTCGCCTTTACCAAAATCGAGTGTATCAGTGCTCAGGATAAAAGGAGGCCATCCGAAAATTTCAGAAATATGGGTAGCCAAAGGCATCATTTTCATGCTTTTCTCATGCGGTGCATAATTGTTCTGATCTTCAGGAAAACGTTCAAAGAATTTTTTAGTGGTGTGGTACTCATGTGCTAGTTCGTCCTGCAGTTGTTTGATGGTATTCATTTGATTCGTTTTTATGATTTCGATTTTAAAAATATTAAAACAGCCGTTAAAATCACGGGGCAGAAGGGAATTATAACAATTAGTTGATTTATATAATCGGGAACTGTCATTAAACTGTCAAACGTTAACAGTATTGCACTCGGAGTGCTATAGCGGAGATACCTTTGCAGTGTTAAAAAACAATTCGATGAACTTAAAATTTATACTTTTTGCAGGAGCACTTGCTGCGGCTTCTCAGGTGAATGCACAAACCCCGGCCTGGATTCATGATACGATATCTACTGATGCTGGTTATTTAAAAAATGTTTACTATAGCCTTGAAAATGGCCAAGCGGCGAAAGTAGCAGCTGACAACTGGCACGTAGGATTGTCAGTAGGCCGCTTCAGCGCCAGTATCATTGTAAATACTGCCGACAAAGCTGTTAAGCTTTTTGAAATAAGCTCTAATACAGCGGATTTTGGCACTAATCTCACTTCTGCATTGAATGCCGCTATCACTGCCAATCCTATGCCTTTGTATAACTCCAACATTACATGGGAACATGGGGCTTTCAACTCGGGTACTTCTACAGGTTCATTCGGATATGGCTGGGGTAACTACGATATGGCTACGCATTGGATTTTTGGTAGCAGGGTGTTCGGTTTGATCACAGCAACTGATACCTTCCAGATATACATCCAGGAGAAACAAACTACTCCGGTAGCAACTGCACCTACTTACATCTTCAAAATTGCAGACATTGACGGAAGCAATGCTAAAACAAAAACTGAAGTTGTAGGCGGCGGCGTGTCAGCAAATGCCAATTTCCATTATTATAATATTGATACGGATGCTTTCCTGAACAGGGAGCCGGCGAGAACAGCATGGGATTTTGTATTTACCAACTATAATGATGAGAATGTGATATTTGGCAACCAGCAATACAAGGTATTTGGCGTGGTAAACAATGAAGGACTTGATGTAGCTAAAGTTGATACAGCAGATGCTGAATTTGACAACATCGCTGCAAACTACAATAGCTATACGTACGATACAGCCAATAACTCTATTGGCAGAGCGTGGAAATCTTCAGGTCCGAGCGGTGTGGTAATGACCGATTCTCTTTGCTATTTCGTAAAAACACAAACAGGCGATATCTGGCAAATGGTATTTACGGCCCACAACTCAGGTACTGCTTCTACAGACCCTGGTTTGGTAGCTTTGAAAAAGCGCAAAGTGTATGCAAATACTACAAGCGTTAAAACCATCAACAGCAGTGTAGCAACTTTCGGAATCTATCCTAACCCTGCTTCCGGAAATGTAAACGTGGTAGTAGATGCTAAAGAAAAAGTAGGAAAAGCGCATATCATGATTACCGACATTACAGGTAAACTGGTATATCGTAATGAAATAGCGGTAAACAATGGACTGAATGCTTACAGCGTATCTACTTCAAACCTTGTAAATGGTAACTACATCGTTACCCTGACCAACGGCAACTGGAAAGCGACTGAAAAACTAGTAGTACAACACTAATCGAAATCTCTATTTATGAAAGAAGTTCGGTTGCTTTTCCTAAGTAGCTGAACTTCTTTTTCTTTTAAAGAGTCTCCATGAATTTCTCCATTAACTATTTTCTTACATTTTTTTGTTGCCTGTTCTCCCTTATCTCCCAGGCACAGACTCCTATCCGTGTGCATATATCGTCAAAAGACAACTGCTTGCCTATTGAAGCGGTATACATAAACGTGTACCAGGGAAATTCTCAGAAATTGTTGGGTACTACGCAAAGTAACGACAGTGGAATGGCAACAGTGGTTATAGATGCTTTCCCTGTGACGATGGAAGGTGTGGCTGTAGGTTATGAAATGGAACGTGTTGCCATAAGCAATGCCCCATCGAACGGAGTGATTCAGATCAAGCTCTCTAAAACTTTCTCTCCCTTGAATGAAGTAGTGGTAACGGGCGTATTGAATCCGGTGAAACCGATGGATGCCTTTTCCAACTACAAAGTGATCACGTCTGCTACCATGCAGGCAATGGGAGCAGTAACGGTACAGGATGCTTTGTCCTATCAACTCAATATCGTTACAAGTACAGATGGTATCTTAGGTGGTCAGATTCGTATGCAGGGAATGGATGGTAATAAAGTAAAGATATTGATGGATGGTGTACCTATCAACGGACGTGAGGGCGGCAATGTTGATCTTAGTCAATTTAATACTTATAATCTGGAGCGCGTTGAGATAATTCAGGGGCCAATGAGCGTGATGTATGGAACCGATGCCTTGGGTGGTGTTATTAACCTGATCACCAAGAATTCGAAGAAAAAATTTGGATTGTCCGGGGAAGCCTATTATGAAACTGTGGGAAAGTATAACTTCAATGCAACTCTTGTAAAGTCCTTAGGGAAACATCATTTCACACTGGGTGGCGGCAGAAATTATTTTGACGGTTATGGGATTATGGCTTCTGAAGCATCTAACTCTTATCCCCATCGTACTTCCGCATTTAAGCCTAAAGAACAGTATTTAGGTAATTTTAATTATAGTTTCAATCACTCAGAAAGATTCAATCTTCGTTTTGCATCTGATTTCGTAAAGGAAAAGATAGTCAACCGTGGTCCCGTAGCCTATATAGACCCATTTAAAGCATATGCATTTGACGATTACTACCGTGTTACCCGGTCTATGAATCGCCTGACAGCAGACGGCAAACTCAAAAATGGCGCTAGGTATCAACTCATAAACGGATACACGCTTTACCATCGTACCAAGAACACGTATAACAAAGATCTGGTTTCCCTGCAACAAACGCTTACCAATACAGCGGGGGCTCAAGATACTTCTACCTATAGCGACTTTGCCTTCAGGGGAATGTACGAGCATCAATTCCTGAAAAAGTTTAGCTATACAGTCGGTTATGATGTAAACCTGCAGTACGGCAAAAGTGAAAGAATACCTGATAATGCTAACAACATAGGTGATTATGCTGCCTTCCTTAATTTGTCCTACAACTTTTTTAACGAAAAACTAAAAATCCAGGCCGCAGCCAGAGCCAATCATAATACTGTATATAAATCTCCTTTGGTTCCATCTTTTAACTTACTGTACAAAGCAACGCCTACGGTAAGCATCAGGGCATCGTATGCTAAGGGATTCAGAGCTCCTTCTATGAAAGAACTTCACCTGGATTTCGTAGATAACAATCATAAGATCTTTGGCAATGCAAACCTCAAAGCGGAAGTAGGGGATCATCTGCAAGGGTCTGCATCGTGGATGGTATTCGAGAAAGGAGCGAATTATGGTCAGATGCTGGTAACCGGCTTTTACAATTCCGTGTATAACCAAATAGCACTAGCTGCACGGTATCCCGGCTCAGCCAATTCCGATAGTGCGCAATTCTACGATTATACCAACATCCTGCGCAGCAGAAATTTTATCGCCAATGTAGAATTCGAAGGACAATACAGTAACTTCCACTATAAATTAGGATATGCTTATGCAAAAACCTTTGCACAGGAAAATCAATATAATAGTTTCAGCTCCAGTGATTTTACCACTACCCTGCAATACTATTGGAAACGCAGCAAATTGAATTTTTCCCTATTCAACCGATTCAACGGTACGCGTCCGTTTCTTCTCAGCAATATTGACGGATCATCTTCCTACAGTGGCAAACAACCTGCGTATAACATGATGGACTTCTCCATAAGCCGGAAATGCTGGAAGCAAAACATTCAAATAACGGCAGGTGTGAAAAATGTGTTTGATGTATTAGGGTTCAGCTCGGGGTCTGTAGTCACCGGCGCGCATGGAGGAGATGGTAATGTGAGTTTTGTACCGCGTAGCTTCTTTACATCGCTTCGCTTTAATTTCGATTAGGTTCAAAAAGACGGATATATAAAATGCGCCTGGCGATAAAGCACAGGCGCATTTTATATTTCAGGAATCATATGATTACCCTACGAGATCGATCTCAAAATTCACGAGTTCTATAAATTCTTCGATGCGGGCGCTGATTTCTTCCTTTGTCAATTCCTGCATCCGGGAAGGTCCGAATTTCTCTACACAGAAGGATGCCATAGCAGAACCTACGATAATGGCATTTTTCATATTGCCGAAGGATATGTCTTTTGTGCGTGCCAGATGCCCGATAAAGCCACCGGCAAATGTATCACCGGCACCGGTTGGGTCAAACACATCTTCCAAAGGCAATGCAGGAGCGAAGAATACATTCTTGCCGCTAAACAGCAGGGCGCCATGTTCTCCTTTCTTAATGATCAAAAACTTAGGTCCCATCGCCTGGATCTTTGCGGCGGCCTTTACCAGGGAATACTCCCCGCTTAGCTGACGGGCTTCGCTGTCATTCACCAATAATACATCCACCATGCCGATCGCCTTTTTCAGATCGTCCATCGCGACCTCCATCCAGAAATTCATGGTATCCATTACGATCAGCTTAGGACGATTTTTCAATTGATTGATCACACTGATCTGCACGGCAGGAGCAAGGTTTCCCAACATCAGGAACTCGCAATCCTGGTAACCTTCGGGCAGTTTCGGATCGAACTGCTCGAGTACGTTTAGCTCCGTCACCACGGTGTCCCGCGTATTCATGTCCATATGATAACGACCGCTCCAGAAAAAGCTCTTTCCGTCTTTCACCACTTCCACGCCGTCAAATTCTACACCACGATCTTTTAATTTATCTATTTCTTCCTGCGGAAAATCACCGCCGATGATCGACACCTGCTTGATGGGTTGCGTAAAGTTAGAAGCTGACCAGGCCACATACATAGCTGATCCGCCAATGATCTTGTCTACTTTTCCGAAAGGGGTTTCCAGCGCATCAAACGCCATGGTGCCTACAACTATTAATGACATGCTTTTTAATTTTTGCGAAGGTAAATCTTTCAAAAGCGTCAAACAATTGGTATATCCGTATATTTTTAGTTGCTGTCCCGACGGTTTTCAATATCGCTATTTAGTCGCTTGTGCATCTCGCTTTTCACCCCAAAAATTCACACCCAAACCGGCACCGCCGCTGACATGTACTTTACCTTCCCGGTAATACAGTCCCTCACCCACATCCTCTCTCAGCAATAGTGGTCCGTCAGCATCCATTTCATCTAACAGCGGTTGCAGGTGTGCTACCGCGGCTGTGCCTATTGTGCTTTCATTCATAGAGCCCATCATGATCTTCAGTCCGGTTTGTTTGGCTTCTTTTATCATGCGCAATGCAGGAGTGATACCGCCACATTTGGTGAGTTTGATGTTGATACCGTGAAAGCTATCCAGGCATTTTTTTACATCTGCTTCCTTTACACAACTTTCATCTGCAAACAAGGGAATAGAAGAGATCGCTTTGAGTTCTTTCATGGCCTCCCATTCTGTCTTTTTCAGGGGTTGTTCCAACAGCTGAACCCCAAGGTTTTTCATGTCAGGTAACAGTTTTTTTACCTCGTCAAAATCCAAGGATTCATTAGCATCCACCCGGAAGGGCTTATCGGTAGCCGATCGCAGTGATTCTATTAATTGAATATCCTCTGCTGATCTCATCTTTATTTTGTAGACCGGAGCATTATGCTCCTGTAATTTTTTCAGCATTATTTCCGGTGAAGCTGCACCTATTGTATAATCGGTGAAAGGCATTTTATCCATTCGTAACGTGAGCAGCATATACAAGGGCATACGCCGCATCTTCGCAAACAGATCCCAGCCTGCTATATCCAGCGCTGCTATCAGAAAGTTCTCTCCCGGAAACAAATGTTCTAAAAAATGCCAGAAGCGGCGCGGATCGGTGAGCGCATAACTTTGAATAACTGGCAGCTTTTCCTGGAGCTGTGCTATCATTCCCTCCACTGTAACATTATAGTACGTTATAGCAGGAGCTTCTCCATAGCCGGTGAAGTTTCCAGTCCCCAATGATACGATCAATGTAGGCTGGTGTGTTTTTGTGCCTTTGGCAATGGTGAACGGATATTCGAACTCCAATTCAAACGGATGGTATTGTACAGACAACATTCGATAAAATTGCAACTATTTTTGTGGACTATGCAAAAGATGCCAAAAGTTCCTTTCTGGGTTTTTATATTACTTGCTGCTCTTTACTTTCTCGCCATTGGAGTGAATACGATGGATGTGGATGCCTCTCAATATGCAGAGATGAGCCGGGAGATGAGCAGCAGCAAGAATCCGCTGCAGCTTTATGACCGGGGCAATAACTATCTTGATAAACCTCCCTTCCTATTCTGGGCAAGCGGGCTAAGCATTAAATTCTTCGGACCGAACAATTTTGGCTTTAAATTTCCTTCCATCCTTTTTGCCTTATGGGCTTTATATGCTACCTATCGTTTAGGCAAACGATTGTATGATGGACCTACCGGGCGATTGGCAGCATTGGTGCTAGGTTGTTGCCAGGGCATGTTCTTAATGACGAACGATATACGCACGGATACGATACTGATGAGCTGGGTGATCACGGCAATATGGATGATTAAAGAAGCGGAACTGAAACGAACGTGGAAAAACGTATTGGGCGGTACGTTTGCCATTGCCTGCGGCATGATGACCAAAGGCCCGATCGCGTTGATGGTGCCCTTGTTTTGTTTTGGAAGTGATTGGCTATTGAAGCGAAAATGGAAAAAGATCTTCGACTACAGTCATGTGTTGGATGCTGTCCTGATTGCGATTTTTTTGATACCGATGAGCATAGGATTGTACCGGCAATATGATATGCACCCTGAAACAGAAGTGAATGGACAAACCGGTGTTTCCGGTTTAAAATTCTTTTACTGGACGCAGAGCTTCGGCAGGATAACCGGAGAAAGTTCCTGGGACAATGGCGCACCTTTCTCTTTTTTGTATGAGAATATGGCCTGGTCATTCCTGCCCTGGGTCCTATTGTTCACCGCATCACTAGCCATCAATATTTGGACGGTGATACGGCAAAGGTCCAGGCTGAACGAGCAACAGGAATACATTACGACCGGGGGATTTTTACTCGCCTATCTCTCTTTAGCGCTGTCAAAGTATCAACTGCCCCATTACATTTTTGTAGTGTTCCCGTTAGCCGCTATTATGACGGCAAAACTTTTGAGCAGTTTTTCCGAAGGAAAGTTCAAGGATCTGTATAGGGGGATGAAAGCGATGCAATACTTCATCAGTGCCGTATTGCTGATCGCCGCGTTCCTCACCTTCTTTTTTGTGTTTAAAACCTCCGGTGTTTGGTATTGGCTGTTTGCCTGGATCGTTCTCGTTTCAACCTGGCTGTTCATCGTATTTTCAAAAAAGATCACCGGCAAGATCGTTTGGGTAAGTGCCGCTGCCATCATGATCGCCAATGTGTTCATGAGCCTGCATTTTTATCCGCAGCTGTTGAAGTACCAGGTGGGCTCTCAAATGGGACGTTATATAAAAGCCAACCTGCAGAAGGAAAACGTTTACGCATATTATCCTGAAGACCCGCTGAATTCCATTTGCTTCTACGCTGACAGGATGATTTCTCTCACGTATGAACCAAAGCCGGCAGATTATATCCTTACGATGCAAAAAGGACTGGATGCCTTAAAGGCGAATGGCACAGCGTATGACATCGTCAAAACAGGACGCTATTTTGCCGTAAGTCAGCTGACACCGAAGTTTTTAAACCCGGAAACAAGAGAGGCTGCCACGCGTGTGTATTATCTTGTGAAAGTAAGATAAGTTGAACCATGGTAAACAGCAGCAGCTTTCTTTAAGCCTGGTAAAGAATTGCTTGTTTCAGTTGTGATAATATCATGCGGTTCTACCGAGTCCTGTTGCACAACTTAGGATGTTTATCTATATTCATGGAGAACACACGCTATGAAAATACGATTTGCTGTTATCTTGGTTGGTGGGTCCTCTGTTGCCTTTGCGCAGCTGCCCTTCACACCTGTAGATACCAGTTACTACACGCAGACGGTCGTCATCCCGGCAATCCCTTTTAAATATAATGTTCTGTTTGAAGGCAAAATGGATACTGTTTATACGGCAACCAGCTTTGCCCTGGCAAAACAAACACAGGATTATATAGGTTTCTATCCACTGGGAAATGGTGATGATAGCGCACTATTGGTAGTAAATCATGAAATCACCAGTTTACGCGATTCTGTGCTGGGTGATGGCGGAGGCATGACGTGCTTTAAAATTGTGAAAACAAATAATGATTGGAATGCAGTTCCGGATGCTAATGGGAAAACGTATCATAATGTGGACTTCAGCGGTGTGGGAGGAACAAACATCAATTGTGGCGGTGGTACGACACCCTATGGAAAATTTTTAACGGCTGAAGAATTTCCTGTAAACTCTAATACGCTCCTCCATCTTTCAGGATCAGGTTTTCAGGATACATCCGACTATTTGATTCTACCGGGCAACGGCAGCTACTCCGGACGCACCCTTAAAAAATACCAGCAAATGGGTTGGATAACGCAGATAGATGCCATTACTGCTCAGGCAGAAAAGAAATTTTACGGCATGGGCCGGTTTGCCCATGAAGCCGCGTTGTGTATGGACGATGGAAAAACGGTTTACCTCACGGAAGATGCAACTCCGGGGTTCTTTTATAAATTCATAGCAGACCATGTAAACGATTATACATCCGGACAGCTATATGCCTATCAGCAGGGTATGAATGGTATCGGAGGGAGCTGGATAGTCTTGCCGATGGACCTGGATTCGCTTATTGTCATTAACACCATTGCCTTGCGCAAAGGTGCAACGGGTTTCAGCCGGCTGGAGTGGATGAAAAAAGCGAACGGCAAAATTTACTTTTCAGAATCAGGACACGATGTGGGAGACTATAAAACCGCCTGGCAATATGGTATGCCCGCTGCACATCATATCAGACTGGATACTGTCTATGGTACTACACAGGATAGTATTTTAAGTGATTACTATGGTCGCGTACTGGAGTTTGACACTTTCACCCATACACTGCGTTCCTATTTGGAAGGAGGATTCTCTTCTGATGGCAAGACAGTATTTTCAAATCCTGATTGCCTGACCGCTGTTATACAAAATGGTACGACGTACCTGGTCATCCATGAAGATATTATCGGAACCGGTTTTGGACGTTCACCCAGTGGCAACACCATCTGCGAGGTATTCTATCTGGATCTTGGCATTACTAATCCCGTTGTAGATGACCTGCATCGCTTCATGGTGGGACCCATAGATGCAGAAACTACCGGTGGCTGTTTTAGCCCGGATGGGAAAACCTATTTTGTAAATATCCAGCACCCCAGCCCCAACAATATTCCACCTTTCAACAATACAGTGACACTTGCCGTTTCCGGCTTCAACCTGCTGACCCAAGTTCCCGCAGTTCGCAGCATCGGTTCAAAAATAACAGTCTATCCGAATCCGGCAAACCGTATCCTTTACCTGAGCGAGAAAACCGATGCTGATTTATACAACACGGAAGGGCAGCAAGTATTATCTGCAAAAAACCTATCCCGTATTGATGTTGCCGGTCTAACGCCAGGTTCCTATTTCTTAAAAATGGCAGATGGTGAAGTGATCAAAATAGTAGTGGAATAGATAATTATACTAAGCTTATTAAACGTTCATGGGTCTGATATGAAGAAGGTAGTTGCAGGAACATTCATCCTTGTGTTGATGAAAGCAGTGTACCTTTTAGGCAGTGCATTCCATAGGAGCAACCAACCTTTAATGCGAGAGCCATGGGAAGAAGCTTACCGCTCTGATTGTGATTCGCTTTTGCACGAATTCACTAAATGGGAACAAAACATAATCAAAGGATCGGATATAAAAAAGAATAAAGAACACTACAGGCAGTGTAGGACCGCTTATAAAAAAATCGCTTTCCTGTTAGGTTATGCAGAGCCCTCCATTGAAAAATTATTAAATGGTCCGAATGTTCCGTCTGCCGGCTATGATGTAACAAGCCGGGAAGTGGTGCAGCCTCATGGCTTCCAAAAAATGGAAGAGATGCTATTTGGTAAAGATCGTGTTAAACCATATGACCTTCTGAAAGAAATTAACCTCACCAGAGGCAACCTGAGCAGCTGGCTCTATCTTTACAATCTAAGGCAACAGAATATTTCCGAATGGCTGGCAGCAATAAGAAATGAGCTGGTCTATGTTTATACTTTATCACTAGCAGGTTTTGACAACCCTCAATCACATCAAAGCATTCCTGAAGCACAAACGACTCTTGAGAGCCTACAACGTTATTTCAGGCTTATAGCAAAAACCGTGAAGGCTGATGACAGTTCGTTGAAACAGCTATTTGAAAAGAACATTTCATACCTGAAACGTCATAGTGATTTCAATCGATTTGACAGGGCGCATTATTATCTAGAATCCCTGCAACCGCTTTATGCCCGCTCTATCGAATGGCAAAGAGAAATGGGTATTCCCTTTCACACTGAGTCTACCCCTTTTTTTATCAATGCTGTAAATGATACCGCAACAAATTTCTTCAATCCTGATTTCCTGAATGCATCTTACTATTCTACTCAGAAATTAAAATCTGCTTCTGTTCAGGAATACACGACACTACGGCAATTAGGTGAGCTGTTGTTTTATGACACTATACTTTCATCGAACAAAAAATCCTGTGCGTCCTGTCATCAACCGAATAGAGCGTTTGCAGAAAATATAGCCCGAAGCGAAGGCTTGAATCAGTCTATCCGCAGAAACACTCCCTCTCTCAATTATGCTGCTTATCAAAACAAACAATTCTGGGATGCACGGGTGGATAAACCAGAACTGCAGGCAGAGCACGTGATCTTAAACAAGCAAGAGTTTAATTCCAGCTACCAGGAAGTTTATAAAAGAATCCGGTCGAATCACACCTATAACAGGCTTTTCAAAACAGCTTATCCTCAGTCGGAACAACCTGTCAATAGCCTCACTATAGGCACCGCACTTGCAGCATATATACGGTCGCTCGCTTATTTTTCAAGTGTGTTTGACAGGTACATGAGAAGGGAGGTACAGCAAATAGATCCGGATATTCTGAAGGGTTATAATCTTTTTATGGGTAAGGCTAAATGCGGTACCTGTCATTTTGCTCCGGTTTTTAATGGGACGGTTCCTCCGCAGTATATGGATACAGAGACAGAAGTTTTGGGCACTACCAAAAATGATAATTGGCTTCACCCTTTATTGGATGATGATAACGGACGCAGTACGAATACACTTCTATCTATCCATGACCATTCATTTAAAACACCTGGCTTGAGAAATGTAGCTGTCACACCACCTTATATGCATCATGGAGCTTTTAGCAGCTTAGAAAAAGTAGTGGAGTTCTATAATCGGGGTGGCGGTGCCCGATTGGGGCTGGATGTTCCCAACCAAACTTTACCCGCAGATAGTTTGAGGCTTACGATAAGAGAACAAAAGCAACTCATCGTCTTTATGAAGGCGCTTACAGATGAAAGGTATACCAACGAAGACAATCTAAAATAAAAGGCAACTTCATCGGGAACATTCATAACATTAATAGCTTTCGTTCTTCCGAATTAACGGTAAAATTCTAGTCACCGAATCGCTTTAAAAAATAGGTAATCCCACCTTCCTTCAGGATGAGTTCCTCGCCCCGTTTTGAGATCTCGAACAATCGCTGTGATTTTCCGTCCGCGTATAAGGTTCCCATATTCAGATCAGTGATCTTCCATCCGTCTTTTTCATGGGGCGAAGCGGACGAGGTAATGTAGCCAACGGATTCTGACGTATTTTGTATCACCACACTTTGGAGTAGGGTACTGTAGTCTATCTGTTTCAGTGGCTGATCACTGGTCCGTTTGAAGACTTTCCATTTCCCCATGATATCGGCAAAGCTATTCACAGGTTCAGGCGCTCTTTCTGCAAAAGAGTTTTGAGAAGTAGTTTTGGTATAAGGTACGAATTTATAAGTAGCCGAGCCATCGGTCAATATTAATGATCTGGACTTGTTTTCCACGATCGTAAAGATTCTGGCGCCCATATCAAGCAGACCATCAACCGTCTTGTAAGTGCCCCGGTTCGAATTCTTTCCCCGGCTGACCCAGGTATATTCATTCCCCTCCAAAAACGAAATGGAAATAGTGTCTTTGAAATTTACCGGGTTCCCGTCTGCGTCGGTGCGACTCACTTCTTTCCAATTGCCGGAAAGGTTTTTACTTTGTGCTATAATCAGAAAGCAGAATAAGGAAACAAACAGCAGCAAGTTGCGTTTCATTGTGGATCACTTTTTAATCTTTACAAGATACATCTTATATATTTCATAAGCCATGCCCTCCGATAAATTGCACATCACCATCGTACAGCCTGACATAGTATGGGAAAATAAAAATGCCAACTACATGCAGTATGAGCGCTATCTGACTGCATGGAAAGAAAAAAAGGAAATTGTAATCCTTCCGGAAATGTTTAATACCGGCTTCAGCATGCAGCCGGAGAAGTTTGCAGAAAGTATGGACGGCGAAGCAATACAATGGATGAAGCGAATGGCAGAGCAGCATAAATGCATCCTTACAGGAAGCCTGATGATAGAAGAAGGAGGCAATTATTTTAACCGGCTGGTATGGATGTTGCCCACCGGTCAGTGCTATCATTATGATAAAAGACACCTGTTTGCATATGCAAAAGAAGATGAGCATTACGTCCCGGGAAATAAGCGGCTGATAGTAAGCGTAAACGGATGGAAGATCTGCCTGATGGTGTGCTATGACCTACGCTTCCCGGTATGGCTGCGCAATCAAAAGGAAGAATATGATATATTGGTGGTGGTAGCTAACTGGCCGGAACGCCGGGCTCATGCCTGGAAAAGCCTGCTGACCGCCCGTGCTATTGAGAATATGAGCTACGTGGTGGGTGTCAACAGGGTGGGCAGGGATGCAAATGATATCTGCTATAATGGAGATAGTATAGCCTTAAGTCCTTTAGGCGAAACCTTATGGACAAACAGCAGTGACGCTGTTATGCATACAGTAATCCTGGATAAAACCCAGCTTAAGGAAACACGCAACCAGTTTCCGTTCTTAAACGATGCTGATCACTTTATTCTGACGTAATACCCATGGTTATGCAGGTTATTTTTTAACATCGTTGGCTTTGCCACCATTCATCAATATACCACTTTTAGTTTTATAAGTAAGAAAAGTACTTATCAATGTCAGCTCGTCAGCAGGCACCATCATTTCAGAAACCATTTCTTCATGTTGTGCATTGGCTACGCGAATGGAATAGGCTCCTAACTGCTCCTGGGTAAAGTCAGGAATAATAAGCTTCCCGCCTTTCTTTTCATTATGACATTTAGCACAGCTTACCTGGTAAAGGGCTTCGCCTTTTTCACAAAGTACCGTGTATTGGTCGCGGACCGCCTGGCTCATTTCCGGGGGAAATTCATAAGTTGCATGTTTCTTCTTTCCGGCGAGACATTGCAGTGCAAGCATGCCTGTCGCTATACCGATCAAAATTGCTTTCCTCATCTTCTTCGTTTTTGGTATTTAATACACTCCTCCCACTTTTCTTTTATTGAGTGCCTGGGTGTCGGAGCTCGGCAACTTAACCGGCGCCTTTTCAAAAATGATAGTTTCGTCCAGTGCATTGATGAATTGCACCAGTTGCTTTTTCTCAACTGTGTTCAGTTTCAGGCTGTCAGCGGATAGCGTCTGGTTAACTACATCCAAACCTGCTCCTACTCCGCCGCCGTTATTATAGAACTCAATGACTTCGTCCATGGTTTTGAAAACGCCGTTATGCATATAAGGCATGGTATGAGCACTGTTCCGAAGGGATCCTGTCCTGAAAGCATGACGGGTTTCGTAGGCAGGATTTACATCATAGCGTCCGTTATCACCACTCAGCTTCTTAAAATCTTTATGTTCGGGAACACCCAATACCTCAAACTCGGAACCTATGTAAGGAGGCTTTACTCCATTGAATTGCGGCACGAAGTGGCAGGTGGCACATTGCGCTTTACTCATAAAAAGATTGAATCCCTGCTTTACATCCGCACTGACTGTTTGCTGCTGATTCATTGCAAGATCAAAAGGTGCATTGCTCACGCTGAATTTCGAATAGTAATAAGTGATAGCAGAGGCTATGTGCTCGAATGTTATTTCATTCTCCTGGGGAGTGAACGGTAATAATTTTGTAAATGCCTTTTTATAGTCTTTGCAACTCAATATTTTTTCCAGGATCCCCTGTTCTTCACCACCCATTTCTTTGGCATTCGTAACGACAGCTTTTGTTTGATGCTGCAACGTGTAATGTTTACCATCCATCATAATGAGGTGGTTGTATTGCGAGTTAATAAGGGATGGTGTATTGCGCTTCAGATAGCTTATATGATCATAGTCAAATGGCGTAGCAAAGCTGGTATCTGTAAAATACTGCTGCGGGTTATGACAAGAGGCACAACTGCGTTCGTTATTACCGGAAAGAATAGGATCATAAAACAGTAGTTTGCCTATACTTTCCAATTCACGTAGTGTATTTGCATCATTCACCCGGACAAATATGCCTTTACTGTTTTGACCGTTATACAATGTCTTACTGAATATAGATGTTGCATTTTTATTGATGGCATAATCCACCATGCTTTTACTCACCACTTTGTATTCTTTTATCATTCCCTGGTTCAGAATGAACAGTGGATTTACATAGTCCCTGATAAAGCTGAAATGATCAAACTTCTCCGGGGCATCGGGTTGCGAGCTACAAAACAAAATCGTTGCATCGTATAGATCTAAATATGCTTTAGTGAGGGGAGTAGCCGGAAAGCCCTCATTGAAAGATTGATAGATGACCCGGGTAGCACGAATCATGTCCTTTAATTCAGGTATGACCGCATCTCCGTCAGGGCATTCAAAACCCGTGGTATAAATAGCTGCTAGGTTCAGCAGGAATAGCCTGTTGCAAAGGAAGAAATGGTGATAGGTCTCAAGAGAACGGGTGATACTGTCGTGCGTATAAATATCAGTAGCCTGGATAGCTGATCCGATAAGAGAAGCAAGACTATCGGGTGTAGCATTTTCTTCATCCAAATAAAGCGCCGCAAGGGTAAGTCCTGCACCTTCGCGTTTATAAGGCTTTTCGAATTTTTCAAATACTTCTGTTTCCCATTCTACCGGAAGCGGACCATTTATTTTTTTATGAGCTATTGGTTCCAGGTAACGCAGCCAGATATCTACTGCTTTCATTTCTCTCCTTGCCACTGCAATGGAAGACCGTATTTTTTTTACGGTCGTCGAATCATTCAGCTCTGAGCTCCGGATCAATTGCAGCAATGCTGCTTCTGCATCTTTAAGCTTTTGAATAGATGCCTGGTAGTGTTGCAGATAGGCTACCGGCTTATCATCTTTAAAAGAAAAAGAAAGGACGCAAACAAGTAAAGCTATACATCCGATAATTATCTTCTTCATCTTGCCACACAGTTTTAGTAAAGCAATTGGGGTTCGTTTTTTCAAACGATCCCCAATTGGTTGATTATGAAAATAGACTCTTAGTGTACTACTACCAGCTTCAGTTTCACCGGTTCACCACCTGCATTTATCTGTACAAAATAGTTACCGCTTTGTAAGCCGGAGGTGTTGACGCTGATCGTTTGATCACCGCCCTTTAATTCAGCACGTACCGGTTCCAATACTTGTTTACCTTGTATATCGAATACCCTGATGACTACTTGTTCGTCATTCTTCAGTTTCATGGATACGGTTGCAATCTTATCCGTTGGGTTCGGATAAATCGTAAGACCTGTTGCATTGGATGTCACCGTATGGATACCTGTCGGATTCATTCCCATACCCTGGATCACAAAATCATAGCGGGCTTCATCCACGTCGTTGCTCACAATGTTCAACGTAGTAACTCTTAAACCTGTGGCAGCCGGTGCAAATTTCACAGTGATCGTCTGAGAACTGTTTCCTGTAACAGTCATCGGGAATGTCGGGGGATTGGTCAATGTAAAATCATTAGAATCCAGACCGTTGAAACTAATAGAAGAAACAATGAGATCACCCAGGTTGATGTTCTTTATATCAAACGTTTTGCTCACATCACTACCTACAGCTACGTTACCGAAATCCGTATTGTTAGCAGAACCTGGTGTTGCATCCCCGTCAACGATAGAAAGGCTATTACCCACTACATTAATCTCTGCCAACGCGCCTTCGCCTCTTAATGCCACATCATAATGGGTTTCGCTGTAGTCGCTGTTATAGATATTCATGATGGCAACACGTGTACCCGACATTACAGGGAGGAATTGCACGGTGAATGTTTGCGAACCGTTAGCAGCTACCGTCCAGGGGAATGATGAAGCACCGGTAACTGTAAACTCATTTGCATTAACCCCTGCGAAGCTGATGTTGGAAATAGTTAAAGCACCGGGACCTGCATTTTCTAATGTAAACGTTCTTGCAACCGTGTGATTCACACCCACTACACCATAGTCTGTGTTATCAGTTGCAGCGGGTGTCATATCACCGTCTGCGATATTGACATTATTCCCTTTCAGGTTTATTTCAGCCACTGCTGCTGCACTGATAGGGTTGTAAAACGCAAGTAGCTGACCGCCTTCTACAAGGTCACCCGAAATGCCATAGTGCGCTTGATCATCAAGCAGGAACATACCCGGACCCAGGATGCTTTGTACATCCAATATACCCGATGCTTCTTCATCCTGTGTTAAGAAATTCGCACTACCGTTCAGGAATCTTGTACTATCATGAGTAGCTATCTGTGTAAATACATCGGTCTTGGTATCGTATTGCCAGATCTTGCCTAAATGAACGTTACCACCTACGTCTTCCACCAGGGTTATTTTTCCGTTATGGTCCATAGTCAGGTTATCCAGCATTTGCTGTCCTTCTGTGCCATCTAATACTGCAGTGATGGTACCGCCGTTCATAATACTGTCGAGGCTATTGAAATGCACTTTCCACAGTCGGCTGGGGCTATTCATCGAATTGGTCGTAGCAAAATAGAAATCATTCGGATTCATCGGATCCCATGCCCCATCTTCCGGGCGAAGGAAATTCGTAACACCTGCGTTATTACTATTGGTATTGAGTGTTGTACCATTGATATGCGCTACATTTCCCAGATTGATGGTAGTAAATGTTGTATTCGGTGCAGGCATGTTGGTGTTCGTTTCTGTTAGCATTCCATTTACCGATATACTATATAGACTACCGTTCGTCAGACCGGCTTTTTCTATCGTGTTACCTGTGTTTGTTTTGGTACCTACGTAGAAATATACCTGACCGGGAGTAGCATCATCTAAGCCTGCAACGATAGTAAGATCGCCGCTTTTTGGATTTGCTACCAGGTTTTCAAAAGACATTTTACCGACACGAGGTAATTCATAACTCACCCCTGCTTCCGGGCCCGTAATGATATGCGCCATACCCCGTCCTTCATTACCCGTTTCTTCTCCGTTCATGAAAATGCGGTCCTGAGTACCTAAGCCGGTAGCTTCATTATAGTAGGCAGACACTTCGGCCAGATCAGCGGAGCAAAAACGACCAAATGCGGTCAACGTGCTTGGGAAAGAGGAGGTGTATGTTTGGTACGTTCCATTTACCGCATCCCAAAGTTTCACGGTGTTTGTTAAATCACTGCCGCTTACAACCGAAAGGTCCGATTTGTTAATGATCCATTTGGAAACAAAAGCACCTTTAGAGCCTGTAGCATGTGTTGCACCGGATGTGTTTCCGAATTCATGGTTCATCACCAATGTAAACGTTCCGTCATTGTTGTCATACGCGCCCAGGCCGTCAGGAGTTCCTGCCATTTTATAACTGCCTGGTCCGTCGCCTGCAGAAAGAATAGAGGTAAAACGACCACCAGCGATAGTAGGTCTTAAATAAGGAGCATGGCTGCTGTTTTGACCCGTAACACCGTCAATATGGTAGTTGGAAATCAGAGGTTGATAATTAACAAGCTTATTGGCTCCCTGGAGGCTAAACTTCAATATATGCGTAGTAATACCCGTAGCAGTAGCGATGCCATCTTGTAATGGAGAAACTTGCCCGTAGTCATTGTCATTACCCACTAAGACGGTGCTGTCGTTGATGATAGCCACACCTTCGGCTTTTTCAAGAGAAGCAGGCCATCCGTTAGCATTCAAGTCTAAGAACAATGTTTTCTGAACCGGAGTAATGCCCTGAAATGCCAGTGCAGGCACGTCAGCCAGTGCTTCCAGTGTTTGACCACCATACAGACCAGAGTTTACCGGTGTGGCGTTGCTGATATTTATTTTGTAGATCTTACGTACATCGGTAGTGCCGCGCAAAGCTGCTTCTGCCACCAGGAAGGTGGTATCGTTAATAGCACTGAGTTCTCCGATTTTCCAATCCCTCAATCGGATCTGGTTACCGCCGGTACCGATGATCCCGTCATTCAGGTACACGAACATACGTTGCTGGTTGGTCACAGGATCTATTTCCAATAAGCGATGAACCCTGGTATTTTCACCTGTTGCAGTATTCGGATACAACAGAGGGCTCTGGATCAATGCATAGATTTTGCCGTTTGGCGTAATGGCGACACTTTCAAAACCTCGGTTATTTTTACGATACTTGAAGCAGGTATCTATTTGTACATCCAATGTTTGCGCACCTGCAAGATTAGAATAAGGCGTATATCTTTTTATAACCACACCGTTTTGGTCCAGCTTCCAAATGGTAGGTCCGTTTTCTTCGGAAATATAAAAATAGCCCTCCTTATCTACTGCGATACCTTCCGCATCGATTCCCCAGATATCCTTGGGAGCAGTTTTAGCGGCAAAGTTGGCACAATTCAATACGGTATCTGTAGAAGCTACCTCTAAGGCAGTGCTACCAAAGCCTGTAGGATTGATAACACCTGTAGCGCCGGTTTTATCCGGGCGTTTAATCGTAATAGTGCGTAAGATCTGTATACTGTCTCCTTGTATCCGGATGCGATGGATTTTAGGAGCATAATTTGGAAAGGCAAAAAGTTTATCGTAAGTGGGTCGGCAGGCAGCTGGGTTTGCATTGACACAATCAATATTTACACCTCTGTCAGAACATACCCAAAACTCTTTCCCATCTGTACCCGCTATGGGATACATAGCTGAGAAACCTCCTTCCTTGTAAGTGATCCCTTGATAAGTACCAATTGTAGTAGGGGTTTTGTGTTCATAATCTTTCACCAGAGTAATCTGTGCATGGGACTTTTCTGCCAAGAAGCCCAAACACAAAGCACCCAGTAAAACTGATAAATTTCTTTTCATGTTTGTTGGTTGTTATGTCGGGCGAAAGTAGAAGTGCCATATTGCGTTACTGTTACTATTATGTCACGAAAAAGTAAACTTTATTCACAATGGAGGTACGGAGTTCATTTTAATCCACTTTATGTGGCTGGGATTTCATGCATTCATACGCTATTCGGCGTCACACTTCTTCGGCTTCATATAGCTGTAAAATCTCCTTTGGCTGTCAATCCTGCATTCTTATATATACGAGGCACGGTCTTTTAACTACCTTTGCGACTATTTTAAACAACTCGAATCTATATGTGGCATAGCCTCGCAGCATTTATCATTCGTTTCAGGATTTTTCTCCTGATTGCCTTAACCGCTCTTACGGGGGTGTTTGGCTACTATGCTACCAAGGTTCAGCTTACGTATGAGTTTTCCAGTGCCGTACCGGCAGACAATCCGGAATATATCGCTTACCAGTCTTTTAGAAAACAATTTGGTGAAGATGGCAATACATTGGTCGTAGGTGTAAAAACGAACAAGTTTTTTGAACCTGCATTTTTTGCAGACTATGTGGCTTTGACCAAGAGTTTACAAAAGGTAAAGGGTGTGGACAATATTATGAGTGTCCCCACCGCTGTAAACCTTATCAAAGACACGGTTACAGACAAGCTGCAAGTAGTAAAACTGGTGCCGGATAGCGTGGCTCCCGATGCAGAAACTTTTAAAACTACCTTTTACAATCTTCCTTTCTACAACGGACTGCTTTATAACCCTGAGACCGGCGCTTACCTGATGGGCTTGCGCATGAACAAAAAGATCATCAACTCGCCGGAGCGTGTAGCTGTGGTAGATGAAATTGCCCGTTTATGTGATGACTTTGGCAGGAAACACAACGTGCAAATGCATTATTCAGGGTTGCCGTTCATCCGTACGATGATGGCTTCTAATGTGCAGCGCGAGATGAAACTCTTTATCATTCTCTCGTTTGCACTTACAGCTTTGATACTGACGATTTTCTTCCGTTCGTTTATGGCGGTGTTTGCCTCTATGCTGGTAGTAGCAGCCGGTGTGATTTGGTCGCAGGCTACTATGTATATGCTGGACTATAAGATCACGTTACTTACTGCACTGATCCCACCCCTGATCGTAGTAATAGGTATTCCCAACTGTGTGTACTTACTTAATAAGTACCATTCAGAATACAACGCTCATGGCGACAAGCGACTCGCACTCCTCAATATGGTAGGCAAAATGGGTATTATTACCCTCTTCACCAATCTTACAGCTGCCATCGGATTCGGCGTATTCTATTTTACCAAGAGTGCATTATTAAGAGAATTTGGTGCCGTTGCTTTCATCAACATCATGGCGATATTTGTAATATCCCTGGTGTTTATTCCCGCACTCTTCAGCTTGCTACCCGCGCCGAAAGGCAAGCATACCAACTATCTCGAAAGCAAATGGATCAATGACTTGCTTAGTACGCTGACCACTTGGGTATTCAATCATCGTAAATGGATCTATGGAGCAACGATCATCGCCTGCATCGTTTCAGCAGTCGGTATGATGCGACTCAACAGCGTAGGCTATATTGTCGATGATCTTCCTAAAAAAGAGAAAGTGTATCAGGATCTGAAGTTCTTTGAAAAGAATTTCAAGGGAGTGATGCCACTGGAGGTAGTGATCGACACCCGCAGGAAAAACGGTGCCACCCAACTGCCGACATTGGAAAAGATCGATGAATTGACGCAATACCTTAAACAATACAAAGAGATAGGACATCCGCTTTCCATCGTGGAAGGCATTAAGTTCGCCCGCCAGGCATATTACGATGGAGATAGCAGCAGCTACGGCGTTCCCAACATGTTCGATGGTTCTTTTATCCAACCTTACCTGAGAGGGCAACAAAACAATGGTTCTGCCCAAAGCCAGGCATTTAACAGTCTTATCAATAGTTTTATGGATAGCACCCGTCAGAAAACCCGCGTAAGCATCGGGCTGGCAGATGTGGGCAGCCAACGCTTACCTCAGTTATTGGACAGCATTCGCCCCAAAGCGCAGGAGATCTTTGACACAAGCAAATACACTGTTACGTTCACAGGAACCAGCATTGTTTTCCTGGAAGGTAGTAAGTTCATCATCAATAGTCTGCGGGATAGCCTGATCCTCGCCTTTATTATGATATTCGGTTGCATGATATTCCTTTTCCGCTCCTGGAAAATCCTTTTGATCGCCCTGGTTACGAACGTGGTTCCCCTATTGATCACAGCAGGTATTATGGGATGGGCCGATGTACCTATCAAACCGTCAACGGTATTGGTATTTAGCGTAGCACTGGGTATAACTATAGATGTGACCATTCGTTTTCTGGTGAGCTATAAGCAGGAATTAAAAAATAAAAAAACCATTGCCGGCACCGTTCGTAAAACCATCGCCGATACCGGTTTGAGCATCATTTACACCTCTGTCATTCTTATAGCAGGCTTTGGCGTATTTGCACTTTCGCACTTTGACGGAACGAAGTCACTCGGTTATCTTACCTCTCTGACTCTTTTACTTGCCATGATCACCAACCTTACCCTGCAACCTGCCTTGCTTGTGTGGATCGGCAAAAAGAAAGATCTTAAATGTTCTGATCCGGAAGAATAAATCCGGAATATTTTTTCAGAGATGAGGTATTGAATAAGATAACGTTCATCTGTAATCAGCTGTCCTGCTTTAGGTGGTAGCCATTCTCCCCTTCTTTCTTTGTATTTTCAACACATGGATATACTTCATAACGTTTCTCTTAAACCTTACAATACGTTCGGCATGGATGTACCTGCCGAATATTTTACTGTATTGAATGAGGTTGCGCAAATACAGGAACTGGAAGAGAAAAATGATCTTCCATCGCAAAAAACTATCCTGGGTGGCGGCAGCAATATTCTCCTGACAAAACCGGTAGCAGGACTCGTCATAAAAAACGAACTGAAAGGAATAGACGTGGCGGAAGAAAATGAAGATCATATCTGGCTCGAGGTGAAAGCCGGCGAAATCTGGCATCACCTTGTGCTGTATACCATTCACCGCGGATGGGGAGGGTTGGAAAATCTTTCGCTGATTCCCGGTTGTGTAGGTGCATCGCCTATGCAGAATATCGGTGCCTACGGCGTGGAAGTTAAAGACACGATAGATCAGGTAGTAGCCTGGCATTGGCAGGAGAAAAGATTTATCGTATTCTATAACAGCGATTGCCGGTTTGGTTATCGTGACAGCATTTTCAAAAATAAGCTGAAAGACAAAGTACTCATCACCTCTGTCACATTCAGGCTCCATAAGCAGCCGCAGCTCAACACCAGCTATGGTGCTATCCAACAGGAGTTACAAGCGATGGGCGTCAGTGAACCTTCCGTTCGATCTGTTTCCGATGCCGTGATAGCCATACGTAGCAGCAAACTTCCTGATCCTGAAAAAATCGGTAATTCGGGCAGTTTTTTCAAGAATCCTACCATCAGTGTACAACAGTTTCAAAAATTACAAACCATCTATCCTTCTTTGCCGTCTTATAAAGTCAGCGATGATCAAATAAAACTTGCAGCAGGTTGGCTGATAGAACAGTGCGGATGGAAAGGCTACCGGAAAGGCGATGCGGGTGTGCATGAGAAACAGGCATTGGTACTGGTAAATTACGGCCATGCTAAAGGCAGTGATGTATATCAGCTGTCTTCAGAAATCATACAGTCTGTAAAAGAGAAATTTGATATCGCGCTGGAACGGGAAGTGCAGCTATTGTAATTTAATTAACCTAAAATATTTTTTCTTCTATGAAACGATTAAGCTTAGTGATAGCTGCGATCTTATCAGGCTATGCCTCTCACTCTCAAACATTTGACTGGGCAAAACAGTGGGACTGTACGGAATTTATGGGTGGTGGACCTGTTATAGGCATTGACAACAATCAAAATATTTTTTTAGCCAATAGTTTCCAGGGAACCGTAGACCTGAACCAGGGAAGCGGAACGCAGAACGCGTCAAGCATAGGCAATACTTCCAAGAATATTTTCCTCGTGAAATCCGACGCCTCAGGAAATTTTGTTTGGGGCAAACAGTTTTCCAGTGATAGCAGCATTGCTGTAAGTTCTGTTTTGACTGACAATTCAGGGAATGTAGTTTTAGTCGGAACGTTTCGGGGGAAAGCTGACTTTGACCCGGGCTCCTCCTCTTTCAACCTTACTTCAGCAGGCACGCAGCAAAATGCATTTACAGTAAAGTTGGATCCGCAGGGCAATTTCTTATGGGCAAAAAGTGTAAATGCATTTTTAACCTGGGGTAATAACGCTACTATAGACGCGTCAGGCAATATCGTTTTCACCGGGTTTTTCACCGGTACGGTAGATTTTGATCCGGGCAGCGCTACCCATAACCTGACGGCTGCCACTACCAATATGTATGAAACTTTTGTTTGCAAACTGGATGGCTCAGGAAACCTGGTATGGGTAAAACACATCCAAGGCGGCAGTGCTGGAAGCTGTGGCGGTATTTCGATAGATGCATCCGGTAATATTTTATTTTCAGGAGCATTTTCAGGAACTGCAGATTTCAATCCTGGATCAGGCACATTTAATATGACCAGCAGCACCGGTGCGTTGTTCGTATGTAAAATGGACGTTTCAGGAAATTTTTTATGGGCTAAGAAAATTGAAACTTCAGGTGCCTTATATAACGGTGGCTTTCTTTCTACGGATGCCTCTTCGAATGTGATACTCACAGGAGTTTTCTCCGGAACCATTGATTTTGACCCGGGTGCCGGAGTTAAAAATCTTAATGCCGGCGGGGGGGTAAACTCTGCTGATGTTTTTATTTGCCAGTTAGATGCAAGTGGAAATTTTAAATGGGCAAACCAAGTGGGAAATGCAAACGTGATGGCTCTTTCCTCGGTAACGACGGATAAATCTTCTGACATTTATTGTCTCGGATTATTCACTGGGACGGTTGATTTTGACCCGGGACCGGGAGCTGCCAATCTTATTTCATCCAACTACAACGATTTATACCTAAGCAAATACGATCAGAACGGAAATCTGAAATGGGCAAAACAGTGGATGCACTCTACCGCCTCCTCTTTGCTGGGCTCCGGCCTTGCTGTGGCTTCTGATTATAATACCTACGTATCAGGCGGCTTTTCCGGCACGATCGATTTTGACCCCAATAACGGAGTGACAAGCCTCACGGCGGCAAATGCAAACGCCAGCATCTACCTGACGAAATTGAGACAAACTACTACGTCCGTAAAAACGGCGACGTTTCAGGATATTGATATATATCCTAACCCCTCAGGTGGAACATTCACGATCCGCTCAAAGGCAGATTTAACAGGGGCTAAAATAACGGTGAGAAATATGATGGGTCAGACCATACCAGCAAACACTCTTGTTGAAAACAACAAAATAAGATTGTCGCTCCAAGCTTATCCCTCAGGTTGTTATTTCGCAGAGTTGCAAATGAAAGATGGTTCCTCTGCTTCGTTCAGACTCATAAAAGACTAAACGATTCCGGGAACTTTTCACTACAGCGAATTTACAAACCGGATCAGGGCCTCCCTGTCAGCCTTGGGTAATCGGGTAAAGGCGGCTTTAGAATCTTCCGCTTCACCGCCATGCCATAGAATGGCCTCTACAACGGAGCGTGCGCGACCATCATGCAGGTAAAAAGGAACGCCGTTTGTTTTAGGGAATAAACCGATGCCCCACAATGCCGGTGTCTTCCACTCCGTTCCTGTAGCCAGGTAATCCGGTCTGCCGTCTGCCAGGCCGGCACCCATATCATGTAACAACAGATCCGTATAAGGATGGATGCGTTGGTTGCTGAGGGATGCTATACGGACATCGACACCCGTTTGAAAAGTAGGAATATGGCAGGAAGCACATTTGATCTGCGTAAACAGTTTCTCTCCGCGCAGGATCTGTTGATTCTCTACATCTCTTCGTGCCGGTACTGCAAGCGTGCGTACATAAAATACAGTTGCATTCAAAATACTATCTGCTATATCCGGTGCAAGAGCACTTCCATCATTGGGATCGGTAATGTTATTCTCACTTTTAAACACATAATTGGTTACGCCCATGTCCTGGACAAATGCAGCGGCCGTCTGTACCAGCAGCGAACCCGTATTAGCCTTCAACCCAAAGCGCCCCAGTTCTTTTTTTCCGGTGAAGGAATTATACACGTAATTGGGACGGCCGCTTATGCCATCTCCGTTTTGATCCTGTTCATCTGCATTTTTCAGGATATCATATTCTGAGATAAGTTCCAGCAGTCCTAAGCCAAAAACAGGTGGGGCAAGCCGGACAGAGATATAGTAATCTGCGGGCAAAGCCTGGTAAGGATTCGTAATCGTATAACTCGGTTTTCTCAGCGAAACGGTTTCACCATCAGGAAACGTGAACGGCATCTCTGCATAGCTGATGTTCAGCTTTATTTCAGGTTGCCAGCCTGCTATGGATTTATCCTGCAACTGGTTACCAAAACCTGCAGCCTCCAGGGGTGCTCCATGCGAATCCATTCCGGGAATACTGATCCGTGTAAGCAAGGAGGAGGTCGGGATGCCAGCTGTCGGGGTGCCTTTACCATCATTGTGATGGCAGGAAATACAGGAAACATTATTGTAGCGGGGACCGAGTCCCGGGAACTGCGGTGCGGGTGCCGATACAAAAGTTTGTCCAAAGAGCTTATCACCGAAACCGTGAATGAACTGATCGTAAGGAGATAGTCCCGGTATCATCTCGCCGAATGCGCCGGAAGTAGCCGAAAAAGTAGTGGCCATACCGCCCGACAGACGCGGGTCATAATATTCTTCAGGCAAGCCGTTACTCGCCTTGCGGCAAAGAATTCCTGACAAGACGAAAAGCATAAGACCTGCAATGACTGCTAACTTTTTCATTCAGAAAGTAAAATTAATTTCACGTAATAAGGCAAGAGGGAGGAGTAAATGAGATCGTCAGTTAACTAAGACAACGAATGCAAAGACATCAATGTCTTATTGCATTCGTTGTAAAATTTTTAGGATCAGCATTTTTGACCAGCGAACCGAACGATGAACGGAGCGTCGCAAGGAAGCCCGATAGGAGCGGACTCAGCTAGGTACAAAAAACTTCGGCGGTTAGTCTTTTACATACTGGTTAATATAATCATTCAGGGGACCGTCAACAGTCGTTTTCAGGCTTCCGATGGCGTCGAGTGTATTTTGAACGGCAGTACGTTGCGTATAGATGGCTTGTTCAAAAGTGGTGGTGATACCGTCAAACGATGCAATCGCTGCTTCAAATTTTGTCTTGATATTTTGATCCAACGTTTTGTTGTTGTAAGCTACCAGGTCGCTCAGGGATTTACCGGTGCTGCCCCCATATTTACACAGGTACACATTATAGGCGCCCTGAATGTTGTTCTTAAAATCGGCTATGGAATTATGGGAATAAGGAGATTCCGTAATGGTAGAGTCCGGCTGTCCTGCATTAGGTCCTTCGAACGGTTCCAGCATTTTGCCTTCACCTACTTCACCGCAGATACCTACAAAAGCACCGCTGAGTGTAAGCAAAGCATCTTTTTTGCTTGTATAGCGGCTTCCCGGCTTTCCGGCATTTACCAATTCCGTGCTGTACGGAGCCCAATCTGTTACCAATTTATTTACGTTGTTCAGAACGTCCTGCGCCAGACCCTGCATGTATTCTTTTTCTCGGGCAGTATAGCTTACATTGTCTTTCCAAAGCAGGTATTCCAACGGGTGGAAGCCACGAAGCGTCAGTTGTGTTTCCTCGTTTGTAAAACCGCCCAAAGCAGCGGCATCCAATGGCTGCGTACTTGCCAGCAAAGCATCCAGCTCATTGCGGTCGGTTGGCCATGTATCCATGTAGGGATCATAGTTATTATCATCTACCGGCCCTATCAGGAAGCCTTCCGATTGTTCCCATACTATACGCACGGCTTTCCATGCATTTTGGGCAGCAACCTGATTGGCAGCAGTAGGAGTGGCAGCCAAAGTGATCACTGCCTGGTTAAGGGCCTCCGCTTTTGTTTTGAAATCATTATATAGAGGTGTCCCCACCGTTGTATTGAAGGAGGAAAGAACCTGCCCTTCCAGTTCCGCAAAACTAACGGCCGGTTGCGGATTGTCATCATCGTTATTACAGCTGCCAAGGTAGAGGGCTGATGCGGCGATGGCGCCGAGTGTAAGGAGTTTTATGGATTGCTTTTTCATGTTTGCAGAGATGTATTTAAGGATTAACTAATAATTTGGCTTTAGAAGAGTAATAATGATTTGTCCGTCGGCAGTTTCAACAGGTAACTGCAGCATCGGCCTGGATGCCGGGCCGGCAGCTACTTTCCCGCTTCCTTCAAAACGGCTGCCGTGCAACGTGCAATAAAAGCTGTTGCCCGATTTTACCAGCGGATAACCTGCGTGGGTGCACATGAGCACTAACGCCAGGAAACTGTTGTCTGCCTGTCTTTTTACCGCTATATCAAACGGATAATCCGCCACGCGCACCAATTTGGTGCTACCCGCATCAAAACTGTTTTCGGGAAACGATACTTTGCCGTCTTTAGGCGTCGCTTTAACCACCGAAAGTTTGGCTACACCGCAGGATTCCAGGAAGGAACTGCCGAATAGCAGACCCACACTCATTGCAGCACACGAACCACAGCTTTTCTTTATGAAATCTCTCCGCTTCATGATTAGAACGAATAACCGATTCCGAGATTTAAGAAGGAATTGTTCTGCTGGTACGGGATCATCACCGGAGGCGGATTCAGGAAGATGGCTCTGTTTTGAGGACCTGTATGAGTAAAGCGGATATCAGCCTTCAGCACCACGTTCGGAAGAGGGAGATAGCAAAGTCCTGCGAGGATGTGCTGCTGGTCCAACGTCCCGTCTGTAATGCCCGAGTAAGGGATTGTATGGTTCGCATTCAGCTTTTCATAACGTGCAAAAGCCGTCAACTGCTTATTTGACCATTTCTCGTTTTTAGCATGCTGGAACAGATTGTAACCTATTTCTGCATAAACTCCGTACATGCTCGACGGCGTATTGTTGGCAAATAAGGAGTTGATCTCATCAGCGTCAGGTATTGCCACATAAGTGCCTAGCAGCTTCCCGTAGAATCCATGGTGAGTGTATTGCATATTTGCCTCACCCAAATACAAGGGAGCTGCAAATGCGCCCTTGGGAGCTTTCAAACTATCGGATTGAAACTGCGAGAACGGGATGGTACCACCGGCATATCCTGATACCTGCAATCGGAAGTTGCCTACATAGGCCTGCACAGCTCCCGTTACCGCCAGGTTGTTCATGCTTACATTCTGTCCCTCCCCTCTGCCTCCGCCAATACCACTGCCATGGGCAAAGCCCTCTGCATTCATACCATTCATCACGGCAATGCTGTAGGTGACGGGCATGGTCGCCATTTGCCCGTAAAAACCGATTCCCAATTCGCGCCAGGTAGAAGGGATGATAAGTGTTTCCACCAACGGCCGCTCTGTTCCGTTAAAATTTATGGGTAAATGGTTCTCGTTTAAGATACCGATACGCGGCAGGAACAACCCTGCTACAAAATACTGGCGCGGATTAAGACTGAATTTCAGGAAGAGTTGCTCAAAACCGATCGAACCCTGGAACTTGCCACCCTCCACTTTAGCATCTTCTACTTCCAGCTCGGAAAAGAAGGCAATGCGATTGCTGAACTGATGTCCGATGAACAGGACAGCACGGTTGAGACTGGCTGTAGAATTTTTATATTTAAAATCCCGCTGGAAAGACGCTTCACCATAGCCGGAGATCACAGTTTGTGCCTCATTGGCATTGTTACCGGTAAGGAGGTCCTCCCCTGTGCTGGCAATCATCTTTTGTGCCTTGGTCATACCCGGCAGCTTAAATCCGGGACTTAAGGTGCTATCCGCGCTGTCGGTTTGCCCCTGCGATATGACCGGGTTGCCTAACAGTGAAAACCCGAAGGTTAACGCCAAAAATGTTTTACAGGAATGTATCAGAAATGTACGCACGAAGCCAAAAATGTGCGCGAAATAAGGAAATGTTAGGGTGACTGCTTTTCAAAATCGGGAAAATATGCTTGCAGAATGCAGAGAATCTCTTTTATGGAATGCATTTATGACCAGTGTTCTTTATAATTTTAAGCAACCTTACAAAGCTATACAGGTAAAATGTCGTCATAAAGATTAAACTATATCTATGAAAAAAATAATCATCCTGATCGCCTTTGTTCTGTCTTTCCAAACCCTTCCCGCGCAAACGTTTTCCGGCGGCTTGAGAACGGGAACAAGCTTATGGTTTACGAAAGATTATACAAATGAGAAACCTCATTTTACAGAAGGACAAAACATGACCTGGGATAAAGGATTGTTTCTTCGTTACAAGGTTAAAAACCGTTTTTCAATGGAGGTATCTGTCAATCACTACCATTATTTTGAAGACCGGAAAGCCGACTATAACTCCATGTACGATGCACCCTGGTTTTATAAAGCCGATTACAATATTCACAATTATGAAATGGATGTCAATTTTCAATATGATGTTACCTGTAAAAAGTTCAAAAGTTGCGGACTTTTAAAAAATGTAGAAAGCTATATCGGAATCAGCCTGACCCCTACATGGGTAAAAACGTACTATGATGACGTATTTGAAGGAGGAGGCTGGTATTATCATCCGCTGACAGCAAGGAAAGGAAGCAACAACCAGTTTATCATGACAGCTGGTGTCAATCACATACTTAACTATAACATCGCTGACCATATCTACCTGACTTCCAAAGCGGCCGTTGCTGCAGACCCTTTCAACGTGTTCTCCGGATATTACGGTGATCGTTTCGGAAGAATGGCCCGTTTAAGTTGGCAAATCGGTGCCGGTTATAGATTTTAAAAAAGGATAAGAAGACGCCAAGCACGGACAACGCTGTACTTTTCCTGATTATTCATTCATCAATATTTATGAATACGGACTATGTTTTGCATCTTAGTACAGCTTGTTTTACCTTTTAATCACAACTTATGCGTTTCCCGTCTTTCCGGCTTATCGTCGACAAAACCCTGAAGGTTGCTACTGATTACCCTATAGAGTGTATCACCAGCGTCGCAGGCACTGTTGCAGCCATCCAACTTTCTTACCAATCCACCGACAAGCAGTGGGAGCAGTTGCTTCTGAGAATTGTAATGACAGCAGCTCTGGCACTGCCCTCTTTTCTGGCTGTGACCATCCGCAGCAGGTTTCGCAGGCTGGCTGCGCAACAGAAATATTTGGAATATGGCGTGATTGCAATGATACTGGTCATTTTCTTTTTCAGTATGGATGATTCCATTAAAACAAAAGATGTACTCCGGTTTTTCATGCTCAATACCCTAGCGCACCTGATGGTGTCCTGTGCAGGCTTCATAAACCGCGGCAGCACGCATGCTTTTTGGCAGTTCAACAAAGAACTGTTTCTGCGTATTGTAACCGCCGCTATCTTTTCAGGAGTCTTATTCGCCGGTTTAGCCGGTGCCCTGACAGCCCTGAATGAATTGTTCGGACTTCACATGAACGGTGCATGGTATTTCCGGCTTTTTGCAACCATAGCGGGTATTTTCAATACCTGGTTCTTCCTCTCCAGCGTCCCGCAGGAGGCCGGTGAGCTGGAACGCGATACCGACTATCCGAAAGTGCTGAAGGTGTTCACACAGTTTGTCCTGGTGCCTTTGGTGACAATTTACCTTATTATTTTACTGGCTTACGAAGCCAAGATCATCATACAGTGGAAATTACCGCAAGGCTGGGTAAGCCATCTTATACTGGCTTATGGTGTGGCCGGCATTTTGAGCATTTTACTGGTCTTTCCTATACGCAGCACGGAGGGCAATCACTGGATAAAAGCCTTTGCCAAATGGTTTTATGTGCTGCTCCTGCCGTTGGTAGCATTGATGTTTGTAGCTATCGGAAAACGCATCGGGGTATATGGGTTTACGGAAGAGCGGTTGATTGTATTGTTGCTGGCTATATGGCTGGCGGCCATCTCCGTTTTTTACCTGCTCCGTCCGAATGGCGATATCCGTATCATACCCTTGAGCCTTGCTACGGTCGCCTTGTTGCTTAGTTTCAGCGCATTCAAAATCTCCGAAGCCAGTCAGCGATCCCGTTTGAAAAGCCTGCTTATCAAAAACGGGATGCTCGTGAATCACAAAGCAACCCCATTGAAAGAAGGGAAAAAAATCTCTTTCGCCGACAAAAAAAACATCTCTTCTGTTCTCTATTATCTTCTCGAAAACCATGGGAACAGCAGCGTAGAGCCCTGGTTTAAAACCGATAACCTGGAAAAAAAGGAATACAGCGCCTATACCGACGCCGCAAAACTGGTGAAGTCTCTGAACATAGAATATGTAGACAATTATACCAGGGAAGAAGACTCGACGGCGCGTTATCAATGGCTGAACTATAACGCAAAAAGGGAAGCCCTGAGCATAGCTGGATATGAGTATATGATCGGCATGGAGGATTATATGCCGATAAATTTAGAAGATCATTCACCTGCCGGTTTCACTGTTTACAAAACCTGGCGAGATAGTGTGAAAATAGCGCTGGGGAAAGACACTATTGCCGCATTTGATCCGCATACCTTGCTAAATGTGCTGATAAAAAAATACGGATCCTCTCTATCCTCCGACCAGCAGTTGCCCCGCACAGAAATGAAACAAATGATTGCCACAGACTCCTGGGACATTACAGTGTATTACAACCGGATTTCCGGATCGATGGATACTTTCCGATCCGACGGAACACTCAATTTTTCAGGGTTCATTCTATTGAAAAAGAAGTGATCGCGTTCTGTCTGTCCTTTGAGCTACGAAAAACAGGGCCCTAAAACATGCCGCTGCCGCTTTTGACACTTATTGGGTGCAGATGTCGTAATTTCGCGCCGTTATTTTAACCAAATCTATCATGAAAAAGTTAGCCCTGCTTTCTTTAACCGCTATCACCTCTTTTACGGGTTTTGCACAAACCGACTCCGTCGTGGCATCTGCACTACCTGTTCCGGTCAAATCCATCTTCAAAGGAGCTTCCTCCTATCGTACATGGTCTGTGGGTGTAAACCTCGGCTTCACCACTATTGGTACATTGCCCGGAGGTATCAATGATTTCACCCAGAATAGTGCAGGCTTTGGGGCAGGCGTGTACCTGCAAAAAGACATCTATCACTTCCTGTCGCTAAGGGGAGACTTGGCTATCGGCGGTTTCAGCGGGGATAATTCCAGGCTGCAGGGTAATAACACCACGCGCATTCTAGACAATTATAAATACGAAACCAAAGTACAATATGCCGGAAGCTTAATGGCATTGATAAACATCGCCAATGTCAACTGGCTATCCGAAAAAAATAAAATAAATTTCTATGCGGGCGCGGGAATCGGTACTGCCGGCTATTCCGTAAAAGCCAACAAAACATCCGACAGCACACTGGAATCCATAAAAAACGGCGGCACTGTCAGCGCCCTGTTCTTCCCTGTAAGCGTAGGTGCCAAGCTAAAGCTCTCTGAAATCATAGCGTTGGAACTCGGTTATAGAATGAATTTTGTGGATGGTGACAACCTGGACGGAACCCATTACAGCACCAACCAGGATAAATTCTCCTATACCTATCTGGGATTACAGCTGGCGCTGGGTAAAAAAGCAAAACCGCATTTGTCCTGGCACAATCCCGCTAAAGAATTGTACGATCAACTGGAAGAGCAAAAACGCCTTTTGCAAACCGAACTGGAAGAGTCCCGCCGCCTCAATACCCTCGTAGCCGCTAAGCTCGAAAGTTTCACCAAAGATACGGATGCTGATGGTGTAGCAGACTTTCTGGACAAATGCCCCGGGACTCCGGGAAATACCCGTGTAGATGCTTCAGGTTGCGAACTTCCGGATCAAACAGTGACCACCACCACGCGCAACACGAATACTGCTGCTACAAACTCCAGAAACACTAACACTCCCGCTATAACCAGCGGCATAACGGACGAAGACAGGGAGATACTGAAAGAAGCACAGGAAAGCCTGGCCTTCGAGCAGAACAGAGCCGATATTAAACCTGCGTCTTACCTCGCCCTTGATAAGTTAGCCTTAATGCTCATCACCAAAGGTTACAAACTGAAATTAGTCGGGCATACGGACAACGGGGGCGATGACAGCTATAATATGTTCTTCTCCAGAGCGCGTGCCGAGTCTGTAAAAAGCTACCTGGTCAATGCGGGCATCAGCTCCGCACGTATCGAAGCTATCGGGTACGGAGAAACGCAGCCTATTGCATCCAACAACACTCCTGAAGGTCGGAAGAAAAACAATCGCGTGGAAATGTTATTGATCGAAAAATAATTGGCAATCTATTATATTATCGAAACGGAACGGTCAGCAAACTGTTCCGTTTTTTTATGACCCGACCCCCCAGCTGTGATAAAGCTGTAAAGGCGTTGACACCCTGCATCATTCAGCAATTCTATTCAGCAAATCCACAATAAACTTATCTTCGTCTTATGCCTGAAAAGAAACTCTTTTTACTGGATGCTATGGCGCTCATCTTCCGCGCTTACTACGCATTGATCCGCAGCCCCCGTATCACTTCAACCGGTCGCAACACCAATGCACAATTTGGCTTCACCTCTACCCTGTTCGACCTGATCAACAAGGAAAGACCCTCGCATCTTGCCGTCGTATTTGATACGTCCGCCGATACGGAAAGACATACCGATTTTGCCGATTATAAAGCGAACCGCTCCGATGCTCCTGAAGATCTGGTAGCCGCACTTCCCGATATCAAACGGTTGGTAAAAGGATTCAACCTGCCCTGCCTGGAGCTGGATGGCTACGAAGCAGATGACATCATAGGCACACTGGCACTGGAAGCAGCCGACCTGGGGTATACCGTATATATGGTGACGCCTGATAAAGACTACGGACAGATCGTGCGCGATAACATTTTTATTTACAAACCTTCCTACCAGGGTGGTGGTGTAGAGATCCTGGGACCTAAGGAGGTCTGCGAAAAATGGAGCATTAAAAATGTAAGCCAGGTCATCGACATCTTAGGTTTAATGGGAGATGCTGTCGATAATATTCCGGGTATAGCCGGTGTGGGTGAAAAAACGGCTGCAAAGCTTTTGAGTGAATATGAAACGCTCGAAAACGTATTGGAAAATGCCGCCAATATCAAAGGAAAGCTGGGTGAAAAAGTCATGGCAGGAAAAGCAGATGCCATCTTAAGTAAAAAGCTCGCCACCATCATCACCAACGTACCGCTGAAATTCCACGAAGAAGATTTCAGGGTAAAGGAATGGAACAAGCCGGTACTCGAAGAACTGTTTGCCGATCTTGAATTTAAAACACTGGGTAAGCGAATTTTGGGCGAGCCGATCGGTGCTTCTTCGTCAGGCAATCCTGTTGCCGTCCAACAGGTTTTCGCTACGGACCTGTTCGGAAATCCGATCGTCACCGGGCACACGACTCCGACGGCGAGTTTATCAGCCTCACCTGCAGCAGAAGCCACCACCCCCGTCAGTTATAAAACCATTGAAACCACGGAACACGATTACCAATTGATTCAAACCGATGAAGAAATCGATAACCTTGTCAGGTTGCTTTTACAACAAAGCGAAATAGCCTTCGATACGGAAACTACGAATATTGATGCCAACCTGGCCGACCTCGTGGGTTTAAGTTTCAGCTGGAGGAAAGGCGAAGGTTTTTATGTGGCAGTTCCGGAAGCCCGTGAAAATGTACTGGCGATCCTGGAACGTTTCCGGCCTATTTTCGATCGGGAAGATATCACCTGGGTAGGGCAGAATATCAAATACGATCTCACCATGTTGAAATGGTATGGTCACGAACTGAAAGGAAAGATCTATGACACCATGCTGGCACATTATGTAGCCGAACCCGATGGCAAACGGAATATGGATGCCATGAGCATGAAGTACCTCGGATACGAGCCGGTTTCCATCGAAACGCTGATCGGGAAAGGAAAAAACCAGAAAAGCATGCGTGATGCGGAGCTGGAAGCTGTAAAAGAATATGCTGCTGAAGATGCCGATATAACCCTGCAGCTCAAGGAAGCCTTAAATCCGTTAGTGGATCAGAATGATGTACGCGTTATCCTGGATAAAGTAGAAATCCCGCTTGTACCCGTGTTGCTGAATATGGAGTTTGAAGGGGTAGGTATTGATGTTGATTTCCTGAACGCTTATAGTAAAGAACTGGAACGTGATATTGTAGCGGCAGAAGCTAAAGTCTATGAACAAGCGGGCTTACGTTTCAACCTGGGCTCTCCCAAGCAGCTGGGCGAAGTGCTTTTTGATCATATGAAGCTGGACAGTGCCAAGAAAACAAAAACAGGACAATACGCCACGGGCGAAGATGTGCTACAAAAACTCCGGAACAAACATGCGATCATCGACGATATTCTCGTTTACCGTGAACTCACCAAGCTCAAAAGCACTTATGTAGATGCCTTACCCCAGATGATCAACCCGAGAACAGGGCGCGTGCATACGAATTTCAATCAGACCATTGCCGTTACAGGCAGGCTGAGCAGCGTGAACCCCAACCTTCAGAATATACCCATCAAGACGGACCGGGGTAAAGAAATACGAAAAGCATTCGTTCCGCGCAGCAACGGATGGAAACTCGTTTCTGCCGACTATTCCCAGATAGAATTGCGCATTATTGCCGCCCTCTCCAACGATGCGGAAATGATCAAAGCTTTTAAAGAATATAAGGACATTCACACTGCCACAGCCGCCAAGGTGTATGGAGTAACCGAAGCGGATGTTACTTCACAAATGCGCCGGGCTGCAAAAGCCGTAAACTTCGGCATCATTTATGGACAATCGGCATTCGGCTTGGCAGAAAGCCTGAGCATCTCCCGGACAGAGGCCAAGGGCATTATCGAAAGCTATTTCAAGGAATATGCTTCGATTAAATCCTATATGGACGAGCAGATCAACTTCGCCAGGGAAAACGGATTCGTGCAAACCCATATGGGCCGGAAGCGCTGGCTGAGAGATATTACCTCCTCCAACCCCACCGTACGCGGCTATGCTGAGCGGAATGCCATCAACATGCCCATACAGGGTACCGCCGCAGACATGATAAAACTGGCGATGATCGAAGTGCACAATGATCTGAAGCAGAGTGGGCTGAAGACCAAAATGATCCTGCAAGTGCATGATGAATTGATCTTTGATGTGCCGGAAGAAGAATTAGACGCCGCGAAAAAACTCATTACGGAAGGTATGCAACGTGCCATGCCCCTCCCAAATGACGTACCGGTGATAGCAGAAGCCGGTGCCGGTGCCAATTGGCTGGAAGCCCACTAGACACTACCGTTCTTCAAAAGCCTGTCAGGGAAGGAAGTCTGTTTGTACCGTACCTGATCCATCGGTATTCTGTAAAGGAACGGCACGTAGCAACGGATGCTCATCGGAGGAACGCTGCTCTGCCCATACAACCAGTTCAGGAACCAGTGATTTAACAATACCCTTTCATCATTTTTGGATTTTTACATTTTAATTTGTCGATATGTCCCAAACTATATTAATCGTTGATGATGAAAGAGCGATACGCAATTCGCTCAAGGATATTCTTTCGATGGAAGGATTTAAGGTGGATGAAGCCGCAGACGGTGCCGAAGCTATGAAAAAGATAGCGGACAATAACTATGATTGTGTGCTCTGTGACATCAAGATGCCAAAAGCGGACGGCATCGAAGTGCTGCAAAAAACCATGGAGACCAAACCGGACGTTCCTTTTATCGTCATCAGCGGGCATGGCGACATCGATACAGCTGTGGACGCGGTGAAGAAAGGTGCTTATGATTATATCTCCAAACCGCCCGACCTGAACCGTCTGCTCATTACCATTCGCAATGCCATGGACAAGACCTCGCTCGTGGCAGAGGCAAAGCAACTGCGGAAACGTGTAACAAAAGCTACCGAAATGTATGGCGATTCGCCGGCGATGGAAAAGATAAAAGAGACGATAGAGAAAGTGGCCCCAACCGATGCCCGTGTACTGATCACCGGGGAAAACGGTGCAGGGAAAGAACTGGTGGCGAGAAAAATACATGAACTGAGCAGTCGTTCCGCTGCGCCTTTGATAGAAGTAAATTGCGCAGCCATTCCTTCAGAGTTGATAGAAAGTGAACTGTTCGGGCATGAAAAAGGATCCTTTACCTCTGCCATCAAACAACGTATCGGCAAGTTTGAACAGGCAAACGGCGGCACCTTGTTCATGGATGAGATCGGCGATATGAGCCTGGATGCCCAGGCAAAAGTGCTGCGGGCCTTGCAGGAAGGAAAGATCACCCGCGTGGGTGGCGAAAAAGAAATCAAAGTAGATGTGCGCGTGATAGCGGCCACCAATAAAAACTTACTGGAAGAAGTAGAAGCCAAGAAATTCCGGATGGACTTATACCACCGCCTGGGGGTTATACTGATACACGTACCTTCTCTTAATGACCGTCGGGATGATATAGCCGGGCTAATTGATCTTTTCCTCAATACCATCAGTGATGAATACAAGCAAGCTCCCAAAGCCATAGATAAAGATGCCGTAAAACTCTTGCAGGAGTATAACTGGACGGGGAATGTCCGTGAACTCCGCAACGTGGTGGAGCGTCTGATCATCCTCTCGGACAAAAAAATTACGAAGAAAGATGTAGAGCAGTATATTTTGGTGAGGTAGACTGCTACTCAACGCTGTTTGTGACACTTGAAACGAATTAGCCTGTTCAGGAAATTTATTCCGTTGCGAAATACTCCGCGGGCGCTAACAAAGCTTATTACAACATCGTCTGTATATCAAACTATCTATATGAAATACATCGCGTTGTTCGCATTTTGCTGCTGTATGATTTCCTGCAAGTGCAGAAAGAGTTGCTCCAGGGAGACAGGCTGCCGCACTGTATCTATTAAACTCAAAAGTAATGGCAGTATCGTACTGAATAAGACTTATTGCACAACAGCCATGAGTAGCCCTTCTTTCCTGGATTCTGTCAGCATGCTTATCGCACCATTTCCGGAAAGTACATACGCCGTAGTCTTTACTGATAGTGTTATCGCTTACGATAATCCTATCATCTCCTGTGATGAAGAGGATATCTTTGAAAGGAACGGCTATAAGTGCCAATCCCAAAAGTAGTGGAAGGACTAGTGTTGTTCGTCTGTTCCGGGCTCATAATTTTTTGAATAACATCAATACGTTATCACCTGCTCTTCATGCACCGGTAGCTCCCTGAACTCATACTGCTGGTTGCGAAGCTGCGCTACGAAACCGGCCTCGTTAATAGCATCCTGAATACCCTGTGCTGTAAAGCGATGCGGTGCACCGGCAGCACTTACTACATTTTCTTCGATCATGATGGAGCCGAAATCATTCGCCCCGGCGTGTAAGCACATTTGAGCTACCTGCTTGCCTACGGTGAGCCAGGAAGCTTGTATGTTTTTGATGTTCGGCAGCATGATACGGCTTAGCGCTATCATACGGATGTATTCTTCGGGCGTTGTCAGGTTCTTGGTGCCGCGTATTCTTTTCAGCAGGGTATCCACATCCTGGAAAGTCCAGGGAATAAAGGCGATAAATCCTTTGGCACCTTCCGGCTTTTTAGCCTGCACTTCGCGGATCTTTACCAGGTGTTCAAACCGTTCTTCCAGAGTTTCTACGTGCCCGAACATCATCGTCGCGCTGGTCGTCAACCCGATCTTGTGCGCTTCGTGCATGATATCCAGCCACTCCTGGGCGCTGCATTTTCCTTTAGAGATCAGGCGGCGCACCCGGTCGTTCAGTATCTCGGCGCCCGGCCCGGGCATACTGTCCATACCTGCTTCTTTCAACGCTATCAGAGCCTCACGCGGGGTGATCTTCGATACCTTGGAAATATGCGCTACCTCGGGCGGACCCAGTGCATGTAACTTCAGATTAGGGAAAAGTTGTTTCAGGTGGCGGAAGAGATCCGTATAATAATCGATCCCTAATTCAGGATGATGCCCGCCCTGCAGCAGCAATTGTTCGCCGCCATAGCGGAACGTTTCTTCAATCTTCTTCTTGTACGTTTCAATATCAGTGATATAGGACTCCGGATGGCCCGGTATGCGGTAGAAATTGCAGAATTTACAATTTGCCACACATACATTGGTCGTATTCATATTACGATCAATGATCCATGTCACCTTGCCGTGCGGCACCTGCTTTTTGCGAAGCTCATTCGCCACGTACATCAACTCGGTAATAGGGGCATTTTCAAACAAGAACACACCTTCTTCAACACTCAGGAAATCAAAGTTGAGGGCGCGTTGATACAACGCTGATAGCTGCATGAAACACTTATTTTAAGGCGCCAAAGTTACGAATAACTGTTTCTTTATACTCTATAAGATTTTTAGGGTCCGGACTTGGGAATATCTATAAAGCTATCGTGGCGTTGGCACCATTCATCTGAGGAATTTCCGGTAAACCATATCCTTATTCTGTTTGAATTTCTATTTTTGAGCTTTATGAAAGCCATGCTCTTTGCAGCCGGTCTCGGCACTCGTCTCAAGCCTTTTACGGACAGTCATCCGAAAGCATTGGCCGAAGTAAACGGCAAAACGCTGCTGCAGCACAATATAACCTACCTGCAACGCTTTGGCATCCGTGATGTGATCGTTAATGTGCATCATTTCGCAGACCAGATAGAAAACCTTTTAAAAGAAAACAACGGCTTTGGCAGCCACGTAGTGATCTCGGATGAACGCAGTGCCGTCCTGGAAACGGGGGGTGGGCTTCTTAAAGCAAAACAATATTTCGGGCAGGAAGACTCTTTTCTGGTCATGAATGTGGATGTGCTCACCAACCTGGATCTTAACCGGCTCATTACCGCGCATGCCCCGGAAAATATAGCTACGCTGGCGGTCATGCAGCGACAATCTTCCCGGCACCTACTGTTTGATGAACAGATGTTCCTTTGCGGATGGAGAAATAATGCCACGGACGAGGAACGGATATCTTTTAATAAAGGAGCTCTAGATCCTTTCGCATTCAGCGGCATCCAGGTGCTTTCCCAGGAGATATTTTCCATGCCTTTTGAAGGAAAATTTTCCATGATCGATGTCTACCTTCATTTTGCCTTACAACAATGCGTAAAAGGTTTTGACCACACCGGTGATATTTTCATTGATGTGGGGAAACCCGAAAGCCTGGTGAAAGCAGGGGAGTTATTTACAAACTAACCTACCGGGATCGCCAGTTTTCTCCAATCCCTTACCTTTGCAGCCAAATTTTTAGCAAGTGGCTTTACAAGTAGGTATCGTGGGGCTTCCCAACGTAGGTAAATCAACCCTTTTTAACGCGGTGAGCAACAGTGCCAAAGCACAGGCATCCAACTATCGCTTCTGCACCATCGACCCCAATGTAGGCCAGGTGGATGTGCCCGATGAACGCCTTGCCATGCTGGCAGAACTGGTGCAACCGCAACGTGTGGTACCGACCACTATTGAGTTTGTGGACATAGCCGGTTTGGTAAAAGGGGCCAGCAAGGGAGAAGGACTGGGCAACAAATTCCTGGGAAATATCCGGGAGGTAGATGCCATAGTGCATGTCATCCGTTGTTTCGAAGACGAGAATATCCTGCGCGAAGAAGGAGCAATCAATCCCATCGGCGATAAAGAGATCATCGACACCGAGTTGCAGTTGAAAGACCTCGACAGCGTAGAGAAGAAAATCTCCCGCTATGAGAAAATTGCCAAAAACGACCCAAAAGCCAAAGCGATCTATGAAGTATTGGTAAGATGCAAAGACTACTTATACCAGGGTAAAAACATACGCGGACTACAACTGGAAGGTGAAGACAGGGAAGCCATTGCAGACCTGTTCCTGCTGACTGAAAAACCGGTATTGTATGTTGCCAACGTTGACGAAGCGGGCATCCACACCGGGAACAAGTATTCTCAGGCATTAGTGAAAGCAGCCCAGGATGAGGGTGCCGAAGTGATCGTGATGAATAACAATATAGAAGCGCAGATCTCCGAAATGGAAGGAGAAGAGGACAAGCAATTGTTTTTGGAAGAATACGGACTGACCGAGCCGGGCCTTAACCGACTCATTCGTGCAGCTTATAAATTACTGAATCTCATTACTTATTTCACAGCGGGAGTGCAGGAGGTTCGTGCGTGGACCATTCACAGAGGCTGGAAAGCACCGCAGGCTGCCAGCGTCATTCACACCGACTTCGAAAAAGGGTTTATCAAAGCAGAAACAATCGCATATAACGATTATGTACAATTTAAAAGCGAAGCCGCCTGTCGTGAAAACGGCAAGTTACGCATAGAAGGAAAGGAGTATGTGGTGAGCGATGGCGATGTGCTGCACTTTCGGTTTAACGTTTAACATCTATTTAAATACCCGCATAGCAAACACTCCGGACTTCGGGGTGTTTTTTTATTTGTGGCAAAAAAATGCTTTAAAGAAACGTTACGATAAAAAGAAAAACCAGAAAAGCGCAGAACCGCAAAAAAACTATCTTTGTTGCAAACCAACGAACACGATGCGATTTATCGTAACATCAACAGCTCTATTAAAGAATTTACAGCAAATAAGCGGCGTGATCAGCGCCAATACCGTTCTTTCTGTTCTGGAAGATTTTTTGTTTGAACTGAAAGGAAACAACCTGAGTCTTACCGCCACCGACCTGGAAACCATGATGCGTGTGCATATGGAAGTAAATGAAGCGCAAGGCGATGGCAGCATCTGTATTCCTTCTAAAATATTATTGGATTACCTGAAAAACCTTCCTGAACAACCGGTTACGTTCAATATTAACGAACAAGACCTGAGCATAGAAATGAGCAGCAGCGTAGGCAAGTACAAGATCGGCGGCGAAAAAGCAACCGACTTTCCTAAAGAACCTGCACCGGCTGACACTACTAATTTTTCCATCAGTTCCATTGGGTTAATAGAAAGCATTAATAATACTCTTTTCGCCGTAAGTACCGATACACTCCGCCCGGCTATGACAGGCGTGTATTTTGAACTGGACACAGACGGGATCAATTTTGTTGCTACAGATGCGCACCGGTTGGTACAATTTCACAGAACGGATGTGACCTCACCTGCCAAAGTAGGTTTTGTAGTACCCAAAAAACCGTTGCAGCAGCTGCGTTCCAACCTGCCGCCGGATGACACGCAATTGGAACTTTCTTACAACGCCAGTCACCTGTTCGTTACCACGGCCAACCTCAGCCTGAGCTGCCGCCTGATAGACGCCCGCTTCCCGGACTATAAAGCAGTTATCCCTACAGACAATCCTTACAAGCTCATTATCAATCGCGTGGATTTTATCAGCGCCTTACGTCGCTTGAGCATTTTTGCCAATAAAACAACCAACCAGGTAGTTTTGGAGATCAATGGCAATTCGCTGCAGATGAGTGCGCAGGACGTTGATTTTTCTTTCGAAGGAAAGGAAACACTTAGTTGTCAATATAGTGGTGAGGATATGAAAATAGCTTTCAACGCCAAGTTGATGATCGAAATGGTGAATAACCTGGAAGGAGAAGACCTGGAACTGAACCTGAGCACCCCGACCCGTGCAGGCATCTTCCGCCCCGTTGAAAAAACGGAAAATGAGGACCTCCTGATGTTGCTGATGCCGTTGATGGTGGGAGTGTAATCTTACAAGATGCAGCTCAGAGAACTTTCTGAAAGAGCAACAAAAAATACATCTAAGGGGAACCGTGTTGTACGGAGATAAAAACGACACCGAAATTTCCTGACGAATGTACCATTGACATTCAATTTATACATGTCAGGGCGGATTCATACTGTTGAATCAGGTCTTGATAGTTTTTTACCTGCGACTTCTTTACTTTTGAATTTTCACTTTCTGAATGAAGCATCTTCCCAATATTCTTACGCTAGGCAATCTTTTTTGCGGGTGTATTGCCATTACTTACATTTTAGGAGCGCAGAATTTCAATACGGCTTTTGACATCAATACCTATGTGGAAGTACCGGCGGTGGAACAACCCTATATAGCCAGTATCTTTATTTTCCTGGCTGCCGTATTTGATATGCTGGATGGTGCGGTAGCCCGTGCATTGAAAATTCATTCGCCGATAGGAAAAGACCTGGATAGCCTGGCAGATGTGGTATCATTCGGTGTAGCACCTTCAATGATCCTGTTTAAAATGCTTTGGGCGGCTTATATGACACAGCCGGACGCCATGGACGTGAGCTTGTTTTTAATGAGCCCGGCCTTGTTGGTGGCTTGTTTTGCAGCGTTACGGCTGGCTATTTTCAATCAATCTTCCTCTGAACAGAAGAATTTTTTCATGGGTATGCCTACACCGGCTGTAGGTCTCTTTGTAGCTACATTTCCCTTGATGGTATGGCAAAATCCGATGCTGGGTTATTTTTATAAGCCCTGGTTGCTCTATGCCGTCATCGCCCTGCTTTGCTGGCTGATGGTCAGTAAAATGCGTTTCTTCAAATTGCTTCCTGAATCCTGGAATATGAAAAACCTGCTGCCTCGTATACTCTTGTTAGCGGGAGGGATTGTAGCTATTCCTTTTTTAGGCTGGGCAGCTTCCCTTGTGTTTATGGGTTTGTATATTGTTTTGTCAGTCGTGTTTAAGCCGCAGCAGTCTTAGAATACCCAAATCTGAATTCCAGTACTACAGACTCTCTCTAGTAATTCTTACTTTTGCCCATTCAAACAAAATATCTCGATGAAATTTACTGCACATATCAACATCATGCCGCTTAAAGAGCTTTTAGATCCTCAGGGTAAAGCGGTGAACGGCAGCCTTCATAACCTGGGTTTGCATCAGGTGCAGGATGTGCGTGTAGGTAAGCATGTGACCATTAGCCTGGAAGCGGCGAGCAAAGAAGAAGCTGCAAAACTGACGGAAGAAGCCTGCAAGAAGTTGCTGGCCAACCAGGTGATGGAAGCCTTCGACTTTAACGTACAGGAAGGCTAAAAACCCAAGCAATGCGCCTGTACCTTGTCCCCTCACCGATAGGCAACCTCGGCGATATCACCTATCGTGCAGTAGAGGTATTGAAAAATGCCGACGGAATTCTCTGCGAGGACACGCGCACCAGTTATATCCTGCTCCGGCATTACGATATTCAAAAGCCACTTACACCTTATCATCAGCACAACGAACATAAAGTGCTGCAACACCTGATACAGCAATTGCAATCGGGTAAAACACTGGCACTCCTTACCGATGCCGGCACTCCGGGAATTTCCGATCCCGGGTTCCTCCTGGTACGGGAATGTATCAAGGAAAACATCCCCGTAGAATGCCTGCCGGGCGCTACGGCTTTCGTTCCCGCGCTGGTGCAAAGCGGTATCCCCGGCAATCGTTTTGCATTCGAGGGTTTTCTACCTTTAAAAAAAGGAAGACAGACTGCATTGAAACAATTGGCGGAAGAAGAACGCACCATCATTCTTTATGAAAGCCCGCACCGGCTGGCGAAAACACTCAAAGAACTGGTGGAGTACTTAGGTGGGGAACGGAGGGCGGCCGTATGCCGGGAGCTGACCAAAATGTTTGAAGAAACCCGGAAAGAAACCTTAGGCAACCTCGCGGCTCATTATGAATCGAATGTGGCAAAAGGAGAAATCGTGATCGTGGTACAGGGAAAGGATTAATCTAAGGAGCGGTATTCTTATTCTTCCGTAACTTGCTTCCCTATGACCGAAGCTATCATTCCGCTCCTCACACTTATTGCACTTGAAGTCGTATTGGGCATAGACAATATCATTTTTATTTCCATCCTGGCAGATAAATTACCCGAAAGCCAGCGAAACAAACTACGTTATTGGGGTATCGGACTGGCAATGGTCATGCGCCTGATCCTTCTCGCCGTCATTTCCTGGATATTGAAACTGGATAAGCCGCTTTTTACGGTTTTCGATATGTCCTTTACCGGCAAAGAAATGATATTAATAGCCGGAGGCTTGTTTTTGCTTTATAAAGCCACCAAGGAAATTTACCACAAGACGGAAGAACCCGATCCGGACGATCCTACAAAAATAAAAACAGGGAGTTTTGGTAAATTTCTTTCAGAAATTATTGTGCTGGACATCGTGTTTTCCGTTGACTCGATCATAACGGCTGTGGGCATGGTAGAACAGTTGTGGATCATGTACACGGCAGTGGTCGTTACCGTTATCATCATGCTCCTGGCATCCAAGCCTATCAGTAGTTTTATCAGCAGACACCCGTCTTTTAAGGTACTTGCATTATGCTTCCTGATGCTGATCGGGTTTGCCTTGCTGGCTGAAGGCTTTGAGATCAAAATTCCGAAAGGTTATATTTATTTCGCTATGGGCTTTTCCTTTTTGGTGGACATTATACAGATGAAAACCGCTGATAAGAACAAGATAAAGCACTAGAGTGGAGGGACAGCATTCTCTGCCAGTTTCATGCGGGCGACCTGTACATAAGTGCTGCCGGGATATTTGATAATCAGCTCTTCATAAAAACGCTTGGCTTCAGCCGGTTGTTTCAGGTACTTTTCATAGAGTTCTGCTGTTTTAAAAACGGCATCATCACCCAGTACATCCTGTCCGAATGTATCAAAGACAGTCTTGTAGTAGCCGAGTGCTTTTTCATACTCCCGGTGTTTAACGGCGAGTGCTGCACGCAACATAAGGATGTCGTCGCTCAACGGATGTTGAGGATAGGACCGGGAGATACTGTCCAGTAAGAGAATAGCTTCCTTGTCTTTGTTCTGAAACAATAAAAGATCGGCATGGGCGTATTGTCGCAGCGGCACCAGGTTGCTGTCAGCCGGAATATTTTCCGTGATCAGTACAGAGAGATATAACGCATCATTGGCGATCAGTTCAGAAGTAGAGGCTTTTAATACATCCAGTTGTTCCTGCGCCCATTTGAAATCACCCCGGTAGTAGGCCAACTTTGCATTCCGGAAGCGGGCTTCTTCCCCCAGTATATCTTCCCGGAAAGCTTTATCCACCTGGCTGTAGGTAAGAGAGGCATCCCATACTTTTTCCTGCAGCAAGAAGTAATCTCCTAACTGCAATTTTGCCCTTCCGACAAAAACTCTATTGGCAGAAGGTTGCGTTATTGCCTTTTGCAGAAGTTCGACTGCGCTTGTTATGTTCCCTGCATATTGTGCTTCCAGCCTGGCATATTGCAGTAAAATCTCTGATCCGTAAAACTGGGGGAAATCTATAAAGTATTGCTCATAGCTTTTCTGCAGCCGGGTAATATCTTCTTTTTTAAAACTGATGTCTTCTTCCAACCGGGTCATTTCGACATCCAGCTTCTCCGCGAGCGCGTTGGCATACAGCGGTTGCTCTTTTCCCTGCTCTGTAATAGCGTTTAAAGCCTGAACAGCCACTTCATATTTTTTCTCTTTTTTAGCAAGTCCTGCGAAAGCCAGGAGCCTTTGCCCGTTTTCTTTATTCCGTTCATCCAGTGCCTGTATTTGTATCAAGGCTCCCTCCCAGTCATTTTTTTGCGTGTAAAACCAGGTGAGTAATTCCGAGTAGAAATTGTTTGTTGGGTTTTCGTTTATTTTTTTGATAATGGCTTTCTGTGCCTGCTGCAGTTTTCTAGGGTCATTACCGAACATCTCCAGGAGAGTAGATTTTGTATCATCTACTCCGGCCATTTGACGCGGACCGGCTTCCAGCAATACGGAAACCGCTTTCTCGGTTTGCCCGGTCTTGTTATATAGTAGAGCAAGGGAATTGCTGTAAATAAATGGATTGCGCAGCAACTCAGCAGCACGTTCATAGGTTTTGATCGCATAATCATCCTTCTTCATTCCACTGAACTGGTTAGCCATTCTTGTAGTCAATAGGTCGTCGCCATTCATCATGCTGATGGCTTTGTCAAATTGTTCGCCGGCTTTGTTTTCTTTACCGGAAAGCAAATAAATCCTCCCCAGGTCCAGCAGCTTCAGGGGATCATAGGGATGCAATTTCAACTGGTTTTCAGCCAGCTTTTCAGCAGCTTTCAGGTCTTTATTGTCTATCAGCACCAGCAGGTATTCATTGTACAGCTCATTATCTAAAGGGGTGGCTTCATACAGTTTCTTGTAAATCTCTATCGCCTTGCCATATTCCTTTTGTGCCGTGAAGGCACGCGCCTGGCTTATAGGCGCTGTTTGTGCCATTCCATGGAATGTGCAAGCGAGTGCCATCCATAAGCCTATTAACTTCCTCAACCTAGCTTTCATATACTCAAATGTAAAGACAGAACGAATAGCTTTATGGTGCCTTGCTCTTTTTTAGCATGTGTTTATCAGCGCAGAACAAAAATGCGCACAAGCTATCCCGAACAACGAAGTGTGCGAACGCCGGAATGAAACAGGAAGATAGCTTGGACAATAAAACCAAATTACCGTTTGTACTTTACTACCCGATGCGCTCTAAAAAGCTGCTGGGTATATTAACTGCTCTTTGGGCAAGGCTGATCGAATTTTTAAGGTCGCCCTTCTCGCAATGTGCATACATCGGTAACTCGCTCATGAGCTTCCAGGCAGGTCTGGTCATCAGTTTTCTGCCGTTGGTGACCTGAAGAAAGGCTTGTTGTTCTTCCTGATCTTTAAAGAGAAGGGTATTTAACCAATAATTGGGCATCGCATTGCTGATCCCTTTTACAAATTCAACTAACTCCGTTTCAAAAAAACCGGCGTACGTTGCCGCCAATTGCTTTTTCTTTTCCAGTATCTGCGGCAGCTGCTCCATTTGCGCACAACCCAGTGCGGCATTCACATTCGGCATCCGGTAATTATAGCCTACTTCATCATGTGCAAACTCCCAGGCGTGTGGTATTTTAGCCGTGGTCGATAAATGTTTTGCCTTGAGTGCTATGTCTTTGTCGTTGGTGAGAATGGCACCACCACCACCGCAAGTAATAGTTTTATTGCCGTTAAAGCTCAAAACACTGAGTAAGCCGAAATTCCCGGTGTGTCGCCCGTTATAGTAGCTGCCCAGGCTTTCTGCCGCATCTTCCACTAAATTAATATGGTATTCCCGGCACACAGCCGCTATCTCATCGATCCTGCACGGAAATCCGAAGGTGTGCATGGGTACACAGGCTTTAATAATCTTACCGGTTTTTTTATTGATACAGCGCCCCTCCCTGATCAGCGTATGGGTTTGCAGATAATCCCTGAGTGCGGAGGGAGACATGCCCAAGCTATCCATATCCACATCTACATACACCGGAGTAGCACCGCAGTGAGCGATAGCGTTGCTGGTTGCTACGAACGTAAGCGGTTGCGTTATCACTTCATCTCCCTGTTTTACACCGGCAAGGACCAAAGCAAGGTGCAATGCTGTAGTGCCGTTGGTAATGGCAATGGCATATTTCGCCCCGGTAAATGAAGTCAGCATCTCTTCAAACTTATCCACATAAGCCCCAACGCTCGAGACGAAGGTAGAATCAATGGTATCTGCTAAATATTTTTTCTCGTTCCCTCCGAAATAGGGTGCATGAAGCGGGATAAAGGCTTCGGGCTCATTAAAGGTTTTGCGGATGAAGGAAAAGATGGTATCAAACATTTTTATACTTGGGATCTTCAGGGTTTAAGATAAAACCATCATCCAGCGCCTTTTTGATCTGGCTGATCCCATCCACCACCTTAAAACGCGGAACAAAGTTCAGCCGCTTATAGATCTTTTCGAAGGTAACACGATAGTCACGGGGGTCTTCATTTTTTTCTACATACTTCACCTGCCCTTCGGGTATCAGCTTCAACACCTCATCCACGATCATTTTCTTTTGATAGTTTTCTTCGGTATGTCCTACATTGAACACATCGAAGGCTACATTTTCCTCTTCAGCTTCCATCACCGTGGCTACGGAACGGGCAAGATCATATACATGACAATAAGGTCTCCAGAATTGCTCCCCGAAGATCACCAGCTCCTTACCGGTAGCCAGCTCTTTGGTGAATTCGTTCACTGTCAGGTCAAACCGGGGACGCAACGACAAACCATATACCGTAGAAAACCGCAGGCAGGTTGGTTTACAAATATTGTTTTTTGATTGGGAAAGCAGAAACTGCTCCGCACCTACTTTGGTGCTGGCATAGAGTGATACCGGTGCCAGTTTAGAGTCTTCGTGCACATATTCGTTCTCATTTTCCATCTTTCCATAGTTGCTGCAGGTAGAAGCAAATACAAAGCGTTTTACGCCGTTTTCATTTGCGGTGCTATAGAGGAGTTTTGTGCCTTCCAGGTTTGTGGTCTCAGCCAGTTCCGGATGTTTTGCACAGGCGGGATCTCCTACGATAGCTGCCAGATGGGCCACTGCATAAATGTCTTCTGTAGCAAGTTTTACATCTTCTGCGTTTCTTACATCTCCTTTGATGAATTCAAAATTCGGATGATTCAGAAGATCAATGATGGGTTCACCGCCATACATCAGGCTATCCAACACCCGGACAGGATAGCCCCGCTCCAATAATTGCCTTACCAGGACGGAACCAATATAGCCGGCGCCGCCGGTAACTAAGATTTTTTGTTGCTCTTTCATTTGAGGGGGGTAAATGAAATGCGAAGAAAAGAAGAAATTGAAGAACTGGCTGCTACCCAGATGTTAAGCACTAATCTGCCAGACGGCTGTTTAGAAACGGATAATCAACTAATTGAGTATAGCTTTTCGATTGTATGAATTTATAAAGGGCTGTCACATGCTTGTCGTGATGCAGGTCAGTACCCAGGTAATCGTATAATCCGTCGTGAAGGAGTTTTTCGGCCATATCCTTTACAGGTTTGCCGTAATAACCGGAAAGCGACAAAGTATTTAACTGCAACAAGCCGCCACGGTTTTTTATCTCTTCAAAGACTTCCGGTTTGTGGTGGAAGAATGAATAACGCTCCGGATGGGCAAAAACCGGTTTATATCCTTTTGTTTGAATGTTGAATATTGTCTGCGGCAATCGCATCGGCTCGAACATAAACGAAAACTCTACGAGTATCTCATTTTTATGGAGTGTAAGCATCGGCTCGCCGGACTCCAGTAAATCCGCAAAGCAGTCATCTATGTAGTATTCTGCCGCTGCGTGGATATCGACATGCATATTATTGGCAGCTAATGCCTGGCGCAGTTCTTTCAATGCATTCCCGATGGTAACCGGTGTGTTGGGATATATATCGGATTTAATATGCGGAGTGGTGATAAAGCGACGGTATCCCATATCTATCAGCGAGCGAATCAGCATCAGGCTTTCTTCTATCGTAGGGGCACCATCGTCTATGCCCGGTAAAAGATGTGAGTGCATATCGGTCTTCAAAAATGAAAAGGCCTCTTGCAATGAAACCTGTTCATGCTGCTTTACGCCTTCCTTCTTTCCCCATCCAAACAGTTTTGATAGCATCGTCTTCGGTACAAAAATAAAGACTCCAAAGCTAATCGATATGAACCTATTTTTCGAATACCGGGGAGAGGATTATTTCTTTTTGTTGAAGAAGTCCTTCAATTCATTTGATAATGCTTCACCGCGTGTTTTCAGATCTTTCAGCTCATCTCCGACATTTTTTTTAAGTCCGTCGAAAGTAAGCGGTTCACCACCGGTCATATTGGCGAATTCTTCCGGCGTTCTCGCCATGGGGATTACCATCCAGGCTATAATATAGGCTATCACACCGATACCTGCACCGAGTACTAAAACCACCATGATCAGTCTGACGATCACCGGATCTATGTCAAAATAAGCGGCTAAACCACTGCACACACCGCCCAGCATTTTATCTTTCGGGTTTCTGTAGAGTCTTTTATTCTGACGGTAATTCGTACCGGCAGGTGCTGTGTAGACACTTGGCAGGTAGGGATTATAGGGCTTTGCATTTTCTGCACCCAGGATATGCGGGCTGCCCAGCGTATCCATTACTTTTTTCACATCTTCCTCATCGATGCAATGTGCCCCGTTTTGCAGGCGGATGGAAAACAACTCCGCTACCCGGTATTCAATGTCCTGTAAAATTTCTTCCTTCCCCTCCTCGTTAGCGAAATGCCGCTGCAGGGACTGAATATAGTCTTTGAGTATAAGATAGGCATCTTCCTCGATGGGGATCAGCCGGCCGGCAATATTGATCTGGATAATTCTTTGCATGGTTTATGAAGATTTAGTTGGTCAATTGATTTACAGAGGTGCTGAGTTCATCCCAGGCTGCTTTTAATTGTTCGTATAATTTATTGCCGTTGGCGGTGAGGGCATAATATTTCCTGGGCGGCCCTGAGGTAGATTCTTCCCACCGATACGCCAGCACATCCGCATTTTTGAGCCGGGTCAACAGCGGGTATAAGGTACCTTCCAGCACCACCAGCTCGGCCTGCTTCAACTGCTCTAAAATGTCACTGGTGTAGGCTTCTCCTCCTTTGTGTATAATGCCGAGGATACAAAGCTCCAGTAAGCCTTTTCTCATCTGCGAAGTAGTGTTATCTAGATTCATCCGGTAGCTTTTACAACACAAATCTATGCAAAAAATAGTATTATGCAATACAAGGTACTAATTTATTAAAATTTTCAATGTTTATACTATGTGGATTTCAGATAAACATCATTTATAGATAACAGTTTGGAAACAGCTTTATAGGTAACTTTAAAGAAATAAAAATTTATGGCTACACTATGGAGAACATTTAATGGTACAGTCATCAAAGAGCCGGTGAAGGAAGCAGTAGAAGCCACCATTAAAAAAGTAACCGCTGAGGGTTATCGCCTGAAAGTGTGTATTGGCACGGATTCGCAGGTACGTGGTGAAGACACGGAGTTTGCTACCGTCATTGTGTTCCTCCGGGAAAAACATGGTGGCTTTATGTATATCTGCAATGATAAGACCACACATAAGTATTCTGTTAAAGAACGCATGCTGGTGGAGGTGGCAAAAAGTATAGAAATTGCCTATGAGCTTTGCGATCTTTTCAACAAATATGATGTGGATATGGAAGTGCACGCAGATATCAACACCAATCCACAGTTTAAAAGCAATGAAGCGCTACGTGAAGCTATGGGCTATATCCTGGGTATGGGCTTTGCCTTTAAAGCCAAACCTGAAGCTTTTGCCAGCAGTTGCTGCGCAGATAAGGTAGTATAGGTGCAGATCCTTAATCAAACTCCCGCTCCAGCATTTCCTTTCGCAGCATGTAAAATACCTTTTTGCCCCGGGGCGTATATTCGGGCTGTGCGCAGGCAAAGAGTTCGTCAATCAGCGTCTGCTGCGCTTCCTGCTGGTATAGGGTGCCGGTGTAGAAGGAAAGCTTTTTCGCCAGTTGTGCTATCATCTTATCACCATAGCTTCCTCTCGCTTGGTGCGATTCATGCTTCAATTGTTCCAGCATTTCTTCAAGCATGCTCTTTTCCTCTCCTTGTCGTAATGCAGCAGGAGCCGCGTGGACCACAAAGCTGTTGTTGCCAAAGGGTTCTACGTCAAAGCCCATGCGTTGCAAATCCGGTAAAATCTCCTGCAACAATCCGGCATCCTGGGATGTCAGCTCAACACTGACCGGGAACAACAGGCGTTGCGACGTCACAATACCTTCATTCCATTCGCCTTGCAGGCGTTCATACCATATACGTTCCTGCGCGCGCCTGATGTGCAAAAACATGAAACCGGATTTAATAGTACTGACCAGGTATTTTTCATGTTGCAGCATCATCTTGCCGCTTGAGGGCTGCTGGGTTTCCGTTTGCTGGTATAATGATGCGGAAGAGGGTTGTATATGATCAGTTTCAGGCTGTTGCCGTGCAATTTCATACAGTTGTTTCCATTGCTGGCGACTGTTCCGGTCATCGATAAAATGTGCCTGGTTTCTTTGTGTAAAGCTGTTAAACAAATATCCTTTTTCAGTAGTGTCGTTTTGCTGTTGAGTAGCCGGCACATTCACAGAAGGCAGATGTGTAATCTCAGGATTTAACGAAAAATCAAGTGAAGGAGCAATATTATAACGGGCCAGGGCATGTTTCACCGCTGCATTCAGGTAAGCATACATCAGCTTGTCATCTTCAAATTTTACCTCCTGCTTGGTGGGGTGCACATTTACATCAATACGTGCAGGATCTGTTTCGAGAAATAATACATAAAAGGGGAAAGATTCTTTTTCCAGTAAGCCTTCATAACCGGCTACTACTGCATGATGGAGGTAGGCATTCCGGATGAAGCGGTTGTTGACGAAAAAAAACTGCATCCCCCGCGTACGTGTGGCAGCTTCAGGCTTTCCGATAAAACCCTTGATTTGCAACACGCCTGTTTCTTCTTCAACAGGCACCAGGTTTTTCTCATAGCTGTTCCCTAAAAGCCCTACGATCCTTGTCTTGAGATTGCCGGCTTCCAGGTGAAACTGCTCCAGGCCATTGTGCCATATGCGAAACCCGATATGGGGATGTGCCAAAGCAATACGGGTGAACTCATCAATAATATGGCGGAACTCCGTCGTATTGGATTTGAGAAAATTTCGCCTGGCAGGTACATTGTAAAACAGGTTTTTTACGGCAATACTGGTGCCTACCGGGGTCGCACAAGGCTCCTGCAGCTTTACCTCTGTGCTTTCTATCACCAACCGGGTACCTACGTCTGAGGTTTGTTGCCGTGTTTTCATTTCAACCTGCGCGACCGCAGCTACAGAAGCCAGTGCCTCACCCCGAAAACCCATGGTACGAATGGTGAAAAGATCATCAATGCTTTTGATCTTAGATGTAGCATGGCGCTCAAAACTCATGCGGGCATCTGTAACACTCATACCGCTTCCGTTATCTATGACTTGTATCAGTTCTTTGCCGGCATCCTTTACGATCAGCTGGATCGCGGTAGCACCGGCATCTATTGCATTTTCCAGCATTTCCTTTACCGCAGATGCCGGGCGCTGAATCACTTCACCGGCTGCAATCTGGTTAGCTAAATGATCTGATAAAAGTTGGATAACGTCCGACACGGTTCTTTCTCAAAATTTTGGTAAAGGTAGGGCCTGAAATGGAACAGTCTGCTTTTTGTATTAGCTTCATCGCGTGACAACATTCCATTCTCCGCTTTATAATACTTCCCGGTCACCACTCCGTTACCCTGGTGGGAAAACACGTGCGGTGGCATTTATTACGCCGTATTTTCCTGAAAATATGAGTGAGCTGGTATCACCTTTTCTCGGCGGTGGTTCCATCGAATTGTTTCTCGCGTCAAAAGGAGTGAAGGTCTTTGGTTATGATGTCTTCGCCCCGTTAGTAGAGTTTTGGCAATGTCTTATTTCCCGGCCGAAAGCATTAGCCGATGAGGTGGCCAAACACTACCCGCTGCCGAAGGAGCAATTCTATTTATTGCAACAAACGCAAACCGATTTCGTTACCCAACTGGAGCGTGCTGCTGTGTACTATGTTCTAAACCGGTCTTCTTTCTCCGGATCCACCCTTTCAGGAGGAATGTCGCCGGGGCATCCCCGGTTTACCGTTTCATCCATTGATAGGTTGAAGGATTTCTATAATCCGAACCTGGTGGTAACACAGGCAGATTTCAAAAGATCGCTTCAGGACCATCCGGATACATTTGCCTATCTCGATCCTCCTTATTTGATAAAAAGCTCCTTATACGGCAAAAAGGGAAGTACGCATAAGGGCTTTGATCATGAAGGTCTGGCAGTTCTGCTAAAACCTCGCAAGCATTGGATTCTCTCCTACAATGACTGTGAAGAAATCAGAACATTATATAAAGGCTTTAAGATCATCTCCCCTAACTGGAAATATGGAATGTCTAACAGCAAATCTTCTAAGGAAGTCCTGATATTCAGCGAGTGATTTTATTCATTTAAAAAACTACGGATCTCAGCTTCATAGCGTTGCTTTTGTTCTCTGGGAATAGCATGTCCTGCCCCTTTGATTAACCTGAACCGGTGCTGCTTAAAAAGATCAAAATACTCGGTTACAAAGCCCCAAGGCTGGTTATCATATTCTCCTCTCAGGATCAGCGTGGGAATAAGGTTGTTGGCAAGCTTTACTCGGGGATCTTTGGCCGTTGCCAAGCTTTGCATTGTCTTTATCTGCACATAATAGCCACCGCCGCCTTCGGCTGGCTTGGCCATCGCCGGGTCTGCCACAGTGGACTTGTTCAATTCATTATTCAGCCGGGTCTGATAAGCATCCATTTCCTGGTCACCTGCGAGCTTAGCTCCCAACCATTGTGCCAACAGTCCAACCATCTTTACCCGCATATTGCTTACTTTTTCATTAGCCATTTTATTGGTAAACTTTGGCTTTTGCACAGAGAGGGTATCAGGTGGCAGGATGCTCTCCAATGCATGATTGATGGGAACAACAGGCCCCGGACCTGTAAGAATGAGCTTTTCTATTTTATCAGGATGATCGGCTGCATAAAGCGTCGCCAGGATGGCTCCCCAGGACTGCCCCACGAGAATCAGTTTTTCTGCACCGATGCTTTTTGCGATTTCATCGAGGTCCATTACATGCCGCTCCGCGGTATATTCATTAATATCCTTTAACCTGTCAGAATGCCCGCTTCCCACCTGGTCATAGAGATAGAGATCGTATCCTTCTTCCGTTACAAAGTCCAGAAACCGGGTACTATCGGTGATGAAACCTCCGGGGCCGCCCTGCAGGAAAATTACCGGTATATTTTTTTTATTTCCTTTTCCCTGCTTGTGAACATAAGCCAGGCGAGAGCCGGTGGAGAGGCGCCAATAGCGCATCTCTGAAAGCGGTTTCATCGCAGGCACTTCATAGTGCCGGGGAATGAAAGTAAAGCCTATCCATACAAGCACCAATATAGCCGGTAAAAAGAAAAAAAGGATGCGTTTCATATGTATGCTGGTAACGTGTTAAGGCTGTATTTAGTATTCAAAGAACATCTTATCGTCGATTCACGAAAGATAAAAACCTGTAATGAGCTCAGATGGGGTGAGTAGGGCCGCATATTCACAAGAGAGTGCATAAAATTCTATCTTGCAAAGAATGCACAAAAAGATCACACGGCTCCCCTGTTTTATTTTTTGCTTCTTGTTCTTTGCCTGTGCAGAAAGGATGCATACCCGTGATAAAGCAGTTTTCCATCTCAATCTTGTCGGTGGACTGGAAAGCTTGGATCCGGCCTTTGCAAAAGATCTTTCGACGATGTGGTGTGCACATGCGATTTACAACACGCTGGTGGAAACAGATGCACAACTTCATCTTCAGCCTTCGCTGGCTACCCGCTGGGAGGTAAGTGAGAATGGGTTGGTCTATACCTTTTACCTGCGCAATGATGTATTTTTCCAGGAGAATAAATTGTTCGGGGATAAGCCCCGAAAAATGATTGCCGGCGATGTGGTCTATAGCTTTAACCGGTTAATGGATCCTGCAGTGGCGAGTACGGGTGCCTGGGTATTCAATGATCGTGTAGCAAAGAAAAACCCTTTTGTTGCCATAAATGACACGATGCTGGAAATACGGCTGTCTAAGCCTTTCCGGCCCTTACCTGAAATATTGAGTATGCCCTATTGCAGTATCGTACCGCAAGAAGTAGCGGAGCATTGGGGGAAAGATTACCGCAATCATCCTTGCGGCACAGGTCCGTTCCAGTTTCACTACTGGGATGAAGGAAATGTATTGATCCTTCATAAAAATCCCCGATACTGGCAACGGGACAGCAGCGGGATTTCGCTACCTCGTATAGATGCTGTACAGTTCTCCTTCTTCGATAATAAAGCAACGGAGTTCTTACTGTTCCTTCAAGGTAAACTGGATTTTGTAAATGGTGTAGATGGTTCTTTTAAAGATCTAGTGTTAACGCGAAAAGCGACCCTGAAACCCGCTTATGAAAAAAGAATTACGCTTCTCAAAAACGTGTATCTCAATACAGAATACCTGGGCTTTAATATAGATACTACCAACCCCCAGGTTGCCGAATCTCCTGTTCGAAATGTGCTCATACGACGTGCTATTAACTATGCTATTGATCGCAAAAAGATGAATACTTATTTCAAGAATGGAATGGGAATACCTGCTACCGGAGGGTTTATACCGCCGGGAATGACAGGGTTTGATACAGTGGCGCATTACGGCTATGATTATCATCCCGCTAAAGCACTCCAGTTGCTGGAAGAGGCAGGGTACCCGAATGGAAAAGGACTACCGCCGATAAAGATTATTACACCGGACAACTACGCTGACCTGGTGAATTTTGTAGCGGGACAGCTACAGGATGTGGGGATTAAGTTGCAGGTAGAGATCATGCAGCCTGCCATTCTTAAGGAACAGATGGCAAAGAACCAGGCCGTATTTTTCAGAGCGCAATGGATAGCAGATTACCCTGATGCCGAAACTTACCTGACGGTATTTGATAGCAGGCTGCCCTCACCACCCAATTATACACGATTCCATAATAAGCAGTTTGATGCCTGGTATGATCAAAGCATGAATGCCAATGATGAACAGCGGAGAATTTTATATAGGAAAATGGACAGCCTGGCCATCAGCATGGCTCCTCTTGTTCTTTTATACTATGATCAGCGGATGCATTTTTTACAAAAAAATGTTTCAGGATTTACATCCAACCCGATGAATATTATTGACCTGAAATGGGTAACCATCCGGTAAAATATGCCGGAATATAGATGTGCTTCTGTTTTTAGTTTTACAGCCTGCACACGTAGAACTATTCTGAATCTTTATTTTTACCCGCTGAATCTTTTACATCATGTTTTATTCTTTCAAGGGTTTTATCCCGGTAGTTCATCCCAGTTCCTTTGTACATCCGCAGGCCGCGGTGACCGGTAATGTTGTGATCGGCAAGGATGTATACATTGGTCCCGGTGCAGCGCTACGCGGCGACTGGGGCGGTATCGTGATAGAAGATGGCTGTAATATCCAGGAAAACTGTACGGTCCATATGTTTCCCGGGGTTACCGTGTTGCTGAAGGAAGGGGCTCACATCGGACATGGTGCCGTGATACATGGCGCCATGATCGGGAAGAATGTGTTGGTAGGCATGAACAGCGTGATTATGGATGAAGTGGAGATAGGGGATGAAAGCATTATCGGTGCCATGAGCTTTGTCAATGCGAATACCAAGATCCCTCGCAGATCGCTGGTGGTAGGCAACCCCGCAAAAATTATCAAAGAGGTAAGTGATGCTATGATAGCATGGAAAACGAAAGGGACGCAACTCTACCAGTCACTCCCTCAGGATTGTTTTGACAGCCTGGTAGCTTGCCAGCCTTATTTTGAAATGCCGCCTGACCGCCCTACACAGGAAAGCCTGTATGAGACCTGGGAGAAAATAAAAACGGAGAAATAAAGCTTAGGAGTGAAAAGCCTCCGATCGTGCAATGGAAAAAATAGGTTGCAGGAAAATCTTCCGGGTAAGCTCATTGCGGAAGGCGTCGGGGGATGATAGGTATATGGTACTGTCTCAGATTATATAAACTGGATGCGATCACTATGCCGAGCATCAGTCCACCGAGAACAATATTTATTTCACCACCGTATTCATAAGGAAATCGAGTCCGTATGAAATATACAATGGATGTGATCATGGCGATGGCTATCCAGTAGAAATAAGAAAATGGAAGCGCGAAATCCTTTACGACAGGCATGAGTTTGATCTGCCACAACAGCAAGATAATTCCCACCAGGCTGCTGCCCCATTGAAGCAAGGTTTGGACCTCCAAACGCTTTTCGCCGGGAAGTTCTAAACCCAGCCTGTCTACATAATAAAACGTCGTTGTGTGTGTGAGCCTGTCCCAGATGACATGAGTATAGATACCGATCAGTAATGAAATAAGGATGGGAAGGTAACGCTTGGTAAAGTAGCGCTCATTTTTAATCTTGGTATAAACGGAGAAACGTTCCCTGAGAAAAGGAGGTAAATGTGCTATCAGGGCATTGCGTACTACATAGTGAAAAAGCAGCAACAGGATAAGACCCAGCGGAAGGTCGTAAGTATATATTCCCAACCAGGAATGACTGAGTAGTTTATCTCCTCCAAGACTTACGAAAGCCTGGAAATCCGGTACCATGCTACCGATGATCAAACCCGCCCAGGAATAGTATTTTGGAGGAAGGTATCTAAAAGGAAAAACAGCTGCAGGATGGGCGAAGGTGAAAGGCATTGTGGCTAGAGACTACGAAAGAATTTAGCAGGATTCCCCAGGTAAACCCCCGGTTGGGTAATATCCTTCGTCACAACGGAACCTGCACCAATAACCACATGATCGCAGATGGTAACCGGAAGAATTGTAGCGTTAGAGCCTATGGACACATGATTGCCAATAAATGTTTCTTTCCATTGTGTCTGATCTCCGCCTGCAGGACCTCCTTTTTGAAAAAGATCATTGATGAACATCACCCCATGACCGATAAAACAATTATTACCAATAGTAACCAATTCACATATAAAACTATGTGACTGAACCTTAGTATTATTTCCAATATTTACATTTCTTTGTATTTCGGTGAATGGCCCCACGAAACAATTATTTCCAATGGAACACCCGTAAATATTCACCGGCTCTATTATTTTTACACCCTCTCCGAATGCTGTGTCAACTATTTTTGATTGATAGATAACAGGTTTGTTCATACTATAAATGAATTATTTTAAAAAATGAGTAATAAAAGAAGAAGCAGCAGTAAAAGAAAATTATCCGAAGGAGGAATGCGCCTGAAACGCCTGTTTAGAGCCTCCCTTTTAATGTGGATGTTTGGTGGATTGGTAACGCTTTTATTCAGTTTTAAACCTGGGTTCATGGCAAGTATCGGAGTGGGTTCCGGTGACTGGTCACTTATTTTTGCGTTGCTTGCTTTTATCAGTTACGTAATGTTCATTATTGCCTTACTGAAGGCACACTTAAGTGATACCAGCCAGAATTCCTATATTAAAATCGTTTACTGGGCCTGGGCACTCATCATGACACTTACTATTATTTTTAAAACGTTTATCTACTATATCGATAATTATACCAACAGCACCGTAGAGCAAACTTACACAGCCCCTGAAGAGTAACTGTCCGTTTTCGACTTTATGACCTGGTAAGCTTTCCATTTAAGAAAGATATATATCGCCGCCGTAACGGGAATAAAATAAAATAACAAATCTCTGTTTCCAGGTGATTTGATAATCGCCATATTTATGCCCAATTGTAAAATACCGTAAGCAAATGCCATCACCAGGTGCGGTATTTTAAATTCATTGCATCCTAGTTGAAACAGATGTTTGCGATGGGCTTTGAGTATGTTTTCTTTTTCATATAAACGCTGCAGGATCGTTAAACCCGTATCAATGCCATAGAGAAGTAAGAAACATATATAGTTCAGGTTTCCTGTGCTGTAAATTCTTTCTATCAATAAAAATATCACTATGACTGACATGCTCACACTGCCCACGTCGCCTGCAAAGCAACGCGCACGTTTTCTCGCGTTGAAAAACAGGAAAATCAGCATACTGATCAATGTATAGATTTCCAGCTCTTTCAGTTCTGTATCCTTTTCTGAAAGGAATAACGGAACGATAACAGCCAGACTGTAAAACCCCGTAATGCCATTGATGCCATCCATAAAGTTGTAGGCGTTGATGATCGCTACTATCAGCACTGCTATAGCCGCTATCCAAAGCGGAGCCAGAACAAAAAGTCCACCCTGGTACAACAACAGGAGCGCAGCAACAAGGTGCGTAGCAAATCGTACGGAACTGGGCAAGTCACGCAGATCATCAATAAAACTTACCGCACCCGACAGTAACACAGCTACCAACAAGTATGGGTAGCCAAAATAATTAGCAAAAGAAAAAAGTATGATGGCGAAAACGAAAATGATGCCTCCACCCCTGATGGTGGGATGGATATGGGAGCTTCTCTCATTGGGTTTGTCGATGATCTTATACCGTTCTGCCAATTTAAAATAGAGCAATTCCAAAATGAACAGCACAATAGCATCAATAAGATAAACAAGATTGGAGTCCATTATTTACCGGCTAAACGATTTAAGAGTTTTTTCTATTCCTTCTTTTGCATCTACAGGCATTCGCTGAATTTGCAGTGCTTTTTTAATCTTAGCATTAGATACTTCATAAGACTCGGTGAGCTTTTGCAAACGCTCACTGTTTAACGGGAGCCTTAATACATCCCCGATTTTTGATACTGCCTTTATCATTCCCTTCGATATATTCCATAAACGGGGTGAACGGTTTTGTATTTTGGCAATAATACGAATCAGCTCATTCGTAGCAAGACTTTCATCATCTGCCAGGTTATAGACTCCGGAAGGAACTTTTTCTGTCAGCAACTGTTGTACCACAAAAGACAAATTATCGATACTTAAAAAAGACCTCCTGTTCTGGAATGCAGCAAGGGGGTAGGGAAGTGATTTGTTTACAAACTGGTACAGCAAATTCAAATTGCCTTTATTACCAGGTCCGTGTATCATACACGGACGAAGGATATAGTAGTCCTGGCTTTTGTCTTTTGATTGTTGACTTTCTTGTATAATGTAGTTTTCAGCTTGCAGTTTAGATTTGCCATAGGGTGTTTGAGGATCTGAATCATGCTCTTCATCCAATACTCCCTTTACCTGATCAGCAGTAGCTTTTACGCTGCTCATGTAGATAAACTTCTGTGCGCTACTTCCCAAAAAGAGGTCATATATTTTTTTGGTAAGCTCAAAATTAACATCAAAATATTCCCGGGCAGCACTCGTATTCTTTGTATCATGTGCTTTACCGGCAAGGTGTATGACCGCATCTATGTCTTGAAAAGATGCTTCCGAAAGTTCTTCCCATAGTATAACGGCTAGTTCCCCCGAGGTACGCTTCCGGGCAACCCTGGTGATGTGCACACCAGGCAAATGCGCTTGCAGGTAGGGTACCAGGTTACTGCCTACAAAACCTGCGGCACCTGTGATAAGGATATGTTTGACCGTTTGTTGTGACACGATGAAGATGCTGGATACGATATGTATAGATAAATGATGCCAAGCTACCCACTATGACGGATGTATGGTGGCTGCTTCGTAGAATATTAGACCTACTTGTTTTTATTAAAGAAAAACTCAAAGGGTTTGAAGAAATATTTGGAGTAGATCTTCACGTAGCTGGCTGAGATCTTGTTTTCCCTAAGTCCTCGTTTGATCTCTTTATTAAGAGTGATGATGCTGTTAAGATTTTTGGTGCTCTTGCCGCCCATGCGCATTTTGGTAGTGATAACAGGAAGGTATTTATAGCGCAGTTGGTTAACGAGCAGGAAGCGTATGAGCAATTCGTAATCCGCAGCAATCTTATAATCTATCTGGTAATAGCCGTATTTTTCGAATAGTTCCTTTTTGCAAAAAAAAGAAGGATGCGGAGGCATGTAACCCCAGGCAAATTTTGAAGGGCGCCAGTGCCGGGCATTGTAGTGACGAAGTGTTGTAGTATTATCTTCTTTTACAAAAATGATGTCGCCGATAGTGGCTTCCAGCGCTGTGTCATTTTTAAACGCGGAAGCTACCTTTGAAAGTACCTGGTCATCATGGAAAAAGTCATCTGAGTTGAGGATGCCGATAACTGTACCGGTCGCCGCTCGTATGCCTTTGTTCATGGCATCATACATACCCTTATCCTTCTCTGATATGACGATACCGATACGGTCTTTGTATTTATTAATGATATCGAGTGTCCCGTCTTTAGAAGCACCATCCACTATTACATGTTCCACATCTCCGTAATCCTGTGCCAATACCGACTGTATGGTGTGCTCTATCGTAGCTGCATTATTGTATACAACGGTGATGATGGAGATTCTCATTTTTTATTTTTTGTACTGGAGTAGGTTGCTACTATGAAGCATTGTTGATGCTCCGTTTATCATTCGGTTCTCTACTCAGCGATACGTGTAAATTTATCGTTCAATCACGCAATTCTCCAGCACCAGCATGTCCATCTGTGTGCGTAAAAAACAATTCAATGCCTCTTCGGGTGTATTTACGATAGGTTCATTTTCGTTAAAAGACGTATTCAGCAAAATAGGAACACCGGTCTTCTCGCGGAAACGATCGATGAGTGCATAGTAGCGGGGACTTACATCTTTCATGACCGTCTGCAAGCGACCTGTACCATCCACATGTGTTACAGCAGGTATTTCTTTGTGCTTTTCCGGCTTAATAGGAAACACCTTTTCCATGAAAGGAACATCTTCCACTATCGTGAAATAGTCTGCCGTATATTCTTTAAGTATAGATGGTGCAAACGGTCGGAAACTCTCACGACGCTTGATCTTCAGGTTCAATAGTTCTTTTGCTTTATCATTGCGGGGGTCTGCAATGATGCTTCTGCCGCCCAGGGCACGAGGTCCAAACTCTGCCCGTCCGGAGAACCAGCCTACAACACCCGGCTCCATCAGCTTATCCGTTACTTTATCATAGAGCGCCGCATCATCCAGACGGGTATATTTTATACCTTTTTCCTGCAGGAATTTTTCGATCTCTTCATTGGTAAAGCGGCTGCCTGTGTAAGCAGTATATATCGCTTTTGCCCGTGGTTGTTTCAATACATGATTATACACATACAAAGCACTGCCCATAGAGATGCCCGCATCATGCCCGGCTGAAGGTATGTAAAGGTTTTCGAAATTAGTATGACTCAGTATTTTCCCGTTTGCTACGGAGTTTTGCGCCACACCTCCTGCAATACATACATTTTTTAATCCTGTACGCTTTTGAAGATGGGTAAGCAGGTGAATGATGAGCTCTTCACAAACGCGCTGCACCGAAGCGGCGATATCCTTATGATGTTGTGTAAGCTCATCTTTCGGCTGTCTTGCAGGACCCAGCAGCTTCACCAGTTCATCGCTGTATAAAGTGGATACCGTCGGGATATTTTCTTCGTAGCCGATCTTGATTTCTGTAGGGTTTGTAAAATATTTTTCATCCCAGCTGAAAAGTCCGTCGCTGTCAAATTTCAGCACCTGGCGGATTTCGTTCACATATTTTGCTTCTCCGTAGGGGGCAAGCCCCATCACTTTATATTCGTCTCCATAGTGTGGAAAGCCCAGGTATTGCGTAAATGCTGTATAAAACAAACCTGCCGAAACCGGGAAGTCCACACTGTCGAGCACTTCAATCTGGTTACCTTTACCCACCGCTATCATCGTTGTAGTAAAATCTCCGGAACCGTCGATAGACAGAATAGCTGACTCCTCGAACGGGGAAGCGAAGAAAGCAGAGGCAAGGTGGCTTCTGTGATGTTCTACATTCTTGATCTTCGGCTTAATCTCTGCTTCACTCAATCCGGAAATGGCTGCGAGCTCCTCTTCTATTGAAGCTATTTTCTGAGAGTTTTTAATCCGATCCAACAACAAGGTGTTTTTCTTCGCCAGGTTCTTCAACACATACCCTGCTTTTTTCCAGACCTTTGCTTTGGGATCCCGGCCTATGCATACATAATCTACCTGAGCCAGCGTGACACCTGCTTCACGAAGACAAAACTTCACCGCTTCAGAGGGGAAACCAGCCCAGTGCTTTATCCGGCGAAATCGTTCTTCTTCGGTAGCGGCTATCATTTCTCCGTTTACAAATATGGCTGCCGAACTATCGGCATGATATGCGTTTATTCCTATTATGATCATCTTACTTAGGGTGCTGATTTATTGAATATTAAATTATCGGGCTTGATCGGGAGAAGGTTTATTCCGGTCTTTTATATTGAACCATCTATATAACATGAAGAATAAAATAGCATATACTACGACATTGAAAAGTAAATGGTGGTCAATCTTGAGAGCGTGATTCCCTTTTTTCTCAACAGCAGCAATCGCTACAGCAGTAATCCGGAGAATATTGAGGGTAATTATCAAAAGCGTACCGACTAAAAAATAGGTTATTTTATTTTTTACCGACTGTGGAAATGCGAGAATCATTGCCCACCAGAAGCTAAAGAGCCCCATACCTACACAAGAATGGATCATGCGCAATTGCACCTTTCCCGGGATGCTTATTTTGTATTTTCCATATAGATAGGCTTCATACCCCAGGAGATTCAGCAGTTTGGTGGAAGCTTCTAAAAGAAAGGTTCTAAGCACACTAAACCAATCGAGGTATTTTTCAGCAAACTCATTGTAAAGTCCGCCGGGTGTGGTGATGCTAATGGTAAATAAAGAAAAACCGTAAAACACAAAGAACAATCCTAAAAAAACCACAACAGGGAAATAGGCAGAATTTCTGATCTTTTTAAACACGACGCTATCTAAAAAATTAATTGTTTTCAAACATTTTTATGTATCCTTCCCGTATTGAATCCATATCTGTTTTTGATAAGGCATAGTTGCGGCTGGATTCATTCCAAAGCATATATTCTTCGTCATTCATTTCCGCAAAGAAAAGAATTGCTTTTTCAATTTCGGCAGCATCTCCAATCGCTACATTGATACCTGCTCTGTTTTCAGCTAGCCCGTTCCAAGGCGTATTATGGCTGGTAATAACAGGCTTGCCCGCTGTCATGGCTTCAAAAAGAGAGTGTCCGAAGTTTTCACTCTTACTGGGCTGTATACATACATGCGCACCCCTTAAAGCTTGCTCCAGATGGTCCGGTTGCAGATCTCCTTTGTAGGACACCTTTATATGAGGTGGTAATGACGCAATTATTTCCTGGCAGGATCGCCAGTATTCAACATCTTTAATTGGACCGTATATCTCGTAAGTGATATTATACGGTATCTTTTTCAGCGCGTTTAGAACAAGCAAATGATTTTTCATAGGACTTACTAACGCCACTGTGATCAGTTGCAGTTCCCTGTCATTTTTTTTCGTCCTTTGATGTACCACAGTATGCGGAAAATTGGGGACTACCCATATTTTGCATTTTGTACCAAACGCATTTTGAATGCTTGTCTTTTCCCGTTCGGTGGTAGCATGCCACTCACATCTTTTATGTAGTCCCCGCAATTTCCAATAAGCCAGGTAGGCCTTCTTTTTCCAGGATTTCTGGCTTAACGAACCTTCGTCTAACATACCTCTTGGCGACATAATGACACGTTTCGCTACAGATTGAATAAGTGCCGGGTAGTCAAAATGGTGGGAATAGAGGGAGTTAATAAATAATACAGATTTCTCCTGTATCATTTCCTTTACCATTGGCTGTGAAGCATCTGACGCATACCATACCTGGGCCTTGGTTTTTTCAAACTTTTCCCATTTATCGCTTGCCACGTTTAGTATTGTATTGTCCAGATCTTTGTTGGTTGTTACGATCTTTATGGGTTCTTCATTCAGGTTTTTAACAAGATTGTACAAAGACTGCGTAGGACCTCCTGCTTTATAAGCGGGCGTAAAATAGTCGTAGAAAATGATCAGATCAGATAAACTCAAAACAAATATTTAGTGATCCATGGTCGAGAATATCAAATCTCCCTCACGGGTATCTTCCTCTTTGGCACGCTCTTCCAGCACTAAGACAGATTTGAACAAGAATATCAACAAGCCGTAAGCAACGATTGCCTTCAGGATGTGCCCGAAAAGTGTTTGAGTTTCACAGTCCGGTCTTACGGCATAAAACAAAATCGGGAAAACGAGAAAGATAAACATGAGTGATTTCCGGCTCCAGTATTCTATCACTCTACACACTAACTTAATCACCACTCCGAACAATACGGCAAAAATAAGGGTCCCAAAATATCCAAAAGATACATACCCATCTGCAAAAATGCCCAACCCCATGGATGTGTTTTTGTGGATATAGTGACCGGAATACCTGTTAAATACCGTTCGGTCTCCCGCCTTTAATTTATTAGGCGCCAGGAAACGAGGTAGGAAAGCCGCTTCAAAATATTTGCTCATCAACTTGCCACCCTGAAAATCCCTGGTATAATCCATATTTTGCATGGTGCTGGCAAATATCCAGGCCTGGTTTACCCGGTTTACAGAGTTCACATTATTTTGCTGAGAGAATAGTTGTTTATCCTCTCCTGAAAGGTTCCTTTCGATAACCGTAAAAAATTTAGAAAAATCCCGATTTTCTTTTTCATAGCTCATCCTATAATCTGCCTTCGAAGACTGCAACACTACGTAACCGCAAATCCCTATAATGCAGACTCCTAACCGGTAGATATAATGCGGTTTATTTTTATACATTATGACCAGCCCAAAGAATATAAGCCATATTACCGCATCATGGAACATCGCTGTAAATACAGCCCCGGTTATCTCAGCGACCAAGATTGCAATGATATACCACTTATTTTCGCGGGAATCATACACGAACAAGCACATTGCTGCCACATATCGAAGTAGTGCTACGATATATAACAGGGTACTCAATTCACCTCTAACTAAATTCCCGACAAAGGCAAGAATCATACCCCATACTACGACATATCGGATGACCTTAACATTAGGCTCAATAGATTTTTTAAGATCCTCTAAGTTGATTTTAAAAATCCGGATCGGTATCAAAGAAAGCCCCAACCATAGTAGCAGTACTGCATAAATGGCAATGCCAAAGTATTCTGCTTCCGGAATACGCATACCGTAAGCCTCTTCATCTTGGATGCCCCTGTAAGCCAGAGCCGGTGAGAATAGGTAATTCAACCCGTATATCGCCAACAAAAACTCAACAAAGGCTATTTTTTCATTTACCTTAAAGAAAAAGTCAACTGCGAAATACACGCTTATTGCAATGGCTACACTTGCGTATACGCTAAACTCCAAACCCAACGCCACAGCAAATGAAAATAACATTACAAACAATAACCTCATAATATATATAATTTACACAGTTGATTCAATAGCTGCAGCGATATGGTTAAAGCTGAATTTGTCTATTATTGCCAATGAGTGCTCAGCTGCAAGTGCATATTGAGCCGAATCTCCAGTCAGTTCCAGAACAAATTTTTCTACTGTATCCCAATCATCGGGCGCAAAGATAACACCATTCCTCCCTTTGTCAATCAAATCGATGGCACCTCCACATTTATTTGACGCTGCTACAGGCAAACCACAAGCCATCGCCTCGTTAATAGCAAGCCCCCAGGTCTCCCCCGGGCCCTTGCTGGGTAAAATGAGCAAATCAGCCATTTTATAAATAAACGGCATTCTTGTTTGGTTCTGAAAATTCAAGAAAATGAACCTCTTATCATTTTTTACTGATTCCTTAAGTCCCGATTCCATTACACCGTTTCCCACTATCAGAAATTTGACAGATGGATGATTTTTTAATCTCCTGCCCAGTTCAATCAGATAATCCGGTTGCTTTTTGGGTTCCAGTTTCCCAGCAAAAAGCAATACAAAATCCTGGGGATCAATGCCCATACGGGCTCGTTCTGCAACAAGTGCTTCTTTATCAATTACTTTTTTAAAACGGTCATTATCTATTGCATGCGGGGCTAAAATCAACTGCTGCTCTTTTAAGCCATGCGTAAGAAAGTAATTTTTGTTGTTTTGTCCGACATACAGGGCCACGTCGACGTGGCTATACACCCATTTCAGAAAAGATCTTCTAAGCCGTTGCTTTATACCTTTCACTTCGTCCAGCAGTGTACTGTCACCCCTGAAGAGAATTTTCTTTTTCCCGCTAAAATGACGAAGCACCTTTAAATGACTTTTGAAGCTCCAGCCAAAAACTAGGATCGCATCCGCATTCCATTCTTCTATTTGCTCTATTAAACCGGGGTTATCAATTCCCTTAAAATGGTGTGATCCCGGATTTTTTGCTGCATTCTTTACAAAGACAGCATCATATCCTTCTAAAAGCGGAATGTCCCATTCAATATTTTTACCAAAACCAGGATCGTACTTATCTTTCAGCACTTCATCTCCCCAGGTATAAAATACTTTAAAGTTAATGTTCCTGCGCTGCTGTAATAACTTAAAAACAGGCGCATTATATTGTATCGGGTGGGTGGTAAGAATAGCTAGCTTTTTCACTTTACAATCTTATTGAACAGTTCCACCTGTGCGACAGTATTCTTATAAGCAGAGTGTTCTTTTATCATTTCCTCATCCACTTTTTCAAAATTTATATGAAGGGTTTTAAACTGCGGCATTTCTTCCATTATCTTTTCCGTCAACCGCTGCTTGCTTTCGTTACCAGTAATGCCTACGACTACTCCTGCATTGGTAGATTCTATTAATTGTTTTACCTCGCTCTTCCAGTTAAAAACGGAGAAAATAGGACGGCCTGACAGAATACAGTTATAAATTTTTGAGGCATTGTAATCTACATCAATAGATCCCGGCACGAATAATATGTCTGCTTCTTTCATCGTCGCCAGCGCCGCAAAATAGGAGATCCTATCCGGCATTTCTGTCACTATATGCGAAATCTCCAGTTGCCTGGCCAACATATTCACCAAAGTCTTGTGACTGCCGGTGCTGTAGTTGGTACCGATAAAGTAGAATCTGTATTCATCTATTTTTTCCACTGTTTCCTTGAAAGCTTTAAAAAACGCTTCCAGGGGCGGAACAAAGTATTTGGTAACCGCACCGATGTAAATGACATTTATCTTGCTCCTGTCGAATTGAATGACAGAAGAAATATTTTTTTCATTTATAAGTTCAAAATCCAACGGTGAATATCCGAAACTCAGGAGCCTGCTGGGAATATGGACAGTGCGGCTATACCTTTCGTTAATAGCATCCAAATAGCCTCTGGAAACAGAAATAAGTCCGTCGACGAAGGGCATAGTAATTGCCTCCAGGTATTTATCAAGCCTGTAAGATATTCTATGCTTGAATGAGGGAAACATACCGGGCGTTTTCAGGTAGAAATCATTTCGCCAGGGATCCTGCAGATCAATAACAAAAGGAACCTTAAATTTTTTCTTCCAGTATCTGCCCAGTGCGCACACATGAAACATAGTTGTGGAAAAATAGATAAGGTCAAATGTTCCCGAAGACAGCAGGTGATTCCCTTTGGTTTTCATAGCCCAGTAAGAACGCATGGACAGGCTTCTGAATCCAAAAAATTGTGTCACCTTCGCACTCCATCCTTTTACCTTGTGCACTTCAATATCTTTGGGTATCGTTTCCAGCAAAAGAAGATCTCTGTACCCCACGACACTTTCTTCATGTGAAACCAACATGACCGGCTCCCATCCCATTTCCCGGAAATAGGGTAAACTCATCCTCACCCGTTGCATATCAGGTGCATTCACCGGCGGGAAGTGAGGAGATATAATCAGTACTTTTTTACGTTTGGTCTCATTCTGACGATGCTTTAATATATCATCGAAAAAAAAGGTTTGTTGCTGTGTCTGTGAGGCAGCCGTATAGTCTTCAAATGCCGCCCAGTCTGTATCAGGGGAATAAGGGAGCTGACCAAGCATGGTTTTTAGCTCTTCATAGACTTTTGTTGCAGTATCCTCAGTTTTATCACCATTCCGGAATGAAATACAGACCCCACTTCGTGTCTTTTTCAAAAAAGGAATTACAGAACTGTTCTCGTTAAAAATAGCAATCAAGGGCTTTTTTGCTAACACATACGGGTAGATTTTAGAAGCTGTATATCCGGTATCTTCCGAACCCAGTATAATAAGTCCGTGCGCATTATTCAGCAAATAGAGTGTTTGAAAATAAGGAATACGGTCTGTGATTTCCGTAACGTAATTTTCTACACCATATTCTTTTGCAAGAGGTTCTATTGTTCTAACGCCCTGCCCGGCTGCGGCATAGCTTGTACCTATAAAGGAGAAATGTACTTTATCGAATAACTGAGGTGTATCTTTCAATCCTTTTGCCAGCGCCGCGAATGCTGACTTTGCTGCATAGCTCAGGTCATGCCCCCCTCTGCCTACGTATACAAAATTGACTTTATCCTTTTTTAAAAGATCACTTCTGTCTATCTGATCAGGAGGAATGGATTGCAGTATATCAAAATCTATGGTGTTTGCACCGAAAGTCAATACTTTACATTTCGCTTTCAGACCCGGATACCGGCTTTGCAGCATATCGCAGTAGCTTTGCGAAACGGCTATAATACCGTCGCAAAGAGGCACCGTCTTCTTTTCCAAGAACTTATCTACTTCATAGGCAGCGCGGTATTTGGGATTTTTTTTGTTGTCGGCAAGCTCGATGAAAAAATCATTTCGCCACGGGTCCTGAAAATCCAATACAAAAGGTATCCCATATTTCTTCTTGATAAGCGCTCCAAGGTACATCAGGTGGAACGCGGTAGTGGAAAAAAAGAGGAGATCTACCTGATGATGTTTGATATATCTTTTAATAAAACGATAGTATGCCTGAAAAGAGCGGATAGCAATACTGCCAATACCGAGCATACGTGTTTTTTTTAACGGCAGCGGTTTGATGCGGTGAATTTCAATATCGGGCGGAATGGTTTTCAGGAGATTTTCGTCCCGGCTATATCCCTGCTCAACGGCATCATCTATCACTACTACTACGGGCTCATACCCATTCTGCCTGTAGTAAGGCAGCGACTGTCTTACCCGGTGCATATCCGCAGAATTAATCGGTGGGAAATGCGGAGATATGATGAGGATTTTTTTCATTCTTTCTACCTGCTGTAGTTTATTTTTTTTGAAAGTCGCTGAGAGGGTGCTTCAATCACTAAATAGAATAAATAGGAGGCAGCAATACTCACCATAAGCGCTGTTAAGATCACTGCCCATACTTTCAGGCCTGTATCGGCATAGCGGCCGCCAAAGTTGACAATTCTTCCACCGATGGGCACATGCAACAGGTAAAGCGAAAATGAAATCTTGCCTAAAAAATCAGTAATTTTTGTTCTAAAATGGGAGTGGCAAAGCAGGAAGGCAACAACTGCAGAGACAAGGGGCATCACCAACGGCTGCCCTCTTAAGATGCAAACAGCTACTGAGCCCAATACCACCAGATATACTTCGTAAAGACGCATCCGTTCTGTTTTATAAGCTGCAACTGCTATACCCATAATAAAGAACTGCATGCCTGAAAAAACATAAAGGTGTATATAAAAACTCGCTGCCCAACCCAGTATGAAACCGATTAGCAACGTCCATTTAGACTTCCACAAAAACGAAATGGATAACCCGATGAGAATATAGTAATGAAACTCTGCTTCAAGACTCCAGTAAACAGGAGACAACCAATTGTATCCTAAATGTTCAGGCAAATAGGCGGCATGCGATACCAGTTGCCCGAGATCAATTTTAAATTCTTGCCCTTTAAAGCCCGGTGCTCTCGAGGATAGATAGGCCAAAAGAACAACCAACAGTATGGAGAGAAGATAAGGCGGCTCTATACGCAAGCATCGTTTAGCAAAAAATTTGAAAAAGTCTTTTATCCGGTAACCACTCTTTATCATAGAGTAAGGAATGATAAAGCCTGACAGTACAAAAAATGCTTCTACACCCAACCAACCATATTCTACTAAAGAAGGATAAATCTTTGAATTTCCTAAAAAAGTGATGTTATTACTAGCGAAATGAAATAAACACACTGACACAGCAGCCAAACCCCGGAGGGTTTCAACAATACCTATCCTGGTTTGATTGGTTGATTTATTCACCGGCTAGGATTGCGTCTTTGGCAGAAGGACTTTAGCCGGGTTACCCGCCACGGTAGTTGCCGCAGCAACATCTTTTACCACTACCGCCCCCATACCCACCAGCGCATTGTCACCCACACTTTTTTGGTTCATTATCGCAGACGATGGTGCCACCCATACATTTTCTCCAATAGTGGAACTACCGCCTAACATGGCAAACGCTATTATAAGAGAGTTGGCACCTATAGTCACTCCGTGCGAAATATGTACCAGATTGTCAATTTTTACATTGTTTTTTATTACCGTGCTTCCCGTCACTCCCCTATCTATACACACGTTGTTCCCTATATCCACATAATCATGTATTTCCACGTTTCCTACGTGCCGTATTACCAAGTACCTGCCGTTTTCATCTTTTTCATAACCAAATCCTTCTCCCCCTATTGATACATTGGTACCTATATTACAGTGATCTCCTATTACGGTATTGTCTTCTATCACCGTATTGTGCAGTACAACTGTATTATTTCCTATCCGGACATTTTCACCAACCACCACATGATGACCAATGTAGCAATCTTCACCAATCACAGCAGTAGCGGCAACCACTGCGGTGGATTCTGTTTTTGAAGGATGTCTTTTGGGAGGATAGATTAAGTCTATGGCTTTCATAAAAGCCATCCGCGGATTATCCACTTTTATTAAGGTAAAGCTACTCTGATCATCATACAGATTAAAATTTCTGGACGTAATCAGCACACCATTCAGCTCTTTTGAAAAGAGATGAAAATTCTTATCACTCAGCCAGGTAAGCGTATCTTCCCGGAAGTCTCCCGATTTATATTGTACGATCCTGGTGACGGAGCAAGGGGTTCCTATGTGTTCTCCGTTCAGGCTTTCGGCCAGTTCTTTTGAGTTGATCATGATCCGTATTTATTTTATCATCAAGCGTACTACTTCAAATACTTCTGCATATTTATTGCCGGATTGTACGCCTCTTGTGATAGCAAGAGCCCTTACAAACTCGTCATTGATATACTCTCTGAACCCCTGGGATTTATATTCGCGAAGGGCTGCCATTTTCTTCTGCAGTTGTTCCTCTGTGATAGACACAAAACATTGAAAATTGAATGATAGATTATTCCAGATCAGTTCATAGCAGCATATGGATTTACGCTTAAATGCCCTAAGCCCTTCCTGCGCTACCGTAGCGTGATCCTGATGAAGATCGTTAACACTTGGCATCAGAATAAGATCAAAATCTATTTTCCTGCCTAATGCTACAAGGTCCTCCAATATTTCCTGGCGGGCATAGTTAAGCTTTCTCACTTCATAGTTATAGACAAAAAGATTAGATTCTTTTAATCCCAGTTTTGCTGTGGCATTCTTTACTTCTGTTTTTAATATGTCTTTGGGAAATCCTTCGGGAACAGATTGTTCTGCTATTGAAAACGCAGCATAGTATACATCGCTACCTTCCTCAATGAGCTTAGCAATAAATCCTCCGGCACCTATTTCTCCGTCATCCGTATGAGGAGCTAATACAAGTACTTTTTTAAACTTCATATTCTTCAACTAACCTATTCTGGGTTATGTATTCTGATTTACTATTGGTAGCTAGGATTTTCGTCTCCAATCTGATAAGCTTCTGTAAATTTTGTAAATAGGGGACAATTTTTGGGTCAATGTTGCAGCGGTATCACCGTCATGATATATAGATCTCCGTAGAGCATATCTATTTTGAAAAGGGGTATAAATGCCTACTGCATATTGATACCCTGCTTCAGAAAGCGTTTTTTTTGCTGTAACCGGTACGCCGCCAAAAGGGTACGAAAACGACAATACAAGATGTTGTGTTATAGATTCCAGAATATTTTTACTGGTTTTGACTTCGTCAATAAAATGGGCTTCGTTTATTTCTGAAAGTCGTATATGATGATGAGAATGAGATCCAATTTCCATTCCCAAACGTAGCAATTCTTGTATATCGTTTTCGTTCATCAATTCCACTGCTACTTTTCCTTCCGCTACGTCCCAGCTGTTGATACCGTTTATATGAGCTGTAGGTATATAAAAACAGGCCTTCATGCCACGCCTTATCAACTCAGGGATAGCAAAGTCAAAAAGATGCCGGCCACAATCATCGAAGGTGATAATAACCTCGCGTTTGGTAGAGCACTTTTGTAAATGCTGAAATGTTGATGTTGTATATCCCTTTTCCTGCAGATAGTCGAGCAGCCTTAGAAAACAGTTTTTAGAAATGGCATAAGGACGTAGTGACTGGTAAGAAACCTCATCACTGACGTGATGTAGCATGAGTATAGGAGGAAGCTTAGGACCGGGTAGCATTTTCTACCAATTGAAAGAGTTTTTTCTCCTGTGCTTCCCAGGAATAAAGCTCGTTAAACGTATCCATTTGTTTATCCAGAGATACCGGTGGAGTGCTTATTAATCCCCTGATTACTTCGGCCCATATCTTTGGCTCGCCGATAGGTACGATTACCATGCTTTCGGGGAAACTTTTCGCCACTTCTTTTTGCCCTTCTGTAGCAGTAGTCAACACTTTCAATCCGGCTTGCAAATACTGTAAGGTCTTGTTGGACACCGTGACATTCCTGTTTTCAGGGAAATTGTTTTCAATAGCTAACCCTATTTCATACTTTGCCAGTTGCCCGATCAAATCAAAATGCACAACAGGTGGATGTATGAATAATTTATGTCCTAAATGAAAAGGAAATTTTTCTTTTAGCGTTTCTTCGTACCCTACTACGGCAGCACCTATCAAATGTAATTCCAGCGATTTATCCTGGATGATTTCCAGAGCCTGTATAACGGTTTCAATACCTCTGTCTGCTCCGATGGTCTGTGAGAACCAAACCAGGGAGTCTGCTTTAACTTTCTTCCTTATTTCCTGGTTCGTATTTTCCTTTTTGGAAAAGCCGTTGTAAACAACTTCTATTGAGGGGGAATCGTAGGCCTTTTGCAACGCATCACCCATAGCATAAGAAGGACAAGCAATAAATTTGCCGTTATTCAATGCATATTTCTCGTTTTCTGTCAACAGATCGACCATTCGCTCTGCTACCAGGTAATCGCGGGAATACCAATCCTCAATATCATAAGCGACATTGTAACCCATTTTCAAAAGCTTATTGCCTACAACCATTCCGTATTCGGTATGTGCTATGTACAGGTCTGCCTTTTCAGCAACAGCCGCTTTCAGCATTTTGCCAATGCCATATCCTACTCCCTCTTCGAATTCCAGGTTCAGTGTCTTTTTGGCTTCCCTTGCTACGCGCGATTTAAAACGAATCACAAACCGGTCAAATGACCGGGCTTCCCCTTTGATCAGGTTTATGGGTGCCTTGTATTTAACGGCCTTATTCCTGATGTATAGCTGATCTTCCCTTTTCTTTTTGGCAGAAGTCCAAACAGTAAGAATTACGACCTGATACCCCTTATCGGCCAATGAATTGGCCTCCTTCCATACTCGCGGATTGGAAGACAAATGAAGATTGGTAACAATACAAATTTTTTTCGTCATTGGTTGATTAAATTCTCTATCTGCTTCAGCCTGTTTTTATAGGAATTATCTGTTGCCATTCTTAGTCGTTCGGCTATTCTTTCCGGTTGTTCACCTTTTCTCACCAACGAAACGATATTTTTGAAATGACTCAGGTAGTTCGTATTATCAGAGTTTGGCAGCATATAAATTAAATTAGTGTCTTTATAGCTACTTATATAGTTGGCAACAACAGGCTTGCCGGTAGAAAAATATTCCAGTATTTTATGCGAGTTGGAAGAATCCCAGAAAGCATAAAAACCAACTTTCGCACACATCCAGAACATGTCGGCTTCTTCCATTTGCTTTTGGAGTTCATTGCCTGTTAAAACGCCTCTCAACTCCACGTTCTGCGCCTGCTCTAAAAAAGAAATAAAATCATCGCATTCTGCATTCAGCTTTCCTCCGAGATTTAAGTCATTTACTTTATAAGAACCCCAGAAGATAAATTTCAGGTCCGGGTTCTCACGAACTACTTCCATTATCCTATCACGGTCGAGAGCATCTAACCGGATATTGCCCACATAACCTACGGTTATTTTGTCTTTACTCCGGCCAATGTTATTAAGTTCTTTCAATCTTTTTTCTGCTGCGTCGGCAAATACCTGTTGTAAACCGTGGTTGATATGATATACTTTCTGGTCGCTTTTCACCAGCCTGTTAAAAATGGTGTCGGAGACTGCGAGTGAAATATCGGATGAATACGTTTCACCGGGCAGGTAATCATAGTTAAACTGATCCGCAGCGAAGAAGATAGTGGTAGGCGCTTTAAAATACCTCAGGTCTTCAAACAAATATCCATGAAAGCTCCATACAACATCCGGCTTTGATCCTACAGCTTTAATGATCGTATTAGCTTGTTGCTTTAGTAAAAAATTATAGGCCCATTTCGGCAAAAAGCGCTTGCCCCTGTAAACAGGCTTGTATTGTACAAGTTTGATATTGGGATGATCCGGGCAATTAACTACCTGTATGCCGGAATGCGTAAGCAAAGGAGGATCGACGAAAAACACTTTACAGTTCCGGTTTGCCAACTCCAACGCGTAATGGTGTTTACTTACCCGCATCGGGCCCCATCTTTCAGGCGAAATGATGTAAACCACCTTGTTTTCGAAATTGAAATTTTTCATACTTCTCGAATCTCTTTTCTTATACGTAGTTCTGCTTAAAAATCTTATACTTAGCTATCTTAATCCTGGCAATGGAAAGACGTTTCAGATGACGGTATGTTCTTTTTAAATAGCCCATCGGTATTTTTCCATAGTAGAAATCGTCATAGAAACTGATAATATCATAGCGCAGGTATTTTCTAAAATCTACGGGTTTGATACCCGCCCAGTGCAATACAAAAGGATAGCCGTTTTCCGTTCTGGAGCGTATATTTTGTATATGAATGGTTGCTGCCTTGGGGAGACCCGGCCAAATCCAAAAATCGTCATAACGCACCGTAACCTTTTCTTCTTTCTGAGCTTTGTGCAGAATATAGTTCAAGGTACCCTGATCTGTATAACGCAAAACGTCCGGATATTTATTCTTGAACAATGGATCAAATTCTATCACCTCACTACAATCTGCTTTCGAAAAAATACCCGAAGTCAAAACGATCTGCCCTGTATTAAAAACGTAACCAGGATATTTATAACCGTTATCTATCGAGCCGATTTTGGACATATCTATATAATGGTTATTCACATTAGGATGACGTTCATCCTTCTCCTCTACACCTGTCACTACAAAATCCTCATCATATTCGTTTAGCTTGTCGATCACACGACCTAATAAAACGGTGTCGGAGTCTAAGAACAGGCATTTTCCTTTTTCAGGGTTTGTCAGGACCTCCAAAATGCTCCATCCCCACCCGAAATGCTGTCGTGTACTCGGATAGATTTTACAGTTCCAATAGGTCTTCAGTTCATCCACAGAAAAATCCCCTTGTATCGTATCTTTCAACAGGTAAATGTCTATGTCCGGATACCAATAGCGAACGCTTGCCACGCATGTCCGCAGCAAGGCTATATCTTTATTAAAACAGGCTATGACTACTTTATCAATTTTCATCCTAGCCTTTTATTGCTACTACACCATACATGGCTCCTTTAGCCAGTGCGTCTTTTGCCTCGATGGCTTTCTTGATAAGCCTGAAACCCAGGCGTACCGGCATCTTTAACCCCCAAAAAGGATAATCGGTGATATCCGTTTGTTTGCCCAGCGGATAGTATTTGCTTTCCGGAAAACCGCTTGACTGCAGCATGTATTTTATGATATGATACCAGGGCGTAAATACGTGATGGTTCAGACGCAGGTCTTCTTCAGTAAACATTCCGAGAACGCCGTTTCCTAACAGGTGCATTCTGTTACCGCTCCACGCCGGGTTAGGCGTACTCAGGATCAGGTGCCCTCCTTTATTGATCACATCTGCCACATTTTTGAGACACAAGCCCGGATTGGTCAAATGCTCTACAACTTCCAGAAAGATGACCGCATCTGCCTTTTCGGGATAAGGGATGGGTTCTTCTATATTCCATTTACGTACCCGATCATTCTGTGGAAAAAGATCAAAAGAATAGTATTTCAATCCCAGTCTTTCAATTTCAATTCGCAATCTTTCATCACCTGCACCAATATCAAAAATGGTTTGGATGGCAGGATTCCTGGCTTGCAGTTCTCTGACCATATCGACAGCCCAGCTATAGCGACTATCAAAGTTTAAATCTATTTGCTTCATGAGTGGTATTCGAATTGCTTAGGCTTGAATTTCTACAGCAGCAGTGTATATTTTGTCGATGATCTCTACCGTCTTCAGCCCTTCAAAACCGTTAGTTGCTATTACCCCTTGGTTATTCAACACTTCCACCACATTTTTATAGACCTTATCATGATTACTCATGGAGCCGAAATATTTACCGTAGTTATTAGGCGGATTACCGGGCGGTAAATCTTTGATCTCGTAATTCTCAATCTTCTGATACTCCAATTCATTGATGTATTGGCCACCTATTTTCACCGTACCTTTTTCTCCGAAGATAGTAAGAGAACCTTCCATGTTCTGATCATAGCTGTTTACAGAATAATTGATGGTGCCGATAGCGCCATTATGAAATCTCAGGCTCACACTTCCGGAGTCTTCAAACTCGATGATTCCCTGGTGCTGGTAATTTCCTATGTAAGCATTCACGTCCTTTACATCTCCAATGATCCAATACAAGAGATCTATAAAATGACTGAACTGGGTATACAGTGTCCCACCATCCAGGTCTTTGGTCCCTTTCCATGAGTTTTCGTAATATTCGTTGTTTCGGTTCCAGAAGCAGCTCAGCTGTACACTGTAAATTTTACCCAACCTCCCTTCTTCTATCATTTGTTTTACGGCAGCTACAGGAGGATTAAAGCGGTTTTGCTTCACGATAAACAATCGCCTGTTTGCTTTCTCGGCTTCTTTGATCATTTCACCGCAATCCTGTACACTTAGTGCCATGGGTTTTTCGCAAAGCACGTGAAACCCAGCTTTCAGAGAAGCGATGCTGTGTTCAGCATGGAGTCCATTGGGGGAACAAATGCTGACTACTTGTATTTCCTTTTCTGCATTCAGCATCTCATTCACATCTGTATATGCTTTAGCACCATACTTTTCTGCCAGTGCATTTGCTTTTTCAGGTATATTGTCGCAAACGGCAATTAATTGTCCCGTGTTTGCGATATGTTCTGCATGTCGTTGGGCAATTCTACCACAGCCGATGATTGCAAAATTGATTTTTGTTGCCATCTGTTTTCTGCTTTTGCTTTAAGTTTTAAAAAGTTTATTTCAATGAGGTAATAGGACAGCGTAGCAGCCGACACTGTCAGTAAAAAGTATATAGGTGCTTCCAGAACGAATGTATTGTACTGAAGAAAAGCGGAATGAGGGAAAAGTGATCGGATTGCGTCTCCAAGCCAATATTTCAGTACGGTAGATATTATAAGATGATACAGGTAGATTCCGTAAGAAATTTTCCCTAAGTATTGTATCACCTGGGTCTTCAAAAATGTACAGAAGGCATTTTGATTGTAGAATATACACATACCAATGATGTAGAAACTGCATACAGACATCAGCAACCTCTTGAACGTCTCCTGAAAAACAATATTGGAAACCGGGGAAAAAACGATCGCAAAGCAGACCATGGCACAAATGATCGGTACATATTTTTTCTGAAGAATTTTCTTCAGTGCATCAATATTATTCCGTTTCAAATAGGCGAAAAGCGCTCCTAAGCCTAAGGCATCCATACAAGAAGGCATTAATTTATAGTTAGCCTCTCCATAATTTTTCACATCAAGGATAACATTGAAAAACCGATACAGTACGGCTAATGATATGACAGCAATAATAAGTTGCTTATGGTGGCGCACCTTTACAACAAGTAGAAGTAATGGCCACAATAAATAAAACTGCTCTTCTACACATAGCGACCACAGATGCGGATAAGCATGACCAATATCTCCCGTGACAACATTGTATATATTCAGGGTATAAGTGAAGAGATACCAAAATATGTCTCGTCCATGATCGATATCAAAGAAATATGCTAAGAATACCACAAGGTAGTAAATGGGAAATATCCGCAGTATCCGCTTGATGTAAAAATTCTTAAGAATCTTTTTCGATGAGTCCTTCCTGTAAATTTGTCTTAATAGAATCTCCGTAATAAGAAAGCCGCTAATGACGAAAAATAGATTGAGGGCCCATACACCTAAGCCGAGTTTAAGAAAGAAAGGAAAAAACAGCCAATGTGTAAACGCTGCCAAAACAACAGCTATTCCTCGTAACCCATCCAACTCTTTGTAATACTCCATCGGCTTCGTACTTACAATATAATTTTCTCTGAAGGAAAACTGATGAGTACACCCATTCCTTTTTTCTGGTAAACAAACATGCTGCCTGCTGCTACGGCAGACGCACCCTTATTTACCGCTTTTTTAAAGTCTTCGACATTGGCAGCGCCTCCGCAGGCTATCACAGGAACCTTCACCGAATTGGCAACGTTTTCTATAAGAGTCATGTCATAGCCGCCCCAGGTGCCATCTTGTTCTATTGAGTTAATAATAATTTCCCCTACCCCATTTTTTTCCAGTGTTTTTGCCCATTCTACAGGGTCATGTCCTGTACTTCCTGTACCCGAATGGGAGTACACTTTATACTTCCCGAAAAGATTTTTCTTTACATCTATAGCGCCTACGACTGCCTGCGCACCATATACATCGGCTATTTGCTTTATAATGTTCAGATTGGAAAATAATGTAGAATTAATGATCACTTTCTCGTAACCCGCATCGAAAATTTTTTGTGCGTCTTCAAAAGTCTTAATACCACCACCATAGCTCATCGGCATAAAAGCTTCTCCGGCTATTTCGGTTATTTTCTTAAAATCGATACCCCGTTTATCAGCTGAAGCGGTGAAGTCCAAGACCACTAATTCATCTGCTTCTTTTTCATTAAATATCTTTACTGTATTAATGGGATCCCCTATATAATTTGCATTCTTAAACTTTACTGTTTTGTAAAGCCCTCCGTTTTTTAATAGCAGGACCGGAATAATTCTCACTCGCCTCTTCATAGTTCCATTTTTGAAAAGTTCTCCAATATCTTCATCCCATACTTCAGGCTTTTTTCCGGATGAAATTGCGTACCGAATATATTTCCATTTCTAAACGCCACGGGATATTCATATCCATAATATGCCTTGCCCGTTACCATGGTTTCATCATCAAATTTAAAATGGTAAGAATGAGCAAAATAAAATCTCGGCTCAGGGGGCAGATTGTTCCATAACGGAGACTCCTTGCTTACGATCAGCTCATTCCAACCCATATTGGGTATTTTTAATTGGGGCTGATCATTCAATTGAAAACGGATTGTTTCTGCGTTTACCCAACCGAGTCCTTTTTCTTTTCCTTCCTCGCTGCCCCGAGTAATCATCTGAGCACCTACGCAGATTCCCAGCAAAGGCCGTTTTTCTTCATGTGCTTTTTTCTCTACCTCGGATCTTAGTCCACTGGCGTTGAATCGTTGCATACAGGTATCAAAATTTCCCACACCCGGTAACAGTATCCTGTCTGCACGTTTTATCTCTTCTGCCTTGTCCGTGATCACTGCATCTGCTCCTATGCGCCTGAACATATTCAATACGGAAGTGAGGTTACCCACACCATAATTTACAATCGCTATCATTTTGCGGGAAATAGTTTTCTGTAGATATATTTTACCGGTTTCAGGATAGGGTAGCGCAAGTCAATAGGTTTTTCGTAGTCGTAGTCGTAATGACTCTTGGGCGGCAGCTTCATGATCGCGTCAAACTCCGCTTCGGTAAGTCCGAATTTTTTCAACACAAATTCAAAGTCCGTCTTTTGCTGTACAGGATCATAAATCGGTTTTGCCAGTTCTGCCAATGCTTCCTCTTTACTGATCTGTCCGCCAAATATTAAATCGCTCAGGTGCGCTTTTCTTTTGTCAATTTTAAACTTCGTAGGAAGGATGTATCCCTGGTAAAACCGGGTCCACACACTTTCATAATGTTTGCCCCCGTAATCTTTCCAACCCAGCTCTTCCTGTATGGTTTGCTTTACTTTTTTCTTGTTATAATCCACAAAGTCCAATACGGAAATACTATGTACACCCTTTATCTTTTGATAGTAGCGTTTCACCTTGGCATCCATAAAGGGAAATGTTTTCAGAGGTACGCTGCCAAAACGTTTGTGGATGTCTTTGATATTGATGTGATCCGTCTTGGCGAATATCCAGGATTTAGGCAGGGTATTCTCCGTTTGCACATTGGTGCCGCTCAGTATGTACTTTATACCACGCTCACCCGCCAGGCGATATAAACTCGCGAAAATGGCATGATCGGAAATGGCTTCAATATCCACCACAGAAGCTTTCAGGTAGGAAAGCTGCAGGTCTTTAAACTCTTCCCAGTTGATTACGTAGGTAAAAAGATCGAAATTGAGTTTCTGAACGATATTCTCAATGTTCATCACTGCCAGTTCGCTATTCCATCCGTTATCAAAATGGACAGCCAGTGGTTTCAATCCGAGCTTTTTGGCGAGATAAGCCACGTAGGTGCTGTCCACACCTCCACTCAACCCCATGATACAGTTATATTCATTCCCCTTACCGTCTTCTTTTATTTTTTCGGCAATCTGTTCCAGTTGTTTCCAACCCGTTTCACCGCCTGTCACATGTTCTGCCTCTGCCTTTTTATACTCGTAATAATAGTTGCAGATACCCTTTTCATCAAAGGTGATATTGGGATCAGCGATGGTGTCCATCACGCTGAGGGTGCATTGTTGATAATTTCTATCCATTTTATTGAAGCAATGCTTCTTTATAAATTTTATTAATTTTTTTTAAGAACGCTTCTCTCCCAAATTCTTCAATAGAGAAGTTGCGGATGGTATCAGCATCATATTTGCCTGCGTTTTTCATCATCCTCATCATTGCCTGCACTAACTCCTCTTTGTTATTTTTCTCTACGAGCACACCTACATGATCTTCTACGAATCCTTCGGGTCCACCGCAACGCGTTGCTATCACCGGCTTGCCAAACAACATTGCCTCGATTAGCACCACTCCAAAAGTCTCATGAGTGCTGGAAAGCACAAAACAATCAGATCTTTCTATCGCATTTACCACGTCTTTTCTCGCCAGCTGACCCATAAGCTTTACATGCTTATGAAGGCCTTTTTCACTAACGTATTTTGTCAGGTTATCCATCTCATCTCCTGCACCGCCAATCCAGAGTTCTACGTTTTTTTTTGTCTCAGCTAAAACAATTTCAAATGCTTCGATCAGCATTTGTTGATTTTTCTTTTCATGCAATACTGCAATATTTAAGAAAACGAACTTGTTATCATCTTGTGGAAGATCCGAAGGTTTCAGTGATTCCAGATCCGGGTCGATAACATTGGGTAAATAATGGAAGTTAATATTTTCAAACTGGGTCGCCAGCAAATCTCTGAAAGGTTTGCTGACAGCGAAAACCTTTTTGGCATTTTTATATGCAGAACGCGCAGGCTTAATAAGCTTATGACTCTTAACCAGCCCGCGGGAAAATGCGGTACTATGTTCTGTTATGATGTAAGGAATCTTCTTAATCCTGAATATTTCTCCGGCAAGTATACCTGCATAAAGGGCATTGTGCGCGTGAATGATATCTGGCTTTCCATAGATTTTTACATATTCTGTAAATGCATTTTTGCCTGCATTCACCCATCTGTTTAAGTTATTTTCATCAGAAGGTTTTATGGGAAACATTCCTTCGGTTCTAAGTATGGAGATATTCTCAATATTCTCCCTGGTATTAAACGATTTTGAGTCAAACAACTTCTTATACGCTAGCTTCAACAGACCATCAACTGTAAGACTGTCAAGTCTATTTCCAGTCTTTTTACCTATGCTCCTGTATAAAATCGCTTTCAAAAGCATCATGACAGAATATTCTTGCTTTACCGAAATAACTCCCACCTTGTGGCCACTCTGCTCTAATAGCTTTGCCTGATGATGCTGGAAAATGCCGGCCAGAGGTTTACTCTTTGGAACAAATTCTTCTGATAAAAGGATAAGAATGTGCATTGACTTACTGCTTCGCAGAACATTATTGAATGTTTGCTTTAGCTATTTTCTATTATTTTAAGTTCCTTATCAACAATTTCATTAAGGCTGCATAGTTTTCTGGTAGAAACTGCCGTGGCTTTACTCATCTTCATAAAAAGCGCTGGTTGATGGTACATGGTCTCAATAGCTGCTGCTACTTCATCACTATTATGCGTGAGAAAACCCGTTTCTTTATCTGTTACAAATTCCGGTATAGCGGTATTGTCTGAAGTAATGGGCACTAAACCGCTGCTCATCGCTTCACACATCGATACGCCCTGGGCATCCTGCCTTGTAGGACAAAGAAACACACCGTGTGCAGCATGTATCTCCGGGATGAGCACCTGGCGTACAGCTGTTTGTTGGAGTGATACGTTTTTGAAGTTTTTTAGCGGTGGGGTGAGCTTGTCGAAAAATGGTCCTCTGCCAATTAGCGTGAATTCTATTTCTTCAAAAAAAGACTTCCCGGAAAGTTTAAGAATGGCTTCTACAGAAATGTCGTTGGCATACTTTCGGGAATCAAAAGAACGCAGGAGCAATACTTTTTTTCGCATCTCACCATCTTTTTCTTTGTACCCGAACAATTTGGTATCAATAGGATTGGCTATGATGCTCTTCCGTTTAATCTTTGCCAGGCTGTCTGTTTCAGTAATGCGGCGCATCCAGTCACTCACAAATACAAATTGAATTCGCTCATGGCGATTAGCATATCGTATCAGTTTGTGAAAGTGATACTGCTGTACTGTATTCTTCTTTATATAGTTAAGCAATACCGGCGAATACCAGGTAAAATTGAACAACCTCCTATACCAACCCAATGCTTCAAAACCATGTACCCAAATAATAACCGGCAGGTCAAACTTCTGAAGTACATTTTCCAGCATCCAAGATTGATAAAAATGAATCAATATCCTGTCCGGATTGTATTCTTTTATCGCCGTGGTCAGGCTGTCTATATCTGCCAAAAAACGAAGCTCTATTCCTTCATATTCCAGTTCACGTGCCTTGCTAAAAAAAGAAAAGACTTTTACTTCATGCTTCTTCGCATATTCCTTAGCGCGCACATGTACAAACACATCGCCCATTAAGTGATCAGGGTGGGGATAGCCTTCGTCCAATATGAGTAATCTCATTTACTGAAAATAAGATAGTGTTTTTTGAACGATAGTCACTGCTGCACACCCATCCCCAAAAGGATTCCCGGCGGTGGACATTTTCAGGTATAAGGCTTCGTCTTCTATCAAACGGATAGCGTTGAAAACAATATTGTCTTTATCTGTTCCCACCAGGATAGCAGCTCCGTTGTTTACGGCTTCCATACGTTCGGTGGTATCCCGCATAATCAATACGGGCTTGCCTAAAGTGGGGGCTTCTTCCTGCACGCCGCCTGAATCGGTCAGGATAAAATAGCTTTTCGCCATTAGGGTGGTGAACCCGATATAGTCCATCGGTGGTATCAGGAATACATTTTTCAAACCACCCAGCAAGCGATTTACAGGTTCCTGTACATTGGGATTGAGATGAACGGGGTAAACAAAACTATACTGGGGGTATTTTGTAGCCAGCTCTTTAACGGCCTTGCACATATTTTCGAAACCTTCGCCGAAATTCTCTCTGCGGTGTCCGGTAATCAGGATCATCTTTTCTCCCGTCCAGGGAAAATCCATCTGGTATTTGGATGCGTTTTCTTCGATCTTTTTTCTGGCAAAAAGCAAGGAATCAATCACGGTATTTCCTGTTACAAAAACAGTTTTATCATCAAAGCCTTCTTTCTGCAAATTTTCACCTGCAATAGCTGTGGGTGCAAAATGCAAATCGGTTATCCTGGAGATCACCTGCCTGTTAAACTCTTCGGGAAACGGAGAGAACATATTGTGCGTACGCAGCCCGGCTTCCACATGCGCTACTTTTATTTTTTGGTAGAACGCCGCACTCGCCGCACACATGGCAGTCGTAGTATCCCCTTGTACAAATACCATGTCTGGCTTTACTTCTTTCAGGTATTCTTCCACAGCTACCAAGGAACGGGCAGATAGCGTAGCCAGCGTCTGGTTGGGCTGCATGATGTCAAGGGCATGGTCTACTTTTATCTCAAAAAAATCGAGCAAAGGCAATACCATTTCCTTATGTTGTCCGGTAAAGCATACATTCAGTTCTATGGTTGCTTCCTGCGAAAATGCTTTAATAAGAGATGCCAGTTTAATAACCTCCGGACGTGTGCCGAATATGATGGAGACTTTTATCAACGAACGAGTTTTAATATTTTAGTTTTTAGTGCATCCTTTTTCATTTTGGCAAGAATGGCTTTTTTTTCTTCTTCATTCAAAGGACAACCGGGATGGGCAAAAGCTTCGTTAAAAACCTTTTTGCGCAGCAGGTCATATTGCTTTGCGTAATCGGTCTGCGACTCTTGTCCTTCATGCATCCTGGACCAATAGAGATCAGGAGGAAATTTCACCAGCGGAAAATTGCGTCCCAGTGTTAGCCAAAGTTCATTGTCGCCTATCATGCGTTGCCCGCTAAAGCCTCCCACGGCATCAAACGAAGCCTTCTTAATTATGGAAGATCCCGGTGCACGATCGAAATGACGAAATCCATAAAAATGCTCCATGTAGGCATCATGCGAACTAATACATCTCGGATAAGGATGTGCTGCTTCATAGAGACAAGACAATCCAAACCCTGCTTCTGGAAATTTTTCCATGGCGCCTACCATCACTTGCAGGCAATGTTCATACATAATGTCATCGCTGTCGAGATACTTGATGTATTTCCCGTTAGCATATGATGCTGCTTTATTGCGGTTGGGATAGTCACCGAGGTTTTTTTCGTTTTGATATACTTTCACCCGGTGATCTTTTGCCTCATACGTTCTTGCTATAGCTACAGTAGCATCTTTTGACCCGTCATCTACTATGATGAGTTCGAAATGCTGATAGCTTGAAGCTAATACGCTTTCGATTGCCTGGGCAATGTATTTTTCACGGTTGTAAGCCGTCATCAGCACGCTCACTATAGGGGTGGAGGTATTCACTTCTTTATTTGTATAATTAATAATCAATTCTTATTATCCAACTTCGCCCTGCTTTTATATTACTGTGGCCTTGGCTGCTATCGGCGGTTTCCCGCATAATTCCGTATGTTTTTTATCCAATACATCTTCTCCCTGAAGCCGGTATTTTTCGAACTGCTCTAAAGCTCTGACCGATGCATCTTCCATTGTTTTATTGTATTGATACCATTTTAGGATGGCTGCTATATCAGTACCTAAATTTCTTACCAGAACTTTTATTAACCGCAACTCGTCTAAAAAAGAACTTCTGTTTTTCGGATATAAGAATCCGAAGTGGCGATACAAAAAATACTGAATGGTAAATACTCTTTTAAAGGTAAAATCTGCATGCTCGTGATGACAGTGAAAGACCCGGGCTTTGTAATTGTAGGCAATTGTATAGCCTGCCTGCAATGCATCTTTTGCCCATATCATATCTTCACCAAATACTACCGGTTGGAAGGGAATCTCTTCTAACACTTCTCTTCTGTACATTGCCAATACATCATCCCAGCCACAGCTGTTCTTTTTTTGTGCGGGGTCCAGTTTTTCAAACTCGCCGGGCTCGTAATGATAGGTCACTACTTCAGGCTCGCTTATCGGGGAAAACCATTGTGCCGGATTTTTGCTTTTATCTTTTTGTACGACTTGTTGACCACATACACCGGCAATGTTGTGATGCTTAAACGTATCAAGCAACTCGCTCAGCACATCACTATTCACCGGGGTTGCATCCTGTACGGTATATAACAGGTAATCTTCCGTACAGTATTTCCAGCCCAGGTTTCGTGTAGCACCGTGGCTAAATTCTTCTGGTGGTATGCTGACGACTTCTACTCGTTTTATAGATTTCAGGTATTCCAGCGTTCCATCTGTAGAACCCGAGTCTATCACCAATATCTTTTCCGGTAATACAGTCTGGCTTAGCCAGCCGGTGATGCAATCTTTTATCTCCGGGAAACCATTTTTTACAGGAATTACTACGGCTACTGTATCCTTCATCTTTAAAGATGTACTTCCGTTTTATAAATCACTTTATTCAATGTTCCTTCTTCTCTTCCAATATCCTTTTTCATTCGCGCTGTTACATACTGCTCGATCATAGGAATCTTATAGAGTTTATGCTTCCTGGTAAAAAGAAAGTTTCTAAACCATCTTTGTTCCGAAACAGAAAAAAGCTGCCACTGTTGCTGCATATCCAACATCTCACTCGCCTGTTCAAAATAATTGCTGTATGCCGCGTTGGCAAATATATCGGCGAACATGCTACGCATTTCCTCCCGGTAGGCAGCTATTTTACCTTGCCGGTGCATCTCACTTGCAGTCAGGTTAAATACCCGCAACCTGCTTATAAATTTCGGCAGGGAATGAAATCCCGTGCGTGAGAGGCTTACTTCACTGATTCTCAGAAAGACGTCGGGCAACAGATCCAAACGTTTTTTATAATGCATACCTCCCAGCAGGCTTCTCAGGTGCAGTTCGATATCCTGCCAAAGCAAAAGCTCTTCATCCCACATGCCAATATCGATAAAACTCCTTTTCTTCCACAAGGTTCCTGTACCCTGACAAATAGCGTCACCGGTAAGGATACGGGCTATATCATCTTTACCATTGTCAATATTCCAAAGCAACTTCATGTCGTCCGGCTTCTGTTTGAACATGAGCATGGGAAAGATCACGAAATCACAATCCGGATTTTCCTGTATGGCTTTTACACGCTGCTCCAGGCAAAAGCTCGCCAGAACATCATCCGTATCAAGAAACATTACATAATCTCCTGTACTCCGCTGAACGGCTATATTCCTGCAAACACAGGCTCCTTTAGGATCTCTGTCTCGCTTATAAATTCTGACCCTGCTATCTTTGGCAGCGTATTGTTCGAGTAATTCCCAACTATTATCGGTACTACCGTCGTCCACTATCATCCACTCCCAATGCGGATAGGTTTGTTTGAAAATACTTTCCGCCGTTTCATGCACAATATCGGCACGGTTGAAAGACGGGGTGATGATGGAAACGACTGCTGACATTATCCTTTTCTGATTCCGGTAAAATCTCTGAATGTTTCCCAAAGGGGTTTCAGTGGCTTTAGTGCCGGGTAGTAATTAAAGAAAGAACCTTCCGTATCAAATTCGGTATGCTGACGTACCGGAAGTTTCATGATATCATTAAACTGGGCTTCCGTAAGTCCGAATTTTTTTAGAACGAAATCCTTATCCTGTTTCAGCTGGTCAGCATCATAACCAGGCTGCTTTATTTCTTCAAGCGCTGCTGCTTTGGTGATTTGCCCGGAACAGATCAGCGCAGAAAGATGGGCTTTGCGCTTATCAATTTTAAATTTTGTAGGAAGGATATACCCTTGGTAAAAGCGCGTCCATATACTTTCATAGTGTTTACCACCATAGTCCCTCCAGTCCAGTTCTTTAATCAGCGTCTGCTTCACTTCATCTTTCACATAGGGCACCCAGTTGAGATAGTTCACAAACTCCACGCCTGATGTCCGGATGAATTTTTTCATTTTCTTATCCAGGAACGGAAAGGTCTTCAGTTCCTTTTCTCCGTAGGCCTTATGGATGGCTTTGATGTTGATATAGTCCTTCTTGTTGTACGTCCAGTGGTAAGGTAGCACACCTTCCGTCACCACGTTGTGTCCACCTAATACGTACTTGATATTATTGTCTTTGGCTATTTTGAACATGCTACCGTAGATAGCATGATCCGTCAGCACTTCGATATCCACTACCGAAGCTTTTAAATAAGCCAGTTGCAGGTCTTTAAATTCTTCCCAGTCTATCACATAGGTGGTCAGGTCATAGCCGAGTTTATTCACAATATTGTGAATGTTCATCACCGCCAGTTCGCTATTCCATCCATTGTCGAAATGCACACACAACGCCCTTAATCCGTATTGTTTGGCGAGATACGCCACATAGCTGCTGTCCACACCGCCGCTTACGCCTATGAGACAATCATACGGTTTATCCTTTCCGTATTCTTTGATGGTGTTGATCGTCTGTTGCAACAAACGTTGCGCTTCGCCCCCTTCCTTTACCAATAGATTTTTTTCGGACTCGTAGTAATGGCAATGATTGCAAACACCCTTCTCATCCAACGTGAGATGGGGATCGTCGTTAGTATCCAAAATGCACTGTGTGCACTGTTTGAAATGCTTCATAGATCAGATCCAGAGATTGTTTTTACGATACGCTTCGAAACGTGATTTGGGAATGAAGCCGATATATTCATGTTCCGACTTGTACCTCACACATTTATCTTTTTCAAGCGTCTTGATTATTTTGGCAGGATTACCGGCTATTACGCAATGTCCATCGGGAAATGATTTAGTCACAACAGACCCGGCACCCACCACTGTAAAATCTCCCAGGTTTACACCTGGAAGAATAACAGAGTTCATCCCCAGCCAGCAGTAATTTCCTATTCTTACCTCTTCTTTATGATGCACACTATTGTCATATAAATCATGGTTGGAGGATATGATGCCAACGTTTTGGGCTATCTGCGTATAGTCTCCGATGTAGACCGTTCCAATTCCTTGTATGTAACATCCCGGTTCATATCCAGGGCTGGTCTCCACGCCTATAATGATGTTCTTATATTGATTGATCTTACTCGACGGATGAACCGGCCAATAGACACCTTTATTTCTTCCCCGTATTTTTTGATTCCACCACATACCCAACGTTATAGGTACCTGCGTTTGGCTTGTATTTTTAATAAAGCTGAAATAAGGAATAGAATAAAGCACCGTATAAAAAAAAGACCGCGTCTTCCTACAGGCGAAATTCCATAAACGTATAATCAGGGAAGGCATACTGTTAATTTGTCTTTTCAACCGACCAGGGATAAACCGGATGGATAACACCGGATGGGCGGGATGCCAACGTCAACCCGAGTTCATTAAAGATCAGTTCTTCTACCGAAAATGATACTAATTGACTCATCACAATAGCTTGCACCATCGGGATATCAATATCCACAGAAATATGGTATTTCATAGAAGTAAGGATCCGGGCCGGTATCGTAAATTTTGAGACGTATGTACCGGGGGTTCTTACCCTGTTGGAATGTTGATAGTTAAAGTCGCTGGTGGTAAAAACTTCCCCCCCGTCGTAAGACATCACATTGGCAACAATTCTCAGGTCTTTCACTTCCTTGAAGATATCGTAGTGTATTTCAATGGTGACATCATCGTTCGTGGTAATGGAATTATCAAATCTTCCGTTCTTATCTACCACCTGTATCTTATTGAGCCTTACATTTTCATCGCCTGGCCGTTCATTACCTTTCCATATCTTGAAGCGTTCTACATCCGAATCGCCCGACAAATATTGTTCAATGATTTCTGAAGTATTCCCGGATGATTTTACAGTTCCACGCTCCATCAGTACGGAACTATCGCACAGGTTTTTTACTGCTCCCATATTGTGACTTACGAAAAGCACGGTCCTGCCTTCCCCATGACTTACACTTCCCATCTTATCTAAACACTTAGCCTGAAACTCAGCATCTCCTACTGCCAATACTTCATCCACGATCAGGATTTCACTTTCCAGGTGCGCTGCTACGCCAAATGCCAGGCGCACATACATTCCACTGCTATAACGTTTTACCGGCGTGTCAATATATTTCTCTACGCCCGAAAAATCTACAATCTCATCAAATTTCCTGCGGATCTCTTGCTTGGTCATTCCGAGTATCGCTCCATTGAGGAATACATTTTCCCTGCCTGTAAGTTCAGGGTGAAAGCCGGTACCTACTTCCAGCAGGCTGGCAATGCGTCCTTTAGCTTTTATATGTCCTGTGGTAGGCGCCGTCACACGGGAAAGTAACTTCAGCAGGGTAGATTTACCCGCACCGTTTTTGCCGATAATGCCCAGTACCTGTCCTTTCTCCACATTAAAATTGACATCTTTCAATGCCCATACATATTGTCCCCCCTTTTCTTCACGTTTATTGTCCTGCCCGAGTTTCAAATACGGATCTTCTTTCCCCCTGATGCGTTTCCACCAGCGGTTGATATCATGGCTGATCGTTCCGGTACCCACTTCACCAAGCCGGTAAAGTTTGGATACGTTTTCTATCTCTACAGCGTAATTTGACATGAATTTTTTTGCGTTTGGTATTGATTGCGTGAATTAGGTTATTTAATTATTTACATAGCCTATTACACCGTATCCATAAAATTCTTCTCTACCTTATTGAACAGTAAAATGCCGATAATAAGTATAATAAAGGTGGCCGCCGCGCTATAGGTTAAATACATCCAGTTCAGTTCTCCCTTTCCTAAAAAACCATAGCGGAAGGTTTCTATAATAGCCGTAAACGGATTGGCAACGATGAGCCATTTATATTTTTCGGGTGCAAGAGACAGCGGATAAACCACAGGGGTAGCAAACATGAGTAGTTGAATGCCGAAACTCAGTAAAAACCTTAGATCTCTGTATTTAGTAGTAAGAGATGAAAAAATAATGCCGAGTCCTAATCCCAAAGCTGCCATCATCAACAGCAAAACCGGAAATAACAATACATACATATTCGGCTGCACAGCACCCTGGTAGATGTAATACACCCAAAAGATCATGAACAGTGCAAACTGTATTACTAAGCGGATGAGGCTGGAAAATACAATTGACAGCGGGATGATCAGGCGAGGGAAATACACTTTGCCGAAGATACTGGCATTGGTGATGAAGGTGTCTGATGTTTTAGTGAGTGTCTCAGAAAAATAGTTCCAGCAAGTGATACCTGCCAGATAAAATAATAAAGGCGGCACATCATCTGTGGAAAGGTTGGCTACTTTGTTGAAGATGAGCAAATACATCGCCGTAGTTAAAAGCGGCTGGATGAAAAACCACAAAGGCCCCAGAATGGTTTGTTTGTAAATAGAGATAAAGTCGCGCTTCACTAAAAGCTGTAACAAATCCCTATAGCGCCACACATCTTTGAGATTGAGACTAAACAGCGAATTTTTAGGTTCTATGACAATGTCCCAGCCTTTTATCGTTTCTGTATTGTTCATGTAGATCAGCTAAATTTTTTCTTATGCAAATCGGGAAGCGAAGGAGTGATAATCACCTTTGATGCCTACGGGCTCCTGGGTTCTTATAGCATACACAATTTCCAGTGCCTTTTTTGCTTCATGCATGCTAAAGCCTTCACCGCTCAGTATTCTGCGGTAGCTTTCGGTATGGAGGTCAGTGAACCCGTCGCTGAATTCCAGTGCTTCACCACCTATAGTTAACGACCGGTAGGTTCTCATTCCTTTTTCACGTTGTATCTGCGGTACATCATCGAGGTTAATGCTTAAGAACCATTTCACGCGGGCTCTTTCCAGCTCAAGGAATCCGGCTACACAGTCCGGGCGGTGCAGGTGCACGGTATTTTGTTTAATGTCTCCAAAGATCCAGCAAAGCATATCGTAGAAGTGGATGCCGATGTTGGTGGCTACCCCTCCTGACTTGGTCACGTCTCCTTTCCAGCTGGAATGGTACCAATGCCCTCTTGCTGTGATATAAGCCAGCTCTATATCCCACACCTGGCTGGGGTCAGCTGCAGCCACTTTTTCTTTTAAAGCGACAATGGCAGGGTGTAGCCGCAACTGAAGAATGTTATAGACCTTCTTTCCGGAGCTCTTTTCAATATCCATGAGGGAGTCTATATTCCAGGGATTCAGTACAATTGGCTTTTCACAGATCACATCAGCATTGTTCCTTAGTCCGAACCGGATATGTGCATCGTGCAGATAGTTAGGCGAGCATACGGAAACATAATCTATTGGCTGATCTTTCAACCGTAGTTTTTCTATATGGCGGTCGAAGCGTTCGAATTCCGTAAAGAAATCAGCATCCGGAAAATAGCTGTCCATGATACCAACGCTGTCAAACTTGTCCAGTGCACACACGATCTTGTTTCCGGTGTCTTTAATGGCTTTCATATGCCTGGGCGCTATAAAACCTGCGGCTCCTATCAGGGCAAAATTCTTCATAGGGCAATCTTTTCTACTTTGTTGCCGGTTAAGGCGTACTTGTCTCCCGACTCACTGCAAACTGCTTCTCCTTTTTCGTCAAACTGGAGCTTCATACCACGTTCGCTCATCCATCCTGTTTGTCGTGCCGGGTTTCCTACTACCAATGCATAAGGTAAAATATCTTTGGTCACTACGGTACCGGCTCCGATAAAACAATATTCACCCAACGTGTTGCCGCACACTATGGTGGCATTAGCACCAATAGTAGCACCTCTTTTTACAAGGGTCTTCATGTATTCATGTTTGCGACTTACAGCACTCCGCGGGTTGATGACATTGGTAAATACCATCGAAGGTCCGAGGAATACATCCTCTTCGCAGGTCACCCCTTCATACACGGATACATTATTTTGTATGCGGGCGTTATCGCCGATCACTACCGAAGGTGATATCACCACATTCTGCCCGATGTTACAATTTCTGCCGATAGTAGCACCCTTCATTACATGTGAGAAATGCCAGATCTTTGTGCCTTCTCCTATGGAGCAGCCTTCATCTATTACGGCTGTTTTGTCAGCGAAATAATTCAAGTATAGTTTAGCGTTTATGCTGTTATGATATTTTCTCTCAAACGTTCTGCAAATCTTTTATAAGCAAACAACTCTTTCGTTTTTTGCTGGATATCGCCTGAGTGGTTGTGTTGTATCAAGTTTCTCCTGATGGCTATGGCCAAAGCATTCACATCTTCCGGATCTACGAGTGTTCCCAATTCACCATTCGCCAGCGCGTCTGTACTGCCATCCTTATTTCCTGCTATCACATTTGCTCCGCTCGCCGCAGCTTCTATAAACACGATGCCGAAACCTTCTCCTTTGCTGGGCATCACAAATGCATCTGCCAGTTTATAATGATCCGTCACTTCCTCATCCGGAATAAATCCCGCTAATATCACGTTCTCTTCCACACCATTTTCCCCTATAAGTTGCTTCACACGAGCCAATTCCTGTTCGTCTCCTTTACCGCCAATAATGTATTTAATGCCGGGAAAATCCTTTCTAAGGATGGGCAGCGCCTCTATCACCTTATCGTAGCCTTTGTATTTTTCACCGCTGTTGAGGCGGGTGAGAGTATAAAGTACTTTATGCTGGTCCACCTTGTAACGCTCTTGCAGGTATTTTGGCTTTTCAAAATTGTCCGGGTATTCAAAAAACGGATCAATACAATTGTGAAATATTGAAATTTTGGTTTTTTCCAACCGGTTCGCCTGCGCCATTTTAGTTTTAGTAAAATCGCTTACTGCGAGAATCCGGTCGGCTATATGAAGTACTTGCTTTTTTAACCCGGTTTGCCGTTCCCATACATCTATACCGTGTGCTGTCAGCCAAATCTTTTTCTTAGGGTAAAGTGCTTTAATGGCGCTGCCGACTAAGGCAAGATTGACATGTCCTAAAATAATGATATCTGCATTTGCCGCCCATCGCAGCGACTTCAAAATGGCTGAAATTCTTTTACCTGCACCAGCATAGTAACTGGCTTCAGGAAAATAGCGTTCATCTACAGTGGTATCGTAGAGGGAAATGCCTGTAACATCGGAAAGCACATCGCCTTTCAGCTCACTCAAAGCTTTCAGAAATGCCTTGTTGAACTTCTCAATACCGCCCATGCCTTGGAAGGTGGTGAGACTAATAAAAAGTACCGATGGCTTATGAGACATACTCCAGCTCTGAAACATTCTGGCTCAGGAGGTAATTCCAGTAGCGGCTCCAGTGCATTTTACCGGACATAAATTTATTCCTCACATCGGCATATTGGCCGTTGAGGGCAGGAGCTTCAATATGCTTCATCCATTGATAAAACGGGAAGGTGAATCCCATTTTCTTCCGGTTCCAGATGGATTCAGGTAATATATCTTTAAACGCTTCGATCAGCAAGTGCTTTCCCTGATCCGCTTTATATTTAACAGACGGATCAATGCTCAATGCAAGACTTACTACTTCTTTATCCAAAAAAGGGACTCTGATTTCCAGGCTGTGCCACATGCTCATGTAATCCGCATCTTTCAGTAATTGGTTTTGCATATAAAGATGGGTCTCTAAAAAACTGGCCCGATTGCCGGGTGCTGTATTATTGTTGATGTCAGGTATCCGTACTTTCCCGACAAGGCTATCTATTTCGCGTTGACTGCGGCCGGTAATAGCGGCTGTTTGCGCCGGGGAAAAAGCCCCGCGGTTAAACAGGTATTCCCCTATGATTCCTTTATAGCCAAAGAAAGCAAGTTTCCTGATTTTCTCGTTGGAAGCAAATTCTGCTAAACCGGGAAGGAACGCCGGCAGTTTTCTTAACGTGTTCGTTTTACTGCTCCTTTGAAAAGAGGGGTAGCCGCCAAAAAGTTCATCTGCACCGATACCGCTCAACACAGCAGTCAACCCGTATTCATGCGCATATTTTGAAATGAAGTAAGAATTGATACCGTCCGTACTGGGCTGATCCATCGCTTCGAGGATATCGGGAAGTTTCTCCTGAAACAGTTTTTCTGTAACCAAAAAGCTCTCATGATGTGCACCCGACCTGTCTGCAATGATCTTTTGAAAAGGCTCTTCGTTGAGTGTAGCATCTTCAAACGTGATGGAAAGCGTTTTAAGATTTTTACCGATAAACGGTTGCGCCAGCATAGTGAGCAAGCTGCTATCGATACCGCCGCTCAGGAAGAGTCCGATAGGGGCATCGCTTATCAAGTGTCTCTCCACTGCACCGGTAAGTTTCTCACGAAGTTGTAGTAATGCTTCTTCCCGGGTAAATATCCGGTTGGAGAATTCGGTTTTCCCGAAGCGGGTTTGTGTGATGGCAAGTGAAGGTATCTCAATCGTCAGCACCGTCCCTTTTTCCAGTGGAGCAACGTCCCTGAGCGTAGTGAAAGGTTCTGGCAGATGTCCGAACATGAGAAACGCAGCCTGCCAGTCCGGATTTTCCGTCCAGCCACCTATTGCCTTAAATGCCCTTATTTCGGATGCAAATAGTAGTCCTTTTTCTTTAGACAGGTGAAAGTAGAGCGGCTTAATGCCTGATTGATCTCTTGCTAAGATGAGCTGTTTATTTCTTTCATCCCAAAGTGCGAGAGCAAACATGCCGTTGAATTTTGAGAAACAGGTGATCCCCCATTCCTCATAAGCGGCTAATACAACTTCTGTATCGGTATGGGTAGTGAAAGAGTAGCCTGATCGCTTCAGCTCTTCACGAATCTCCCGGAAATTATAGATCTCTCCGTTATACACGATTTGATACTTCCCATCTTTCGCAGCCATAGGCTGCGCACCGGATGGAGAAAGATCCAACAATGCCAATCTCCGATGCCCCAAAGCGAGGGGTATGTCACTGTGAATGAAATACCCCTCGCCATCAGGTCCACCGCGATACATGACTTCAGACATTTTTTGAATGTCTGAAGTCAAATTATCATTATAAGGTCTATATATACCGGCGATACGGCACATCAGTTACTCAATCTAAACGCCCAGTTTTTTCCGGGTTCTGTTGATAAATCCTTTCAATCCTTTGCCTTCTGCACCTTCGAAGTAACCGTTAGAGTAATCTCCGTAACCATAACCGTAGCTGTAACCATAACCATAGCCATAACCGTAGCCATAAGCATTCTTAGCAGATTTCACGTCATTCACGACTACGCACATAGACGGCAATTTCTTGCCTTTATAAAGGTCATCTATCAGACCGATTTGTTGTTTGAATGTATATTCCTGTCTCACTACATACAACGTAGCATCTACATAACCACCCAAAATTTGTGCATCGGTAACCAAACCTACAGGAGCTGTATCTACAATGATATAGTCAAAATGTTGTCTGAGTTCTTTGATCATGGAGCTCATCCTGTTGGTCATCAACAATTCTGCAGGGTTAGGAGGTATAGGACCGGATGGCAATATAAACAGGGAGTCATGAACACCCGATGGAATAATCACATCTTTCAGCTCTGCTTGCCCGATGATGTAATTCGAAAATCCTAACGGACTTGTGATGTTGAAGATCTTTGAAATCTTAGGCTTTCTAAGATCCAGCTCAATCAACAATACTTTCTTGTTGGATATTGCAAGCGTAGATGCCAGGTTAGATGCAATAAAGGATTTACCCTCACCACTCATAGTGGATGTGAGCAATATGACTTTTTCATTCGGATTGGGTAGAAGGAATTGCAAGTTGGTCCGGAGGTTTCTAAACTGCTCTGCCAATACATTTTTACTTCCTGCTTCCACCAGCACTGATTTTTCGCCCAGGTTATGACCCACTTCAGCAATAATCGGTGTTTTGGTTCTTGCAGTAATATCCGACTTCTTAATAAGTTTGGTATTAAGCTGTTCTTTCAGGAAAATGCCGAGAATAGGCAGGAACAGACCTAAAAGAAAGGCATTCATATATGTTTTTGAACGGTTGGGAGAAAATGCCATACCATCAGCTTTTGCAGGATCTACTACCCTGGCATTCGCAATAGTCGCCGATTTCGTAATTGCACATTCTTCTCTTTTTTTCAGTAAGAACAAGTACAGCTCCTGTTTAATATTTTGTTGACGGGAGATATCAATGAAAACCCTTTCCTTGCCCGGAGCAGAACGAATCTGGGCATCAATGTTGCCCGCTCTGGAACGCAATTGGTTGATCCCGATCTGGATATTGCTTTTTGCAGATGCAAGGTTGTTTTTTACATCCTGTCTCAGGTTATCTAACTGGTTATCCATGCTTTGGATAATCGGGTTATTCTCCGTGGTAGTCATCAACGTACGCTCTCTTTCCAGTTGCAGCGCGTTATATTTATCAATAAGGGAGGTAAATGTCGGGTTCTGAATAGCTGTAAGGTTAGCGGGGATTACACGCCTGTTGTTATCTACAATATATTTTTCAATAGATTCAACTACATTTAATTGTACCTGTTGCTGCGTAAGTTGTCCGGCATAATCATTAGAGCTTTGCAATAACATACTAGACTGAGCATTTATATCTGTTACATTATTGGCTTCCATGAAATCCTGCTTGTCTCTTTCCACACCTCTCAGTTCTTCTCCTACCACTTTCAAACGCTCATCGATAAACGTCATGGTACTGTCTGCAATCCGGTTCTTATCATCTACGTTAGCTCGGATATAAACATCAACCAGTTTATTCAATACGATTTCACCTCTTTTTGGAATGGCATCGTTGAACATCAGGTTGATCATGCTTACTTGTTTATTTACCAATGCCACATCCAGAGAGCTAAGATATCCCATCGCTACATCTTCCACGTTGGAAGCAGCGATGATGAATTTCTGACCTTCCGGCCAGCTTACGCTGGAGTTAGCATCGATAAAGGCACGACCGATAGATAGGGTAAGAACAGTGCCCCATTTTCCTTTCCAGTATTTGCTGCCATCAAAAAGAATAAATCCATCTTTGACCTTTTCAAGCTCATAATTTGCATACGATTCTCGGAACGTATCGTTCGCAGACCGTAAAAGAGTGAAGGTAAAGGGCTTAGGCTCATAAGCTTCTAACGTTTTGAAGCGACCTTTAGTAAAATATCTGATGTTAAGCTGCAGATCTCTTACTACCCGTTGCATCAAGTAGCGGCTTTTAAATATCTCAATCTCATTGTCTACATTGCTTTTACCGCCCAATCCAAGATCTTCCAGGAAGTCGGCCTCACTCATTCCACTCGATTTTTTATCATCCTGGATCAATACTTTGGCGCGTATATGATACATAGGCGTACTGTATCGCAAATACACATTGGCAATAAACAATGTGACTAGTACACTCCCGATAAGCCAAGGCCAATAGGACAAGATCATTCCGACCCACTTCTGAATACTCGCCTCGACGCTCTGCTCTTTTATTTCGTTGCTCATGATATTTATTTAAACTATTTCCGTGATTAGGTTTCTGATTATTTTCTCAATAAAGAAGCTGCAGATACAGCAAATGCAAACATAGATATGGTAGCAGTCAGTATGGTAAGTGTTCTGGTGGTTCGCGCATCGGAAGCTACAGCTTTATTCTTCGTTGGCGGAACGTATATAATGTCGTGTTGCTTCAAATAGTAATAAGGAGAATTATAAAAATCCGTAGAATTCAGGTTAATCCGAACATATTTTTTCTCCCCGTTTTCCTCTCTTCCTATGATTATATTTTCTTTTTGCCCCGTTACGGAAATGTCGCCTGCCAGGCTCAGTGCTTCCAGTATAGTCAATTTTTCGTTAGGTATGGTATATTGTCCCGGGCGTGTTACATCTCCCAGCATCGTAATCACAAAGTTTGCCAGCCTGACATTTACCACAGGATTCTTATAGTATACCTGAGCTTTCGTAGAAAGGACTGATTTAGCTTCCTTTGTAGTCAATCCGACAACACGCACCCTGCCCACCAACGGAAGTTCAATTTCGCCATCGCTATTTACCATATAACCTACAATGGTCGATGGACTCTCCGTACCCTTAGTGGAAAATGAATTGGGCTGATCGATACCTATTCTAGTAGAGCCCACCATGCTGCTGGGGTCCAGCGTTTGTACCGTCACTTGCAAGATATCACTCACCTGAATTTTAGGATCTACAAAATTGGGCATGTTTATGGTCATCGGACGCATAAAGGATGCTGAATCAGATACATAGTTAAAATAGGATATCTTCTTTGAAGAAACACATGATTGCATGAATACAGCGAAACATGCGAGAAGAACCATTGTTCTTTTTGTAAAATTTATTTTCATTTTAATTAATTGGCTTTAATTGAGACTCTTGTGCTAAAAAGGAAGATTGATATACATTTTTGATTCCTTCAGCCAGCGTAATTTTTGCTTTCCACCCTAATTGGGATATTTTAGAGACATCCATAAGTTTCCTGGGCGTACCGTCAGGTTTTGTTGCATCCCAGTTGATCGTACCTTCAAACCCCACCACATCTCGGATCAATTCGGCTAACTCTTTAATAGAAAGATCTGCACCGATGCCCACATTAATAGGTCCTTCTTCCGAATAATTTTCCATCAGGAAGAAACAGGCTTCCGCAAGATCGTCCACATGTAAAAACTCCCTCAATGGCTTTCCGCTTCCCCAAACCTGCACTTCATGCCAGCCATTCTCCTTGGCCTCATGAAATTTTCTTAATAAGGCCGGCAAAACATGGGAGGTTTTTAAATCGTAATTGTCGTTAGGTCCATAGAGATTCGTAGGCATTACAGAAATGAAATCACATCCATACTGGCTTCTGTAAGCATCACACATTTTAATACCGGCTATTTTTGCAATAGCATACGGTTCGTTTGTAGGCTCCAGCGCACCTGTCAATAAGTATTCTTCCTTCAGCGGTTGGTCAGCATTCTTAGGATAAATGCAAGACGAACCTAAAAACATCAGTTTTTTTACACCCGTTTTATACGACTGGTGTATGATGTTATTCTGAATCATCATGTTTTCATAGATAAAGTCGGCTCGGTAAGTATTGTTCGCCAATATACCGCCCACCTTCGCTGCAGCAATGAAAACATATTCCGGTTTTTCCTCCTTAAAAAAATCTTCTACCGCTTGTTGATTCCGAAGGTCAAGCTGAGAAGAACTACGGCTTATGATATTACGGTAATTTTTTTCAAGAAGCATGCGGTGAATGGCACTCCCTACCATTCCTCTATGTCCGGCTATATATATTTTACTGTCTGTATGCATGGGAGAGTGTAGTTTTTTACTATTCGTATTGTCTTAAAATATTGTAACCTGCCTCTTTAAGCATCTTTTCTTTCCTGAATGTCTCAAGATCTGCCTGCACCATTTCACTAATCATTTGAGACAATGTATATTTTGGCTCCCAACCCAGCTTTTCTCTTGCTTTCGTTGCGTCGCCTATCAACAGTTCCACTTCTGTAGGGCGGAAATATTTTGGATCAACGTTCACTACTTCTTTACCTACCGGTAAATGTTCCGGAATACTGCTGGTTAAAACATATCCTTTTTCATCAACACCCTCTCCTTTCCATTCTAGTGTAACACCAATCTCATTGTAAGCCATGTTGATAAAATCCCGAACAGTGGTAGTAGTTCCTGTCGCGATGACAAAATCCTCCGCTACCTCCTGTTGCAAAATCAGCCACATCGCCTCCACATAGTCTTTTGCATGGCCCCAGTCTCTCTTTGCATCCAGGTTGCCAATGAATAATTTTTCCTGAAGCCCCAAAGCCATTTGCGCTACCGCCCTTGTAATTTTCCGGGTCACGAATGTTTCCCCTCTGAGCGGACTTTCGTGATTGAACAATATGCCGTTCGATGCGAAAATATTGTACGCCTCCCGATAGTTTACCGTAATCCAAAAAGCATAAAGCTTAGCTACACCGTAAGGAGAGCGTGGGTAGAACGGTGTTTTCTCTGACTGCGGCACTTCCTGAACCAAGCCGTATAGTTCAGAGGTAGATGCCTGGTAAATTTTGGTTTTCTTTTCGAGTCCAAGTATTCTGATGGCCTCCAATAATCTTAACGTGCCGATTCCATCGGCATTGGCTGTATATTCCGGTGTATCAAAACTCACCTTTACGTGACTCATGGCACCCAAGTTATAGATTTCATCCGGCTGCACATCCTGTACGATCCTTATCAGATTGGTACTATCATTCAGATCGCCATAATGAAGAATAAAATGGCGGTTGTTGATGTGAGGATCTTCGTACAAATGATCAATCCGATCTGTATTAAATAAAGAACTTCTACGTTTAATGCCATGCACCACATATCCTTTCTTCAAAAGTAATTCTGCAAGATACGCTCCATCTTGTCCGGTTATTCCTGTTATCAGGGCTACTTTAGCCATCAAATTCTATTGTTTTTTTAAAGACTGTAGCGGTAGTTCTGCCGTAATATTCCATCCTATTGAATGGATGTGCAGGTACGCTTTGTTTCCTTTTATTTTAATAACTCTTCCGGTCTGTTCTATTAACGCTCCTTCTGTTATATCCACCATCGCCCCTTCCTGAATATTGGCAACCAAAGTGGCACCTTTGTACTTGTTTAAAAAATTCTTAATAGCCTCTATTTCACTATCTCTTACCACACCGGGTTTTTGCATCCACCAAAGAAACCTCACGGCTCCCTGTGTTTTTAGCACTTCAACCTGATCCGTTTCATAGTTATTCAGATGAACAAATATGTAGGATTTGAAAACAGGTTCAATTACCTTCTTTTTTCTATCGCTCCATTGTTTTATTGTTTCCTGTACAGGGCAAAAAACCTGTATATTTTTCTCAGATAGCCTTTGGGCTACCTTTTTTTCGTTTCGGGGGTTCGTATAGAGCACATACCATGGCATTCGCTATTTTGAGTTTTTTTGCCAAAGTAATAGTTCTCCCAATCCTTTTGCGTTACTGTTTCTTTTATGCTGTGTCCAATCTTCCGATCTATAGTGTATATAACGCAATTTTTTTCCTATTAATTTTTCCGCCTTTTCGATCAGGTTTACAAGGTATTGTTTATCAATATCGCCTACAACAATAAGATCCAGGATTCCTGTATCTTTTCCTTCTGCATAGTCTCCTACCAAAAGCAACTTTTCCAAATTACCAAGCCGCCCGATAATCATATCGATTATACGATCCAGCCCTACATATTTTATGACAATATTGTTGATATCCTTAAAAAGCGGATGCTGCCTGTTAGCCTGGTAATATTTTTTATTTCCCTGGGTTTCAGCAACGAGCAAGCCCGCTTCTTCAAACTTATTTAGTTCCAGTCTTACAGCATTGGTACTTTCTCCAAAATCATCTGCCAGTCCGCGAAGGTAGGCCGAGTTGCCCGGATTGAGAAACAATCTCATCAGGAGCTTTATTCTGGTTTTTGAAGATATTAAGGTATCTAACACGATTGTTACAGTCTTGCGTCTACTATATTTTGATTCCAAACACCTTTAACATCGAAAATGACACATTCGTCATTACAAAGCGGCTGTATGGCATCGTATGAAAACTCTTTATGGGCTACAGCCAGGATCACCGCATCAAACTTCTCTTCGGAAGGCAATTCATTCAGACAAGTCAACCCGTACTCATGATGCACTTCGGAAGCATTTGCCCAAGGATCATAAACAACGGGGTCAATATGGTAACTTTTTAACTGAGCTATAATATCAATAACCCGGGTATTTCGAACATCCGGGCAATTCTCTTTAAACGTAATACCCATTACGAGGGTTTTACTTCCTTTTACCGCCACACCTTTTTGCAGCATCTTTTTTACCACTTCGTCTGCTACGTAAGCACCCATACTGTCGTTCAAACGGCGTCCGGCAAGAATGATTTCCGGGTGGTATCCCAATTCCTGCGCTTTCTGCGCCAAATAATAAGGATCCACACCGATGCAATGTCCACCGACCAAGCCGGGTTTAAAAGGTAAAAAATTCCACTTGGTACCCGCCGCCGCCAACACATCATGTGTATCAATTCCTATCCTGTTGAAGATCTTTGCCAATTCGTTGACGAAAGCAATATTGATATCTCGCTGGGAGTTTTCTATGACCTTTGCCGCTTCCGCCACTTTTATGCTGGGCGCTTTATGTGTACCGGCCTTAATAATACTCTTGTATAACTGATCTACCGTTTCAGCCGTTTCCGGGGTAGAGCCGGAGGTCACTTTTAATATTTTTGTTACAGTATGCTCTTTATCTCCCGGATTAATTCTTTCCGGTGAATAACCACAAAAGAAATCTTCATTGAATTTCAAGCCCGACACGCTTTGAAGCACCGGAACGCATTCATCTTCAGTAACGCCAGGGTAAACCGTAGATTCATAAATTACGATATCGCCCTTTGCCAGGACCTTACCCACGGTTTCGCTGGCTTTGTATAAAGGCGTCAAATCTGGTTTGTTATGCTTGTCTACCGGTGTAGGTACGGTAATAATGTACACGGTACAATCTTTTATACTCTCCACATCACAGGAACAATAAAGTCCCGGCGCTTCATCATTTTCCGTCTTGATGACTTCCTGCAGCATCTCCGACTCAATCTCTAACGTTTTGTCTCGATAATCGCCCAATTCCGCTATTCGATTTTGAGAAATATCAAAACCCACGGTAGGATAAAATTTTGCAAACTCTACTGCAAGCGGTAGCCCTACATAACCAAGCCCTACGATAGAAATTTTGTGCGTTTTATTTTCCATATTATTTAGGATGTGTGGACATGGCTTCGCCATCGTCAGTCCCAGCTGAGTTTTAATATCGAGTAGTTTTACTACTCATTTTGCGCCGCAAAGTTAGAACATACTAAACGTATTTCTATAATAATTCTAAAAGTTTTTTGCTGCTGATCTTAGTTTTCTCCTTGTTTATCCAGTTTTTGAAATACTGAATTGTTGCTAATGAACTCTGGAACGATTTCTTTCATTAATGCAACAGTTTCAAGAGTGTAATGACTTTTAGCCAGGTGAATGAGTCTTTCAATTTTTTCGTTGATCGTAATAAAATCGTATTCCCTCACATTGGCTATCATTATTTTCTCATGATACGTGGTAATGGTATTTTCCGCATTATTCAACAGCTCTTCATATAGTTTCTCACCAGGTCTCAATCCTGTAAATACCATTTTTATATCTATATCCGGAATTTTCCCGGAGAGTTGAATCATTTTTCGCGCCAGATCTACAATTTTTACAGGTTTCCCCATATCGAATACGAAGATCTCGCCACCTTTGCTCATCACACCGGCCTCAATCACCAATTGACAGGCTTCCGGTATGGTCATAAAATAACGCGTTATTTCAGGATGGGTAATGGTAATAGGACCGCCCGCTTCGATCTGCTTTTTAAACCTCGGGATTACAGAACCATTTGAACCGAGTACATTTCCGAAACGCGTGGTGACAAATTTTGTAGATCGTTGCTGATTTATATCCTTGGTATTATAAAGATGGTTGAAATAAGATTGAGTGAAGATTTCTGCAATGCGCTTGCTGGCTCCCATAATATTAGTTGGGTTCACCGCCTTGTCAGTAGAAACCATCACAAATTTCTGAGCTTTGAATTCTACCGCTAATTCTGCTATGATTTTAGTGCCCAGGATATTATTAACCACCGCTACGGAAGGGTTCCCTTCCATTAAAGGCACGTGTTTGTAAGCCGCAGCGTGGTAGATGACATCCGGATTGTACACTTCGAATAACTGCTCCATTCTGACGTTGTCACAGATATTTCCGATAAACGCTTTTAAATTCTTAGTGCCATAGCGTTCTTCCATTTCAATCTGTAGTTCGTGCAGTGGCGATTCTGCCTTATCACACATGATCAGCATGGATGGCTTATACACCATCAACTGCCTTACGATTTCACTACCGATAGAGCCGGCAGCCCCTGTTACGAGTATCGTTTTCCCGGTAATTTCTTTATTAATACTATCGTTCTGAATATCTATGACTTCTCTTTCCAGGAGATCTTCAATGTGCACATCTTTTATTTGTTCCGATGCCAGCTTTCCATGCAGCCATTTATCAATAGGCGGAACCTGCTGTACACGCAGATCATGCTTCAATGCCTGATCTACGATAAAGTTTAGTTTTTCGCTGCTGATGCTTTCTTTTGCAATCAATATTGACTGAACCCCTTCCGTTTTTAACTTGGCTATAGACGCATCATCCGTTCCCTTTATGGGAATGCCTTCCAGAATTTTATTCTTTTTATTAGGATTATCATCTAAAAAAGCAATGGCTACCATGTCTGTATAAGGACTGTCCGAAATAATACGCTTCGTCGATAGTCCGTAATCTCCCGCATCGTAGATTACGATCTTTATTTTTTCCTTACTGTTGGATACCCCGCTGAAGTAGGTTTTATAAATATACCTGACTATGGTGCGGTAGCCGATCAATGCAAAACTGACAATGAAAAAATTAATGAAAATGGAGACCCAGGCTAAAAATCCGATTTTGTATCCATAAGTAACCTCCCCATAAGCAGCAAGGCTTAGTTTAATGATAATGTAGGCCAAACTGGCAATAATATTGATAATGACGATCTTAAAGGAATCGTGCACTGTTGTATACCTTACAATACCATAGTAGGTTTTAAACAAATAAAACGATGCAGAGTTGATAATAATAGCTGACAGCGCCATCAATTCCCAATGCTGCAAAGCACCTTCCAAGTGAAAATTATACCGGAATATCTGGGAAACAAAAAGGCAGGTAATGACGCAGGACATGTCAAAGAAAAAGACAAGTCCGCGCGGCAGGGTTTTTATAGAGTCTTTCATTTGTTAATAACTATAGGGTGATTAGGGAATAATTGATGCAAATATATAAATTGTTAATTGAATTTTAACAGCATCTACAGGGGTTTTTTTGTGACAATTTTTTTCCATGTGTTTTTTTGCTGATTTTGAGTTGTTTCGTCGCAATATTTTTTAACAACTTGCTTTATCCACTTTTATTCAATTAATTTGTATCAGCAATAATTTTTTATGAAAATTACACTTACTTCTTTAATACTCTTCATATCGCTGAGTGCCGGTGCGCAAAAATTTGAACTGGGGTTTAATGGCGGATTAAGCAATACAGCAAAACCTACTAAAACGCTCTATGACGGAGATGAGGGTAAATGGACTTATGCTACCGGGTTGAATCTCCACTATAATATAAACCGCAATTTACAGGCAGGATTGGATGTACAGATGACACGATGGGAAAGAAAAACGGAGTGGCCGCTTTACGGTACCAATAATCAATATATGGGTATGCGCAATGTGGACTATATTTTTGCTGAAAGAGCACTTAGTTTCGCACTTCGCTTTAATTACGTAATACCTTTTGAAGCACGTTATGAGGATTTTGTCCGCTCCAGTCTATACGTCGGTATTTCTGCCGGTGCGGTAGCCACAGGCAGTGAAGGTAAAATTGAGTATGCCAGAGCGCTTCCTAATTCACCATCGGATTTTAACTATGTTTCCAAATATCAATACGAAAGCGGATATGGCGGATTATTAGGTGCCCAGATCGGTTATTCTTACTACTTCTCGCGTGTCATCGGAGTAAACATTGAGTTCGCTCCTAAATTTGCGTCTGTAAAGACGACCGATTCCCGGTATAACCACGCTAATAATACCTACAATATTCTCTATTTTCCTACGACTTTGGGATTGCGCATCCGCTTAGGAAAAGAATACGATCCTCAATAATCTCCGGTTTTTCTGGTTTGTGCTTCAATTTTAAAAGCCGGGCTTGGAAAATATCCCGATTGTTTAAACTAATAAATACCCACGCTCCTGTTCAGTGTGGGTATTTGCTTTATTATTTAACTTTGTTGAAATGAATAACAGAACCGAACAACTGAAAAATCTTTTATCCCAACGTATCCTCATTATAGACGGAGCCATGGGAACGATGATACAACGGCATAAACTTGAAGAAGCGGATTATCGTGGAGAACGTTTTAAAGATTATGATTCGGATCTTAAAGGAAATAATGACCTTTTATGCCTGACGCAACCGGATATTATTAAAAATATTCATAAGGAATACCTTGCCGCCGGCGCTAACATTATAGAGACAAATACTTTTAATGCACAATCTGTTTCTCTAGAAGATTACAAAATGCAGGGATTGGCACGGGAAATAAATATAGCTGCTGCCAAAATAGCACAACTAGCTGTAAATGAATTTGTTAATGAAACAAAAGCTAATCCGGATGACCTTTTTGTAGCAGGAGCAATCGGACCCATGAATAAAACCTTGTCGCTCTCTCCGGATGTGAATAATCCCGGTTTTCGTGCAGTTACGTTTGATGCGGTAGCCTCCGCTTACTATGAACAGATAGCTGCTTTAGTCGAAGGAGGAGTAGATATCCTCCTGATAGAGACCATTTTTGATACGCTAAATGCTAAAGCAGCAATTTTTGCCATCAAAAAATATTTCAGGGAAAACAGACTGGAACTTCCGGTTATGATCTCGGGTACCATCACCGATGCTTCCGGGCGAACTTTAAGCGGACAAACACTGGAGGCATTCTATATTTCCATGATGCACGCCAACCCTGTAAGCATCGGGCTAAACTGCGCATTGGGTGCGGATCAAATGCGACCTCATATTGAAGAACTTTCACAAATAGCTGCCTGTTTTGTAAGTGCTTATCCAAATGCCGGTCTGCCAAATGCAATGGGTGAATATGACGAAACTCCCGGGGAAATGGCTGCTACAGTAGGTGGTTTTGCCAAAGAAGGCTGGATAAATCTTATGGGAGGATGTTGCGGCACTACTCCGGATCATATACTCGCTATAAAAAGAGAAATGGAAAAATATACACCCCGTGAATTACCTGTAACGGAAATGGCTTAGTCTGTTGTAGTACAGCTTTTTCTGGTTCCCCGGCTTATATGAAGGCAAATCTTCACGGTAAATTCATGCTCCCGTAATACTCCGCTTACATTTCTTTCTTGATTTTGTAGGGTCAAAATATTGATGATACAAATGCCCAAAAGAGAAGTTGATATTGTGGTGTTATCTGATATGCACCTTGGTACCTACGGTTGCCACGCCAGAGAACTCCTTCAGTATTTAAAGAGTATTAAGCCTGGGACGGTAGTGCTCAATGGTGATATCATCGATATTTGGGCCTTCTCCAAAAGATATTTTCCTGTCACGCACATAGAAATAGTAAAACATATCATTGGCTGGATTGCTTCCGATGTTCCTGTTTATTATCTCCCCGGTAATCATGATGAAATGCTTCGAAAATTCAAAGACTTTCAACTGGGTTCTTTGAAAATTGCCAACAAACTTTCCCTCAAACTCGATGGAAGAAATGTATGGATCTTTCACGGAGATGTTTTTGATGTCGCAATGAAACATAGCAAGTGGCTGGCCAAGCTCGGCGGAAAGGGCTATGACCTGTTGATTCTCTTAAACCGGATGGTCAATTTTGCTTTGGAAAAAATGGGAGGGGAAAAGATATCCTTTTCAAAAAAGATAAAAAACAGCGTCAAATCTGCTGTCAATTTTATTGGTGATTTCGAAAAAACCGTATGCGAAATTGCTTTGGAGAACGATTATGGCTTCGTGGTATGCGGGCACATTCATCAACCCTGCATAAAAACACTGGAAACATCAAAGGGAAGCGTAGTATATATGAATTCCGGTGACTGGATAGAAAATCTCACTTCATTGGAATATAACGGTAACCAGTGGAGCATCTATAGATATGCAGAAGATATTATTGCTCAATCAATTACAATAAAAAAGCAAACTGGTGCCAAGGACAGGGAGGTGAGTATAACCAATTTACTGAATGAATTTAAATTGGCACGCTAACAGCACAGCTTTAGGGTACTAATTCATCTTAAAGGGTGCGATCAGGCGAAATTCCGGGATGTTAACGGTAAGGGTTTTCTTGCTATGCATATCCAGCATTTCGTAGTTTCCGTACATCTTCCCTATATCACTTCTCAGGTTGGCTGCAGATACATATTGATAGTTTTCACCGGGCAATATTACAGGTTGCTCTCCTACTACGCCTTCCCCTTCTACTACTCTCTTTATCCCATTGCTCTCCACGATATGCCACTTCCTGCTTAACAATTTTACAGGATAATTGGAAAAATTCTCGATCGTGATGCGGTATGCAAATAAATATTCGGAATTGATAGCATTGGAGTGATCAGGCTGATAAAAGGTCTCCACAGAAACACTTATACCATTCGTTATTTGCTGTATCATGCTATAAAGGTATGAACAATAACAATTATTCCGTTGATTTGAGTTGTATCGTGTCTATACTGTCGGTGATTAACTCTCTTTCAAATCCTTTTTGCTGGAGATAACGGAAGACTTTTGCCTTTTTTGCAAAAATGTTCTTTTCTTCTTTCAATTCCATCCATTTCGCAGCAGCTAGTCGCCGCAACGTCTGGAAATATTCCTCTTCGTCTATTTCCCGTAAACCAATTTTAATACAGTAATCGGATATTCTATGCTGCTTTAATTGCTGTATGATTTTAATTCTGCCCCATTTGTTCATGCGAAATTTTCCCCTGGCTATTGCCCTGGCAAATCGTTCTTCATTTACCAATCCTTTTTCGATCAGGTCTGCTATTATTGCTTCTACTTCCCCCGGATGGCAGCCTAATGAATAAAGCTTGTCTCTTACCTGTTGCTGGCATCTTTCCTGGTAATTACAATAATGATAAATAGCCTCTTTCGTTTCCATCAGTCATACTGACTTAATCCTTTTAAAAATAGGTGGTAGCAAGTGAAGCACTATCGCCCCATGAATACCATCAGTATTTGTATATCGCTGGGATTTACTCCGCTGATACGAGTTGCCTGTCCTAAAGTGCGGGGTCTTATCTTGGATAGTTTCTGGCGTGCTTCCGTAGAAATCGCGTTTAATTTCAGGTAATCAAAGGAATCGGGGATAATATGATCTTCCAGGTTCGCCATCTTCTTCACCATTTCCTTTTCCTTTTCGATATACACATCATATTTGATCTGGATTTCCGTCTGTTCTAATACTAATGTTTCTGTGATGCCCATTTTTTGCTCCAGTTCAGGGCTGTTTCTTATCAAATCGTGAAGTTCTACACCCGGGCGCAGCAATAGTTTAGCCGCCTTCGATTTTTCTGCCAGTAAGGGTATTCCTTTTTGCTCCAGGTAACCGTTCATTTCAGAAGGGAGCACAGTGGTTTCAGAGAGCACCTGTTTCGCTTTCTCTACCGCTTCTCTTTTCTTACAATAGAGCTCGTATCTATCCTGTTTTGCTAACCCTATCTGATAACCTAGTTCTGTCAATCGCAGGTCTGCATTATCCTGCCGCAACAGGGTCCGGTATTCAGCTCTGCTCGTAAACATCCTGTATGGTTCATCAGTCCCCTTGTTGATCAGGTCATCTATCAGCACGCCTATATAAGCATCACTACGCTTTAATATCACAGGCTCTGCACTATGAGCATTCTGATGGGCGTTTATTCCTGCCATCAAACCCTGGCAGGCTGCTTCCTCGTAGCCCGTAGTGCCGTTTATCTGCCCTGCAAAGAAGAGATTCCTTATTTCTTTTGTTTCCAGGGTGAATTTTAACTGAGTTGGAGGGAAGTAGTCATACTCAATTGCATAACCCGGTCTGAAAAATTTGCAATTTTCAAAACCGGGTACCATTTGCAAGGCTTTATACTGAACTTCCTCCGGTAAAGACGTGCTAAATCCATTTACATAAATCTCAACCGTATTCCAACCCTCCGGTTCCACGAAAAGCTGGTGCCTGTCCTTGTCGGCAAACCGGTTGATCTTATCCTCTATGCTGGGACAATAGCGCGGACCGCTTCCTTTTATTCTGCCCTGGTACATAGGCGATTGTTCAAACCCGGTACGCAATATGTCATGAACTGCCTCACTTGTATACGTGATCCAGCAATTACGTTGTTCAGCGGGCTTTATTTTCTGTATTGGCATGTATGAGAACCCTACAATTTCTTCATCTCCATGCTGTACTTCCATTTTTGTATAATCCAGCGATCTGCCATCAATTCTCGGAGGTGTTCCTGTTTTCAGGCGTTCTGCTTCAAAACCTAAAGAAATAAGCTGCTCGGTGATGCCGGTGGCGCCTTTTTCTCCAATTCTTCCTCCCCCGAATTGCTTTTCCCCTATATGAATAACTCCGTTAAGAAAGGTTCCATTGGTAAGTACCACCGATTTTGCCCTTATTTCCTGCCCCATCCCGGTAATTACTCCTTCCACTGTTCCACGTGAAACAATTAATCCTTTCACCATATCCTGCCAGAAATCTACGTTTGGAGTATTCTCCAACATCTCTCTCCAGGTAATAGCAAACAGCATTCGATCATTCTGTGTTCTCGGGCTCCACATACCAGGACCTTTAGACCTGTTCAGCATGCGAAATTGAATCATGGATCTATCGGACACCATCCCGGAATATCCCCCTAATGCATCTATCTCCCTCACTATCTGTCCTTTAGCTATCCCTCCCATTGCCGGATTACAACTCATTTGGGCGATAGTCTGCATATTCATGGTAACAAGTAAGACCTTCGAACCCATATTGGCTGCTGCTGCTGCTGCTTCACAACCCGCATGTCCTGCACCTACTACAATTACATCATACTCTTTAAACATGGTGCAAAAATAAAAAAAGGTTGCAGATTAACTCTGCAACCCTTGTTATAAAGATTAACTAATTACTAGTGTGCTACCACAAATTTACGAACTGTAGTTTGACCATCATCACCCGTAACCAACAGTATGTAAGTACCGTTTGCTAAAGAGGAAGTAGAAACTGTCAGTTTATCTGCGTTACCGGCTATATTCTTTCTCTTAGTGGAATATTGAGTTTTACCTGTCATATCCACTATAGAATAGAAGAATTGTTTGCTGGAAGCGCTTGAAACGACATCAATAACCAGTTGATCGTTTGCAGGGTTAGGATACAAAGAAACTTTTGCTGTTTCTTTTACTGAATTGTCTGTTCCCACAGTTGCAGGCTTCATTTTCAAAGCTACAGCAGCAACATAGCCTTTCCTTTGCTGAGCATATCTTGCGCTGTCAACAGTAAGACGAGTTGTGGTATCGGCACCATCGTAAGGATATTGTCCTAGCAATGCATTTGGTGTAGTAGAAGCAGAAACCTGGAAATCAGCAAATGCACCACTAATATTGCTGGTGTAGAATTCAGTATACTGATTTGCTCCTGGCGCATGATGCCTTAAATAACTTCTTGGATAAAAATTGGTGACACCATCGTATCCCAAGAAAGCTGTTGGCGAACATTCTACAGCAACATAATACCATGAATTAGGATCCATTATTGCCTTAGATCCTGTAGCACCATTCGCATCGAGGAATTTCACTTCGAAATGATCACCAGTGCTATCGGTAAGTTGATAGGTTCTTTGGTTAATCCCTACCAATTGTAATTCACCGGCTTCTACCATAGAGTCTACCACTACTGTATCTTTCCATTTGAAAAGCAGTATCAGCGTAGATTCTGCACTCAATTCACTCGCATTGCTGGCTATTTTATACTGAGCACTCATAGCTTCTTGCTGTCCATTATTAGCAATGTAATAAAGATTTCCTCCGAAGAAGGATGAACCCGTAGTACCGATACGAACATAAGAAGAAGCGTAAGGACCATTATCAGGGAAGTTATACCTACCCTTAGAATAAATACTATCCGATACAGTAAAGGAATGAGAGATAGTATTATCACCTGTGAACTGGTCTGCATTGGCCATGGAAAGGTTATAGGTCATGTTATACGTACCTGTGGTGGTAGCGTGGATATCATAAGAATTGCCAATTCCTACAGCATAAATAGAATCTATGCGAGGGAAGGATGCAAAAGTGAATGAATCATTTTTAACTGTTTGTGCAGTAGTACTGCCCGTAGGGGTCCAAGTTAAAGAAGATTTCAGTTTCACATTCGTTTGATCCGCTGAACCGAAATTTCCGATGAAAGCACCGTCATACAATTTATAAGCGATCGGGTTCCCATTACTGGTTCCCAATTGTGAAAGCGGGGTCACCATAGCATGAGGTTGGGTGTATCCGTTAAATAAGAAACCCAGATCATTGGCATTACCATATCCCCATGTAGAGAAAGAAGCTGTCACGGTCTGAGAAGCTTTCAATTGTGTATAGATAGCTCCACCATCCACATCAGAAATCATGATAACCGGTATCGTTACGGAAGCGCCCACAGCGCCGGCACCCATACCTACCGGTGAACCCGGGATATTGTTTACTATAACGCAAGCGATCGCGCCGGCATTCTGAGCAGCTAATGCTTTTGCTCCGAATTCACAATTTCCCCTAAAAACCAAACCGATCTTGCCGGTCATGCTACCCGCAGTAAGGGTAGAGCAACCAGAGGAGTCCGGGGTCGCCAATACTACTTGCTTGTTCAATATAGGGGCTGTGATAGCTCCGCCCCACTCGTTAGCACCGCCACCGCCATCATTGCTGATCGTATAATTCTTCGGACCGGAAATACTGGTAGGTGTGTTTACCGAAAAAGCTACACCCATATAATCTTTGTAGAAATTATGAGTAGGCGTCTGAGCCGCGCTCAAATCAGGAAATGCAGGTGGATGATGTACTACTTGTGCACCGCAGTTGAGGCTGGCACCCACGGCTAATAAAAGTGTCAATTTTTTCATACTGAAATTTATTTTGAAAGCTAAGTTAAAAAAATATTTTCTTATTGCTTCATGCGATTTATAAACCCATGCTTTTACTCAACTCCAGCATACGTAAAATAGGCTTCTTTGCCGCCTCCAGTAAACCGGGCTCCATCGTAATCTCGGGCTGTTCATACTTCATGCACAAATAAAGCTTTTCAAGCGTATTCAGTTTCATATGCGGACAATCATTACAGGCACAGGAATTATCTGGAGGAGCGGGAATAAATGTTTTGTGAGGAGAGCGGATCTGCATCTGGTGTAAAATACCCGTTTCCGTCCCTACAATAAAACTGTCACAAGCATCCTCTTCCGTAAATTTCAACATCTGGGTTGTGGATCCGATAAAATCCGCTAGGCGCAATACGGCTTCTTCACATTCCGGATGTGCAATGAATTTTGCTTCGGGGTTCCTTTCTTTCAGTCTGATTATTTTCTCTTGCGCAAATAATTCATGCACCATACAGGCGCCATTCCACAAAACCATATTTCTTCCCGTCTTCTTGTTTATATAACCTCCTAAATTTTTATCCGGTGCAAAAATGATCTTCTGATCCTTTGGAAGGCTGTCTACAATTTGCCTGGCATTCGAACTCGTGCAAATAATATCACTCAGTGCCTTAATTCCTGCTGAGCAATTGATATAGGAAATCACCAGATGATCCGGGTGATTGTTCCTGAACTTAGAAAATAAGGCGGGCGGGCAACTATCGCTTAACGAGCAACCTGCTTTCAGATCAGGGAGTAATACCTTTTTATGGGGATTTAAAATCTTCGCAGTCTCAGCCATAAAATGAACGCCGGCAAATACGATGATCTCAGCATCTGTTTTTTCCGCCTGCTGTGCCAACCCTAAGCTATCACCTATATAATCTGCTACATCCTGGATATCAGGTTCCTGGTAATAATGCGCCAGCAGGATAGCCTTTTTTTCCTTCTTTAATTTTTCAATCTCTGCAAACAAATCCAGGCTTGGATCGATCTCCCTGTCCAAATATCCTTTATCCAACTTTCTATTGTCAATTTGCACATCCATAATAATTGTAAAAAAGATTTTTTAAAAAATTTTTCTATTGCTATTAAGACTGTGAATTTGGGGAAATTAAATTGAAATACAACTTGCAAAATCTAAATTTATACTTCATCCTATTTAATCATCCTATTTCCCACACATAGCAACCTTTAAAAATAAGCTAATCCACACAAATTTCTGGATAAGTGGATAAACCTGGATCGTATAATTTCTGAAATTCACAAAGATGATTTCTATGTTAACTTACTATGAATTTTTACCTGAAAAGTTTTGAAGGAACTTCATAAAAATTGACAGTGCTAATCTGCTTCAAAAATTTTCAGTCTGTTATACACCGCTATTCACACATTTTGGGCTTATTAGTTAATAACCTTGCCCTTATCTAAAAATAACCTGTCCGGCGAAATGAGCGTTCAATATTTTGGACACCTGCTTATAATAACTAATAATATCCGGGGAAAATAGGGTTATTAGCCTGAAATCCTTATTCTTCCATGTTATTCTCAAATTTTCTTATAAATTTGCGCTCCTTGTAAGAATATTAACAAACACACAATAAGATGTCGGTAATACAAAGCCTGAGAACTAAGTACGCTAAAATTGTAGGTTTCCTTATTGCTATTTCCCTGATAGGTTTTCTATTGATGGATGCAGGTGATAATATCAGGAAGATTTTCAGCGGAAGTGAATACATAGCAAAAGTAGATGGAGAAGAGATCGATCCGAAAGATTATTCTGTTCGTATAAACGAGCTGGAGTCCTTGTATGCTATGATGGGCAACAACCTGGATGAAAATACGAAGTCTCAGATACACACTACGGTGCTGAATGAAATGCTTTACGAAAAACTGGTTGCCGGTCAGATGGAAGATTTAGGTCTTACACTTACCAAGGAGGAAGAAAAAGAACTGATTGCCGGTGCCAACCCGCATCCCCTGGTAATGCAGTTTCCTTATTTTAAGAATCCTCAGTCAGGTCAATTCGATCCACAGGCACTTGTAGCTTTTGAACAGAAGAAAATTGACATGAATAATCCTAACGCGGCAAAGGCTTTGGAACAATGGGAAATGATGAAAGGCTACATCAAGCGTCAGGCATTGTTACAAAAATTCAACGCGCTCGTAGCAGGTGGAATTTATACACCTAAATATTTAGCCGACATCCTGGTAAAAGATCAATCCGAAATGGCGAGCATTCGTTTCGTGAAAGTTCCTTATACGACTGTAAATGACAATGAAGTGAAAGTGACTGATGCGGAAATCAATGAATATATCAAAAAGCACGCTTCACAATATACTATTGATGATCCCACCCGCAGCATGGAATATGTAGCATTTGATATCAACCCTTCAAAAGAAGATACAGCTACCGTGCTCAATGCCATCGCTCAATTGCAAAATGAATTTAATACGACTACCGACAATGAGAATTTTGTCAATCGTAATTCTGAAGAACCTTACAATGCTGCTTTTGTTAGTAAAAAAGCGTACATGTCTCAGTATGCGGATTCTATATTGAATAGACCCGTTGGAAGTGTTTATGGACCTTATTTTGAAAACGGCGCTTACAAGCTGACTAAGGTAACAGAAAGAACTACGTTGCCGGATTCCGTAAAAGTGCGCCACGTGCTGGTAAAAACCAAAGATAAAGGGGCGGAAACACGCAGTGACAGTGCTGCTAAAAAGAGAATAGACAGCGTGGAACTCGCGGCTAAATCAGGAGCGGATTTCAAACAGATCGTTACAGCTTACACCGACGATGATGGAAGTAAGAACACAGCCGGTGAATATGAATTTACATTAGCACAACGTCCGCAGATATCAAAGGAATTTGCAGATTTCATATTTGAAGGAAAGCCAGGAGAGAAAAAAGTAGTGAAGGTAGAGAACGATGCCTATGCAGGGTATCACTATATAGAAATTATCAGCCAAAAAGATGTACAACCTGTGGTGAAACTGGCGACCATTGTAAAACCGCTTTTTGCCAGTCCGGAAACAGAAAATGCTATCTATGCAAAAGCGAATGAATTTGCAGGAAAAAATACGACAGGAGCTGCTTTCAACGAATCAGTGAAAAAGCAAAACCTGAATAAGCTGATAGCTGACAACGTAAAAGTGAACGACTTTATGATTCCGGGTATCGGTTCTTCCCGTGAGGTGATCCGCTGGATGTACGAAGCAAAGAAGGACGATGTATCTCCGGTATTCAATTTAGATGGAAGGTACGTTATCGGTAAACTTACAGCGATTCGTGAGAAAGGCCTGATGCAGGTTGATGAAAGCAACAAACCCATGTTAGAGGCCCAGGTTAAGGCTGAAAAAAAGGCAAAGATTATTGCTGAAAAATACAAAGGACAAGGACTGGAAGCCATCGCTGCCGCTACCGGTATGATTGTTCAGCCATTAGATTCTTTCAACGCAGCGAGCAGCTATTTGCCTAACCTGGGTTATGAACCAAAAGTAGTGGGTTACGCATTTTTTGACGGTTTGAAACCCAATGCCGTTGCTCCCGGCATCAAAGGTGGCGATGGTGTTGTTTTCATGAGCCTCGTAAGTCGTTTTACCAATACGGCAAACAAGGTGGACCCGGCACAGATGCAACAACAACTGATGATGCAAAACATGCAATTGAAAAATAGTGTGAACGGTATGTTGCAACAATCGCTGCTTCGCAATGCGGATGTGAAATACAGTGCCAAGAATCTTTATTAATTTTCCTGAAGAAGCTATAGTAAAAAGCAGCCTCCCGCAGAGGCTGCTTTTATTTTTAAATCGTAATTCACCCGTAACTTCGCCGTATGGAAACAATTGTGAACCGGGTAACGGAGAGTGGTATCATTACCATGGATCTGTCTGAGTATGTGCCTGAACAGGAGACGATCGCAGCATTTGATCTGAAACCTTTTCTTTTCATGGAAATGATCTTAAAAGAAAAAGACTACCGGGCCGCGTTATTGGCCCACGACTGGTCTGTTTACGAAGGAAAACATGTTGCGGTTTTCTGTTCCGTGGACGCTATCATACCTGTTTGGGCCTATATGTTAGCGGCTTCTTATCTTGAGCCACTATCTTCAACAGTATGGTTCGGAAACAAACAGGAAATGGTCAATTTTCTCATCCATAAAAACCTGGAAACCATAAACCCGATTGAATATACTGATAAACGTGTAGTGATAAAAGGCTGCGGAGATACGCCCATTCCGGATTTTGCCTATGTGGATATTACCACAAAGCTGCGCCCGGTAGTAAAATCGCTTATGTATGGTGAACCTTGCTCAACCGTACCGGTGTATAAGAAAAGATAGCACAGTTTTTTATTGAAGCAAAGAAGTAGAAACGGGTTTTTTACTTAGTGGAATACAATAACCGATAGTGCCTATGAATTCCCCGTAAAAAAAATGGTGACGTGCAGACCCGCCCTCTATCGTAAGGGCGTTGATATAATTTGCAAAACCGCCCTTGAGCGTAGTTTCAAAAAAGACATCCCGTAGCGGGAACACCCGTAATCCTGTTTCTGCACTGATTATGTAACCGGCTAAGTGAAATTTATTGTTCAATCGTTTGCCCTTGTAGGTAACATCAGTTCGCGGAACGACAATGCCGGCACCGGCTTTGGCAATTGCCGAGAGCAGTATACGGCTTTTTTTCCGGGTCTTTACTAAAGGAAATTCTCTAAAGTAGTTGAAGTGTAAAAAATTGGCCCCATCCGTGTGCTCAAAATGTAAAAAACTGGGATTAAGCGTTATATATTCATCGTAGCTTCTGTCGCCGATAAACCCCGTCATCCGAACCTGTTGATAATCCTGTACGACATACTTCGTATGGTCGAAATTAAAATCGATCCCTTGGGTACGTTCACGGTTGAGATAAAAGCCCAGGCGGTAACTATACTGAGGAATGCTGATCTGAAGCGGAACCTTTACAATAGCATCAAAATTAGGTTTGTCTTTGGCAACGGCACGATGTAGTGTAAAATCATATTCGTTCCCATTCTTAAAATGAATAGTACTCCGGGAGTACCATTCACGGTTATAACCCCATTGTATGTACATTCCCGAAAGCTGAACTGTTTCGAACAATCCTGCATGGGAATCTATATGACTAATAAAAGAACAAGCAACAAGGGTTATAGATTTTAAAAATTTCATGGCTATAAAGTGCGCAAAACTAAGAATTATCGCGCTCCCGTTGCAATCTTAACATTTCATCTCTCAGTCTTGCAGCTTCCATGAAGTCCAGTTCCTTCGCTGCCTTTTCCATAGCTTTTTTTATTTGGGCTATCAGCTTATCCATTTGAGCCGGGGTTTTTGCGTCGTTGTATTGCAGACTTTCTTCCGCGGCTATACTTTCAAGCTCATCATTCACTGCATATTTGTTTTCTTTATCGTATCCACGGATGTCCAGTACGGAGGTTTGTTTTAATATTTGCTCTTTAGATTTCATAATGGTTTTGGGAACGATATTATGAGCAGCGTTATGAGCCAGTTGTTTATCCCTTCTTCTTTGGGTTTCATCCATCGTGCGCTGCATACTTTCAGTTATTTTATCCGCATAGAAGATGACCAAGCCATTTACATTCCGGGCTGCACGCCCGGCCATCTGTGTCAGGGATCGCTCGTTCCTTAAAAAGCCTTCCTTATCAGCATCCAGAATCGCCATCAGGGAAACTTCGGGCAGATCCAGCCCTTCCCTCAGTAAGTTCACCCCTACTAAAACATCAATGACGCCCAATCGCAGATCCCGCAATATCTCCACCCGTTCCAATGTATCTACCTCGGAGTGAATGTATTTTGAATTGACATTAATGCGCTTCAGGTATTTGTCCAACTCCTCGGCCATACGCTTGGTTAGCGTTGTTACCAATACCCGGTCGCCGTTTTTGATGCGTTTATCAATTTCATCAAGAAGATCGTCGATCTGGTTAATACTGGGACGTACTTCTATAGGCGGATCCAGTAACCCGGTGGGCCGAACGATCTGTTCTATCACCAACCCTCCGGTTTGTTCGAGTTCATAGTTGCCGGGAGTAGCACTTACAAAAACCGTTTGGTTGAGTAAACTTTCAAACTCGTTAAAATTCAACGGGCGATTGTCCAATGCAGAAGGTAATCGAAAACCGAAATCTACCAGGTTGAGCTTTCGGGAACGGTCGCCGCCATACATACCGCTTATCTGGGGAATGGTTACATGACTTTCATCCACCACCAGCAAAAAATCATCGGGAAAATAATCCAGCAGGCAAAAGGGCCGGGTGCCCGGTTGTCTTCGATCCAGGAAACGTGAATAGTTTTCAATCCCGCTGCAATACCCCAGTTCCTGTATCATTTCCAGGTCATATGTCACCCGTTCTTTGATGCGCTGTGCTTCCAGATGTTTCCCGATGCTTTTGTAGTATTCTACCTGGGCAAAAAGCTCATCCTGTATCTCATGAATGATCTGTCCCATCTGGTCGCGGGGAGCCAGATAAAGGTTGGCAGGGAAGATAGCTGCATTCGCCATCGTGCCGATTCGCTTCCCGTTTGATACATCGAAACTTTCGATCTCTTCAATTTCATCACCGAAAAAACTAATGCGGTAACCATAATCCACATAAGGCAGGTTTATATCCACTGTATCCCCTTTTACGCGAAATGTTCCCCGTGTAAACTCGCCCTGGCTGCGATTATAAAGTGAATTCACCAGTGAATGCAAAAAAGAATTCCGGGGGATCTTGTCTCCGACATTAAAACGAATGATACTGTTGGAATACTCCGCCGGATTACCTATACCATAGATGCAGCTAACTGATGCTACCACGATAATATCCCTTCTGCCGCTCAGTAAATTGGAAGTAGTGCGCAACCGCAGTTTTTCCAGTTCTTCGTTAATGGAAAGATCTTTTTCGATGTAGGTATCCGATGTGGGAATGTACGCCTCTGGCTGATAATAGTCGTAGTACGATACAAAATACTCTACGGCGTTTTCCGGGAAAAACTGCCGGAACTCCCCGTAGAGCTGCGCAACCAGCGTTTTATTATGTGTTAATACTAATGTCGGCTTCTGCACATTCTGTATTACGTTCGCCATAGTGAACGTCTTTCCGGAACCGGTTACACCAAGTAACGTCTGGAACGGATCACCATTGTTTATACCTTCGGTCAATTGGCGTATCGCCTCAGGCTGGTCCCCCGCCGGGGGATAAGGACGCTCTATCTGGAACATCTGGCGAAGTTACGGGATAGTTGATTTGAGGTTGATGGATTTACCAGTCCGAAAAATTCATTTTATGCCTCTTAGCACTGTTAATGGTGTTTTGTGCCTGCAGCCCTGTTCTATTCTTCTTTTTCTTTCTGCAATTTATTGGTATACCGTTCCCAGGCCTTCCGTTCTACCATGTAAGAGATGACCAATCCTAAGCCACCGCCTACAGCAAGCAGCGAAAAATAAAACCCTTCATAGTTGGCGGGAAGCAGGGTGCCGTCAGAAAATCTTCTTTCCGGAAGAGGATGCATGCTTTCCACGATGAAAGCAATAGTGAGTCCGAGTCCGCCACCGAGGAGGAGCAATCCGTACTTCAGGTTCCCGAAAGGTTTTGGCAGGGAAGAATGTGGCTGACGCGGATTAAGTCCTTTGTCGATCATCGCCATGTTCTCCCGGCTGCGCAGGTACCAGATGCCAAACAAGGTGCCGGCTGTACAAATAAATAAAACGAGCATTACAAGAGCTTCTCCGCCATTCATGATTTTGAGTTTTAAGTGTGTAAAATAGTTGTTTGCTACTATGACGCATGCAGGCCTTGCCCGGTTACAGGAAAAACAATATATTCTGTTGTAACCTGAACTAACTTTATCGCGTCTGATAAGAAGATATGCAGGACAGCTTGAGCGATCATCAAATTATTGCGTTCGTTTTACAGGGTAAAAAAGAAGCCTATCGCCTGCTCGTGTCACGTTATCAAAGCTATGTTTTCTCATTGGCATTAAAATACCTGCCGGTAAGAGAAGAAGCTGAAGAAGCAGCCCAGGATGTATTCGTTAAGGCCTACAAAGGACTTGCAACATACCGGGCTGAAGCAAAATTCACTACCTGGCTTTATAGCATCGCTTACACCACCTGCATTTCTCATGCCCGGAAAAAAACTGGGAAATCCGTCTCTATGAATGAAGAGCAACTTCTTCAAATTGATAACATTCCCCTTTTGCCGGATCTGGTTGATCGCCGGTCAAAAGCGGTTATGCTGGATGTAGCCATACGGCAGTTGAATACAGAAGATGCCACCATCGTAACCCTGTATTACACAGCCTCTCAGACGTTGGACGAAATAGGCCGGATTATGGAGATAAATCCGAATGCAGCAAAAGTAAAACTGTTCCGGGCCAGACAAAAACTAAGGGATATCTTAGTAAGAAGCTTTCCGCAGGAACTGCAGGAATATAATTATCTAAAAAATGATCTAAACTAGTGGTTATGGAAAACGAAGGAATGGACCGGAAAATATGGGCACTGATAGACAATAGCGAAGGGTCACAAGACCTGGCCGAAACCCGGAAGTATATAGAAACAAACAGGGAATGGGAGCAACGATACGAAGAACTTCTCATGTTGCACCGGGAACTGTCCGATATACCGGCGGATCAACCCTCTATGCGCTTCACTCAAAATGTCTGGGAAGAGATAGAGCAGCTGCATACGCCTTTCAGTGCGCAGTCCTATATCAATATGCGTATAGTAAAAGGTATAGCAGCCCTGTTTTTTGTAATAATAGCAGGAGCATTTTTATATGGTGTCGCTACCACCGGCATGTCGTTTCTAACAATAGAAAACACCAGAAAGGTGAACTTTGCAATGGATCTGTCCGCGAACACGATTCAATTATTCATCTTTGGCAACATCCTGCTTTTATTGTTATTCTTCGAAAAAATCTCTCAGCGCATTTTCGGCAAAGGACATCACGAACAGTGAAAAATTTAGCATTTCTTCCTGACGTGTTCTTATCGTTAGTCATTTCGCCTGTAGAGCGAGAGGCTTTTTAAACCCAGGCCTGAAAATCCTGCGCATACTATAACTTGCAGTCATGCCATCACTATTTGCATCATCGGGGGGAACCGGCTTTAAATATGCCGATATCATTCTTCCGTTGACACTGCCGCAAGCCCTCACCTATGGCATTCCTGAGCCGCTTCAAAACGTAGTGCAGTTGGGCATGCGCGTCGAAGTGGCGCTGGGAAGAAGTAAGCAATATTCGGGTATTATTACGCGCCTGCATAATGATACCCCCGAAGCATACCAGGTAAAGCCCATTAAGAAAATACTGGACGAAACACCAATTATCAATGCCACCCAATTGCAGTTTTGGCAGTGGATCATGTATTACTACATGGCAATGCCCGGAGAGGTAATGCACGCAGCACTTCCGGCTCATCTGAAATTAAGCGGCGAAACCCGCCTCTCCTGGAACGAAGAAACACCGGCTACTATTGAATGGAGCGATGCGGCTTTTTTAGTCGTGGATGCGCTTGATATCAGGAAGGAGATCAGTATCAGCGAACTGCGCAACATTGTAGGAGAGAAAAATATGAATGCGGTATTGAACGAATTACTGGAGCACGAAGCTGTTTGGATCAATGACAGTCTGGAGCCTACCTACAAACCCAAAAAAGAGAATATAGTAACCCTTCACGAAACCCATTACGGTGAGGAAAAACTGCATGAGCTTTTTAAAAGCCTTAAACGCGCTCCGAAACAGGAAACAATTTTACTTGCCTATATAGAACTTGCTGCCAAGACCAAGATCGTACGACAGTCTGATCTTTTGGACCGGGCTAATGCCAATACCGCTCAGCTCAGAGCATTAGCGGATAAAGGGGTGTTCATCATCGAGCAAAAGCAAGTAGATCGCATAATCATTCCTGAAAACGAAGGGATAAAAGAAGTTAATTTTACGGAATCCCAGCAGCAGGCACTTGATAGCCTGAGCACTGGCTTACAGGAAAAGAATGTAGTCCTCCTGGAAGGGGTTACCGGAAGTGGAAAAACACTGCTTTATATTCACAAAATAAAAGAAGCCCTGGCCGCAGGCAAACAGGCAGTGCTGCTCTTGCCGGAAATCGGGCTAACGACGCAACTGGTGAGTAGGCTCTACAGCTATTTTGGCGAAGAGCTGGGTGTATATCATAGCCGGTTCAGCAATAATGAACGGGTGGAGATTTGGGAAAAAGTAAAGCACCAGCGGTATAAAGTAATTGTTGGCCCCCGATCGGTATTGTGGTTGCCATATGATCATCTCGGTTTAGTGATTGTAGATGAGGAGCACGACGGGTCGTACAAACAAAAAGATCCTGCCCCGCGCTTTCATGCCCGTGATGCCGCCATCTATCTGGCCTCTCTTCATCAGGCAAAAGTGATATTAGGATCTGCCACACCCTCCCTGGAAAGTCTCTATAATGCCCGCCAGAAAAAATATGCTTATGTAGCTTTAAAGGAACGCTATCAGGGTGTGAAGATGCCGGAAATAACGATCGTAAATGCAAAGTCGCTGGAGCAGATGCGTGCCCGGCAAATAAAACTTATTACACCCGAATTGATGCAGGCAATGATCAATGCGCTGCAACATCGTAAACAGATCATCTTGTTTCAAAACCGAAGAGGATATGCACCGTTCCAGCTATGTACGGTATGCGGGTGGGTGCCTCAGTGCAAAAACTGTTCGGTATCGCTTACCTATCACAAAAGCTCGGATAAGCTGCATTGCCATTACTGTGGCACCCGCTCACCGGTGATTCATACCTGCCCCAGCTGCGGCAGCAATCGCTTGCAAAGTAAAAGTTTCGGTACTGAACGTATAGAAGAAGAAGTGAAGCAGATCTTTCCGGAGGCTAGGGTTGCCAGAATGGATGTCGATAGTATGCGAGCCAAACATAGCATGACACAACTATTGGAGCAGCTTGAAAAGCAAAAGATTGATATCCTCGTAGGTACACAGATGGTGGTCAAAGGTCTGGACTTTGCCAATGTAGCCCTGGTGGGTATATTGAATGCCGACAGTCTTTTAAGCTATCCGGATTTCAGGGTGAATGAACGTGCCTTCCAGCTCATGGAGCAGGTGAGCGGCAGAGCCGGGCGAACGGATGGAGCAGGAAAAGTAGTGATACAGGCGTATAATGTGCAACATCCCGTTTTGCGCTGGGTACAGCAACATGATGTACAAGCGTTCTACCACACAGAAATACCATACCGGCAGCACTTTGCTTATCCACCTTTTACAAGACTCATCAAGATCATTTTCAAACACAAAGACGAAACCCGGTGCATAGAAGCTGCCGGGCTGATGGCGGAGGCATTAAAGGGATTTGAACAATTGGTGGTGCAAGGACCTGTTCCTGCACTGGTGAGCCGTGTCCGAAACCTGTTCATCCAGGAAATCTGGCTAAAATGCCCCCGGGATATGAAACTGATAGACGCCATAAAAGCCCGGGCCATAGCGGAAAAGCAATTCATTACTTCCCGGCGGGGACTGACAAACGTCCAGATCCATTTTGATGTAGATGTTGCATAATAATTATCCAAGAGTATGATGAAGTAACAATTGCAATGTAAATTACGAATGCTTCGAAAAGCGGTATTGCAGCAAAGGAACCCGGACAATAAATCTTTCGACAGCAGTTATTAACCAAATCAATCAATTATTTTTGCCGCCGTTATGGCAAATGAAAATACGTTGCAGAATATTATCTCCCACTGCAAGGAATATGGTTTTATCTTTCAGAGCAGTGAAATATATGATGGACTAAGCGCTGTATATGACTATGGTCAATATGGAGCAGAGCTGAAAAAAAACATCCGCGAATACTGGTGGAGAAGCATGACCCAAATGCATGAGAACATCGTGGGTATTGATGCTGCCATCTTCATGCACCCGAAAGTCTGGAAAGCAAGCGGGCACGTGGACAACTTCAGCGATCCGATGATCGATAACAAAGACAGTAAAAAACGCTACCGGGTAGACCATTTGATAGAAGGGTTTGCTGAGATGCTTGACGAAACAGCCAAGACAAAAATTCTCGCCGATATGGATGCGTTGCTGGCGGCTGATGATTTCGCAGGCTTGAAGCAACTGATCGAAGACAACAAAATGAAATGCAGCATCAGCGGTACCTGCAACTGGACGGATGTTCGCCAGTTCAACCTGATGTTTTCTACCGAGTTTGGTGCCGTCGCATCCGATAACCCTGAAGATAATATCGTGTACCTGAGACCCGAAACAGCGCAGGGTATTTTTGTAAATTTCCTGAATGTGCAGAAAACGGGTCGTATGAAAATACCTTTTGGTATCGCACAGGTGGGTAAGGCTTTCCGTAATGAGATCGTAGCGCGGCAGTTCATTTTCCGCATGCGTGAGTTTGAACAGATGGAAATGCAGTTCTTCATCAAGCCCGGTACACAAAAAGAATGGTACGAGTACTGGAAGGAGACAAGAATGAAATGGCATTTGAGCCTGGGCATTTCGCAAGACAAATACAAATTCCACGACCATGTAAAACTGGCGCACTATGCCGATGCGGCTTGTGATATTGAATACGATTTCCCGATTGGTTTTAAAGAAGTAGAGGGTATACACAGTCGCACGGATTTTGATCTTTCACAACATCAGCAACTGAGCGGTAAAAAACTTACGTATTTCGATACAGAGGAGAACAAGCATTATATTCCTTACGTAATAGAAACTTCTATCGGTCTGGACAGAACGGTGATGATGGTATTGAGCGAAGCGTTTAGGGAAGAAGATCTTAGTACGGAAGAAAAGAAAGACAATCGCGTGGTATTGAGTTTTCCGCCGATGCTGGCACCGATAAAACTGGCCATACTTCCATTAACCAAGAAGGATGGTTTACCGGAACTGGCTCGCGAGTTGATGAAGGAATGTATGCCGCATTTTAAATGCTTTTATGAAGAGAAGGACACCATCGGTAAGCGATACCGCAGGCAGGATGCCATAGGTACACCTTTCTGTGTAACGATAGACCACCAGACAAAAGAGGATGGTACCGTGACGATTCGCCACAGAGACAGCATGCAACAGGAGAGAATACCGATGAGTGAAGTGAAGAAATTGGTAAGTGAGAAAGTAGCGATGTTTTAAAACGTATAGAAAAGAAGATTTGATCAGGGTTGTCATGTATAACCTATTAAAATGATGTACTATGAGCTTACAGGATAAACTGAAAAATTTATTACAACAAAACAGCGAAAAGAAAATGGAAGAACAAAAGAAATTTCTTGAAGAAAACGCCCGGAAGGAAAATGTAAAAACTACCGCTTCCGGCTTACAGTATGAAGTATTGCAGGAAGGTAACGGTGAAAAACCATCGGGCCCTGCCAGCCGTGTGACCGTACACTATGAAGGCAGCCTGATTAACGGAAATGTATTTGACAGTTCTTACAAAAGAAACCAACCGGCTACTTTCGGATTGAACCAGGTCATCACAGGTTGGACAGAAGGCGTGCAACTGATGAATAAAGGAGCCAAGTACCGTTTCTACATTCCGTCAGAACTCGGCTACGGAGCACGGGGTGCCGGTGCATCCATTCCTCCACATGCTACGTTGATATTTGACGTGGAGCTCTTAGAGTGTAACTGATATCTAGTTATAAATGAAAAATGCCCGGGCAAAACCGCCCGGGCATTTCTATTTATAGTAATATTTTTATCGTGTAAGTGAAAACTGCCCTGAAAGCTTAGCGGTTTTGTCCAGCGGTGCTTTATTATACATCTGCGCCGGCTCGAGTGAAATATCATTGAAAGTACATTTGATGTCCGATCCGTTCACTTCGAGGGTTATTGTCCCCGCACCTTTTTTAGAGTCCCACGAACTCATATTATTGTCTTTGAAGTTTAAAAAACTAATCTTGACCTCATCGTCTTTTTCATTTTCACCCCCTACTGTATATGTTTTGGTAGCAGCAGGCAATTCAGTGCCCTGAAAAGAAATCGTGAAGGCATTTGATGCCTGATTCTTATCGTTGATAACGATGGAAGTAGACCCCATCGATGTAACCGCTCCACAAACCCCTTCCACTTTTATTTCCTGATCGCCCACGCGGGCAGTCGCAATACCGGAACCGGCGCTTCCTTTTTCTGCGGTGGTTTCCTCGATATTTTTAAGGTTTTCCTCTACGGAGATGTTCTCGCTTTTTGTCTTGTCAGGAGAAGATTCGCAAGAAGAAAGCCCGATAGCAGCAGCGATAGCCAGGAAGAACGTCTTTTTCATGATGGTTATGTTTTGAACCGTAAAAGTAAAACAGCTACAGAGGAAAAGTTTCGGTATATCTACGCAAAAAATGTAGAACCGGTATGTGAGCGATATTTCTTGATCACATTACAGCAGCACTGCTATGCAAGATTTTTAATAAACACGCGGTGATCAATTGATTATAAATCTACCGGATTCCCTGACACAATTCCACCAAAACCCCGTTTGTCGTTTTAGGGTGCAAAAAACATACGAGTTTATTATCCGCCCCTTTTTTAGGCACTTCATGCAGCAGTTCGAATCCCAATGCAGCCAGGCGTTTCATTTCGGCTTCGATATTTTCCACCTCAAATGCAATGTGATGGATGCCTTCTCCCTTTTTTGCTATGAATTTAGCAATAGGAGAGTTTTCACTGGAAGCTTCTAATAATTCCACTTTCGAGGTTCCTGTTTGAAAAAAAGCGGTTTCCACACCTTCTGTTTCTACTTTCTCCTTTTTGTAGCAGGGAGTATTCAATAGTTGTTCGAAAAGAGGCACCGATTTTTCGAGGGAGGAAACGGCTATTCCTATATGTTCAACGTTTAGCATGTTTATAGTTTTTGTAGATGATCACATTTGCAGCGAAAATAGCGTCAAACACATCAAAATAGCACAATTGGCTTACCTTCGCATGGTAAATAGATTTTAAGAAAATAAAATGGAATTGAAACTGCCCATATATTTGGACAACAACGCGACGACTCCCATGGATCCGCGTGTGTTGGAAGCGATGATACCTTATTTTACCGAGAAGTTTGGTAATGCAGCGAGCCGAAGCCACCAGTTTGGCTGGGTAGCTGAGGAAGCTGTGGATTATGCTCGCGAACAGATCGCAAAATTAATCAATGCCGATCCCAAAGAGATCATCTTGACATCCGGAGCTACGGAAGCGGATAACCTCGCCATAAAAGGAGTATTTGAAATGTATGCCTCCAAAGGCAATCATATCATTACCTGTACTACCGAACATAAGGCAGTACTGGATACCTGCAAGCATATTGAAAAATTAGGCGGACAGGTAACCTATTTGCAGGTGCAGGAAAATGGCCTGGTAGACCTCAATGAACTGGAAAAAGCCATCACCGATAAAACGATTCTTATTACCATCATGTACGGTAATAATGAAATTGGCGTGGTGCAACCTATCCGAGAAATAAGTGCTATAGCTAAAAAGCATAATGTACTTTTCTTTACCGACGGTACACAGGCTGTAGGCAAAATACCCGTTGATGTTATAGCGGATGGCATTGACCTGATGGCATTCAGTGCCCATAAGATGTACGGTCCGAAAGGAGTTGGTGCTTTATATGTTCGTCGTAAGAATCCCCGTGTAAAAGTAACAGCGCAGATGGACGGCGGCGGCCATGAGCGCGGTATGCGCAGCGGCACGTTGAATGTGCCGAGCATTGTAGGCTTTGGTAAAGCCTGTGAAATCTGCAGGAATGAAATGGAAACTGAAGCGGCAAGGTTGAGTGTGATGCGCGACCGCCTGGAAAAGGGATTGCTGGAATTGGAAGAGGCTTATGTGAATGGTACAACCGAAAGCCGCTTACCTCATGTGAGCAATATTTCGTTTAAATATGTAGAAGGTGAAGGATTGATGATGGGTTTTAATAAAGACATCGCGTTGTCAAGCGGTTCAGCTTGCACATCTGCGTCATTGGAGCCTTCCTATGTTTTGAAAGCACTAGGTTTAGGTGATGATCTGGCACACAGTTCCCTGCGTTTCGGACTGGGCAGATTTACTACCGATGAGCAAATTGATTATACGGTCAATGCAATTAAAGATACCGTATTGAAATTGCGTGAAATGAGTCCGCTTTGGGAAATGTTTAAAGAAGGCATCGACCTGAATTCCATTGAATGGGCGCACCATTAATAATTATGAAATGATGGATTTTGAAGTTTTGAGATCCTGTAAAATGTAAACAACAATTTCATGTTGTATATTATTTAAAAAAATTCAACAAACTAAATTTAAAGCCATGGCATATTCTGATAAAGTAATAGATCACTACCAACATCCTAAAAACGTTGGTACGCTTGATAAAGAGAAAAAAAATGTTGGTACCGGTCTGGTGGGAGCACCGGAATGCGGCGATGTAATGCGCCTGCAAATCGAAGTAGATGAAGAAAGCGGTGTGATTAAAGACGCCAAGTTCAAAACCTTTGGTTGCGGCTCAGCGATAGCATCTTCCTCCCTGGCTACCGAGTGGCTCAAAGGTAAATCAGTGGACGAGGCATTGGCTATCGACAATATGGATATCGTGGAAGAGCTCAACCTTCCCCCGGTAAAAATTCACTGTTCCGTGTTGGCAGAAGATGCTATCAAAGCAGCTATTAATGACTACCGCGTGAAGAACGGAATGCCTGAATTGGAGTTAGAAGAGAAGAAGCACTAATTGGTGGATACGTTTACTAGTTGATACCTGTACGTATAAACTTGTGAACATATAAACTCAGAAAGAAATGATACACATAAGTGATAAGGCGAAAGTAAAAGTGGATAGCCTGAAAACAGAAACAGGCTTAACGGATGAGTACTTCTTGCGTGTAAGTGTAGTAGGCGGCGGTTGTTCCGGCTTGTCTTATAAATTGGATTTTGACAATGAAAGTCAGCCCAACGATCAGGTGTTTGAGGATAAGGGCATTAAGCTGGTAACGGACTTAAAGAGCTTTCTATATCTATGTGATACTACACTGGATTTTTCAGATGGCTTAAACGGTAAAGGATTTCATTTTGTAAATCCTAATGCAAGCCGCAGTTGCGGTTGCGGAGAAAGTTTCGCAGTATAGTTTTTTTATGATTTTTTGTTTGTAGAACACCGTTCCGGAATCCCTGGAACGGTGTTTCCATTTTTCGCCTAAACATTAATAATTTGTGCAGCATACATGAAAGGATTTTTTCTTCTTCTGATAATTCCGTTTTTCTTCTTCTGCAATAGTTTTTCAAAAGAAAAATGGCCGGATACGGCTTATATCAATTCCGGGACCATGGAAAAAGATATTGTCGTAGATAATAGCTTCACCTTTAACAACGATGACAGTAAGATCACCTGGAGATATAAGAATGCAGATGATCCCTCTTATAGTTCTCTAACGTATAACGATTCAGGCTGGATAAGGCGTGCCTCCAGTTTTAGTTATGAAGATATAGGCTCAGACAAGATAGGAAAGAATGTTGCCTGGTTCAGGTTGAGACTAAAAGCAGATACGGATTTTGTCAACAAAGCAATTGCGCTGAAATTTAAGGGTACCGGTGCTATGGAAGTTTATCTCGATGGCAGGCTGTTTCACAAAATTGGGGAATTTGATACGGACGGAAAGCATGATTACTATAGCCTTAGTTCGCAACCAGGCTTTTTATCATTAAACGATACGAGTGTTCATATGCTGGCTGTCCGTTACGAAAATACTGAAGCCAAAGAAAACGAGGAAACGATATGGGGCTTCGAGTTTTCCATTGACAGTACCAATAATGTATTCAAATCTACTAAAGGAAGCATGACTGTTGCCTCCTGGTTCTTAATAGGGTTGGGCACTGTATTCCTTTCCCTATTTCTCGTGCATTTTCTGATGTTCCTGTTTTACCGGAAGGATTCCTCGAACCTGTACTTTGCCTTATTCACGTTATGCGTCGCAACATTGTTATACGGTATTTACATAAGTTATAGTTCTTCAAAACCCGTTGATGTAGATTTAGTATCTATCGTAGTGCCTACCACAATTATCCTCGGCACCACTTCCCTGAGTGCATTCATTGCAGCGTTATTTAGCAAAAGAAAAATATTTGTAAAGATCATCCTTGGCTTAGGTATATTGACGATGATCACATCTATAGTAGATGCGCAGTCAAGCAGCAACCTTACTTCCATCATGGTAGGAATTCTCCTGCTCTTGTCAGTAGGTTACGCGTTGGTTATGATTATAATCGCCATGGTCAAAAAAATGCCAGGTGCGTTTTTGTTGGGAAGCGGAATCATCTTCTTCTTTGTTTTTTGGATAGGTGTAACAATTTGGGGACTTGTAGCACACTCTTTAAAGTTTAATAACGTATTAGGATCGCTTCTTTTACTTTCCATAGTAAGTATCCCGCTTTCTATTTCAGCCTATCTTGCCTGGCGCTTTTCTGCAACCAATAAAAACCTGAGTAAACAGCTGACTACTGTAGAGCAGCTTTCCCAAGAAAAACAGGCAATTCTCGAAAACCAGAATGCCCGTCTTGAAAAGGAAGTTACTATTCGCACCAGGGAAATAGCGGAAGAAAAAAAACGTTCTGATGACCTTTTACTCAACATCCTGCCACAGGAAGTAGCCGAGGAGTTAAAAATCAGCGGGCATTCCAAAGCGCATCGCTATGATGAAGTATCCGTGCTCTTCACCGACTTTGTAAATTTTACTGCTATATCGGAACAATTAGGTGTCGAAGAGCTATTGAACGAGCTCAACATCAATTTCACGGCCTTTGACCGCATTATGGAGAAGCATAAACTCGAAAAAATAAAGACGATAGGCGATGCCTATCTTGCCGTGTGTGGTGTACCGGTTGCCAATCCGGATCATGCGAAAAATACCGTAAATGCGGCTTTGGATATTCTGGATTTTGTACAAAAACGCAGAATGGAAGTACCATATGGTTTAAACATACGTATCGGTATCAATTCCGGTGCCCTTATAGCCGGTATTATCGGCGTAAAGAAATTTGCTTATGATATTTGGGGCGATACGGTCAATATTGCTGCACGTATGGAACAGAGCAGTGACGCGGGGAAAATCAATATATCAGCAAATACCCACTCTCTCGTAAAAGACGAATTTGTCTTTACCTATCGCGGCAGGCTGCAGGCCAAAGGAAAAGGAGAGATGGATATGTATTTTGTGGAGAGAACAATATAACGGGTCAGCAAGTTTGTCTTAATGTTATTCCATGAAATTTCTCTGGTCGCAGCCAAATTATGACCCGGTATTTTATACAAAACATTGGGAAATTAGATAAATGGAGTATTGCAAAAAACGTTGAAGTGAGAAGGTCAAGTTAAGTCAAAAAATTATACATTACTTGGCTTATGTAACGTTTATTTGTTTCATCCGATATATAAAATAAACAGTTTTAGTTTTTGATGCCTGTATAATACCTTGGTAAAGTTTTATGAATAAGATTTTCTTTATACTGTTTGTGCTGATGAGCTATGTATTGCAGGGTGTAGCCAAAGAAGATACCACTATATTTTATTTGACTCAGAATAAAAAAGGCATTATAGTAGATAAGTATAAAAAGAAAGCCCTGACATGGGCATTTAATAATAGCGATAGTTTACAATTTGCAGATCCATTGTATGATGACAGCCGTTGGTTGAAGTTTAAGTCAGAAATCACTGCGGAAGAAGTTGAGAAAAATAATATCAGGAACCGCTATAGCTGGTTCCGTTTAAAAGTGAAGGCTGATAGCACTATGGTTAACAAGGCTTTTGCCTTGCGCTTTGAAGGGTTTGGTATTCTTTATGCCTACCAGGATGGGGTACTGTTAGACAGCATATCGGATGAGGAAGAGGGTAAAAAAATATCTAAGAATTTTAAGAACCAGGGTATATTTACATATCTGCCTGATACGAATACACATATCTGGAGCATACGCTACTACTCCAGTATAGAAGAAGAAGCGATAGAGGGAAAATGGGGTTTTAAATTCTATATAGATAGCCCGCAAGAAATATTAAGCGATATAAAGGGTAGGTTTCTCTTCTCTACTTATCTGATCATGTCCTTCGCTTACATGTTTGCCACATTGTTCCTTGTACATTTTATCCTGTTTATTTTTTATCATAAGGATTTGTCCAATCTTTATTTTGCCCTATTTAATCTCTGTTTTTTTGTTTCTATTTTTTGCCTGAACTATGTGTCTCTGGGTGAATATGGCGCACGAAATAAAATAGCTGTTACCGTTTATTCTACCATGGTCATTGCTTTTTTCTCCCTGACTTCTTTTGCATCTTATCTTTTCAGCAAGAATAAAGTTATAATTCGCTGCATGGCAGTTTTTTGTGTGCTGCTTCTTATCTATTTTTTCGTAGTAGGCGATGACGGAGTTTCCGGCTACGCCACCTCTGCACTCACTGCTTTTGCCATGCTTTATACTGTATTTCTTTTCATCCGCGCCATGATAAAGAAATTACCCGGCTCGCAAATTTTAGGTGTTGGTGTACTGATAACGATATCATTTATACTATTTGTCTTTATCCAGGGAACGTTTTTCGGGGGTATAAACTTTACCATTAATAATGATGAAAGTAGTTTTTTCGAATATTTTAAGGTGGCGTATCTTTTTTTAGCTGTGATGAGTGCTCCTTTATCTATTACTTCTTATTTAGCATGGCGTTTTTCTTCTACTACTAAAAACCTTAATAAACAGCTTTTAGCAGTTGAGGTACTCTCCGCCGAAAAACAATCTATCCTGGAAAATCAGAATGCAGAACTCGAAAGACAGGTTGCTGTTCGAACACAAGAAGTAACGGAACAAAAGCAACGCTCCGATAATCTCCTCCTGAATATACTTCCTGAAGAAGTCGCAGAGGAATTAAAACTAAAGGGTGAAAGCAAAGCGCACCGGTATGATGAAGTATCGGTGCTGTTTACCGACTTTGTGAATTTTACCAGGATATCAGAGCAGCTGGGTGTCGAAGAGTTACTCCATGAACTGAACATTAACTTCACTGCTTTCGACCGTATCATGGAGAAGCATGGCTTGGAAAAAATAAAGACAATTGGTGATGCCTATCTGGCTGTTTGCGGTTTGCCGGTAGCGAATGAACACCACGCTGAAAATACTGTAAACGCTGCTTTGGACATTTTAGCATTTGTACAAAAGAGGAAGCAGGAAGTGCCTTATGGCCTGGATATTCGTATCGGCATTAACTCCGGCTCGTTGATAGCCGGTATTATCGGTGTAAAAAAATTCGCTTACGACATCTGGGGCGATACGGTGAACATCGCTGCCCGTATGGAGCAACATAGCGAAGCGGGTAAGATCAATATTTCGGAGAATACCTTTGATCTGGTAAAAAAAGATTTTGTTTGTGTGCATCGCGGTAAATTGGAAGCAAAAGGAAAAGGTGAAATGGATATGTATTTTGTGGAAGGTAAAGTCCAATAGCGGCTCAACGGGAATACAGAATTAAAAGAATATTTGAAGGTTTCCTCATAAAAAAAAGACAGGGGTTGCAGCAAAGCTGCAACCCCTGTCTTAGAATAACATTAGAACTCTATTCAGGCACAACAAGTCTGAACCCGTTACCATGAATATTCACTATTTCGACGCTGCTATCTGCTTTTAAATATTTACGAAGCTTGGCAATATAAACATCCATGCTACGCCCGTTAAAATAGGTATCACTACCCCAGATCCGTTTTAAAGCTGTCTCGCGGGGTAATAAATCATTTTTATATTCTGCCAGCATGGTCAGCAACTCATTTTCTTTAGGTGAAAGTGTCTGAGGTACACCATCATGCTCCAAAATGCGCAGCTTACTGTTGAAATGATATTTGCCGATGTTGAACTCTATCTGTGAATGTTGTTTCTCCTGCATTTCCTGGTTGCGTTTCAGGATGGCTTTAATCTTTTGCAACAAAATCTCACTGTCGAATGGTTTGTTGATGTAGTCATCAGCACCCAATTTGTACCCTTGCAAAATATCTTCTTTCGTGCTTTTTGCTGTAAGGAAGAATAGAGGTATATCGGGATCTACATTACGGATTTCTTCAGCCAGCTTAAACCCATCCATGTTAGGCATCATCACATCCAAGAGACAGATATCGAATTTTTCTCTGCGGAAAGCAGCTAAACCTAAGATACCATCGCGGGCCAGTTCTACAATATAATCGTTGAGTTCCAGGTAGTTTTTCAGTACTTGTCCGAAGTTAGTATCATCTTCTACAAGCAATACTTTAAATTTTTCTTTTTCCATATTGTAATGAAATGTATTCCAAATGTAACGGGTAAAAAATCATTCCACCGGCAAATCTTTGTTAAAAGCGGGGGCAATGATACGTTCTTCTGTCCCTGGAAAAACTGTTATACAAGGCTTCAAATACCAGCCCCATTTCGAATGCGCCTCTGCCTTTGTTGGCCTGTGACAGGGTGGACATGGTAAAATCATAACTGGTCATTAATTTCCACTGAGCGTATTTTAGTCCTATGGCGCCCACTACTGCATCTCCCCAACGATGATAGGCTCCGACAATAAGCTGGGTGCTGTTCTTTTCCTTCGGACTTACATTTAGAGAAAATAATGTTCCGTAAAGCAACTCGTAGGCACCTTTTTGAGTAGTAAAATAAACGGAAGGGTTTACGATGACATAATCGTTTAGCTTAAACAATGCATCAATGTTACCGGTTGGCCTCAAACCAATACTATTGTCCTGCCCATAAAAACTCTCTTTAGGCTGGTTGATGTGCGCCACACTTCCCCCGATTTTGATATAGACATTTTCATTAGGGAAAAATGCATAGTTAAGTCCTGCTCCGATATCGAAGTAGTTGGTTTGGCTCACGCCATTCTCTCCAGAAGCAATATCCCTGTCAAACATCTGACCATCCCACTGCACGCCATACGTGAATCGGCTGAAATCTACACTTCGCTGTGCATAGCCTCCTGAGGCACCCACTGAAATCATACTATACTCTCCCATTTGCAAATGGTAGGCAAGTACCGCTTCAAATTTCGTGAGGGATAAATGCCCGTCTCCCACCTTGTCATTCCAGAAAGAAGCCCCGCCCCCTAGCCAGTTGGTTTGGTTCTTATTCCGCATCGCCTGGAAGTCAGCGAAAACCGATGTGGTATTATAAGGTACCGGAATGCTTGCCCATTGCTTTCTATAATTCACTCCCACCCGATAATCATCTGCAGGTAAAAGCCCTGCATTGGCAGGATTTAATAAAAGCGGGGCATTATAATATTGAGAAAAATGCATCCCCTGTGAAAATCCGGCGACAGATAAAGCACTCAGGGAGAAAAGCAACGCTGTTTTTTTTATAAGTTTTCTCATGGTTTATATTTTTATCTAAGTAGCGTGACATTCCCATCCTTACTGGCGGATGTTCCGTCAAAGAAAGTAGCAACTAATGTATAAGCATAGCTATCCATTTCCTGGGGCTTTCCGTTATAAGTACCATCCCATCCGCGTTCCATACTCTTGGTTTCAAAAACCATTTGACCCCAGCGGTTATATATTTTCAAATGAACGGTTTCTATTGCAGCACCGTAAACGAACAATATGTCATTTTTGCCATCTGCATTCGGACTGAAGGCAGTAGGAACATCTACAGCCGGGATGATCAGCGCATCCACCCTTTTACATACGGTATCTACACATCCCTGGGCATCCTTGGCTACCAGGCACACAAGATACTGAGCCGTTTTCTTGTACATATGTTTCGGGTGCACATCAGAACTACCTGTTCCATCTCCGAACGACCAAATATAGGAAGTTGCATTTTGCGATTTGTTGGTAAAGCTGATCGGTTCATTTGCTACCGGTGTAATAGGCTGGTGGACAAAATTCGCCACCGGCAACGGATCGATCGTGATCACCGCGGTGGCTGTATCAAATTTGTTGCAGGTCGTAGGGTTACCCGAAATGAGCATTACCGTATAAGTGCCTACTTTCTGGAATACGTGAACAGGGGAAGTAACGGTGGAAGTGTTGCCGTCTCCGAAATTCCAGAAGGTGGAAGTAGCATTGGTTGAACCATTGGCAAAAAGCACCCCGTCATTCAAACATACGGAATCCGGTATTTTGAAGTCAGCTTTAACGATAGCGGCATTAAAACAGATTTTCTGTATAAAGGTATCCGGTGAGTTACAGGAGGTGGTGTCTATCATGATCAATCGTACATCATAACATCCGGTATCGGGGAAAGTATGCACGCCCGGAGTAGCCAGATTGGACGTACTTCCGTCGCCAAAATTCCAAAGGAATTTAGTAAAGGTTTGTGCACCAGTTGTAGTACCGAAAACAGAAATGTTCTCAAAAGAAGCACTAAAGGGATCACAGGTATCAATTTTTTTATAATTGAATTTTGCATCGACATAGTTATCGGACACAAAAACCTGTTTACTAAATGTATCTCTCGGAACGCACCCTGCCGGATTGTTCACGATCAGCCGGACGGTGTAAATCCCCGGTGCGGTGTACGTGTGGGTAGGACTAATAACGGTACTGGTATTCCCATCGCCAAAATTCCAGGAATACGTCTGCGCATTTTTAGAAGTATTGGTAGCCGTGAAGTTCGTATTAATACAAAGTGAATCCGGCATGGTGAATCCGGCGGTCACATCAATATCAATATAACAGATCTTCTTGATGATGGTATCCGGAGAATTACATGCATTAGGATTATTCATGACCAACATCACATTATAGCATCCGGTATCCGGGAAGACATGCAGCGGTGGGTTTTGAAGGGTGGAAGTGGTTCCGTCACCGAAGTCCCAGAAATAGGTAGACGGACCGGTGGCTGCAGTGGTTGAGGTATTGACAAAATTGCCTGTGTAAGGTCCGCAACTATCCACTTTGTTGAAGTTGAAATTAGGGTTGACACCGGTGTTCAAAACCGTTACGTGCATAAATACCGTATCCCGTTCTTTACAAGCATTTGGGTTATAAGCGATCATGCGCACGGTAAAGTTACCGGCGGTAGTGTAGGTATGAGAAGGCGTATCCAGTGTGCTGCTGGTATTATCACCAAAATCCCATGTGTACGAAGTAGCGTTGGTAGAGCCGTTTGAAAAATGGACGGTGAAGGGAGCACAGCCTACGGAATCCGGGGTTATGCCTGCCTTCGCATTGACAGCCCCTAATTCAAATGCAATTTTAACAGCTACCAGGTTACAGTTGGTACTGCCATTTACAGTGCTCACAGATCCTGCTGTAGTAGGAAAATTAGAAGATCCGCCACAGCCACCGCAAATTGCCTGATAGACCACACCGGCTTTATCAAAGCGACTGGTACCGCCATCCACGTGCTCCTGGGCTCCGTTCCCTCCCATATAGGAACCGTAAAGCGGTAGCAAGGTATTTTTTGCCATCACGATAAAGTAAAAGTCATTCCCATCCGTAGTAGACTGCGCAGCATTCGGTGTAAGCGGCATATTAAACGTGTTGCCCGTACCCGGGAAAAAGTTGGTAGATCCGCCTGCCGGATTACCACCCCAGCCAGATATATATATATTCTGGCATGTATCTACTAAGAAGGCTACGGGAGAAATATTGGTAACATTAGAGGCACCTGAGCCAAATACTGTAGAATAAATGTTATTAACCAGGAAGCTATCCATTTTTATAACAAACTGGCTGGCGTTGGCTACAAAATAGATGCTGGAAGGATTGACAGGAAATGTTCCTCCCAATGTTTGCCCCATAGCGTACACGCTATTATCATTGTCGACCTGTATTCCGTAGCATTGATCATATCCTGCAGTCCCGATAAAAGTCATTTTGTCGAGACCATAATTACCGCCGTTTACAAATCTTCCAATGAAGCCATCCGTTGAACCTCCCTGGTAACTGCTCCTGTAAGAACCGAAAGTAGAGGGGAAATTGGAGCTGGTCGTACCTCCGGCTACATAGACATGGGATTGCTGCCGGTTCAGTGAAAGCACATAAGCAGCATCATTTGTTGAGCCGCCTAAATACGTACTCCAAAGCAAACTGGTCAGACCCCCGTTTAATTTAGCTATGATACCGTCCTGTCCTCCCTGTAATGAAGACTGGTAGGCATTTACCGTAGGAAAATTGGTCGAAGCGGTAGCCGCAGCTATATAGATATTTCCTGCATTATCAATAATGACCTCACTTCTTGCGTCGTCGCCATAATTGTGTTTTAAGATGCCCGGCGTAAACTCCGGGGCGAACTCATTTACGCCATCATCACCGCTACCGCCAAGGAATGTAGACCCTATTAACGCTGTGCCGCCTGAGCTTAATTTTGTGATGACAATATCCGCCTGCCCGTTAAAACTGGCATCATAGGCATTTGCCGTAATGGGAAAATCATTAGAATAAGTGCGACCCGCAACAATAAGATTATTGTTTGCATCCACTACCAGGCTATGCGGCTGTTCATTGTCTGCACCGCCAAGAAATGTAGCGAACATATACGCTGTACCCGGAGCATTATATTTGAACAACACCATATCGCAGGCATATTGGCTGCCACTGGTATTGGTTCCGCCCTTATACACCGACTGAAAAGCACCGGTGGATGTGGGAAAAGAGTTGGTGGTGTTCATGTAATGCACAATACCGCCTGCATAAAAATTGCCTGCATTATCATAGGTGGCGGTGAACCCCCAGTTGTCGGCAGAAGCGCCGGTAAACGTCGCAAAAACTACGGTAGGATCAATGATTAAGAGTGAATTTTTATCATAACCTTTCGGGAAACTATAGGTGACGATATTGCCTTCTTCAATCTTATATTCACAGGGTATTTCCGTCCTTTCGCCATGGATCAGTTGATAGGTATAAGGTTTCAGTTCCTTTACTTCTTCCACCGAGGTCTTTATGACCAGGTTGCCATTCTTTATTAAAAGCTTGTCCTGGCCCTCGTATTGTAAGCGGATCTTACTTACATCAGCCCCCGCAGCTACAATAAATTCGTATTTAAGTGACTGGCTTTCTGAAGAAAGGTGCATATCGACGCCCGGGTATAAGGATTTATAATCCAATACCCGCGCCGGATGGATTTCAGACTGCCACTTTTTTTGATCATTCCCTAAAAAATAATTGTAGTAATGGGATTGTTTCTTGTTCGCAATTATTTCGCAATTGTCATTAGCACCCAAGAAGTTGATCCTGTAAGTATGATATTTGAATACCGTTCCGTCTTTCGTGGTCCCGCTTTTTATTCCTTTTATATGTTCTATATTCTTCGGATCAGACAGCGTATACGTAAAAGCGTTCTTTTGAAAGTATATATTTTCTACTTCAGTACTTGCCATAAAGGCATGTGGACCGTCCCACTGTCCCTTGTTTTCGATGAATTCAAGCGAACGGTACTGTGCCTTTCCTATTATGGAGAAAAGCACCGAAGCAATAAGTAAAGAGCATGAATAGATATGTCTCATAAGACTAAAGTGAGCGTGGAAAGTAAATTTAACAAATTTCGGCCATTATAATAGACGGCATTTAGTCCGGAATAGTGGGCTACTGCATGTCTTGCCTTTCACAAAGAAAAAAGTTATATTTGATAAAATATGTTTTATGCCAAACTATAACATGCTTGCCGTTCTTGTTGCAGCCCTGCTTCCGTTAATCATAGGCTTTATCTGGTATCACCCTAAAGTGCTGGGCAATGCCTGGATGCAGGCTGCCGGTCTCAACGAAGAAAAGCTAAAAGGAGGGAAAATGGGGTTTATTTTTTTACTCTGTTTTATATTTTCATTTCTGATCGCCTTTCAACTGCAATACACGGTTATTCACCAATTGCATTACTACTCCATTCTTGCCGGTGAACAGGAATTTATGGACCCTGACTCCGCTCTCTGGAAAACCATCAATGAATTTATGCAAGGCTATGGTAACAGGTTTCGGACGTTTAAACACGGTGCTTTTCATGGCTTTCTGACAGCGCTTACCATTATCTTGCCCGTGATCGCTGTTACTTCCATGTTCGAAAGAAAAAGCTGGAAGCTCATTTGGATCAACTGGGGTTACTGGGCAGTTTGCTTCATGTTAATGGGAGGGGTCGTCTGTGCCTGGCGGTAGGGTTAACTATTTTAGTATAGGTTTTCGAGCCTGTCCTTTCTCCGGCGAAGAATTTGGAATATAGCATGTTCTCCGGATATCTATTTTCCGGAGAGAACCACTAAAATTCCGTTATTTAAAGAGTTCATGAAAGATTATAACTTCACCGTCGATTTTAAGTTATGTCTGTATTAAAGTTTTATCCGCTTAAAGTAAAGGAGATTACTCCTGAAACGAGTGATTGCGTATCAGTGGCACTGGAAGTTCCCGAAGAATTACAAGAGATTTTCAAATTCGCTCCCGGGCAATACCTTACGTTTAAAAAACATCTGAATGATACGGAGATACGTCGCTCCTACTCTATTTGTGTAAGTCCCAATGAGAATGAACTGCGTGTTGCAGTGAAAAGAGTGGATCAGGGAAAATTTTCGGGCTTTGCCAACCAGGAGCTGAAAGTTGGGGAATTGCTGGATGTCATGCCTCCCATGGGTAAATTCTCTCCGCGAAAAACGGAGTCTAAAAAAAGAAATTACCTGGCTTTTGTAGCCGGAAGCGGTATCACACCCGTCATGAGCATTATGAAGACGGTATTGCAAAATGAGCCGGATAGCCAATTTACATTAGTGTATGGTAACAAGAATCGCAACACCATTATATTCCGCGAAACCATAGAGGGATTGAAAAACATGCACATGCAAAACCTGCGTGTATACCATGTACTTAGCCGGGAGTTGATGGACGTGCCGCTTTTCAATGGACGCATTGATGCTGAAAAAGTAAAAGCATTTTGCAGTACAGTGATCAATGTGGACCAGGTAGATGAAGTGTTTATTTGCGGACCGGAAGAAATGTTGATGTCCGTTCGACAGCAATTGCAGGATTTGGGTGTTCCAACGGAAAAATTACATATAGAACTGTTTACTTCTCCGGACCAGCCAAAGCCTACACATGATAAGTGGGTAAAAGAACATAAATCAAATAGCGACAAAACCAGCCAGGTAAGTATTACGTTAGATGGTGCTACCTTTGAAATGGAACTGGGCTATAACAGCGACAGTATCCTGGATGCTGCATTAAAAAGCGGGGCAGATTTGCCTTACGCCTGCAAAGGCGGTGTTTGCAGCACGTGTCGGGCCAAGGTAACAGCAGGGGAAGTGATTATGGAAACAAATTATGCATTGGAAAAAGATGAGGTAGCCAAAGGGTTCATCCTTACTTGCCAGTCTCATCCTGTGACAGAAAGAGTGGTAGTGGATTTTGATGCGAGATAGTATATTGTCAAATTCTTTTCGCCTACCTCTTTGTGAACAGGCTTTCTGAAAACAGGGAATAACAAGAAACAACAAAGCCTTACAAGAATGTAAGGCTTTTTCATTTCAGGTTCTTTTTGTAAAAACAAGCGAACCATTTACCCCTATTGAAACGAAAACGATAAATATCTTTTTAAAATTGTATTATTTATTCTACATAGAAAAATCTATGCCAGCTTTACCGAAGATAATTATTTTTTTGTTTTGGGTGGTGTATTTTTCATACGCTCCATTTGTGTTTTTTGCATTTCTTCCATGCGCGCGGCCCATTTAGAAGGTGTGGCCGGTTTGTTTTTATTCTCCTGTATTTGCGCATGGATTTTCTCTTCGTTGATGAAGAGCTTTTGTATCAAAAATTGCTGTGCAATACTTATCATATTAGAGAAAAAATAGTAGAACGTCAACGCGGCAGCCATCTTGTTGAATACCCCGATGAGCATAAACGGAAATACATAAGGCATCCATTTCATCATGGGGTTATTGGGATCCTGGGGTGTCATGTTCCGGTTGTATAACGCCAGGAACAAGCTGGATGCCGTCATCAGGATAGTAAATAAGCTAAGATGATTCCCAAAAACAGAACTGATTATAGGAATATGAGTCGTCCAGCTTACTATACTGTCATAGGTCGACAGATCATCTGCCCAAAGGAACTTCTCCTGCCTTAATTCAATAGAGGAAGGGAAGAAATAATACATCGCGAAAAGTATTGGTAGCTGAAGCAGTGTAGGAAGGCACCCGCCCAGTGGATTAACGCCGGCCGTGCGGTAAAGCTTCATCTGATCCATTCCGAATTTTTGCTGGTCATCTCCATGTTTCTCCCGTAATGCATCAATTTCAGGCTTCAGCACACGCATCTTGGCGGCAGACAGGTAACTTTTATAAGTAAAGAAAGACAGCAGTAAACGTATAATGATCGTCATCAGCATGATGATCACACCGAAATTGCTGATAAACTTGCTGAGTGTATCGAAAATAGGGATGATGAGCCATTTGTTGATGTATTTTACAAATGACATGACCCCATAGCCTAACGGTACCATCTCATCCAGATCCATTTTATAAGAGCGCAATGTGTTATAATGGTTAGGACCTATATACCATTTCAGATCCAGAGACTGTCCGTTTTCAGGAGTCACGGCAAACGTCGTTTTATTCTGAGAAACCGACTGGGCATTCAGCTTATCCGTCGTGCGGATGTCTGCAGTTTGGAGGCTGCCTTTATCTACTATTAAGGCGGTACTAAAGAAGTGCATACGGAACCCCACCCACTGTACTTTTTTCTCTAATTGCTTCTGCTCATTACCTTCCTTAATCGTGTAATAGTCGTGTTCGCCATCGGCATATTTATAATAGATCTGGCTGTTCAGCCGTTCGTTGGCAAGATCACGTTCGGTATGCAAAGATTGGGTTTGCCAGGTAAGTTTGGCGTCGTTTAAAATAATTCCGTTGGTGCGTATGCTCGTTTGCAGCATATACTCGTCAACAGGTAATAAATAGGTAATCATGACAGACTTCCCATTACCGAGATCGGAAGTAAACGTAATGGTTTGATCTCCATTGGGTTTAGTTTCTTTTGCTGTTGTATAGAAAAGATCTGAAGTAGCGCCGGCACCGTTATTCACGGGCAAGGTCATACTCAGCCTGTTTTCTTTCCCGTTAAAGAGGTACAAAGGTTTTTTATCATATGTTTTGTATTCTTTCAGCAAGGCACTTACGGGGTAAGCTCCCTGGGTTGTAAACTGCAGCGCTATCTTGCTATTTTCCAGCACTTCTGTTTGTGCTGTTCCTTTATAAGCAGGAGGCAGTGCATTTTTCAGGCTGTCGCTTAGCGTATCTGCAGCGGGCACTGCCGCCAGTTTTGAGCTGTCAATTTTGGGCAGGGGGTGTGCTTTGGCATTCGCAACACTATCCGCGCGCTTAGCCTCCTGAAATTTTGTTTCGGAATAGTTATTATATGCAAAATAGCCCAGCAGTAATGCTATAAGCAATGAAAACCCGATTATCTGGTTACGGTCCATGAAGGAAAAATAAAATAAGTGTGCAAAGGTAGGGGAAATGCTTGATTCGACCGGCTCAGCCGATTGTTATTACTGTTTTAAAGACGTCGTGTTTGCCGGAAACGGCTATGCGGTGTTTGCCGGCACTGAAAGACAAGGACCTTGGTAATCTATCTGAATGGCTAATCACCGTATAGGACCTCCTATAACATTGATTCAAAATAGGAGCGTTCTTCCGCCAGGTCTAAGAATGGAAATTCCGTCAGCAGGCGATCCACTTTGGCGCTGCATTCTTTCAGAAACTTTTGATGGGCCTCCGTATTTGGGAAACGCGGGCGGTGTCTTTTTGCAATCGTGATCTCCAGCACACGCTGCATCAGGCTCCTGGTGCCCTCACTCATACAGGCTTTTACAAACTGCTCCCATACAAATTGTGTTGCCATATAGTTGGGGTGGGCAAAATCTATATCATAAAAGCGATAGTCCCGAAGAATGTCGATCACCAATTCGTAAGCGGGGAAATAATAGACTTGTTTATTCGCATCGCAAAGTGAATGCACGGCTTCCAGTAACCTGGCTTTGCTCCGGTTGTTGGCTACTACACCATCGCGTACATGACGTACCGGGCTAATGGTAAAGATGAAAGTCACTTCTTTATTGACGGAGATAATGTTTTGAATTGTCTGCTGCAATTGCTGTTGTATATAGGCTGTTTCCAGAAGTCGCTTTTCAAACCACTGTCCCGGGGCCCGGTGATTGTTGGATACCGGCCGGTTATTTTCTTTGAGATAGTATTGAAATGCGGAACCCAACGTAATGATAATGTACCGGGCATGGCGAACGGCATGCGCCGCTTCTTTTAAGGAAGCATTCATGCTCTTTATACTCTCCGCTTTGCTCAAATCAGAAAACCGGGTATGGTGTTCCCAGCTGTTCCATAACTCGTTGAGATAAAAAAGATCATCTTCCCCATATTCTTTTCCCGAAACATACCTGTCAAGGCTCATAGACACGCTAAGCGGATTGAATAAAATACCGTGCGGATTGGAACATACGGTAAACTTATGCTGTGTGAGCCGGTCGCTTATATGCTCGGTAAAGCAGGAGCCGATAAGCAGAAACCGGTCTGTATAGTTTACAGCCGGGGTTAATGGTGGAATATCGAGTTGAAGTGTAAACTGCATGGGGTTCAAAGCTACAACATAAGCGCATGCTGCAACGGAAAGCGAAAATCAATACCAGGAAAGGAAATGTGCAAATAGGAAGAAATAGAATGTAAGAAAAGTGTCCCGTCCTTAATCGGGTGAAAGGTGCTTTCCTGTTGCCGGAAAAAGCCTGACTACCATCCTTTTGCGCGGATCATTTAAAATAATATCTGCGGGGTTGTTTTCGTCTTTTTTGAATATTATTATTTTTGGGGAATGAGCTCAATAGTGGATTTCTCTTATCTGGAAGAAATGGCTGACGGTAAGGCAGATTTTGTAAAACAGGTTCTTTCCATTTTTATGGACAACACGCCCCCGGGATTGAAGGAATTGGAAAATATGATACAACAGGAAAAAGATTTTGAAACGATTCAAAAGCAAGCTCATTTTCTGAAATCCAGTTTCGGGATCGTAAGGGTGGAAGGGATGAGTGAGCGGCTGCAACAAATAGAAACATTAGCCAGGGAACAAAAGGAACGTACTGCCATAGAAGGTATCATCAAAGAAGCGACAACCATTTTTACTGCGGCGGAAGGAATTATAAAAAGAAAAATGGAGCAGTAGACACTTGCCCCATTTTCTGATTGTCATAAGCACATTTCTTAGTTCACAAAAGCTTTAGCGGAATAAACCGGTTTTTCACCTGTTTTGACATCGATAAAATATATTCCTGTTGTTTGCGGTTTTTCTATTTCGATGCTGTTGGCTCCGTCCGTGAGCGTCGTTTCGGTTCTTGCAACGCACTTTCCGCTGATGTCGTAAAGGCGCAGCACTGTACTTTCCGTTTTGTGGGCAAACAATTGCACGACGATTTTATTATCCTGTAAATAGTGAAATGCCTGGTTTGATGATTGAGCGGTATTGATCTGAAGAGTATTAAAATAGCTGCATTCGCCGTTTACGTCTGTGTTTTTAATTCGATAGTAATTAACGACGTCTGGTTTCCTATCCACATACACATAGCGATTTTCGGTTGCCTCGGTTTTTCGGGAATCAATAGTAGCTATGGGCTCAAAATCTTTCCCATCCTTGCTTCTTTCGATAGTGAAGAACTGATTATTTTTCTCTGTTGCTGTAGCCCATTCCAAAATCACTTTTCCATCGGATTCATTCCCTTTGAAATACAGCCAGGTAACAGGTGTAGGGGAAGCGGTAATAACCATGGATGTAGTCATTACCTGATCGTTGGAAGTACCGCCATCTCCGTTTACGGTGTTCAGTGCTATCCAAAAACTAACGGATCCTGCTGAAGCACTGGCGGGAGCTGTCCAGGGTATGTTGACCTGTGTAGTAGCTCTCGGTAGCTTGGCTGTATGCTCAATGTAATTTCTGCCATTTAGCAGTTCGTTATTAATATCAGTAGGTAGTGCACCCCAGCCATTGTAATTGGTATTGGCGCTGCCTGTTGCGCTGGTCATCTGAAAGCCGAAACCTCCTTGCAGGGGCAATGTGGCACTGAAAGATCGGGTGATCCGTACCGTATAGCTTGCTCCCGGCGTATAGGAAGTAACAGGAGTACTCCCGGAGAGCAACTGTAAACCTACCGTAGCAGACCAGGAGCCTCCGCCGTGACAATTGTTACAGGTCCCGTTATCAAACGGCGCCCCTGTAACGTTTTCTCCCAGGTTAGTAGCCGGCCCTGAAGCAGACTGTATAGACAGTGCTCCAATGCCTGTTACCAACATGAGGGAAAGAAGTGTTTTGTAGTTTTTTTTCATAAGCATTTTTTAATGTTTTGGTAGTAAAAGTTACTTCCATAATCTTGTTTTAGCTAAAGAATTAGAATCAACAAGGATTATTTTTAGACAAACCGAACTTTTAAGCAGATAAAAGAAAATCTTGACACGCAATTACCGTGGGGTTAGTGTTTTTAATGTAGGTTTGCGCATTGCCCGGTTGCACATGTCGTTAAGGAATCTCATCGCCCAAGTTTTTCTGCTTTCCCTCCCTTTCATTGCTTTCGCGCAGGAAAAGAAAAAAGAATATAAAAAATACCGTGTCCTTATTTTGTTGGATGGTTCTTCCAGCATGATAGAAAAATGGAACGACCATGATTCACGTTTCAAAACAGCCGGTAACATCATCATGCGGTTGATGGACAGCGTTTACCGGGCCAACCCCGATGTGGAGTTTGCGCTGCGTGTGTACGGACATCAGCATGGAGTGCCCGAAAAAAACTGTTTTGATACAAAACGTGAAGTAAACTTCAGCAAAGACAATTATACGCAAATGCTGCTGCGACTGGAGTCGCTTGATCCTTTTGGTGTTTCTCCCATTGCTTATTCATTGAAGACAGCAGCGGAAGAAGACTTCAATGACAGTTATAATTATGCCTACAGCCTGGTGCTGGTAACTGATGGCGGAGAAAGTTGTAATGGAAATATCTGCGATGTCGTAAAAAACCTTCTGGATCGTAAAATACAGTTTAAGCCCTATATCATCAGCCTAGTAGATTATGCACCCCTGAAAGATCAATATGCATGCCTCGGTAACTACCTTCAGGCGGCAAACCCGGGAGAGCTGGACAAGGCCGTAGGTACGATAGCTGAAAATTATAAACGGGTACTGAATGTCCCGGTATTGAAACTAAAACCGGTAGATACTCCGGTGAAAAAAGCGGAGGTTGCAGTGCTAGTACCGCCTCCTGTCATTGTAAAAACTGAGCCGGTTGCGCCAAAACCTCAGCCGGAAATCAAAAAAGAAGCCATCGCATTTCTGAAAAGACGAAGTCAATTCCAGGTATGGCCCTTAAACAATATTCGTCCGACCTTGGCCAGGCAGCGAAAAATACCAGCTATCAATATTCCGGAAAAAGAGATTGAACCGGTCGTCATCAAGAAGGATGAACTGGTGCTGCTTCCTACTTCGGCAAAGCTGAGAAGTTTTGGTTTGTTTTGGTCCACTCCCACATTAAAGAAGCGCATTATTGCCCGAATCCCTATTCCACCTAAAGAAGCAGAACCTGTTGTCGGTTCAGCCAATACGGTGATTAAGCCTGTCGCACTGCGTCAAATCGTAAGGAAAGCAGAAATCAAAGAAGCCAGCTTTACCACGAAGACAGAACCTTCCCAGCAAACTACGCTGCAGATATTCTTTACGGACGGGAAAGGCAAGTTTTATCATACCTCTCCGGCTGTAAGAGTGGTAGACAGCAAGACAGGGGCAGAGGTGAAGAAATTTTACCGTTTGGTGGATGCGAACGGAAATCCCGAACCGCAGACACTTGCGGCAGGCAACTATACCTTGCTCGTAGGCAAGAGTGAAAATTTTGTGGCGAAACAGGTGACGGTTTCAGCCAATAACAACAACAAGGTAACGATGGTAGCTGTAAGCGGTACGCTGAGCTTTAAATACACTTATGATCAAAAAAGACCGATGTCGGAGTTCACTGCACTGGTCAAAAAGAACTTTGAACCCGGTCCGGTTATCACACAGCCCTGCGAAACCAAAAAAGTATATGAACCCGGAAATTATCATATTGAAATCAATACCGTTCCTATTTCCCGCAGAAACCTGGACATCGACTTCGGCATTGACTTTATCATTGAGATCGAAGAACCGGGATATGTAAGTTTTACCAATACCGACAACCTGGGCAAAGTTTCCCTTTACTATCAAAATGGAGATATGTTTTCTAAATTTGAAGTAGTGGAGATCAAGGGAAATCCTGCTTTGCAAAAAGTAAAACTTCAGCCGGGTCCCTACCAGGCAAGATTTAAGGAAAACGGTGTATTTCAATCTACCATGGAGAAGATCGTTCAGTTCCAGGTAAAAAGCAACGAAACCACCGAAGTACAACTGAAGTAAATGTCCTAGTATGAACGATGTAACTATACGACAAATCACGATGGGCAGTGATGCCTATCCCCGGTTACTGGATCTGAGAAACAGAATGTTGCGTGTTCCGTTGGGCATGAACCTGTTCGAAGAAGACCTGAGCCGGGACGTTGATGACGTGATACTTACGGCTTATGAAAAAGACCACCTGATCGGTTGCGTCATGCTGAAACCCCTAAACGAAAAAGAAGTAAAGCTGCGGGCTATGGCTGTTGATGAGGAGTTCCAGGGTAGAGGAATCGGTCGCAGGCTGGTAGAACATGCTGAAGACCTAGCCCGGCAAAAAGGTTTCGAGACGATTGTACTCAACGCCCGTGTCACCGCTAAAGAATTTTATAATAGGATGGGCTATGATACAGTAAGCGATGAGTTTATCGAGGTCACCATTCCTCATGTAGCGATGCAAAAGCATATCGGATGATACACTGTAAAACAAAAGAAGAAAAGTTTGCGGTGACGCTGTATGACTCGGTTGCCTACCTGCCGAAAGGATGGAATGATGCGCTTCCGCAAGATCATTTTTTACAGACGGCTCAGCTCACAGTTACTGAACAAAGCAATTTTCCTGACGTCAGTTTTCAATATGCGTTTATTTCATTAAAGGGAAAGCCCTTTGCCATCGCGTATTTTCAAGTGCTGCATGTAAAGCCCTACCATGTGGAAACAGCGAAACTTACTCCTTTGCAGGGATCTGCATGGCAGGTATTTTCCAAACTCTATCATCCTAAATTGTTGGTAGCCGGCCATTTGTTTCGCCATGATGTAGCTTCTTTTTTTTACCCGGAAGATGCAGAGCCGTTTGAGGTATATCAATGCTATGATGCCGCTATTCGTGCCGCGCTCAAAAAATCGGGTGCTGATGCGATATTGGTAAAAGATATGCCGCAATCGCTTATCACCTACTTCCAGCATTACGCGCCGCAATATTTATTATTACGGAATGACATCACGATGGAAATGGCGATAAGCAACGAATGGGAAAGCCTGAAAGACTATGAAAAATCCCTGAAACATAAATATGCCCAACGGCTTCGTAAAGTGCGGCAGCAGTGGGATAAGCTTGAAGTGACGGAACTGAATGCCCTGGAAACCGAAAAAAATAAGGAGATCATTTTTAATCTGTATAAGCAAGTCACCAATAAGCAACAGGTACGATTTGGTTATTTAAGTGCCGATTACATTCCAACCCTCAAGAAAAATTATCCTGACGATTTTCATGTTTGGATGGCCTATGAACAGGACGTACCCGTTGCCTTCTTCAGTGCATGGAGCAAAGGTGAAGCCTTCGATATGTTTTATATTGGCTTTGACTACAGCAGAAATGAGGCGCTGCAGCTTTACTTCAATATCCTGTTTTTTAGCGTAGAACAAGCTATCACGTTACGAAAGCAAAAACTGGTGCTGGGTCGTACTGCATTAGAAGCAAAAGCCCGTGTCGGTTGTAAACCGGTATATCTTTCCACGTTTCTCTACATCAAAAACTCCCTGGTGCGTTCGGCTATGCTCCGTATGCAACAGAATGTAGCCGACAATGAAGGGGAGTGGGAAAACCGGCATCCGTTTAAATAGCCGATTTTAAAGAGAATTCAAATTGGAAACATACTTTAGTTCCGGATGGTAGTATGAGTTTTTGATATACTGCGATCAGCAACTAGCTGAACAAACGAAAAGCAATAAATGCGCTGCCATAGGCTAGTACAAACATATAAATAAACTGAATGGCAGGATATTTCCAACTCCGGGTTTCACGTTTTACTACCGCCAGCGTACTCATACACTGCATAGCGAATACATAGAATATAAGCAGTGAAACGCCGGTAGCAAGTGTATAAACCTCGGTATTGTCGTCACGGCGGGCAATACGCATTTTTTCCCGGAGTTTCATATCCGAATCATCTTCGTCCAAGCTATAGAGCGTCGCCATAGTGCCTACAAACACTTCACGCGCAGCAAAGGAAGTGATCAATGCAATACCGATCTTCCAGTCATAGCCTAAAGGACGAAACACTGGCTCCACGGCATGTCCTAAAACACCGACAAAAGAATTTTCCAGTTTTTCCTTTTTGTAATCTTGTTTCAACAGTGCCCTGTTGTCGGGCTGTTGCTGAATAGCCAGGGCATACTTCCTCTCCAGCTGTTTCATACGTGCCGGTGGGCCATAGCTGGCCATCACCCAGAGCAGCAAAGAAATGATCATAATCACCTTACCCGCATCCGTCACAAATATCTTCGCCTTTTCTATCATGGTAATACCTATGTTTTTCCAGCGTGGTGCCCTGTACACGGGTAATTCCATCAGGAAAAAGGTGCGTTCCTTTATCTGAATGACTTTGCTCATGATGTAAGCCACTGCCAACGCCATAAAAAACCCTAAAAGATAAAGTCCCATCAAAACAAGCCCCTGAAGATTGAAAATAAAAATAGTTTTGGAAGGCACTACAAGTCCGATAAGGATGGTATAGACCGGCAAACGTGCAGAGCAACTCATCAACGGTGTGATAAGAATGGTGATCAAACGCTCTTTTCTGTTTTGAATCGACCGGGCAGCCATCACGGCCGGCACGGCACAGGCCATGCCGCTGATCAGCGGCATCACCGATCTTCCGTTGAGTCCTACACTGCGCATAATACGATCTGTAAGAAAACTGATGCGCGCCATGTAACCGGTATCTTCCAACAAGGTGATAAATCCGAATAGGATCATGATCTGAGGAATGAAGACAGCAATACCGCTCACACCGGCAAGAAAGCCATTGATCAGCAGGTCTTTTAACCATCCCTCGTCCAGCAGGTTGCCCAACCATCCGCTTACTGCACTGAAACCATGCTCTACCCAATCCATCGGATAGGCGGCTAGCCAGAATATACTCTGAAACAGGAGGAATAGCACTCCCAGCAAAATAATATTTCCCCAAACCGGGTGTAGCAACACCTTGTCCAACCGATCGGTAAAAAGCGCTTTTTTAAGTGGATTCGCCTCTACTACACATTGCTGCATGATAGCGGTGATCTTCTGGTAACGTTGCATGATCTCCTCCGCCTGGACCTTGGCCTTCTGAAAATTATTTTCCCTGGTGAAAGCAGCTACCTGCATACGTTGGGAAGCGGGCAGATAAGTAAGGTCATTATAGTTGCAAGCAACATGTAACGCATTGTATTCGCTGTGGAGATGGCAAACTGTTTTCACCTCCCGGATCCAGTTACCGGTGAGTGCCGCCGTATTGATGAAGTAATCAGGTGATAACGGGAACCGGTTATCATACTGATCCGCAATCTTTCTTTTCAATTGAGCAATCCCTTTATTTTTCCGGGGATTGATGCTGACCACCGGCACACGCATGAGTCGCTCCAGCCCTTCTATATCTATAGAAATCCCTTTTTGCCTGGCAATGTCGTTCATCGTGAGCGCCAGGATGACAGGAGTCTTGAGGTCAATGATCTGGGAGCAAAAAAGCAGATTCCTTTTGAGATTGGACGCATCCGCTATGACAACAATCAGGTCTGGTCGATCTACGCTCTCCTGGTTGAGTAAGGTTTCATAAGTTACCTGTTCATCCGCGCTCTTCGGGTACAGGCTGTAGGTGCCCGGCAAGTCCAGAATATCCGCCTGAAGTGTGTCATTGACCTTGCACACGCCCGTCCGCTTGTCCACAGTAACACCGGGAAAGTTGCCTACTTTCTGGTTGAGTCCTGTCAACGCATTGAAAAGAGAACTTTTTCCACTATTAGGGTTTCCTACCAATGCTATTTTAAACAGACGCTTCATGCTCTAAGGTGCGCAAAGGTAGCAAATAGGCATTGGGAGGATTAAGCTATGGTTATTTTTTTCGGATTGTGTAAATGGACGTAGGAAAGCACCGTATATTGATATGCATATCCTTTTATAGCAAATGAAGCAAACCGATACTACATTCGCAGACGGATGAAAACTAATTCAACAGGCTCTTTACCCTTTCTATAGCTGCTTTCAAACCATTTACTTCCTGTCCGCCGGCGGTAGCCAAAGCTTTTTGTCCGCCGCCGCCTCCTTTGATAAGTGGCGCTACATGTTCCTTGATGATCCTGGAAGCATCCAGTCCTTTTGCAGCATGCACCGTATCTGCAACGCCGATAGCCATAAAAGGTTTTCCGTCAATATTGGCACCCAGCGCGATTACGTGGTCGGTGAGGTGATGTTTCAGGTCGGTGCACAATCTTTTCAGGGCTTCTGCAGAAGGTACTTCCACGATATCACCTACAAAACTGACTTGATTGATGATCTCATCTTTTTGCAGCAACTCGTTGCGGATGCCCACCAGCATCCTGGCTTCGAGCATATCCAGATGTTTTTGCAGGCGGGCGTTTTCCTCGTATAGTTTTTCAATGGCTTTCACCGGTTCTTTTGCACTTTTCAAACTCAGTTTTACTTCGTGTAAATCGTGGATCTGCCGGTTTACATAATCTTCGGCAGCCTTACCGCTTACCGCTTCTATACGGCGAACACCAGCGGCAACCGCTGTCTCCTGTTTTATTTTGAATAAACCCAGCTGGCCCGTAGAGCCAACGTGCGTACCGCCACAGAGTTCTATTGAATAATTTTTATCCATCACCACCACGCGTACTTTATCGCCATATTTCTCGCCGAATAACGCCATAGCACCCATAGCCACCGCTTCCTCTTTCTCCATTTCCTGTATTACTACCGGGATATTTTCACGGATCTTCTCATTCACCAAGGCTTCTATTTGGGTAAGTTCTTCCTCTGTCACTTTGGCGAAATGAGAGAAGTCGAAACGCAGGTGTTCTTCATTTACGAGGGAGCCCTTCTGGGCTACATGGGTACCTAAAACAGTCCTTAGCGCGGCATGCAGCAAGTGGGTGGCGCTGTGGTGGACCTCCGTTATTTTACGTTTGGGAGCATTTACTTTAGCGATCACTTCACCGTTCAGATCATCCGGTATCTCATCCGTAAAATGCAGAATGAGGTCATTTTCCTTTTTGGTGTTCTGAATTTTGATTTTAGTGTTCTGAATTTCCAGTTCCCCAGTATCACCCACCTGACCACCGCTTTCCGCGTAGAAAGGAGTGGTTTCCAGAACCAGTTGGTAGCTTTCCTTTCCTTTTGCCGTAGCCTTCCGGTAGCGAAGCAGTCTGGTTTTTGTCTCCAGCGTATCGTAGCCTGCGAATTTCGTGCTGCCTTCTGCCAGGATAATCCAGTCTTCGGTATCTAAAATGGTTGCTGCACGAGACCGGTTTTTTTGCTGCTGCATCTCCACCTCAAATCCTGGTTCGTCTACTTCCAGGTTGTTTTCCAGTGCAATCAGTCTTGTCAGGTCTATCGGGAAACCGTAGGTGTCATATAATTCAAAAGCCGCTTTGCCATTGATGGTAGATGATGATTGTTTTTGCGTGTCATTAATAATATCATCAATCTTCTTCAATCCTTTATCCAATGTCCTTAAAAAAGCTTCTTCTTCTTCCTTCACCACCTTACAAACCAGGTCCACCTGGTGCTGTAGTTCAGGAAACACGTTTTCAAACTGCTTTGCCAATACCGGCATCAGTTGTGTGAGCAAGGGCTGTTTATAATCCAGGTAAGAATAGTAGTATCGGGCAGCGCGGCGAAGAATACGACGGATCACGTAGCCTGCACCTGTATTACTTGGAAGTTGTCCATCGGCGATAGTAAAACCGATAGCGCGGATATGGTCGGCAATGACACGAAATGCAACGGCCTGTTTGCTATCGCTGAAATCGTATTTTTTGCCCACTATATTTTCTGTAGCCGCAATAGTGCCTGTGAATACATCGGAATCGTAATTGCTTTGCTTGCCCTGCAGCACACGTACCAGTCTCTCAAAGCCCATTCCCGTATCCACATGTTTGGCAGGCAGCGGTTGCAGCGAACCATCCTTCAGGCGGTTGAACTCCATAAATACATTGTTCCAGATCTCTATTACCTGGGGGTGATCGTTGTTGACCAAGGCTTTTCCATCTATAGCCATTCGCTCTTCTTCACTGCGACAATCTACGTGTATCTCGCTGCAGGGTCCGCAAGGTCCCGTATCACCCATTTCCCAGAAGTTATCTTTTTTATTTCCTTTCAGGATGCGGTCTTCAGCGATCCATTTCTTCCATTCGTCGTATGCTTCCTGGTCAAAGGGCAGGTTCTCTTTTTCATCTCCTTCGAAAACGGTCACATACAGCTTTTCTTTGGGAATTTTGTACACGTCGGTCAGCAATTGCCAGCTCCATTCTATCGCTTCTTTCTTAAAATAATCTCCGAAACTCCAGTTACCCAGCATCTCGAACATCGTATGATGATAGGTATCCACGCCTACTTCTTCCAGGTCATTGTGCTTGCCGCTTACACGAAGGCATTTTTGAGTATCTGCAATGCGTTTTGCTTCAGGAATCCTATTACTCAGAAAATAATCCTTGAACTGGTTCATACCTGCATTGGTAAAAAGAAGCGTTGGGTCATTCTTTACCACTATAGGAGCAGAAGGAACAATACTATGTTGTTTGGATCTGAAAAATTCCAGGAACTGGCTGCGTATCTCGTTTGCTGTAGGCATTCTGTGAAAAAAATAAGGGTGCAAAGATAAACATAGCGGCATTATGCTTTTCACTTATCTGTAGGATGAAAACCAAAAAGGGGAAATACTCGTAAGTGAAAGAAACCAAAACGATATGAAAAGACATTTTATTCTATGCAGTCTTATAGCTGCGGCTTTTACCAACAGTACGCGAACGGAGGCACAGGCACTCGTTGCGCTTACTACGAACAATGAATTAGTAAAAATTGCAAATGCATCTATGCCGGGAATGGCTACTGCACCTATGAGTATTACCGGCATCGCTATGGGACAAGCCGTTGTGGGTATTGACTATCGGCCGAATACCGGTGAACTTTATGCACTGGGTTATAATGCCATGTTATCTGTGGCCAACACGCAATTGTACGTTATCAACAGCAGTACAGGAGTTGCCACCGCAGTAGGAACTCCTATTTCACTTTCTCTGGGATCCGGAGGTATTGGTTTCGATTTCAACCCGACGGTGGATCGGATACGTGTCGTAGCAGAAAACGGTTCGAATTACAGGCTGCACCCGGTGACCGGCGCTGTAGCAGCAACAGATGGAAATTTAGCTTTCGCGGCTACAGATCCGAATGCAAGCGTAACGCCGAAAATTACGGCATGCGCCTACACTAACAGCTACATCGGAAGTGAGGCTACTACGCTGTACGACTATGATCATCTTCTGAATGTGGTAGCCACACAAATCCCCCCTAATAATGGTACGTTAAATACGGTCGGCAGTTCAGGTATTATTGTCGGAACGACTGCCTTGACCACCGGAATGGATATCTATTTTGACCCAACTACCAAAAGGAACTGGGCTTACCTGAGTGCCATGGTAAGCGGCAGTAACAATCTTTATACTATTGACTTGTCAAGTGGAATGGCTATGCTGGCAGGTTCGATAGGTACCGGTGTCGTGGGTATCCGGGAAATTGCCGCCGAAATCGACCGTACCGTGCCGGCAACTTATATCGGTCAATTGGTGTACGGACTGACGAAAGTGAACCGTAACCTGGTAAAATTCAGTTCCGGCAATCCTGAATTGATACGTGAATTACTACCGATAACCGGGATCACTGCAGGGCAAACCATCGTGGGAATGGACATCCGGCCGATGGATCTGGGGTTATATGCTCTCGGATATAACGATACGACGCGTGCTTACCAGTTGTATACTATTAATACCACTACGGGAGCAGCTACCGCAATCGGCTCACAGGGCACTATTAACCTGGGTATGGGTCAGAAAATCGGATTTGACTTCAATCCCACGGTAGACCGGATTCGTGTGATTTCCACCAATGATTCTAACTACCGGCTGAATCCCATGACCGGGGCTATTGCGGCTACTGATACCAGCCTGTCCTATAGCGCCGCTGATGCAAACGCCGGGAAGAATCCTTACGTAAGTTCTGTTGCCTATACCAACAGTTTTAAAGGTACCACCTCTACTATGTTATTTGGAGTGGATGATAGCCTGGGTGTGTTTTTAAGCGTTGCACCGCCTAACCAAGGCTTTTTAAATACCCTGGCCACGAATGTGGCGATGTTTAATCTGGCAGATCTTACCAATGATATTGATTTTTATTATGATTCTGTCACTTCCCAAAATATAGGCTATATGACTGCCAATACCGGTACGGCTGTAAATGACGTACTATATATGATCTCAGGTACCGGAATGGCAAGCATGGTCGATTCTGTAGGGATGGGTGTTCAATTATCAGATATTGCGGTGCAACTCAGCTTTACCAACAACCCGACAGGTGTGAAAGAAATGGATAGAACAGCATGGTTCACGCTTTCTCCTAACCCAGCGGCGGATATAATAACGATTTCATTTGCGACCGGTCTTTCTGATAACAGTAGTTTGATCCTGACGGATATGTCGGGAAGAGTGGTGAAAACAGTAGCAGTTTCAAAAACTGCAGATCATATTCCGGTGGATATTTCCGGTCTTGTAAAAGGGATGTATTTCATCCGCCTGTCCGGTAAAAGCGGTACAGCCGTAAAATTTCTGAAACAATAATTACAGCTTATCCATTATTAGTTTACCCTTACAAAGTTGAATATAATATGCGGAGGTGCGAAAGCACCTCCGTATTTATGAAGTAGGATATACGTTCAGAATTTTGGCATTTTGACAATAGGGAAAGCCGTGTTTTCTGCTCTGCAGCCGTTCAGTTTGTCAATATGTCACTATATTTATTGTGGATTGAAAATTGACTATTCAAAAAATTATAGAAACAAACTAAATCTTTATGGATCCAAATGAATTTCGCAAATATGCCGTGAAACACCACGGTATCAGCAGCAATACTTTTGACAGCTACGCCTCCTACATATCCCAACAACCTACAGCACTGACGCCTTACATTATCGAAGAGCGTCCGATGAATGTAGCTCAAATGGATGTTTTCAGCCGTTTGATGATGGACCGTATCATTTTTTTGGGTGAACCGGTAAATGATCTGGTAGCCAATATTGTTACAGCACAGCTTTTATTCCTGGAAAGTACGGATCGCACACGCGATGTGCAGATGTACATCAACAGCCCGGGCGGAAGTGTATATGCCGGCTTGGGTATTTATGATACTATGCAGATCATTAATCCGGATGTATCTACTATCTGTACCGGTATCGCTGCTTCTATGGCAGCTGTATTGATGTGTGCAGGTACAAAAGGAAAACGTACGGCGTTGCGTCATAGCCGTATTATGATACACCAGCCGAGTAGTGCCGTGGGCGGACAAGCTACCGACGTTTTGATCGCTGTAAAAGAATTGAAAAGAGTAAAAAGCAATTTGTATGAGATCATTGCTGAGCATACCGGGCAGCCGCTGGAAAAGGTGGAGCTGGATAGCGACCGCGACTTCTGGATGCTGGCAGATGAGGCCAAAGAGTACGGCTTGGTAGATGAAGTATTAAAGGTAAATCCTAATAAGAAGAAACCTGAATAAGAATCTTGCAGCCTATCCAGCAGCTACTAAGATTGCATAATTCTCTAACGACAAAAATCAAAAAAATGAACTTATATAATTTAGAAGATCTGAAACTCAAAATGAATGAGGAGGAGGACGATGAGCAGGACGAAGAAAAAGGAATAACAGAAAAACCCGGCAGTCTCTTTACCAAAAAGCAGGAAGAGATGTTCTTCAAAGCCCGCAGCATTTACTTCTGGGGGGTGGTGGATGATAAATCTGCCAAAGAAGCTGTGACCAAACTCTTGTTGTTGGATGCAGACAAGCCCGGAAAGGAAATAAAATTTTACATCAACAGTCCCGGGGGATCTGTGACGAGTGGTATGGTGGTCTATGATGTGATGAAGATGATCAAATCTCCCGTGAGTACCATTTGTATGGGCTTTGCAGCAAGTATGGGTTCCATAATGCTGGCAGCCGGTGAAAAAGGGAAACGCTTTATTTTCCCGCATGGGCAGGTAATGATACACCAGCCATTATTCGGTGGTTATTTTCAGGGCGTGTCAGCTGATTTGGAGATACAGGCTATTGAAATACAAAAAACGAAGGAGCTGGGTGCTAAGATTCTTTCCGAAGCCAGCGGGCAGCCGTATGAAAAGGTGCTGAGAGACCTGGAGCGTGATAAGTACATGGACGCAGCAGCTTCAATAGCATATGGTTTAGTGGACAAAATAATCGATAAGCTGTAAAAATGGCTTTTGAATATCGGGTTGAGAAAATAGGTGGCAGGTGCCGCCTATTCTTATTTAGATGATAATTTGTCTTTAGCTTTGCGTAAGAATCATTTAAACTCAAAATTACCTTTTATGAAAAAACTATTTATCACCACTTGCGCCCTTGCGTTGGCAGCAACGAGCGTTTTTGCCCAGAAAAAAAATGTAAAAGAAAATTCATCTGAAACACCATTCCATAAAGGAAGCAGCACCATTGCCCTGGGCATTGGATTAGGCGGTGTTAGTTATAATTATTACGGTTCGGTAAACAGAATGCCTGCTGGTGTGCTTTATTTCGATCACGGGATAAAAGATAACCTGGGTCCGGGAAATCTCGGTATCGGTGGTTTGGTCGGTTATACTTCTGCCCGATACAAATATTCAACAGGCGGCTATAAAGCTACCTGGACCAATGTTGTAGTGGCCGTACGGGCTACCTGGCACCTTACCATTTTAGCGGATAAGAATAATAAATTTGATCCTTATGGTGGGGCTATGGCAGGCGTCAGGATCTTTGGTTACAATGATACTTATTATGATGACCTGGGTTTGACAAATCCTTATTCTTACAACAGTGTGTATCCTACTTACGGGTTATTCGTAGGTGCTAAGTACAATTTCTCCCCCAACTTCGGTGCCTGGTCGGAATTAGGCTATGATATTGCTTTCCTGAAGCTCGGACTCAACTTTAATTTTTAAAAATCAATCATAATTCAAACGGCCGCGATACATTATCGCGGCTTTTTTATTCACTCTTTCTCTTGCCAAAAAGGGAAAACGCACCACTATACATTCCGTATTTTTATATTATTCACAGGGTATATCTATTCCACCATGAAAGAAAACGAAACAGACAAACTGCTTTACCAAAATAATGAGCATTTAAAAAAACTGCATGAGATTGTCAAAAAGACACTCGAGGAAGAAGAACTGATCATTGACAATCTGTTGCATCCTCCAAAAGAAATATTGTCACAAGGGCAGCGCATATCCGATAAAGTGGCACGTTTTGGAGGAAGCTGGAATTTTATCATCAGTTTCGGTGCGGTGTTGGTCGTATGGATCCTGTTTAATGCTTTCGTTCCTGCCAAAGACCGTTTTGACCCGTTTCCATTTATCCTGATGAATCTTGTTTTATCCTGTATAGCTGCGTTGCAGGCACCTATCATCATGATGAGCCAGAACCGCCAGGAAGAAAAGGACCGGATGAGAAGTGAGAATGACTATTTGGTAAACCTGAAGGCGGAGCTGGAGATTCGCAGCCTGCATCAGAAACTGGATTTGTTACTGGAAGACCAGATCAAGGAATTATATGAGTCGCAGGCGAAGCAGCTGAGCTTGCTGGAAAATTTGCGAAGCAGGGTGGAGACACTTTGCGAACGAGCGAAATAGTTGTTTTAAATATCAAAATAGTCTTTTTGTTTTCCTGATGTTTTGCAGGTATTCATTGAGGTCGGCAGAGGGTTTTAATAACAGGAGCATGATCAGATACATGATCATCATGACCGTGGTACGCAGCATTACGTCAAAAAAAGGAGGCAACCTGTAAGGCATGAAATAGACGGAAGCCATTGCCGCCACTCCCGAGATGACCACCCCTATACTCTTTTTGGAAAAGGGCTGGAGCCGGAGCTTCACCCAAAGAAAAATCAATTTACATCCGTTGAAAATAACCAGCGCCAGGGTAGCCCCCCAGGCTGCCCCGTAAATTCCCCATTTCGGTATCAGGAGCCACAGGAATAAAACCATCATCGCAATGAGCAACACGGAGATCCTGAAATTGAACTTGTAATACTTGGAAATGCTGATCACCTCGTTGTTAAGTCCCGAAGCCATATCCACCCATCGTCCCAGGATTAAAACCGGAACTACCCCCAGCAGCGCTCCATAGTCCTGTCCCAGTATCTTTATGGCGTTGGGCATGTTCATAATAATGATGGCGCTCATCGCCGTTGCCGCTATCAGGATGTTGATACCGCCACGCTGAAAAAGATTTTTTAGCTTCCCCATGTCCCCGCTTTCATAGGCACGGGTCAGGTCGGCAAGTGAAGCCGTGGACATAGCCCGGTACGGAATGACCAGAATGCTCATCATGAAAATAGCGATGGCATAGACACCCGCCGTTTGCATCCCGTCTTTGTCAAGTGGTACGATCATCAGGCTATCTACAAACCCCATCAAGGTGATTGTCACACCCATCAGCATATGATACCATGCAAAATGCCAGAGTTCTCTTTTCTCTGCTTTTGAAAAAACACTCCAGTTTAGGGTAAAAGAAAAGCCTTCAGCCTGCTTACAAAGCATTAGCAAGATGATGATCGGTATCACATGCACTACCACGGTTCCCACCATCAGCCAGTTAAAATCGATCCATTCAAAGATATATAATAAGATAAGGGCGAGATTGAGTAACCGTAAAATTACTTCCCGGACAAAAACAGACTTCGCCACCTTCATGCGACTGTTTAAATAATACTCGAGCACCACCATCAGGCTATAAAGCAAGGTGCAAACAGGCAACAAGGCAAAAAAACGGTCTCCATACACTTTATCTGATGGCACATTGTAAAGAAGTTGAATCAGCTGCGGTTTGAACAAAAAGTAAAAGCCGGACCCCGCTGTGGTGAGGACTACCGGTGTGCTTATGCAAATTCCGATCAGCGCGGCTCGTCTCTTATCTCCTATAGGATATTTATGAATAAGGATGGAGATGACAGAAGCCATTCCCATTACGGTGAATTGAGACGCCACCACTGCCTGAAAAAGAATGGTGCGGTTAAACCCCACTTCCTGCCTGGTAAGGTACTTGGCAGATAAGAGTAACGTCACAGCTCCGAGCAATGCGCCAAAAAATATCACCAATGTTGACTTTACCGACTGTCTGAAAACGATACCCATGTAGAAAAGTCAAAAATAGAAAGTATCAGGTAGAAACTGTCTATTACGATTCGTTCACCGGAACTGATCCTTAAAATCGCCGTTTATTTTATCTCGGTCAAACTACCTCAATAATAAACTTGTAATTTTGTCATAGCCCTGTAAATTTGCAAATTCAGAGTTTATACATGCATCAGTTACTATTATCTGTAGATCAAAGCACACCAATGAATTATTTGCCTATTGTGCTACAACTTGTAGTGGCGATAGTGACAGTCGTGCTTATGCTAACGGTATCTTATTTATTGGGTCCCAGGCGGAAAACGTCCGATAAGCTCATTAACTTTGAAAGTGGTATTCCTTCTATCGGAAATGCCCGTCAACCGATGGCTATTAAATACTTCCTGGTGGCCATCCTGTTTGTGTTGTTTGACGTAGAGGTAATTTTCTTCTATCCCTATGCAGTAAATTTCAGGGAATTGGGTACCGAAGGATTTTATGCCGTGGTGATGTTTGTGGCTTTCTTTTTGTGTGGTTTTATTTACATTCTTAAGAAAGGTGCCCTCAAATGGGAAGACTGAGTGGAACTCTTACAGAGCAACAGATAGATTATGAGCATTTTTTAACAGATTGATTTATACAAAACTAGTGTTGAAAGTTATTGGAATGAGATAAGAAGAGCCTGTTCAGGAAAAGAAGATGAAGAAGCGACACTCAACACTTAAAAACAACATTTAGCCATGCGTCCGGTTCAATATAATACGAATAGCAAAGTGAAAATGGTAGATCTTCCTCCGGGTTATGCGGGGGAAGGTTTTTATGCTACATCTTTCGACAAGGTAGTAGGGCTGGCGAGAAAAAACTCCTTATGGCCTTTGCCTTTTGCCACATCCTGCTGCGGCATTGAGTTTATGGCAACGATGGGTTCCAACTACGATCTGGCACGCTTCGGCAGCGAACGGATGGGGTTCACCCCGCGGCAGTGTGATATGTTGCTGGTGGCCGGAACGATCTCAAAAAAATTAGGACCTATATTGCGCCAGGTATATATACAGATGGCAGAACCGCGCTGGGTAGTCGCGATTGGCGCCTGTGCAAGTACCGGTGGTATATTCGACAGCTATTCCGTATTACAGGGAATAGACCAGGTGATACCCGTGGATGTATATGTACCGGGTTGTCCGCCGCGGCCGGAAGGAATCATTGACGGGATATTGAAATTGCAGGAATTGGTGGGAAATGAAAGCCTTCGTCGCAGAACGAGTGATCAATACACAGCATTAATGCAAAGCTACGGTATACAATAAACAGATTTATTAGAATGACTTACGACAACATCAGGGAGAAACTGACAGCAAATTTCGGTGAACAGGTAAGCTACGAAGAGCAGTATGATATGCTGAACGTCACCCTGCCTGCTGAACTGAACCTAAAGCTGATGCAGTTTTTGTACGATGACGAAGAAATGAAATTCCGTTTTTTGACCGATCTTACAGCAACGCATTTTCCGGACAGGAAAGGGGAAGAATTGAATATAATCTATCACTTGCATAGTCTTGAAAACAATATACGCCTGCGCTTGAAAATATATGTGCCGATAGAAACCCCCGACGTATTTACAGCTACCAGGCTGTTTGCCGGTGCCAACTGGATGGAGCGTGAAACCTATGATTTTTTTGGAGTGAACTTCATTGGTCATCCGAATTTGAAAAGAATATTAAACGCCGAGGAAATGGATTATTTCCCGATGCGGAAAGAATATACCATGGAAGATCCTAAGAGAACGGATAAAGATGATGAGATGTTTGGAAGATAGATGGATTTCACACAAAGAAGCAACACAGACGAAGTTGACAAAGCACGGATGTGTTCTTCATAGGATTCTTTGTGAGCCTCGTGTGAAACAACAGACAACGCAAATTGAAAGAAAATGACTGAAGAAATAGTACAACATAATCCGCATCATATACAGCTTTCGGAGGAGAGCCTGGCGAAGCAGACGACTACCCTCAACCTGGGTCCGACACACCCTGCCACGCACGGTATCTTTCAAAATGTATTGGAGATTGACGGGGAGCGTGTATTAAGCTCGGAGCAGGAGGTGGGTTACATTCACCGGGCGTTTGAGAAGATCGCTGAGCGCCGGCCCTTGTACCAGATCACGCCCCTGACCGATCGTTTGAACTATTGCTCTGCACCTATCAACAATATCGGTTGGCATTTGACGGTAGAAAAATTACTGGGTATCAAGACGCCGAAACGTGTGGATTACCTGCGTGTGATCATTATGGAATTAGCCCGTATAGCCGATCACCTGGTGTGCAACTCAGTAATAGGGGTGGATACAGGTGCGCTAACGGGATTTACCTACGTGTTCCAGCTTCGTGAACGCATTTATGAAATATGGGAAGAAATTTGCGGCTCCCGCCTCACGACCAATATTGGCCGCTTTGGCGGCTTTGAGCGCAATTTCCCGCAAAGTACCTGGGATAAACTGGATGATTTCCTGAAAGTATTCCCAAAAGCCTATAAAGAATTTGAAGACCTGCTGGTCCGCAACCGGATTTTTATGGAGCGTTGCATGGGCGCAGGTCCGCTTACGGCTGAGATGGCCTTAAATTACGGTGTAACCGGCCCCAACCTCCGCGCTGCAGGCATAGATTATGATGTGCGCGTTGCCACTCCGTACAGTTCTTACGAAGATTTTAAATTTAATATACCTGTGGGCGCCACGGGAGACGTGTATGACCGTTTTATGGTGCGGGGTGTAGAGATATGGGAAAGCCTGGGCATTATACAACAGGCGCTGGAAAAGCTGAAAGACCTGGATCCGAGCGTATATCATGCAGAAGTGCCGGAATACTATCTCCCGGACAAGAAAGATGTATATACGAAGATGGAAGCCCTGATCTGGCATTTTAAAATAGTCATGGGCGAGATTGATATTCCGAAAGGGGAGATATACCATGCTGTGGAAGGCGGAAATGGTGAAGTAGGTTATTATTTGATCAGTGATGGAGGCCGCAGCCCTTATCGCCTGCATTTCCGGAGACCGTGCTTTATTTATTACCAGGTGTTTCCCGAGATCATTAAAAATGGTTTGCTGAGTGACGCGATTGTAGCATTAAGTAGTTTAAACGTAATCGCGGGTGAGTTGGATGCGTAGAGGAAAGTAAAAGTCTAAATTCAAAAAAATTAAGAGTTGAATATTCAATTTTCGGCAGAAAAGCTTAACAAGGTAAACGAAATCATCGCCCGCTATCCGGAAGGAAAGCAAAAAAGTGCGTTGATTCCGGTGTTGCATTTGGCACAGGAAGAATTTGGCGGCTGGCTGGACGTGCCGGTGATGGATTATGTGGCCGGGTTACTTCAGATAACACCTATTGAAGTGTATGAAGTAGCTACGTTTTATACTATGTTCAATATGAAACCGGTGGGTAAATACGTGCTGGAGGTTTGCCAGACGGGTCCCTGCATGCTTCGCGGTAGCGATCAGATTATCGAGCACATTAAAAATAAGCTGGGGATCAAAGCCGGTGAAACAACACCTGATGGGTTGTTTACTCTGAAACCTGCAGAATGCCTGGGAGCCTGTGGCTATGCGCCCATGATGCAGTTAGGTAAGTTTTTTAAAGAGAATCTCACAACGGAAAAAGTAGACAACCTGCTGGATGAATTGCGAGCAGCAGCCAAAAACTGATTTTTTTGAAAACACGGAGACTGCATATCATTTTCCTTTTCTGCTTGCTTTTGGTGAGTAGTCGTAGCTTGGCGTTAAAACCGCAAAAGGAGTTTTTGATGCTTCCGGATACGTTTGGCTTGCATTATAAAACGGACAAAATAATTGCAAAGGATAAAGCAGAATTATGCATCTGGGATATTGCTCCTGTCGGAAAAAATCAACATAACAGGACAACCATTATCATGGCATACGCAGATATGGGTAATATGTCCTACTATTTGTACTATGCCAATCAGTTTGCCATTGAAGGTTTCAGGGTAGTGATGTTTGATTACAGGGGTTTTGGCTGCAGTTCCGATTTTAAAATTGATGAAAATTATCTTTTCTACGCCGAATATGTCAAAGACCTGGATGCTGTTTTGGCTTATGAGAAGAAAAAAGGCGGCTTTGACAAAATAGGTGTCTGGTCATCGTCCATGGGAACTATAATAGCTACGTTGGCAAATGAAAAATTTGATTTCTTGATTGCTGACAGCTATGTGACCAACCTCGATGAAGTGGTAGGTAAGATCAAAGAAATGAAAGGAAAGACGATGAGCTTACCGGTTTCAGAAAATACGTATGGTAAGAATATCAGGAGTAATGAAGTTCCGAAACTGGTATTCGCAGGTAGCGAAGATTTTGCCATTGACAGAAATGTGTTAAATACGTTGAAGAACTGTACAGTTATTGATTTTAAAGGCGGGCATCAAAAAGCTGCCCAGGTATTTTCAAAAAATGCTTTTGCAGATGACTACACGAAGAAAATTTCGGATTTTTTAGCTGAACCCAATAATTAATATCACTTGAAGCTCAGATATTTTTTCATAATCATTTTTCTTTTGCAGGCATTAGAATTATTTGCGCAAAAGGAAACTGTGGACGGCGAGGTGGCATCTGTGAAAAGCGAAAAACAGGAAGCAACGCTTTTGATGGAAACGATACAGCGTTTTGACAATGCACTTATGCAGCGAAATGTTGAAGAGCTGAACAGGCTGGTTGCTGATAAATTGAAAATGGTCCATTCAAACGGAATGGTAGAGACGAAAGCGACCCTACTCGGTAATATTCAAAGTAAGAAGTTAGTATATGAATCTATCGAGCAAGGTAAAAATTATGAGGTCCAGCTACAGGGTAAGAACAAAGCAGTTGTTCAAAGAAGCCTGGATGTGAGAGGAATATTAGAGAGTAAGGAGTTCAGTGTTAAATTGAATACCCGGGAAGAATGGATTTTAGAAGAAAATAATTGGAAATTGGTAAAAAGGGAAAGTAAGAATAGGGAATAACGATGAAGACTCTTCCATTTTGCCTTTTTATCTTGAATTAGCAGAACAATGAAATTACTATTAGAAAAAGCACATATACCGAATATCAAATCGTACGAGGTTTGGAAATCCAATGGTGGCTATGCTTCTGTGGAGAAGGCGCTGAAAATGACGCCTGAAGAAATCGTGGAAGAAGTGAAGAAAAGCGGCTTGAGGGGTCGGGGTGGGGCTGGTTTTCCTACGGGGATGAAATGGAGCTTTATCGCCAAACCCGAGGGCGTACCGCGTCACCTGGTAGTAAACGCTGATGAATCGGAACCCGGTACGTTCAAAGATCGTTACCTGATGGAGTTTTTGCCGCACCTGTTCATTGAAGGGATGATCATTTCCTCCTTCGCGCTCGGCTCTAACACCAGTTATATATATATCCGTGGCGAATATGCCTGGATTCCCGACATTTTAGAAGCAGCAATAGCGGAAGCCAAAGCAGCAGGCTATCTGGGTAAGAATATTTTAGGAACCGGTTTCGACCTGGAAATATATGTACATCGCGGTGGCGGAGCCTATATCTGTGGTGAAGAAACAGCATTAATAGAAAGCCTGGAAGGCAAGCGGGGTAATCCGCGCATCAAACCACCCTTCCCGGCAATTCAAGGTGCCTGGATGCGACCCACCGTGGTGAATAACGTGGAAAGTATTGCGGCGGTAAGCCCGATTATTATCATGGGCGGTGACGAATACGCGAAGATCGGGATGGGGAAATCCACAGGTACCAAGCTGATCTCCGCCTGCGGCAATATCAACAAGCCGGGTGTATATGAGATCGACATGACCATTTCGGTGGAAGAGTTTATCTACAGTGATGAATATTGCGGGGGTATTCCGAATGGCAGAAGATTAAAAGCATGTATCCCCGGAGGTTCTTCGGTGCCTATCCTTCCTGCTAACCTTTTATTAAAAACGGCAAAAGGAGAAACCCGTATGATGAACTACGAAAGTCTTTCGGATGGAGGTTTCCAGACGGGTACGATGATGGGTTCCGGCGGGTTTATCGTGCTGGATGAAGACCAATGTGTGGTGCGCCATACCATGAGCTTAGCCCATTTCTACATGCATGAAAGTTGCGGACAATGCAGCCCTTGCCGTGAGGGAACCGGCTGGATGTACCGAATTTTGAAAAAGCTAGAATATGGAACCGGTGAAATGAAAGACATTGACCTGCTGTGGGATATACAAAGAAGGATAGAGGGAAATACGATCTGTCCGTTGGGAGACGCAGCTGCCTGGCCGGTAGCCGCTGCCATCCGGCACTTCAGGGATGAATTTGAATGGCATGTAATGAACCCCGAAGAAGCACAGAAAAGGAATTTCGGATTGGCGCATTACGCGGATCCGTTGGAAGTTGTTGCTTAGTGCAGTTCACGAAAAGAGTACAACGAAGACCAGGAAACAAGAGAAACTTAAATGGATGTTGACATAAGAAGAGAGAATGAACTGTCTAAAATTGCATTAGATATTGCATTCAAAATTCATAAACTATATGGTCCGGGTTTGTTTGAAAGTGTGTATGAAGAAATTTTTTATCATGAAATATTAAAATTGAACATCGGGGTGGAAAAACAAAAAGCGATTCCACTGATTCATGAAAATATAAAGCTGGATGCGGGATTTAGAGCGGATTTTATTATAGAGAACAAATTGCTGATAGAACTGAAATCAATAGAAGCTTTGGCAGACATACATTACAAACAGGTACAGACCTATCTGAAGCTTACAGGTTTAAAGCTGGGTTTGTTGATAAATTTCAATGTAGTGTATTTAAAAGATGGAATAAAAAGAATAATCAGTACTTTTTAAATATCGTTGTAACCGTAGTATTCGTCGTGTTCTTTGTGTGAAATAATTAATAATGAGTGACGTACAAAATTTTAAAGTAATCATAGACGGTATACCTGTAGAGGTACCGCCCGGAACGACCATAGTAGATGCCGCCCGCCTTATCGGTGGAGATGTAGTGCCGCCTACCATGTGCTACTATACCAAGCTGAAAGGCAGCGGTGGTAAATGCCGTACCTGCCTGGTGGAGGTGACCAAAGGTTCTGAAAAAGACCCGCGTCCCATGCCGAAACTGGTAGCAAGCTGCCGTACCACGGTGATGGATGGTATGGAAGTGAAGAGTGCTACAAGCGACCGTGTAGTGGATGCTCGTAACGGAGTTACCGAGTTTTTGCTGCTGAACCATCCCCTGGATTGCCCTGTATGTGATCAGGCCGGTGAATGTAAGCTACAGGATCTCAGCTACGAAAATGGCTTGGAAACCACCCGTACCGAGTTTAAAAGAAGAACGTTCGAGACGGAAGATATCGGGCCTTATATCCAGTTGCACATGAATCGTTGCATCATGTGTTTCCGTTGTGTGTTTGCCGCACAGCAGCTTTGTGATGTGCGTGAACATGGAATTACCAACCGCGGTGAACATGCGCAGATCAGCACCTATATCGGGAAAGCCCTGGATCATGAAATGATCGGGAACGTGATCGATGTTTGCCCGGTCGGTGCGTTGACGGATAAAACCTTCCGTTTTAAAAACCGCGTATGGTTTACCAAACCGGTGGATGCGCATCGCGATTGTGATACATGTTGCGGAGAGGTCAGGCTTTGGATGCGCGGAGAAGAAGTATTCCGCGTGACTGCCCGCAGGGATGAATACTGGGAAGTGGCGGAAGCCTCTGACGGCAAGACAGGATGGATCTGCAATACCTGTCGTTTCCATAAAAAAAATGCATCTGACTGGGTGATAGAAGGACCTGCGAAGATCAACCGCCATAGTGTTATAGCCCAGGGACATTACATCACAGCAAAAGACGGTCAACCCGATTTGATAGATGAAGTGATCGGGAAATCGCCCAAGCTGTTGTTCGATATACATACACAAAGTGATGTGAACCGGCCGGAGATAGACCTTTCTAAGATAGAGGGACCTGCACATTCCGATGATTTTCTTCCTAATCAGAAGATAGAGCAGGAGCGATTGCTGGAAGTGGTAAAGAAGAAGTAGAGAGCCACCTGGTAAAAATGAAACTGGATTTTATTTATTCGAATGAATGATAAAAAATATAAAATAGCTGTTTTTGGTCTTGGAAGTGCTGAAATAAAAGAGGCGAACGAAGGAGATGCTTTCGCATTGGGAGAATTAATTGCCGGAAGAGGACATTATTTAATAACAGGACTGGCAAAGGGTGTTACACAATTTGCATCAAAAGGTGCAAAATCCAAAGGCGGAGTAGTAATTGGGATCAGTCCCAATAACTCTGAAGATGAAATAAGTACCGATGTTTGCTATGATAATACAGATATAATCATTAGTACCGGGTTAGGTGACAGAGGAAGAAATGTGATCAGTGTGAGAACATGTGACGGGATGATCGTGATAAATGGAAGTATGGGAGTTTTGAATGAAATAACGAATGGTGTTGGCGAAAATAAGCCGATTGTTATTTTAAGAGGTTCCGGTGGCGTGGCTGATGTAGCTGAAATGGTGATGGAGGCATTGAAACCGGATTACAAATATTTCAGCATGGTAGATGACGTCAAGAAGGCAGTGGATGTTCTGGAAGACCTGATCACGAGAAAAGCTCAACAGCGTTGATCAGATGAACGGTGCCAACGCCACCGGAGCTACAGAGTAGCAAAGCGCTGACCCAAAAAAGAACTATAAATTATTAAAGGAACAACTTAGTTTTGCGCCGCTATGTTTTTATTGATTGACTGGCTTTTAATACTGGAAAAAATCGGGCTGATCTCCGTGATCCTGATGGTATCACTGGGTGTGGCTGCCTATGCTACCTGGGGCGAACGCAAGGTAGCCGCGGTAATGCAGGATCGCCTGGGTCCCAGCCGTGCAGGTCCGTTCGGGCTGCTGCAACCTTTGGCAGATGGTTTAAAACTGTTCATGAAGGAAGAGATCATTCCGAACAGTTCTACAAAAGCCATATTTGTACTAGGCCCCGGACTTTTTATGACTACAGCGCTGATGACAAGCGCCGTGATACCCTGGGGACCGAGTTTTACCGTTGCCGGAAGAGAGGTCGCTTTACAGGTAGCTGATATCAATGTATCGATTCTTTTTGTATTCGGAATTGTGAGCCTGGGGGTGTACGGCATTATGTTAGGCGGGTGGTCTTCCAATAATAAATTCTCACTGTTGAGCAGTATTCGTGCTGCTTCACAGGCGATTTCGTATGAATTGGCCATGGGTATCTCCCTGATCGCCTTATTGATGATGGCCAATACATTGAGCCTGAACGAGATCGTGCAGCAGCAACATGGCTTCTGGAGTGACGGCTATTTCACCTGGAATTTCTTTAAACAACCGCTAGGCTTTTTTATCTTCTTGGTATGTGCCTTTGCAGAGTTAAACCGGGCACCTTTTGACCTTCCGGAATGTGAAAGTGAATTGAACATGGGTTATCACTTGGAGTATTCTTCTATGAAATTAGGCATGTTCCTTTTTGCGGAATATATCAATATGTTCATTAGCAGTGCGGTGATGGCTACACTGTTTTTTGGTGGTTATAATTATCCTTTTATGGATAATGTGGCGAGTGCGTTGGGTGAGGGCAGCGTTTTATTTTCATTGACTTGTGTAGCAGCGTTCTTTGCAAAGATCATCGGATTTATTTTGTTCTTTATGCTCATTCGCTGGACATTGCCCCGGTTCCGCTATGACCAATTGATGAGCCTGGGCTGGAAATCGCTGATTCCCCTGGCATTGTTTAATATGTTGTTGACCGGTGCTGTGATCCTGTGGATGATGAACCGATAGTTCAGGATATAAAAGCCGGAAGTCCTCGAACATGGAGATGTCCGGCATTTAAATTTTGACATTTAATTTTAAAAAAATGCAATTAACTGATAGAGCTGTACAGATAAACAGGGATCCGATGACTTTCGGGGAAAAGATTTATGTGCCTGCGATTTTGAAAGGACTCAGCATTACGGTAGGACATATTTTTAAAAAGAAGGCCACGGTAAGCTATCCCGAAGAAAAGCGTCCGTTTAGTCCTACCTTTCGCGGGCTGCATGTGCTGAACCGGGATGAAGAAGGACGTGAGAAATGTACCGCATGCGGTTTATGTGCTTTGGCATGCCCGGCGGAGGCTATAACAATGGAAGCTGCGGAACGCAAGCCGAATGAAGAACACCTGTACCGGGAAGAGAAATATGCGGCAAAATACGAGATTAACATGCTTCGCTGTATTTTCTGTGGATTTTGCGAGGAAGCTTGCCCGAAAGATGCTGTATATATGAGCGAAACCGTGATGCCTTCCAATTTTACAAGAAGAAGCTTTATCTATAAGAAAGAAGACCTTTTAATTCCTCATCCTAAAAAACAGGAGAACGCTTAATAAAAATGGCCTTATTCGAAATACTTTTCTGGTTCCTTACGGTGGTGGCATTGAGTTGCGCATTGGGCGTGATTCTCAGTCGCAACCCCATCCATAGCGTGCTTTTTTTGATCGCAACATTTTTTGCCATTTCCGGTCATTATATTTTATTGAATGCACAGTTCCTGGCTATTGTAAATATCATCGTTTATGCAGGAGCAATCATGGTGTTGTTTTTGTTTGTCATCATGCTCATGAACCTGAACGCAGACGCCGAGCCGCAGAAAAGCCGTCTCGTACAGTTTGCCGGCATAGTTTCCGGAGGTGTATTATTCATAGTGATCCTGGCTGCGTTGAAAGATGCCGCTATGCGTGGTGATATTTCGGAGTCCGCCACTGATATAGGACTGATTAAGAACCTGGGCCGCACACTTTTTACACAATATGTATTACCGTTTGAGATAAGTAGCGTGCTGTTTTTGAGTGCGATGATCGGCGCTATCGTGATCGGGAAAAAAGAAGGAGCCGTAGGAATAGAAGGTAAGAATCCGAATCAGAATTAGGGTCAAAGAAAAAGTACCAGGAATTAAGAATTAAAACCAAATGAAAGAGCTTAGAAACATAGGAAAATTTAGTTCTTTGTATACTTTGTTCTCTTTGTGTGAAACATTTCAACATTCAACACTTAAAAATTAGGTTCATGCCTGTTCAATATTATTTATTTCTAAGCCTTGCCCTGTTCGTCATAGGGATTATGGGTACCCTTATCCGCCGCAATGCTATCATCATCTTTATGTGCATTGAGCTGATGCTGAATGCGGTGAACCTGCTATTGGTGGCTTTTTCTAAAATGTTCAATGACCCTTCAGCACAGATATTCGTATTCTTTATTATGGTGGTAGCCGCTGCAGAAGTAGCTGTGGGCTTAGCAATAATCGTGATGATGTACCGGAAGGTGCATTCGGTAGATATTAATATTTTGAACCGTTTAAAACATTAAACGAAAACTATTATAGTCGATCTAAAGCTCGTTCATGCTTTAGTTTTGACTTTTGAATCTTGACTTAACATGATACAATTCGTTTACTTAGTTCCTTTATTCCCCCTTATCGGTTTCCTCATCAACGGTTTGGGATGGAGAACGATTCCCAAAAATGTAGGCGGTATTATAGGCAGTGCCTCCGTGCTGGCATCCTTTGTCGTATCACTCATGATATTTTTCGAGGTGAGAGAAGGTGCATCACAGGTGGTGACCCTATTTGATTTTATCCAATCAGGCACGCTATACATACCTTTTGCCTTCCAGGTAGATGCACTTTCTTCCCTATTCCTGTTGATTATCACTGGCATTGGTTTCCTGATTCATGTCTATTCCACTTCCTATATGCATGAAGATGAAGGGATGGTGAAATATTTTGCTTACCTGAATTTGTTTGTGTTCTCTATGCTGCTGCTGGTATTGGGTGGCAATTACCTCATCATGTTCATCGGTTGGGAAGGTGTAGGACTGTGTTCCTATTTGTTGATTGGTTTTTGGTTTAAGAACAGGGAATATACCAATGCAGCTAAAAAGGCATTTGTGATGAACCGCATAGGTGATCTGGGCTTTTTGGTGGGGATGCTGTATCTACTTTTGAAATGCGGAACCCTCAGCTACGCAGGCGATGCCGGGGTGTTCACACAGTTGCAAAACGGAGCTTTATCTTCTTTCGACTATAATTTCATTGCCGTTTGTTTATTCATCGGTGCTACCGGTAAATCGGCGCAGATACCCTTGTACACCTGGTTGCCTGATGCCATGGCGGGTCCTACACCGGTATCGGCATTGATACATGCCGCCACGATGGTGACTGCCGGTATCTATATGATTGCACGTAGTAGTATATTATACAATTTAGCTCCATTTGCGCTGCACCTGGTAGGCTGGATCGGTTGTGCAACGGCATTGTTGGCTGCTACAATTGCGATTAAACAAAACGACATAAAAAAGGTACTTGCCTATTCTACGGTGAGCCAGTTAGGGTTCATGTTCATGGCATTGGGAATGGGTGCCTATACTACCGCGGTCTTCCATGTGATGACACACGCTTTCTTCAAAGCGTTGTTGTTCCTGGGTTCGGGCAGTGTGATCCATGCTATGGGGGGCGAGCAGGATATCCGCAAAATGGGAGGATTGGGTAAGAAAATGCCGATCACCAAGATCACTTTTCTCATTGGTTGCCTGGCTATAGCGGGAATTCCCGGTTTTTCAGGATTCTTTTCTAAAGACGAGATCCTGGCTGCTACCTTCGCCCATAACAAGATTATCTACATTTTGGGATTGCTGGGTGCTATGATGACGGCATTTTATATGTTCCGCCTCTATACCCTGACGTTCACAGGTAAGTTTCGTGGCACCCATGAACAAGAACATCACCTGCACGAAAGCCCTGCAGCTATTACTATTCCCTTGATCGTGCTGGCGGTATTGTCTGTCATCGGTGGTTATGTAGGCTTACCTCCGGTTATCAGCCACGATCATATATTGACTAACTTCTTGGGTTCTGTAGTAACCAATGCGAGCAATCACGCCCTGGAGCATAGTACGGAATGGATGCTTTTAGGCATCTCCACGGTGATCGCCGTTTTGTTCTCCGTTTTCGGATATGTAGCAAATAAAAATGCAAAATTTGCAGAGAATGCAGGTCTGGCGAAGGTGCTGGAAAACAAATGGTATATAGATGAACTGTACGACAGCGTGATCATAAAACCGTTGAATTCACTTTCCATTCTTCTTGATAAATACGTAGAAAAACAGGGTATCGATGGAGGGGTTAACGGCGTAGGAAGACTGGTCCGTTGGGGCAGCGACCGGGTTCGTCTGTTGCAAAATGGCCAGGTCGGCTTTTACATCTTCGCGATGGTCATTGGTATTACCGTTTTGTTTGCCCTGAGTTTCTTCTGGGTAAGGTAGCGTTTTTTGCCAGCCACATCTATTTTCTCATGCCTCATATCTACATCATAGCGGGCTGCAACGGCGCAGGTAAAACCACGGCATCCCTGACGGTTTTGCCCGAGATATTAGACTGCAAAGAGTTTGTGAATGCCGATATGATTGCCTACGGGCTTTCTCCGCTCAACCAGACATCGGTAGCCGTGCAGGCAGGCAGGATGATGCTCGCGCGTATCAGAGAACTGATGCTGGAAAAGAAGGATTTTGCTTTTGAGACCACCCTCGCCACCCGGAGCTATGTGAAACTGGTGCAGCAGGCTAAGGAATCGGGCTACCATGTGACACTGCTGTATTTTTGGCTGCACTCACCGGAGCAGGCGAAGGCACGGGTCGCAGACCGTGTTGCCAAAGGAGGGCATCATATACCGGAGGAAACAATTGAGAGACGATACTACCGCGGGATCCGGAATTTTTTTGAAATGTACATTCCCATCGTAACCAAATGGAATTTGCTGAATAATACCACGGGAAGTGCCGACCTGGTAGCAGAAGGCGGGGAAGATTTTAAAACTTCTGTAATTTTGCCCGAGGTTTGGAAAAACATAAAAACACAATCCAGATGAAAGAATTGCCAGAATGTGAAAAAGACCTTTCAAAACGTATACTGGAAGGAGTGCGCAAAGCCTACTATAAATTGTTGGTAGAAACAGCCTCCCGGAACGGAAAGCTGGTGGTGGAACGGAAGGGCAAGGTGGCCTATGTAAGTGCCAGACTGCTGTTGAAAGAATACCATGCAAAAGTGAACGGATAATACTTCGTCTATAATTTATGGCTACGGGGCGGCTTAATAAAATAGAATAGCTTCCATTTCTTATTGCAACTCCTTACTTTTGCGCTGCTGTTATGATTTTATTCTTACTTATCCTCATACCGCTACTGGCAGGTTGCCTTAGTTTTATTTTTAAAGGTGATGCAGCAAAGCCGCTCGCACTGGCGGGTACACTGGCTACACTGGCGGTTGCAGGCTACGTAGCGGCTACCGGCTCCACCACCGAGCCTATCTTCTTCTCTATGCAGTGGATACCTATGCTGGGCGCGGAACTAAGTGTACTGGGAGATGGTATGAGCCTGATGCTGAGTTTGCTGGTAGCTATCGTCATGCCCATCATAATCATCAGCAATTGGAATAAACCGGTAGAACGCCCTCATGCTTTTTATGGATTGATGTTGCTCTCACAAGCCGGTATCACCGGAGTGTTTCTGGCAAGTGACGCGTTACTATTTTACTTCTTCTGGGAGCTGGCTTTGATTCCCGTTTATTTTCTATGCTCTCAATGGGGCGGTGAAAAGCGCATCAAAGTCACGTTCAAGTTTTTTGTTTACACCTTTGTCGGCAGTTTAATGATGCTGGCAGCTATTCTCTACCTGTCTTCCGTAACACAGACCAGTAACCCGTACGCCTGGGAAAATATGGTTCGTGCAGGGTCCATGGTATCGCCGCAAACACAGCAGGGATTATTTTGGCTGATCTTTATTGCATTCGCCATCAAGATGCCGGTATTTCCCTTTCATACCTGGCAGCCTGATACCTACGAGCAATCGCCCACACCGGTGACTATCATCCTCAGTGCCCTCATGGTGAAAATGGGAATTTACGGCGTGGTAAGATGGTTGATCCCGGTAGTGCCTACCGCCGCCAGTTTTTGGAGCGATACGGTGATTATTCTTTCCATTATCGGTATTATCTATGCATCACTGATCGCCATCATACAGACGGATCTGAAACGACTGGTAGCCTATTCTTCGATAGCGCATATGGGTTTGATGTGTGCTGCAGCCTTTGCTAATACACAGGTGGGGATGCACGGTTTAATGGTACAGATGTTCAATCATGGTATCAACATAACAGGGATGTGGCTGATCGTAAGCATGATAGAAAACCGCTATGGTACGCGTGATATGCGTGCATTGGGAGGTATGGCTACAGCGGCTCCGCAGATGGCGATTGCATTACTGATCATTTCCTTCGCCAATATTGCATTGCCTCTTACCAACGGATTTATCGGGGAGTTCATGTTATTCAATGGCATCTTCCAAAGTGCATCCAACTACAATATCAGCTTCATGGCTATTGCAGGTCTCGGCATTATTTTAGGAGCGGTTTATACGCTGAATATGGTGCAGAAAACCGCTTTCGGAAATACGGTCGGAATGAACGGCACGAAGGATATGACGATGAATGAAAGCATTGCTATGGCGTTGATCATAGTATTGGTGTTGTTTTTGGGTGTGTATCCGAAACCTTTGCTGGAGTTTACGCAGCAGGCTGCAATGATGTTGGTGCCGGGGTTACCTGGTTAAAGAGCGAAAGAGGGCACAGTAGGGTGCCCGTAAGGACAAAATACGGGTAATACGCGTTAGAGAGTTTTGGAAGGGGTTGCTATGCGCTATTTGCCATATACAAGAATGGGAGATGAATGGTGCCATCGCCACTGAAGCTTAATAGAAGCAACTACGGTGAAGCCCATAAAAATAAGTAACAAGTTGACTGGTTTTTTATAGTAAGTGACGGGGTAGCTTTCGCACTTGCTGGTTTATACTTTATACTAAAATAGAAAATGACTGCAATAATTGCTGCTACTATAATCGGGGTATTGTTGATGTTTGTAGGGATAGCCACGAACAATAAATCTACTGTCGTGTCGGTGGCATTAGTGCTCCTCGCAGCCTTGCTGGGAGTGAATATGTGGGAGATGTCGAAAACGGTGCATAACGGGATAGCTGTGCCGCCCAGAATGTATTTTAATAACATGCTGCGTTTTGATACATTCTCCGTTTGGTTTAACCTCCTGATGACCGGATGCACCTTGCTGTATGCGCTGTTGCTGGGCAAAGAAATCAAAAAAGTGGGCATGCACGTGGCAGAGTACTTTGCTTTGGTGTCTTTTATTTTGGTGGGCTTGTACCTGCTTTCGAGTTACAATAATATGCTGATGCTCTTTATGGGGATCGAGATCCTATCCATACCGCAATACATCCTGGCAGGAAGTGACAAACGCAACCTGAAAAGCAGCGAGGCATCTTTAAAATACTTCCTGATGGGCGCCTTTACCACCGGTATCTTACTCATGGGCATTACGCTGATCTATGGCTCTACGGGAACGTTCTATATAGATCACTACCAGCTTTTATCCAGCGCAGGCCTTAACCCGATGGTGATCGCAGGTATCGTATTGTTGATCATTGCTTTTGGTTTTAAAGTTTCCGCAGCACCTATGCATATGTGGACACCCGATGTATATGACGGGGCACCTACTCCCTTTACCGCTTTTATGAGCACCATCGTGAAAGCGGGAGCATTCGTGGGATTTCTGAGACTGTTCCAAGGATCTTTTGGCCAGCTAAGTGAGCATTGGATGATGCTACTCGCGATCATCACTGCGGCTACCTTGTTCGTAGGAAACATCACCGCCGTATTCCAGCAAAGTGTAAAACGCATGTTGGCCTATTCTTCTATTGCACAGGCCGGTTTCATGTTGTTTGCCGTGATATCTGTTAATGCCATCGCCTGGCAGAGCATGATAATCTACGCCGTAGCCTATAGCGTCGCTACCATAGGCATGTTTGCCGTATTGATCAAAATGAAAGACTACACTTATGATGGGTTCAACGGTTTGGCAAAAAGAGAACCGGTCGTAGCATTTTTCACCACCATCTTCTTATTGTCCCTGGCGGGCATTCCATTAACGGGTGGCTTCATGGCGAAATACATGGTGCTTTTAAGTGCCGTAAGAGACGGCAACCTGATGTGGCTGGTGATATTTGGGTTACTGATGGCTGCCATCAGTGCCTATTACTATTTCCGCGTGATCATTGCCATGTATTTCAAAAACGGAGCTGCAGAGCTGAACAGCGAGATAACAGCAACCGATAAACTGTTGCTCGCCATCACTTGTGTCCTGGTGATATTGATCGGCGTAGCACCGGGATTATTTTTAGGGTTGTAGCTTCCTTTCTGTTCAAAACCTGAAAATTTACTGAAGATTTTTTTGTCTGGCCGTCCGAAATCCTGTTAAACTTCGGTGGCGATGGCACCGTTCATCTGCTGGCTACTATAGAGCTTGTGAGACGAAAAGAGCGGAGAAATACATATTTCAAAGGCTCCGTTTTTCAAAGTATATTTCTATTCCTTCTCGCCTTTGATCTGTTCTGAAGACTGATCGATCACATACAACGGGCGCTCCCGTACATTATTGATGATACGGCTGATATATTCACCGATCATACCCAGGCAAAGCAACTGCACCCCTCCCAGGAACGTGATGCTCACAATGGTGGAAGCCCAGCCCGGCAATACCTTTTCCCGTTCAAAAATGTAGACCAGCACCGTGTAGATAAGCAGCAAAAATGAAATGAGGCAAACCGTGAAACCCAGTGTCATGGCTACCTTCAGGGGAGAATCCGAAAAGGCCGTGATACCGTTGAATGCCAGGCGCAGCATCTTTTTGAAAGGATAATTCGTTTTACCGTACTTACGCTCATCGCGGTCAAACATCACATAGGTGCTTTTAAAGCCCAGCCAGGCTATCTGTCCGCGGATGTATTTATCCGGCTCTTTCATCGTTTTGAGGTATTCCAGTACGTCGCGTCCTATCAGGCGGAAATCACCTACATCCAGGGGGATCTCGAAACTGACCAGCCAAGCCATGATACGGTAAAATGCTTTTGCCGTCAACAGTTTGAAATAACTCTCTCCCTTGCGTTTATGGCGCTTTGCATACACCACTTTGTACCCGTTCTTAAACTGTTGGTACATTTCCGGTATCAGCTCCGGCGGATCCTGCAAATCACCGTCGATGGTGACGATAGCCTCACCCCTGGTATGATCCATGCCGGCGGTGATGGCGATCTGGTGCCCGAAGTTGCGGGAGAAACTGATATACCGGAGCCGGGGATTTGCTTCACAGGCAGCTTTCAGTTTCAGCAACGAACGATCCTTGCTGCCGTCATTCACAAAAATGATCTCGTAAGCAGGTGAAATAACTTCGGCAGCAGCTACCGTGCGACGCACCAGCTCATCAATGATTTGCTCTTCATTGAAAACCGGTACGACAATAGAAATATCAATTTGCTCTCCTGTTGCTCCCATGGGAAAAGATGCTGCAATATTACATGATGAAACGCATAGATGAATACAGGAATTTTATATTCCGCGCGGGCAATGGCAACCATCGCCCGCTTTTCGGGGCAGCGGACCAGGAATATACTTCAAAAAGCAAAAAATAAAATCGGGCTTACCTTGCTGCGGGCAAACCAGCCGAAAGCTATAAATTTGCTCCCATGCAGCTATCTATTCCACAGCAAATTGCCAACTACATCGGCGGCAGCCTGCAAACCCCTATCGACGGGCACTACATGGACAACATCAACCCGGCTACCGGTGAGGTGTATGGAGAAATACCCGACAGCAACCATAAAGACGTAGAAGAAGCCGTAGGGGCCGCCAAAGCTGCCTTCCCCGCATGGAGCATCACCCCGCTGGAAGAACGCTTTAAAATACTCAACCGCATTGCTGAATTGATAGATGAAAACCTGGATGCTTTGGCATTGGCCGAAACCCATGATAACGGCAAGCCGCTTTGGTTATCCAAAAAGGTAGATATACCGCGTGCTTCCAGCAATTTCCGCTTTTTCGCAACGGGGCTGATGCACACCAGCACTGAAAGTCATAGCATGGAAGATAAAGCCATTAACTATACGCTTCGCCAGCCCATCGGCGTAGTGGGTTGCATCTCACCTTGGAACCTGCCACTTTACCTTTTTACCTGGAAGATCGCTCCGGCTATCGCTGCGGGCAACTGTGTAGTGGCAAAACCCAGTGAAGTCACCCCTATGACCAGTTACCTGCTCAGTGTTATTTGCAAAGAAGCAGGCTTGCCGGCCGGCGTGCTGAATATCATCCACGGCAACGGACCTAATTGTGGCAGCGAGATCGTAAAACACCCGGAAATCAAAGCCATTTCCTTTACCGGAAGTACCCGTGCCGGTAAGGACATTGCCGCTACAGCGGCACCTATGTTCAAGAAACTATCCCTGGAGTTGGGCGGTAAAAACCCGAATATCATCTTTGCCGACTGTGATTGGGATAAAATGATGCGGACCACGCTCCAAAGCTCCTTCGCCAACCAGGGACAGATATGCCTTTGCGGCAGCCGTATCCTGGTGGAAGAAAGCATCTACGAAAAATTCAAGGAGGAATTTATTGCCCGGGCTAAAAAACTGACCGTGGGAGATCCCCTGGAAGAAAGCAGCAGGCAGGGAGCTGTGGTGAGCAAACTGCATTTTGATAAAGTGATGAGCTGTATAGCATTGGCAAAGGAAGAAGGCGGTAATATACTCCTGGGCGGCAATGCGGTGAAGCCATCCGGTCGCTGCGAAAATGGCTATTTTATAGAACCGACCATTATAGAAGGACTGGGAGCTGGTTGTCGCACCAACATGGAAGAGATCTTCGGACCCGTGGTGACCCTGCAGTCGTTCAGGACAGAAGACGAAGCCTTGCAGCTTGCCAATACCTCCGATTACGGGCTCGCTGCCACTATCTGGACGCAGGACGTCAGTCGCGCTCACCGCGTTGCTGCCAAAGTGCACAGTGGTATTATATGGGTCAATTGCTGGCTGCTGCGCGATCTGCGTACCCCTTTTGGCGGGTTTAAGAGCTCCGGCGTGGGACGCGAGGGAGGCTGGGAAGCCCTGAAATTCTTTACCGATCCCAAGAACGTGTGTATCGAACTTTAGCGAATAGACCACCCTGGCAAATTTTCGTCTGGAAAGATCAGCCTCTCATTTTGAAATTTGTGTCTGTTGTTACTGTTCCCGATGATTTAGAGAAAGTAGAGATTTTATCAGTCCAGTCAGCTTATCAGCTATGGGCGTCACCAGACCTGTCGCAATCGGCCATTTGCACCAGTGGTACAATCCTGTGCGATCACCCTGGGATAAGCCATTTCCACGATAATCATTTTTTATTTGTAAAAGAATGAAAATCTTTTTCTAAAAAATGACAAAAAATATTTGGACAGAACTGACTCAATATCATAGTTTTGCGACGCAATTCCAACCTGCATTATGAAATATTGTTTTATCCTTGCCCTTGCCCTGTTGGGCCTTCCTTCCTATGCCCAGATAACGTATGCTCCTCTCTACGACGGTTCCACGTTTACAGCGAAACAAATCGATCCGACGAAGGCGGTCGGCGTAACGCTCGGAAGCGCAGGTGTCAGCGGCACCGGTGCGGCTACCTACAGTATTCCCATTTGGTGCCCTCCCGGCACTAACGGGATGACTCCCGCTATTTCCCTGGTTTACAATTCACAGGCCGGAAATGGCATTATGGGAATGGGATGGAATATCTCCGGGCTTTCAGCAATCAGCCGTGTTGGAAAGGATATTTACCATGACGGAGAAGTAGCACCGGTGGACTTTAGCACCCATGATAATTTTGCTTTGGACGGGGTGAGGATGATCGTCAGGAACGGTACACACGGAAACAATGGCTGCGAATATGCTTTGGAAGCAGAGGATTTTTCAATAATAACGTATTATAAATCAGGATCCGACGACTACTTCACGGTGAGAAAGAAGGACGGGACTGTTTATGAATATGGCGCAACGGAAGATTCACGCCTTCGAAATAATGGAAACACTGCCGTTATGCTCTGGCGGCTCAATAAAATAACAGACATAAACCACAACTATATTGAATTTACTTACTCTAAGAACGAAAGTACCAGAAGAAGCTATATAGCTGAAATCCGGTATACAGGAAACGACCTTAACAGTGTTGGCCCACAATTTAAAATTAAGTTCAATACCATTGCAGGAAGGGTTGAGAAAGCGACCCTATATGAAGCCGGCGCATCCGTCAATCAGGTATTTATTTTAGAGTCGGTGCATATAACTGATGAAAATGATAACCCCCTCAAAAAATATCAATTACAATACGGCAATGACGGAGTCAACTCATTTTTGACAACGATTACTGAGAAAAACCAGCAAAACGAAGAATTGAATAGTACCATATTTAAATATGGTGATAGTTCCGGTTTCACCATACGTACCGATTATGTAAATGGTGCAGCTACATATTATGGGCAATTTACTGCAGCAGATATGGATGGCGATGGGGTACAGGAACTCATTTCATTAGATCAGCATGCGGATCAGTACGGTGCTTACATAAGCGGTTTTTCCATCTACAATAATTACAGAAGTGACAACAATACTTATTCGACAACAGCGGCTATTGACTACGGAGCAAGCAGGAATTTTAAATATAAAAATGTAGAGTACAGGCAGGATAAGACCGTATTAAATAAATTTGACTGGAACGGAGATGGACTGGAAGACATTTTAACGGTGAATGCCCAGTTTCAGGTAAATTCTACCAACCATTACTATGACATTGGCGATTTTAATATATATCTCGGACAAGACAATAATAATTCGCTCATACAAAGTTCTCCGGTCCAGTTTAATGCTTATACGAATACACCGTGGAGCGGAACTAATTTTACAGATCAAATGCAGCCCGACAACCACGAATCTATTTTTCAGGGTGATTTTGACGGAGATAAGAAGTCGGATATATTTATGATTTACTGTAGTGTGGCGCCGCATGATATGCACTATCATACACCCGTTATCTACTCATCTTCCGGTGATCCTGTTTCGGTAACCGGTATTAATTTTAGCGAATGGGGGTATGGCAATAATTACCCATATAATCATTTTTGGAAATTCCAGGTACTGGACTTTGACGGGGACGGGAAAAATGAGTTGATGATGATGGGGGATCAGGCATTCTACATATATACTTTCACCAAGCAGCCCAGCGGCTCTATAGCCGCCACAAAAATTCACCAGGGAGGCTACCCTACAAGGTGGCATGAGATCTATCCTGCCGATTTTAATGGTGATGGAAAGACCGATCTTTTAACAAAGACCGATAACAACTCGCTTTGGGAGATTGCCATGTCAACCGGTACCGGTTTTATTGTCTCCCCTTTTTATTTCGCTCATCATCCGGTTCCGAAATATAGCAATTCAGATGGGTCCTATGACAGGGTGCGGATAGGGGATTTTAACGGTGATGGTAAAACGGATATATTTCAGATATATGGTACTATTCCCCAAGAGCAATATCCGCAAAATGCAATAATCTCCATTTACTACAGTCATGGTAACAACTATAGCTTCCATAGGGCTGATTACAACTGGAACGCAAACGGCAAGCTCATAGGAGAGGGCATTGTGGCGGATATGGACGGAGACGGAAAAGCCAGTTACTGCATAGGGCTGCAGGGAAGTCTGATCACACTTTCCTTTGCCAAAGGTGGACAAGCCAATTTACTGGAGAAAGTTAAAGACGGTAGCGGAAAAGAAGCCCATTTTCAATATTCTCCCTTGACATCCTTTAATAACTACCTCACCAACCCCTATCAAAAAGGTAGCGGAGCAAGCCATCCTTTATTTGACGTGGAGAATCCTTTATACGTTGTAGATAAAATTCATGAGTCGAATGGACAAGCTAACCAGCTTTTGACAGCAAACTTCAATTATACGAAATACAAATATGAAGGAGCGCTTTTTCATGGTACCGGTCGTGGATTTTTGGGCTTTAAAAAAATAACAGCAGAAACCCCTGCTACAAATAGTAAAACCGAAGTGGTCAATGATATCAATCCGACCTATTACATGCCCTACGTAAAAGAGACCAAAACCTATAATACGGCTACCAGCCAACAGATCTCTCAAACTACCAATACCCTTTCTTTTGTACCCGGAAGCGTACCCGGAAGCTTCTACCAGCAACTGCTCAGCCAAACAGAACAAAATCTCCTGAGCGGTGCCACCACCACCACCACCAATACCTATAATAACAGCTACGGCACCATCAGCAGCAGCACAACCGATATAAGCGGTGCGGAAACCATTACCACAGCGACTACCTATACCCAGCCGGGTACGACCAGCATTCCTTGTATGCCCAATGAAGTAACGGTTACCCGCACCCGCGCCGGGCAACCCGCCGCCGCCGACAAGACCAAATTCGAATACGACGGTGTGGGCAGAATATCCGGCAAAAGAGAACGCTACGGCAATATCAACGGACTGTACCATACCTATGGCTACGATACCTATGGAAACCTGACAGCTACTGCTGTTTCCAACGGACTGTCTTCCTCTGCGCCTAATACCGTCAGCTATCAATATACTTACAGCACAGACGGCCGTTTCCGGGAAAGCAGCACCCAGGTAGAAATGAACCAGACATCCTACACCACCTGGCACCCCGTATGGGGTAAACCCCTCACGGAAACCGATATTAACGGGATAGTCACCACCTATGCGTACAATAACTGGGGCAAGCTCATCACCGCAAAATACAAAACCGGGACAGCCCAGGAGGAAACCGTTACCTACTCGGATGGATGGGATGTAAACGGTGCCCAATGCTATTATACACTCTCCTCTCATCCTGCCAAACCGGATGTAAAGACCTGGTTTGATAAGCTGGGCAGAACCCTGAAAACAAGGACGGAACACCTGAATGGGCTCTGGACGGAAAGCACAGTTGCTTACGACCTCAGAGGCAACGTTACCGAGACTGTTGCACCCAGGCTATCTTCTGAACCTGTAGTCAAAACCACCACCACCTACGATGCCTTCAACCGCGTAAGCACCGTCACCGCCGCGACAGGAGGCACAACTACCGGCAACCTCACCTATGCCTACACCTTCCCGGGCAGCGGCAGGTTGCAGACCAGGGTGACCAATAGTTCTATGCAGGAAAGCACCATCCTGACCGATGCGGCCGGCAAAAAAATAGAAAGTGCCGATCATGGCGGCAAGCTGGCTTATACCTACAACAGCCGGGGCGACCTGCTCACGGTAAAACATGGGCTTATCATGCTGCTGACACACAGCTACAACTCCCTCGGGGTGAAGACCCAGACCGTGGATGTAAGCACCGGGCTCACCAAATACATTTATGATGCTTTTGGCCGGTTAAAGAGCGAAACCGATGCGAACAATAAAACCCACACCTTCCAGTACAACGAACTGGGGCAGATCACCCAGCGCACCGGGCCGGAAGGTACCACCGCCTATACCTACTACCCCACCGGCAGCGGCTATGCCAACCAGCTGGCCTCCGTTACCGGCTTCAACGGCGTCAATGATTATTTCTACTACGATCACCTGGGAAGACTGACCCAAAAAGATAAGGACATTCTCGGCGATGTCTACACCACCAGTTATACCTACGACAATTATGATAACCTGGTGCGGAAAGACTACTCGGACGGTTTCCAGCTCAACTATACTTATTCCAACGGGTTGCTGACCAAAGTAGGGTTTCCTTCCAGTCACCCGAACAATTATTATTTTAACGCTGCGGGCATCAACGGGCAGGGACAATACACCCAATACACCCTGGCCAACGGGAAGCAAACCACCAATACCTACACCAACGGCTATCTTACAAGCACCGCCACCCCGGGTGTGCAGGACCTGGAGATGGACTACAACTATACCACGGGCAACCTCCTGTACCGGAAAGACAGAGCCAGGAACCTGGTAGAAGATTTTCAGTACGACGACCTCAACCGGCTGACCAAAAGCACGGTGACGGACTATAACCAGTCGGTTGTACACCCCTCTATAGACATTCATTATGATGCCTCCGGCAATGGTACGGCAGCCATCAGCCGGGGCAACATCATTGCCAAAACAGACATAGGCAACTATGGCTACGGCGGTACCCGGGCAGCAAGCGTTCAAAACACCCAAACCCTCATCAGCGAAAAGGACCAGGATATCACCTATACCCCCTTTCGTAAGACAGAAACGGTAACTGAAGAAGATGCCAATGGCAACCTGTATGACCAGACCTTCACCTACGATGCCGGCTATGACCGCGTCATGACCATCCTGAGCCAGGGCGGCAACCAGCTTAAGATCCGCCACTACCTGGACGACTATGAAGTGAATATCTCCCCGACCACCGGTGTGAAGACCTTTGTACACTACGTAGCCGGCGGTGACGGGCTCTGCGCCATTGTCAGTTTTAATACCAGCTTTGTACCGGTGCTGGCCTATGCCTCCTGCAAGCCGGTGTACAAAGACCACCTCGGCTCTATCGTAGCCGCCACCGATTTCTACGGGGCGATGGTCGCAGAACAGAACTTTGATGCCTGGGGGCGGGAGCGCAACCCGGATGACTGGACCTACGATAACGTGACGGGTGTGGGCCTGGCGCAATCCTGGCTCTACCGCGGCTACACCGGGCATGAGCACATGCCGCATTTCAGCATCATCAACATGAACGGGCGGATGTACGACCCGCTACTGGGCAGGATGATGAGCCCGGATATTTACCTGCATGGCGGTACGCAGGGTATGAACCGCTATACTTATTGTTTTAATAATCCTTTGGCCTATATCGACCCAAGCGGGGACATAGCGTTGTTTGCTATGCCCTATGTTTCTTATAATCCAGATATTGGTTGGGATGTAGGTCTCTCTGCAGGCATCGGCTTCGGGATAAATGGTGTAGGCGTAGGCGTATTCGTTAATGCTGGTTATAGCACGCAAAATAATTGGAGCTTTGGTGTGGGAGTATTTGCCGGCATTAACCAAATGGTGGGGGCAAGTGCTTCAGTAAATTACAATGTAGTAAATGGATGGTCTGCTTACGCAGGTGTTGGTTTAAATATATATGATGTTAGTAACTATAACTCAAATGTAACGACTGCAGGTGTTGGATGGTCACAACAAGCGGGATTTTATGCGAGTGCTGCGGGTTTTACATACAGTAGCTACGGTCTAACTTGGGGCATAGATTTAGGTTATTCAGGCTTTTATGGAAAAGCATGGGGAAATGAAGCATTAGATTTTTCTCCGGGAACCGGAGAACCGGGAGATTTGCCGGAAGTGACTGTAGTTGGAGTGAGAAATACGAACAATAATCGTTTTGCTGCTGCGCTTCCGATAGCTCTTACGGCTGCCCTTGCCGATGGACCACTTCCTGTGGGTGACGCTGTTGCCGTTGGTATTTTAGTGGGAACAACTGGAGTTTATCTTTACGATGAAAGCAGAGGACTTTTGGTAAATGGAATGACGGCAATGGCGGACTGGATGAGTGAGTTGTATAGTGAGTTTGCTGCAGAACACAAAAAAAATGCCCGACCAAGCACAAAAGGCAAACACGAAAAAGGACAAAGTAGAAAAACAAAAGATAGAGATGGGGGTAAGGGAATGAAATATTACCCTAGGAAGCGTCCAAATGGTTGGAATGGCAAATGGCCCCCAAAATAAACACAAAATGTAAAATTTGATATATGAAAAAATACATTGGAGAGTTAATTTCATTGAAGCTAAATAATCGGCTGGAGCCGGTATATGGGATTGTAATTGAGTATAATGAGGAGTGGACCCTTATGAAACATAATCCTGTAGATTATGTAGTAGATGGTTTTTTGATAATAAACAACAAAAAAGTTAAAGGATATAAGAAAGATTCTGAAGAGAAATTTAAACAAAAAGTAATAAAATTAAAGACTGCTAAACTAGGAAATATTAATACAAAAATACATTTAAATAATGATGAAAATGTTTTTCAAACTATTAATTCAAAATATAAATTAGTTCAATTCGAATTAAAGTCTGAAAATATATTATATGTAGGCAGTATAATATCCATAGAGGATAAATGTATATATATACGGTCTTTGAGCCCTACAGCTAAATGGAATAAAGAGCATAAAAAAATCAGAATAAGTGACATAAGACTCATTCAATTTGATAATGACTACCTTAATTCTTTAGAACTACTGTTGGTATGATCTACTTCTAAATCTTATAATCTATCAGCTATGTAAAGTTGACTCACTAAGAGTTCGAAAAATGTTGTGAGAGGTACTGTAGGTTTATATAATGTAGAAAGAGCTTCAATAGGAGTTTCATATTCTCCAGTTGGTACAAGTGGGTTTTTTAATATAAATATAAGTGTGGGATTAGGTTATGGTGGGTTTCTGGGAGCACGGTATCAAAACATTCCAGTTTATGCACCCTTAATTAATTGGTAAGTAAAAATATATTATGAAAATGATACGCATTAAATCTGTAGTTAATAAATTAATAGGTTTAACGGCGATCGTTGGGGTCATTTGTTGGTGTATTTATATTTATTCTAAAGAAACAGGTAATGCCAGCCATTTTCATAATAATGCCATTTTTTCGATAGTTGTTGCAAGTAAATTATATCATGGACGTACGGTTCAAGTTATGTTGAAAGAAGGAAGCAAGCTATATTTTTTGCCGCCATTAGGAAATAAAATAGCATTAGGAGATTCTATCGCAAAGCCTCCAAATACGTATATATATGATGTTTATAGAAGAAATGAGAATGGAGTTTTTATAAAAAGCCATACATATAACTTTAAAACATACTATTAATACTGTAATCAATATGAAACACATGTCTGTTTTCCTTTATTTATTTTTACTTTCCTGTAATATTAACACTATTCATAATAACCGTATAGAAGATAAGAATGAGGCTGAAATAATTACTACTCGATTTTTTGAATGTCTTGAGAAAGGAGATTTTAAAAGAACTCACACACTTTTTTCTGAAAAATTTTACCGACAAACTGATACAACAAAATTAGATTTAATGCTCAACCAAGCTGTTAACAATTGTGGAGGACATTGAGCAAATTTCATTGCCTAGATGGGAAACAACCGTCATTGAAGGTGCACACACCAGTTCAGATTATATATTTGTTTATAGTGTTGATAGAAAAAAATGCACGACACAGGAAACTATAGCTCTTAAAAAGAAGAAGGGATTATTAGAATCGTTGGGTATAACGTTTCGATTAATATAAAATAAGTTATTTAACCATGTAACGTATTTTATGAAATATTTTAACTAGGGCAACAAAACCAAACTCTTTCAGATAAACAACATCATGAAACCACTACTATTTTTTACAGCCATTTTATTAGCTGCCGCTACAAACAGCGCAGCACAGGAAAGCGAAACTTGCAAGATCTACTACAATTACGATGCTGCCGGTCAGCGGGTAAAGCGCTACCACCATTGCCTGGTAGAGGGAGAAGACGAATCCGTAGCTCCGCCGATACTGGTCAACCTCTTCCCTAACCCTACCAATGGTCCGGTAAATGTAATGACCAATGAGCTGGTTGATGTACTGACCGTCCGGGTTTTTGATATGGAAGGACATGAGATAGTTTTGGAGGATTGCCATGATTGCAATAGCCTTGCTATCGATCTATCCGGTCAGTTGACCGGTACCTATGTGGTCAATGTAAATATCGTAAAGCAAGGCTATACTGATCAGCAGCACAGTTTTACGGTCATCAAATATGCAGATTAACAATACCTCATCTGGAAAACTATTCCTTACAATGTAGTCCATAATCACCGTATCATGGCGCATTTCAGCATCATCAACATGAACGGGCGGATGTGGTGCAGGACAGGCTGTGGCTGTACATTTGCTGAATCAGGTGGCACATAGAAATTATCATCCTGCTCCAAAAGAAGTACCTGGACACCCCGAAGTAGGACAGGGAAAATACAATCCCAAAAGTGGAAGAGTGAGGTGGAAAGCACCAAATGGAGATATTTGGGAATGGGATAAACAACAGGAGATGTTGAAGTCTATGACAAAAATGGAAAACATAAAGGTTCATTTAATCCACAGTCTGGAAAAGAGAAGCCGGAGGTTCCTGGTAGGTCAACTCCCAATTTGCATTCCCTCCAGAATTATTAAGGATTATTATGAAGCATAGCAATAATTTAATACTCCCAGCGCTGTCACACCAATACCATCCCCTATTCCAATTGTTATACCATTCAATGAAAGATTAATGCAATATATTATTCCGCCTAACTATCAAAATTTACATTGTGATATGCAATAAATAAAATAAATAATGACATTTAAAAGATTTAAAGAAATTACCGAGCTAGTATTTATCAGCCCCATTTTTAATAAGATTAACGAACTAGAGTTGAACGAGTACAATAGAGCTCTAGAAAATGAGAAGTTTAGAGATTGGAGATTAAAATACTTAATAAAAATGGCAGATATAAATGTCGGAAAGCATTGCTGCTTGGAGATGAAATATCATTTAATAGAATATCATAAAGAAAAACAAGAATTGAAAAATAATTCAGAATATATAAATTATGATTCTGTAATTGTATATGACAAGTCTCAAAAATATTATGGTATTCCTATTCATGATGGAGGGAGTTCTTATATTAAAATAAAACACTGCCCGTGGTGCGGAACACAAATAGGCTAAATGAAAATACTAGTGACCGTTTTAACACATGCATTTTTTATATATAATCATGTACTTATTTAGTTTGGTAATCTACAAGCTTTGATTGATATAGCGCGGTATGCTAAGAAAACAGGAGAGTTAGCGAACTTTTTAAAGCAGTGAGCAAATGAGTACAATGTTCCTTTTAGGGGACCAAAGTAGATTGTGTGCTGTTTTTCAAACATAAATTGGTGATTATCAATTTTAAGATTTATTGGCAATAGAATACGTAGATTATGCATAAATATTTGATAGTTGATGGAATGACGGGTGGTACGGGAATAAAAAACAAATATGAAGGAGGGTCTATAGAGCTTGCTGAATTGAATTTATCTAATGACATCTCAAAAAACTAAAAAAATGGTTGAAATTATATGAATATGAACACTATAATGGCTATGAGAATATTGAAAAACTGAACCATCTGGATGATGAGGGTATCGAAATTGCTAAAATGATAAAAAGAGAACTAGGTGATGTTAAGATTGAATATTTCTCAGACGCAAAAATGATAAGCACCATGCTATAATAAACACAAAAAATATTATTTAAGATAAAAAGTAATACTATGAAAACAATACTATTTGCTATAGCTATCCTATTAACTACCGCTATAGATAGCGTAGCACAGCAAAACGAAAATTGCAAGATTTACTACAATTACGATGCTGCCGGTCAGCGGGTAAAGCGCTACCACCATTGCCTGGTAGAGGGAGAAGATGAATCCGTAGCGCCGCCGATACTGGTCAACCTCTTCCCTAACCCTACCAATGGTCCGGTAAATGTAATGACCAATGAGCTGGTTGATGTACTGACCGTACGGGTTTTTGATATGGAAGGACATGAGATAGTTTTGGAGGATTGCCATGATTGCAATAGTCTCACTATTGATCTTTCCGGTCAGTTGACCGGCACCTATGTGGTCAATGTAAATATCGTAAAGCAAGGCTATACTGATCAGCAGCAAAGTTTTACGGTCATCAGGTATGCAGATTAATGCATTCTGTCTTTTGAACTTTGTAGCCTGGATACCTCTATCGGAGTGTGATAATTCTTCCTGAAAAAGAAATCTTCTAAAAATTATCTTTGCATCCTTATGTTAGCGATTCAACTTTTCAGGACCCAGAAAGAAACCATTCTTGCCGGGCTACAGAAAAAGCATTTTAAAGAAACCGCATTGGTGGTCGACATCATTGCACTGGATGAGGAAAGAAGAAAGGTGCAGGCAGACAGTGATTCGCTGGCCGCCACGATCAATTCGGCGTCCAAAAACGTAGGGACACTCATGTCCCAGGGCAAAAAAGAAGAAGCCGAACAAGTGAAAGCAGAAGTAGCCGCCTACAAAGAACAATCGAAAAATTACCTGCAGCAGATAGCCGATATCGAAACCCGGCTCCACGACAAGCTGGTGAAGCTGCCCAACCTGCCCCATGCCACCGTGCCGGAAGGCAAAACACCAGAGGAAAACGTAGTGGTACGTGAGGGAGGGAATACGCCCGATCTGTCTGCACAAAAACTGCCGCATTGGGAGCTTACCGCAAAATATAGCCTCATAGATTTTGAACTGGGCACCAAGATCACCGGCAGCGGATTCCCCGTTTACAAAGGGAATGGCGCAAAACTGCAGCGCGCCCTCATCAGCTATTTCCTGGACTATAATACCCGGGCAGGCTACCAGGAATATTATCCGCCTTATATGGTGAATGAAACCTCGGCGTTCGGCACCGGACAGTTGCCCGACAAAGAAGGACAAATGTACCATGCAACGGAGGACAATTTATTTTTGATACCTACGGCAGAAGTGCCCGTGACCAATATCTACCGGGATGAGATCATCAAAGAGTTGCCGGTAAAAATGACTGCCTACACGCCCTGTTTCCGCCGGGAAGCGGGCAGCTATGGTAAGGATGTAAGAGGTCTCAACCGCGTGCACCAGTTTGACAAAGTGGAGATCGTACAACTTACCCATCCCGAAAAAAGCTACGAAGCGCTGGAAGATATGGTCGCCCACATAGAAAGCCTGCTCCAATCGCTAAACTTGCAATACCGTATTCTGCGCCTGTGCGGCGGGGATATGAGTTTTACTTCTGCGCTTACCTACGATTTTGAAGTCTACAGTGCGGCACAGGAACGCTGGCTGGAAGTAAGCTCCGTTTCTAATTTTGAAACCTTCCAGACCAACAGGATGAAGATCCGTTTCAGGGATGAAAACGGGAAGACCCAATTGGTGCATTCACTCAACGGAAGTTCGCTGGCTTTACCGCGTATCGTGGCCTGCCTGGTGGAAAACCACCAGACCCCGGATGGCATTAAGTTGCCCGAAGTACTGCATCGCTATTTTGGTGCGGAGATGATAGGCTGAAAATATAAAACGGCTGCCTTATATTAGTGTTGAATAACTAGAAAGAAAATAAATTTTGGAGTCCGGGCAATCAGGAAGCCGATGAAACTTTAGTGGCGATGGCACCGTTCAACAGCGGATCGCTATAGTGCTGTACCGGGCTGAAAAATAAAGAATCCGGATGAAGAAATTTGAAACCTTAATATTCCAACAAGTCTTATTATGATCCAAAGAATACAAACATTATGGCTTTTTTTGGCAGCAGCCATGAGTGCCCTGCTGATGCTGGATACTTATCCCGGCTATGTTTTTAAAGCAGACGTACCCCAGGGCTTTGGTTCGGCAGTCACGCATTTGCGCGTCATGGCTCATTTCGCTTCCTTGTTATTAGCGGTGGCGATGATCATTTTGCCCTTTGTAGCAATCTTCTTTTTTAAGAACAGGAAGCGGCAGCGTTCTTTTGTCTGGTTGAGTATTTTAGTTTGCGTAGGCTTTACTATGGTGAGCCTCATGCGTATCGAAAATTTTAAAAACACATCCCCTATGCCGCGTAACGGCAGTTATGAACTGGGCATGGTAGTACCTGCCCTGGCAATATTATTCCTCTTTTTTGCGATGCGTGGCATCCGGAAAGACGATAAGCTCATAAAATCCATGGACAGGCTGCGATAAACCAGCTCATACAGCTATAATATCTGCCGGAAGGATATGAAACGTGGCATGCTCTACCATGGCCGCTTCGGCATCGCGCCTGGCAAGCAAGCCGTCCAGCCCCTTGCCTTTCCATAACCGCTTCATAGCACGGATCTCCCGGGCAATTTCCCCCAGATCGCCGGAGGCGATGGGAGCGACCATATTCTTCATTTCTTTTCTGGAATCCCCTTCCAACTTGGTACCCCGGTTATACACGAGGGATAGCAGTGCCCCCTGGGCATCGGGCGGCAGCTTTTGTACACCGGGAAAGGTAGACCGGGTTTTCCTGGAGTACGCCGGCAACGTGATTTGGTGAAACACATCACAGGCGTCTTCATAATTCACAACAACATTTCTAAAGCGTGACAATAGGTTTTTAGCAGCTATTCCTGTTTTACCGCAGGCTTCGCTCAGCAGCAAAAGAAGACCGGCTGACACCTTTCCTTCCCAGTCTTTTTTAAACTGGGCAACCGTGGAGTAGCCTATATCATACCCTATCCCGATGGTGATACCGCTTTCGCCACCCGGCCAGATAGGGTTTTTGTAGCGGCTGTCGTAAGCTGCTTTCGAAGTGACCTCAAAAGCAATGAGCGCATTCAGCGAAGTTTTGGATATGAGCATATTGGCTCCTCCGGGGATTGCCGGAAGCTTGTTGCTGAGATAATTCTCGATCGCGGTAAGGGTCTGACTGCCTAATATCCCGTTACTTTCTATGGCAAAGAATTTCTGGATAGCTTTTAAAGCGGCGGACTTTTTTACGGCATAAGCCTGGGTTTCATTTACGGTATGGTTAATTCCAGCCAGGCGAATAAATGCTTTGGCGGAATGGAGTCCGAAATCGCCATCTGCTTCTACGCCGAGAATCATTTGTACATTCTGAATTCGGGTGTTGAAATCTGCCGGCATAACCAAAGAATTTATAGAAATTAAAACTACTTCGTTCAAGGTGCCGTGCTTCCCTGTTTATTAACAGGATTTTCTACAGGCAAATAGGGATAGCCAGAGAAATAGTCGCAAGGCACCGTTCATCTGCAAGACCAGCTTGCGTTTAGTTTTCATACGGTCCTTATTAGGTTGGGATGGGTTTATAAGGGCCGTTTTATGATAATACAAGGGGTTGAAAGGGGTGTAACTAATACCGTATTAACTACAGGGGACAAAGTTGCGACTACTTTATCAGAATACTTACGTAGAAATACGCATTTTTATGTTTTTTTTTTGATAACACTGAAATTTTGAACATGAAATACGTATTAACCGGGATGTACTTCGTTTTGGCGACAACCCGGATTATGGCACAGCAAACGGATGAATCGCAAATTAAAAACCTGCTTTCGAGACAGGTAGTGCAGTGGAACAAAGGTAATGTGGAAGGGTATATGCAGGGGTACTGGGAAAATGACAGCCTTGTTTTCATAGGAAAAAACGGTCCGACCTATGGTTATCAACCTACGCTGGAACGCTATAAAAAGTCCTATCCCACACCGGAGGAAATGGGCCAACTGACCTCCACGATCATCTCCCTGAAACGACTTTCCGAAACCTACTTTTTTGTAGTAGGGCAATGGGCTTTGAAACGAAAAGAAGGTGATCTTAAAGGTTCCTATACCTTACTCCTGAGAAAGATAGACGGGAAATGGGTGATCATCAACGATCACAGCTCCTGACAGCCGAAGCGTTAACGTTTATTGCATGGTCATGGAAGGACGATAGCGTGTAGAACCTACATCCACTACGATAATACGTTGACGGAACCGGTTCCTGGGATTAGGATAAAAACAAGCCGTACGTGAATCTATGTACACTAAGTCCAGCTTCTGGATATCGGCAAGCGTATGTGGCAACCACAACGCTCCGCAACGGTTTACATCCAGTTCCTGTAGTTTTTTACAGTTCCCGATAGAAGCAGGTATTTCTTTCAGCCTGTTTCGCTGCAGGTAGAGGAACTTCAGCTCCCTCATATTCCCGATGTCTTCAGGGAGCGCTTCCAGCATATTATCAGAGAGATCCAGTTGCTGCACTTTTACCAGGTTGGAAATGCTTGCCGGCAAGCTTTGCAGGTTACAGGATGCAACATTTAAAACTTCCAGCTCAGCCAGGTTCCCCAGGGTGGGAGGAAGAGTATAAAAATAATTCCCCTTGATGAACAGTTTTTTCAGCCTGGGTAAATCCCCTATGGCTTCCGGCAACGTTTCCAGTTTATTGAAACTCAGCGAAAGGTCCGTAAGGTGCGTCAGTTTGCTGATGTCTTCCGGTACTGCAGTGAGTTTGTTTTTAGTGAGACAAAGTCTTCTCAGTTTCTTGCAACGAAAAAGGGAGGGGGGAAGCGATTTGAGTTTATTATCGTTTAAATTGGCTACCTCGAGGTTGGGAAACAAATCAAATACGTCCGGGAGGGTATCGATATATTTATAAGTGATGTTGAGCACCCTGACAGCGGAAGGATTTTCCAGCGCCGCATCTAAACTGTTAAAAACCCCTTTGGCGAAAGCATTTGTACTGTTCGCCACTATAATCAACATCAAAAATAGTTTCATTCTCACACTATAAATTTACCGAATTCACCAGCCATTAAAAAAATAATTTTGTAATATCCCCCTTTCCAAGTGAAGCCGGAACGCCATCAGGTTTTGATGAAAGGATTGAAATTATCTCACCTTTTGAAAACGAACGACCTGCCAGATTATAAGCATCAGCACTTAACTTCGCCTCGTATGGCTCCCATTGGCATTTTCGATTCCGGCTACGGAGGACTGACCGTTTTTAAATCCATCCGGGAACAGTTACCGATGTATGATTACATCTATCTGGGAGATAACGCACGCGCACCGTACGGGAACCGTTCGTTCGAAACAGTGTACGAATATACCTGGGAATGTGTACAATGGTTTTTCAGACAAAATTGTCCCCTGGTGATCCTCGCATGCAATACTGCCTCTGCCAAAGCCCTGAGAACGATACAGCAAAAAAACCTGCCCGCTGCGGCACCTGATAAACGAGTGCTTGGCGTGATACGCCCTACGGCTGAAGTGATCGGAAACTACACAAAGACCCGGGCAGTAGGTGTCATGGGTACGAAAGGTACGGTAGATTCCCGCTCCTACCTTTTAGAGATCGAAAAATTCTTCCCGGATATTGAGGTGTTTCAGATAGCGTGCCCCCAGTTGGTGCCGTTGATAGAAAGTAACGAATACGAGACGGAGGCCGCAGATTATTTTGTAAAGAAATACGTAAATAACTTGTTTGACCAGTCGGCAACCATCGACACTATTTTACTGGCATGCACACATTATCCTTTATTAAAAAATAAAATTAAAAGCCACGCCCCGGCAGGTGTTACCATACTGGCCCAAGGAGATATTGTAGCCGTAAGCCTGAAAGATTATTTAAACCGGCATCCCGAAATGGAAACAAAAATCAGTAAAACAGGTAATGTGCAGTTCTTCACTACAGATGATCCCAAAGACTTTGACGGACAGGCTACCCGTTTCCTGGGAGACACTGTCGTTTCGCATCATTTGCATTTATAGTTATAGAACAAAACCCTGAAACTGCTTTCAGGGAGTCTTTAAAAAAATGAGTAAATAGGTTTTCTATCTCCGGTTAGATAAGCCTCCGTCGCTGGGCGGAAGCGGTTGAGAATTATCCTGATAGTTGATATTGCGCTCTTTATTCTTATCTACACCATCATTTACCTGGCTGTTGACACCCTGGTAGGGTGCGGATGGATCATCATAAGCCACAGCCATACGGCTTTTTCTGGCAGTACCTTTTATACTACGCACCGGCAGCGCTGCCGGAACCTCCGGAGCTTCATATACAGCACCTGCAGCTGTCAGAGGTGCACTGGCATCGCATGACACATACTTCCCGCCTACAAAGCATATACGAAAGTTTTGATCGGCATCTGATTTCCTTTTCTGTGCATCAGCGCTATAACTCAAACCTGTGAAAACTAGCGCCATCAAAATTATACGATTCATAAAATTTGGAGTTTGAACGGTTAAAATAAAATAAGTTTCTGAACAATGAAAGGAAATGAAAAAATCATTCCACCCGCTTTAATAAAATCCATTGATATGTTCACTATCGGTATTCCGATTTTTGATTTTCCTTGCCGTGAATAATGAGTACTTTTGTAAAAATTACTTTGAATCATGTTGAAGACAGGAAACACCCTCGTGAGCATTTATACTGAAATGACCCCTAACCCGGAAACGATGAAGTTTGTAGCCAACAAACTTCTCTACCCTGGTAAAAGTATTGATTTCCCGGATGAGGTAAGCGCTTCTCCTTCTCCGCTTGCCAAAGAATTATTCGCCTTCCCGTTTATCAGGAGCGTATTCATCGCCAGCAATTTTGTAACCCTGACCAAAACTCCCGATACACAGTGGGACGAAGTGATACCGACCATCCGTGAATTTTTGAAAGAATACCTTCAGGAGGGAAAAGCCATCATTAATGAACATGAGATCGTAGCAAAACCTGTAGCATCCAACGATGTAAACGCAGACGATAGCGATGTGGTAAAGCGCATTAAGGAACTGCTTGAAAACTATGTAAAGCCTGCGGTAGAAATGGATGGTGGTGCTATCAGTTTTCGCGGATATGATGATGGTATTGTAAAGTTGATGATGCAAGGATCTTGCTCCGGTTGCCCTTCTTCCATGATTACATTGAAAGCAGGGATAGAAGGTATGATGAAACGCATGATACCGGAGGTGAAGGAAGTCGTCGCTGAGGCCGAATAAACTAGTCTTACAAATATTAAACTGTACCACCCTGGAGCAGGGTGGTTTTTTATTGGATATAAAAGGTAATAACGCCCTAAAACCGTAAAAAATTCAGTCTATTCGATAGATTTCAAGAAATTGATTCATGAAATTAATTTTATTCAATTCACGAATTGAATCTATTCCATCCAGATCATCATTCATCACCACATATCCGAAGCCAAGAGATTTCCCGTAACTATTCATATGGATTTTTACATCGGACACGTTCCCAAACTGTATAAAGATATCTCTCAGTTGGTTCTCCGAAGCATTTAAATGGATGTTCCTTACGTAGATCCTCATTTCAAAAAAGTGGAATAGGCGTAAACCTAATTTTATTTCCAGTCAAACAGGTCTGTACCTTTCCTGGGATTGGCATCCTTAACGACAATCATCCGATTTTGCAGGCTTGAATTATTCAGTTCTTCGATAGCTCGCTCACCGTCGCCGGCATTTGCCATCAATACATAGGCGAAGCCTTTAGCACGGCGGGAGTACTTTTCCTTCGGGATGTCAATTGACAGGACGCTTCCAAAGGGAGTAAAAATCTCCTCGAGCTGTTTTTCAGTGGTTTGTGCACTCAGATTTCCAATAAAAATGGTCATGAGAAAAAAATTATGAATAGGAAAATGGTAGCCGGAAAGCGAAAACTGAGAGACAGAATTATTCAAAAAACTAGTTCAGAGAAAGCAGAGACAGAAACCTGATTATATTGAAGATACCTAAATAAAATGGCAGTAGGGTTATTGTCATTTTGCAAACCCGGTACCGCGAATTGAATTATTAAAGGCAGAGCGGGTGAGAGACCTGCTATCCTGAGGGCTACCGGACAGGTGAAGCTCTGCAACTTGAAATCTTTACTGTATCAATATGCAGCGAAGGAGGCTTATTGTATATGAGTAAACAAACTTTGCGTAGTGCTGATTTCTGCGGACATAGTCCCGCAAACCGGTACCTGTTTCCATAGAAAAATACATAAGATTCTCCTCTTACCAGTTTTTCCGCTTCTTCGTACGTCATAGTGAATGAGTGTGATTATTGTACCATTTTACAAATTCTATTACCGCCGTATAGGTGTCCAGTAAATAATTACACGTCCCATACATTGGAAATTTCGATACATGGTTAAAGCCAATGTTGAATTTATCTTTAAACAGCAATCCTTCAATCGTTATTTCCTGGTTATAGTAAATGCCGAACTCTTCTTTGTTCAGCTCCATAATTTTAAACCAGACCGGCATCAATTCATTCCAATCCGTGTCGAATGCCAGGCTATTTACCGAAATGCTGATTTCTCCCTCTTCTGTATTTCTATAAAGCATGTCCGGTAACGTTGCATATCGTCCTTCTTCCCATCCATCAAATAATGCTATCAATTTATTGCCATCTGTTACCTGTTCTTGTGTCATGGGTCTTTTGTTTTAACGATGCTATAACCATTGAATTTATCAGCGGTAACCTTCCGTATTCCCGTGTTCACTTCCCGTTTCTATTTTGCTGTCAGCGTAAACAAGCAGGATTTTGCGACTACCGCCTGATTGAATGGTAATCCTGGTATTGTTTAATTTTTCATTGCTGTTTTTAGTAATCCAAACATTAGAAGCCATTATATCCCCAATCAGCAATGCGGTGTTGATAACGCTGGAATCTTTTTCATTTTCGTTGCCGTTTTGAATCGTCCAGTTTGATAAGGTGGGTTCCCCGTATTTGCTTATGAGTTCGTTTGAAATGTCAAGGTAGTCTGAATATACGCTATCCAGGTCAGCCGTAACAAATGTTATAACAATACTCACGAGCTGGTCTTTATAAAACTTCAGTTGCAGCCTATCTGTTTTTCGGCCGTTTAAGATGGCGTCAAAGTAGGTTAACTCGATCGCAGAACTGTAATCAGGCTGTATATTTTGGGATTGATATACCTTGTTTTTGACATTCAATACGTTTTCGCCGAATTTTACTCCCCACACCCCGTCTATTCTGTCCTGTCCGTAACTACACACCGAAAGCATGATAAGTACGAACAAATGCATTATTTTTTTCAATTTCAGTAGTATAAAGTAGTCATCACGATTCGTTCCACAAATAGTAAGTTTATAAAAGAAATGACCGGAGGAAATTATAGTTCAGGTATTTTTAAATCAAACCTTTTTATCAAAAGCCTACACCTTACTGTCAGGTAATTACTTATTTGTGTTTTCAGGAACAACCTAAATGTACTACTAATTATTGACATTCCCTTAGCAAGATCGGTAAAGCAGGAGGACGGTAACGAGCGGAATAAATGGGTGAATGAAATAGCTACCCACAGGCAATGCATTTCATAAAAACTAAGCTGTTATTACACAGGAGCTGGGTGCCTGCGTTACGCTTTAAAGCAGCTTTCGTAATCCTTAGTGATTGAAAGATCGATTGCAAAGTTTCGCTTCCAACTGCCTGCTTTATATATTTGTCAAAACCATAGCTATGAAGTTGAAACTTCCTCTTTTTTACGTTTTCACATGGATCGTGATCCTCAGCGTGATCCTGTTGACACTGAATTTCGGGGGGAACGCCCGGCCTCAGCTATTGGATCATTCGACAAGTACGGTTGCTGAAAAGCAATTCTCAGCCGGTGTCAGCCAGGTATTTTCCAATCCTTTGATATTATTTATTCTGCAGCTTATCGTCATCATCTTCACTTGCCAGGTATTGGTTGTGCTGGTGAAAAAAATGGGACAGCCGGCTGTAATCGGAGAAATGATTGCAGGGATTGTTTTAGGTCCTTCTTTAGCAGGAAACTTTTTTCCTGAATTTAATGCCTTTCTTTTCCCAAAAAGTTCAATGGGCAACCTGCAGCTGGTAAGCCAGCTGGGGCTTATATTATTCATGTTCGTTATCGGGATGGAATTGAACATTGAATCGCTGAAGAAGAAGGCAAAAGCAGCTGTCGTGATCAGTCATGCAAGCATCCTGATCCCTTATATGCTGGGCGTTATTCTGGCATTGTTCCTATACAAATATTACGCACCCGGCAATATACAGTTCTATTCTTTCGCACTTTTTGCAGGTATCGCTATGAGCATTACTGCCTTCCCTGTTCTGGCACGTATCATTAAGGAGCGAAATATGGTCAAAACCCGCCTGGGAACCATCGCCCTTACCTGTGCAGCAGCTGATGATATTACTGCCTGGTGTTTGCTTGCTTTTGTGATCGCGATCGTTAAGGCAGGATCAATTGCTGCTTCCCTCTATACGATTGTGTTGACTATGGTATTTATTGGTTTGATGATCTACGTAGTAAAGCCCTGGCTCAGGAAGGTGATGCAGTCGCGGTCTAATGATCATACGATAAGCAGGGGATCTGTAGGCATCGTCTTCATGGTGTTGATGATCAGTGCTTTTGTCAGTGAGCTGATTGGTATTCATGCATTATTCGGAGCCTTTCTTGCGGGTGCTACGATGCCGCAGATAGATAACTTCAAAGAAAAAGTAACGGACAAAACGGAGGATGTTGCTACGGTGCTGCTTCTACCGTTATTCTTTGTTTTTACCGGGCTTCGCACTCAGGTGGGGTTGTTGAACAGTGCTACGGACCTTATCATTTGCTTTGTTATTATCATCGTAGCCATTATTGGTAAGTTTGGAGGAAGTGCTTTAGCTGCTAAACTGACAGGAGAGAGCAATTATAATAGCTTGTCTATCGGTGCGCTGATGAACACGCGCGGCCTGGTAGAACTGGTTGTTCTGAATATAGGGTATGATCTCGGTATCCTTACCCCGCGGCTATTCACTATGTTTGTTATTATGGCACTTGTTACCACTTTTATGACCAACCCTGTTTTAAACCTCATCAACCGTCGCTTCCCTAAAGAGGCCGGCGAACTCTATGATAACATAAAATAAAGAGAAATAGAAATGCTATAAAAGCAAACAGCCCTGTTTCTCAGGGCTGTTTGCTTTTAATTCTTCCTGCGCTTCTTCCCAGTCAAAAAATTACTTCTTAATGAGTACGGATCCTTGCTTTCCTGCGGTCAAAATATAAGTGCCGATAGGTATCCCGGACAGGTCAAGCATTATTTTATCATCCATTTGGGTAATCAGGATATTTGAAATCAAATCCACCCCCACCCCATTATAAAGATGTAAGTCAGTATTGTTTATTGATTTGTCTTTCTGTAACCAGAGAAAACGTTCTGTTGGATTGGGATAAATTGATAATACTGTTGTGGAATTTTGCTCTTTAATATTTAATACTGGTGTAAAAACAGCACTATACTTAGTTATAAAAAGACTATTGTCAGGATCATTGGTGGTATAATTAGAGAAATTAGGATCCCAGTTTATTGGGCCAACCGGTGTGGTACCTCCAGATATTGTACCAGCTAAATATACATTTGATGCTGCATCAAGAGCTAAATATCCTCCTATGTTGGCAGTGCTTGATCCAAACTGTTTTACCCATTTGAAATTGCCGGATGAGTCCATGCGGAGCAAAAAGCTAGTGCCGAAACTTGCATTCAGCGGGCTATACCCTACAGGGTCAGGATCAAAGTCCACTACAGAAGTAAATACACCGCTTGAAAAGATAGTTCCTTGACGGTCCACCTTCATACTCCAGACTGATTGTGCGGTTCCTAAAGAGCCCAAAGTTTTGACCCAACTAAAATTGCCTGAAGGATCTAACTTCAGGTAGAAGATGTCATTTGCTGAAGCAGCAGTGACATTGTGAACACCGGCACTCAAATCAAAATCAAATGTATTAACAAAGTTGCCCTGTATATAGCAGTTCCCGTTTTCATCTACATCTGTACTTGCTACAAAAGTAGCCAAACTGTTAGCCCATACAAATGAGCCGGCAGAGTCAAGCTTTACGATAAAAAAATCTCTGGGGCTTTGTGGAGACAGGTAGGTGGTGCCGGTTCCGGGATCTGCATCAAATTGTCCTTTAAAAGCACCGGTTAAATATAAATTTGCACTACCATCTATATTAATTTCACGATTTGTGAATTGAGAAGATGAGCTGAACTGTTTAGCCCAAATGAAGTTTCCCGTGGTGTCTAACTTTAATATAAATATATCCTGGTAGCTAGTTTGTGAGGTCATATTAAACACACCCGCTCCCGGATCAAAATCAACCGTACCTCCAAAGTACCCGGTAACGTAAAGATTGCCCGTCATATCACTTTTTATCTTATTAGGACCGCAGTCTAACTCTTTCGTCCAAATAAAATTTCCGCTACGATCAAACTTACTAATAAAGCCTGGTTTTGAGCTAATATGTGTTCCGGGACCAGGGTCCAAATCCACCCCCACTCCATGGAAAAAGCTATTCCCGGCGAGAAAAAATGATCCGTCACTATTGACCAGAATATCTGCCAATCCATCATGGCATTGGCCATCTATGGTCTTTAACCAAAGAAAATTACCCAAACTATCCAGCTTGGAAATATAAATAGAGAGGGAGTAATTGGGTGTTATCTGTTGACTACCCGGCCCAGGATCGAAATCAATACTATGCGAGAATACTCCCAGTGTATAGATATTTTTTTCTCTATCAGTGCCTGCTGACAGGGCTTGAGTATAATAACCTGCAGTAAAGTTGCCTACGCGAGGTAATATTTTTGCAAAATGTAAATACTGACTATAAGATGTCAAAAATAGAAAAATCAAACTGGTACTTAGTAGGAGAGTTCTCATTATGCTTTAGTTTAAGTGGTGGATAATTTTTCTTTCCATGTATGTGTGATATACAGATAGACTTAAACTCGTGCGAAAAGGTTTGCTGCCCCGATTTGTAATGGCTAGCATTTACAGGAAATACCTCGCTATAGAAATTGAATTGCTCTTGTGAAAAGAAGTAAAATAAATTCCTGTAAAAATGAGGACAAGAACCAATTATAACGAGAAAGGCTTGTTGATCTACTAATTGATTCTCCAGTAAAATAAGGCAAAAAACAAGAATGCCTTGCTAAGTAGCAAGGCATTCTTTGCGGACTGGACGGGACTCGAACCCGCGACCTCCGCCGTGACAGGGCGGCATTCTAACCAACTGAACTACCAATCCTTTTTCCGTTGGGGATGCAAATATAAAGACAAAAGAATCAAAGGAACAAATCTTCTTCAAAAAACTTTTCAAACCTTTACATTTGTTATCGCTAAACCTTCTTTATGCAATTTTTAGATTTCGAAAAACCATTAGAAGAATTATATACACAGCTTCAAAAACTGAAAGACATGGCTGCTAAAAACCAACAGCTGGATATGTCTAAAAGCATACAGGAGCTGGAAGAAGCCATTGAACAGACTAAAGAGAAGATTTATCAGAACCTTACTCCCTGGCAGCGTGTGCAGTTGAGCCGCCACCCGGAACGACCTTATACGCTATACTATATCGAGAAAATATTCTCCAATTTTGTAGAACTGTACGGAGACCGCCAGGTGAAGGATGACAAGGCCATGGTAGGGGGTATGGCTGAGTTGGATGGTATGCCGGTTATGGTGCTCGGCCAGCAAAAAGGCGTCAATACCAAGATGCGCCAGCTGCGCAATTTTGGCATGGCCAATCCTGAGGGTTATAGAAAAGCACTCCGCCTGATGAAGATGGCGGAAAAATTCAACCGTCCTGTCATTACTTTAATAGATACACCCGGAGCTTATCCCGGTTTGGAAGCTGAAGAGCGGGGGCAGGGGGAGGCCATTGCGCGCAACCTGTTCGAGATGGTCAACCTGACTGTGCCGGTGATCTGCGTGATCATCGGTGAAGGTGCCAGCGGCGGTGCATTAGGCATAGGGATCGGAGACAAAGTGGCGATGCTGGAAAACACCTGGTACACCGTGATTTCGCCGGAGTCTTGTTCGTCTATCCTTTGGAGAAACTGGGATAATAAGGAAAAAGCAGCAGCGCAATTAAAACTTACCTCCGAAGACATGAAAGGGTTTAACCTGGTAGATGATGTGTTAAAGGAACCTGTTGGCGGAGCGCATAGCAATCCTGAAGCGATGGCAGAAGCGCTCAAACAATACCTGTTAAAATCCGTGAAAGAACTCAGTAAAAAATCGGCTGACAAACGCATCGAAGAACGGATCGAGAAGTTTGGGAAAATGGGTTTCTTCGATGAAGAATAATATGCAAAGAACTATTTGAAATACATTTTTGATTTTTAAACATGCCCCACATTTTTAAAGGTACGGGTGTCGCATTGGTCACTCCGTTTGCCAGCGACCAGACCGTAGATTTTCCTGCTCTAGAAAGATTAATCGATCACGTTATAGATAACGGTGTAAACTATTTGGTAGCCTTAGGAACTACCGCCGAAACCCCAACCCTTTCTTCCGAAGAAAAGAAGAATATCCTGGCTTTTATCATTGAAAAAGCTGCCGGCAGAATACCCGTCGTCTGCGGTATGGGAGGTAACAATACGTCCGATATCCTGGCGCAGCTCAGCGAATATGATCTGACGAAGGTTGCAGGCATACTGAGCGTAGTGCCTTATTACAACAAACCTTCGCAGGAAGGTATTTATCAGCATTTCAAAGCCATCGTAACGGCTACCGATAAGCCGGTCATTTTATACAATGTGCCGGGCAGGACCGTTACCAATATTCTACCTGCCACCGCTTTGCGTCTGGCGAACGAGTTTAAGAATGTGGTAGCTATCAAAGAAGCCAGCGGCGTATTTTCCCAATGTATGGATCTGGTACAAGGGAAGCCGGAACATTTTGCCATTCTTTCCGGTGATGATGACCTGGTTGTTCCGCAGATCGCTATCGGCTTTGAAGGAGTAATATCAGTAGCCGCCAATTGCTATACCCGGGATTTTACCAACATGGTGAACTATGCGCTGAATGGTGACTTTGAGTCAGCTAAAAACCTTCATTACGAATTACTGGAAAAAACGAGGTTGTTATTTGCCGAGGGTAATCCTACAGGCGTAAAATATGTGCTTTCAAAAATGGGAGTCTGCCAGAATGTGTTGCGCTTACCTTTAATACCGGCCAGCGACGAACTCGCATCCAAACTGGACAAGGCAATGGCTTAGGGATTGCTTGCATTCTGTAGAAAAGTGAAATAGGAATGCTTAGACGAATGGTGCCAACGCCACCGGAGCCTGACAGGCATTCCGGCGCCCGGACCCATAAATCTGTCATTACAATATTAAAAAGGGAGAAGCGGATAAGCTTCTCCCTTTTGAGTTTTAAGGTGCCAGGCAGAAAGCAATACCTGCCGAAGCATCGTACTGGCTCTGTCTTCCGATTCCGTTAATAACGGTAGTAGCTACGTAAAGGGATTCGTAGAATGCTGCGACCGTAGGGCAGGTCCCCAACAATGCTGCCACGGTTTCCACATGATTTTTAACCAAAGGATTCGGAACTACGGCCCCGCTTTCGCCATAGTGTGACGTAGCTCCTTTGGTGATGCTATAAGAATAGGTAGCGAACCCCTGAGGGTGTGCTGCGGTGAATCCGAGGCTTACAGGTCTTGTTTTGTCGCTATACTTCACATAGCCGCAAGCTGCCAGGGCACTGATACCATCCAGCAAAGGCATATCCATGGTAGCTACACATTTGTTGTTATCGATAAAAATCCGATGGGTACGGGTAGATACCACAGCGAAAGAAGCGTTGTAAAATTCTACCGTGAAGCTGGCATGAAGACCGTTGGCTAAGGTAGAAGAAGGGAGCAGGCATCCCAGGTCTGCATTATAATACCGGTTGACCGGGTTATGTACGTTATAGAATCCGCTGGCGTTGGGTGTCATGGCTTCGATGATCTCATAACGTCCGTTCACGGGGTTCAGGCGCAGGTCATTCCAGGTGTCTTTTCGAGGTAAGCCGTCGACGATCACGCGATAATACCTTGCACCGGCGGTCCAGGCAGCATCATGGTCTATAAGCACCGGCAGGGTGCCGCCAAAAGGAGCGTCTTTGGCAAATTGAAACGGATAGGCAGGCTGCGTCGTGGTATCAGCTTTTCCTGCGGCTGTGATGAGGTTCCAGGGCACATAACCTATTCCTTTGTATAAGCCTGTAGCGACAGCGGAAAATACATTGTACCGGGATACCTCTGCATCACTGAAGACCGCGTAGTCGCCGTTCCCGATCACGGAAACACTGGAAGGCCGGATAGCTGTACCGGTAATAACAAACTGCACGGTAGGGATAGCAGCTGAAATATCTATCATGGCGATCCTATTGGCGGGGTCTCTTTCTGCCACCAGTATTTTGGTGCGGGTCTCATCCGACCAGGCCATGAAGAAGGGGTTTTGCAGGCCGGAGGCTACGGCTGTTTTGGTGCCTGTTGCCAAATTAATACGGCTCACGGCAGAGGTGCCTTGTTCAGAGACGAAGGCATAGTTGAGATCTGCACTGAGTACCAGGCCCAGCGCCATATTGAGACCGGAGTAAAGGACTGTTTTCGCCCCTGTCAACAGGTTGACCCGGTAGAGTTTCCCTGGATTTGTGTATTCCACTACATAGGCTTGCTGATGGGTTTCCTCCAGCCAGAGCTGATGAGGTGCGGTCATGCCGGAAGCTACAACCACTGCTGAGGCTCTGTTGGCACTGCTCAGGTTCACGCGAAGCAGGTTCCCTGTACGCTCGGTCACGTAGGCAGTAGTTTCATCAGCTGTCACTGCTATGTCTTCCGGTTGGTTGTATCCTGTGCCTATTTTTGCATAGGCCGGATCGAATTTGTAGGTAGTCCATTGCAGGTTGATATTATAGCCGTAAGAAAGCACTTTCAGCTTGCAATAGTTGCCTTCCCTGGTTTTAACGCAGAATACCGTACCATCTACCAGTTTATTGCTGGAGTCTGCATTACCGATGATAGGATTACCGGAGTAAGGATAGGATTGAATCGTAGCAGGCGTAACGAGATTGTAATCAATCACACCCAGGTTGACGATTTGAGCATTGCCGCGAGGTACCATCTGTCTTTTTACCGTGTTGATCTGTTCCCACCAGATGTCGGCGGTATTGGTGAGGCCGCTTTGCGTACCGGTTTCGCAATCCAGTAGCCAGGTGCCTTTCAGTAATACTGTCCCCTGTGACACGACCGTGGCCATGCTGGGGGTGAGATCAATTTTAGAAATAGCCCCGCTATATTCTGTAAATACAAGTCTGTTCCGGTTTTTAAGGTATCGTGAGCCTATTGCGCCCCCTAATCCTGTTGCAAGCTGTTGCATAATGCTCATTTTAGTGGTTTTGAAATGGTTTTGTTGGCAAAAAAGATTTACGGTAACAGGAAGTCAGTAAGAAACGAATTCACCGCCTGTACCTTATGCATACAAAACTAGAACCTTAAATATGTCAGAAACAGGTATTTGTACCTGAATGCAAGGGTGTATGTACGGGAATAAAAAAGACCCGCAAAGCGGGCCATAAGAATAGTAGTGGAATGAAATAATGCTACTCTAAAAACTCATCTCTTTTACGTGATCCGAGATCGTCAGTTTTCCGGCAGTTTTTGCTTTGATTTCTTCGATGGTCACGCCCGGAGCGTACTCCAGGCATAGGAATCCCTGTTCTGTTATATCAAACACACCCAGGTCCGAAACCACTTTTTTCACGCATTTTAATCCCGTGATGGGTAAGGAGCATGTTGGCAGTAATTTGGAATTGCCTGCTTTGTCGGTATGCTGCATGGCAACGATGATGTTTTTTGCTGCCGCCACCAGGTCCATCGCCCCGCCCATCCCTTTTACCATCTTACCGGGTATTTTCCAGTTGGCGATATCCCCGTTTTCAGCCACTTCCATAGCGCCCAGTACGGTAAGATCCACCCGCCCGGAGCGGATCATGCCAAAACTCATGGCACTGTCGAAAATGGCTGAACCCGGTAAGGTCGTGATGGTTTGTTTACCGGCGTTGATCAGGTCGGCATCTTCCTCTCCTTCAAAAGGGAAGGGACCCATGCCCAGCAGTCCGTTTTCACTTTGGAGTACCACGCTGATGCCCTCCGGTATATAGTTGGCTACCAGTGTGGGAATGCCGATGCCCAGATTCACATAGAACCCGTCCTGCAATTCTCTTGCTATACGTTGTGCTATTTGTTCTTTATTAAGTGCCATTGATTGGTGTTGTTGTAATGTGCAAAAGCACGGATTTTTGATGCTGTTATTTCCCGGATAGAGGTCACCCGCGTTTTCTCACTGTTTTCTGCTCAATTCTTTTCTCGTAGTGGCTGCCCTGGAAAATCCGGTTGACATAAATGCCCGGTGTATGGATGAAATTCGGGTCCAGTTCACCCGGTTGCACCAGTTCTTCCACTTCGGCGATCGTTATTTTCCCGGCCATTGCCATCAGGGGATTGAAGTTGCGTGCCGTATCTTTAAAAATAAGATTGCCTTCCGAATCACCTTTCCAGGCTTTTACAATGGCAAAGTCTGCATCAAATGCTTCTTCAATGAGGTATTGTTTCCCGTTTTTGGTCACGGTTTCTTTCCCGTTCGCTACCTCTGTGCCTACGCCGGCAAGTACCGGTACAAAAGGGATTCCGTACCCGGCGATCATGCAACGGGTAGCTAATGTTCCCTGCGGCACCAGTTCTACATCCAGTTCTCCGGAGAGCAACTGTCTTTCAAACTCGGCGTTTTCTCCTACATAGGAAGCGATCATCTTTTTCAATTGCTTTTTTTGCAATAACAGCCCCAATCCAAAGTCATCTACGCCTGCATTGTTGGAAATACAGGTAAGGTTGTCAATACCTTTTTTTACCAAAGCGTTGATACAGTTTTCAGGAATGCCGCATAACCCAAACCCGCCCAGCATCAGGGTCATACCGGATGCTATATCCTTTATTGCTTCGTCGGCATTAGCCACTACTTTATTCATCGATTGAAATTTTTTCAAGGCGAAAGTATAAAAACTAAAAATTCAAATGGCATATGGCCCGGAAAATCACGGTTACTGACTAATGAGGGTCCTGCAACTCGTTCAGCCACCGGCTGACGATCTTCTTGTACTCGAACAGGCCGTGCTTAAGCGGAAGTTTTTTAAAAGGAAAGGTATGACAGCTTACCAATGCCTGGAATATGTTGAATTTTTCCTGGCCCATGCAGAAGAACACACCTTCATTATGTAAATATTTGGCAAGATATTCCTGTTCGGTTTGTCCCGGTGTGGGGATGAGAATGGCTTTTTTATCAAGCACGACCAGGTCCATCAGGGTGGAGTAGCCGCTCCGGCAGATCACCATCGAAGCCCCTTTCAGCAGGGGAAACAGCTCATCTTTTGTAAGCTGCAGGTGATAGGAAATATGAGAAGGGATATCTGTTCGTTCCGCTATATTGTTGCTTCCTTCCACGAAGACCAGTTTTTGCTTCAATTGCTTTGCCTGCTCCCATAGTAGGTTGGAAAGTAAGGTACGTTGGGGTTCCGGCCCGGAAAGAAGTATTAAAAAATGATCTTCGCTGATGCCTTCCATTTGTTCGTCTGCTATCTGCGAGAGCAAGCCTATAAACCTGGCATTTTCGGGCATCTTTTCCGGGTGAGCCAGAACGCCGCTGAGGTTAGGCTCGCCGTCCACATCGATTACCCAGCACTGTTGGTATTTCCGTATGTGCCGGTAGTGTAATTTGCTTAGCAGCCTGTCGGCGAACTCACCCATGCCGGTTTGTGCCAGCACCTGGTGCGTCATCATCACGCAGGGTAACGCATCATGATGCAATCCATACCGGTTGTCGGAGATCACGGCATCTATTTTTCTTTCTGCCACCAGTCTGGCCAGCCAGTCGTTTTCGTAGCGGATCGTTTTGAGCAGTCGGGGAAGCTGTTTCAGCAGGTTGACCATGAACCAGCTGCCTTTTTTAGCATAGGTTACGTTGTAGCCGTCCAGATGAGTGGTCTCAATACCCGGAAAACTCCTGGAAATATAATTCCGTTGCCATTCGTTCCCGGCAAAAATCACCTTATGTCCTTGCTGTAAAATGTAGCGGATGAGTGTAGCGGAACGGGTAGTATGTCCCAGCCCCCAGTCCAATGGAGCAATTAAAATAGTTTTATGACCGTTATTTGACAGGATTCCTTTAATTTTAATTCGATAGCAAAAGTAGCCTTAATAATGAACGGGAAAATGAAGAAAGTATTACTATTTGTGTGGGTCGTGAGTGTGGGTCTGTTAATGCAGGGATGTGCTACAGGGAAAGGTTGCGGTTGTGGGAATGATATTAACAAGAGTTACAGGACTCCGAAACGTTTTCCTTAAAATTAATTTGCCATGTGGGAGAGACATCATAAAGTATGGAAACTTTTTCAGAAGAATCTGATGGCGAAAGACTATCAGGATGCAGTGTTTTTATCTGCATATATGCGTTACAGTTATGCAAACCGTGCAGATCTGCATATTACAGAAGTGGTAGACCTGCAACGCTATAAACGTATTAAGAAACCCTTACAGGTGAAACGTTATCTTAAAGAACTGAAAGAGGAACCTTTTGTTTTCTTTTTCTGCTGCAATTAAACATCGCTGCTTGGTTGCCCTTTCAGGATAAGACTATAATCCATTCCCTTCCCGGGATACGCCCTATCTCATCAATTTACTTACTACTCCCCGGAAAGAGCTATACGTATGTTATTTTTATCAGCATACCCAACATAACTGCCATTTTTCACGTCAATGTTAAAGAGCATTAAAAAAATTTTAAGCTTTTAGAAAAATATGTGTATTTTTCATGCTCTTTCTTGACGAAAATAGAAACATAATTTGTCGTATGAATTCAAAAATACTCTTTAGAAAGTCGCTGTTTGTTTTATTCTCGCTGGCACTGAGTTCTGCTCTAAAGGCGGCTTATGTGCCTATTACCATCAGTAGCGGGTTTAATATGGATGTGGTGGCAAACGGAACGGGGCTACCCAATACAACAACGTCGCTAGGAGCTACGCTGGATGCCGGTGGCTATGTATTTGCCGCGCAGGATTATCGCCGTACTGCAAGTTGTGCATTACCGGCATCTCCTAATTTCCTGCCGAATGGCGGGTTAATTACCAACCTGCTTACAACAGGTCCGAAGAATTACCAGTTGGAAAGCTATTCTTCTAACAACTGTTTACATCTAACACCTTCTACCGCTTCCGGCATACTGGCTTTTACTACACCGGTGAGTGCTGATGAAATTTATATATTAGCAAATTCCGGACAGGGAGTTTCTACGGTCGATTATGTGGTGACGTTTACCGATGCTACCACACAAACCTTTACCGGTGTAACTGTTGATGATTGGTATGGCGGCGCTAATGTTGTGATCAAGGCATCAAGGGTACTAGCTACTACTACTGCCTGTGGTGTAGAAGTAGGGGCCAGTCCTTCCGGTCCCAATCTTTACCAGTATAAATTGTCAATAAATGCCACTAACTATGCAAAACAAGTAGCGAGCGTTACGGTTACGAGGCTTGCGTCTTCTGCAGGTTTCCCGAACATTATGGCTATCGTAGTGAACACTCCTTGCAGTGGCAAACCTACGGTAGGCACCACCACACCTGCAGGGCCGGTTACTGCATGCCTGAGTGGTAATACGGTATTGACCAACACCGGGCACGAGGCAGGAAACACGGTGTTCTATCAATGGCAGCAGTCTATCAATGGTGGTGCTACCTGGACTTATATTGCCAACGCTACCAACTCCACCTATACTGCGAGTCCTACCGCCAGCACGATGTACCGTTTTACAGACAGCTGTAGTATTACAAATGATACTTCTATAGGAAATGCTGTTACAATTAATGTAACACAACCGGTTTATGCACCTGTTCCGTTTTTTGAAGATTTTGAAGTCTGGAGCAATTACTGTGCAACAGCAGACGTTCCTTCGACAAACTGGGTGAACCGGCCGGCAACAACCGATAGTAGCTGGAGAAGAAGTACACAGGGAGCGACAGCGGCATGGACCAATGCCACAGCGGGTGCCTATTCAGGTGCAGCCAGCGGCTCAGCCAGTGCCCGTTTTCACTCTGCAGCGGCTAATACGGTAGGAAGAGGTAATCTAGACTTACATCTGAATTTCGGACCTCCTTCCGCCCCCGGCGACAAGCAATTGTATTTTTACTTTATTAATAGACCTGTAGCAGCTACAGTTAGCCCCCAAATACATGATTCACTGGAGATTTTCCTTTCTGTAAACGGAGGTGGTAATTTTACTTCTATTGGTGTTTATGATACTTCAAACGTTTTTAAGAAAAGGTCTCTTCCGATCAGTTCCAACTCGCCTCAGGTGATAGTTCGTTTTCAGGGAAGAAATTTGAGTGGCGTAGCAGGTAATAACTCCGACATAGGCATAGATAGTGTCTATATAGCCGGACCGTGTACAGGAACTCCTGCTGCAGGTATTGCCACGGCCTCCAATACTGCACCTTGTGCCGGATTGAGTGTCAATTTGACTACGCTGGGCACTACTATGGCGGGCGGACTAACTTACCAGTGGATGCAGTCTTTTGATAATGTAGGATGGATACCTGTTATGGGTGGTTCGGGTGCTAATACACAATATTACACTTCGCCTCCTTTATATGATACTATTTACTATCGCCTGGATGTAACCTGCGGCGCGGGTGCGCCGGTGAGTTCAGCAGCGGTACGCGTAGATGTAAACGGACCAGGTTATGCCACTATCCCTTATTTCCAGAATTTCGAAACGTGGGTAACCAAATGTGCTGCGGTAGCTCTGCCGGATACGAATTGGGTGAATTCTCCTCCAACCGGTAATTCTTCCTGGCGCAGAAATACCCAGGGTGCCAATGCCGGGTGGACTAATACGCCTGCTACAAATACCGGAAATTACACTCCTACTTCTATAAGTGGTACCGGGTCAGCAAGATTCCACAGTACCAATGTCGATTCTACAGCCTGGGGCAACCTGGAGCTGGCAGTGAATTGTGGTGCACAGTTTGCCAGCAAGCAAGTGGAATTCCATTATTTTAATGCTACCGGTAATGACTCCCTGAGAATTGAATATTCTACAGATGCCGGCTTTACTTTTAACAGGCTTGCAGGTTATTCCAATTCCGCTGTATGGCAGGAAGAAAGAATTCCGCTGCCATCCAGCTCAGCCAATACCATTGTACGTTTTCGCGTATTCGGTGATAAGAATACAGCGAACCTGGATGATTTCGGACTGGATAGTGTGCGAATCGTAGAACCTTGTGTTTCGGTAAACGCCGGTACCATCGTCAACATTCCGCTGACTTGTTTTAATGCGCCTACTGTGTTGTACCTGATAGGCAGCACCCAACAGGCGGGGCTTACTTATAACTGGCAGTCTTCTCCGGACGGTATTACCTGGACTTCCACCGGCAATACGCTTCATAGTTATACTTCCCTGATCACCACTCCTACTTACTATCGTGTGATCGTTACCTGTAACAATGGACCGGCTCCTATTTCCGACACCACGCCTGTACAATTCATCGGCATCAAACCTTTCTATGATTGCTATTGTACTTCTACGGCAACGGTAACCAGCGGGGCTGATATAGGAAATGTAAAATTGGAATCACTTCCGGGAAATATGCTGAAATTCAGTAATGGCGGCCCTTATGCCCAATTGAATAACATTCCATTGGTAGCCAATAAGATCTATACGAATTTCATGAATACATTGCCTCCGGCTCAGATATATTATGACTCTACCTACAGATTAAGCGTAACACAAATCAACAGCGCTGCTTTCAATGCAGCTAATGCTTCCGCTTACATTGACTGGGACAGGAACGGCACGTTTGATCCAAGTGAACAGATCTTGCTGGCAAGTACGTCATCTACATCCACTCCTCCGCAGATCGTTACTTCCCAGTTTACGGTTCCGAGTACTATAGATACCGGGATCACGGGAATGAGAGTGGTAATGACGCAGGGCGCTTCTGCTAACGTATGCGGTGTTTATAATATTGGTGAAACGGAGGACTACTTCGTCAGAGTGATGTACCCTCCTTGCGGTGGTCCTGCCAACCCGGGCATTGCTTACATCAGCGATACATCGGCTTGTATTGGGCATGAGGTGATGCTGTTCGATACTGCGTATCAGAAAGGTGTGTCCGGTATTATTACTACCTGGCAAACCTCACCTGACAGCTTCAGCTGGGCGAATATCCCGAATTCATTGTATGAAGATACGATCCTGCACACGGTGACAGCTAAGGCTTACTTCAGAATGCAATTTGTCTGCGCTACCCCTGTATCGCTGGATACTACCTGGTCTAACGTAGTGAGCGTGAGCATTAACCCTCCTGTATCCTGCTATTGCATAAGCAGCGCCAACGGCGGTCTTGCTAAAGACAGCAGTGATATCGGCGGATTCCTGTTTGAGTCTTTCACGAACAACGTGGGTGGACCGCACCTGAAAAACCCGTTGGCATACAGATCAAGAACGGATTACACTCGTATGGCTTACCCGAATCTTTGGGTGGATAGCACTTATGACTTTACATTGTTCCATATCATGAAGTCACAGACCCATGCAGATGCTAAAGTGACCATATTTATCGACTATAACTCTGACCTGGATTATGATTACCTGACGGAACTGGCTTATACCGGTTACACTACTGCTAGTAACTTTACCATTACCGGTTCCGTGACGATTCCGCATAACGCCCTTCCTGATTTGCCAACCGGTATGCGTGTGATCATTAATAATGATACAGGCCCTAATGTACCTTCCGATCAGGCTTGTGGAACCTATACATCCGGTGAAACAGAAGATTACGTGGTAATCATCCGGAGCCCGTTAACCAGCAAAATAGATGCATTGGGCAATATCACCCATCTCAATTTATATCCGAATCCTACTACAGGGCGATTTAAGGTGAGATTTGACAGTCCGAAAGCATTGGATAAGGTGAAAGTATCTGTAGTGAGTGTTATGGGTAGCAAGATCCAGGAACAATCCTATTCTATGAATGGTGCCAGAGAATTTTCAAATGACCTGGACATCAGTGACGTAGCAAAAGGTATCTACTTTGTTGAGATCGAAGCGGACGGACAAAAACTGATCAGAAAACTGATCCTTCAATAGGAAGCGCATTTACGGAGGTATTACCGACGCAAATCAAGATCCTTTGATCTTCATGATAAATCAGACCGGCAGCTTCATGGCTGTCGGTTTTTTTACTTCCCGATTTTGTAAACGAAATTCCTTTAATCGTAGCGCGGAGACTTTCTTTCTTTCTTGTTTTGTAAAATGGCTTGCCAGTAGCAAAGAACAATTGAATATGATAGAGATCTCCACAGCCCGGACAGGATTGCGTTACGAACGTCTTATGATGCAAGCGCATCAGCTTTCGGCAGTGAATAGTGAACTTGCTGCAGACCGAAGAGTGTATTACCTTTTACATTATATCAAGATCGGTTACGACTTGAGGCAAACCGGATATTCCAAACAGTTCAATTGGATTAAAGACAATATCATAATAGCTATGGAGCTATTATTGAAACAGGAGATTCACCGGGACGAGAAAGCTCATTTGCGGAAATTACTGAAGAAAATGGATAATGTATGGACAGAATCCGCATTGGAGCAGGTGATCAATCGCTGCTATGAAGTGACAAGAAGATTGTGGGAACTGGGAGAGATAGTATAAAAAAAACCGACAGGTTACTCACATCGCACCGCTACAACCGTACGCCCTTGCTGCATTCCTGCCCTGGGGGATTAACGGGAGCTGGCCGTATAAGACCTGCCGGGTCGCAAATGTAAGAAAATGTTCCCGGACTCTCCAAATCTCCTGGCAGGCTTTTTATGAATAGTAATGTGTTATTTTTAACGCATCTACTTTTTGCCAAGAATGTCTGATACCGAAAATTCTAAAGAACTGCATTCCTTAAGAAGCCAATTGCAAACACTCCAAGTGAAGAATGAGGTATTGAGTAAGCAGAATGACGAACTGGAATCCTTTGCCTATATAGCAAGCCACGATTTACAGGAACCTCTTCGCAAGATTAATATCTTTAGTGAGCGCATTCTGGAACTCGAAGGCGATAAGTTTTCTGACAAGGCAAAGGATAGCTTTGCAAGAATACAGAATGCAGTCGGAAGGATGCAGAAGTTAATAGATGCGCTTCTTCATTACTCCCGCACGAATACGGATGAGAAAATATTCTTTAAAAGAAACCTGAATGAGCTGGTAAATGATGCGCTGCAGCAACATAAGGAAAAAATAGAAGAGACACAGGCCGTAATAGAAGTGGGTAAACTTCCGGAAGTCCAGGTAATTCCTCACCAATTTACACAACTGATAGAAAACATAATCAGCAACGCGCTGAAATACAGTAAACCTACTACCATTCCCTATATCAGGATAACAGCTTCAGAAACATCTTTGTCCTTAATAAAGGAACCTTTATTTGCAGGAGCGGCGGCCGAAGACCGTTACTGGAGAATTGACGTAGCCGATAATGGTATTGGCTTTGATATGAAATATAAGGATAAGATATTTGAACTCTTCCAGAGATTGCATGGTAAACACGAATATGAAGGATCAGGCATTGGCCTTTCTATATGTAAAAAGGTAGTGCAGAATCACAATGGTTTCATGCATGTTGAGAGCACGCCGGGAGAAGGAAGTACATTCTCCGTTCTATTGCCTTCTTTCCAATAAAATAGTTTTTTTCCTGCATATATCCCTACTTTTGCTATTTACAAGAAATTGTAAGTATTGATAATGAGCGTGATAATAAATCTAACAATTATTTTTTCTAAGCCATTAACATCTTATTTACATATTTTGTAGTTTTGAATCTGCCAACCAACCATTTTCCTATCTAAAATATTGATATAAGGAACTATTTTGAATTTATTATATTTCAATCACGTTTTATATGGGTAAACGTTTACTCGTTCTAGTAAATATATTAGGTTTTTGCTTGCTATCCTTAACAACGATGGCGCAGGCTCCTGTAGCTTCTTTTACAAAGAATATTTCAGCAGGCTGTCCTCCACAGCCATTAGTATTAACGGATAACAGCACGAACAGCCCGACCACTCTTTCCTGGACTATTACCGGACCTTCCGGCACAACCTCCTACACAGGATCAAACGTTTCTACCGTATTAAGTCTCACCGGAACCTATACGATACAGCTTACAGCAACGAATGCTTCCGGTAGCAATTCTACCAGCCAAAACGTAATAATTTACTCCTATCCTGTTGTAGATTTTTCAGTAAACGATACTACGCAGACTTGCGCTCCCAAGACCCTTTTATTTACGAACCTGACTACGCCGAATGCACCGGGACCTGTAAATTATAACTGGAACTTCGGGGATGGAAATACCTCCACTGCTACAAATCCCAGTAATACTTATGCAATAGGGGGGAATTTTTCGGTGACGCTGGTTGCCACTATTGCCAATGCGCCCAGCTGTGTAAGCTCGTTGGTAAAAACAAATTATATAAAGCTTCCTCTAACGCCGACTCCTAATTTTTCGAGTAGTAATAATAGCCCATGTACAGCACCTGCCGTGGTGAATTTTACGAATACTACGGGTAATGCGACAAGCGCCACCACTTATAGCTGGACTTTTGGCGGACCCACTACACCGGGCACTTTCACCGGCACCACCCCACCGGGCATCAATTATTCCACAACCGGTACGTTCCCCGTGACGTTGGTGGCTACGAATGCCAGTTGTTCTGCAAGCACCACGAAATCCACCTTCGTAAACATTGGTCTTTTAAGTGCTGCGTTTACACCCACCTCTCAGATAGTCTGCCGGAATCAACCGGTAAGCTTTACGAATACCTCAACGCCGTCGCCTACCGCCGGTACCGCTGTGTGGCACTTCGGAGATGGTACGACGGCTTCCGGTACCAATGCTATCCATGTCTATACAACAGCGGGTACCTACTATCCATTCCTGGTACTTAGCGGAAGCGGTTGCCAGGATACTTCCACTCTTATGTTGAATTCGGTTACTGTAAGTGCCGGACCCACAGCCTCTTTCGTGCCGAATCCTGCCGGTAGCTGCTCTGCTGCTACGCCTATTAACTTTAACAACACCACGACAGGCGGAACTTCTTATGTATGGGATTTCGGAGACGGATCTGCTACCAGCACAGCTGCAACACCTCCTGCGCATACGTTCCCCGGAATTGGAACCTATAATGTAAAATTAGTAGCTACAGGTCCTGGTGGTTGTAAAGACAGCGTCACCATACCCGTGGTGATCGGACAATCCACGATGACGATAACGGCTTCCCCCTACGGTTCTTATTGCCCCAACTCCAGCATTAAATTCAAGGCGAAACTGACTCCGGCATTAGCGGGAGCCAACTACACCTGGAACTTTGGTGATGGAACCGGTTTGCAAAGCAGCGGAACCGTGGACAGTATTTTCCATACCTACGCCAACTTGGGTTCTTATACAGTTTCTGTAACAGCAACAACCCCAGGTTGTGCTGTAAACAGTACATTGCCTATTACCATCAATACTAAACCCAATGCTAATTTTAGTTTTTCTCCTAATAATGTATGCCCGCAAACGCCTGTTATTTTTTCAAATTCATCTACGGGCACCACTACTTCTTATACCTGGTATTTTGGCGGACATGCCTCACCCTATACCGGATTTAATCCCCCGCCTCATAATTTCCCCGGAAAAGGAACTTATATAGTTTCTCTTGTTGCAGATAATGCAGGATGTGCTGATACAGCTTATCAAAACCCGGTTATAACATTTCCAAAAGCAGACTACATACCTATACAGAGTTGTAGTGCAGCTCCCAATGTCATCACCTTCCAGGATGCCTCGCTATCTGAGCCAGGTCACATGTTGCAGTATTTTGTCTGGTTTAACAACAATGCTACAGGTCCGACCTCGGCAAATCCCGGACCACCCGATTTTACAACAACCAGTGTGAGTCAACCTCCCTTAACTACTCCTATTGTATGGACTTATCCGGTTTTGCCTGGTATTGTACCCTATAATGTGAATTGGATGGTGGTGGATCACATTTCCGCCTGTACTTCGAGTATCGTGGCAACCGTTTTTATCATGTATAAAAACTCAGGGTTTACCGCGACTACGGACAGCCTGATTTGTGTAGGAGAGTCGGTCACCTTCCAGAATAGTTTTTCGGTAAACCGGGACCGAATAGACTCTACTGTATGGGATTTCGGGGATGGTACTGCCGCGGTTCCCCTTTCACCCTATGATAGCGTTATCACTCATAAATACAATACCCCAGGTGTTTTTACCGTAAAACTAAGAATCAAGGATGTACTGGGCTGCCGGGATAGCGTGGTCAAGACAGGCTATATAAAAGTAGGAGACCCGTTGGTGCATTTCGGTGCATCTCCACCTAAGGGGTGTATTCCTTTTACAGCCAATTTTATAGATTCTACGAATACCTATGGGATAGGCGTGCAAAGTTACCGGTGGGATTACGGCAACGGAACTACTTCGCCGCCGGGCGCTTCCGGGACAAATACCTATACGGCGGTCGGCCAATATTCTGTAAAATTGGTCGTGACGGATAATGCCGGTTGCGTGGACTCTCTTACCCGTTATAATTATATAGAGACCAACAACCTCGCAGCTTCATTTGCTACAAATGATACCATCATATGCCCTAACCTTCCTGCCAATTTTACCAATACCACTCCTAACGCAACGACCATCACCTGGAACTTCGGGGATGGCAGCCCAACGGCCAGCGGTCAAACCGTGTCGCATACCTATGTAAATTCCGGTACTTATACCGTTACTATGAGCGTGGTAGACATCAACGGATGTTCGGCGACTACTACTAAAAATGTGCAGGTGGCTCCTATCCATCTCGGCTTTATCATCAGTGATACGTTCAAGCTCTGTGCCCCTTTGTTTGATACACTGATCAGCACGTCTACAGGGGTGAGCAACATTTTATGGCAATACAGTACAGGTTCTTCTGTCAATGATACGGCCTACGTTACTTTTTTTGCGGGAACGTATACGGTGAAGTTGAAAGGATTTAGCGGTGGCGGTTGCGTGGATTCTATCTCGCAAACGGTGACGGTAGGTGCCAATAACGATACCTTAGTATATACTCCTAAAATGGGTTGTGTACCGCTTACGGTCAATTTCAGCGTTTCCACTCCTACACAGCAGTTTCAATGGATCATGGGGAATGGATTTTCGCAAACTACCGGGGTAGGGACCTATACCTATACTTATACCCAGGCAGGTAAGTATTTGCCGGCTGTATTTCTCAAAGATCCGAGCGATCCGAGTTGTGTCTTCCCTTTATTGGGGCTGGATACTATCGTGGTGGAAGAATTGATTACCGATTTCAGCTATACGCCGATCAATGCCTGTACCTATAACATGCAGTTCCGGGATACGGTTCTGCAATCTATCAACCCGTTAACCACCCGTTCCTGGAATTTTGGTGATCCGGCTTCGGGAGCTAATAATACAAGTACCCTCCACAACCCGACGCATCAATTCTCCGGTCCGGGTACCTATACGGTGAGGTATATTAGCAGTACCTCAGTAGGCTGTGGAGATACCGTGACAAAGACAGTGGTCATCCCTCCGGCGCCGGTTGCAACGTCTACCCTAAATGTTTCGATTTGCCAGGGACAGAGCTATTCGTTTAAAGGAACGACTTACACGTCCAGTATCACAGGCGTAAAGGATACAGTAAAGACAAGTTTGGGATGTGATAGTGTTATTACCCTGAACCTGACGGTAAGTTCTTACATAACACGTACATTGAACATTACGATCTGCCAGGGACAAAGTTATACCTTCAAAGGAATCACCTACACAGCTGCGGTAACAGGTGTCATGGATACAACGAAGACCAGTGCCGGTTGCGATAGTATTACTACCTTGAACCTGGCGGTGTCTCCTTACCTAACCGGTACGGATACGCACGTGATGTGCCAGGGTCAATCCTATTCGTTTAACGGAGTAAATTATACTACACCCAATACAACGGCGAAGGATACCTTTAAAAATGCAGCAGGCTGTGACAGTATCGTTACGCTGAACCTATCAGTGACTCCTTACCTGACGGGTATACAAACGCATGTGATGTGCCAGGGTCAGTCCTATTCGTTTAACGGGGTAAATTATACGGCAGCGAATACGACGGCTACGGATACGTTTAAAAATGGGGCTGGCTGTGACAGTATCGTTACGTTGAACCTTTCGGTGAGTCCTTACCTGACGGGAACCTTCAATCATTCGATCTGCCAGGGTCAGAGCTATAGTTTTAATG
>DATJDL010000012.1:0-10021 GCA_035497455.1 Flavipsychrobacter sp.
CGGGGGCAGCGGAAGAATAGGTATATACTACCGTCCTTCAACCACCTATGCTTACCAGTTAACAGATCATTTGGGTAATGTGAGAGCTGTGGTAGCAAAGAATGGCACTACACTGCAGGTAAGGCTGTACAATGATTATTATCCTTACGGTATGGTGATCACCCCGCAAACCACGGGCACCAATGATTACCGCTACGGCTACCAGGGACAGTATGCGGAGAAAGATCCCGAGACGGACTGGAACGCGTTCGAGCTCAGGATGTACGACGCTAAGATCGCAAGATGGCTGAGCGTGGATCCAAAAGGTCAGTTCCACTCTCCTTATGTGAGCATGGGCAATAACCCCATAACCGGGGTTGATCCCGATGGGGGGTTTAGTTCCTGGTTGAGAGCTTTCGGTTACTGGCTTAGTCATGAAGGAGGGAAAATATCAAAGAATGAATATGGCGAATGGTCAGTAAGAAGAGCAAATGTTGAGGTCAATGCTGCCGGAGAAACAATCGTAACATCGTATCTGGAGTATGGCGAAGGTAGGCACTCCAGATCAGCATCGTTTGAGTCGCTCGCGAATGATCAAGCGATGATGGCGGACATTCAAGTAAACGGGGAGAAATCACTTTTTAAAATGTACGATTCTCCAACAGATGCAGGTTGGAGTGCGATGTCGATTGGCACAGGTTTAGGATTATCAGCCATGGCTCCAGCGTTAAAGGGAGGAGCTACTGGTGCCAACGCCGCTAAGGGGGGAAGTCAATTATTACTAAAGCCCGGAGCAGCTAATTTAACCCAAAAAGGGTTAGACCATATAGTTGCTCGCCATTGGTTTACGAGTGGCGCTAAAGGTGCAGGGAAATTTGCGGAAGGGACAACCGGGGCGGGTTTAAAGAGTATGATTAACACTACGACAACACAAGGTGCTTTCCGGGCTAATACAATGGGGCGTGCCGGAACAATAGCAGAATACAATTTTGGAAGAGTAATTGGCACAACTTCAAGTGGTGCACCTGCATCAAGTTTGAGAGTTGTTATTGGAACAAACGGAAATGTTATTACTGCGTTCCCATTTTAAAAAGTATTACAATGTTTAGAATAGAGTATAAAATAATAATAGAGCAGCCCGAAGAACTTGAGTATATCTCTGATGAAGAAATCCGATATAATTTTTTATTGGGTAATGTGTCTTTAATTTCGTCTGATGCAGAGATTGAAATGGAATGGGAATGGATACCATTGTTAGACTTTGCCTATTGTTTGCAAATGATTGTTAGTAGTCTAAAAGCAAAAAATACCGCTAAGGAATATTTTGAGTTTACAGAAAATGCTGAAACATTAGAGTTTTCAAGGCAGGGAGAGCAATTAAAAATTGTTGCTTCTTTTTCATCAACAGTGTTAGAAACGATATTTGCAGATTTTGAAAAAGCTGTATATGATTTTCATTTTAGCATTAGTGAATTCGTCCGAACGAATACATCAGGCGAGTTGCCGACTGTTTTACAAAAATACCTTTTAGTTGAAATGTAGATACCAAAGCCCGCAAATGCGGGCTTTTTTATTTAAGGATAGCCTGTAATTTGTTTTTAGCGAGGAACGCATCCAGCATAGCGAAAACGTGTTCCTTATCGGCGGGGTCGAGCTTTTCAATATCCTGCAGCCGTTTTACGGTCTTTTTATCAAACTTGCTGTTTACACCTTCTCCTACCAGGTAATCCAGACTTACCTCAAAAGCGTCCGCAATTTTTTTAGCCTCCCGCCGTTGTTGGGTGTGTCACGAATGGATAGAATAGATAGTTCTTTTCAATGCTGTATAAAAGATGGTAGTAGGTCTGCCGCATACGCTGTACAGACGGGGTATGCAAACCACCTGAAGGTGCTGTAATCAAAAGTTGCGGTGCTGAACGTTCAGGCAAAAGGTGTCTGCAAAGGCATCAGGTAAGTGTAAAGAAGCTGAACGAAAGTGAACCGACCGAAGACATGTCGAAACGGCCCCTCGTTGTTAAAAGTATCGGTTCCCAACGATTGATACGAAGACTGTAGCAGTTATCTGTTTACCGGCTACAGAACAACCGGCATTAAGGCGGCAGGAGCTTTACACAGGCTTTTATACGGAACGTGAGAGGCTTTCCGATTGATGTGCTAAGAAGCTTTGCAGAAATCGCGCCTTTGGCGCGAGACTGTTCAATAAATATTCTACAGTTCATACTGCAACTCAATCTTGCTTTAGGCAGGAGAAGCAAACGGGAGCGTTGGACGAAGCCGTAGTAGCGAAGAAGTTTCTGTAATGGAAATGGAGCGAAGGGCTTCGGTTATCTAAGTCAAATTATTCTTAAACAACTCTGAATCAAAGACAGAGAATGATGAAAGAAGAAAAGACAAAATCATTGCCGGTAAGTAAAAGGATGGTATATGATAGCTACTTAAAAACGGTGTCAAAGCAAGGAGGTGCAGGCATAGATCGTGAAAGCATTGAAATGTTCGATGCCAACATGAGTAAGAACCTGTACAAGATTTATAACCGCATGGCATCAGGCAGCTATTTTCCACCACCTGTACGAACGGTATTTATTCCAAAGAAGCAAGGTGGTTTAAGACCATTGGGCATACCAACGGTAAGTGACCGCATAGCGCAGGGAGTAGTAAAAGATTATCTGGAACCCTCAGTGGATGCAGTCTTTCACAATAGCTCATTTGGATACAGACCCGGCAGAAGTGCCCATGATGCGCTTTGTCAATGCCAGGCTAACTGTATTCAGAAGGCATGGGTGTTAGATGTAGATATAAAAGGGTTCTTTGATAACATCAGTCACAGTATATTGTTAGCCTTGCTTGGGCAGCATACGCAGGAGAAGTGGATACTGATGTATGTAGAAAGATGGCTGAAAGCAGGGGTAGAGCAAGAAGATGGCAGCATAACAGCAAGGACGAAGGGTACACCGCAAGGTGGAGTGATTAGTCCATTGCTGGCTAACATTTACCTGCATCATGCCTTTGATAAGTGGATGGATGAAACACATAAGCAGTGTCTTTTTGAACGCTATGCAGATGATATCGTTATCCACTGCAACAGTAAAGAAGAAGCGGAACGGATGCTGGAAGCACTAAAGGTAAGAATGCAGGATTTTGAATTAACGCTGCATCCTGAAAAGACGAAGATTGTGTATTGCAAAAATTATCAGCGCCATGACAGGCATGAAAATGAAAGCTTTACTTTTCTAAGTTATAGTTTCCAGCCAAGGACGGTGAAGGATAAGTTTGGCAGGGCAAAACGCTTGGTAGTGTTTAGTGCAGCCATCTGCAATAATGCAAAAGCAAGCATCAAAGCAGCAATCAAAGAAGTGTTACGGACCCAGTGGAGTACCCAAACCTTAGAATGGTTTGCAAAAACGCTAAATCCAAAAATACGAGGCTGGATCAATTACTACACGAGGTTTAACAAGGATGAAGCACATGGAGTATTTTACTATTTGAATGAACGAATCCGTAAATGGATGAAGAACACATATAAGATACGTGGCAAGAAACGGTTGTATAATAAATACAGGTTGTTGCAAGCCGAAAACCCATTGCTGTTTTATCATTGGAAGATTGGAATAAAAGCTTGATTGGATAACACGAGCCGTATGAAGGGAGACTTTCACGTACGGTTCTTTGAGCGGCTTGGGCTGTAATGCCCTTGCCTACTCGACTGTTCCTGCAGCCGTGCCGTTGTTGTGTATGTCGGGTGGGCAATGTGCAAAGCATACCAACAACCGAAACAGAGCAATATAAAAAGCAGTCCTATATGCAAAAACTTTTGATGATGAGTATGCTGTTGGTAAGCATTAGCGCAACAAACCCTGTCCTGGCGCTGGTCTTATTGCAAAGGGATTGCAGCACAGCCAGACCAGTGACGACAATCTGGAACAGCAACCTGACTGCCAACCCGCTGATGGACAGCCTCACTTATTTTTATACCGGTGGCACCAACCGTTTGGATCATATAAGAGACCGCAATGCAGGCAGCACTGCACACTCCAACAACTACGCCCCTGCGGTAGACATCAAAGACCAGGCAGCAGGCAATTACAGCTACGATGCCATTGGTAACCTGAAGAGCAGTGAATGGATGGGGGATGACGATATAAGCTGGAATGTTTACGGCAAGGTAGTGGAAGTAGAAAAGCGGGCGCTGGCGGGAGTGACCAGTCGTTTTCTTCATTACTATTACGATCCATCGGGCAATAAGGCAGGTGAAACGGTGCGCCACGGTAGTGGAGGCACTGCCTATTACAACCACCGCTGGTATGTGCGGGATGCTCAAGGGAATGTACTGGCCACCTATGAGGTGAACAATGCCGCCAGCGCTTCTGCCGGTACACTGAAGCTCAGGGAGCACCACCTTTACGGCAGCCGCCGCTTGGGGATTATCAATCGCGACCAGGACGTTGATGCAGACAAGCTAACGGCGGTTGACGAAACCAATTTGGGAGACACATATTTACTTAACTTTACCAGAGGTAATAAGCTCTTTGAACTGACCAACCACCTGGGTAATGTACTTACGGTACTAAGCGACAAAAAAGCGGGCAGGCCTAAGTCCGGTGACCCGTCCATGATCGGCATTTATGATTTTGACATGGTAACGGCAGCAGACTACACGCCTTTTGGCATGGTGATGCTGGGGCGTAATTTCAGCTTCCTTTCGCGTTACCGATACGGGTTCAATGGTAAGGAGTACGACAATGAGTTTAAGGGTGCAGGTAATGCCCTGGATTATGGGTTCCGCATGTACGACCCGCTGGTGGGCAGGTTTTTGAGTGTTGACCCGCTGACGAGCAAGTATCCCTGGTATACACCTTATCAGTTCGCGGGGAATAAGCCGATTTGGGCAGTTGATTTGGATGGGCTGGAAGAAAAGCCAACAAACAATGGATCAAGAGAAGGGGAAATGCAGCCCAGATCTGGTGACGTACAGAGCACAAAAGGCCCCTTCAAAGAAATTGTAAAGAAAGACTGGTTTTGGCATAGCGGTTCAAAAGAATATGGAACAAAAGCAGATTGGTACGAAGAGAAAGATTATAAAAATGTAATATGGCCGATAGCAACTGATTTAGCGGGTTATGCGGACATGTATCGCTCTTCGGGTATAGGTAAGAACTGGAGTGATGATGAAAAAGCCAATGTAGCAAACACAAAGTTAGGTCAGTTTTTAAGTTCGGGATTATCTGAAAAGGAGGTTAAGGGTTTACTGAGTCAGGCATACAATGTTTCAATGACCCAGGCTACCAACTCTTCGGGGAGGGTAGAGTTTTCTCCGATTAATGTTGAAAGTATTATTGGACTTGGACAATTAGTAAAGGGATTAATGTCAAATGTTGCCGCTAAGGGAGGGGAAAATCTTGCATTTGGTTTAGGAAAAAATCTTGATGAATTTTCTGCAGCTGTTGGGTTTAAAAATTACAGGCAATTTACAAGTGGTGGATTTAAGCCTAATGAAATTGAAGGGGCAATAAAAAATACTACTAATAATCTACATTTTAATTTGACAGATTTTACAAGATGGAAATACTTGAAATACAGCAATAATCCTGTTTCCCCAACTTTAGGAAATATTACTAATTGGGAGTTACATACAATTTATAATACTCCAGGTGCATTGCAAAGAACAACATTTTACAAATTTATTAACGGCAGCTATCAAGTTGTACCAAAACCATTTTAACTATGTTTTTTAATTCAATAAGAATTTTCCAAATTTGGATTTACACGGTAAGTCATTCAATCTTAATATTGAGAAGCACAAATGATGAAGATGAGGAAACGAAGGGGTATAATATTGATATTGAATTTTGGGGGATAGCCTATATAGAATTGCCCAATTTATTTAGAGGGATTAAAATTCGAAAACTTGTGGATAGTATTCCTCAAAAAATTGATAAATTCAAAAGCGATTTTGGCTATAATGTTTTTCAGATAACAACAGATGACGCCAATTACTATGTTGTGGCGGCAGGATGTAAAGTAGGAAAAAATAACTGGCTTAATGAGAATAGAGTTTTAAATCCAAGTTTAGAGTACGATGAAATAGTAATAACCCTATAGGTTGCTAAGACGAGTACGAAGCTCACTATGGCAACCGGTTGTATGATCCGCTGGTGGGCAGGTTTTTGAGTGTTGACCCACTGACAAGTAAGTATCCATGGTATACTCCGTACCAGTTCGCAGGGAATAAGCCAATATGGGCAACGGATTTAGATGGTTTGGAAGAGATGCCTACTAATAGAGGTAATGAAGAACATCAAGCTCAAACTACACATGCAACAGTTTCAAGCACAAAAGGCCCGTTTTCGGAAACGGTTAGTAAGACCTGGTTCTGGCATAAAGGGTCAAACGAATATGGTACTAAGTCGGGGTGGTATGAAGGAGAAGATTATAAGCGGTTGGTATGGCCTATTTCGGCTGATTTAGCTGGCTATGCAGATATGTATAAAACACCGGGGATCGGAAAGAATTGGAGCGATGAAGAAAAAGCAAACGTAGCTAATACAAAGCTTGGGCAGTTTATCAGCTCAGGGTTATCTGAAAAAGAGGTTAAGAGATTTTTAAGCCAGGCGTATAATGTGTCAATGACCCAGGCTGCCAATTCTTCGGGAAGGGCAGAATTTTCGCCGATCAATGTTGAAAGTTTTATTGGGCTTGGACAATTAACTAAAGGACTGTTGTCTCAGACAGTTAGATCGACAATTCCAAGTCTTATTGGAGTTCAGAAAACCTCACTGGAACGTGTTATAGCTAGGCTGGCAAACTTAAGAAAAGGAGATAATTATTTGGTGTCGAGTGTTGAAGCGTTTGGTTCGAGAGCTGGCAGTACATTTAGGGGGCGTGGTCCTTTACCGACTTCAGATCTAGATATTATGATTAAAATAAATAGTAAGAGTTTGAATGATGATTGGGTCTTGAGAACACTTGAAAATATTTCGGATGATTTTTTTAAAGAAACTGGTATTCCGCTAAATATAAAATCTACAATTATTAAAAAACAAATAGGGGAAGTACCCACGATAAATCTGTATAAGAGATGATATCAATGGAAGTATTTGTAGATAATCATTTAATTCCGATTAGGAAGGTTTGTGCTTTTTATCAAAAAGAGCCATTCCCAGGTAATCATAATTATACTTTACGATTAAATTTCGAAAACAGTACGGAATTAGAGAAAGTGGTTACTAGATTCAATTTGCATGAAATTGATAGTGTGAATTGGAGCACATTTTTTCTCTACTTAACCGCCCATTGGCCCTTTGATGAGAATGCAACAGCAAACTACTTTATAAATAACGTTCAAGAAATTTTTTTTAGTGACTATAGCATCAAACTTCACGGCGTTTGTTCTGATGTCCTGAGAAAATAACAATGTGGGGGTGTTCCAGGGTTGGTGATGGACTATGCAGAACAGTTATGCATACCGGTAAATAACAGCAATCAACCACTTTTTGTTTTCAAATGAAAGTTCAACTGAAAAGCGAAACAGTTAAATTTGGATGGTGTAAGAGAAGTTCTTTGAATATTATAAAAAAGTTGTGCAGAGGTTTTTGAGTGTTGACCCGCTGACGAGGAAGTATCCATATTATACACCTTACCAATTTGCAGGGAATAGCCCTATTAAATTTGTCGACCTCGATGGTTTGGAACCTGCAGAACCGGATCAACATGAATATAAGGGGAAAATATGGGCTGTCGATAAAGCTTACCAAATATCAGGAGGTGATGCGAAGTATTCTGATAAATTCAAAAATACCTCATTGGGAAATTATTCGAGAAAAGTAGATCGCAATAAGTTTTTTGGCAATGATAATGGCAACAATAATGTAGTCAATGAAAATAGCCAATTTGCAATTAATGAATCGGCATTTTCAAATGAAAAGGAGCTGGTTAATTATTTACTTGGGAACTTTGTTTGGGGTAAAGGACCAGAAAATATTGTTTTCCCAGAGAATGGAAAATTTGCTACTAACCTGAAGAATTCTATAGTAGTAGGTGAAACCCTTGTTGATTGGGCTAAGAATAATTATATTGATGGTGTTTATAAATGGGGAATGGATTTACGTGGTGAGATTAATGTAGATGTAAATTCAGGATTAACAAGCTTAGAGCATTTTCTTGGCTCTGCGGCTACAAAAATTACTAAAATAGATGATGATCAAATTCGAATTGAAATATTTAATGTTACAAGCTTTGGATCAGGCTATTTAACCAAGGATATTCCAATCATTAACAAATTTGTAGATAACCCCCGCTCAACAAGGAGAATGGATAATAGTGGTAGTCAACTTACTTATTCTAACACAAGTCAGTATTTTAACTTAACCATCTCTACAGTGCAACTTCCACGAACTTTCTATAGTAAGCTGTTCGGAACTCCGGACATAAGCCATAATTGAATACTGTGATAGCTTAGCTATAGTTTAAATGTTTTTATCCGGAAACAATTTGATGACTTTATAGAAAAAGAAGCAAAAATGAATGCAAAAGGAAAGGATAAAATGCCCCGTTTTCCTTCTCCGCAGTGTGTCCTCCCGGGCTTTGTGGGCAAGCCAGGCACGCTGCGGTAATGCAACTAATTTCCACGTCTGTTTATTTTCGGTTATTCGTTTCAGTTATTAACCAGAAACTAAACCGGCAAAGTTGTTGAATAGAATTATAGACGTACAAGCGAGTCCCGACTACAGTACGGGATAAACTGTGGCAACAAAAGCTTAATAGCGGCATTACAGCTTAGTACATCAACCTCACAACCCTATACCTTACTTCCTATACCCTACGCCAAAGCTGATGGCTCATAGCTGAAAGCTGATAGCCCCCAGTTTTACCACCGCTACGAATACGATGCCGAAAACCGGCTGACGGATGTATATACCACCGATAATAAAATCTTCCTTCACCAGCAGGAGCTCGAAGAGCATGAAGCTTTTTATGCTTACTACCGGCACGGCCCGCTGGCACGGATGGTGTTGGGGCAGCGGCAGGTACAGGGTGTAGACTATGCCTATACGCTGCAGGGCTGGCTCAAAGGCATCAACAGCAGCAATGCGTCAACCACCTACGATATGGGCGGCGATGCTACCGGCTTAAACCCCGGGGTTGCCCTCGATGCCTACAGCTTTACACTACATTATTTTTATGGCGATTACGATCCCATCAATACGGCAAGGCTTCCCTTTGCCGAACCCGGCCTGCATGCCAACCTTGCTTACCGGCCCCTGTACAACGGCAACATCAGCAGCATGGGGCATAGTATACCCCTGCGCTATGTGAACCAATTGTACAATTACAAATACGACCAGCTTAACCGGCTGGTAGCAATGGATATGTACCGCGGACTTGACGGTACCAACCAATGGGCAACGCTGGCCATCAGCAACCTGTACCAGGAACGGTATAAATACGATGGCAACGGCAATATCAAAACGGTGCTGCGCAACGGGCACCTGACCGCCAACCCGCTGATGGACAGCCTCACTTATTTTTATACCGGGAGTACCAACCGTTTAGATCATATAAGAGACCGCAATGCAGGCAGCACCGCACACTCCAACAATTATGCCCCTGCGGTAGACATCAAAGACCAGGCAGCGGGCAATTATAGCTACGATGCCATTGGTAATTTAAAGAGCAGTGAATGGATGGGTGATGACAATATAAGCTGGAACGTTTACGGCAAGGTAGTGGAGGTAGAAAAGCGGGCATTGGCAGGAGTAACCAGCCGGTTCATTCATTATTATTACGATCCTTCCGGTAACAAGACAGGCGAAACGGTGCGCCACGGTAGTGGAGGCACTGCCTATTACAACCACCGCTGGTATGTGCGCGATGCACAGAGCCTGTCCCGCATACATGCGGGAGCAATGTGCTGGCCACCTACGAGGTGAACAATGCCGCCAACGCTTCATCTGGCACTTTGAACCTTTCGGAGCATCACTTCTATGGCAGCAGCCGCCTGGGCATAGTGAGGCGCAGCCAGAATATGGATGAAGACAAGCTAACG
>DATJDL010000013.1:0-165699 GCA_035497455.1 Flavipsychrobacter sp.
CGTCATATTGTAGCTCGCCCCTTGTTCCATATTGACGGACTGCCCCAGGTACAAGCCATAGCCGTTAGCAGAACAACCGCTGTTGGTATTCGTGATCGCGGTACTGCCGGCACCTGTCACGGTCACGCTTTCTATCCGTGCATTGAAACCGGATACAGAACAGCCGTTACTATACAACGGCGTACAGTAGCATTGGGTAGCAGGCTTCACGGCTACCGATATGATATTGGAAGGCGCACTACTGCCAAAAGAGCAATTTGTAACCATCCTGTAGTTCGTAGCGACGGTGATTCCTGCGGAGACAATATGGCTCGTATTGGTGGCCCCGGCGATAACATTCCAGGCAGAACTGCCAACCGGTTGCTCCTCCCACTGGTAGTAGATGCCGCTTCCTATCATAACATTGCTGGCTGTTAACGTAAAGGAAGTGTTCGGGCAGATTAGCGTGGAAGTAGCGGCGGCTGTAGCGGCGGCTGGTGCACCGCTGCAATTCACCGCGGGCACAATGGTGATCGTATAATCTTCCGTTTCGTCTCCCGAATTTGTACAGGGTCCTGAAGCACCAAAGGGTGTACCGGCCTGATATCTGACCCGCATGCCTGTAAGTCCCGTAACGGCGGATAAGGGAATTGTCACATTCGCAGATGAAGGACTGGAAGCAGAAAAAGAAATGTATTCACTCACATCAAAACTGCCGTTTCCGTCGTAGTCTATCCATCCGTCCACAGCATCGGTATTGGTTGTTGCTGCGGTGATCGTATATTGCGCTCCCCGCATCAGGCTGGCCGTATTAGCTGCTACAGAAGGACTGGTCTTGGTATAGCCATCACCGTTAACATTGGTACCGTTAGAGCTGTTTAAGGTAGTACCCGTTATTGTAACATTGGTGATCACGTCGTTACCTGCTGCGTGCAAGGTCGTCCCGATCAAAGGAGAACAATAACAGTCGTAAAAGGGATTCAGGCCAACGGTGATGACGTTGGAAGTGACGGTACTGGAATTGCAGGTAATGACGGCACGATAGTCCATAGCGCTCGCCTGTCCACCTGTTTTCGTAAAATTGGCGCTGGTAGCACCGGAGATAGCCACCCAGTTGGTAGTGCCCTGCGGTGTCTCTTCCCATTGAAAGCTGTTACCGGCATAAAAAGTGGATAACAGGTTAAACGATTGTCCGCTGCACACACTGCCCAGACTGCTGCTGACCGTTCCGGCTACCGGACTGGTGCAAGAAGCCGCAACCGACATTCCCATTATATTGATCAATTCACTGGCAGTCGTATTGGTTCTTGTAAAGCTGATCGATACGATTGATTTGGAATGATTGGACGGAGACAGCGCGAAATTGAATTCGTATAAATTGGGGCCGCTTGCGGCAATGTTAATCCCTCCGCAGCCTGTCTCATTCCTCCCAATTCGTCCTCCGTGGAATACGACATTCGCTCCCCCGAACCAGTCATCTATCGTTATCGCTGTAAATTGCTCTGTAGTAGCGTCACTAAAAGTTACGGTCATATCCATAGTACCTGCACCATTGCCGGTAGCCGCCAGCAGGTAAAAATTGCTGGTCGCTATAGGTGTTGCAAGCGTAAAAGTACCTGTAGGATTAGTATTCGTCAATTGAAGGGCATTCGCACCGGAATAAGACGCCAGTTGAAACTGTCCTTGCCCGATAAGCTGTCCGTTTACAGGCAATCCTTGACCGAAAGGTAGAGCAGAACAAGCCGCGCTATTCTTATAGTTCTGCGCCGGAAACGTATAACTGGCGACAGCCGTGGCATCGAATCCGCTTGTAGTAGAGGCAGATGGCAAACCCGTGCCTTCTGCAATGACATCCTGATTGTAGCTCGAGGCGGTGAGCGTGACCGGCTGGTATTGCGCCCTTGCATTAAACAAGAACGCTAGCAGCGGAATGAGTAACTGCGTAGTTTTTTTCATTTTCATGTACAAAATTTTATAATATGAACAAAAGCATAAGTAGAACTACTTATACCGCCACAAAGTAGTTTTGATAATAGATAATAGATTCAAATCAGACGAGACAAAAAAGGGACAATAACAATCTTAGATTTAAAAAATTGCTTTTCATACACAAATAAATAATAACAATAGTAAATTTATGGTTTACAGTGCAGTGAGTATGCTGTTTAAATGCGACACCAGCCTTAGATGCTGATGGCGGACGGGGAGAGATTTCGATAAGGGCAGCTGCTAAAAAGGTTCATTTATGTAATAATTTCTCATAATAACTTCACTCCTGTAATACAGCGCATTCAGTGGAAGTAAAGATCCGTTTTACGGCAAGCAGGATACATTCCCATAAAAACAAATTAAACAATTAAACACTATTGAATGTCCTTTTAGGATACAGCATCTGTTCACAAAGAAGCTGACCCGGTCAGGCTGTACGAAAAACAGCAGTCGAAGAAAAACTGCCTGTGCTACTTTATTACATGCAGGAAAATCATATTACATGCAGGAAAATCGATAAGCCTTCAGCTCCCTTTCCTGTCGCCGGAGACATGCCGGCAGTATAAACTCCTGGATAATTAATGAGACAACTGAAAACTGAATTGAAATTCATCATAGTTGGATAACCGTCGCCGTTTTCTTATTTCGGAAAATTTCTTAAACTTTTTATTAACAACGACGTTTTTGGAATATTTTTTGTTATTCAGTCAAAACATTTCTATATTTGCAATCCCTTTTCGGGAACCGGCTGTGCACAAAATCTTATTGAACTTATTTTATTAATAAAAAATCTGAACCTGCATCTAAGGCCTAGCCTTACGTGTGGGTAATTGTCGTTTGTAAAAAAGGAGTATTAAATTACTATGGCTATACCTAAAAAAAAGACGGCAACAGGCCGCCACAACTTCGGTAAACTGCATGATGTAGCAGAAACACCGGACTTGCTCGCGATTCAGTTGCAATCGTTCAAGGATTTCTTTCAATTGGAAACAACACCTGACAAGCGTAATAACGAAGGCTTGTTTAACGTGTTTAATGAAAACTTTCCGATTACCGACACACGAAACATCTTCGTACTCGAGTTCTTGGATTATTTCGTCGATCCTCCGCGCTACACCATAGATGAGTGTATGGATCGTGGTCTTACCTATTCCGTTCCGCTGAAAGCAAAACTGAAACTGAGTTGTAATGACGAAGAACACGTTGACTTCGAAACCATCATTCAGGATGTGTTTTTGGGGAATATCCCCTACATGACCCCGCGCGGTACCTTCGTGATCAACGGAGCAGAACGTGTGGTCGTTTCCCAGTTGCACCGTTCACCGGGAGTGTTCTTTGGTCAAAGCGTTCACCCGAACGGTACTAAGATCTACTCTGCCCGCGTGATTCCTTTCAAAGGAGCCTGGATGGAGTTTGCTACCGACATCAACAATGTCATGTATGCATACATCGACCGTAAGAAAAAATTCCCTGTTACTACCCTGCTTCGTTCTATCGGCTATGAAACCGATAAAGACATCCTGGAACTGTTCGGAATGGCAGACGAAGTAAAAGTAGATAAAAAGAGCCTGGCACCGCACATTGGTCGCCGCCTGGCAGCTCGCGTGTTGCGTAGCTGGACGGAAGATTTCGTAGATGAAGATACCGGTGAAGTGGTTACCATCGAGCGTAACGAGATCGTTTTGGATCGTGATAACGTATTAGACGAAGAAAACGCAGAAATGATTATGGGAATGGGTATTCCGACCGTATTCCTGCAAAAGGAAGAAGTAAGCGGCGATTACTCCATTATCTACAATACCTTAAATAAAGATACTTCTAACTCCGAGTTGGAAGCGGTACAACACATCTACCGCCAGTTGCGCGGCAGTGACGCACCGGATGATGAAACTGCACGCGGTATCATCGATAAATTATTCTTCTCCGACAAACGTTATGATCTCGGTGAAGTAGGTCGTTACAAGATCAACCGTAAACTGGGTCTGGATATCGACCTGGATAAAGCAGTCCTTACCAAGCTGGACATCATTTCGATCATTAAATACCTGGTGCGCCTCACCAACGGTAAAGCAGAAATCGATGATATCGATCACCTGAGCAACCGTCGTGTACGCACCGTGGGCGAGCAGCTTTTTGCCCAGTTCGGTGTGGGTCTTGCCCGTATGGCACGTACCATCCGCGAGCGTATGAACGTAAGAGACAACGAGGTGTTTACTCCGATCGACCTGATTAACGCCAGAACACTTTCTTCGGTAATCAATTCCTTCTTTGGTACCTCCCAGCTATCTCAGTTCCTCGATCAGACCAACCCGCTTTCCGAGATCACGCACAAGCGTCGTATCTCCGCGTTAGGCCCGGGCGGTTTGAGCCGTGAACGTGCCGGCTTCGAGGTGCGTGACGTACACTACAGCCACTACGGCCGCCTGTGTACCATCGAAACCCCGGAAGGTCCGAACATCGGTTTGATCTCTACGCTTTGCGTACACGCTCAGATCAATGAAATGGGCTTTATCGAAACACCGTACCGGAAAGTAAAATCCGGAAAGGTAGATTTGAAACATCAGCATTTCTTAAGCGCTGAAGAAGAAGATGAAGCGAAAATCGCCCAGGCAAACATCCCGATGGATGAAAATGGGAATTTTACAGAAGATAAAATCAAATCTCGTCAGACAGGTGACTTCCCGATCCTCGAACGCGAAGAAGTAGAATACATGGACGTGGCTCCTAACCAGATCGTGGGTCTCTCTGCTTCGCTCATTCCGTTCCTGGAACATGATGATGCCAACCGTGCCCTGATGGGATCGAACATGCAGCGCCAGGCAGTGCCCCTGATCCGCCCGCAGGTGCCTATCGTAGGTACCGGTCTGGAAGGGAAAGCAGCCCGCGACGCCCGTATCCAGATCCATGCAGAAGGAAACGGTGTGGTGGAATACGTAGATGCAAACGAAATCCACGTACGCTACGACCGCAATGACAAAGACCGCCTGGTATCTTTCGAAGACGATCTGAAAGTTTACAAGCTTACTAAATATAAAAAGACCAACCAAAGCACGTCTATCACCTTAAGACCTGCCGTTCGCAGGGGCGATAAAGTGAAGAACGGCGACTTCCTGACGGAAGGATATGCCACTCAGGGTGGTGAATTGGCCCTCGGTCGCAACCTGAAAGTGGCATTCATGCCGTGGAAAGGGTACAACTTCGAGGATGCCATCGTGATCAACGAAAAAGTAGTGCGTGAAGACTGGTTTACCTCTGTACATATTGATGAATATGAACTGGAAGTACGCGATACCAAGCTCGGGGAAGAAGAACTGACACCCGATATACCGAACATCTCCGAAGAAGCCACCAAAGACCTCGACGAGAACGGTATCATTCGTATCGGTGCCCACGTAGGTGAAGGCGATATCCTGATCGGTAAGATCACACCAAAAGGAGAAACCGATCCTACACCGGAAGAAAAACTATTACGTGCCATCTTCGGTGATAAAGCCGGTGATGCCAAAGATGCATCGCTGAAAGCAGCATCCGGTACAGAAGGCATCGTGATCCACAAAGAACTGTTCCAGCGTGCTAAGAAAGATAAGAATGCCAAAGTGCGCGAGAAGACACAACTGGAAAAGATTGAAAAAGTTCACGAAAAGAACCTGGAAGATCTGAAAGCCCTGTTGATGGAGAAACTGAATATTCTGTTGAAAGACAAATCTTCTCAGGGTATTTCCAACAACTTCGGTGAACCGATCATCGCAAAAGGAGGTAAGTTCAACAGCAAGACACTAAGCGTGATCGATTATGCCAACGTCAATCCCCTCGGATGGACCGGCGATGCAGAGACCGATGAAGCGATCAACCAATTGCTGCACAACTACAATATCAAATTCAACGAAGAACTCGGCCGTTACAAACGTGAGAAATTCAACCTGTCAATAGGAGATGAATTACCTGCAGGCGTGTTGAAACTGGCTAAAGTATACCTCGCCTCTAAGCGTAAGCTGAAAGTGGGAGATAAGATGGCGGGTCGCCACGGTAACAAAGGTATCGTAGCCCGTATCGTTCGTGCAGAAGACATGCCGTTCCTCGAAGACGGAACACCGGTGGATATCGTTCTGAACCCGCTGGGGGTACCTTCCCGGATGAACCTCGGGCAGATCTACGAAACCGTTCTCGGATGGGCAGGCGAAAAGCTCGGAATGAAGTTCGCTACGCCGATCTTCGACGGGGCTTCCGTAGAAGAAATAGGCGATCTGATCGATCAGGCAGGTCTTCCGGAATTCGGACACACCTACCTCTATGATGGTGAAACCGGGGAACGCTTCCACCAGAAAGCAACGGTAGGTATCATCTACATGATCAAGCTGCACCACATGGTAGACGATAAGATGCACGCGCGTTCTATCGGACCATACTCACTCATCACACAGCAGCCATTGGGTGGTAAAGCCCAGTTCGGTGGTCAGCGTTTTGGTGAGATGGAGGTTTGGGCACTCGAAGCATACGGCGCATCCAACATCCTCCAGGAATTGCTCACGTTGAAATCAGATGATATCATCGGTCGTGCGAAAACTTACGAATCCATCGTGAAAGGCGACAACGTACCGAAAGCCGGTATCCCTGAGTCGTTCAACGTATTGGTGAATGAGTTGAGAGGATTAGGATTGGAATTGAAGTTCGAGTAAAAAGTAGATAGTCGATAGTCGATAGTCGTAGATGAATAACTTTCGGGAGCTTAAGGTTTGGCAAAAATCAATAGACTTTGTAGTCAGGATATATGAGCTAACCAAGAGCTTCCCTTCAGAAGAGAAATTTAACCTGGTGTCTCAAATGCAGCGAGCTGCAACTTCGATACCCAGTAACATTTCAGAAGGAGCCGGAAGAAATTCTAAAAATTCTTTTAAACAGTTTTTGACTATCGCCATCGGATCTGCACATGAATTAGAAACACAAATTATAATAAGTAGTAAGTTAGGTTACGTTACAGAAGATTCAAGTAATGCATTAATAGCGGAATTGACAGAGATTCAAAAAATGCTATACGGTTTATTTAATTCACTGGACTAATTACTAACTACTAATTACTAACTACTAATTATGGCAATAAAAAAAGATAATCGCCCGAAACCGGGTTTTGGAAAAATCACCATCAGCCTTGCATCTCCGGATGGCATTCTCGACCGTTCGTATGGTGAAGTGCTGAAGCCGGAAACAATCAACTATCGTACCTACAAGCCGGAACGTGATGGCTTGTTCTGCGAAAAAATATTTGGTCCCGTAAAGGACTACGAATGCTACTGCGGTAAATACAAGCGTATCCGTTATAAGGGTATCGTGTGCGACCGTTGCGGTGTGGAAGTAACGGAGAAGAAAGTACGTCGTGAGCGTATGGGACACATCAAACTGGTCGTTCCTATCGTACACATCTGGTACTTTAAGAGCCTTCCGAACAAGATCGGTTATTTGCTCGGCTCCTCTTCCAAGAAGCTGGAAAGCATCGTGTACTACGAACGTTATGTCGTAGTGCAGGCCGGTGAAGCGGAAGAACTGATCCGTCAGAAACTGAACCTGAAAGACTCTGAAAAAACAGAACTGCAACTGATCTCCGAAGACGAATACCTCGAAATTCTGGAGACCATCTCGAAAGAGAACCAATACCTGCCCGATGACGATCCCAACAAATTCATCGCCAAGATGGGTGCGGAAGCCGTTCACTCCATGCTCAGCCGGATCAACCTCGATCAGCTCTCCTACGAACTTCGTAGCGCTGCGGCAAACGAAACTTCACAACAACGGAAGCAGGAAGCCCTCAAGCGCCTGAACGTAGTGGAAGCCTTCCGCGATGCCAATACCCGCGTAGAGAACAAGATGGAATGGATGGTGATGCAATACATCCCCGTGATTCCACCGGAGTTGCGCCCCCTCGTTCCCTTGGATGGCGGACGCTTTGCGTCTTCCGATCTGAATGACCTGTACCGCCGGGTGATCATCCGCAACAACCGTCTGAAACGTCTGATAGAGATCAAAGCCCCCGAAGTGATCCTGCGTAATGAAAAACGCATGCTGCAGGAAGCCGTGGATTCTTTATTCGATAACTCCCGTAAATCCAATGCCGTAAAAGCAGAAGGTGGCCGCGCCCTTAAATCCCTTTCCGATGTACTGAAAGGTAAACAAGGACGTTTCCGTCAGAACTTGCTCGGTAAACGTGTGGATTACTCCGGTCGTTCGGTGATCGTCGTAGGACCCGAAATGAAATTACACGAATGCGGTCTTCCGAAAGACATGGCGGCAGAACTGTTCAAACCGTTCATCATCCGCAAGCTCATCGAAAGAGGCATCGTTAAAACTGTAAAAAGTGCTAAAAAATTAGTGGAGCGTAAGGAAGCCGTGGTTTGGGATATCCTCGAAAATGTGCTGAAAGGACACCCCATCCTCCTCAACCGTGCCCCTACCCTCCACCGGTTATCCATACAAGCCTTCCAGCCAAAGCTGATCGAAGGAAAGGCCATCCAGCTCCACCCGCTCGTATGTTCTGCGTTCAACGCCGATTTCGATGGTGATCAGATGGCGGTACACGTACCGTTGGCCAGCGCGGCCATCCTCGAAGCGCAATTATTGATGCTCGCATCGCACAACATCCTCAACCCGCAGAACGGTACGCCGATCACCCTGCCTTCACAGGACATGGTACTCGGTCTCTACTACATCTCTAAGGGCAAGAGAACCATCGGCGATGAGATCGTGAAGGGAGAAGGCATGGCATTCTACTCTGCAGAAGAAGTGATAATCGCCCACAACGAAGGTCGTGTAGACCTGCATGCCTGGATCAAGGTAAAAACAGACGTGCGCCAGAAAGACGGCAGCCTGAAGAGAGAACTGCTGGAAACTACCGTAGGACGCGTACTCTTCAACCAGTTTGTACCCAGGGAAAGCGGTTTCGTGAATGCATTGCTCACCAAGAAATCCCTGCGGGAGATCATCGGTGACATCCTCAAGAATGCCGGTATCCCTAAGACCGTACAATTCCTCGATGACATCAAGACCCTCGGGTTCCGCACAGCCTTCCGCGGCGGACTTTCGTTCAATATCAAAGACCTCAGCATCCCGGATATCAAGGAACAATTGGTGGCCAATGCACAGTCCGAAGTGGACGAAGTATGGGAAAACTACAACATGGGGCTGATCACCAACAACGAACGCTACAACCAGATCATCGATATATGGAGCCGTGTGGATACACGCGTTACCGAAACCCTGATCAAGGAAATGGCGACCGACAAGCAAGGATTCAACTCCGTGTACATGATGTTGGATTCCGGTGCCCGTGGTTCTAAACAACAGGTAAAACAGCTGGCCGGGCTGAGAGGATTGATGGCTAAACCACGCCGTTCCGGCTCCAGTGGTTCAGAGATCATCGAAAACCCGATCCTGTCCAACTTCAAAACCGGTCTTTCCGTATTGGAATACTTCATCTCTACCCACGGTGCCCGTAAAGGTCTCGCCGATACCGCCCTCAAAACGGCGGATGCCGGTTACCTGACCCGTCGTCTCGTGGACGTAGCACAGGATGTGGTCATCAACCAGGAAGATTGCGGTACCCTAAGAGGTATTGCTACCAGTGCATTGAAAGACAACGAAGACATCGTAGAACCACTTTACGATCGTATCCTCGGACGTACTTCCCTGCATGATATATACGATCCTATCTCCGAAAAGCTCATTGCTACAGCCGGGGAAGAGATCACAGAAGATATAGCCAAGGATATCGAAGAAAGCGGTATCGATACCGTAGAGATCCGCTCCGTACTCACCTGCGAAGCGCGTCGCGGAGTATGCTCCAAGTGCTATGGCAAGAACCTCGCAACAGGGTACATGGCCCAGCGCGGTGATGCCGTAGGGATCATCGCAGCCCAGTCCATCGGGGAACCCGGTACACAGTTGACCCTCCGTACCTTCCACGTGGGTGGTGTGGCAGGCTCCTCTGCTATCGAGTCGCAGTTAGTCGCCAAGTTCGATGGCACTATCCAGTTCGATGGATTGCGTACCACCGAATTTGTAGATAAAGAAGGCGAAAAACAAACCGTGGTCATCGGCCGTACCGGTGAAATGCGGATTGTGGACGTAGCCAACGACAGGCTGCTCATTACCAACAACATCCCTTACGGTTCTAACCTCAAAGTGAAGAACAACCAGAAAGTGAGCAAAGGAGATGTTATCTGCACCTGGGATCCGTTTAACGCCGTGATCATTTCAGAAGTCACCGGTAGCGTCCGTTTCGATAGCATTATCGAGGGCATCACCTTCCGCGAGGAAGCCGATGAGCAAACCGGGCACCGTGAAAAAGTGGTAATCGAGACCAAGGACAAGACCAAGATCCCGAGCATCGTGATAGGCGGTAAAGAAGAAAAATCCTATAACCTTCCCGTAGGCTCCCACATCATCGTAGATGAAGATGATAAAGTGCACAACGGGCAGGTACTCGTGAAGATACCACGTGTCATGGGCCGTAGCCGCGATATCACAGGGGGTCTGCCACGCGTTACCGAGTTGTTCGAAGCCCGTAACCCGTCCAACCCCGCTGTAGTGGCAGAGGTGGATGGCGTAGTAAGCTTCGGTAACATCAAGCGCGGTAACCGCGAGATCATCGTCGAAAGCCGCGAAGGACTCATCAAGAAATACCTCGTTCCGTTGACCCGCCACATCATGGTGCAGGACGGCGACTTCGTAAAAGCCGGTACCTCCCTCTCCGATGGCGCTACCACGCCGAGCGATATCCTCGCCATCAAAGGACCGTTTGCCGTGCAGGAATACCTGGTGAACGAGATTCAGGAGGTTTACCGCCTGCAAGGGGTGAAGATCAATGATAAACACATCGAAGTGATCGTGCGCCAGATGATGCGTAAAGTCACCATCGTCGATCCGGGAGATACCAAGTTCCTGGAAGATGATACCGTAGACAAGTTCGAGTTCATGGAAGAAAACGACTGGATCTTCGATAAGAAAGTGGTGACCGAGCAAGGCGACTCTACCGTACTCCATCCGGGGCAGATCGTTACCCTCCGCGAGATCCGTGAAGAAAACAGCGGCCTCCGTCGTAATGATAAAAAACTCGTGGAATTCCGCGATGCCAATTCGGCTACCTCTACCCCTATGCTGCTCGGTATCACCAAGGCATCACTGGGCACACAGAGCTGGATCTCCGCAGCGTCCTTCCAGGAAACCACCAAAGTACTTTCCACAGCCGCCATCACCGGTAAGTCAGATTACCTGATGGGCCTGAAGGAAAACGTGATCACCGGCAACCTCATCCCGGCAGGTACGGGTATGCGCGAGTTCGATGATATCGTGGTAGGTTCCAAAGAAGAGTTCGACCTGCTGATGGCAAACCGCGATGTGCTGGAGTTCGATGATGAAGAATAAGCAGAAAATGGAATAAAGAATAACAGGATCCCCTCGCTTTACCGCGGGGGGATTTTCTTTGGTACGAATAGCATTTTTCACACCGCCTCAAAAAATAAATCGTACAAACCACTCCCGGTCCTGCTGCAGGATGGGCATGCCGCCAATCAAAGGGCAAAAGCCTCACCCTTTCTTCAGCCAGCCCGTAATGCTCATACGCGCCTTCTGCGTGGGCAGCACCTCGTGCGCCAGTGCAGCACTGTCAAAAAACACCCCCTTACCATCCTGGGGGCTGATATGCTGCAAATGGTCCGCGTGGTAGATGCACAGCTCGCCGCCGTCCTGCTCCGCCCAGTCCACGTTCAGGTACAGGATCATCGAGTACTTCCGCCCCTCATGATTGCGAAACTGGTCCACATGCTTTTTATAAAAACGCCCTTCCTCGTACAGCGTATAGTGAAATTCATAACCCGTTATCCCCGTATAGCACGTACGGTTCAGGTGCGCCACGAAGGCATCCATCAGCAGGAAGAAACGGTTCTCGTGCGGGTCATCATGGGCCCGGTCCAGCCAGTAGATCTGGTCGCCGCGCACCGAGGGGTTGATGGCAGCATGCACCTCGTTGCCGGTGCCCGCCTGCTTCAACTGCCGCTTGGCATACAGCCGTTCCAGGTTACCGCGCAGGTGCCCGGCCAGTTCTTTGCTCAGGAAATGTGGGGCAATGCCTACATGGTTGTCTATAAACGTGTCGATGAGGGTATTAAAAAGGGCTTCCAATAAATGGCTTGACAGGGTATGGCGGCAATATAGCCAGCCCGGTGAAGGTAGGCTTATTGGGGGAGAATGGAGCAGCAGTACAGCAAAACAGTCCCAGAGGTTTAGAGCAATAGAGACCCGGTAAAAATTACGGCGGGTGAGAAAACACGAATCCTCCCCTTACCACAGCCGGATGTTTTTTGGGGGATATCCCCCGGAATCGCCGGCGCGAAATACAGCTGCCCTTCCCTACCCTATTCTCAGGAAGGATTTTTTGGGGGATATCCCCCAAAAATCCCTGAAATGCAAGCCCACAAAGGGCAGATTCCGGGGGAAACTACCTAGGCAACCCGGAATTTTCATTCATTTTAGCATCATTTTATAGGTTTTCCTCCCCTCTTTTAGGGTAGTTTTCGATACTTTTAAAAGATCAAAAATGACATCGTTATGAAAAAAACACAGTTTTTATTGGTAGCCCTCCTGTTGTCAGGCTCGGTAGCCATCGCACAGGACAAGGTAAAATCGAAGAACAACAATGCCATTCAGCCCCGCGAAAAGTCCATCTCCGTAGCCCCTGCCGACACACCGGCACCGCCTGCAACTCCTGCTACACCCGTAGCGGTCGACCCGGCAGATGCCGCCCCGGTCACGCACGATGCCGCCGGCAATGTGATCCAGAAGCAACCGGACTCACAGCAAAATGCTACTCTGCAGCAAAGCAAATAAACCGCTTTCAGTATAGACCTTATTTTTTTAGGATCCCCTTGCCGGTTGGTGGGGGGATTTTTTTAATTTATTTCGCCGGCAGTGCTACCGTGAAGATTCAGTAGCGATGGCACCGTTCATCGGATGATGTCTATGAAGCTTTCTATTTAAAAAATATAGAACACAAATCAGAAACTATAATATTCAGATCGCAATGGTCGAGAGGCGGTAGAGTTCATAGATATTAGATTTCGATAAAAATCAGATTAGCAATTCCCTTGTATTTTTAGGGTAGATATGGATAATAATTGAAAGCTTCCCTTAGATTTTTACCGAGCAAGAACTTATTGTTAAAGCCTATCCTGAGCCTAATCAAGAATATTATTTAGTGTTATATAGATTATACGATTATCTTGATAATGTTCTTCACCTTACCAAGCTTTAATAAGATTAGTTATTACACCTAGCCAATTCAATATATCATTAGATGTTATATTCCTCAGCTGAGCCCTTTTATTTTTATCAGAGTGAATGTACTTATTGCGACATTCAGATAGTTCTATCAAATTCTCTAAATTATTATCATTTGCAACAGTCAGCTTTTTTGCAAGGTTAATACTTTTATTTAATGTAGAATTTAAGGAGTCTAATGGTATCTTCTTAGGAACAGTTGTTTTTCTGCCCGTGTCATATATTTGAATTGTTTCATCTTTTTTTCTCCAAATTTTCACCTTTATATCGTAAAAGCCAATAATTGAACCATCATATAATTTTGCCGCCACGGCTCTCTTTTCTTGAATAAAGAAAATCTCATTCATATACTCAACACACTTGTATAACATCAGCATCGCAATATTAAATCTATTCTTATTTGTCGTGTTCAGAATTTCGAACATGGCCTCTAACTCATCAGTTAATAGTTGCTTATATTTAATAGCATTTGTTTGACTCTTAATCTCCTTTGCGAAGTATTTAGTACTAAGTAAGTTCTTATTACACACTTTATTAATTTGGACAACTAAAATCCAAATTTCTTTCAGATAAACTCTAGACAAACAACCACTGACTTGTTGGCTTAGTGAGTTTAAAGATTCTTTAGAATCATAACCTGCGATTAAGAATTCAGGCGATTCTTTTAAAACAAAACCGTCGGCTTTTGCATTTTGAGTTTCTAGCAAATTCCAAACTTTATTTGATGCAGAAAATATGATAACTTGAATTCCAGGATTTAACGCCTTAATGACTTTAAGTACTTTATATCCAGCCAATTCTTTTGCATCAACTTCAAGTGAAAAATCTAGATCTGAAAGTCGCAGGTCTAGTAAAACAATATCGGGATTCTCCTTTTTGATTTCAGTTTCACATGCCGCAACTATCTCTGATTCGTTTTTATCTTTAAATGTAAAAGGATATGTTCTAAAATTTATCTGGGGTGTGTTAGAAAAAAACTTATCTAATATGGTACTCCATCCTTTGTTCCACTTATCATCTATATAAAGAATTTTTCCTTCTCCCTGCATAACAAATGACTGCTCTAAGGAAATTTCCAAAGTTGGGTATTTTACCTCCAAAAATTTATAAAAGAGTAGACTTTGGATATTTTCCCTTATCGTCATTAATGGTTGAACACGGGAATCTACATTCAACAATTCAGACCATCTTAAAATACTCCACTCATTTGCGATACTATGATGTGATTGGTAGCTAGCCGGCGGTTCAATATTTATTTTTCTTGCTAATTCCTGTACAGATTCACAGCTTTTTAGGCTACCCTTTTCTAAAAGGCTAATGAATTTGCGAACTTGGTCGATATTCTCATTCGATAAATACAGACCAGAACTTGATAAAAAGCCAGGAAAGGTTACCATCCTATCGAGTTGTTCATAACTCTCCTCACTTACAAGAATTATGGGAAGTGTCTGGATTTCTGGAAATTTATTTGAGAATCGTATATGCAAAGCAAGACGCAATCCCAAGAATTCTAAATAATTAGGCGATAATGCAACTTTTATAAATAGTGCAGAAACACCGGATAATGCAATCTTATTTTCAATGAACTCTGTAATCTGCCGATCAATATCTCCGGTCGCATTCGCAGTAAATTTAAGCGAGTCAAAATAATCAGCGAATGCTCTACTCAAAGTCGAGTTATCGTTGTGTATGAATCCAAATTTCATGAGACAATATTGAGTTGTTGATTTATCATTTCTGTAACCACACTCTTGATATCATCTAGAATAGTTTCATTAGGTGCCATTCCATTAATTTTTAAATTCTCTATTCGGCTTGCCATTGAGGTAGGCCACTCAAAATCCATTATTTTATCTGTAAAAAGTGCTTCGAAATCCTCAGGGAAAATGCCACTTTCTAATTCAGTATTGATTTTTTGAGTAATTTCTTGGCGAAGATTCAATAACAAATTTAACTGCCATTGTTCACCAAACTGAAGTCGCATCAATTCTATTTTTCCGGTTTTTGCAATGGCTTCTAAGAAATTTTTCAAATTGGAGCTGTAAAATTCTTTCGAATTAATATGGAGTGTATCGGGATTCTCTGTATAGGACGATTGCGGGATTCCGCCTGAAAAATATACGGTTGGTTTAGACGTTTCTCTAATTATTTCCTGCTCAGACTGGCTGAACGCAGATTTATGAATCATGAGCAAGTCAAATTCATTGAGACGTGTTTGGTTACGATTCTTTATATCACTTTTAAGCGCTTCTAACTCAGTAGGACGTAATACTGTAAGGAATGAATACTCGTCCAATGAGCTTATCCCTGCAATGCTTAGAAACTGATTTTTACGTTCCAGACGATCTTCAATAAGTAAAATTTTCATTATGATATATAGAACGTGAACTTATGAGTGAAACCAAGTGGAACATCGGTTAGCAACTGTTTCACTGGGACTTCTGATGAAGTTAAATAGTTGATTTGATATGACCCATCGGAAAAAATCGATTCTACAGACCAATCGCATAGATTTATCAAGTATTTGCGAATATCTGAAAAGTCGCCATCCTGCACTTCATTAATCATATCATCTGAAGATTTTCTGAGGGAATATGATTCGTATTGGGTGATTGAGATTGTTATTGTTCCCTTTTTTTGATTTGCAGCGGCAATCTCGATTTGTGGAAATTGAGTCCTTTTGGAAACAGAATCGAAGACTTTATTTAATGCTCTTTTAAAATAATCCACATCGGTATAAAACTGTACACCTTTCAGATTAACATAATTAGGTTTCTTAAAATCAAATTTCAAATGTTTTTTACGCATTTCAATCATGATAGCCTCCAATTGGTCACCTTCTGACCTCACTTCTATCTCGTTTGCAAATACATTAACAATGTCTCCAAATTGAGTTAATTCAAGCGAACGACCGTATTTTTCAATTTTTACAGGTGGTGTAACAGGAAAATCAAATGGATCTTTTGTTGGATTAGCCTTTGCCCATTGAGCTAATTCACGACTTTTCCATCCTAGCGACAATTGATATTCTCCCCATTTAAAGTCTTTCTTTATTCCATTGCTATCAATATATTTTCCATTCTCACTTTTTGTATTGGTAAAGTGTAGAATCTTTGCACCTAATTCTCTTTTTACACTTTGTATTTCAAAACAAATGGGCCGACCTTTCTCATTATACTGTTTTATGAAATCCTTGTAATTATCGTAGAGTCCTTCGATCATCCCATAGTCCCAGCTATGCTTTGTAAATTTAAGTGGATTACGATCTTCCGAAAATTTACTCAATAACTCAACTAGGTGTTTAGGATTATGTTGTTGCGCATTTTGTGTTAGTTTTTCCTTTGATGACGCAACCTTATCTTTAATCAGAAGGTCGTCGAATCTCTTTTTTAGCTTTTTATACGAACTGCTACCACCTTTTACCATCTTAAAATAATCCAGCTTACCGGAAAGTACATTTGAAAGACTAGGTATTTTACGATTTGCGTTTTCTTTAATATACTGAAGTGTGAAAAAACGTTCAGCCTTTTCATAACCATACCTTTCCCAGTAGTAAAGCAGCATTCTTATCTGCTTTATGTATTGTTTATGTAAATTAACTCTTTCGTTAACAAGTAATCCGGTCACTTCTTGCCGATAACTGTCTTTTTGAATACGAGTTTTTAGTGAGTTTATTTCAAATCCTTGTTCAGATATAACTCGATTCAATTCTTTGCAAAACTCGCTATCTTCTTGATATACGTTATGCATGGAGCTGAAAGTAATGTCATCTGCATAACGACTGTATTTGAGGCCAAATCTTTTTGCCACACCAAGTAATATATGGTCAAGTCTTTGGCATACAATATTGCTAAGTATTGGTGAGGTAGGAGCCCCCTGGGGTAATACATTTCTTTTTACTTTTTGAGAAACACCATTTTCGTCTAGTGTGTTAACGACCATCACCGTACAGCATATCCCAGCAATTATATTAGCAAGAAGGATACGCTTAGTACTAGGATCATGATTGGTTATTACATAGGCATCAAAGGAATCACGCCCTTTGGTTCCAGCACGCTTATAAATGAATTTCTCTTTATTGACATCAAAATCAGAATCGGCACGAATAACGCCTTTTAAAGTTTCGATGTATACACCATTTTCATCTGTAAGGAATGTGAATTTCTCTTTTTGCTTAAGTTTAAGTTTCCTAAATTTTTCAAGAGGAAGAAAAACTGTTTTTCCCGGTATTTTATCAACTAAAAAGAAAGGTGTCAATTGAAGACACTTCCACACTCTGGCCTGTTCTATACTTGTAAAAAAATCCTTTAAATCAATATTAAAAACATATCGCTGATTTGTATGGAATTGTGCGTTGTCAAGAATTGACCTACCGCGAACAAATCCTGTTACACCAGCTTGCGGTTTAAAAACACATTGCAGAATTAATCCTAACACTTGCTGAAGTGCTCTTAGTCCCCTAACGGGTGCGTGTATTTTTCTGTCAGCTCCAGACTTCTTCTTTATTACAAAAGTGCGATATCTCCTCCCACCTAGATTAGGATTGCCATACCAAGTTAGCTGCTTGAGTTCAAAAGGTACTGCGTTAGAACCAAACACAAACGGCTTTACCTTATTGAGCAACTTAAGAAGATCTTCCTTGGTCTTCATTTTTGCAAATTCAGACCTTATCCTACCAATATGTTCTTCATTTAGTTCCATGTTACAAAGAAGTTCTTTGATGCCTGCCGAATTATTCTTTGTTTATGAAAGCGATTAAGAGAATAAAAGAATAGCCTAGTATAATTGAATTTATGCATATACAATTACCAAGAACCATTTTTTCCGAACGAATTCGGAATACTAGCCGATCTGAAATGCTTCGAAAAGCAATTCCAACTAGTGAAAGCAATATCTTTCAGCAGGCATCAAAGAACTAAAGTAAGCTTAGTTAGATTAGGAGTTGAGCAGCGCAATGTACCGAATTTCAGTTAAATAAAAATATATTATCGGCATATCCGCTCTATCAGCCTCTTCAAACTAGTACTATGTTATTGTTTTTTTTAAAACCCCTATTTATTCAGCAGATAATACTTCTCATTATGCCATCTTAGATTTTCTATGGCAGGGAAGTACTCTTGCTCACCCGGTAGTAAGATAGGCTGCCCGTGAAAGACATGGATAGGGTAGGGCCCGGCTTCTTTAAAATGCGGGGAGACGATCACTTTGTACGTTTCATCTATGGTGATGAGAAAGCGATCGAAAGCACGGTGCAGGTTGGGGCAAAGTGAAAGCCCGTTGGAAATAGTGTCATCATGCGACAAGGCGAATGGTATAATATGACAAGCGTCAATCATCTGCACCCCGGATGCTATGATCTGCATGCCGGAGATGCAGCAAGTATAATTGTAAGTGCGAGGGATGATCTTTTTAAAGACGCTATTCCTCAAGAATTGCTCTTCTTCATCAGCTGCGGCAGCTTCCAGCCTGTAGGCTACAGCTGGCTCGTGTAGTATTTGCTGCTCGATATCGCGCAACGTACTTGAATCCGATGTTTGAAGGTATTGACCGCCGAGATAGGTTTTGATGAGTATATGTTTAGTTTGGTCACGGACTGCTGGGTCTTGTAGCAGTAGGTATACGTCTTCACTCAGATAGGTGTAGGCTATAGTTTCTCTAAGTGCCGTAAAGCTTCGGATACTTCCGGAACTCGTCAATGGCATTTCCTTTCCCGAAAGTAATTGCAAATGCCAAAAGCCTTCACTTTTTAAGTGATAAAAGGGTAATGAAAAGTTAGGCTGAAACCTTGTGTCGCGTACCCATGAGTAGAACTTGTCCTTAAATGTAGCAACAAGCTCTGGGGTAATGAAGATTTTATTTGTGGTGATCTGCTTAGATTCGAATCCTTGAATGACAGAAAGTAAAAGCACTGCTTTGTGTGGTGCCGGTTTGCCTGTAGAACGAGATACATTGAGTCTTTCTAGCTTAATGAGGAATGATGCTAAATCCATATTCATCACTATTTATAAATACAAAAACTCCTTCACCGACCTTCTAAATTGGGCATATTCCTTTTCAGTTTTTCTAATTTTCCTAAGCATTTCATTAGTTAGTGAATTATGCTTCTCAGAACATTCTCTGGTTAAGTTACCACCTCTGTCGCAATTTGTGGTTGGATGTAAACATATTTGAAAATTCTCCGCCTTTTGTTCGTAAGGCCATTTATCAAAGTTTTGCTGTATAAATTCTAGAAGATATGTAAGTGCATTAAACAACCATCTTCGATTTGTGTTGATCTCTTTATTCACATACTCATTAGCACTTTTTGAATAGAAGCTTATAAAGTCGCACGTCAAATGAACTTCATCTATCAGAATGGATTGATTGCTTTCTAGAGTACTCAGCATTTGCAATAACTGATCTTCACCAAGTATTGCCTCAGCTTTTAGAAACAAATTTTTATCGTGTTCGTTAGCTAAATTTACCTCACCTTTTACCTGTTGAGGGTAGTTGTTTACATGAACAGTATTTGCTGTGATACCGCCAGTCTGATTATTACTCGTTAAGCCTCCACCGTCGAAGTAAGGCTTATTAAGATTCTGAATTACCCAGCTTTCATGATCCTCTTTCCAGCGGATAAGTGTTTCAAAGTCATAGTCTTTCCCATCGTTCTTATCAATTAACGCGGCGCAGTTTGAGCATAAAAAGATGCCATTTTGAATACTGCTTCTTTCTACCGAATTCATCTCTTTCTTATATCTTGGTCCACCATCGCATGCCGCAGTTATGTGGGCGCAAACACCTATAAATTGTACCGCATCCAGATCGGCAACGGAAGGTGCAATAGTCATCTTCTTGCAGGAAGGGTTTGAGCATATATAAGCTGCCCGTTGCTTCAATATCTCTTTAATTTTGATAGGGAAATCGTCTCTACTGTTGGTCATAATATTAAAGCTGGCTAGGGCAGTGTCTATTATATAATTTTCAAGCTACTTATTGTTCACCCTGACAAACTATATTGAGCTATTTTTAATTGTGAAGTTATTCTTACTCAAAAACTTGTTGTAAATCGGTTCTAACCCTACGATATAAGTTTGCTTTTTCATCCATGCGAAGATTTTTGTTTCATTTTTGTAGTCTTCTGTTCTCTTGAAAATTTCAAATAGTTTGATAGCGATAGTTCTTGGAACTCCATTTGAAATTAGCGAAATGACAATTGGCTCTTGAGTTCCTAATTCTAACTGAATAGGTAAGGCCAGTGTTAACTTGAATCTTTCCTTATCACCTTCTGTGAGTACAGTTCCGAGTATATCTATAAGAAGTTTTAGGTATTTTAATAGGGAAAAGGTTATGACTTTTAAGTTGATTTTAATAACTATTTTAATCTGTCTATTTACATCTATATCACTAGTCGCATCAATTTTATATTGCGGTTTCACCCGTTCATCTTCCGATAAATACTTGATTCTATTAGCAATAAGCTCTCCAATACTTTTCCCTTGAAGCCAGTTAATTGCATTTATACATATTACAGTAGGTGGTATGCTGAAGTTGTCTTTTTTCCATAACTCCTCAGTGAACTTAAAAATTTCATTGAGTCTGAAAATAATTGAATCTAACTGCCAAAAAAAACTTCGTTCTTTATATGGCATTGATTCCGCAGCAGGTCTATCATAGCTTGTATTGAAGTTCGAATGTGAGTGTATAACCCAATTGTCAATTTCACTCAATACTTTCTTGTACAATTGATCTTGCAAAATTGGGTCAATTGTTGGATTCTGTTTAACTATCGAGTATGGGATAGTAACATCGTTAATAGAATCACCTAATGATTTTACTAAAGAAGCAGCTTTAGCTTCATCTATGTTGTGTTTTATAAGGAATTTTTCAAGCGAGCCATCACTTTTTAATGCCTTATTTCTTAACGATGTAACGACATTTTTTATTTTTGGCGTATCGATTTGGTTACCTCCGTCAGTTATGTCTGACGGAGCAATTTCAGGTAAGGCTTTCGAACTAAAAGTTTGAACTTCTTTCGAATATTTTGCTTGATAATACTCTTCTGCCCATTCAACATTGTTTTTCTTACTTACACAATAAATTGTTCCAAATAGTGAATTCTTTAATCTACCTGCCCTGCCAATTAGATTGCCAAATTCAAAATCGGATAGCTCCTCTTTATTCTTTTCTGGCTTGATTACAAAAAGATTATCTGCCGGTAAATTGACACCCTCAAGTAAAGTTGATGTACAGAATAACGTTGTAATCACTCCGGACTCAAACAAAGTTTCGATCTCTTTTCTTACAAATTCAGATAATGAACTGTGGTGAAATGCTACTCTTTTTTCTAAACACCGTATGAGGTAATATTTAGAGTGGATTTCTGTTTTTACGAACTTAATAAGATCAAGTAAGTCGTCATCTAAAGATTCACTAATATTTACACTCTCAGCATATTTCAGAGCCCATATTTCTGCATAGTCTCCTCTTGAGCTATATACTAAATTGCTCTCTTTCGCATCTGTTAATGAGTTAATTATCTGTGCAAGCCCCTCCCCAATGTTTGCATTAAATGCTTTTTCAATCCCATCAATTTGCAAAACGTCCTCTAGCATGTAAAACACCTTATTATTCACAAATAAAGTGAGAGAAAGACTATTCTCATTTAGCTTAATTATGGTGCGTAACTGAAATACAGGAGATAAATCTGTATTGACAACAGTACTATCTTTATCAAAAAGCTCTTTATATACTTTTGCTGAATTTGAAATGTATGGGCCTGCAGTTATTATTTTTGTATTTTCTGAAACTCTTGATAGTTCCTCGTAAACGTATTCAAATAAATTTCCTCTTCCATCTTCGTTTTCGACGTTTTGAATTTCATCAATAAAGATCAAGTCTGGAAGTTTTATCCCTATTTCGGAATTAATGATTTTTACAGCTCTTTCTGGCGTAATAACATAAATTATTTTTCCTTGGTCAATTTCTTCGGTTTCAATAAATGCATTCCTAACGCTAATATTCGGTAGTTCTGTCCTCAAATCTTCGCTAACTTGATTAATCAATGCTCTAGAAGGTACAATATAGAATACGCAATAATTCCTGGCTTCATTGAGGACTGATTCAATGTACTTTTTTAGAATGAAGGATTTTCCAGAAGAGGTAGGAGCAGAGATGGATATGTACTTTTCGTTTCTTAGATTTTCAAAAAGTTCTTTTTGAAAATCTGTCAACAGGTATTGCTTATCATTAACTATCACAGAATTCTCAATGCGCTTTGAGAATAATTCTTGCGTTAGAAGGATATTCTCTTGAAAATTGGAGCCATGATTTTCTGCATCTCGAGCCATTAGATTTTTTAGAAACCTTGTTGCCGTTAAGTTGCCAATTCTTGAGAACAGTATATAAACAATTTTTAGAAGCTCATAGTCATCTTGATTATTTAAAAACAAGAGTATTGCAAAGTCTTGAACTTTTTTAAGATGAATTTCATTGTCACTTTCTGCTAAAACAGAGGCGAGCCATACTGCTTTTCTTAGATCATTTGCTTCTATCGGCCTCTTAGGTACTGAACTAATTTTCTTGCTCAAAAGGTTAAATACCTGCTGCTCTATTACAGTATTTAACGTGCCGTTGCTGTATACACTATTGAGCTTTTCCATTTATAGAGTATTATCTTTTGAAAAAGGAACTTTATGAATATTGAAATACATTCCGTTTCGAAAATTATCAATCTCATTGAAAGGGAAGAGAAAAAAGTCAACATAAACCTTTTTAATATTGGGGAAGGCCAATAGCTTTTCACTTATTTTAGTTATGAAATCGGTTTTTTCCTTTTCCATGAATTCTTTAATTAATTGCTCAAGTTCATCATTGTTTTTAGCTTTTTGTTCAATTGTATTGATTTTAGAAGTATTATACATAATCAGTATTGGATGCACAACTATCTGTCTCTTAAATGCATCGGTTCCGGGAGTCAATAGATCGTAAACCTTTTCATAATCAGTATCGCTTTCGTCCAAAAACATAGTATTGTTAGCTACGATGAATTCCATTGAATTAAACTCCGCCCTAGTCTCCGTTGAGTAAAATCTATTCAGAGAATCATAACTTTCATCAATACAGGTGCTTAAACCCTGCATAATCTTTGATTCTCCAATAAGAATTGCTGGCTCAAACTTTCCTTCTTCAATTTCGTAATTCCCGAGAAAAACCCCATCGCCACCTTTTACCTGATCTCTTGTATTAGAAAGGCTAACAATTTTATGCGCGACCATTTTGCTCTTAAGAACACTTTCTGTCAGCGCGAATAGAAGTAATTCTCCGTATTTTCCATCAGTTGTAGGATCTTTTTTACCAAAAAACTCTTGTGCCTCTTTGTATAATGCATTATCGAGTCTTTGCTGGGCGGTTTTCTCACCAAACTTAGATGTGAGTGCTTTTAGTTTTTTCTGTTTGGATTTCTCACTATGCACATACTCGGGTAGCATAAAGCCAAGCTCTTCAATGAGAGCGTCACAGCTAAATGTTGTACCGCTAGATTTAGGAGTATACCCCCTAATCGCTACTTTCAAATTTTTGTCAACAAAATGATTTATTAGTTGCCTATCTATCCAAGCTGTATCAATCTTTATTTTTTTCTCCCAGTCTATACTCATACTAAAAGTGTTTTGATAAAGTTCATTGATTTAAATATAATAATAAAAGCCGCAATATATGCAGCTTTTAGTTTATGTATTTATAATTTTAAATGTAAATATGCTTATCAACCATCACGCTAACTCGTTAATCATCCTATGCATCTATTTGAGTGCATAAGTTCTTTTGACTATTGTAATTAGAATTTTGTCCCTTATGAACAAGCAAGACGAGTCTTTTTTAGCTAGATTATATAGATTTACAAATCTACCTCAATCACCACGAAAGAGTAAAGCACACGGATGTGAAACACATTTTTTGTTTACGGTACTGCCGCGTGAGGGATAGTAGTGGATATCCACAGCGAAAGAGGAATAGTATGGAATAGCTTGATCCGAAGAAGCACGTCTTAATTTTTTTACTTCTTACTTATCAACTGCTCCAACTTCTCAATCATTTCCTTTTGCTGTTGTAACATACGCTCATACAACTCCACCATTTTGTCAAGAGGGTTAAAAGAAGGCTGAATATTTACTGCATTCATCGTAGAAGCATCCTGACTTGTAAACGTATTTGAAATCACATTCATTACCTGCTCCTCATCAAAATTCTGTATCACCTCCACCGGTATCTTCAGCGCCTTCGAAACCTGCTGGAGAATGCCCGGCTCCACCGTCTCCCTGGATTCCAGCAGCGAGATCTTCTTCTGGTTCCAGTCCTCCCCCAGCTCGCTGGCAAGCGCCTCCTGCTTCATCCCCAGCATCTCGCGGAACCGCTTGATATTGCGCCCCTCATGTATAGTATGGTTGGTCATAGTAGCTCAGTTGTTGTACCCCGCAAATGTATATTTTTTACCCATGTAAAAACACCGCTGTTTACGGGCACTCCTGCTGCCGGCTGGCAGCGCGTTGAGGCAGGTGGTACTGCACACCCAGGTTCCCCGTAAAATGCCGGTTCACCATGTTCAGGTATTCATAGTACTCCGTCGGGCGGTCGTAAGCCGTCTCCGGGTAGTCGATCACCCCCGGCAATCCCTGGTACACCGTCCCCTCTGCGAAGACCGAAAAAGAGGCATAGAGCGGCGCCTGCAGCCGCAGTCCCAGTTGCATCCCGAAGTCCACCTTCTTCAGCGGGATCTTCCCGTCCCCTACCGAATTTTTGTTTTGCTCTCCCAGCTCATTCACACCGATCAGCTCCGTGGTCTGCCGCGTCTGGAAGCCGATGTTCGGCCCCGCCGCCAGCAGCACGCCGAAGCCGGAGGAGGAAGCAAGCACATCATACTGGGCTAAAAGGGGTACCCGTATATAATGGTCATAATTATACCGGTCGATCACCATGGGCACCCAGCCCCCCGGCCGGTTATGCGGGTGATACAGCAGGTCGAACCGCTCATAATACCCCAGCTTCACAAACTGGAGCTGCGTTTCAAAGCTCCAGTGCCGGGAGAGCCGGTAGCCCAGGTTCACCCCCCAGGTAAAAGAGCCAAGCCGCTCCCGCGTCCATGTAGGTTGCAGTTCCCGGAAGGGGCTTTCGTCCTTCACGATCGTCGCGTTTTTTAAGACCCCGCCGTGCGCACCCACGTACAGCCCCTGTGCATTACTGTTAAAACTGCTGGCTGCAAAAACCAGCAAAAGGAAGGCAATGTTTTTTTTCATGATACGATGTTGTTTTAAGGTGGAAGAGTTGGATGGATCAATGGCACCGTTGCACTTTTCGTCATGGCTATCCTGTAAAGGAAGCCGGCGAGCCACAAAAGGTACCAGCTACTAATATAAGCCGAAAAAAGGATAATAGCTAACTGTTTAAAATACAACCCGGCCCTCGGCAGCTCCAAAACGAAAAGCCCCTTTCCTTCCGTGATCAACCCTTCCTTTAAAAGGACGCTCCTCCCTACCCTTTTGTTAGTCATTCAGGGAGAATTTTTTTTAAAAAAAACAATAGAAAAATGCTTCATACATTGACGCCGTTTTACTAATTTTAAATTAAATCCATTTTTTAACCTCTAAATATCAACATGCTATGACAAAAAGCAAAGAAACCGGCCATGCCAGGAACCTCGCCCACTTCGAATCCCTCATCGCCTTCTGCACCGCCTACGGCGGAGATTACAACCCCGCAAAGCCCGCACTCACCGTCTCCGGTCTGCAGGAGATCCACCTCCGGGCAAAGAACGCCCTGGCAGCCGTCCACAATGCCCGCACCACCTACGATCTTGCCGTCAATGCCCGGCAGGATGCCTTCAAAGGACTGAAAGCCCTGGCCACCCGCATCACCAATGCCCTCGAAGCCTCCGGCGCCAGCGAGAGCACCATGGTCAATGCCAAAGCCATCAACAAAAAGCTCCAGGGAGGAGGCAGCGCCGCCAGGTCTGCACCCGCCGACCCAGCCGATCCCGCAGCCACCACCCGAAGCATCTCCACCAGCCAGCTCGGTTACGACAACCTGATAGAACACTTCGCCAAGTATATAGAGCTCCTGCTGCAGGAACCCATCTACAAGCCCAACGAAGAAGACCTGAAGATTGCCGGGCTGCAGCAGAAAATGGCAGAACTTCAGGCTGTCAATACGGCCCTCATACAAGCCTACACCACCCTCAGCAATGCCCGCCTCCAGCGCGATCACATCATCCTCGATCCCGTCATCGGGCTGGTGCAGATCGCCTCCGAAGTAAAGAAATACGTAAAATCCCTCTTCGGCGCCACCTCACCCCAGGCAAAGCAGATCACCGTCCTCGAGTTCAAAACCAGGAAAGAATAGGCGGCGGAAACCCAACGGCATCGAAAAGAACACCCTGTGTACAACTTACTGATTCCTTAGAATACAGACGTCTCACGCACTAAAAAGGCTACCTATTTGGGTAGCCTTTTTGTGTTATTCTCCTTTATTGAAATTCAGAAAGATGATGGCGCTTTTAAATGTAAAAGCGAAATGAAATAAGTCTGTATCAAACATAGAGTGGATTAAAACACGGTAAAGTTGAAAAAAGTGTCATCAAAAGCCCCCGAAAGAGTATTGAATGAAACAACAAAAAAACTTGTACTCTGCGCTGTAATATTGGCAATGACAACTCCATTTGTGTTATGTGGTGTAATATTTACTATGACATCTCTTCCTAGATCGTTTGCTAATTCAACTCGAAACAAGCCTAATGATAGGTTTGTACAACTTGCTATATTGTACCCATTGACTACAGTCCAGCTAGGGTTGATATAGGCAACGGTCCCGAAAGCTTTAACACGTGTAAATTCAGATATTTGAGGAGTTTTAGAATCGAATGCAGGGGAGCTATCTTCATCATAGATTTCTGGGTTCGGTAATGGTTGCAAATAAGTGTATTGATTCCCCTCTTCAACCAAATCAAACTGCCAGTAATCGTTTAATCCTGAAGAATCTAAAAGTTCGATTGCTTTTCTTGACGAGCTAGGAACATACCCAGTCCCCAATGGGTTATATGCAAGAAATCCATTACCCTGAATTACCACTTTAGTCTTTGACCCGCCAAGAATGGATGGAGGAGATTGCCCATCGCCTGTAATTAAGATATTATTAGTTGTAAATGCCTGGTTATTGTTTTCATCATATAAGGAAACCCTGTTAAAAGTATTGCCGGTTATGGTATGTGTGCCGAAAGCAGCTACATTAATAATCTTAATATCTGCTTCTCCTGCATTTGCTTCGAAATAGCAGTTAAGTACATTAAGTCCGCTAGCACCTCCGACAGTCGCACCATACGTAGCGATTATACCACCTTCTGCAAGGGGATTTGCAATACCGCTGTTCATTCCTGTTCCTTCAAAATTACAGGAGTTGAAAAACACATTATGGAAGGTAAATAGCTCTACAGCTTTTTCCCAGTTGGAATTTATGATACAAGAATTAAATTGAAATAAATTTGGAAGTGACCCTCCGGCACTTAGCCCCCTAAAACCAACCCCGTTCCAAGCAATTTTCAATCTGTCAAACGTTGCTGTATTTGTATTTGATACTTCTAATCCGGTGTTAAACCTAAACAATGTCAAATTACTCATACTGACTCCAAAGAGATAATCCATCTTAATAGCTGTCCCATACATAGGTACTCGGTCTACCGATCTTATACTGAAATCTTTTACGAATACCTCGGCATAGCTTCCGCTTATATTAAGTACTGTAGTGTTAATTGTTGTGCCGTCATAGTACATAGCAGATTCATCGGGGCCATCTCCGTAAATTATAATTCTTCTGGGTCCGGCCGTTGTTGTTGTTAAATCAACAAGCAAGCTAGCTCCAATACTATAGCCCGGATCGCCACTCACAGGATCACTTATATAATAAATTCCTTTAGGAAAATATAAGTTTAGATTTCTGTTCACACCAGGTAATGGAGTCGGTGCTGGAATATGTTCCGTTGCAAAATCAATTGCCTTTTGAATCTTTGCTTTATCATCGGTTGTTCCGTCACCTATGGCACCAAACCATCTTACATTGATATTGGAATCGTAGACACGTAGCCACCGGCCTACAGATACGCCACCACTTGGATCAAATATTGTTCCTCCGTTATTAGCGTATGCTGTCCCGGTAGCCGCACTATCCCAATAGAACGTGCCACCTCCACCATCATTGGGTGCATAATAGCCTAACACCTCTACAGTATCATTTGCTGTAGGTGAAGAAATTGCAAGCATTGCTGCAATGTTGTCAACTGAATTTACTGTTGCCATTGTTTTTTGTTTTAAGAGTGAAAAGAATAAAGCGAAGTAAAAAGAAATGCTTGCAGTGTATGTGCAAGCATTTAAAAAAGCGGATGGAAAGAATTCATTGGGTTAGGCGTTCATCAACACCAATATATCTCTACAATTTTGTCATTAAAAGTCAACTTGTTAAATGTTATTCATAAATTAATGTTATTTACTCTTTGATGACAATCAATAACAATAAGAAAGGAAAAATTGATAGTCATACCCCATGACACCGCCTTTCAATTATAAAACAGCCACCGGCGATTTCAAAATAGACACCGGCGGCTTCAAACTAAGCAGCGGCGATTTCAAAGTAGACACCGGCGGTTTCAAACTAGACACCGGCGATTTCAAACTAAGCAGTGGCGGTTTCAAACTAACCACCGGCGATTTCAAAGTAGACACCGGCGGTTTCAAACTAGACACCGGCGACTATAAAACAGGCTCCGGCAATTATAAACTAAGCACCGGCAATTATAAAATAGCTACCGGCGGTTTCAAACTAAGCACCGGCGGTTTCAAATTAGCCACCGGCAACTACAGGACGGTCACCCCAAAAACCAAAAAAGGCAAACCCTGCCTAAGAATAAACCACGGTGGAGACGGGAAGAGCACGCACCGCTTCAGAAGTATCCTCCTTCTTCTTAAACTGCACATTGAAAACCGTGGAAACAAACAGCGCGATCCCGATAGAAAAGATGCAGATCGCAGAAAACTTCTGTAAATACATGATACGCCGCAGCGTCAGCTTCCTCCGGATGGAGTCCGCAAGAAAAACCTTCAGGAAATCGATGGATAAGATAAGCGCCAGGCAGGAACCGAAAAGCACCACCCGGTATGCCAGCGTCGTATTCGCAGAAGCCGTCACCGCCGCCAGCCAGGTGATGATCACCCCCGGGTTAATGGTATTGATCAGGAACCCCGAGAGCCAGATCCTGAAATAGTGCCCGCCACCCACCGGCAAAGGCTTATTCGATGGCCGCTGCGGCTTGTATTTCCGGAACAAGCCCGCTCCCCCCACCACGATCAGGATGACTGCCCCCGCAAAAGCGATATGCCGCTCATACTCCTTCAGGTATTCCAGCCAGGAGGCCGCTACGTTGGCAATGGTCACATACATGGCATCGCTCACCGACACACCCAGCACGAAGGCCAAGCCCGATTTATAACTGTGATTGAGACTGTAGCGGATAACAGCAAACAACGTAGGCCCCACTGAAACAGCCATGAACAGTCCTAGCAATATGCCTTTTACAAGCGCATCGATCAAATGCATGAGACATCTAAAATAATAAGTAAAATGGAAAAGAGGGGTTAATGTTCACATTTAGATAATTGCCGTACACCGCAGCAGCCGCTCCTCCCTCGAAACCGCCTCTACAGATACCTGCAGGTAAGGCAGGGGCAGCAGCAGCCGGGCCTTTTCTGCCCACTCTACAAAACAATAAGCCCGCTCATCGAGTACCGCATCCTCCATGCCCGCCTGTATGGCCTCTTCCTCTCCGTTAATACGGTACCAGTCCATATGATAGATCAGCTGGTCTTCTCCCCTCTCATTCGTATAATGATATTCATTGATCAGTGCAAACGTCGGGCTGCTCACCGCGTCGACCACCCCCAGGTGATCACACACCGCGTGAACGAACGTAGTCTTGCCTGCACCCATGTCCCCCTCGAAAGCAAGAACACGGAAATCCCGGGCCTGCTGCCAGAAACCGGCTGCTGCATCTGCGATGGAATCAAGCGTATAAGAGATGGAAAAAGAAACGTCAGGCACCGTCATATTTTCCCGCGAAACTAAAAAATGTTAACCGTAATAGCGCAGGTTGTTCACCCTGTCACCACTGTCCTAAACCGGAGTATCAAAAAGAAGGGCGTTTTGTGGCATTATTCTTTTCCCTGCATCAAAAAGAAAAAAACATGAGCACAGGTAAAAAGAGGAAAGACACGGATCCCATCACCGAGGAGGAAGAAGTAAAAAAAAGCAATGATCCCAAGATCGATCAGGATGTACCCGGCTTTCCCCACCACCCTTCGAAACCGGAGGACATCAAAAAAAAGAAACCCGGAGAAGAAGACGAAGAAAAGTAAGGAACAATAAAAACCCGGCAGCTGCCGGGTTGCATCTATACTATATTAGTTCTTATCCGGTTGGGGCGTATAGCGCAGGTAAGGTTTGACCACCTTTACCCCCTTGGGGAACTTCAGGATCGCATCTTCCGTGCTGACCGACGGCACCACGATCACATCTTCGCCCTCCACCCAGTTAGCAGGCGTAGCCACACTGTAGTTTTGTGTCAGTTGCAGGGAATCCACCACGCGAAGCACCTCCACGAAGTTTCTGCCTGTAGAAGCGGGGTACGTGATCGTCAGCTTCACCTTCTTATCCGGTCCGATCACGAATAAAGAACGCACCGTAGCCGTAGCAGATGCATTCGGGTGGATCATATCATACAGCGTAGCCACATGACGGTCCTCATCCGCGATGATCGGGAAATTGACATCGCACTGCTGCGTTTCATTAATGTCCTTCACCCATCCGTTATGATGCTCCATAGAATCCACGCTCACAGCCAGCACTTTCACATTTCTCTTTTTAAACTCGTCCTGCAGCAATGCCGTACGTCCGAGCTCGGTCGTGCAAACGGGAGTATAGTCTGCCGGGTGAGAGAACAGGATCGCCCATCCGTCGCCGATGTATTCATGGAAGTCGATGTCACCGGCAGTAGTCCTGGCTTGAAAATTAGGGGCTTCATCGCCCAGTCTTAAACTCATGGCTTTTTGTTTTTATCAAATTTAAGAAACAACAGGAACGATTGCACTGTTGCGTTTTGCTTGTTCTTAAAATTATGGAGTCTCAACCTGAGTACTGTGCCATCTCCAGATCGCGCCGTTCTTGGTCACCAGCTTGTCCAGTTTCTTCTGCTGCTGCAGGGTTTCCAGCCGCGCTTCCGCCTCTCCCCAGGAGAGATCCGCCAGTTCGGCAAACTCCCTGGTGGTCAGCGTAGGGAATTTCTTAAACAAGGCAGCTCCGTCCTTATGATAAGGTACTGCTTTGGCACGGGGCTGCAGTTTCACGATGCTGCTCTCAAAGACCGAATATGGTTTGAAACCATAAATTTTCTCTTCCGCACCCTCGCCGTTCACGATAAATAAAGTAGGGAACCCTCTCACCCCCATCTGCTTCGCCTTTGCCAGGTCTGCCTCGAAGGCGGTTTTAGCAGCACCTTTATAGTCTTTTTGAAGCTGTTGACTGTCCAGGCCTGTTTCCCTGGCCGCAATGGCCAGATGCTCCCAATGGGTAATATTCTTTTTCTCCAGGAACACCATCTCGCGGAGCCTTCTCAAAAACGCAAGCGCCTTCGTATCATCCTGCATTTGCGCTGCCTTAAAGGCAATGGAAGGCGGGTAAGAAGAAGGAAGCGGATCGTCAAGCCATACATCGCCGTCTATCGGCATTTTGTAAAAAGCGCTCACCTCGTCCCAGTGATGTGCCACATCAGAGGGCTTGCTGATCCCTCCGCTGTTATAGCTCCAATCCGGCAGCAAGCCACCCATGTAATATTCGATCGCTACCTCGTTCCCATATTCCAGTTTTAACCTGCGCAACTGAGGCTCTATGCCCCAGCAGGTGGAACAGATCGGATCGGTGAAGTACAGGATCTTCAGCTTTTGGTTCTTCACTTCTATTTTTTCGTGCAATCCGGTGGCTCTGGCCACGGGCAACTCGCACATACCCGTCGTGGTATCGCAGAGGAGCGGGTTATTATGTTCGTTCATAGATCTTTTATTTTGACTTAGACAAGGATGGGTGGTACATAGCAGCGCGAGGCCCATCAGGCAGGCTGTAGTTCGTATCATAAATGACATACTATAATAGAAATCAAATCTATAGCCGGGGAACATCTTAGCGAATCCCGGACAGGCAAAGCTAACGCAATAAGAAACTCAACCCCATCCGCTTACCGCCCCGGACTGTTGTAATTACCTTAATGTTTTACAAATTTAGAGGAGTTCAGCTTTTTGCCCTGCCGGAAAAGTTCAAGCACATAGGTGCCGGCAGCGAAACCCGAGGTATTGATTTCATAGTCCTCCTGAGTTGCCGTTCCTTCCGTTAATACCTTGCCACTCATGTCAGTGATCACATATTTCATACCCTTATCTATTCCCTTTATCACCAGTTTATCCAGTACCGGATTGGGATAGCTGCTATACGAACCCGGCATCAGTTCTTTTACCGATGTAGTAGGCAGCCAGGATTTGGAGAGCCTGAAAAGTTTGGCCGGCAGCGACAATTGAGAAATTGCTTCCGTGCTGATGAAGTAATCATTGTCGGTAACATAGGCAATACCCTCGGTCTGCCAGATGGAAGAATACGTCAGGGTTATTTTCCGCTTGTTCCCGCTGAAAACCTGGCCACCGGGTTGATAATCATTTAGTATCCAAAGCGAAGACACCGGGGGGATCGTTGTATTGTAGCCAATCAGGGTGATCTCCTTTTTAGCGGCAGAATAGGTAGCACCGGTCACCAGGCAACCGACGTTATGCGATGTACGGGGAGCAACCGAATAGGTCCCGGCGTTTTTAGGAAGTACATAAAGCCGGGTATTGAGATCTCCCCAGTTTTTGGTAAATAAGTAAATGGAATCATGGACCACCGTGATAGCCTCACAATCAAAATTGGTCGTGGTGCTGGGAGTGAAATCGGTTTGATCTGCATAACTAAAATTGATCGCCGCGGCATTTACATGCACCGTTGCGCCACTCCCGATATCCGCCTTCTTTATCTTCAGTATTTTAAGATCCGTACGATTCCCGTTATTATTCCCTGTTTCGGCCACATAGATCATGCTATCATCTGCAGTGATGTCTTCCCAGTCTACGTTAGGGAAATTATCTACGATAATAGATTTTACCACAGCACCCGTAGCGGTGTCAAGTTGATAGATCGTTGCCGGTCCCCCGCTGTCCTCATGCGTCCATAAACTACCGGCAGACCATACCAGTCCGGATGTTTCGGCGACTCCGGGCAGGTTTGCCTTGAATACAGCGCTCGCAGATGTGGCGGGATACACACAAGATCCGTCATTGCTGGTGGCGTTCGGATTATAATTGGAGGCAAAAGGATCGGTACAACCTGCCTGCGCCAATAGCGTATTAATAAAATGGAAAGACAGTAAATAGGTGATAAAGAACTTGGTCATGACGAAAATTGTGAAATGTAAATATAGGAAAGGAATGCGACCTTAATGTTTCCTGGAGAGGTAAAATCCCTTCCACTCCACCCTCGTCCCATCATCACAATAGGAAACTTCGTCAAAACTCCTGATCTCGGTGATGAGTTCATATTTTTCCATAAACCGGCTCAAAAAAACGGTTTGATTGAATATCCAACAGGGGTAAGATGCGGTATAAATATGGGGAGGAACGTTCTGTACCGTCGGGAAATCATCCTTTTCCGAAAAACCGGTACGATCTATAATAATATGTTCGAAACCATAAGCCAGTAATTCATGCTGCCACTCATAAGGACGATCCAGGTATTGCATGACACCGCTTAAAAGCAAGACGTTCGGTTTCCGCTCCTGCAAACATTCCGCTATGCTGTAATAGAACTTTAATACCTCATCTTCAAAATCTTCCCTTCCGCAGGTCACAAATTGAGGTTGCTCTACTACGCTCCAGGTTAGCGAGCCTAAACCACTCAAAAATTTAGCATTCTGGCAATAGGTTGTTCCCAGTGAACCGCCAAAGTCCAGTACATGTAACGTTCCCGCGCTTTGTAATGCGGCATGCTCCAATACCGCGATTAACGACCAATTGTACTGAGGTTGGTCAAAAATCACTGAATCAATCTCGTAAGCTGCCTCCCCGTTCCTCACTTTCATACGGGACGTCCTGCATTTCTCGAGGATCGCCTGGTCATCATAACCACCGCTATGATGTTTGGCATCCTCCCAGGTTTCATAACGTTTCCATACGATGGGATGGCCGTTCATCCGGCGATATACAGTAAATATGATCGGAGGAATCAGCTGTTTTAGTATCTTTTTTATACTCATGAGGACGTCACATTCATAAATAATTTCATTTTCATTCAGGGCTTACCGGTCCTGCTACATATAGCTTCAGTGGCGTTGGCACCGTTCATCAAATGATCGCTATGAAACAGTAAGGTGCTTTTTTCTCCCGGACCTGAGTTTTGCAATAACATAGCTATTTCCTACAATATATTGCAACGCTGATACCCGAATTTTCGACAAGCAGGGTGAAGTAGAAAGCTTCCAGGTTTTCCCATAGTTATCAACATTACCTGCTTACGTTCACAGGCTTTCACATATTAACCTATATTTTCGTACCTTCGCGCCTTAAAATTTCTAAGCGACAGCCTCAGATTCATGTCCGTAAAGTACAAAGAATATAAGCAATTGAGCCTTCCCTTTATTGAAAAAGAGTATCTCGATAAATGGGAACAGGAAGAGACTTTTGAGAAAAGCGTGCAACAACGCGAAGGCAGTGAGCCTTTCGTATTCTACGAAGGTCCGCCCAGCGCCAATGGCATGCCGGGTATTCATCATGTGATTTCCCGTACTTTAAAAGACCTGGTGTGTCGCTATAAAACCATGCAGGGATACCAGGTGAAGCGCAAAGCCGGCTGGGACACTCATGGGTTGCCGGTGGAATTGGGTGTAGAGAAAGAACTGGGTATTACCAAGGAAGATATCGGAACCAAGATCACCGTAGAAGAATACAATCAAAAATGCCGGGAGGCCGTAATGCGCTACACCGACAAATGGGAAGAGATCACGAAGAAGATGGGGTATTGGGTGGATATGGACGACCCTTATATCACTTATGATATAAAATATATCGAAACACTTTGGTGGGCAATGAAACAGTTGTTCGACAAAGGTTATTTATACAAAAGTGTAAGCATACAACCCTACTCTCCGGCTGCCGGTACCGGTTTAAGTTCACATGAGCTTAATCAACCCGGGACGTATAAGAATGTTAAAGATACGACGGTCGTAGCCATGTTTGAAACCGGCGACGACCGCTTCAAAATACATAACCCCTATCCGGTCTATTTTATGGCCTGGACCACCACCCCATGGACTTTACCTTCCAATTGCGGGTTGACAGTAGGTCCTCTTATCGACTACACATTAGTACAAACCTTCAATCCTTATACACATCAGCCTGTCAATGTCATTCTCGCAAAAGCGCTGATCAGCAAATACCTCAAACCAGAGGGAGAAAACGGGGATTTTGAGAATTATACGGCTGAAACCAAACTGATCCCCTGGAAGATACTGGCCGAGTACAAAGGCTCCGAACTGGAAGGCATCCGTTATAAACAGCTACTACCCTATGAAGGTAACAGCCGGGAAGTTGCGGGCGGTGATCCCTGGCGCGTTATACCGGGTGATTTTGTGACGACGGAAGATGGTACGGGGATCGTGCATACAGCTCCTGCATTCGGTGCGGATGACTTCAGAGTAGGGAAAAAAGCGGGGATTGGTATCCTCACTTTGGTGGATAAGGAAGGAAAATTCATCGACAGCCTCGGTGAGCTTTCCGGCAGGTATGTGAAAAACTACAAGAACGACGACGAGTACAAAGACGTGGATGTGGATATCGCCGTGAAGCTGAAACTGGAAGGTAAGGCATTCAAAGTAGAAAAATACGAACACACGTACCCGCATTGCTGGCGTACGGACAAACCGATCGTTTACTATCCCCTGGATGCCTGGTTTATAAAAACCACGGCTGTAAAGGACCGGATGATCGAATTGAATAAAACCATCAACTGGAAGCCCAAAGCCACCGGCGAAGGCCGTTTCGGAAATTGGCTGGAAAATATGGTGGATTGGAACCTGAGCCGCTCGCGTTTCTGGGGAACTCCCCTGCCTGTATGGGTGAGCGAAGACGGATCGGAAACCAAATGTATCGGTAGCATCGAGGAACTGATCAGTGAAATTGAGGTAGCAAATAAAAAACTGGAAATCAATCAATTATTGGATGTAATTAAAGCATGGCATGAAGGAAAATCCATACTGAAGAACATCACCGATACGCTTGGATTCACACATACGGAACATTATAAAGTGCTGGAAGGAAAACTGGATCTTCATAAACCTTATGTGGACCAGATCCTATTGGCTGACAGCCGGGGAAAGGCTATGTATCGTGAGCCGGACCTGGTAGATGTGTGGTTCGACAGTGGTGCCATGCCTTATGCCCAATTGCATTACCCTTTTAACGCTCATCCCAAAACGGAACTCAAACAAAACTTCCCGGCTGATTTTATCGCTGAAGGGGTGGACCAAACACGCGGGTGGTTTTACACATTGCATGCGCTTGGCGTTATGCTATTCGATAGTGTAGCGTATAAAACTGTGGTATCCAATGGATTGGTATTGGATAAGAATGGCAATAAGATGAGTAAACGCGTCGGAAATGTGATCGACCCGTTTGATACTATCGAAAAATACAGCGCCGATGCCACCCGTTGGTACCTGATTACCAATGCTTCGCCATGGGACAGCTTAAAGTTTGATATTGAAGGGATTAAAGAAGTGCAGCGTAAATTCTTCGGAACACTTTACAATACTTATCAATTCTTTGCCCTGTATGCTAATGTGGACCAGTTTACGTTTAGAGAAAAATATATCCCGGTTTCCCATCGTCCGGAGATTGATCAATGGATCCTGTCCTCATTAAATACCCTTATTTATGACGTCACCGCAGCATTGGATGATTTTGAACCCACTGTTGCCGGGCGAGCCATAGAAAACTTCCTGGATGAGCATCTGAGCAATTGGTACGTGAGATTATGTCGCCGCCGGTTCTGGAAAGGAGAATATGAACAGGATAAAATTGCCGCTTACCAGACGCTGTATGAATGCCTGGAGGTATTGTCGCGATTGATCGCGCCTATTTCTCCGTTCTTTGCAGATTGGTTATACAATAATTTAAATACGGTCACCCAAAGATTAGAATTTAATTCTGTCCATCTGGCAGATTTTCCTAAAGGGGATGAAGCCTTTATCGATAAAGACCTGGAGGAACGGATGCAGATGACACAAGATGTTTCTTCATTGGTGTTGTCTATCCGGAAAGCCGTCAATATTAAAGTAAGACAACCGCTGCAGAAGATCCTGATTCCTGTTTTCGACGAAAAGATGAAAATGCAGCTGGAGAAAATGGAAGGACTGATCAAATCGGAAGTGAATGTAAAAGAGATAGATTATTTAACTGAAACAGAAGGCTTTATAAAAAAGAAAGTAAAGCCTAACTTCAAACAGCTTGGAGCACGCCTCGGTGCCAAAATGAAAGCGACAGCAGCAGCAATAACTGCTTTGGAAGAGAAGCAAGTGGCGGAACTGGAGCGGAACAAAACGATGATCTTATTTGTAGAAAATGAGCCTGTAGAAATCTCAGTTGAGGATGTGGATATCATTGCCGAGGATATACCGGGATGGTCAGTGGCCAACAAAGCCAATCTGACAGTTGCTTTAGATATAACGATCACGGACAAGTTGCAGGAAGAAGGGGTGGCGCGTGAGATCGTTAACCGGATTCAGAAGATGAGAAAAGATAGCGGATACGAGCTTACCGATCGTATTGTGGTAAATATTCAGGACTACGAACCATTGAAATCCTCAATTATAAATTTTACCGATTATATTTGCGCCGAAATTTTAGCAGATGCGATTCATTTTTCTCCCCAGATTACTGAGGGCACGGAAATTGAAGTAAACGACGCTACGCTTAAAATATTAATATCAAAAAATAACTAAAATGGCTACTTCAAAAAAAACTGTTGCCAAAGCAAGCAAAAAATCAGCTGCACCTAAAAAAGTTGTAGCCACCAAGAATACTAAAGCTATGCCTGTAAAAAAAGTGGTAAAGCCGGTAGCTACGAAAGCAGCGCCTGCTAAGAAAACTGCAACAAAGACTCCTCCAGCTAAGAAGCCAGCCACCCCAGCAAAGGCACCCGCTAAAAAAGCCGGAGTAATAGCCAAAAAAGCAGTAAATGCAAAAGCAACCGAAACCAAAAAAGCAACCCTACCTGCGCCAGCCAAGCCGGCTTCAAAGGCCCCTGTAAAGAAAGAAGCTCCTAAAAAAGTGGCTCCTGCTAAAAAAACAGAACAGAAAAAGACCGTAGTTCCGCCAACTAAAGCTGCTGCCAAGAGTACCACTACACCCTCAAAATCAGCCGCAAAAGTGGTGCAGAAAGCTCCGGTAAAAACCATAGTGAAGCCTACTGCCGTACCTGCACGTCCTTCGTTATCAACCATCAGCCGTCCGGCTGTACGGGATGAGAAAAAGCCCAACGTGATAGTGGCACATAGAAAACTGGAAAATAAATCAAAACAAAACGAAACTTCTAAAATAATAGAACGCTACCAACCAGAAACGCGTTCCATATTAGACGAACCTATGCAAGAAACAGCACCAACGAAACGCTATAGCGACGAAGAATTAGCCGAATTTAAAGAATTAATACTCGGCCGTATGGAATCAGCCCGTAAAGAATTGGCTTACCTACAAGGATTGATCACTCGTAAAGATGAAGCCGGCACTGAAGATACAGAAAACCGTTATATGAATATGGAGGACGGGAGCGGTGCTATGGAACGCGAGCAACTGGTACAAATGGCCAGCCGCCAGATCCAGTTCATCGGGCATTTGGAAAAAGCCATGATGCGCATCGAAAACAAAACATACGGAATCTGCAGGGAAACCGGGAAACTGATCGATAAAGCCCGCCTGCGCGCTGTGCCTCACGCCACATTGAGTATCGAAGCAAAAAATTCAAGATCTAAATAATTTTAGTAACCTATATTTTTTGAAGAGCTACTCAACCGGGTGGCTCTTTTTTTATTTCAGACAAGAAAATATGTTATTTTTAATCTATAAATATAGCATCAAATGAAAATCCTGAAAAAGATCTTATTAGGCGCCTTCATTTTCTTGGCTTTGGTCCTAATTGTAGCCGCTTTTGCCCCTAAAGACTTTAAGAGCGAACGGGAAATTGTCATCAACAAACCCCGGACAGAAGTATTCGAGTATATCAGGCTGGTGAAAAACCAGGATCATTTTGGCGTATGGCAATTAGCTGATCCGCAAATGAAAAAATCCTACGAAGGAACAGATGGAACGGTTGGCTTCCGCTATTCCTGGGACAGCAAAAAAATGGGGAAAGGTACCCAGACCATTACCCATATAACAGCGGGAGAACGGATGGATACCGAACTTAATTTCGGCTGGGGTGACCCGGCGAAAGCTTATTTTATTACACAGGATGCGGGCACGAACCAGACCAGGGTGACATGGGGCATTACAGGCCGATCTCCCTACCCGTTTAACATCATGGGGTTATTTTTCGACATGGGGCATGATTTTGAAAAAGGATTACAGAACCTGAAACAGGAACTCGAAAAATAAATTTCAATTTAATAACATTAAAACTGTCATCATGCAAAAAAAACAATACCGGATAGACATCCATGCATCTGCAGAAAAAGTGTCGAATACCATGATCGGAAAAGAAACCTACCGGCAATGGACAGCCGCATTTAATGCCACTTCTGATTTTGAAGGCGGCTGGAATACGGGCGATAAAATATGTTTTACAGGCGTAGGAAAGGAGGGGAAACGGGAAGGGATGGTTGCCGTCATCGAGCAACACCTACCTAATAAATACATCTCTATAAAACACCTGGGAATATTAGATGGTGACAAGGAGATCATGGAAGGACCGGCAGTAGAAGCCTGGGCAGGTGCTCATGAAAATTATTCGTTCGACGAGCAAAATGGGATCACGACCGTGAGGGTGGACATAGATACAGAGGCTCAGTATCTTGACTATTTTGACGAGACATGGCCTAAAGCACTCAAAAAGCTGAAAGAACTTAGCGAAGCATGATAGCATTACCCGTCGAACTCGAAACAGAGAGATTGATACTGAAAGGCATAATTCCCGCTACCATACACGAACTATTCCGTACGCGGTCCGGGGAGGAATTGCTACAATTCTTCGGAGGAGATGAAGCCGTTTTGGAGCGCTTCAAAGGAATGCATGAATATGGCATGGAAACTCACCGTATTTCGCTTTTTTCCTTTATGCTGGTGAATAAGGAAACGGGAGAAACTATCGGTGACTGCGGTTATCATACACTTAATAAATTACATAGGCGAGCTGAATTGGGTTATGGTCTCCGGCTGGAAACAAACAAACAAAAAGGCTATATGACCGAGGCGCTGGGATGCATACTAGACTACGGGTTTACACAACTCGGTCTGCACCGTGTGGAAGCACTTGTAGCAAAGTATAATACGCCGTCGATCAAACTCCTGCAACGTTATGGATTTAGCTTTGAAGGCACCATGCGGGAAGACTATGTAGTCAATGGAAAAAATGATGATTCGGATTGCTATTCCCTGTTGAAATGGGAATGGGAAAAGCACCATCCACCTCAGTAACTTTATAATCTTAAACTATCATAACCACAACCACATGGCGACAGTAAATGTTTATCTTACGTTTAACGGCAACTGCGAAGACGCTTTTAATTTTTATAAATCCGTATTCGGCGGTGAGTTTGCGTATATCGGCCGTTTTGGCGAAATGCCTCCGGGCGAAGATGCTAAAAAAATGAGTGAGGCAGATGCAAACAAAATCATGCATGTTAGTTTTCCGATCAGCCGGGAGACTATGTTGCTGGGCAGCGATACTGGCGGGGAATGGGCTTCCCATTTCAAACAGGGAAACAATTACGCTATTTCCATCAACGCTGAAAGCCGGGAAGAAGCAGACAGGTTATTCAACGGACTTTCTGCGGGCGGGCAGTTGACAATGCCTATGAATGAAACTTTCTGGGGCGCTTATTTTGGCATGTTTACTGACCGGTTCGGTATCCACTGGATGGTCAATTTTGATGTAAGACCTATGGATGCTTAACACAGCTAAGTTCTTCAATTAAATGCCCCGGAAATCCGGGTTTTTGAATTGAAGCCCAATACTCCAAATATCCTTGCTGTTGTGTTGATTTATTCAAACCATTTTTCCTTGTGTGCCAGGCTTATTGCCTGCGCTTTTGAATTAATATGCAGTTTCTCATAAATATTCGCAATGTGCTTGCGCACCGTCAGCACACTCAGATCGATGGTAGCCGCTATCCTTTTGGCATCCCATCCATTTACCATGTATTGCAGTATTTCCTTTTCCCGTTCGGTGACGGTCTGGGGCAGGGAAGAAACTTTTACAGGAGAAGATTGCTGGGTGGCACGGCTGAGCATTTGCAGGGTCTTCCTGGCAATAGCGGGACTCATAGGAGCGCCACCAAACTCCAGCACGCTGTAAATGGCATCTTGTAATACTCCCGCCGTTTCATGTTTCAATAAATAGCCTGAGGCCCCTGATTGGATGGCCTCGAAGATCTTATCATCATCATCAAAAACGGTCAGTACGATAAAATGGACATCCGGGTACAGCGAATGAGCAATGGAAATGGTTTGAATGCCATCCATCTGGGGCATTTCAAGATCCATAAAAACGACATGCGGCATTTTCTGCACCGGTAAGCCTTTCATTTGTTCCAGGCATTCCACTCCATTGTTCGCCACGAAGACCAATTCTGAATTTTCGATTTGGCTTATCTTTTGTAAGAATGTATTCCTGTTGACCAAATTGTCTTCTGTATACGCTATACGAATGGCTTCTGCTTTCATGTTTACAAATTTCCTGTAGCAACACGGTAAAGTAAATAATCAATTTGTAGTAGCCGATACCACTTCTACTACGATTCCCACCGGCTCATTCGATTTCCAGTCTATATTCCAATCGGATATTTCCGCCCTTTGACGCATATTGAATAACCCATTCCCATTCTCACCAGTGTTTATACTTTGAGCTGTGGTGTTACCATTGTCTTTTACCTGAACCATCCATTGCCCGGTTGCCTCTGAAAAAATATACACTTCCACCCTATTCCCCTTACTATGTTTCAAAGCATTGTTTACCGCCTCATGAATGATACAAAACAGGTGATAAGCCTGAGAAGGAGGCAGCAATGTATCCTGCTCTATATTTTCTACCACGTCCAATTGAAACTCCGGGTAGCTCTGGCGCAGTCGCTGTAACAATACCTTAGTTCTGTCACTAATGGCAGTAAGGGATAGCTTATCTTTCTTTAACGCCCAAATGGTGTCACTCAGCATAGCCACCATTGCCTGTGAATTGGATTTTAACTCCTGCAGCGGGACAAAGTCACCACCTGATCGCTCTAAATGATCCACATTGGAAGCAATGGAAGCCGCATAAGAACCGAGGTTGTCGTGCAGATCGGCAGCTATCCGCTTTCTTTCTCCCTCCTCCGCATCCTTCACAGCCTGTTCTCCTTTAATTTTTTCTTCCTGCCTCAGGAGGATCATTTCCATTTTTTGGCGCCTGGAATAATTCCTGAACAATAACCAACTGATGCATATTCCTGAAATCAGTAATAAAACAGATCCGTACATCAGTACATTCTTACGGGTCAGTAATAGCTTCTGTTCTACTATTGTTTTTTCCTTTTTCTCCACTTCATAACGCGTTTGCAGGTTTGCAATGGACTCTGCCGAGTTAATGGCATAAAAACTATCCTTAGCTGCTACGATCCTTTCGAGTTCTGCCGCATAGCTTTTTACATCCCCTTTAGCTTTATAACATTTCGCCAGGGCTTCAAAATAGGAAAGACGGATACCCCATTTCGTCAGGGAACGGCTTTTTTCGTCTCCTGCCTTTTCCAGCCTTCCCTTTGCTAACGCAATGGCTTTGTCGTACTCTCCGGCTGCGATATAATAGTTGACAAACGTCAGGGAATAATTCATATCTCCCTCACCCATGTGTATGTTCTCATTAATAGATGCAAGTTCCCGGAGAATACCGGCGGTTTCTTTTATTTTTTTTTGTTCTATGTACAGGTTTGCCTGTAGTTGCAGCGCTGTAGCCAGATTATATAAGTCGGCAGCTCTTCTGAATTTCTCAATCGCTTTCATGTTGTAGTAGGCGGCACTATCCATTTTTTTCAGCTGCTTGTATGCCTTGCCCAGGGTAGCATATACCGTGGATAGTACTACGGCATCATTTGAATGAAGGGTGTCTAATAAGGGAAGCGTCTGCAATTCCCAATCAATCGCCTTTCGAGGTTCGTTTTGCTGGCTTTCCACGATTGCTATCAAATGCATGGTTTGTGCAATAAACAGTTGGTTGTTTCCTCTTTGCATGTGAGACAACAACGGGTAAAGTATTTTCAGGGCTTCGGTATGGTTCCGTTCGCTCTGGTAGGTTGTCGCTTTGAAGCTCATCAGTTTAAAATATACTGTGGCTTGTTCCGGATCAGCCGCGTCAATATTCCGAAGCGCTTTGTCAATGACAAGACGTGCACTGTCGTTATAGCTATCCAGGTAATGTGCCCAGGCTACATAGTATGCTGCCAACCCCATTTTCAGCGGATCCCTGGTTTTCGCAGCAAGCGATTCTGTTACAAAAGCGTATTTATGAAAAGTATCGGTGCTGATATCATTTCGCCCACACAATTCAAACAGTTTTTCCAGTCTTTCGTCGTCATCCTGAGGCATATTAATTTTCTGAATCAGCAGATCAACATCAGTTTGCGCCATACAGGACAAAGCACACCACAGGAAAATACAGAAAAGGATATTTTTTAACATCAGGTCAAATCGCTATACAAAACAAATCAAAATATGACTGCGATCCTATACTACAAATTGAGTATCCCGGATACCCGCTGCTACTACAAATTGATTATTTTTTCCGGACCTGTATTGTAGTCTTTTTGTGCTATAAAAATTAAAAGCGCAAAAAAAAACTACATGATCATGAAAAAGCTCGCCATTTTACTTTGCACGGTTGCAGTAGGCATCACGTCTGCTTTCGCACAAACTATCCTGCGCTATACCCCTTCTACCGGCGCCGGCCAGGTATATACGAACCTGGATACTGCTTATGCCCAGGCTCAAAACGATGACATCCTGTACTTATCCGGAAATACATTCTTGTTCGGTTATAACGCTGTAGAGAAAAAACTGCAATGGGTAGGTGCCGGCATATATGGAGATTCTACTCTCGCAACCGGAGAAACCCGAATCAACCCCACTAACCCGGGTTCTAACTATTTTGCCGTGAGACCCAATGCCGGCGGATCTGCCTTTACCGGTATCAATTTTGGCGGGTTTCGGTTGAATGACTGCGATGTAGCCGGAAACATCAGTTTGGTGACTTTCGTGAGATGTGAATTTATGAGTGACTGGATCAGCCTGAGTTATACCGGCAACTTCGTTGGTTCCACGCTCAACTTCCGTTTCCAGGAGTGTATTTTCAATACTTTTGTTACCGGTAATGGCTTCCAGGGCGGTGCGCTGTCTAATATTACTTTTGACAACTGTATTTTCTCCCGGGGCCTTTTCAGGCTTCGCACCGGGGCTTATACCTTCAACAATTGTATTTTCTGGGCTACCGCTAACGGAGATGCCATTCAGCAAAATGCGGGCTGCGCATTCAACAACTGTATTTTTTGGGATGCCGCAACGACCAGTCTTTTAGGCGGTTTTATGGACCAGGGCAATGTTTTTAGCCGCTGTACTTTCTCCTATCCTTCTATTCCGGTGGGCGGTTCCGGCCCTAATCCTACAATCGTTTCCAATTGCATTGCCAATGTCACTACGCCATTTGCCAACACCAACGGAAATTACAACTATGAAGATGCTGACGATTACCATCTCGTTTCGGGCAGCCCGGCACTGACCGCAGGAAGTGGCGGCGGACAATGCGGTATTTATGGCGGCACCTATGCAGCCAAAGCAGGATGGGTGCCTTTCAACCCGCATATCAGCGTAAAGACCATAGCGCCCTCCACCGCAAACGGACAACTGAATATCAATATTACCACTACCGCACAAACCCATTAATCGAACCTCAAAACAACTGAATATGAAAAAGAAAGCAGTCTTAACGATCATGCTGATAGCCATGGCCTGCCTCGGTTCCTTCGCTCAAACCATTTCGGCTTACGAATACTGGTTTGATGATGATTTTGCCGGCAGAACATCTGTAAACGTAAGCGGAACCGCAGCATTTAACATCAATGCCAATATCAACATCACCAGCCTTTCTCAAGGCTATCACATGCTTTACCTCCGTACCCGAAGCAGTGACGGCAAATGGTCCGTGCCTACAGCCAATAGTTTTGTAAACGGCTATAATCCTATCGTAGGTGTAGAATACTGGTATGACAACAATTATACGACCAAAAACTACGTGGCACTTCCTGCCAGTTACGGAGGTGCCTACTCCCAGCAGCTACTGGTTTCCGGTCTGAGTATCGGTAACCATGATATTTCCATTTGTTATGTAGATAGCATCGGCACGCGTAGTGTGCCTTTTACCACCTCCTTCTACTATGATGGTTCTACCGGTGTCAATGACATTGCTTCGGCTTCCGGCATTACCCTTTTCCCCAACCCGGCTAAAACCGAACTGAGGTTGGTGAACATCAAAAGCTATGAAACGCTCACCATTACAGATCTAAGCGGAAAGATCATTTTGCAAAAAAGTATTGATGCCAATGATGAGGTTTTGAACATTCAACCGTTGCTTCCGGGAGTTTACAACATCACGGCGGGTAATAAAAAAGGCAGTATAACGCATAAATTCATCAAGATCGATTAACGGATAACGATCCATTTACCCCTGAATAAGCATCCCGGACACGTACCGTCCGGGATTTTTATATATTTTCTTTAGAGATGCTGGTGTAAGCGGGCATTTATAGTTGAAGTGCTTGATCCCTCCTTTGTCTATCCATAGCTAAATCCACCAAACTGGAAATTAAATCAGGATAGGAGATTCCGGTATGTTCCCACAGTTTCGGATACATACTTATTTCTGTAAACCCGGGCAAGGTATTGATCTCGTTCAAAACAAAGGAATTGTCATCTCTCAGAAAAAAATCTACCCTGGCCAAACCCTCACAACCTACTGCTTTGAAGGCTTCCACCGCTGTTCTTCTCAGCTTTTGTGTTATTTCCGGATCTATATCGGCGGGAATTTTCATTTTTGCTCCCTCTGCATCGTTGTACTTTGCATCATAGGAATAAAAGTCTTTGGTAGGAATAATTTCTCCGATAACAGAAGATCTCGGATTTTCGTTTCCCAGGATCGCGCACTCCACTTCCTTCCCGGTTATAGCTTCTTCAACCAAAATCTTATTGTCATATCGAAATGCTTCTTCAACCGCCCTATCGAAAGAACTTTGATCTGTCACTTTATTTACTCCGACAGAAGAACCCGCATTGCAGGGCTTTACGAACATAGGTAAACCCAATTCTTCCTTTGCTTCGTCAAAAGAAACTTTCTTTTCCTGTTTTTTTCGCAGCGTGATAAAACGGGCAATGGGAATGTTGTTGTCCCTCAGCAATCTCTTGGTTATCTCTTTATCCATACATATTGCGGAACCCAAAACATCCGGCCCCACAAAAGGGATGTCTAATGATTTGAGATAGCCCTGAAGCGTTCCATCTTCACCAAAAGTTCCGTGAATGATCGAAAACGCCACATCAAAACCAGCAATCGTCCGGTTGTTTTCTTTTTGTACGATGCAAATTTTGCTCCCGGTTCTATCCAGGTATACCTGGATGGCCTTACTAAAGAAATTGTTTTGGGATAAATGGATAGTTGCTTCGGAATAGCTGGTATTGTAAAACCAGTTTCCTTTTTTATCGATACCCAGAAGTATTACATCAAACTTTTCCTTATCAAACGCATTAAATATATTGGAAGCAGAATGGAGCGAAATCTCAAACTCTGCTGATTTTCCACCGAAAATCAACGCTACGGTCTTTTTCAATCTTAAATTATTAAAAGGTTATTGTTATTCTACATCAATGGTCTTTTTTTTATGTCTCCCTTAAAATCTTCTCCATCTTACGACCTTTTGCCAGCTCATCCACTAATTTGTCCAGATACCTCACCTGCTGTGTTAAGGCATTTTCAATTTCTTCCACCCGGTAACCGCAGATCATACCGGTAATCAGGTGTGCATTGGGATGCAATGTCGCGTGTTGAAAAAAGGATTCAAAGCTTACTTTTTCCTTAATGAGGTCTTGCAATTTTTCTTCACTGTAGCCGGTCAGCCATTGAATGACCTGGTGTAATTCTTCTTGGGTTCTGCCCTTCTTTTCCACCTTCGTCAAATAATGAGGATATACCGAAGCGAATGTCATTTTTGCAATGCGCTCATCATGTGCTTGTGTATTTTTCATTTGGTTCAAGTATTCTGGTTTGGATAAGGTGCACACTTCGGGTCACACTCCGGTTGTCAGTTCTAATTTCATCATGATATCTGTTTGCTCGTCATCCCCTAATTTGAAAATGTGCTTATCAAATGTTACGAAGCCGTTTTTCTTATAGAAGCTGATAGCTTTTAGGTTTTCTTCCCACACTCCCAGCCAAACATAATCTGCATTTATTTGTCTTGCAATTTGCATTGCCTTATCGTACAATAATTGCCCGACTGCTTTCCCTTGAAATTCCTTTAAGACGTAAATACGTTCAATTTCAAGAGCCTTGTCATCCTTCAGTTCGGTTTGAGATGATCCGAAGTTGAGCTTCAGGTATCCGATTATTTTGGTGTCCTGTACCGCAAAATAAAAATCCGAATTGCTGTCTTCCAGTTCCTGGCTCAGCCTATCAACGGCAAACGCCTCGTCTAAATATTGCCGCATATTCTTTTCCGTATTTCCGGCGGAAAAGGTTTCAAAAAAAGTTTGCCTGCTGATTTTTTGTAACAGGTCAATATCACCTGGCGTTATTTTTTTGATTTCAATAGTACTCATTCGATCACCGATGATCATGTGTTTAGTTGTTGTCGCTGATTGTTGTGCCGTCGTTCGTACGCTGGCTAGCAGCTCAAATATAAATGCAACATCCCAAATTTCATTAGGTTCGTTCGCGCGCTATAACACCGACCTTCCAACTACATTATTTTTTTATTTTCATCTCTTCTATACTGACAGGTGCTAAAATAAAAAGGTAATATGCGAATTTGCACATTACCCTTTCTGTTTTGTATGAGATGATTAATTACCTGCTGTAGTTCGGCGCTTCTTTTGTAATTACGATGTCGTGCGGATGGCTTTCAGCCATAGACGCCGGTGTGATGCGGATAAACTGCGCATTGTCGTGCAAGGCCTTGATGTCTTTGGCACCGCTGTAACCCATACCTGCACGCAAGCCCCCTACAAACTGTTGCACCACTTCATTCAGCATACCTTTATACGGCACACGTCCCACGATTCCTTCCGGCACCAGCTTCTTAATATCGGCTTCCACATCCTGGAAATAACGGTCTTTAGAACCTTCCTGCATAGCTTCTACCGACCCCATACCACGGTAGGATTTGAATTTCCTGCCTTCGTAGATAATGGTTTCTCCCGGGCTTTCTTCCGTACCGGCAAAGATGGAACCAGCCATGACACAAGATGCACCGGCCACCAAAGCTTTCACCATATCCCCTGTATAACGTATCCCGCCATCGGCAATGACAGGAATGCCTTTTTTCTTTAATGCCTGAGATGCTTCAATAATGGCGGTCAACTGAGGGGCGCCCGCACCCGTTACCACCCGTGTGGTACAGATAGAACCTGGCCCTACTCCTACTTTCACTGCGTCAGCACCGGCATTTGCCAAAGCCAATGCACCGGCAGATGTGGCAATATTTCCTGCGATCAGGTTAATCTCTTTAAATGATGTTTTTACTTTCTTCACCATTTCCAGTACTCCTTTTGAATGCCCGTGTGCGCTATCCAGCGTGATCACATCGGCACCTGCCGCTTTCAATGCTTCCACCCGTTCTAAAGTATCTGCGGTAATACCGACTGCGGCACCTACCAGTAGCCTGCCCATGCTGTCTTTTGCTGCGGCGGGGTAGCTTTTTATAGAAATAATATCGCGGAAGGTAATCAGCCCGATCAGTTTTCCCTTCTTATCTACTATGGGCAGCTTCTCGATCTTGTATTTCTCCAGAATGGTCTCCGCCTTTTTCATATCGGTACCTGCAGCAGCGGTGACCAGATTGGTGCTCGTCATGATGGCACTCACTTTCTTCCGGGTATCTTTTTCGAAACGCATATCACGGTTCGTGATGATACCTAAAAGAATGTTGTTTTTATCTACAATAGGAATGCCGCCAATCTTATTATCGCGCATGAGGCGTTGTGCATCGCCTACGGTGGCATCCGGATCAAGCGTTATGGGGTCTACGATCAGCCCGCTTTCAGATCGCTTTACTTTACGAACCTGTTCTGCCTGCTTTTCAATACTCATGTTTTTATGAAGAATTCCCACACCTCCTTCACGAGCCAGTGCCATAGCCAGACCGGCTTCGGTGACAGTGTCCATAGCAGCTGATACCATGGGTATATTCAGCTTAATGTCTCTGGTCAGGTGGGTGGAAATGTTCACTTCGCGCGGAAGTACTTCGGAGTAAGCGGGAAGAAGAAGGACATCATCAAAGGTTAAGCCTTCTCCATAGAACTTAGAATTTGCAGCCATGTGCAAAGATATATCGGCAATCTGAAAAATAAAAAACTGCTTTTTTAATAGTGCTATCAGCAGATCAGATAAGTTGTTTTTCCCGTTACCCTTTATATTTTTGATGACTTGTAAAATTTCTGAGTCTCAGGTTCCGTTAAAAGCTGTTGGTTTTCCCGGCTTCTTAATCTCAGACGATAAGACTTCCACATGAACACAACCACACCTACCAAACGCATAGGGTATCTTGATGCTGCACGCGGCATAGCCGCCTGCATGGTCATGTTTTATCATTACCTCGGCTGGAAGTATCCGCAAAACATGGCTGTCAAGTGGTCCCATTTTATTTTCAATGGTTCCGATGCAGTTTCATTCTTTTTTGTACTCAGTGGATTTGTGTTGGCTTTTCCCTATCTGCATCATTCCAGGTCGCTGGACGTGGGAAAATTTTATGTCAATCGCGCCTACCGTATTTATCCCGCATTCTGGGTGGCACTGGCATTGAATGCCTGGTTTAGCATGAGGAAGGATTTTCATAATGCACCGCTGGAAACGTTTTTCAATACTTTCATTGCCAACAAAAACGGCTTCTGGGAAGAAGCGCTTCTCATCCGGGGACGTTCCCGTTATTTAGGTCTGGACTGGACGCTTACTATAGAGATCGTGATGTCTTTTATGATTCCTTACCTTATCGCTATGACCTTTTATAACAAGCGGTTATTGCTTTGGTTCAGCGTATCCACCTTCCTGATGGGTGCTATTATCGGAGTTTTTGTTATGCCGTTTGCACTCGGGATGATTGCCTGCCTGTATTTTGATGAAATACAAGCGCCTTCTTTCAAGCAGACGAAATGGTACCGCTACCGGGTGCCGATCCTGTTCCTTGCATTTCTGTTCTTTTCCATTCGTCATATCGACCGCATTTTCCCTTTTGGAGGAAAAGCTATGGATATTTTAAGTCTTTTGCAGCTGGACTTCTTTACATTCACCGCTATCGGATCGTTTATTTTCCTGGTATTCATCATCCATTCGAAAAGTACGCAGCGATTCCTGGAACATCCTGTTTTGCTTTTCCTGGGAAAGATATCGTACGGGATCTATTTACTTCACTGGGTGATCGTTGCGGCTATTTTTGAATACTGGGATCCGATCGTCGCCAGGTTCCCCAGCACCAAGATAGCGTTTATTACCATGTTGGCTGTATGCGTCGGGCTTACTATAACGCTTGCTACCGCTTTGTATTATTGGGTGGAACTCCCTTTTATCAATTGGGGGAAAAGAATTACATCGCAATGGAAACCTTCTCTGGTCATTTCAAAAGAACAGAAGACCGAAGCGGCATCCACCGAGAAGAATCCGTAACTTAACCCGGCTGTTAGACCACTATTAATATTGATGAAAATATTGATCATCCGTTTTTCCTCCATTGGAGACATCGTCCTGACCACACCGGTGATCCGTTGTCTTAAAAAACAACGTCCGGACATCGAACTGCACTATCTCACCAAGCATTCTTTTGAACCTGTTTTGGTCAACAATCCCTACATTGACCGGCTGCATTTACTGAAAGACAATTTACCGGAGATAACAGAAACGCTCCAAAAAGAAAATTTTGATCAGATCATTGATCTTCATCATAACCTGCGGACATTGAAAGTAAAAAGAGCCCTTAATAAACCTTCTTATTCTTTTAATAAACTGAATGTGCAGAAATGGCTGTTAGTCAATTTGAAGATCAATACGATGCCCCCGCAGTCGATCGTGGAAAGGTATTTAGCCACGGTAAAGCACTTAGGGGTAAAAAATGACGGGCTCGGACTGGATTATTTCATTCCCAAAGAGAAAGAGGTAACTACTAAAGACTTGCCGATGAGTCATTGGGCAGGCTATGTAGGCTGCGTGATCGGCGGATCATACACTACCAAAAAATTGCCGGTTGAAAAGTGGAAAGAGCTGATCGCTCAGATACAGTATCCGATACTCCTGCTCGGAGGGGCTTCTGACAGGGAGGAAGGAGAAAGAATAGCCGCGCTGGACCCGGTTAAGATCTATAACTCCTGTGGAAAATTTGATTTGAATGAGTCTGCTTCACTGGTAAAGAATGCTAAAACCATTGTATCAAATGACACGGGGCTGATGCATGTAGCTGCAGCCTTTCAAAAGCCTATCCTTTCCTTGTGGGGAAACACATCGCCGGAGATGGGCATGTTCCCGTACTTCGGCAGCAATGATGTAAACAATATCGTACTTCGGGGATTTATGCTGGAAAACCAATCACTATCCTGCCACCCCTGTTCCAAGATCGGCTATGACAGGTGTCCGAAACGCCATTTTAAATGCATGAATGACCTGGATATGACCCACGCAGCTGCTCTTGTAACGGAATGGAATAAGAAAGCTCCTGCTAACTAGTTAAGAATTGAAAAGCGATACCTGATCAATAAGAAAATTTCTTTGTTTAATCAAGCTTCCAGCCGTTTGCTAAAAATGCCATGCGGATACACAGCGCATGCAGTTGGGTTTTGCCATGAGCATTTCTCTCAATATGGTAGATGGCTTTTGACAAGGCATCCACCATATCGTTGATCGTTTGAATCGATAAATTACGGGCAGCCAATTTCCGCAGGAAATCCACTTCTTCATCCGGCAGGTTTATTTTATCCGTTCCGATATATTGCATCCTCACGGCATGTTCCAGGAGCTGGATAATATAATGTAACAGGTTTTTCTGTTGTTCCCGGCCGGATTTTGCCCAATCTTCTACGAATTTGGATATGCCCAGCCTGTTGTTGGTAAATACGATATTGAAAAAATTCCTGACGTCAGGAAAAATATCATGCCCCGTTTCGTGGAGCAATCGCAAGGCCTGGGTGAAACTGCCGCCACTAAGATGTGCTACCTGAGAGGCTTTGCGGCTGTCTGCCAAAGAACGATCGGTTAACCCGGCAGCAATATCTGCCGCATCAATGGGGGTGAGCCGTACGGTTTGTGTCCGGGAAAGTATGGTTGGCAAAATCTCCTCGGTGTTCTCTGCTACCAGAAAAAGAAAGGTATCAGCAGGGGGTTCTTCGATAAGTTTCAACAAAATATTGCCCTCCTTGTCCAGGTACTCAGGCCGCCAGATGATCTGAACTTTTATATTGCCTTCATAGGATTTCAGGTTCAAGGTTTCAATAATAGACCTGCATTCTTCTGCGGGTATATTTCCCTGTTTATTCTCTGCATTAATATGCTGAAGCCAGTCGAATGTTGTCCCATAAGGAGTTTGAGCGAAAAATTCTCTGAATTCCTGTATAAAATATTTACTGAGTGCTTTGGCTCCGGGTTTGGGCGAAATGGACGGGAAAGACAGGTGAACATCCGGATGTTCAAACTTAGAAATCTTGCTGCACTCGGCGCATTCTCCGCATGCTTCTCCCCCTTTTTTATTGGCGCAAAAGAGAAATTGTACGAATGCAACAGTAAGTGCTAATCCTCCTGTCCCTTCGTTACCCAATATAAGTAAGGCATGCGGCAGGTGATTCTGCTCCCACATCCGCAGCAGGTCTTTTTTTGTTTTCTGCTGTCCTACAACCTGTTTTAGCAACATGCATGCAATATCGCAATTGCAAGGCTGATGGCAAAACGGTTCATTGTTTTAACCGGTAGTGCTTCGCGGGATTGTCCCACTTTTACAGACAAAAATGTCCTATAACACTAGATCCTGATATTCCGGGTGTTTTTCTATGTAAGCATTAATAAAAGGACATAGTGGAATCACTTGCAACTGCCTTTGACGGGCATCAGTCAACACAAACCTGGCCAAAGCGGACCCTATTCCTTTTCCTTCCAACTCTTCCGGTACCTCGGTGTGTGTAAAGTATACCTTCCCGGGCATCAGCTTGTACTCTACAACAGCCACATGGTTCTCATATCTCAGTTCATAGCGACTTTCCGTCTCGTTATTTACAATATCGTAGTCCATAAAACAGTTCCTTTTCAGATAAAATTAGGAATAGAGGAGCGGTCTGTGTCAATTTTTTTATCAATGAAGCAATCTCCGTAACTTGTAGAATTCAAAAATAAGCGCATTGAAACGAAACTTTACCTGCATCTTTTCTATACCCATAGTCTCGGCATTTCTTTGTTTGTTTTTGCTATCGCAGCCTTGTGCAGCCCAGCAAAAGCAGTCGCCGTATCTTATTTCTCTGAAATCGGGAAACGTAGAGCTACCTGTCAATGCAAAACAATTCATAGATAGCATTGATGCAGGGAAGCCCCCCAGGAAAATGCAACTAGTTGTGCAATTCTATACCCTGCCGGACAATGCTGAACAGCAATCTTTGGAAAAATATGGCATTCGGATGATCCATTATCTTTCGGGTAACGCATATGTCGTTATCGCCAACTCGTCCCTGTTACGGCTGTTGCCTATCGGGAATATCAGAAGCATTATTCCGATGGCTGCTGCCTGGAAGATCGACAAACGGGTAGCTGACCAGCGGGATCAAGCAGCTACATTTACAACCAAACTGGCTGTAGCGTTCGAAAAAAACACTCCCTACCAGGAAATTCTGACAATACTTTCTCAACATAAGGCTACTATCCTCGACAAGAAATTTGCTTCGTTGCATGTATATGAAATAGCATTAAGCAATCATCATATCACGGTACTTGCGGATGAAGCTGTCGTGACTTACATCACCGTTGCTGCTACCGATGTGAATCTGAATAGCGACGAAAGAGCTGCTACCGGGGCGTCCATCGCTCAATTACCTGCTAGCCTGGGAGGTAAAAACCTGGATGGAACAGGTATGGTTATCGGGCTGGGAGACAACGCCACCCCTTTATTTCATGCGGACACGCGCGACCGTGTGACCAACTTCAACCCGGATCGTCCGGAACTGCACGGACAACACGTTACCGGCACGATGGCTGGTAGCGGATTAGTAAATCCCAGGGGAAAAGGTATGGCGCCACAAGCAGATATACTGGCGCATTTGTATAACTTGGTTTGGGCCCAAACACCTTTCATGTACCAGGACTATGGCATGACGCTTACCAACAACTCCTATGCAGCGGTAGTAAATGATTGCGCGGTCGCCGGTACCTATGACCTGTATTCCCAAATGCTGGATGATAATGCAATCCGGTTTCCCGAAGTGCTGAATGTATTCGCAGCGGGAAACGATGGAGATAAAAATTGCCCTCCCTACCCTTTTGGTTACGGAACGGTGGTGGGTGTGTACCAGGCGGCAAAGAATATTCTGACGGTGAGCTCCATGCGAAAAAATTACACAGAGCATGAAGGTGCTTCAAAAGGTCCGGTAAAAGACGGGCGTATCAAACCGGAAGTAGTTTCCTTCGGTGCCGATATCTTTTCCTGTGACCTGAATGATGCCTACCAATCCATCAACGGAACGAGTATGGCCTGTCCCGGTGCCACCGGAGCCCTGGCATTGCTCTCACAGCGTTACAAAGAACTGCACTCCAAAAATCCATCTAATGCTTTATTAAAAGCGTTGATGATTAATGGTGCTATGGATGTAGGAAATACCGGCCCGGATTATATGAATGGATTTGGCATGATTCACCTGGAACGATCGTTGTCGCTCCTTGAAAATAACCAATATCAGTCGAATACGGTATCCAATGGTATCTCTAAAACTATTTCCATCAATGTACCGGCCAATACCGCAAAACTCAAAGTATTGCTGTATTGGAACGATGTACCTGCCAGCCCTGCGGCATCCGCCACGCTGGTAAACAACCTGGATGTAACCGTAGCTGAACCCAACAATACCGTACACCGGCCCCTGATCCTCGACCCAACACCGGCAAATGTTACCAACCTCGCTACCGAGGGGATCGATCTACTAAACAATGTAGAACAGGTTGTCATTAACAACCCGCAGGCGGGTAACTATACAATCACGGTAAGGGGAACAGCTGTTCCCTCAGCTTCACAAGAATATTTTGTGGTCTATGATTTTGAGCCTGTAGGAATAGCCATTAAACATCCTTCCGCAAATGTGTGTATCCCTGCCAATCAACCTACGACTGTTTTCTGGGACGCTTCTAGCGATGTCAATACCTTAACGTTAGAATATTCTGACAATAACGGGGCTATGTGGAATGTCATCGATAACAACATTGCCGCCAGTCAGAAATACTATACCTGGAATGTACCCAATTTAAATACGACGCAGGCCTTGATCAGGCTGAAAAGAAATAACAGCAGCCAGCAGGCAATAACGGGGCAGTTTATTGTAAACGAACAACCGTCACTGCAATCGGACACCCTTCAGTGCCCGGGCTATTTCGGGTTTAGCTGGAATCCCATATCGAATGCGGGCGCATACCAGGTCCTTCGGAAATCAGGAAAATATATGCAGCCGATCGACACCATTACCGCCACGCACTACCTGCTCAGCGGTTTACCGCTAGACCAGATGCAGTACGTTGCAGTAGCCCCGATCCTCAACGGGAAAGCCGGCTATCGCAGTACGGCTTTAAGAAGGTTGCCCAATGATGGTAGTTGCCAAGGAACTATTCCTGACAATGACCTGATGGTTGAAGATGTTGTTTCTCCGGTAGCCGGGCGAAAATTCACACCGACTGAATTGTTACCCAATCAAACATTGACCGTTCGGGTGCGTAATCTCGACGATATACCGTACCTGAATTACCGCATTTCGTATAGCATCAACGGGTCCGGATGGATTTCATCCATCCCCGGTATCACCCTGCCACCCAACAGCTTCACCGATATCCCGATCACGGGAGTAGCTTTATCAGCCGTAGGCGTTTACCAGGTGCGTATCGCCGTCGGAAACCTCAGCGTGGCCGATCCGGTAAAAAGCAACGATACAATTACCGTACTTATCAAACAACTGGCAAATGATCCTGTTGATATATCCAATATGTACACGGAAGATTTTGAAAGCCTGGGGAAGACAGCACAAATGCAAGATGAATGGGGTGTGCTGAATGAGCACTGGGATTATGCAAATACTACAGACTCCGGGCGGCTGCGGAGTTTTGTCAGCAGCGATGTGTTAATAGGCGGACAACGATCGTTGAGCATGGACCTGCTGTACAATCTGCCGGAGACTCAGAATTACCTGTATGGCACGTTCAATCTTTCGAACTTTGATGTAGCAACTGCGGAAGCCCGGTTCGAATTTGACTATAAAGTCCATGGCACGCCTAAATCCCAGGATGGGAATGATGTATTTATTCGCGGCAGCTATACCCAACCCTGGGTGAAACTGTTCAGCATCGATACCTCTGTTGCGAAAGGCGTTTCTACTCACTCATCTTCTCTTTCCCTTACCCATACCCTTGCTCTTGCCGGACAGAATTTTTCCAGTTCCTTTCAATTACGAATCGGGCAACATGATACATCTGCCATAGCGATGAATGACTACGGCAATGGGTTGACCATCGACAACCTGAAATTATACACGGTAAAAAATGATGTACAACTTCTCCGCGTTGTTAGCCCGGTAAAGTCTAATTGTCGGCTCAGCACAGCCGAACCGGTCTCTGTTCTGGTATATAACAGTGACAATCTCGGTCAAGCCAATATCATGCTATCCTATCGGTTTGACAACGGGACAATCATTACCCAACAGCTGGATACCCTGCCTCCTAAAGACACGTTGCTATTTACATTCCAACAACCAATAAATGCTTCGGTTACCGGGTTTCATACACTGGATGTATGGCTGGTTGCACAAGGCGACACCTATACCTCGAACGACAGTATACTGCAATACCGGTTCCGGAATCAACCTGTAATAAACCATTATCCCTACCTGGAGAACTTTGAAAGCACTGACGGGAATTGGTATGCAGAGGGGATAAATCAAACCTGGCAATATGGCAAGCCTGAGAGTCCTTCCATAAACAGGGCTGCAAGCGGCTTCAAAGCCTGGAAAACCAATCTTAGCGGTAAGCATAACGACAACGAAACCGGCTATCTTTACTCCCCTTGTTTTGATATTTCCGGGCTGGCGAATCCTATGCTGAGCTTTAGTCTGGCGACTGACATTGAAAACTGCGGTGCAGATATCTGCGATCGTGCTTATCTGGAATATTCGGAAGACGGTATAGTATGGACTAAACTCGGGACAACTGGCTCCGGTTTTAATTGGTATAACTCCCCTTCACAACTCTGGAACGAGCAAGGTAATACACGCTGGCGTGTCGCCTCACAAATCCTACCCCAATCTTCCAGGTTGAAACTGCGGTTTGTTTTTATGTCAGATGCAGGAGCTGCACGGGAGGGGATTGCCATTGATGATATTCACATCTTTGATATGGCATATCCTATAGCAGATGCAGGAAATTTCAGCATCAAAGGGAACGGCAATCCGGTACAGGAATTTACCCTGGACAACAAGATATTCACCCAGGTGTTCGCTGACAATCAAGAGCCGGGTCAGGCAAATCTTGAAGTGCACGCTCACGGGCAAACTTATAATTCATTCATCCGGCAATATTACTTATCCAGAAATTATGCTTTAGAAATGCCACAAACTCCTCAGGGAAGCACGCGCGTGCGTCTTTATGTGACCGATCAGGAATTCCTACAGTTTCTGGCAGATCATAGCTGTACGGAGTGCACTAAACCGCTGGATATCTACCGGCTTGGAGTGCTGCAATATGACGATGCAAATCTTGCTAACGAAAACGGTTCCTGGCTGGATAATCAAACAGGAAGCTATCATTTTATACCTTATGAAGCAGTCATCTGGGTGCCGTATGATAAAGGGTATTATGCTGAGCTTTCTGTCACCTCTTTTTCCGAATTCTGGTTTACTACCGGCATTCCTGACAAGCCCCTTTCAGGTCTTTTTGTTTACCCTAATCCGGTTACCGGCAATAGGCTATATATAGCATGGCACAGCACCGCTTCCGACAAGCTGGAAATTACGTTATATGATGCTATAGGTAAACTGGTACATAAAGCTGAAGTCACTGCTACCGATGCCGACAATTTAACGCAGCTGGCATTACCTCAATTGGCCAGTGGCACCTATTTACTCCGGTACAAAACCGCTACCCGATCCGGGCAAACAAAGCTGAGTGTAAAATAAGATTCGCCTCAACCCAACAATGGCAGTTTTTCACAATAGGTTAGAATAGTGCAGCACGCTATTTACATTTTCCAGACTTTGAAATTGCTCACTTTACCCGATTGCGTTACCGATACCAGGTACATGCCGGTAGAAAGTCCTGTTGTCAGTGAATCAAAGATGAGGACATCGTTATAACCCGGCTTAATCTGCAAGCTCATTGCACTGATCTTTCTACCGTCAATAGCAGAAAGGGTCACTTGCAGCGGTTCACTGTCTTCAGCATAAAATTGCAAATGCAACTCATTTGAAAAGGGATTCGGGAAGAGCTTACACGTGACGGATCGATCAGAAATGGATTGCACAGATGTCGGATTTTGTGCGCAAGAGCCGGGAATATTCGCATCCAGCCAGGCCAACCTGCGTTTCAGGTATTGCTTTAACTCTGTAATTTCTCCGGCATAACTATTGGGAACCGGAGAAGGATTAGGCCATACATATTTTCCTATAATGGGCCATAGGGAGAAATTTCTCGTTTGAGGAGCTGAAAGAACGGTTGCACAGGAATCAATATAGTGAAAAAGCCAGACGGTATCGAGCACCGTAGTACGTAGTTGTGAATACATACACTTCAGGTTATTCTTAAACACGGTATCCTGCATAAACTTGCTCCACCAAAAAGCCACCTGATGATCGTCTGTGGAACAGGAGTTTATTCCGAACTGGTAAGACCAGCCGGTATCTATATCAGCATCACAGTAATCTGCATTGTGGAATGCAATATCATAATCCCACGGGGGCCCTACAAACAGCTTATTCCCCTTTGTATTTTTTGTTTTGTATAGAAATGTACTGATACGATAGCCATCCACATTTTTTGCCAGTTCATTTAAAATAAAGTACCTCAAAAAAGAGGGTTCCGCACCATATTTACGCCATCCTGTATTCGTATCATAAAGTGATTTGGTATCAAGCGCCAGCTCGAAACTGTCAACAAACTTTTCGATATACGCCTTCTGCTTTGGCATAATATCTTCAGGTTTGGGGTATTCATATTGATAGGCTATTTTTTGGCCGTTCGGGTGCACGGGCGGATCTATTTTTGAATCCCATCCATCGCCGTTACCCCCGGTAGTTTTATCTATTTTAATGATATAACCTCCTGTTAGCGCATCTCCGGCAGTATCCGCTGTCGTCATTTTCGAAATATCCACGCGGTTGACATCGCGTTTGATCTTCTCCATCAACACATACACTCCCTGGTATTGTTTGTTGATAAAAAGTTCAACAAAAGCAGTACGGGGTGCATACATGCCAAAATTATTGTAAAGTGTATAGGCAAGCACATTATTTAAAAGACTCTTATCGCTATAGCTGGCATATAAAATCCAATCACTTTGTGCGGGCATGTTCAATAACGATGCATCCGTATCATCACCGTTCACATCCTGGGTTTCAAAGCCAAACGATTTTTTGGGAAATTGCTGAGAAGAGGAGCCCCTGGTTTCTATCGCTATATTTCCATTATAGTTATTAAACGGATCTGTTGTCAGGTTCGTGATGCCGGCACCTTTATAAATAATACCCATTGTAGCCGCAATCTTGGGATCGTCTGGAATCGATTTATTGTTCGTATTGATCATTACGATCGGCAAGTCGGAACTTGTAATGGCAGCTGTCACAGGAGCATTAGAAGCGAAATTCAACGTCCAACTGACCAGGGAACCCTGATCACCGGGTGAATTGTCCAATATCCTCAGCGTCCAGGCTCCGTTCCCGTTTTGTCCGTTGTTGATATACCCGAGATGTCCACCGGGACGGTAAGTACCCGAAAAGGGAGCAGTTGCAAAATTGATAAACGTCGAAGCGGTTTGCTCAAAACAAGTATTGGTAAAGTTGTTGCCACTTCCGCCGGCAGTGTTAGCCAACGTCACCTCAGTACCATCCGGAGCCTTTAAGACTATCTGCAAATCGGCATCATAGGCGTGTGTCAGATTAAGGCACACCGATTTCAAGCCTTTGGCAGCGGTCAAGCCGGAGGGGGAAAGTCCGCTCACATTTATCGTGAAATAAGCGTTCGTACTTCCGTCGTCCGGAATAGAACCGCCGATGCCATTAAAGGTCTGTGCCTGCAAAAAGCCACAACAAAAAAGAAGTACTAAAATGCCAATAACAGATCGCATAGTCAAAAAAATGATTTTAAAAGTAGGTAATGGAGAATATAGTCAAAGCATAGTTCAAACGAAATCTCCTCAGTCAGGCTTGTATCCCCAGGCACCAAATACCCTGGGCAGACTCAGGATTGTGTTTTCGTTCCGTGTAAACAGCTCCAGATCACGAAGAATATTTGATACTTCATCCTGTGTAGCCAGGTTTTGTTTGATAACAGTATCTTTTATTTTATCCATCGTATGATACGCCATCCATTTTCCTTTTCCCGTACGGTGTGAAGGTTGAAAAACCTCATAATTCACCTCATGTAAGTCTGTTTCATTCAACAGGCTGAAAAGTGACAACCCGATATGAGGATTTTGTCCATTGTTGGTTGCCGCAGCTATGAAAAGATCCTGATAGGTATTAAAAGCCGGGGATGGCGGGAAGCAAAAATGACCGGAAAAATCGATATCTTCTATAATGATCTTGCCCCCGGGCTTCAATGCTTGTATCATTTTTTCCAGTAAGCGCAATGGTTCTTTCAGATGCGATAGCAAGAATCGTGTATACACGATATCAAACTCTTCTACGTAGGCTATCTGGTATGCATCCATTGCTATAAAATTGATATTCCGGATGCCTTCATTTGTTGCCTGTTCCTTTGCAAGCGCCAGGATTTCACCATCGAAATCAATAGCAGTAACTTTCCTGGAATCACCGATTTGTCTGGCAAGGGTGCGCGTAAGATTTCCGCCTCCGCAACCTAATTCCAGGACGCTTTTACCCACCAGTGATATACCGGATGTAATCAGGGAAAGACTATGATCATTCAAAACTTCTGAAAGAACATCTAATCGCTTTTTCCCCTCAGCTCCTCCTTCTATAATATAGTTATTCTCCTTCCTCATGAATTTTAAAGATAAAATTTCTTTTTATCGATTTTTTAAGAAAAATAAAAATGAATGAACGTTCATTTTTTAAGAACTGTTCATTATTTTTGTTAGAACATGCCGACAGATAAAAAGCAGCTTTTATTGAGAAGTGTATTGGGGCTGGTAAACAATGTAGGTTTCTACCACCTTAATATGAAGATGATCGCACAGGAAGCAGGCGTGGCTGCAGGAACTTTCTACCTGTATTTTAAAAGCAAGGAAGATGTGATCAACGAACTATATAACCTGATCGTGGCAGACTTCAATAATACGGTGCTGAAAGCCTACGATGAAAAGCAACCGCTTAAAGAGGTTTTTGTGAAGATGCTTTCCGCGGCGGTAGCGTTTTATCTGAACCATAAAAGCTACTTCAGCTTTATTGAACAATATACTTATGCACCTTTTTTATTTAAAGAAAACCAGGAACAGAACTTTACCCTACTCCTTCCTATTTATAAAATGATGCGCACAGGAAAGAAACAAAAAATGATCAAAAATCTCCCGGATGCCATTTTGCTTTCCATCATTCATGGCTCCATGAACACGATGATAAAAATGCACTTCGCCAAGAAAACTGACCTGGCAAAAGCTTCCGTTCAAAATAAATTCTATGAGGCTTGCTGGGAAGCAGTGGCCCTGCCTCATTCTAATCAATCATAAAATATAGATCAAGAGACCACATGAACAGGATCATAAAAAGAGCAGCAGTACTGGGATCGGGCGTGATGGGAAGCCGTATCGCCTGCCACTTCGCCAATATAGGCCTTGAGGTACTGTTGCTGGATATAGCCCCTAAAGAGGCTGCTGAAGGGGATCGGAAAGCAAGGAACAAGATCGTTAATGACGCATTGGCTTTTGCCTTAAAATCCAATCCTTCGCCTATCTACAGCAAGAAATTCGCGGACAGGATCGTAACCGGAAACTTTGACGATGACCTGCATCGAATCGCAGATTGTGATTGGGTAATAGAGGTGGTAGTGGAACGGCTGGATGTTAAAAAACAGGTGTTCGAAAAAGTAGATACATACAGAAAGAAGGGCGCTCTGGTTACGTCCAATACTTCTGGTATTCCGATCCATCTGATGGCAGAAGGCAGGAGCGAAGACTTCCGGCAGCATTTCTGTGGTACCCACTTTTTCAATCCACCCCGTTATCTCAAACTTTTAGAAATCATTCCTACCTCCCATACTTTACCGGAGGTAACCGATTTCCTGATGAAGTACGGGGAAAAATATCTTGGCAAGACAACGGTCTTGGCAAAAGATACGCCGGCATTCATCGGTAACCGGATTGGTGTTTTCAGCATGATGAGCTTATTGCACTATGTTGATAAATCGGGAATGACGATTGAAGAAGTAGATAAATTAACGGGACCGGTAGTAGGGCGTCCGAAATCAGCCACATTCAGGACAGCAGACGTAGTGGGTATTGATACATTAACCATGGTGGCCAATACGCTATTGGAGAATATTCCCCATGATGAAGCGCGCGACAGGATGCGGGTGCCGGATTTTGTGAACAAAATGATCGAAAATAAATGGCTCGGGAGCAAGACCGATCAGGGTTTTTTCAAGAAAGTAAAAGGAGAAGGCGGTAAAAGTGAAATTCATGCACTGGATCTGAACACGCTGGAATACAAACCATCCCAAAAGGTAAAATTTGCAGCACTGGAAGCTTCCAAACCTATCGAGGACCTGAAACAGCGGCTGAAGCTACTGGTCAATTTCCAGGACAAAGCCGGGGAGTTTTACCGGGCTACGCTCTATCCTTTATTTGCCTATTCAGCCAACAGGATCCCTGAGATAAGTGATGAATTTTATAAGATAGATGACGCGTTAAAAGCAGGTTATGGATGGGAACTCGGACCCTTTGAAATATGGGATGCACTGGGCGTGGCAGAAACAGCAAAAGCCATCACAGATGCGGGATATACCCTACCCGACTGGGTGAATACTATGCTGGCTTCGGGTAAGACTTCTTTTTATACTTTGGAGGAGGGGCAACGGCTTTATTATGACATTCCAACCCAATCATACAAGACCATCCCGGGTACGGAAGAGTTCATCCTTTTAGACAATATCCGCGAGAGCAAGACGGTCTGGAGAAACAGCGGTACGACCATCACGGATCTTGGTGATGGCATTATCAACCTGGAGTTTCATACCAAAATGAACAGCATCGGCGGCGAAGTAATCGAAGGAATTAATAAGGCGATAGACTTGGCCGAAAAAGAATACAAAGGACTGGTCATTTCTAATAACGGGGCCAACTTCAGTGCCGGTGCCAATGTGGCGATGATCTTTATGATGGCTATAGAGGAAGAGTTAGACGAGCTGGATTTCGCCATACAACAATTTCAAAAAACGATGATGCGGGTGCGTTATTCCTCCGTTCCCGTGGTGGTAGCATCGCATAATATGGCATTGGGCGGAGGTTGTGAACTATGCCTTCATGCCGATAAAGTAGTAGCGCATGCGGAATCCTACATTGGTTTGGTAGAGTTCGGTGTAGGGCTGATTCCGGGCGGAGGCGGCACTAAAGAATTTGCTGTTCGCCTGTCTGATGAATTAAAAGAAGGAGACGTGGCTTTAAACACTTTTAGGGAACGCTTCCTGACCATCGGACAAGCTAAAGTTTCCACCTCCGCTGAGGAGGCATTTGAATTAGGCTACCTCCGGAAAGGACATGACCAGGTGGTGCTCTCCTATCCGCGGCTATTGAGCGAAGCAAAGGCCGCTTGCCTTGACATGGCGGATGCCGGATATGTACAACCTATCCAGCGGCGTGATGTAAAAGTATTGGGCAATACAGCTTTGGGACTGGCTTATCTCGGCGCCAATTCGATGTTATCAGGAAATTATATCAGTGAACACGATGTAAAGATCTCACAGAAACTGGGCTATGTTCTGGCAGGAGGTGATCTTTCGCAACCTACGGCGGTGAGTGAGCAGTATTTGCTGAACCTGGAGCGCCAGGCATTCCTGAGCCTGGCAATGGAAAGAAAAACACTGGAACGGATCCAGTCCATCTTAAACGGAGGAAAAGTATTGCGCAATTAAATATAGAGTAAAGGACCGAACGATGAACGGAGCGTCGCAAGGGAGTTTAATAGGAGCAATCTGATTGAATAACAAATTAACACATGATACGGACAAAGGCTGACACTCCTTCATCAATTGTCCGACATCTATCGTTTAAAAAACAACAATGAACGCATATATAGTAGCCGGTTTTCGTACAGCAGTAGGCAAAGCAAATCGCGGAGGTTTTCGTTTCACCCGTCCTGATGTTCTGGCTTCAAAGCTGATCCGACATCTGATGGCGTCCGTGCCACAAGTGCCACATGAGAAAGTGGACGACCTCATAGTCGGGAATGCCATGCCGGAGGCTGAGCAAGGGCTCAATTTTGCACGGTTTGTATCGCTTATGAGTTTTGATACTGATAAGGTTTCTGCCATGACGGTGAATCGCTATTGCGCATCCGGCCTGGAAACCATTGCCATTGCTGCATCGAAGATCCATAGTGGTCTTGCCGATTGTATCGTAGCCGGTGGTTCGGAAAGTATGAGCCTGATACCCATGGGCGGTTGGAAAATTGTACCGGATGCGAAACTGGCACTGGAGCATCCGGATTATTACTGGGGAATGGGTTTAACAGCTGAGGCGGTAGCGAAAGAATATCATATCAGCCGGGAGGACCAGGATTTGTTTGCTTACCATTCGCATCAAAAAGCAGTAGCGGCTTTAACCGCCGGCAAATTTGCCGATGAAATTGTTCCCATTGCCATCGAAGAAGTGTTTTTTGACCCATCGTCCAACACGAAAAAAACTAAAGAATTTACGGTGTCTGCAGATGAAGGACCGCGCGCAGATACTTCCCCGGAAGCACTTGCTAAACTCAAACCGGTATTTGCCGCAAAGGGTTCAGTAACGGCAGGGAACTCATCCCAAACCAGTGACGGAGCTGCATTCGTGATGGTCGTAAGTGAGGCATTTTTAAAAGAATACAATTTAACTCCTGTTGCAAGGATGGTGAGTTTTGCCACGGCAGGCGTACCGCCGCGTATCATGGGGATAGGTCCCGTGGTCGCTATTCCCAAAGCATTGACAATAGCAGGTTTGAAACAAGAGGATATGGATCTCATTGAATTGAACGAAGCTTTTGCCTCACAGTCCCTCGCTGTCATTCGGGAGTTAGGCTTAAATCCGGACGTCATCAACGTCAATGGCGGAGCTATCGCACTGGGGCATCCTTTGGGTTGCAGCGGCGCCAAGCTCACAGTACAAATTCTCCATGAATTGAAAAAAAGAAACAAAAAATATGGACTGGTGAGTATGTGTGTGGGAACCGGCCAGGGCGCCGCCGGTGTGTTCGAAATGCTGTAAAATAGTCCTGATTTCTGTAAAACGAAATGGGCATCTATTCCACTTTGGTATAAAAAACCTTGTAATAAAAACCTGAAAAACGTACATATCATGAGCAACGAAGTAAAAACAGCATTAAAAGGAGGAGAGTTTTTAATTAGACAAACGGTCGCATCCGACATCTTTATACCCGAAGACTGGAACGAGGAACAACTGATGATTGCTGAAATGTGCCGTGATTTCTTAAAGCAAAATGTATATCCCCAACTGGATCAGATAGACAAGCAGGAAGAGGGGCTGATGCCTTCATTGTTGGAAAAAGCAGGTGAGTTAGGGTTGCTGGGCATCAGTGTCCCCGAAGCATACAATGGCATTGGAAAGGATTTCGTCACTTCTATGCTGACGACTGAAATTCTCGGTGCAGGTCATTCATTTGCCGTGGCTTTGTCAGCCCACACCGGCATCGGCACCCTGCCTATTCTGTATTATGGCAATGAAGAGCAAAAGGTCAAATACGTCAGCAAACTCGCAACCGGAGAATGGAAAGGCTGCTATTGCCTTACAGAGCCCGCATCCGGCTCGGATGCGAATTCCGGGAAAACAAAAGCTGTACTCTCTCCGGACGGCAGGAATTATATCCTGAACGGGCAGAAAATGTGGATCACGAATGGAGGTTTTGCGGATGTATTTATTGTATTTGCCAAAATAGATGACGATAAAAACCTGAGTGCCTTTATTGTAGAAAAAGGATTCGAAGGGCTGTCACTCAACCCGGAGGAAAATAAAATGGGTATCAAAGGAAGCAGTACCCGCCAGGTTTTCTTCAATGATTGCAAAGTGCCTGTGGAGAATATGCTTTCCACAAGAGAAAATGGTTTTAAAATAGCTGTAAATATCCTCAACCTCGGAAGGATCAAACTGGGAGGTGCTGCCATCGGTGCCTCCAAAGAGATTATCAACAAATCAGTAAATTATGCAAATGAAAGGGAACAATTCGGTCGCCCGATATCGAAGTACGGTGCGATAAAACACAAACTTGCGGAGCAGGCTATTCGTACTTATGCGAGTGAAGCTGCTACCTACCGTGCCAGCCAGAATATAGAAGATGCGACCAAGGCGTATATAGCCGGCGGTATGGATGAAGCAGGGGCAAAGTTAAAAGGTACGGAACAATTTGCTATTGAAGCAGCGATCATCAAAGTACATGCATCCGAAACCCTGGACTATGTAGTGGACGAAGGGGTGCAGATCTATGGAGGTATGGGCTATAGTGCGGAGGCCGCCATGGACAGGGCTTACCGCGATGCACGGATCAACCGGATTTTTGAAGGGACCAATGAAATCAACCGGATGTTATCAGTGGATATGATGCTGAAACGAGCCATGAAAGGAGAACTGGATCTGATGGGTCCTGCACAGAAAGTAGCCGGTGAGCTAATGAGTATTCCCGATTTTGGTGCTGCTGATGAAGGGGGATTTGCAAAAGATCACAAATACATAGCAGGCTTTAAGAAAGCCATCTTGATGACGGCAGGTTCAGCAGTGCAAAAGCTGATGCAAAACCTGGGAAAAGAACAGGAAATAATCCTGTACCTGGCTGATATGCTTATTGAGACCTACGTGGCCGAGTCCGTCATACTCCGCGTGGAAAAGCTGACTGCTAACAGGCAGGACGAGATCACGGAACTGAAAACGGACATGGCACGAACTTATTTGTATGATGCAGCAGAACGTATTCATCGTGCAGGAAGAAATGCCCTTAATGCTTTCGCAGAGGGGGATGAACGCCGGATGATGCTGATGGGATTAAAACGTTTTACCAAAGTGGAAGATAGAAATACGATTGCTTCCCGCAGGCGGATCGCCGAGAAAATGATCGCGGAAAACCGGTACTGTTATTAGGATAACGACCACTTGATTTAAATGCAACAGGCTGCTGAGCCCGATCAGGATAAAAGATAAGCAACCAGGTTACTATACCATAAAATTGATGATAAGAATACAATCTTTATAGTATTACATTAAAAAATTCAACCGCATGAAAAAAATATTCGTTTTATCGTTTGCAGGAACTACCATTGCTGCAACAGCCTTTGGCGGAAGCTTTCAGCTGAACCTGCAGGGCATGCGCCAGGTAGCCATGGGCGGTAGCGGCGTGGCTATGCCCTGGGATGCCTCTACTATATTTTATAACCCCGGTGGGTTGGCCCGGCTGACGGGTATACAGGCCTACGGAAGTGTATATTTAGTATCACCTACCGTGCGCTATGTACCAGACCATGCCGGTCAAATTTATTATGAAACCCAGAAGCACACGTCCACGCCGTTCGCTTTATATGTGGGTGGTCCTATTAAAAAAGACAGCCGGATAGGTATAGGCTTAGGCATTTACACTCCTTTTGGAAGCAGTGCCGATTGGGGTGATGACTGGACGGGGATGTATGTTACGCAATCTATTTCATTACAGAGTATATTCTTCCAACCTACCGTAAGCTATCGCATCAATGATAGGATTTCGTTGGGCGCCGGCTTTATTTACGGAACCGGCTCCGTAGAAATTCAAAAAGCAGTGCCCGTGCAGGATATAAGCGGCAAATCCGGAAAAGCATCACTGGACGGAAAAGCCAGTGGCATAGGCTTTAACGCGGGTGTACAGATTAGAGCCACTGATGACCTGAATTTCGGTGTATCTTATCGTTCAGGGGTCAGGATGAAAGTGAAAGAAGGAGATGCCACATTTACCGTTCCTCCGTCACTAGTAACCAACTTCCCGGATACTAAGTTCTCTACAGAGCTTCCCTTGCCCTCGATCTTTACGGTGGGCGCGTCTTATAAAGCTACTAAACGCCTGACGGTGCAGGCAGATGTCGTCTTCGCCGGTTGGAAAGCTTACGATTCCCTGAAATTTGATTTTGAAAAAAACACCTCTGCGCTTACGGACACAAGAGACCCGAGATTATATAAAAATACGGTAGCCATCCGTTTAGGGGCCAATTACCAAATAGGTAAAATGGCAGAAGTCATGATCGGCGGCGCTTATGATCCTACTCCAAGTGATGCAATGTACCTGTCACCCGATGCAGTAGATGCTAACAGGGTAAGCCTTTCCTGCGGTATTGTGCTGAAACCGGTAAAAAAACTGGACATCATGGCTGCATTAAACTATACGACAACTGCCGCACATAAAGCAAGTTATACGCCTGCGAACATGAATGGTACGTACCAGATCAAAAGTCTGATCCCGGCTTTAGGCATCTCTTATTCATTTAATTAAGTGCATTCAATCTCTAAATACCATGAAAGCAACATATTATTCTTTGGCAGCGGGCTTACTCTTCTTCACCGCATGCAAACCCACTATTGAAGGCGATAGCCCTTCCAAAGGAAACGCAGACTTTTCGCGTTACGTTGCCATAGGCAACTCTCTCACAGCAGGCTATGCCGATGGTTCTCTTTATAAAAGCGGGCAGGAAAATTCTTACCCTGCTATGCTTGCTGAAAAATTCAAGCTGGTAGGTGGCGGCGATTTTAAACAGCCCTTACTGCCGGGAAATGCAGGATGGCCGGGTCCTAAAAGAGTCTTAAGCGTCAATCCCGCCTGCGATGGTACGACGAGCTTGGGACCATCGCTCTACAGCGGTACATTCGACACTGCCGGAAGCAGCACGAACATTTCCTCTCAAGGTCCGTTTAACAATCTGGGCGTTCCAGGTATCCGTTGCGTGGATTACACCATTGCAGGGTATGCCGCTATAGCCCAGGCAATAGGAGGTGTCGGTTATGCCGCTCGTATGTATCCCAGTCCCACGACCGACCGACCGATTGATGTTGCCGCAAAAAGCAATGCCACCTTTTTCACGATGTGGCTGGGATCAAATGATGTGCTGGGCTATGCTCTCGGTGGCGGTGAAGGAAATGGCACGGGTGGCACACTCCCCTCAGACATTTCGCAGGTTGCAGCCTTTGAAGCATCTTACAGAGCAGTAGCGGATGCTATGACTGCGAACGGGGCAAAAGGAGTCTTACTGAACATTCCGGATGTTACGACCATCCCTTATTTCACCACCATTCCCCGCAACGGGTTGAATTTAACTCGGCAGGGACAAGTGGATTCTTTGAATACGGCATATGCACCTTTAGGCATCAGCTTTTCATTGGGACAGAACTATTTCATTATTCAGGACCTTGCAGCACCCGGCGGGCTCCGACCGATAAAAGAAGGCGAATACCTGCTGCTGACGACACCACAGGATTCGCTGAAATGTCGCGGATGGGGAAGTATAAAACCGATTCCTAAAAGATACGTATTGGATGCTGCTGAAGTAAGCAATGTTCAAACCGCTACTACCACTTTCAATGGCATCATTGCCAGGGTAGCATCCGAAAAAAAGCTGCCGCTGGTAGATGCGAATGCTTATCTGAAAACGCTGCAATCCGGTATAAAATTCAATGGACTTTCTTTCGGACCTACGTTTGTAACCGGCGGTGCCTTTTCCCTGGACGGTGTCCATCTTACGCCAAGAGGGTACGCCCTGGTGGCGAATGAAGTGATCCGGATGATCAACAACTTCTATGGATCTAATATACCACAGGTAGATATAACAAGATACAATGGAGTTCTTTTCCCATAGATAATTTCGTTGGAATGTCATCGTTCGGAGCTTTCATGAAACTTTAGTAGCACCATTCAACAGATAGATTAATCTCACCTTCAAAATCAAACCGTGATATGACCACATCTTATCGTTTGTTTGACTGTATGAAATTGCAGGAGGCAGTTCCTAAAACTGATCTGCTGGCTGGTAAACGCAACGGTGCCTATTCAACCTGGTCTACCGCTGAAGTGCATAAGCAGGTAAATCAGCTGGCGGCCGGTTTAATAGAAAAAGGGATTTCGGCTAATGACAGTACTACGGAAGGTAGAGACAAGATCGCGTTACTCAGTAACAGCCGCCCGGAATGGCTGGTCACCGATCTGGCTGTGCAAAGTACAGGTGCCATACTGGTACCGCTTTATCCGAACATCACGATCAGTGAGTTAGTACAGATATTCCAGGAAGCAGAAGTAAAAGGATGTTTTGTCCACACGAAAGAACTGTTTCAGGCTATTGTTGCAGTGAAACCGGAAATTCCATCCTTGCAATGGATCTATTCCTTTGAAGAAGCCGAGGGCGTACCCTACTGGGAAGACTGTAAAAAAAGACAAGTAACCACAGAAGATGAAGCACATATCCAAACAAATAAAGACAGCACAAAGGACACTGATATTGCTACCATCATCTACACATCTGGCACCACCGGCAAACCGAAAGGGGTGATGTTAAGCCACAAAAATATTGTGAGCAACCTGATGGATGTGAAAGGGATCATAGAGAGCATAGGCTTTAAAGAACGGAAGGCACTCAGTTTTCTGCCGCTCAATCACATCTTTGAAAAAATGATCGCTTATGTCTACCTGTTCTATGGATTTTCAATCTACTACGCAGAAAGTATGGAAACGATCGGCGCCAATCTGAAGGAGGTGAAACCTACCATTTTTGTGACGGTACCACGTTTGCTGGAAAAAGTGTATGAAAGGATAATGGCTACCGGGGAGCAATTGACAGGTATCAAAAAAGCACTCTTCTTTTGGGCGGTGGGACTTGGTAAACGCTATGAAATAGGAGGAGATTTAGGATGGTGGTATAATTTCCAGCTTTCGATTGCTAACAAGATCATTTTTAGCAAATGGAGGGAAGCACTCGGAGGCAACGTGAAAGCCATTGTGGTAGGCGGTGCAGCCTGTCAGCCCAGGCTGGCTAAGATCTTCACCGCAGCAAAGATTATTATCATGGAAGGTTACGGACTCACAGAGACCTCACCGGTCATCGCGGTGAATCACTATAATGCAGAAAACAGGAGGGCCGGCACCGTGGGCCCGGTCATACCGAACGTGCAGGTAAAGATTGCTGAGGACGGGGAAATACTCTGTAAAGGGAATAACATCATGGTCGGCTACTATAAGCAACCGCAGGCTACAGCGGACACTTTTGTTGACGGGTGGTTTGCCACCGGCGATATGGGTGAGTTTATAGAAGGCAAATTCCTGAAAATAACGGATCGAAAAAAAGAACTGTTTAAGACAAGCGGAGGGAAATATGTAGCCCCGCAACAGATCGAAAACAAGTTTAAAGAAAGTAAATACATCGAACAGGTCATGCTGGTAGGAGCCGGCAGGAAATTTGTAAGTGCGCTGATTGTACCGGCATTCGAAGCACTGAAACTATATCTGAAAGATCACCAGGTAGAATTTGAATCACCGCAAAAAGCCGTTGAACACCCACAAACACGGCACCTGTTCCAGAACATATTGAACTACTACAACCCGCAATTCAATCACGTAGAGCAGGTAAAACAGATCATATTGCTGGATAAAGAATGGAGCGTTGAGTCTGGCGAAATGACCCCTAAACTGAGTTTAAAACGAAAGGTCATCCTGAACAAATACGAACAAAAAATAGAAGACTTATACCAAAAGTACCAGGCTGGTATCTGAGGCTTCAATTTGCCATACAGCCCGGTTTTAATGAATGAAGACGATAAAAGAGATCACTATAAGTGATAAACTTGACCGATACAAACATGATGGAAAAAATAGTTTATGAAGCTAAAGTAACCTGGAGCCAGCTGGACCCGAATATGCACTTACGCCACTCGGCCTATTCCGATTTTGCCACACAGGGAAGACTGGAGTTGATGCAGCAGATGAATCTGGGTGTGGATGAACTGCTTAAACAAAAAATAGGACCCGTTCTTTTCAAAGAAGAAATACAATACCTGAAGGAAGTGCTGCCCAATGATACCGTAAAAGTAACCTGCTCCCTGAAAGAATGCAGGGAAGATGGAAGCCGGTGGACTTTCGTTCAGAAATTATTCACAGATGAGGATAAGCTGGCGGCGGTCATTCAGGTGCAAGGTGCCTGGATAGATCTCGGCAAGCGCAAGATCACCAAGTTACCGGACGCTTACCTGGTCGCATTCTTACATATAGAAAGAACACCTGACTTCCGATTATTACCCCATAAAAACACAACAGATACCATGAACGTTTCAGATGCTTTTAATGACGCTGTAACCAGGAGCAAACAACTCACAGAAAGACCGGACAACGATATCCTGCTGCAATTGTATGCCCTTTACAAACAGGCAACAGTAGGAGATGCTGCCGAAAAAGGCGACTACGGAATGTTTGATTTCAAAGAAAAGTTCAAACACGAAGCCTGGCTAAAACTAAGATCGATGACCAGCGAAGATGCGCAGAAACAATATATAGATCTTGTGAACAAACTCGCCGGTTAGCATGGCTTACTTAACAAAAAAAATCTACTTTATGAAAAACCTACTGCACAACAAACTCTTTTTATTACTTGCTTTTGCATTGTTTGCGATCGCCCCGGTCTTTGCGCAAAACAAAGATAAAATTGAAGGTTTGTGGTATAATGAAGAAAAAACTGCCAAGATCAACATCTTTAAAGCCACAAATGGAAAATTCTATGGCGAGATCGTGTGGCTGAAAGAACCAAATAAAAACGGCAAAGCAAAAATGGACGAGAACAATCCCAACAAGGCTAAACGCACACAACCTTTACTGAAATTGCAGGTACTGAAGGGATTCGCTAAAGACGAGGAAAATACCTATGAAGACGGTACTATCTATGATCCCAAAAACGGGAAGACATACGACTGTAAAATTACTCATAAAGGTAATACCCTAAGTGTTCGCGGCTATGTGGGAATTTCGCTGATCGGGCGTACAGCTACCTGGGAAAAGGTACAATGATGTCCGGTGATTCTCAAATGACGTTTCTATCGTTGCTTGAAGCTGTATATAATCCACAAGTTCATTTATCTGTTTATTATTCAATTTTCATTTCAATTTTGATTTAAGAAAATGTCCTATTTCAACAACAAAACCTACTTCATTTCCGGCGCCAGCAGGGGTATCGGTAAAGCCATAGCCCTGAAACTTGCCAGCGAAGGGGCAAACATCATCATTGCCTCTAAATCGGTAGAAGAAAACCCTAAACTGGGAGGCACCATCTTCAGTGCAGCAAAAGAGATAGAGAAGGCAGGAGGAAACGCGCTACCGGTGCCATGCGATATCCGGGATGAAAACAGGATTATAGAGGCAGTAACGCAAGGGATAGAGAAATTTGGTGGCTTAGATGGCGTTATCAATAACGCTTCAGCCATCTCGCTCACCAATACGGAACAAACCGAAGCAAAACGTTTTGATCTGATGCACGACATCAATGTCCGGGGAACCTTTCTTGTCACCAAACACTGTATCCCCCATCTGAAGTCATCCTCTAACCCACATATTCTCACGCTGTCTCCCCCACTCGATCTTGACCCGAAATGGTTTAAAGACTTCCTGGCGTATACCATCAGCAAATACAATATGACCATGCTGGCCATGGGATGGGCGAAAGAATTGAAGCAATATAAAATAGCTGCAAACTCGATATGGCCGGTCACTACGATTGCAACGGCAGCCGTCAACAACCTATTGGGGGGCGACTACTTAATGAAACGCAGTCGTAAGCCGGAAATCCTTGCCGATGCAGTCCATTTCATGTTACAACAACCGGCTGAAAGCTATACAGGCCAGCAATTATTGGATGAAACCGTGTTGCAGCAAGCGGGCATAAACGACCTGGACCAGTATGCTGTCGTGCCGGGAGGCACTTTGCAAAAAGATCTGTTTGTGGACTAAGTAATTCTTTAAGCAAGTCAATTCAATACGCTATAAAAATCAACAAGCCGTCTCATTATTGATTTGAGACGGCTTGCTATTTAGAAGTGACAGGCTATATATAACACCTACAATTTCTCAAACTTTCTGACGACGTTCATCTTAGTTGTTTTAGCATGCAACAGGTACACTCCTTTGGGTAATTCCGCCACATGGATCTCCTTCGTTGCAGCGTCAGATTGCAGAATCACTCTTCCCGCCATATCCGTAACGGTGATAAATGCCTTTTCATTTCCGTTCCAGTCCAGGTAAAGCTTATCCTGTACAGGATTAGGATAAAGGGTAAGATCCGATACACTTTCTGCAAAAACTGTAGATGCAGAGACAATAACCGGCTGACTACCTGGTAAGCTGTAGAACTCATGTTCCGCACGCTCAGGAGCAAATTTTCCCGCATCATTATTTTCAGCATAAACATAATACTGCGCGTATTTCTTTTGCATGGTAAATGACGCACCGTAGATGAAATCTCCGGCCAAGCTGTCACCATGTAAGCCGTCATCATACATCTGCAACTTGGCAAATTTAATTGTACTATCGCTCCTGTATCCCAAACTAACAGTCGTCGCTCCGTTCACTTTAGCCGTAATAGTCACTACATCACCGCTGTCCGGTGCGTAATCGTCACTGCGAACAGCCAGGAATTGCGGAGCAACCAGATTATATTCAGCATTAGCATTGAAAAAGGCTATACGGGCGGCCATTAAGTTTTTTATACCCGGTACGGTTCTGCCATTCACTGTCTTATCCGTTGTCATTCCATTCAGAAAATCGGCAGTTGTAAAAAATTTATGTGTGTCCGCAGCTACGTAAGCATTTGCTGTGTTTTGCAAACGGGCGGCAAGCGTATCATAATATCCGCTCACAAAGTTTTCTTTTACGATGGTTCGCAAATGCGCCATGTACATACGTTTCCAGGTAGCGTTATTCTGAACGGCATTGATCACCGGCCAATCAGTATGCGTGGCATGGGATGTGGTGGCGAGTTGCGCCATATCCGTAAAGGTCATCGTGCCCATACTGTTACCGGGGGCACCTGCAAAATTGAACCCACCAAATGCCATATTCAAATCCCAGATGATTGGATTGTAGTGCCCGGTAGCATCTTTATAAAGAAAATAGTTCTGAGCAAATACGCCATTATAGCTATCCATGTTGACGATGGCATTATTGAAAGCCAACATCCAGACGACCCGATCGATATCCAGCATCGAATCCAGTTTGGCAGGTTGGTTGGTTACCACATCACATAATGCGATCAGGTTTTTCCAGTCGCTGCTTCCGCTCGATTCCATTTCATAGGCATTACTATAAGACGCAGCCGCAGTATCAATATATTTGAGATTGGATTTGATAGCAGGGGCTGCATAAAGAGGGCTGCATTTGATAAATGTATTGTTGGACGAATAAAAATGCGATAACACAAATGGCTTAGTTATATCTTCATCATTGCTGTATAAGCCAATGCGATTCCCATTGATCCATACCTCGGCAAAATTGCTGCGGGAACAATGCATGTACCTGCCCAGCACGGCATAGGCCAGCACCTCGCGGATCATGGATGGATCATCAAAGCAATTCGCCAGCTTGATACTTTTTATACCCTGGTAATTTTGAGAAACGAACTTATCCAGTTTGATTGTAAACGGGTTTTTTACATAAGCAGAATCGTAAGAACTATTGCCTTTATACTTTACTCCTGCATTGGGAAAATTACTCCCGTTGATCCTTACAGAATCTGCCCGCAAGTAACCTAGGTCGAGGATTTTCAAGCTATCGAGAATATGCTCCCAATCCGGTTCATGAAAAAACATCTCTATCTTTTGAACCGTGTCAATATTGTAAAACGAGGTTTGCGCCCTGCTGCTATTTACTGTAAAAAGCAATATAAAACAGAGGATGGCTTTTAAAAGGTGTTTCATTTTTTGTTGTTTTAATGAAGAAAAAAAGGCGCTTCATACAGATACAGAGGAATACTGTATTTATTGTAACAGCAACTTGTGCAACTCGGCAGTTTCACCATTACTTAGCTTTACGAGGTACAAGCCGCGCGGCAAGCCGGTAAGATCAATTATCTCAATATTTTGTTTTTGCATAATGATTTTACCCATCGCATCCAGTACACTAATTGTCACATTGCTTCCCAGCGATTTATAATTTACACGCACCGTTTGTGTTGCCGGATTAGGGTAAACCGCAGTCGTGAGAGACCGGGTCACAGTACCAAGCCCGGTAGCAGACGTAAATTTAAATGTAGGAGAATACTGATGGACACAGCCCGCTGTATTAGTAGTACGCACTACGAAGTTTCCGCTTGATGCAGGACTGTAGGTTTGCGATGTGGCACCCGCTATCAAATCACCGTTTTTATACCATTGATAAGTAGTGGCAGCAGAAGACGATAGTGTATTTCCTGATTGCGTAACGACAGGGATAGGCGGAGCAGCACTGTCCACGTAGCAGGAGGAATAACGCCATACTTTAGGCGTAGCGCCGTTCATGGTTTTCGTCCATAACAAGGTACCTGTGGAATCAAACTCTTTAATGATACCCGCAGTTGCAATGCTGATGAGATGATTGCCGTTAGGTAATTGCTGAAAGCTCCCCATATTGCTGTTAAATCCTGCACTTGCTATTCTTTTGGTATAAGTATTGGGAGACAGAACACTTCCGGGAGTGACCTGATACTGGTAGTTGCCCAAATAGGGTTGCTGGATAATATCACCACAGGAAGCATTGTTAGAGATGCCATAGTTATTATAGTAAGCCAGCATGCCGCCACGAGGGCAATCTTCGGGTATCCAATGTGCATCATGGCACACATCGATAGTAGCAGCCACCGTTGCTCCATAAGCCTCAGGGTTCCCAAAGCGATAAAGGAAATCCCCGCCTTTTCCGGAGTTTCCTCCGGTATGGCTTGCCGCTTCTGCGGTCGTGGTGCTGTGGTCGATTACATAGATCTCACTCGTATTGTGGCTGCTGATCACAATCTGGTCCAGCATGGGATTATAATCCACTCCGTTTACATGCAGCCAGTCTTTGCTTGCTTGATAATTGATATCAAGCAATTCCGGATGATTCAGCACGGAACTTTGATAATTTGCAGCATTCGGGTCGGTTTCCTGAACAAGATGATCCCAGGCATGCCATTCCCAAACGATATTTCCCGTCGTTAGTCCGGTAGGTTGTACTTCCACAATTTTATCCGGCCACATCTCACCGCTGAAAGAGGAACATCCTGCCTGCGCTACTTCTGCTGCAGTTTTACGCTCATAGGCGATCAGCAGCACATTGCCGTTGGGCATAACACATATATCATGGTGCGTACAGTAATTTGCTGTGCTATAAGTAAAATCCCATAACAGGTTGCCGGCATAGTTCACCTTCTGCACCTTCCCGGTTATAGGTCCCCCCGTAAAGGAGTTCGAGGAATTGATCACAGTGCGTACCAGCGTACCTCCGGGTTCTAAATAACAGGAATAGCCGGTTCTCGCAGCTGCACCATGTGTCCAGGTTTTTACGGTTGTACCGTTGGTATCCAGCAGCAACGTTGTCGTACCGCTTTGGGTAGCTACAAGCGTGTAGTTACCCCATTGCTGTGCAAATACAGGAATACCTGCACACAGGCAGAGTTGCATGAAAAGAAATAACTTTTTCATTTTATAAATATTTTTTTGGTTTTTTAATTAAAGAGTAGCTTTAACGTAGTCCTTGTCTCTGTCCCGTTTAGTAGTTTAATATAGTAGAGTCCGTTGGTCAGATCTCCACGTTCGATTATCAAACGGCTATTCACCCCGTGATATTCACGCAACAATTTTCCGGTGATATCGGTCAATACAACAGAAGTGGTGGATGCAGGCTCCGCAAAGATCAGTTCCGTGCTTTGCATGGCCGGATTAGGAAATAATTGCACGGCATTCTTTTTCAGCTGATCTCTCACCGAAGTAGCACTGCAGGATGCACATTGAGAAAAGCAAACATCCGTAAGAGCCAAATCTGTATTAACTACGATCTGTCGGTAACCTGCCACGGCACAGCTCGCCGGAACTGCTTCAGAAGAAGCAGTACTGTTACCGTTATAGAATTTGTAGCTTCGGGTACCCGCACTAACATAGGCCAGGGTTTCGTAAATACCGCTGCCAAAACTGTACATGATATCACTGGTAGTGTTCCACGACTGCCAATCACCGGCGAGGTGCACTCCGCTGGAACTTACGCTTGCTTCACTGCTCATATCCACCAGGGGCCGGAGCAGGTACATCCCTTGCGGTGCATTCCCCGCATAAAGCACCGCCGGAATTTTAAAGGTGTCCGCCGTTAAAGAATCCACATAGATCCAGCGATTGTCAACAGAATTATACCCTACACGGGACTCTACAGGAACAAATTCTACATCATAGAAAAATTTTCCATTGGCAAATTTGTACTCATACTTTCGGAACGCGGGAATGTCAACGGTAATACTGTAAATCATAGACGTACCCTCTTGCGTAAGAGGTATGAGCGATGCAAAATCAGCCCCTAGACCTGCTTCCGACTGGAAATCACCGGTGATATGCATGCCACCCGTATTTAAAGCAGTGCCGGTCATGTCAACTGAGAATTTTACCTTTTTTGCCTGGACAAAACCTGCCAGGAAAAGGAATGTGAGAAAACTTAACGATAACTTCATATTGGTGTATGTGTTTTACAAATATATTTGCATCCCGTTAAAAATTGCAATGCATTTGATGTAGCTAGCTAAAAATGACACTGTTATGATAGTAGGAACGGTCTCTTCCTTAAAGAATGGAATAGTATTAATCGCCGATAGTAGCTATCCCAATAAAACACATCTTCAAAGAAACACACAGACCGGGGAGTAAGATTCCCGACGCCAAGTATTGAAAAACGATACTAAAAGAAAGAACCGTCCAGAAGAACGGTTCCGTTGTGTTCCCCCTTTACTTGAAACACAATTTATCCTGAATAAACAATCCTAAGCTATAACAGCATCATCGGCTTTCGTGGTGTTTTTCAAAGCGTGGTCCTCTACTTCAAAAAAATCGACGACACCGGTTGCTACATTGTACATTGCCGCTACAATGTGTATTTTCCCTTCCTTGAGCAAACTGTTTACCACTTCACTTTCATTGAGAATACGGTTCATGCTGTGTTGCACATTCAGTTTGGCAACTTCGTTTACGAATGCTGTATTGCTGCTGTTACGGTCTTTAGTAAATGTTTTTTCTGCTTCTACGGCAGGCTTTATTTTATCCATCAGGGTAGTAATATAGCCCGCTTTTACATCGTCGCAAGCTCCTTTGATGGCACCACAGTTGGTATGTCCCAGCACCACGATCAGCTTAGAGCCTACTACGTTCACAGCATATTCTATACTACCCAGGATACTTCTTGAGACAATATTCCCGGCCACCCTTACACTGAAGATATCTCCCAGTCCCTGGTCGAAAATAAGCTCAGCTGAAGTGCGGCTGTCCATACAACTCAAAAGCACCGCAAAAGGATATTGACCATCTTTGGTAGCATTCACTTGGTTAAGCAGATCCCTGTTGGCTTTCAGATTATTGACAAAACGGAAGTTTCCTTCTTTCAGCAGCATCAATGCTTGTTCCGGCGTAATGTCCTTATATGATATATTCGAATGTTTGTACATGATAGTGTGTTTTTAGTTTTAGAAATTTTATTTTTTGTTCAATTGCTTTAAGAGTTTTTTATAATTGCCTGACGATCTGCTTGGAGGATTGGATGTCTGGTTACCGGTTATCAGTTCTTTCACTACATCAGCTTCTGATTTGGCTGCAGGTACACGATATACATTTTTGAATCCCTGAAGAGATACGTTTATATTTTTAGTAGGCGCAGTGGAAACACTGAAATCCTTGATAATATCCAGTACATCAAAGTCAATATACTCTGTATTGGTAGCATCAATGATCACCGTACAATTGTCCGGCAGCCGTTCCAGGGTTTCCTTGATACTTGCCTTATTCAGAAAAGAGACCTCCTGCGCCAATGAAAGTTTGATCAACTCGCCATTATCAAAGCTGCTTCTGTGGAAATAATAAGGGATGCGCATGTTTTGACGGAGAATGTAAAAAATACTGACCGCCAACCCTAATGCAACACCTTTCAAAAGATCAGTGGCTACCACCGCTACTACGGTGACAATAAATGGAATGAACTGGGACCAACCTCCCTCTTTGTACATATGTTTGAAAGTGGCAGGATTACAAAGTTTATACCCGGTAATAATAAGGATAGCCGCCAGGGACGCCAGCGGGATGCGGTTTAATAAGGCAGGGATAAATGCGACGCATACCAGCAGCAGCAGCCCATGGATCATTGTCGAAAGTTTGCTTCGCGCACCCGAATTGATATTGGCTGAAGAACGGACGATAACGGAAGTAACCGGCAAGGCACCAACCAGACCACACAAAAAATTACCGATACCCTGTGCCCTGAGCTCCGCATTGCCCGACGTAAATCGCTTATAGGGATCTAGCTTATCAGTGGCTTCGATACAAAGCAACGTTTCAATAGAGGCTACTACCGCAATGACGATTCCTGTCTGCCAAACCAACGGGTTGGTAAAACCGGCGAAGTCCGGCAGCATGTAGTTATTAAGGTATTCATCAAAATTTTTAGCGACAGGTAAGTTTACCAAATGTTCATTTGCAATAGCCAACTCACTACCTGTAGCTTTAAAGAATTCATTCATTGCCACACCTGCTATAACCGCTACCAAACCACCCGGCAGCCATTGTATCTTTTTTGCAAAAGGACGTTGCCAGATAATAAGAATAACAATAGATATAAGGGCTATCAACAACGCACCCGGATGAATATGTCCCACCGTGTGAAGAATCGAATTCAAAATGCTTTCATTCTGTGGATCGGCCTGAAAAATACCATTGAAAAAATCCCCGATATTATCCCGATCATAGCCTACGGCATGCGGCAGTTCCTTTAATATAATTATAACCCCTATTGCAGCCAACATACCCTCAATCACATTTGACGGTATATAGTTACTGATGCCGCCCGCCTTCAGAATGCCTAAAATGAATTGTAAAACCCCGGCGATGATAACCGCACACAGAAAAATTTCAAAACTTCCTAAGGCAGTAATCGCGCCCGCTACAATTGCAGTAAGTCCCGCTGCAGGTCCGCTGACACTTAGATGGGATTTACTGAAAAAACCAACCACTAAACCTCCAATAATACCGGCGTTGATACCAGCGATTAACGGAGCACCGCAGGCCAAGGCAATACCCAGGCACAACGGCACGGCAATTAAAAATACGACAAGACCCGACGTTGCATCATTTTTGACGCTGCCAAATAATTTTGTTTCGCTCATTTTACTGAAGATGAAAATTGATTATGTTTGAAAAAGCCTGTAACATGTCCTCATCACAGAAATATGCTATAGACTCAAAGAAGCGCAAGTATTCCGAAAATACTATAACGCAGGAAAAGGGGGAAGACCTGGTGTGAAACAAACACACCCCGGGCTAAACAAGCTTAACAATTAGGTGGAGGAGTAGCAATATCAGGAATAAATGCAGGCGGTAATTTTTCTGCCACCGCGAATGCTACTTGTAGTGTATGATTGTAAAATGCTATGCGAGAACTATGTTGTCCTTCAACAAAACTCATTTCAAATGCGTCGTTGAATTTGGCAAGTTTGCTGCTGGAGTCGCCACCTTTGCTGCTGCAAGTGTGTGTCTCCTCTTCTGTTATCTGTCCTTTAAATAAAATCTCCCCTATTTCCTTTACAGGCAACATCTGAAAAGAAAAAATCAACAGAAAGAGATATGTTATTAAGTGTTTTGCCAACAGTGCAAAGTAAATACAAAAAAGTTCTGCAAAAGAAAAACTCGCTATAATTAAATGTTAACTGACTATAGTTTGCTCATGAATTACCATTATTAAAGATATTTTTGCCGCCCGTTGCTAAAACATCATTTTGATGAACTTGAAATACCTGCGTTATTGGGTTATAATTATTGTATTAAGTTTTACCAAAGCTTCTGCGCAAACATCCGAATGGACGTCTCCGGAAGTAGAACAAATGTATGTTCGTGCAAAAGATTACCTATCAAAGGGGGGAATCAAACAAGCTATTGTCTTATTGCAACAAGCTATTCAACTTTCTCCTGAAACCTCACTGCTCTATCGCGACCTGGCCTATTGCTACCAGTTGAACAAGGAATATAACGAGGCGTATCTCACCATCGAACCTTTGATCAAAAACAACCAGGCTGACGAACAATCCTATGCAATTGCCGGAAATGCACTGGCGGGCATGGGAGAAAAAAAGAAAGCAAAAAACACATTTGAAAAAGGCATTAAAGTGTACGCTCATTCCGGGGTGCTTTATCACGGCCTGGGCAAATATTACTATGATAACAACGATCCTGAATATGCATTACGTTCCTGGCTGGACGGTATAGAAAATGACCCTTCCTATCACTTAAATTACCTGGAAGCAGCCAAGGTGTATGCAGGAACAGACAAACCGATGTGGGCTATTTTCTATGCCGAAGTCTTTATCAACATGGAAAAAGAAACCCCTCGCAGCATGGAAGCCCGGAGACTCATGTTAATGGCCTACACCAAGGTATTCACTACCATTGGTACGGGTTACACTCCCAAATATAAAGAATGGAGTGCTACTGCGGCACCTAAAGAAAGGGATTTTGAAAATACCGTGATGCTTACCCTACTGCAGCTTGCACCGATAATGAGCGGGGGTATCACAACAGAAAACCTCACAATGTTACGCACTCGCTTAGCAATGGAGTGGATGGAAAATTATGCTGTGAAATTTCCATATAGCTTATTTACCTATCACGACAAATTGCTCCGTGAAGGACAGTTTGATGCCTATAACCAATGGCTGTTCGGCAAAGCTGAAAACGCGGTATTATTTGAAAGTTGGATAAAATTCAATCCGAATGCCATGGCGGGAATTACAGCATGGATGCAACAGAACCGCTACTATCCTACCTCTGCAGATTTTTATAACGCAAAAGAAGTAGGCAGCCTGTTTGCGAAAAAGAAGAAATAATCCCGTTATATTATAAACGTTAAAAAAGCTACTGCCTTTTATCCATAACAAGCAATACGCTACTTTTGTTTGCAGTTTTTAGAAAAAAATATGTTCCGTACGCACCATCCTTTTACTTACCGTATCGCTTTTCTGGCAATAGTCTGTTTAACGCTTCCCCACGTTGTGCGGGCACAACTTGATAACATGACCGGTACTATCGATAAAATAGTAGCGGTAGTGGGAAAAAACCGCATTATCTTAAAATCGGAACTGGAAACAAATTTTGCGCAGGCAAAACAAAGCGACCCTACCCTGGATGATAGTGTAAAAAGCCAGGTATTACAGCAGTTAGTATTGCAGAAACTTTTGGTGGAGCAAGCAGAAAGGGATAGTCTTTTGGTAAGCGACGAAGAAGTGGATGGCAATATTGAGAACAAAATCCGCTATTACATCCGTCAATATGGCTCTAAAGAAAAATTGGAGCAAATGACGGGAAAGACTGTCTACCAGTTAAAAGATGAGAATAAAGATGTGATCCGTGAGATGATGATGGCGGAAAAAATGCAGGGTAAGATCATGGAGAACATTAAGATTACACCGGCAGAAGTAAAAGCATTTTATGATAAAGTGCCCGCCGACAGCCTGCCTTTCTTTCCGGCTACGATAGAAATAGGTCAGATCGTAATAGATCCTCCCGTAAGCAGAGAACTGGATGAATACGCACGCAAAAAGCTGGAAGACATCCGCAACCAGATCCTAACAGAAGGTAAAAGCTTCGAAACTATGGCTGGTATCTATAGTGATGATCCGGGCAGCCGTGATAACGGCGGTCGTTATAATGATGTAACGCGTACAGGGGGCTGGGCGCCGGAGTTTGTATCCGCAGCATTCAAACTACAAAACGGAGAAGTCTCCCCGATAGTAAAAACCCAGTTCGGTTACCATATCATTCAAATGATACAGCGTAAGGGAGAACAGGTGGACTTAAGGCACATCCTCATACGCCCGGAAAAAACGAGTGCCGATTTTGATGTTGCTTTAAGAAAACTGGATAGTATCCGCACTATACTCACAAGTGGTAAAATGAGCTTTCCTGAAGCGGTCGGTAAATTTTCTACAGATGAATCTGCCAAGCAAAATGGCGGAATGATTCTGGATCCCGTAACCGCCGCATCAGAGATCGACATGCAAAGCCTCGATCCGCAAATGGTGCTGATCCTGGATACGTTGCAGCCCGGCAGTTACTCTGCACCTCAAATGTTTCAAACCGAACGCGGTGAACAATCCACACGTATCGTTTATTTGAAATCAAGAACCGAACCTCACAAGGCCAACCTCAAAGATGATTACAGTAAGATACAGGATGTAGCTTTAGGACAAAAGAAATCGATGCATTTACAGGAATGGGTAAAAACCCGCATGCCTAATGCTTATATCCGTATTGCGCCTGAATATGCAAACAGCAGTGTATTCAACGGATGGAACCTGGCAAAACAAGAGGGAAGTAATTAAGCCTGTAGTATCATTTATTGCTACACAATAGCAAATGCATCCACCATAATGGATGCATTTGCTATTATATCGGTTGTTTTATCGAAAGTCTAATCAATAAGCAGCCTGACATCCTGGGGGCACCGGATAATTCCGGCAGATTAAAATAGTAATCCCGATACACGCCGTGCATCGGGATAGGACTGTACTTACTAACCCATCGTAAGTAAGACAAATATCTGAAAAAGGTTTGAAATTTCGAAACAAAATTATTCTTATTTATTCATCTTTCACAATTAAAAAGATAATTGTTTGACACTTTGTCACTAAAATATTTAAAAATGAGACTTTTTGTCTGCTAAAACATATTGATTGGGACATAATTTCTTATAATCGGTAATGGCACCAGGTTTGAATAACAGTATTCAAACAATTAAAAAACTAAACACCATGTATCAGACAAGAAATTTTAATCACAGGGTACCTCGCAGCTTGGGAGGATTTATTGAAGATCTTTTTCAAAATGGAAAAGTATTTACAGATGATCTTTGGAACGAAGACAGAATGCATGTTCCGGTGAACATCAAAGAAATTGACAACGGCTATCAACTAAGCGTCATTGCTCCGGGCTTGAAAAAAGAAGACATCAAGCTGAATCTTGATAAGAATATCCTGACCATCTCTTTTGAGCCTAAAAAAGAAGAGAGCGCTGAAAGCAATAGTAAAATGCTTCGTCATGAATATAAGTTCAAATCCTTCAAAAGAAGTTTTACCTTGAACGACAAGATCAACACGGGTAACATTGAAGCGAAATATGCTGATGGTATATTAGACATCACACTTCATAAAAAAGAAGTGACGGAACCTGAAAGTCAAACGATTACTATAGCATAGTAAATAGAGCATTAAATTAAAGGCAACATTTTTCCAGTGCTGCCTTTTTTGATTGAACAAACAGAAAGCGCAGATAATCATTATTTCTGCGCTTTCTGTATTTAACTGTGAAATCAGTTCCCTACGACAAATATCTGTTGTCCCACGCTGCCGTCATTCAAAACAACCCTGATATAATACACGCCTGCTGATAAATGATGTACAGGAATCAAATTAGTAGCTGATAGCTCTTTCACCAAAGATCCGATCGCATCATATACGGTAATCGTTTTTACATCGGCATCTTCGATGCCCGTCAAATGCAATTGATCTTTTACCGGATTCGGGAAGACGCTTATGGTAAATCCTTTACTGAAATTCAGCAGCAAGGTCTTAGTGTAGTATCGGTCTCCATTTGATTTTACTGCGGCTAGCCTGTAGTAGTTCGTTCCGTTTGAAGGATTTTCATGCGAATAAGAACTGACTTCTGTCCCAACCGTTTCCAGGTCTGTGAAAGTCCTTCCATCATTACTGTGCTGGATCATAATGGCACCTTCATCTTTGCCACCCAGCTTCCAGGAAAGATAGGCAGCACTGTTTCGTTTTATGACGTTGAAGGATTCGAAAGATATAGAAAGAGGTGCTGCACCGCTGAAACTAAAGTCATTGATACTAAAAGTTCCGGCAGCAGATGTTGCATTCCACGCAAATACTTTAAACGTTACCGCTGTGCTGATGTTCTGAAATGAAGCGCCGGAAAGAGGCACCATAACCGCCACTCCATTACCAAAGGTGGTAATACCGGAAGGGCCGGTAATATCAGTTGTAAAGCCATCTATGCTACTCCTGACAGCAAAGGAATCAGCACTTGCTGCTGATGAAGATTGGTAAGTGAAGGAAAAATCAGTAAAGTTCAGCATATAACCGGGTATGGGAGTTAATGTAAAATAAAAATAATCCGCTGTATCGGGCGATAATCCTGTCCAGCCGGTTGCATTATAACGGTTATTGGAATTAGTACCTGTAATGCCGGTACCTCTGCCTATTCCCGATACGAATACATTGACATTATACGTTTGACCGGCAGTATAGGGGTTATCAATATTCGGATTCGTGCCCGTAATCGGGTTAGACCAAAGTACCTGGGCAGAAACAGATGCGGTAAATCCCGCGACTAACCCGGTCAGGAGTAGCGTCTTCAGTAAAGAGTAGCGTTTCATCATGTTGGATTTTTGTACAAATATAAATATAACACATTGTAATACGTAGTGGTTTTCATGCATAAGACAAGCCTGCTGATCAGGTAATCCTACCGGGAATGTTTTAACACTTGTTATTCTTTTTTCAGGAAAGTCCCTTGATCCACCAGGATGATTCCTGCAGTTTACCTGGCATGAAAAAACAGGTTCAGCGTACTATAACCTTCTTCCTACATTATATCTGCTATATTTGTAGCTCAAAGAATGTAAAAGATGACAACAAAGTCTTTCCAGGAACATTTTGATTTTAAAATAGATAACGACGAAGCAATCGAGCCACGTGATTGGATGCCCGATGATTATCGGAAAACACTGATTCGTCAGATATCGCAGCATGCACATAGTGAGATCGTGGGAATGCTGCCGGAGGGCAACTGGATCACCCGTGCTCCAAGCCTGCGACGTAAAGCCGTATTGCTGGCTAAAGTACAGGATGAAGGAGGACATGGTTTGTATTTATATAGCGCTGCGGAAACACTCGGCATCAGCCGCGATGAAATGATCGAACAGTTGCACAGCGGGAAAGCAAAATATTCTTCCATTTTTAACTACCCTACGATCAGTTGGGCAGATATGGGAGCCATCGGCTGGTTGGTGGATGGCGCCGCTATAATGAACCAGGTACCTCTTTGCCGTACTTCTTACGGACCTTATGCCCGTGCCATGGTTCGCGTATGCAAAGAAGAAAGTTTCCACCAGCGCCAGGGTTTTGAGATCATGCTGACACTCTCTAACGGCACTGAAATCCAGAAAAAAATGGCGCAGGATGCCTTTAACCGCTGGTGGTGGCCTTCCATTATGATGTTCGGCCCGCCCGATGACAACAGTCCGAATACGGAACAAAGTATGCGTTGGCGTATCAAGCGCTTCACCAATGATGAATTGCGCCAGAAGTTTATCGATGTAACAGTCGAACAAGCGAACCTATTGGGGTTAACTGTACCTGATCCCGATCTCAAATGGAATGAAGAACGCGGTCATTATGATTATGGTGCTATTAATTGGGATGAATTCTGGAACGTAGTGAAAGGAAACGGACCCTGCAACAAGCAACGTGTTGAAACACGTACAAAAGCATGGGAGGACGGAGCTTGGGTACGCGAAGCCGCTATGGCTCATTCGAAAAAACAAAAAGACAGAAAACAATCAACAAAAGAAGCAGCATAGTATATGAATTTTTTGCGCAAATACTATTACGGTGATATACCGGAAGAAAAAGGGGCTAAAGATCCTACCAAACAATACGATAAAACAAATGAATGGCCATTGTGGGAAGTATTTATCCGCAGCAAAGCCGGTTTAGACCATAAACATGCGGGAAGCCTGCATGCAGCCGATGCTCAAATGGCTGTAGAAAATGCGCGGGATGTTTACACCCGCCGTATGGAAGGGGTAAGCATCTGGGTAGTGGAAAGCAAGCATATCCATGCTTCCGAACCTGCGGCAGCCGATGCATTCTTCGAACCTGCAAATGATAAGGTGTACCGCCACCCTACTTTTTATGATTTGCCGGATGAATTGAAACATATGTGATTTTAAAATCAGCCTACAAAGATCCCAAAGTCAAAAAACCTATTATGTTTCTTTTCGCTTTTGCGATGACGAATGGCAATTAATTTCTTCTTTATATTGAAATAACGCTGTGATGGCAAACCAATCAATCAATCAACTGCATTATATATTACAATTAGCAGACAATGCATTAATTAACGGTCACAGGCTGAGCGAATGGTGCGGACACGGCCCCGTCCTGGAACAGGATATTGCACTGGCAAATATTGCTTTAGATCATTTGGGACAAGCCAGAAGTCTCTATCAATATGCTGCCGGGCAGGTAAACAAAATGCCTTCCGCAGAGAAAGCATTATTGTTTGCTTCCACAGCGTTACAAGAGAAGATGACCCGAGGCGAAATGATTGATGAAGATGACCTCGCTTACCTGCGCGATGGCTGGGACTTTAGAAACGTACAATTGGTGGAACAGCCCAATACAGACTGGGCTTATACAATCGCTCGTTCCTTTTTTCTGGATGTATTTAACTTCTACCACTTCACACAGCTGAAAAATTCACGCGATGAGAACATAGCTGCCGTTGCAGAAAAATCATTGAAAGAAGTAACGTATCATGTAAAATGGAGCAGCGAATGGATGATACGTCTGGGGGATGGAACAGTAGAAAGCAAACGCAGGTTGCAACAAGCGGTCAACGAACGCTGGATGTTCACAGGAGAATTATTTAAAGCCAGTGAAGCGGACAAGGCGATGGTGGAAAACGGAATAGGTGCCGATCTGGAAGCAATTAAAGCGAAATGGCAAAAACATGTAATTGAAATAGCCACCGAAGCTACAATCTCACTGCCGGCCAGTAATTGGATGCAGGAAGGCGGCAAGCAAGGCATGCACTCTGAACACCTGGGATACCTGCTGGCAGAAATGCAATTCATGCAACGCGCGTATCCCGGAATGGAATGGTAGAGCCTCGCTTTTTTTAATGAACCGTACTTGTTTCATATCATTACAGGTGCTTGTCCCTCCGACATTAAGCAAATAATAACAGGAACTTCAAGACCTTTGATATATTCTGAGGTTTGAATTGAATTAGAATCAGTGATCACAGCTGCCAATATATATACTCATCTCGCCACCGTCTCCGATCCCGAGGTACCCGTACTTTCCATCCTGGATCTTGGAATTGTGCGGAATGTGCACGTAAATGAACAGGAGAAAGTTACTATCACAATAACGCCTACCTACAGCGGTTGCCCCGCCATGGACGTGATTGCCATGAATATCCGAATGGTATTGCTTAGTCACGGAATAAAGAAAATCCATATCGAAAATCAACTCAGTCCTGCCTGGACTACCGACTGGATGAGCGAGGACGGAAAACGAAAACTAAAGGAATATGGTATTGCCCCACCCCAACGAAAATCAGGTGAGAAGATCGGATTGTTTGAAGAAGACATCGTGGTCTGTCCGCGATGCAGCTCCGATGATACCACGATGAGCAGCCAGTTTGGTGCCACTTCCTGCAAATCCTTGTACAAATGCAATTCCTGTAACGAACCTTTTGAGCATTTTAAATGCCATTAATGCTCTCTGCTTGAGGGTGCCGTTGCTAAAAAAACTTATAGTCATCCTCCGGAACGACTTCAGCCAACTGATTCTACTAAGTTACTTTAATACATTATACAAGCTTCCTCCCTTATTAAAAATCCGTTGGATATTTCTCTCTACCTGCTCGTCTAAAAGCAAAGGCGGAGCGTGATGCGGCTTAATGCGCGCATCAATAATAAGCGGACCTTCGCAACCCCAGTGCTTGAAACGGGTAAAAGAACCGATACCGTACACATCATGTGAGGGATTGCTGCGTGTGAAAGTGACCCAAAGGAAGTTATTCAGCGTTTGAGCAGTAAAATGACTGTCATCGACCATGACGATCAAGGGAATTGAACGCAGCAATCCGGTTTTATCTTTCAATTGTTCGTTCAATTCCTGCATTTCCATTGCGGCATTTTCATACGTTGTAAAGGGCTTCATCTGTAATGTGGCCACTCCGGGCATGACCAGACGGGGATTTTCAGCGTGTTTTAGTCCTTGCAAAGGCTGTGGAATTTCTGCAGCCAACTCTCTTTTTTTCTCGCCGTAACAAGCCACTACCATTTTACTGCCTTTATTTAAGCCCGTTCCCGAATAATCCAACGTATCGATAGTAGTTTCGGTTTGAAAATGCAGATCCGTCCGGTTATCCACACGCTCCAGCATATAGTGAAGAAAAGCCTGAATATCGTGTGTATGTAATTGATTTTTTTCGTCTGCAGTGATGAAGAGATACTTCGCGAGGCTGAGCTGTCCCGTACCCAGGATATGGTTGGCAATGGTGAGCAGCTCTGCGGGTTTCCGGGTGTTTTGAAAAGGTGTATAGCGCTCCGCTCCTATCGCCAGCAATAAAGGATGTACTCCCGCTGCATCCACCGCATTCACTTCTTTCAAACCCGGTATCTCCGAACCAATAGCATCTCCGGTCATCTCATGTATCAGCGCACCGAAGCTGGTATCCTCCTGGGGAGGTCTGCCTACTACAGTAAAAGGGAAGATCGCGTTTTTCCTTGCATAGACATTATGCACCTTCATCACGGGAAAATCATGCACCAGGCTGTAATAGCCCAAATGATCTCCAAATGGTCCCTCAGGTTTCACGTCACCCGCATGTATTTCTCCTGTGATCACAAAATCAGCATCGGCGCTCATGCAATACCCATCCTGGTAAAAATACCGGAACTTCCGGCCACCCAGCACCCCGGCAAAAGTCATCTCGCTCAGCCCCTCGGGCAGTGGCATCACCGCTGACAGGGTATGCGCGGGCGGACCACCCAGGAAGATACTCACTTTCAGCGGTCTATCTTTCCGATTGGCCTTGTACTGATGTACGCCTATTCCACGATGAATCTGGTAATGCAAGCCTACCTCTTTATCTTGCACGTATTCATTGCCGTTTAACTGGATACGGTACATACCCAAGTTGGCATTTATGATGCCTGGCTTCTCTACATCTTCTGAATATACCTGCGGCAGGGTTAGAAAAGCACCTCCATCCTTCAGCCAGTGTTTTATTTGAGGTAAATCGCTGATGCGGATTTCTTCAAAAAGAACAGGCTTTGAAGCTGGATTTTTCTTGGGCAACGCCTTCCATGCCGCCATCATCATACCCATATTTTGCAAAGGTTTTTTGAGTGCGGCAACGGGATTATTTTTTAAGGCGATCAATCGCTGTACGTCTTCCAGGGTTTCGCGGAAGATAAACTTACTACGCTCCAGCGTACCGAAAATATTGGAAGCGGCTTTGAATTTCGAGCCTTTAACTTTCTCAAATAACAATGCGGGACCTTTCGCTTCGTATACTTTCAGGTGAATCGCCGCCATTTCCAGATTGGGGTCTACTTCTTCTTTCACGCGCACCAACATTCCGGCTCGTTCCAGGTCATTCAGGCAATCTTCCAGCGAGGTATAAGACATTTTCTATCAGCTATTATGCATCTGCAAAATACACTATTCTCCTTCTTTGAAACCTTCTTTCGGGAAATAGCCGGATATGCTATTTCACACTCTTCCTTTCATTCTTCCGGGCATAAAAGCTCCAACAAAATACCTTGGGTCATCACTGACCACTATCGCTTACTTTTGCCGTTCAATTTTCAACATGCATTACGTATCGGTAGAAGGGATCAGTAAAGATTTTGGGGTTAAGTCGCTGTTCAGGAATATTTCATTTCATATCAATGAGGGCGATAAAATTGCACTGGTGGCCAAGAACGGCAGTGGAAAATCTACGATCTTAAAAATACTGAGCAACAGGGAAACTCCGGATGAGGGAAAAGTATGGATACATAAAGATGTGACTGTAGCGTTGTTTGAACAGGAACCCAAATTCAATGAAGCCTTTACGGTGCTGGATAATATTTTCCATCACGATCATCCGGTTATCAATGCGATCAAATTCTACGAAGCGGCAAGCGAAACGGAAGATGCCACCCGGTTAGGTGAAGCGATCATCAAAATGGATGAATTGAATGCCTGGGATTTTGACACCAAGGTGAAACAGATACTGGGTAAGCTGAATATTCATCACCTTAATCAACCCATACGAACGCTTTCCGGGGGACAGCGGAAGCGGGTTGCATTGGCTCAAACACTTATCGACATCGGATTCGAGCACAAACACGTGCTGCTCATTATGGATGAACCTACCAATCACCTGGATGTGGAAATGGTAGAGTGGCTGGAACATTATCTGAGTCAGGAAAATGTGACCTTATTGATGGTAACGCACGATCGTTATTTCCTTGATGCGGTATGCGAGGAAATCTGGGAATTGGACGACAATAAAATCTTTACTTACCGGGGAGACTATGAAAACTACATAGAAAAAAAAGCGGCACGGATAGAAAGCGAGCAGGCCACTATAGATAAGGCAAAAAATGAATACCGGAAAGAACTGGAATGGATGCGTAAGCAACCCAAAGCACGCAGCACTAAAGCCAGGAGCCGTGAGGATAATTTCTATAAAGTAGAAGCCGTAGCCAAGCAACGCATTGTAGACAATAAGGTGGAATTGCAGATGAAGATGAACCGCCTGGGGGGTAAAGTAGCCGAAATGAAAAAAGTGTATAAGAGCTTCGGGGATAAAATGATCCTTAAAGGATTTGACTACACCTTCAGCAAAGGCGAACGTATCGGGATCATCGGCAAGAACGGTGCCGGCAAATCAACCTTCCTGGACCTGCTCCAGGGGAGCCAGCAAGCCGACAGCGGTAAAATAAACATCGGGGACACGGTAGTCTTTGGCAATTTTTCGCAGCAGGGCCTGGAGATCAAAGAAGATATGCGCGTAATAGAATTTGTGAAAACTATCGCGGAAAATTTTCCCTTAGCCAAAGGCGGCTCGCTGAGTGCAGCGCAATTCTTACAACTGTTTCTCTTCAGCCCGGAGCAGCAATACACATATCTTTCGAAGCTCAGCGGTGGTGAAAAAAAGCGGCTTCAGTTATTGATCATCCTTTTCAAGAACCCAAATTTCTTAATACTGGATGAGCCGACCAACGACCTCGATCTCCCTACACTCTCAGTATTAGAAAATTTCCTCAGCGAATACCAGGGTTGCTTAGTGATCGTATCCCACGACCGCTATTTTATGGATCGCCTGGTAGATCACCTGTTTGTATTTGAGGGCGATGGCAATATCCGGGACTTTCCGGGAAACTACACCCAATACAGAATCGAAGAAAAAGCCTCCGCTCGTATTGCCGAGCCCCCAAAAGGGACACAAATAAAGGAACCGGAGAAAGAAACAGATATTAAACCGCAGGAACGAAAAAAGAAACTATCCTATAAAGAGCAGCGTGAGTTTGAACAATTGGAAAAAGATATTCCCCTGCTTGAGGAGGAGCGGGCTGTAGTAACAGCGAAAATGAGCGTAAGTGGTTTGCCGTTTGAAGAGCTGCAACAACTAAGCGAACGCATTACAGCCATCACCCAACATTTGGAAGAAAAAGAAATGCGATGGCTGGAACTCAGCGAAATGGGTTGATCAGTTAATCTTCTTCCATCCGCGACGACTGGTGCCCGCCAGGCTGTCCATATCGGTTGCTAATTCTTTCAGGAACTCAGGGCCCCAGTTTGCATTTGAAATTTTATGCTCTGTACCAGCTATGGTATATTCATAAAAAATACCCGGTAAATCCGCTATGAGTAAATCGTATTGTTCCTTACACGTGTCAATCCGGTATTGACGAAATTTGTCCAGCATTTTTTCTGCGGCAGCTATGCTGATCTTCTTTTGATATACACCGGAATCATCTACAAAATTGATCCCGTGATATTTTAACGTACCATCTTTATACAATTCTATAGCATATACCGGGCACCTTCCGAAGCAGGCAGTACGTTTCATACTAACATACTCCAGATCCATTTGCTTTTTCGCTTTCGAAGTGGATTTTTTAGTCTGTGCGCAGGCGGTTAAAGCTAATATCAAAACGGGAACGATAATAAATAGGTTCTTTTTCATTAGTTTACTTGTTGTTTTGTAAGGTGTTCAAAGATAACCTTTGCAATTATAGAAACTGTTTACAAATATGCTGCCAGACAATTTGGATAAACATTCTTTTTACAATCTTGCCCTTACGTTCGTTCCGGACGTAGGAATAAAAACTGCGCGTGCTTTGATCAACCGTTTTGGTACGGCAGAAGATGTTTTCAAAGCTCCGGTAGCTGAACTGACCAAAGTAGTGGGTATAGGTGAAGCAAAAGCAAAAGCCCTTCATCATCCCTCTGTTTTCGAAACAGCAGAAAAAGAACTGCAATTCGTGGAGAAAAACGGAATTCAGCCCTTGTTTTTCGAAGTATCCGGCTACCCGAAACGGCTACGACATTGTGATGACGCTCCTATGGTCTTATACTATAAAGGTAATGCTGACCTCAATGCTTCAAAAATCGTCGCGGTTATCGGTACCCGAAAAAATACGGATTACGGGTTACGGGTTACCGAACACCTGATGGAGGAGTTAAAGGATATGGATGACCTCGTTGTCGTCAGCGGGCTGGCTACGGGAATTGACACAATAGCACATCAAGGGGCACTGAGATATGGGGTACAAACAGTGGGCGTCCTGGGTCACGGACTGGACAGGATCTATCCCTTCACCAACAAAGGGCTGGCCAAAGAAATGATACAACATGGGGGGTTACTTTCTGAATTTCCTTCCGGCACAAAGCCCGATCGCCAGAACTTCCCGGTGAGAAACCGGGTAGTGGCCGGCATGAGCGACGTCATCATCGTTGTGGAAAGTGATTTAAAAGGAGGTGCCATGATCACAGCATATATAGGATTGAGTTATAACCGGGAGATCGCTGCCTTCCCCGGCCGCATATTCGATACAAAATCCCAGGGTCCTAACTATCTGATCAAAAAGAATATGGCAGCAACCATCACCAATGCGGCCGACCTGCTGGAACTTATGAACTGGAATCAGGACAAAACACAAAAACCTTTTGTTCAGCAAAAGATATTCATGGAGTTATCGGGAGAAGAGCAAGCCTTGGTAGATCTTCTACAGAAAAAGGAAAAAATGCATGCAGATGAATTACTGCTGCTCAGTGGCTTTAAATCTTCTCAACTAGCATCTGTACTCCTACAATTGGAAGTGCAATCCATTATAAAATCGCTTCCCGGAAAATTTTACCGGTTGAATTGATGGAGTTTCTATTGCCGCTACGGTATAAGATAAGAAACGCTGATCGTAAAATACATGTTATACTGATGCCCTGATCCGAAATAATAGGGTACTTGTTCAGCCCGGCGAATGGGCTTTAGGGAGCGTGCATACCTGGCCCCGACAAACCATCCCCGCCAAAACTGGTATTTGGCACTCACCAGCCAGTTCCAGTCTTCTTTTAAAAAGGGATAATCTTCTTCTCTAAAGATACCCGGCAATTGCTGCATGGTTACCATCCGTTCTTTTGATTTTATCAATCGGGAATAGGAAAGCCCGGCGCCCACATAATAGCGGGGTTGCGGGATAATCAATAGCTGTACCGGTACTTCCACATAATTTAAATCCAGGTAATAGCGTTCAAAATAGTCGCCAACGGCATTGGAATAAAGCTGTTTCACTCCCCTGCTCCCCTTCTGCGAATACAAAAGCTCCAGGCTCATACCCAGTATAGACTGGTTGAACTTTGTAACAACTCCCGGACCTATATGCCATCCTAACTTATGATAACCATGATAAGCATCGCCGATTACTTCCGATATATTTCCCCCTACCGTAACGCCGCCATAAAAAACTTTTTCATCGTCCGGCAGAAAGATGCGATCCGGTGGCACTTCACGCTGTGCAAAAACACCCGACTGGATCATCAAAAACCCCGTTAAGAGTAAAATCTGCTTCAAATAATTAGCTTTCAAACAAATGTAGGGAACAAAACAGTTGACAGGACTTAATTTAACAATCTCCGGCAAAACCAAAGGCATGATTTTTTACGTTAGTAATGAAAACTGATACTCATGAATTCGATGCTTTGGCTTTCGCTTCTGGTACCCCCGGTTTTAACAGCAATTTTTTTAATATTACCGCTGTATAAAGGAGGGGATGAGTTACATGAACCTTAGCTGGCTCGGAAAAGTGTTTGAATAGCGTTCGGAAACATATTCAAAATTAAAAGAGGCAAATATTAGTAGAAAAATAGTTGGATAAATTCTAAAACCTAAAAGCTCTCAATGTTTGTGTTTGTTGGTGAAAACGGGTGACAACCTTTTGTGGTGTCGCCCGTGTGTATTTTGGAACGTTGGTATTTTAGAAAAGATACATCAGGCGAAGCACGAACATATTATTATACTGCTCGGATCTTCCGTAATTCAGGTTAATATTTTCTTTCGTGCGTATAGGAATCAGGGAATATTGAAAACGTAAATTCAGAAAGAGTCCTTTTACCAGATGAAGATTACCGCTTAAAAGTAAGTTGATATCTGCTTTACGAAATTTCAAGGAGTCTGTAGGCACCGGCTGCCCACCTGCTACGATTTCTTCCCTGGAGGAGATCAGCTGGGAATAAGAAACCCCTGCGCCGAAATGACTTCTTCTTTTATCAAAATAATTGATCTGAACAGGTACTTCAGCATAATTGAGATCAATGCGGTACTTACTGATAAGGGCACCGTTCGCGCTTTCTAAATTCTTATGCCCGCGGCTCCCTTTTTGCGAAAATAAGATCTCCACACTGCCTGCCAGGTGGTCCGCCAAATTCACATACATGATACCGCCAGCGTTCAACCCGATTTTATGATAGCCGGCATAGCTGTCTCCGTCCACTTGAGAAAAATTGGTCCCGATCAGCAATCCGCCATAAAACGTACGGGGGTCTTCCACATAATAATTACCGGGATTTTGAGCGAATGTATTGAAGCCAGTCCCTAGCGCTATGATAGTAAAAGCAATAAATGCTCCGAAAACCCTATTTTTAACCATCGAATCTTGATATTGCAAAAATGAGTTTCAAATATACGGCAAACACGCTGAAAAAACTGGAGCAGCTGTTTGAAGAAGCACGCTACATGATACGTTACGAAAAAGGAAATTTTAATTCAGGATACTGTGTACTGGAAGAAAAACGCGTCGCTGTGATCAACCGTTTTTTAAATGTGGAGGGGCGTATCAATGCACTTGTAGAAATCCTGCCTTCCATTTCGTTAAAAGAAGAAGAATTGAGCGGAGAGATGTTGAAATTCTATAAACAGTTGCAAGATGCCGCTCCCGATTCTGAAAACTCCGTTCAAACCCAAATGGATATTTAAACGTGAAAATTACTTTTCTCGGCACCGGCACCTCCCAAGGCGTTCCCGTCATCAGTTGCCCCTGCGAAATTTGCCATTCCAAAGACATCCGAGATACGCGTCTCCGTTCCTCTGTGTGGATAGAAACCGGACAGACCAGTATTGTTATAGATGCCGGACCCGATTTTCGGCAGCAAATGTTGACACATCAGGTCAATAAATTGGATGCGGTTCTTTTCACCCATAGTCATAAAGACCATATTGCCGGTTTAGATGATGTGAGAGCTTATAATTATTTTCAGCAAAAACCGATGGAAGTGTATGCGACGGACGACACACAGCAGGCACTCCGCCGGGAATATGCCTATATTTTTGAGAATGCACATTACCCTGGCGTACCTCAATTAAACCTTAACACCATCCATCCCAACTCTGATTTTACCGTAAATGAACTGACCATTACTCCCATTAAAGTAATGCATTATCAAATGGAGGTGTTGGGTTTCAGAATAAATGACTTCACCTACATTACCGATGCCAATGAAATAAGTTCCGCGGAAATTGAAAAAATAAAAGGAAGCCGCATTCTCGTGTTGAATGCTCTCCGGCGTGAAAAACATATTTCGCATTTTACCTTGGACGAGGCCGTAGAAATGGCTAAATTTATGGATGTCCCTTACACGTTGTTCACCCATATCAGTCACCAGCTGGGTTTGCATGAAGCTGTAGAAAAAGAACTTTCTGCAAATATCCGGTTAGCCTATGACGGGATGGAAATAGTGGTTTGACAAGTGCGGGATCTCGGAAGCCGATAGGGAATTCAATAGATGGACACCACTGATCTGACTATACCCTCTAAAGCAGCTATAAGTAGTATAAAATTTAGCATGGTTGTTGATTGAATGCTGAACATACTTAAATTTGATTTTCAACTCACAATTAATGAAAAGAATCCTCACGGTATTAGCATTGACCTTCAGCCTATCGGCGATAGCCCAGGAAAACACCACGATAACAGTGGGACAAAAGGCACCGGAGCTAAAGTTTAAAAACCCGCAAGACAAAGAAATCAGCCTGGCACAGATTAACAAGGGTCGTTACATACTCCTGGATTTTTGGGCTTCCTGGTGCCGACCCTGCCGTAGTGCAAACCCACGTTTAGTTGCGTTGTATGACAAATACAAAGACGCTCAATTTAAGAATGCGAAGAACGGGTTTACGATCGTGAGCATCTCTATGGATCAGAACAAAGCCGCCTGGACCAAGGCGATTGAGGCTGATAAATTGGTGTGGGAATACCATATGAGCGACCTGGGTGGATGGGAATCCAAACCGGCAGTGGAATATGGTGTACAGTTTATTCCGCAAGCCTTTCTTTTAGGCCCGGATGGAAAAGTGGTGGCAAAATATAACTTCGCAGAACAGGCGGCAGAAGATTTGGAAAAATTCATCAAGAAATAGTTTTTTTGTCGAAAAGGGCGTATCTTTGCACACTTAATTTTAAAAAACAGGCATGGCAAAATCCATGCAAAAACAAGCAATATCATGAGAAAAGGCATTCATCCGGAATCATATCGTTTAGTTGTCTTCAAAGACATGTCTAACGAGCACACATTCCTTACTCGCTCTTCTGCAGCTACTAATGAATCCATTACCTGGGAAGATGGCAACGAATATCCATTAATCAAAGTGGAAATTTCCAACACATCACATCCTTTTTATACAGGTAAGGCTATGTTTGTAGATACAGCAGGTCGTATCGATAAATTCAGAAAACGCTACGAAAAGAAGAAATAATTCTTTCGTTCCTATTATTATTTTTAAATCCCGGCAACAGTTCGGGATTTTTATTTATTAACCGCCGGCTCATCCCCTTTACAGGGTAGTACGAAGCAGCGAAAGACTCAAAAAAATGAATTGTATTCTATTTGAGGGTTCTTCGCGTCATACGCTCTTACCCTTCACCCACACACGCCCTACAGCAGACATCCGTTGCGGCGTGCTGACTATGCGTGAACGATGGGAAAAACTCCTGGATATAAAGACTTCCACGTTCACAACCGGTTATTTGCAACAGGTATTTCCTGTCACCTTATCCGACGATAATCTCTTCCTGAACGGCGCTGTTTTCGCAACGAAAGAACTAGTCCTTGCCGCTAAAAACCTGAATCTTGATGAAAAACTGGTGCAGGGAGACCTATTGATCGCTTTTCGTACCTCCGCTGCCCAATCTTTTGAAGAGTATGAAAAAGCGATGGATCTTTTTTCTCCGGTTGTTTACAAAAGCGAGGTGAAATGCCTGAAAAATATCTGGGATATTTTTTCACTGAACGACCCGATACTGCGATCTGATTTTGATCTGCTTACAAAAGGTCGCCAGTCACAGCCTTTGCCTGGTCATATTACCGTTGTCGGGGAGGAGAATATCTTCCTCGAAGAAGGAGCCCAAATTAACGCAGGCTGTATCATTAATGCCGGCACGGGACCTGTTTATCTTGCTAAAGATTCAGAAATCCTGGAAGGCTGTATGGTAAGAGGACCTTTAGCGTTAGGAGAACATGCTGTCATCAAAATGGGGGCTAAGATCTATGGCGCTACCACGATTGGTGAAAACTGCAAAGTAGGCGGCGAGATCAGCAACGTAGTATTTTTTGCCAATAGCAATAAAGGACATGACGGATACCTGGGGAATGCGGTAATAGGCGAATGGTGTAATCTGGGTGCAGACACCAACTGTTCGAATCTTAAAAACAATTACGATTTCATCAAGATCTGGGATGAACATAAAAACAAATCGGTGCAAACCGGTTTGCAGTTTTGCGGGTTGATGATGGGAGATCATTCCAAATGTGGGATCAACACCATGTTCAACACCGGAACGGTAGTCGGGGTCTCTGCCAATATTTTCGGAAGCGGCTTCCCTGAAAAATTTGTGCCTTCTTTTTGCTGGGGAGGATCAGAGGGGATGACCACTTACGACCTTCACCGCGCGCTGGATACCGCGAAGCGCATGATGGCCCGAAGAAATAAAACGATCTCTGAGCCGGAAATCGCCATGTATCAGTACATTTTTGAGCACACAAAGCAGCAAAGAGATATTTTTGCAAATTCCTAAACCAACAAACGTATTATAGTAATGAGAAAGAAACTGGTAGCTGCCAACTGGAAAATGAACCTTACCCCCGAAGAAGGAAAGATGCTGGTAGAAAATATACTCCATAGTTTACCTGAACTGAACGAAAGCAAGCAAGTGGCGATAGCTCCGCCCTTTCTGCACATCATGCAGACGGTACAACTTCTGGATGAATATGAACACATCAGCACTGCATCTCAAAACCTGGCTTCCGAAGCATCCGGAGCTTATACAGGTGAGGTAAGTGCTGCCATGCTGCAGAACGCAGGAGTGCAGTACGCTATTATTGGTCACTCCGAGAGAAGACAATACTTTAAAGAAGATGATGCGGTACTGGTGAAGAAAATAGATCTTGCTCTGGCGAACAACCTGCATGTTATCTTCTGCTGCGGAGAGCCTTTGGAAATCCGTGATGCTGATACGCAAAATGATTATGTAGCAGGACAGATCGCAGCGGCATTGTATCATGTAGATTCCGCATCGTTGGTAAACGTCACTATAGCTTACGAACCTATTTGGGCCATTGGTACCGGCCGTACGGCCAGTGCACAGCAAGCCCAGGAAATGCATGCGCACATCCGCCAGACACTTGCACAGCAATATGGAGAAGAAGTCGCAAACAATATGTCCATTTTATACGGTGGCAGCTGCAATGATAAAAATGCAAAAGAGTTATTTACATGTGCTGATGTAGACGGAGGTTTGATCGGCGGAGCTTCATTAAAGGCAGAAACCTTTTTGCCTATCATCCGGGCCATGATGGAATCTTAAAAAAATTTGCAGAGAAATTTGGCAGGAAAAAATTCTTGTTTATCTTTGCAATCCCAAACGGGAAACGGCGCGTTGGTCAATCGGCTAAGACGCCTCCCTTTCACGGAGGAATGACGGGTTCGACTCCCGTACGTGCTACAAAAGACCAGTAATTGAGCTGGTCTTTTTTTAATTTAGAATGAGTTTTTGGCCTCGTAGTACAATGGATAGTATAAGAGTTTCCGAAGCTCCAGATCCAAGTTCGATTCTTGGCGAGGCTACTTTACGAGAAGTCAATTCAGAAAATTCTGAATTGACTTCTTTTTTTGCCTTAAACCCTTGCCAGTATTGGTTAATAGAAGTAGGATATTATCACTGGATGCGGTTCGATAGGTGTTATTTTCAAAAATCAGTTTTTCAGGGAAGGCCGAACCAATAATTTGCCTTTTTAGCTCTGAATCCGCTGCTGCAAAGAGTTTGTCAAGATTAGACATAAAATAAAAACCGAACTCCAAAACACTGTCTTCGTCATCATTCTTTATATCTTCTACTGCATCGATCTTCGCAGTAAGGCATTTGATTTCATAGTTCAATTTTGATTTCATCGGTTGAAAATCTGTTATGCTCAAATGTCCGTCAAGCATCAGGTCTTGCGCCTTTTCCAATCTCTTTTGATAGACCGCCAAATCAGATTTTAGTGCTTTCAGTTCTTCTACCCGGTTTGTATTAACCTTTCGGTATTTATTACTTAAAATAAGTTCAAGGGAACGGAATATTTTGTCATTACTGCTAATGGATTGCAGTATCTGGTTAAAAACATTATTTACATCTTCTGCTTTAAGAGCATGAAAAAAACGATTCCAGAAGGCCAATCTTATAGCTTGTTTGTAAACTTTTTTCCAGATTCAATCTTAGTAGAAACGCTAAAATACTATTGTTACTATTGCAATTTACTATATTAAAACAACAAGACATAAAATGGCTTCGGTATTATAATTTGCTATAAGGAACCAATAGACAAAATCTAAGCATTAGAGGATAATATTATAATATTCAGATACGGTTAATCTTACTCTTACTTTCATTGAGACTAGCCCCGGATAGCGTGCTCTGTACTAACCCTGATATATAAAATAGGCTGCTTGCATTGTAACTACCGCCATTTTAGGTTGCTTGCTTGACGAATGTTGTCGTAAATTGATTATTTACAATGTATGTCCCTTAGTATAACTCTGTGTAAGTACTCAATTTAAAGATAATTAGTCCAGGTCTGCGGAATTTCCATCTGATTATCTTTATGGCAGTCCAGAATCATAAACAGAAATTTATCGCCATAATAATACAGTCCATCGGTCGTCATCCAGTATTCATCGAATTTCCTTGTTTTAAGATTATCCTGGTCTTATTTTGTATCTGTATTAAATGACTGTAAAATAAACTCTAATAGAAAACCAGTCTATATGATTTCTTTCAAACAATGGTGGGCAAAAAGCTATGACAATGGCAGAGAGCGTTTTGTTTTACATGGACTTTTCTGGATTGTATACCTGTGCTTCCTAAGTTTTACAGCTTATGAGCACACGGGCTCTACCTATAGGCTGTCCAATCTATCTGTTTTTCTTTTCTGGTTTTTTCCGGTATATCTGGTTTGGGTATTTTATCTGTTTATCAACACTGCCTATGCTTTTTTCCGGAAGGGCTTATATTTAAAGACACTATTTGCGGGTTTGATCTCTTTCCTGGGGTATATCTATTCGGATATCCTGTTCACCTATCTCCTTGCTCGGCAGCTCACTGAGCAAGGCATACCTTCTAAATTTCTAAATACTAGTAACTTCATTACCTTTTACCAGGCCAATTTCTTGAGCTGGTTTGCAGTTGCGCATGCTTTATTCGGATTTTGTATTTATCTGATGATACCCATTCTTTGCAAGTTCTTCCGGGATCTGCAACGCTCACAAATCCGGTACAATGAGCTTGTAGAACGAAATATGCAGTTGGAGCTAAGCCTAGTAAAGTCGCAGATGAACCCACACTTCCTGTTGAATACATTGAACAATATATATGGACTTACCATAACAGGTTCCAAGCAGCAAATCGGCGAAATGGTCCTTAGTCTTTCGGGATTTTTAAAATATTCGCTTTACGAATGTAACCACGAGTTTATACCGATCAGCAAGGAAATAACATTGATCCGCAATTATATTGAACTGGAAACAGTACGGAGCGACTTCATCGAAACCTCATTTGAGGTAAGTACTGACATGGATGACTACATGATCCCTCCTTTCCTTTTATTTCCTTTAGTCGAAAATGCGTTTAAACATGGCGCACGAAATCTAACGGAGTCAACAAGGATTGACCTACACCTTAGTATTGCCAGAAGTATGTTGAAATTTACAGTAAAAAATGAGCTACAGGTTGGAGAAAGCCCTAAAGGAGGAATAGGGCTACCGGCGCTCCGGAAAAAGATAGAATACTATTATCCCGGAAAGACCATTCTTACGTCGGCACAAGAAAACGGCAAGTATATTGCGCAATTACAAATAGATGCATTATGACAGCATTGACAAGTATGGTAATAGATGATGAGTCTGTTGCCCGCAGCATTCTCGAAAGCTACATTGGACAACTGGAAGGCTGGTCGGCTCCTGTACCGTGCAGAAGCGCGCTAGAGGCGCTTGATAAGATTAATAAGGGCATGAAACCTGATGTCATTTTTCTAGATATCAATATGCCCGTCCTTAGCGGCATCGAATTTTTCAGGTTGCTGGAAGAACCTCCAATTGCAGTCTTCACTACTGCTTACAGCGAGTTTGCAGTCGATGCTTTTGAATTGCATGTCACCGACTACCTGGTAAAACCCATCTCCTTTCAACGGTTTCTGAAAACAGTGCAGCGTATCCAAAGCCTGCTTACACCTGAAAAGGATCTTGCTATTTCGACTACGATTAAGCGCGACTACATGTTTGTAAAACACAATGGCAAGATGCAGCGCATTGATCTGGACGATATTATATTTATTGAAGCAAAAGGAGATTATATCTACATCGAAACCGGGCAGAAACATTTTATGGTACTGATGCCGATGAAAGAAATAGAGGAATATGTACCAGCCGAAACATTTCGCAGAATTCACCGGTCATTTATAGTAAATATTAGGAAGATTAATTCTGTACACGGGAACATTATTGAAATGGAGGGAAAAGAAATTCCGATTGGGGTGAACTATAAAGAAGATTTTCTGAAGTCCATTACTGACCGGAATAAAGAGTAACCCAAAATGATATGAAAGGCTACTGCCGAGTTATTTTTCGTCCTTCATATATGTCTTCCCGCCTGTCGTATCCATAGATTCGCCGATTTCATTTTCGAGGGATTTGAAGAGCATGTTTTTTTGTAAAACGAAGCTAACCGCTCTTCAGATTAAATGATATGAAAAAAAGATTTAGTATCCTCCCGTTATGCGCATTGCTAGTATTGGGGCTTCGGACACAAGCACAAACAACTGTCAGTTCGGCCCCTCAGAAAACTACTCCTCAGAAATCAACCGACAGTCAGATGCCTAAAATAGGTAAGCTATACGGTAAGCTTGTAGATGACAAATCCGGTAAACCTGTAAGTAATGCACACGTTGACTTACTGCAAATACAGAACGGCAAAAAAGTATTGCTCCAGACCTTGCAGTCTGATACTAATGGCGACTTCAGTTTTTATAATCTTAGCCCTACGGCACAGTATGAGTTAGTTGTTTCCTCTCCTGGTCATAGAATATTCCGCCAGGAGGCAGGATTCGATATGGCTGCATTGATGAAAGCTAATTCGAAATCTAAAGGATTTCCGGGATCAGAGCAGGCAAGTATCGCCGAAGGATCAACCACCTTATTGAACGCAGTAAATAAAGACCTCGGCAATATTCATATTTCGCCCAACGAGCAAAATCTGAAAGAAATTACGATTGCAGCCAAAACACCTGGACTCAGTTTCCAAGGAGAAAAAAAGGTTTTCGACGTAACCCAAAACTTGGTAACTCAAGGCGGTACTGCTGCTGATGTCATGAAACAGGTGCCAGGGATAATGATTGATGCTGATAATAAAGTCACGCTTCGCAACAGCTCTCCGCAAATACTTGTAGATGGCAGACAAACGCCCCTACAGATAGACCAGATCCCTGCTGATGCCATTTCCACCATTGAGATCATTACCAACCCATCTGCCAAATACGATGCAGAAGCAGGTGGCGGCGGCGTACTTAATATTGTGTTGAAGAAAAACCGTAAGAAGGGCTACAATGGATCGGTCAGAATGGGAGCAGATAGTCGGGCTGGTGCAAATTTAGGAGGCGACCTCAACGTTCGATCGGGCAAAATCAATATTTCTTTTACAGGACAGTCCATGCTTAGTCGTAGTATGGTTACAGCCACAACATCCAGGTCGGACTTCTATACAACGCCACACATCGATGCTTTTCAAGAGCAGCAGAACGAAACCAAAGGCAATTTTGGATTCGGATGGCTGGGGCTGGACTATTTTATCAGTAACAGGACCACGCTCTCGGTTGCAGGCATGAAAATAGCAGCTGTATCCCGTCCCAGCGATGATATAACCATCCAAACCGACAGTCTTTTCCCCAGTGGTACTAAACAGGCTTGGTCTACGAGAAACACGGATGGAAAGAGTACGTTTGATATGAATGGCGGTCAATTCAATCTCAAACATATTTTTCCACGACCAGGACAGGAACTGACCATTGATGCAAGTATCAATTCTGGCAAAAGCACCTATGATACCCGTTACTTTACCACAGCTTACCCAACAGAACATCTCACGAATCCAGACAGGATATCTCGGCAACAGACAGCAGGTAATAGTAGCAATACCTACTATATGATGCAGAGTGATTATACCCGCCCACTTGCATCAAACAGCAAATTCGATATTGGTATAAAAACCACCGTACGTCAGGTAGAAAACAGTTTGTTCAACTACTATTTTGATAATATCGGTAACCAAAAATTAGAAATAGCGGATCCCTACAGTAAGTTCAAAAGTACTGATGCTGTATATGCTGTCTATAGCTCTTTCAGCACCAATTTCAACAAAAAAAATGCAATCCAGCTAGGATTACGGATTGAACGCTCCCAATATGTCGGTGAGTTGCTCCAAGTCGGTACCTCTTTTGCCATTTCGTACCCGGTAAGTCTGTTCCCGAGTTTATTTTATACGCTTAGGCTGAAACACAATCAAGAGTTGCAGTTTTCTTACCGCAGAGGTATTAACAGACCCAACTTCTTCCAATTACTGCCCTATACCGATTTTACAGACCCGCTTAATATCCGCCAAGGCAATCCGGCTTTGCGACCCGAGTTTACAAACACAGTAGAACTGGGTTACATGAAAAAGTTCAAAGGTAACAACTACATATACTTCTGCCTTTACGAACGTCATACTAGCGATCTAATAGCGGCTTATCAAAGCCCAGGCTTCGATCCTTTCACTGGTCAGTCTGTTATCATCACTTCCTACACTAATGCCAGCTTCAGCAACAGGTTTGGTGTAGAGTTAATCTCTGGATGGGATCTGACTAAATGGTGGAACATCAATGCCAATGCTAACATTTACAATGCGCAGCTTAACCCTGTAACAGGGGCTGGCAGTAATTACTTTTCGGGATTTGGAAAGTTGAACAATCAGTTCCGTTTGCCCAGTGGTTGGAGCGCCCAGGTAACAGGCATTTATCAAAGCCGTACTAACTTGCTACCCGATACAAAAAACCAGGCTTATGGAGGAGGACGAGGCATATTGGCCGCACAGCCTTCGGCTAATGCACAAGGATACCTGGAATCGCAATGGTATGCTGATGCATCAGTCCGCAAATCTTTTCTAAAAAACAATACGGTAGCTGTAGCCCTTTCGGTAAGCGATATTTTCGGTACTCGCAAGTTTATACAATATTCCGAAACCAGTTTCTTTGCGCAGGACTACCGTCGCCTCATTAATCCAAGAATGATCCGCTTGAGTTTCAATTGGCGTTTTGGGAAAACAGATATGGACTTGTTCCGCCGCAAAAATATAAAGAGCCAAATGGAAGGTATACAGGACGTTTCACAAAATGTTGGAATATAGAATGAGTCGAGATGCCCACAAAAATGTTAATAGTGTTGTATCTAAATATTAAATTTTGGGGCGCTGGCTAGTATTTTAGGAAATGACAACTATTACTTCTTCGCAATGATTTTATTTTTGAACAGAACAATGAATTAAAACCGAAGGATTGCAAATCTTCAAGGGGTATAATAACAAAGGGCTTGCCAAAACTTGGCAAGCCCTTTGTCAGAGAATAGCTTGAACATTAAATAATCCGATTGTACAAAATCATTGATTTTAATTAAGCCTATTCATAAAATGTTTTACCAAAAGGACTATCCTTGAAATCATCTCAAATGCTATTAAATGAAAATATTCATTGATTCCAAAAGCCGGATTATCTTTCATTTCGTGTAAACTTATTTCAGGATGATACAGTTTTTTGAATCCTAAAATAACTATACACTAAACGGATGCTGAAAGAACTTATATTCGATAGGAAGAAAGTACTAAAACAGGTGGCAGACTTATAGACAAAATAAACAGTTAGTCAGTTATTAAAGAAAGCCGTGGCTCTGCTACATTTTAATACGGGTCTTTGTATCTGCAAGACGCCGCAAAAGCCCGTTTTTATTCGCATAAGGTGTAAGTTCTTTGAAGGTTAGCGTTACTTCCATCGGATAGCTTCGAAGAAGGTAAAGTAGCTTAATTCCACCATCTGTAACCAGGAAATTCTGATGCTCTAACTCACCTTTTAAGTAAAAGGAATCAACACCATCAATCGCTGTTTCCCCGGCGATCTTAGTAATCACTAAATTGTACAGGTTTGAATATTCTGCATAATCAATTATGCTATCAAGGGCTATTTGTTCTCCGGTTTCAACATTGAAGTTGAGTGTATTGAAAGAATGAAAATTATGCAGTATGCCTTTATAATAAATATCAGATTCTAAGTGATAGCTAATTACACCTTTTTGTGCGTAAACAACTTTGAATCTCCTTATCGCTGAATAATCTATTTCTTTGTCACACAGTAAAGACGCATCTTTTTCTTTATATGACAGAACTGCCTTACGAATGACTGCATTGACTTTATGTTGAATCTTCTGGTTTGTAAGGGCAACTTCTTCCCACTCGATAATGTCATAGCAGGTTTTTGTCCGGTAATATTTCTCTCGCTTATGTACGATGTCAATACTAATTGGCTTTTGTGCGGCTACTGTTGAGGACAGCAATACGGCTATTATATAAATTAGTAGTCTCAATTTTCTAATAAGGTTGCGGTAACTCAAATATAGGATCAACTAAGGACTGTACGAAATTTATAAAAAGAGGAAGACCTTGTAACTCCACTTCACATAATATTAGATAATCAGCGAGGTAAGATATATTCTTATGTACTGCTGTATACTTCAATGAATCCACCGAATTTCATTTAAATCTTCAACAAATTGATTCGAAATGTGTCCATTCAACTCGACAAATTGCCTGTTTTTTTTGGACAAGACATTGTTTTCTCCATTAAAAAGCCGATGTAAAAACACCGGCTATATATCCCAAATTAAAAGGCATTTGCCCTTAATAATTCTTAATACTCTTCATTCTATCACTTCGCTGATGTTGATCAGGTTAACACCTGGTAATTAGCCAACCCTCAATGTGTTATTCAGAACGGATTTTAATGGATAAATTTCCTGAAAAAAATCTCTGACTTGATTTGAAATCAATTCTGTGAAGCCTCCTTAAGGAAATACTACATTACGGGGTGTTACCTTTTTTATGCACGTAAAAATATGCTCCCCAAAACTTTTATATTTAGCGGTTGTTTTCAATGTCTAATTGATATAAAATACTCTATTGCAAACATGCTTCCACATCAAACAAATAACGCATGGTGAAAACCACGCGTTGTAAAACATTGTTATTTGTAATAGTCAAAATCTATCATTCAATTATTAGCTTCTTTGTAGTAGAATATCCGCTCTCCGTTCTCAATTGTAAAAAATACATCCCTGCTGTTAACTCACTGACATCAATCTTCAGTTGCTGCTGTGCATGGGCTTTACCGTAAAGCAAATTCTTAATTTTTGCTCCGGTCATGGAGTAAAGGTTAAGCTCAATATTTTCATCTTTGCTCACATTAAGTTGGATATTTAGTTGGTCAGATACAGGGTTAGGATAGAAAATAATTTCATCATCTAAAACTTCTAAACCCTGTACTGAGGTAGTTGGTGTTGGTGTTAAAGATAGCTGGTATTGAAAAGAAGCATCGTAATTGTACACTCTCAAATAGATAGAATCTGTCGGAACATTTCTGATGGTCATAGTATCGGTAATTGGCACATCTATCGGCTGCAGCCATACGTTTCTTATTAATTGTCCCCCGGCAAACGATGCACCTGTAGCACTATACACCATGAGTGCATTACCGTTTTTATCATAAGCCCAAACATTGGGATTGGGGCTGGTAGAGTAGTACTTAAACTTATTCGTTGCGGTGATATATATTTTCACACTATCCCCCACAGTTGTGGCGACTTTATAATAATCATTCTGGTCAACATTATTATTACCGTCGTAATACCCGATAACGCCTTGTATATTGCTGGTGTTATTGATAAATTGTGCATTTACCCTATCATCATTAGGATTCACCTCATTGCTTGGTGCTATGTCGCTCATTTTGTAGGTTATCCTATAAGCTCCGGCATAACCGATATCCCAACCTGTAAAGTAATTGTACACGTGGATATATACCGTGTCATTAGCTCGTCCGTATATGTGCATAGTATCAAATACAGGTATGGCTAAAGGAGTATTGGTATTGCTTGCAATAAATAAATTACTTGAATTTGCACTGCTGCTATGCGCCATGGTAACAGCAATGTTGCTATCCTTTCCCGATGCAATAATGTTTGCTCCCGGTATAGTAAAGGTTGATGCTATCCTCAAATTAGTGAACCTACAGTAAAGGTCGGCGGTTCCATTGTCGGATAGAACGAGTTTATAATAGTCGTTATAATCTCTGTAATAGTTAGTACCTCTAAAACTAATATGGCCCATCACACTATCTCCGGGCATTAAAGTCTGTGCCTGTGTGTGATAATCGTTGGGGTGCATTTCTGTATTTGACTCTACGTTTAGGAGGTCGTAATGGGTACTATAGCTATAAGGCCCTCCATATACCACACCGTAGTTTTGAAAGAGGATATAGATCGAATCCATTTCTACTCCAGTAACCATAAAGGTATCGGTCTTTGTAGTGTTCGCAGGCACATATACTTGCTTCGTATCCCAAAGCACCTGGTCTTTAAAATATATTTTGATGAGAACATCGCCTCCGCTTGAAAGACTGGGATTGGTTATGGTAGATAGGATACGAATCATACCATTGCCGGCTAAAGAAGTTTTGTAATAATGAAAAGGAATGTTGACCGGGCCGTTATTGTTATCGGTAACAGTACCCGAATAAGAAACGCCTGGTGCCATATATTCCGCAGTGGCAAAAGAACCCTGACTGTATGCACTTGAAAATATCATAATACCTACGATAAGTGTAGTAACCTTTTTCATGACTATTATTTTCATCAAAAGTATTTTCGATAAAAAACTGTAGCAATACTCAATTTGTATTAGTGTGCTGCTAATGTCGTCCGCTTTAAAGAAAATAATTGCTTTGTTTAATGAATATTTCCATTAAAATAATGAATGTGAGGAGAGCATTGTTCCGGCGATGTTGGAAGGAGATTCCTTTGAGCCTAAGTGGTACCTGACAAGTCGAGAGAACGTTATGAGTAAGAAAAGTCCGCTTGCAAGTCATCTATTATCCGGCTAAAGTTCATAGTGACCACTATCCCCCAAGATGCTAATTGATGCATTCAATAAAGTAAGTTGTATCATTCATTTTTATAGTACTCCCGGGTTTGGAACCCATTAGCTTTATACCTAGCGGGGATTGCGGTGACAGTGCAAATACCGTCAACTCATTAACCATTACCTTACCAATCGCTACACCGATAAAGAAATAACCTTTATCTGTCTTCACCAAACTTCCTTTCGCTACGGCAACAGGAACCAGGTTTACATTTAACTGTTCAAGGGCTGTCTTCTGATCTGATATTTCTTTCAGTTGGCGACGAACGTTCTCTTGTTCAAGCTGCAAATGCGCCCTGGCGGTTTCGTGTTTATCGCCGGCTGTGCTCTTGGTTTCATTTTTTTCGCTTTCCCTCAGATCATCAAGCATAGCCTGCAATGTCGTCACCTTATCGGCGATCAGCTGTAAACATTGAAGGTATACTTTCTCTTTAAAATTCATTTCAGCCTGCTTTGACACTAAGCTAGAGCTTAATCCTTTCTCCCGCAAGTATTCAAAGTAATTCACGCTCTTGTAAGAAGTTTTGCCTGGCCTGCGTTTCAAACCTCCTGTAAAAGAAATCTGTTTTGAATATCCTGTCCATTGCCAAAAAATGGTCGAGTACCTTTTTGCGCCCGGGGTTATAAATTATGTCTGGATAATGGGAATATTCTTTTCTCACATTTTGGTAATACAACAAATATACTTCCCAGGGCTGTCCTAATATGGAAAGGTCGGCATCTGTAAAATAATTGACATCACTGTCAGGTGATTTTATGTGTGATCGGGTGGCTAGTATCTGTTTTTTGCAATGGACTATGATAAGATCGGAGACAGGAATTTGCCTCATTCGTTCTTCAGCAAGTTCAGCACTTTTTTCTTCATTGTCCGACCGTAGCGAGTTGTATATGATATCATGGTAATAGAGCGCGAACAAAATAGCGTCCCAGTTATTTATCTCTTCTTTTACTTCAATCAATTGGCGCAATAAATTCTCAAGGTGTTGCAGGGTATGATAGTATCTGTTTTTGCCCAGGTAGCATTCCTCCACCTCGGTCCAAAAATTACTTATCAGATGGTTATCGTTTGTATAGTTGGTTAAAAGCCTGATGAATGTTTGTTTTAGCATATAACATATGTGAAATACATGATAAATAAGTTCACGAAATTCCGGTCCGGGGTACCCAAGGCAACTCAAAAATTAATTGTGGGCATATCATAACTGCATAAAAATCATGCTTCCTCGTGTTTAAACCTTAAAAAATATATTATTTTGCGCAGTTGATTTTTTAAAACTATTGAATGCCCAGATTTACTATTGTAGGATACATAATCCTTATTTTTTCGTCTCTATCTTTTTTTTCATCAGATACCGTAGCTCAAAATACCCTGAAGGACTCAAAAGGTCTTATAGAGAAGGGTGTCGGTTTATATGATAAAGAGCAATATAAAGAGGCGCTCACTTATTTCTTACAGGTACCTGAAGGAGACACCAATTTTTCAACTGCCAAATATGAAACAGCGCTTGCTTACTTGGCAGACAGTGCATTTGAACAATCGAAGCAAATAGCATTTGAGGGAATGAAACTGGAGAACTCTGACAAGCGTCAACTGCTATACGTCGTTGCACACGCCTATGACTACCTGGGTAAAACAGATAGTGCTGTTTATTTCTATGATAGTTTAGCGCGTGCCTCCCCTGTTGATAATCTTGCATATTATGAGAAAGCCTTTGTTCATTATCAAAAGGGAGAGTTTGATAAAGCATCACCGTTGCTGGAGAAAGCGTTGATGATAAATCCCTACCACTACCGTTCGCATGCGCTACTCGGCACTCTTTATTTACAAAAGGGAAGGTTAACGGAGGCTTATATGGCCAGCGCAGCAGCATTGTTGTTTACCAATAATATCAATATTGCCAAAAGCGCTATCACATTACTGAGCGCCATAGCCAGACAAAACCAGGAAGTATCAGACTACTACACTCAGCGAGAGGAAGGAAGTGAACTATACAGTGAAATAGACGAGATCATCCATGCAAAACTCGCGCTGAACAAAGACTACAATGTTCGTTCCGTAATGGGCGGAGACAACATTGTAAGAGTGGCACATGCTATTATGGAAAAGCTCTCTTATGATAAGAACGAGAAAAATTTTGCGATGCATTATTATGTCCCGCTTTTCCGGGAGGTGTTCAAAAAAGACCTGTTCGATCCGTTTATGCTTCTCTTGTTCTCTAACTATGGTATAGAGGTCGTAGAGCAATATGCAAAAAAACAAAAAAGAGATATATCTGAAGTAAAAGAAGTCGTATTCCCTTACTGGGACCACGTGATAGCCACGCGTATACTCGAATACGACAAACGGGAGAAAGCACCTCTGTTATATTCATACGACCAGAAAAACTCCACTTATGTAACCGGTAATCTGAGCAAGGAAAACGGTAAGTTGGTATTGAGGGAAGGTCAGACCAGATTTTATGAGGATGCACACCTTAAAGCAGAAGGCAAATTCAACAATAGCGGGCAGAAAGACGGGCCTTGGCGTTACTACTATTCCAACGGAGTGCTTCGGTTAACGGAGACATACAAGAATGGTGTGATACAAGGGGATGCCCGTGACTATCGCAATAACGGTTTCCTGAGGGAAGTGCGGAAATATAACAACTCCGGCGAGCAGACAGAGGAACAAGAGTATACTTACAACGGCGTACTCGACAATATAACCATCATTAAGTCTGACAAAGAAAGGGAAGTTACTTCTTACCATATTGACGGACATAAACAAATGACGCTTAAAGTAATGAACGGATCGGTGATGAATGGTAAATACCAGTCGTACTATAGCAATGGCGCCCTGGAAAAGGAAATAGAGATATTGGATGGAAAGCTGAACGGAGAGTATAAGGAGTACTATGATAACGGTAACACAAAGGTGTACGGGACCTTTCGCAAAGGCGAGCGTGACGGGGTATATACCACTTACTATGAGAATGGAGAAAGGGAGTCGGAGCTAAAGTATAAACTTGGTAAAGCAGACGGCGAACGTATATCGTATAACGAACGCGGACAAGCAATCCAAAAGACATCCTTCAAGAATGGCAAACACGATGGCATGGATATCCAACTGAGTGATGAAAAGGAATTCTACAGCATCGAATACGAAAATGATAAAGCCATCGGTTATACTTTCAAACCCCTGGATGGTAAAGAAATAAAAGATGCATCTAAAAAACTGGCATTGCTTAAAACCTATTATCCCAATGGTAATGTAAAATCGGTGTTGCCTTTGAAAGACGGACTGTTGAATGGGCGGGGGAAGTTTTATTTCAGCACCGGGGCGCTTCGCGAGGTAGTGGATTTTGAGAACGATTTAAGACACGGTGTTGCTACGGAATATCACAAGAACGGTAAACTGTACCTGGTATCTGAATATGTGAAAGGGGAACGTACTGGCTGGTACAAGGAATATTATTCTAATGGGCAACTGAAAGCAGAGGGATGGCTTTTTGATAACAGGAAAGAAGGACTGTGGCGCTTTTATAAAGTAACCGGCAAACTGGATAACGAAGCTTTTTTCCGGAATCATAAGCTGAACGGTCCCTCAAAATACTACAACAGCGATGGAAAAAGCAGCTACACTACCTACTACGACATGGATTTTATCATGCGCATGGAGCAATATGACAACACCGGGAAGATCGTTCACGAGCAGTCCTTCCCCCAAGGAAATGGTAAGTACTCCTTTGTTTTCCCTAACGGTAACATCTCATTTGAAGTACAATTGAAGAACGGTAATTATGAAGGCAGTTATACTTCTTACTATCCTGATAAGACCATAAAAGAAAAAGGGTTTTATTACAATGGCAGAAGGGACAGTCTGATGACCAGCTATTTTCCGGGTGGGCAGGAACGTGCTAAGGGACATTTCCGCAATGGATGGAAAAATGGCAAATGGACAGACTATGATTTTGCAGGCAGGCTGGAGCGGGAGATTGACTATGTGAAAGGAGAAGAACATGGTAAAGATAAAGCATACCTGAATCGTATATTGTTCAACGAGTACACTATGTACTACGACAAAATGGATGGTGATCACTCCTTCTACAGCGAAGAAAAGAAGATAGGCTTGGTACGTACTTTCAAAGACAACGAGTTTATAGAATACACGTATGAAGGAACGGACGGCAAGCTCCTGCCGCCGATACCCGTTAAGAACGGTACGGCCAAGATCGTATCTTATTACCCTAACGGTAAAAAAGCGGTGGAGGTGAACATAGTGGAAAACATGTTCGAGGGTAAAAGGGCAGTTTATTACAGCAACGGAAATTTAGCCGAAGAGAAGAACTATGCCGGTACAGATCTGAACGGAACATACAGTCGTTTTTACCCGGATGGTAAACCCTATTACGAAGCCACCTACAAAGATGATGTATTGAACGGGGAGGAGAAACTATATGGTGAGGACGGGAAATTACTGATGCATGGAAACTTTTTAATGGGCGAGCTGCATGGTCCCCAAATGTATAACGACCCCCAAACCGGCAAGCGTTATAAGCTTACTTATGAACATGACCGCCTGTTAACTATAGAAAATTTATAAAGGATTGAGAAAGATATTTATACTGCTGTTGCTTATTGCAGTGCGCCCTGCCTATAGCCAGGAGCAGGAATTGATCTGGGCAGAAAAATATAAAGGTGAAAATGCCGTGGTGACAAGTCATAAGCAGCATCTGGAAGTGAAAGTGGAAAATGGCGGAATAAAAGGATTCATGGAGGTAGAAAAGGAGATCTTGCTCCTTACCGATATTGCTCCGGGTTTATTCAATAATGCAACTGTTTATCACAACTCTTTCGGAAAGCTGAAAAGCGTAGAGGGATATTCATCGATACCGGCAAAAAAAGGCTATGACAAACTGAAGGTAAAGGACTTTAAAGAGGTGAAATCGACATCAGCCGGCATTTTTTATGATGACGACCATGAGACCATTTTATCCTACACAGGATTAGTAAAAGGGGCAAAGACAGTACTGAAATATGAAATAGAGCATACGGATCTTCATTTTATGCCTTCACACTATTTTCAGACGTACATTCCGATAGTGAAATCGGAGTTCAGTGTAACGGTGCCTAAAGAAGTGAAGCTCAAATGGCAATTGAGAGGACAGAATACGGACCGGGTGAAGCAGACTGTGGAAGAAAGCAAGAATAAGACCACTTATACCTGGGTGGCTGAAAATCTCAACAAGTTCAATCTATATGATGATGCACCGAACGGCTCTTATTACCTCCCGCACCTGCTCTTGTATATTGATAGCTACAAGCCTTCCAGGGACGAAAGTCCAAAGAAGATATTTGGTACCGTGGATGACCTGCACCACTTCTATTATACCTTTATCAAGGATGTAAATACCAAGCCTGATGAGCATCTTAAAAAACTGGTAATAGAAATAACCAAGGATGCTGGCAGTGATCAGGAAAAAGCAAGGAAAATCTATCAATGGGTACAAGGGAATATTAAATATGTAGCTTTCGAAGATGGTATGGGTGGCTTCATACCGCGGGAGGCCCATATAGTTTGCCAAAGGAAATACGGTGATTGCAAAGACATGGCCGGATTGCTGGTAACAATGTGCAAAGAAGCCGGGTTACAATCGCATTACACCTGGATAGGTACACGCAGTAAACCTTACCGGTACGACGAGACCCCGCTTCCGGCGGCAGATAACCACATGATATGCGCTGTAGAGCTGGAGGGTCAGTTCATCTTCATGGATGGCACAGATGCGATCATACCGTTTGGCATACCGCCCTATGCTCTTCAAGGCAAGGATGCCCTCGTGCACATCGATAAAGATCACTATAAAGTAATCACGGTACCTGTGATGCCCAACGCTGAAAACGTAACAGTAGATTCTACTCAGGTTTCGCTTGTGGGCAGGGGATTAGCAGGGTCTGTAGCAATCCATATAAAAGGGTATGGTGCCTGGAAACTGGAAGGGATGATGCAGTATCGCAGCGGCAAGGAAAAAGAAGATGCGATAAAGTCAATAGCCTTGCGTGGTTCTAATAAGTACTTACAGAAAAAATCTGATTTCACCGTATTAGCTGATAAAACTGTGCGTGCATATTCCAGGTTCGAGATACAAGACTATGCGCAACAGGTGGGTAAGGAATGGTACATCAACATGAATCTGCAACGCAGCTATGAAAATCAGTGGATAGACGTAAAAGAAAGAACAGTGCCACAGGAAAACAATTTCAAGAACATTACCCGGCAGGTGGTGATACTGGAAGTGCCAAAGGGTTATCACGTCAGCTATCTTCCTCCCCCATTCGAAAAAGGATCGGATCATCTCTGGAAGTTCAAGATCCGATACGAGAATATGGGAAATGAAGTACGTCTGATGAAAGAATTTGAGATGAACACACTCTATATAACCCCCGAACAGTTTGAAGAGAATAACAAACTAGTGGATGAATTAAGAAAACAATACAAAGAATCCATAATACTCAAAGCAGATTAAACTATCATGCGAAAACTACTAGTACATCTTGCGGCAAGTTGCCTCATCCTGTCTTCAGCCAGGGCACAATACACCTTGCCTGTAACCTGGGAAGGCAGCCCAAAACTGCACCCAATTGCCAAAGAGCTTATGGATGAATCCGCTGTGTTCGTGCTGGACAGCAGGCATATCCAATACAAGCAAGAAGGTAACAATACGTTTGTGTACCGTACCCTGCATCGCATCATTAAGGTGCTGGACGATAAAGGAATCGAAAGTTTTAACACAATGACGATACCGATCGGTCACAATGAAATTGAACGCGTACAGGCAAGAACAATTCTGGCAGATGGCACTGTGAAAGAAGTAGCCCCGGACAAGATAAAGCGTACCAAAAATGAGGAAGGACAGGAATCTTACGTGTTTGCCATGGAAGGTGTGGAGAAAAATGCTGAAGTAGAACTGATTTACCGGGAGAAAAAGAACTTTTCTACGTTCGGTGGGGAACAGCTACAATTCGGCATCCCCACTGTCAAAGCAGAGTTTATGCTGGTGATACCGGAAGGAGTGCGCTTCGAAACTAAGGGTTATAATGGCTTTCCTTCTGCAACGGACAGCATCATAGGCGATAAACTTTTTTATTATGCAACGGCTGATAATATACCTGCGGTTGAGGAAGAACAGTATAGCAACCGGGAAGCCTTTTTGATGAACATAGATTACCGTATGAGCTATATAGACAAGGAAAATCCGGATGTAAAATTGTTTACCTGGAACGATCTTGCCAAGAGACTGTATAACAACTATTACCAGATCACGGATAAAGACAAAAAAGTGATTGAGAAATACCTGATGTCTATAGGTATTTCGGACAAGGACGATGATGAACAGAAAATAAGAAAGATAGAAGACGGGATGAAGAATAATATCAGTATGAGCAACGACATCAACGATGATTCATACCTGAAATTTGATAAAATAATAGAAAAGAAACTGACCACGGAGTCCGGGTTTATTGCGTTCTTCCTGGCCTGTCTGCAGGTAGCGGGTATAGATCATGAATACGGCCTTACTACTAATCGTTTTCTGGGTCCGCTGGATGATAAATTCGAGAGCTGGAACTCGCTGAATCTTTCCATCGTTTATTTTCCCAAGCTGAAAAAGTATCTCACTGTCACCGGCATATTTTACCGAATGCCCTTTATCCCTCCTGCAGCTGCAGGAAATAAAGGTATATTCTTAAAGAAAACTTCCCTTGGCGGAGCCATTGCTGCTATTGCTTCGGTACGTAAAATTCCATTTATGCCACTTGAAGCTTCCAGCCACAACATAGAGGCAGATGTTAAATTCGATGCCGAAATGATACCCGAAGTGGATATGAAAGTGATATTTGAGGGCTATAGTGCTAATGGCATTCGCGAGAGTTTTATTTATATACCTAAGGATAAAGAAAAAGAACTCGTCCAGTCTCTTGTACATGTGGCTTCGAAGCCTGAAGACATCAAATCTTATAAGGTGGAGAACACCGCATTCAATAACTATTATGATAACAAACCGCTGAACTTGACAGCTACCATTGCATCTCCACAACTCATGGAAAAAGCAGGACCGAAATACCTGTTCAAGCTGGGCGATCTGATAGGACGTCAGGTAGAGATGTACCAGGAAAAAGAACGTAAGTTGCCGATAGATATGCCTTACCCGCATACCTTGTACCGCACAATTACCGTGAATATACCAGAAGGCTACAAAGTATCTAATGCTGAAACCATCAACATGATAGCAGAGCACAAGGCTTCATCGGGAGAACCAACCATGGCCTTTATTTCCGATTATAAGCTGGACGGTCAAAAAATACACATCACCATAAAGGAATTTTATAGCCAGGTAAACTACCCGGCCAGTGATATAGAGGTATTTAAGAAAGTCATTAATGCCGCTGCCGATTTTAATAAGGTGGTGTTGGTACTGGAGAAAGGATAAAAGGCACGCTGCCGAAAAACGAACCTAGTTTTGAGCTGATTCATACCTGACCTTTTGGGTGCGCGACAAATCAACCGGAGAAGTTAACGTACGGTCAACAGATCAACACAATGCTGACTTAATCCTCTATATTCATTAGGAGATAAGCCCCTTTCTGTTTAAATAGCCGTGAAATGTTGCGGATATTTAAAACCCAGGTCATAGGCCATCTCACTAACGGATGGCTTAAATCGGAATTTTTTTCCTTTGCCGCATCGATAAATTTTGATTGTACATAGTCCTGGGCGGTCTTGCCTGTTTCTTTTTTATCAGATCGCCAGAGTATTAGCTGAATGATGGAATTCAGCAGCACAGTATGCTACGAATGGCAGACCAATGGTTTGCAGCTTTTCTGAAATCACATGGCATCGGTGCAAAGGAAATTTGACCTCTCATTGACACCGTTCCATATGTCCATGATGTAAACCCCTGTATCGCCACATTATCGGTAAGCGGAACATTCGTTCTTGTTAGTGACGCTTATGAACGCATGCTCAAAAGCCATGTCCGTTACCGCTTTGTAGTAGATCTGTCCAGCTTATGATTTACAAAATGGATCTCTTGAAATCAAGAGAGGCTGTACGGGAATGCGTACAGCCTCTTTTGATTTAGAAATTCATACCGGAATATTATCTCCAGCCGCCACCCAAATCTTTATAGACATTCACCACGGCATTCCACTGGTTCTTCTTGGTTTCGATCAGTTCCAATTTGGCTTCCAGGGCATCACGTTGTGTCATCAACACTTCCAGGTAATCTGCCCTCGCCGATTTAAATAAATCATTTGAAATGGCAATGGACTGCGTTAACGCGTCCACTTGCCTGGACTTCAGCGCATAGCTTTTTTCCAGGTTACTGATCCTGGAAAGCTGTGTAGAAACCTCCAGGTAGCCGTTCAGAATGCTTCGTTCGTAGTTGTAAACCGCCTGGAGCTGGCGTGCATTGGCATTGTTATATTCTGCTTTTATAGCATTCCTGTTAATAAGCGGACCTGCCAGGTCTCCCGCGAGTGAATACAATATGGACTCGGGGAATTTAACCAGGTAAGACGGATTGAACGCCTGCAGACCTACAGCAGCGGAAATATCCAGCGAGGGATAAAACTCGGCGCGTGCGACTTTTACATCCAGCTTTGCAGCCGCGAGCTCCAGCTCTGCCCGGCGAATATCAGGTCGGTTTGCCAATAACTGCGAGGGAATGCCCGAACTAATTGCAGCCGGTGCCAGGTTCAGAAAATCAGTTTTTGCCCGGGCAATTTCTTTTGGATAACTACCCAGTAAAAGACGCATCCTGTTCTCTGTTTCCTGTATTTGCTGAAGGATCTCAAATTCCAGACTCTGCGAACTGGCTACTTCCGCTTCAAATTTCTGAACTGCCAACTCCGTCACTCTTGCTGCGTCTTTCTGCACTTTCACAATCGCTAACGCATTCTTCTGTAGCAAGATAGTTTGTCTTACGATCTCCAGCTGGTTGTCCAGTGAAAGAAGTTCGTAGTAGGAAGTAGCCACTTCCGCCACCAGGTTCGTCACAACAAAATTCTTGCCTTCTGCAGATGCCAGGTAGCGGGAAACCGCTGCTTTCTTTGCATTTCGCAGTTTTTTCCAGATATCCACTTCCCAGCTTGCAATCGCACGTAACCCGAAATCGCCCAAAGGATCAGGCATTTCTTTACCCGGTTCTATTTCTGTAGACGCATCACCGGCTCCCTGGCTGGTAAACCTTCCCACTTTTTCCACTCCCGCTCCTGCTTTCAAACCAACTGATGGTAAAATAGCCCCTTTCTTTGCACGTACCTCGTTCCTGGCGATTTCGATCTCCTGAAGCGTGATGTTCAGTTCCTGGTTGTTCGCCAGGGCTGTATCGATCAGGGCTTTAAGATAGGGATCGTTAAAGAAATGCTGCCAGGGAATACTGGTGGTGCTCGTGGTATCATTTTCATTTCCCGAAAATGAAGAAGGCATTTTAGTGTTCTCCGGACGGGTGGTACTCTTAGGAACCATACAACTTGCCATGGCAAGATTTATTCCCAGCAAAGTGATATAAATACGCTTATTAAGTTTATACATTGTCGTTTAAATCTTCAGTTAATGGATTTTCATCTTCGTTTTTCACGAACTTATGTTTGGCAGCGATCGATCCGAATATATAGTACAGTCCGGGGATAACCAGTACGCCGAATAATGTACCCAACAGCATACCGCCTGCTGCCGCAGTACCAATGGTCCGGTTCCCCAACCTTCCCGGACCAGTTGCAACTGTCAGGGGGATCAGACCTGCAATGAACGCAAAAGACGTCATCAGGATCGGCCGGAACCGGGCTTTGGCACCTTCCAGTGCCGATTTATAAATAGATAACCCGCCGCTATGACGGTGCGCAGCAAACTCTACTATCAGCACCGCATTTTTACCAAGCAGACCAATAAGCATCACCATGGCTACCTGCGCATAGATGTTATTTTCCAGCCCTAATAGTTTCAGGAACAAAAACGCCCCGAAAATACCCGCCGGCAACGAAAGAATAACGGCTAACGGGAGGATGAAACTTTCATACTGAGCAGCGAGAATGAGGTATACAAAACCCAGGCAGATCAGGAATATATAGATCGCCTGGTTGCCCTGTGCCACTTCATCTGCCGATATACCGGCCCAGTCTATCCCGAAACCTCGTGGCAGGGTCTTCTCCGCCACTTCCCGGATCACGTTGATTGCTTCACCGCTACTGTGCCCTATTGCTGCCGAGCCGCTGATTTCCGAAGAGTTGTACATATTATGCCGGGTGATCTCGGATAAGCCGTAAACTTTTTCCATTCGCATGAAAGCGGACAAAGGCACCATTTCGTCTTTATTGTTCTTTACATATAGCTTTAATATATCCTCCGGAAGTGCCCTGTATGGCGCACCCGCCTGCACGATCACTTTGTACTGCCTGCCGAATTTGATAAAACTGATCTCGTAGTTACTGCCCACCAATGTTGACAGGTCATTCATCGCATTTTCTATGGAAACTCCCTTCTGTTGTGCCAGATCATTATCTACACGTAACAAATATTGCGGGAAGCTGGCACTATAGAAGCTGAAGACAGAGGACAACTCGGGGCGTTTGCTTAATGCCTGAACGAACTCATTGTTCACCTGCTCCATTTTTTTATAGTCCCCGGATCCTGCTTTATCCAGCAAGCGCAATTCGAAACCTCCTGCTGCCCCATACCCCGGTACGGCTGGCGGCTGGAAGAACTCGATGTTCGCCCCGGGGATGTCTTTGGATTTCTCCTCCAGTTCGTGCATGATCTCCTGCACCGAATGTTTACGATCACTCCAGTTTTTTAAATTGATCAAACAAGTGCCCGCATTGGCTCCTGTACCTTCTGTAAGAATTTCATAACCTGCTAATGCCGAAACCGATTGGACGCCCTCCACACCTTCTGCTATCTTTTGTAAACGCTCCGCTATTTCGTTGGTTCTTTCCAATGAAGAACCGGGAGGCGTTTGGATAATGGCATAAAACATTCCCTGGTCTTCGTTGGGGATAAAACCGGAAGGAACTGTTTTACTCATCAGAAAGGTACCGGCACAAAAGGCGATTAACGAACCGAAGGTTACGATCCTCCTGTCTACAATCCGTACCAAGGCACGTTGGTACTTATTCTGTGCACGGTTGAAAATGCCATTGAAGCCGTCTATGAACCTGTTGACCGGCGTTTTCTTTTTCGGCTTCCCGTGATTGTTTTTCAGGATAATAGCGCACAATGCCGGTGTCAGCGTAAGTGCTACAATACCGGAAAGGATGATAGCTGTAGCCATCGTGATGGAAAACTGCCTGTAAAACAGCCCTACCGGACCCGACATAAATGCTACCGGCACAAATACCGCAGACATCAAAAACGTGATGGCAATGATAGCACCTGAAATCTCTTTCATGGCTTTTTTGGTTGCCTTGCGGGGGCTCAGGTGTTCCTCTTCCATTTTAGCATGGACGGCTTCTATCACCACGATCGCATCATCCACCACTACACCAATTGCCAATACCAGGGCGAACAAGGTGATCAGGTTGAGTGTGATGCCGAAAAACTGCATGAACATGAACGTACCGATCAAGGATACCGGAACCGCCATGGTAGGGATCAGCGTAGAGCGCCAGTCGCCTAAGAACAGGAATACCACCAGGGCTACCAGTATAAATGCTTCTACCAGTGTGTGTAATACTTTTTCGATAGAGGCGTCGAGGAATTTCGATACGTCATAGCTGATCTCATAGTCCATTCCTTTAGGGAAAGAGCTTTTTTTGATCTCCGCCAATTTAGCTTTTACATCTTTGATTACCTGGCTCGCGTTGCTGCCATAGGATTGTTTTAATACGATAGCAGCGGAAGGCTTACCGTTAAGATTGGAATAGATATCATACATGGAGCTACCGAACTCTACATCGGCAACATCTTTTAATCGTAATAACTCGCCATCCGGATTGGAACGAACGATCACGTTTTCATATTGCTCTTTGGTGGTAAACCGCCCTGTATATTTCAAGACGTATTCGAAAGACTGGGATCTTTTACCCGAGCTTTCCCCTGTTTTTCCGGGAGATGCTTCCAGGCTTTGGCTGGATAATGCCTCCATCACTTCCTCCGCAGATATCTTATAAGCCAGCATCCGGTCCGGTTTCAGCCATATACGCATCGCATACTCCCGGTTCCCGAGGATATCGGCATACCCTACCCCGTTTACACGTTTCAACTCTGAAAGCACATTGATGTCCGCGAAGTTGAACAGGAATTTCTGGTCGGCGTGCGGGTCCTTGCTGTAAAGATTCACATACATCAGCATGTTCGATTCTTCACGGGTGATCTTTACCCCTTCACGCACGACCAATGGCGGTAATTTATTCACCACAGATGCTACACGGTTCTGTACGTTGAGCGCTGCCTGGTTGGGATCCGTACCCAGATTAAAAACCACTTGTATGGTCGCCTCTCCATCGTTACCGGCATCAGACGTCATATACTTCATACCCGGCACACCGTTTAACGCCCGCTCCAGGGGAATAATCACTGATTTGATCATCAATTCACCGTTGGCACCGGGGAAGGCAGCCGTCACATTTACTTTAGGAGGAGAGATAGAGGGAAATTGAGTGACCGGCAACCCCATAATGGCCAATACACCCAGGAAAACAATGATCAGCGAAATGACTATGGACAGTACAGGACGCTGTATAAATCTATTAAACATGGATTGATTTTAGAATTGAATGATTTTTATTCGGCTTTTAGTCTCAGATGTGCTATTACCTCTGCCGGTTTTTGGTATTCTGCAACGATCTTATCATCTTCTTTTACCTTCTGCACCCCTTCCAGCAAGATCTTTTCATTATCCGATATACCGCTTTCTATGACATACAGATCGGGCATCTCTCCTTTAACAGTGATCTCCCGGGAACGGGCAACGTTGTTCTTATCTATCACAAATACGTATTTCTTGTCCTGGACTTCGTAAGTCGCTTTTTGCGGGATGACAATAGCATTTTTGAGCGGAAGCGTCATTCTTACCTTACCGGTTTCACCATTTCGAAGGAGCCTGTCCGGGTTCGGGAATCTTGCCCTGAAGGCGATGTTTCCGGTTTCGTTGTCAAATTCACTTTCTATCACCTCCACTACACCGGTACGGGAAAGAACCTCTCCGTTTGCTAAAAGGAGATTGACTTCACTGTTGCCCCGATCCTTTACATGGGTTTGGTAATTCAGGTATTCCGGCTCGGAGACATTGAAATAAGCAAACATCTGGCTGTTGTCGGACAGGCTGGTTAATAATTCGCCTTCGTCTATCAGGCTGCCCAGCTTCTTGGGAATACGATCGATCGTACCATCAAACGGTGCTCTTATTTCTGTAAAAGACAGGTGTAGCTTCGCTAGTGAAGTTTCGGCTCTTGCATGATCCAGTTTCGCCTGGGCTAATGCCTGTTCGTTCCTGGATACTATATTTTTATCGGCAAGCGTCTTGGCATTCTGAAGTTCTATTTCGGCAGCTTTCGTCTCTGCCTGAGCCTTTAGCAATTCGGCTTCATACATTTTAGGCATAATGCGAAACAGGAGCTGCCCGGCCTTTACAAATTGACCTTCATCCACATATATGTTTTGTAAAAACCCACGCTCCTGCGCGCGGATCTCGATGTTTCGTACCGACCGTATTTGGGTTACATAGTCTTTAATGAACGATGTGTCCATCCGGATAGGACTGGTTACTAAATATTTACCGGCTTCTTCTTTTTCTTCTTTTTTTGGCGTGCAGCCAGTTTGGTACAGCAGACCGATAAGGACTGTGAACACAGCAACTTTTTTCATGGATGTTTGAAATAATTTGGAGAGATGCTTAAAAACGATAACGTAGGGAGAAATCGAGGGTGTAGTCAGCCACTAAGAGCGATAAAAAAAGCTATCGGTCTAAACGGCAGAAACTAACTAAACGATAAAATCAGAGTCGCAGAACACGCTGAAAAATGTACTTAGGTGTCGTGCCAGCGAAATAAGAAAGTAGGAAACAGGAAGAATGGGAAAGCGAACGAAGAAAAAACGGATCCGGTAGCGAGGAGGAGAACTTTATGGTAATATCCGACCTTTTGTCAAAATCATCGTTACTGTCTTCTTCGGTATCGGATAGGAAATATTCCCCTTCCTCCATACCGCTGCTTTCGTCCATGACAGTCTCAGCAATACTGCCAGATGTGATTTTTTGCCGCTGTATCTTTTTTAGCTGTTGTACCAGGTTATAATTTACCGGACTTCCCAATGCCTCTACGTAGATCGCGGGCGTACTCTTTAAGAGGAAAGAAAAAAGATAAACTAGAAAAACTACAACTCTCATTTTGACGGATCAAAAGTAAACAGAAGAAGCCGGGCAGGAAATAAAACGGTCGACATTAACATGAAAGAAAGGTTAATTTTAGACGGTTGAAGTTTGTTGATAGGTGTAGGCGAAAACTTATTCGCTTTAAAATATGTCATCAGGTGTAAAACTCCTACAAGGAGAAAGAGCAGTTCTAAAACATCGAACCCTTATCATAATCAGTTTGTAATTCCCATTCCAAACTACTACGTGTTATCCTTCGTTGCCAGGCAGCTCAGGGTGGGTTAACCCATCTGTTTCTTGCTGATAGTTATCATTCCATTCCAGGATAAAATTATTTCTTCCGACACCTATCAGAATGGAAAACAGCTTTTGCTGAACGAGTTCCAACATAGCCAAAAAGGTAAAAATGGCATGAATCCGGTTCTGACATTGGGAGAAGATAGTTTCAAAAGCGCTACGTCGTTCCGCTTTGATAAAATCTGTAAGAAAGAGCTTCTGCCCTTCCAGGCTATAATTGTATTTTACAACAACATGCTGCGGCTTTTCATTTCTTTCTTTAAAGCGTTTCATCACTTTTTCGAAAGATTGCATCAGCTTATACATGGTAACGGTCTGCATTTCAGTACCCTCTGCATATTCTTCCCCCAGAGCTTCCAGTTCTTTGCGAATGTTCCCCCGTTTTTGCTGCAGCAGGCGTTCCGCTTCCAGCACGATCATTTGTTCGGAAGCTTCTTTAAAGCGTTTATATTCCAATATCTTATCCACAAGTTCCATGCGAGGGTCTATTTCATTACCGTGTGCATCCAATTCCTTCCTGGGCAGCAGCATCTTGGCTTTGATGCGCATCAGCGTAGAAATAAATAAGATAAACTCACTTGCCAACTCAATGTTGAGGCTTTCCATACTATGGATGTAGGTAAGAAAGTCTTTGGTAAGCGAGTGAATGGGAATATTGTAAATGTCCAATTCGTCCCTTTCAATAAAGAAAAGGAGCAAATCAAACGGACCTTCGAATTGAGGCAGCTTTATCTGGTATGTTTCAGCCATGAGCAGCTAAAGTTCCTGTATTAGAAACGATATTCCAAACCCACAGACAGCAATTGCTTGATCTGCCACCAGCCAAAACCCTGACCGGGTTCATCTTTTTTTACGACATTGCCGTTCGTAGCATCTGTATAGGTGTTTTTATAAGGAAGATCGTTATCGTAAATCGCCGTTAAGCCTATAGTCACACCCATATACTTACTGATCTTATAAGAGAAAAAGTTATCCCAAAGAATGTCAACATTACCCGGTGAATCTTTTTTTACTACAACACCAAGCGTATCTTTTTTGTCTTTTGCCAGGTAATTCGAGTAAAGATCTAAGCGGGTCTTGAACAGGAGTTTTTTATTAATTTCTGTCTGATACCTTCCGGAAAAGTAAGCACCCATTTCAAAGCGGGAAGTTTTTCCATAGTCGATCCCAAAGGCACCTTCCGGGCTCATCAGCGTGTAATATTTATCAGCAAATGTGAAACGGGCTGCCACCGGGGAGAAAAACAGGCTGTAGGTTGTTCCTTCGCGATACTCCAGCCCTAAGGCCAGTGTAAGGTAAGCCGGCGAAAACCTGTTGGAGGTAGGCAGGTTCTCCCAATTCGGGATGCTATAGTCGTATCCTTCACTAAACTGTGTACGGAAGTTCATTAAACCTGAAAAGAACAGTTTCCCATTTTTATCCAACTGATAGCCGTATTTGGACGTAAAATCGAAACGGTCATCGATTTTGCGGGGTACAAACTTATTTGAGTGTGCGTAAAGCAAACCATAGGTCATATCAAGATTGTTTGCCCAAATATGACGATGGTAAATACGATTCAGATACCCTGAAAACGTACCATTTATGGTCAAAGAAAGCACTTCACCACCTGCAGCCCAATTATGCAGAAAAGCCTGGTTAATACCCAAAGCTCCGACACCGCCATGAACCCAGGCTACAGTATCTTTACCATCTACGGTCATTTTCTTTTTGATGTCATCAGTATCTTTCACCTGAGCAGAAACGTTAAGAGCCGAAGCTCCCATAGCTAGGGATAACAGTAGTCGTCTTAGCATATCATTGATTTTTAGTTGAACTTGCTTTTTAGGGCGCCAAAATTACATAATTCATTGAAATGAATCGCTTACGGCTAAAGCCATTTTCATATATCAATCGAAACGAAGAAAAGTCACCCCGGATTATTTGGGTTTATATTTCGACAGCAGGAGTATTCGCTGTGCATCATCGGCATTCAATATTTTTTGAAGGTCGGCATCCGGATTTTTCTCTGCATAGGCTTTTACAATTCGATAGCCGATCCAGCTCCCGATATTACCCGGGCTTTCTGCAGGCATTCCCGCTGCATTCGGTCCGTCATTTACATAGCGCATTACCTGCTGTAAATTCGTAGAATAGAGAAATTGTTTATCGATAAAGAAATTATACACGGCAGCTTCGCTGGCTTCACACCATTCCAGTTGCTTTTTGGTGAACCCAAAGCGGACAGCTTCGTCCACGAACGGAATGATTTTACTCAGGAAATACTGTTCCTTCCCTCTTTGGATCATCATATCCAGCAACGTACGGTTGTCCATTACAAAGGGGTGCGTGGCGCGGTAAATTGATTGAAAAACGTTGACGGGAATATACGCTTTCGTCAGCTTTCGTGTCATATACTCGGGGATACCCACGGCTGCATAAAAAGGATATTTTTCGCCCAGGTACATATCTAACCCGATCCCGATGGCAATGGTATCATAAGTGAACGCCGCATAATTATTGAGGTTGGAGTTAATATAGATGATGACGGGTAAAGGATAGCTTGGGAAATAGTGTTTTAAATATTGAAAGCCTTTTGCCAGCTCCGCATCGATGTCTTTAGTATTGGGATAATGCTTTGCGATCGTATCAAAAAGGTTGCGAAAATCAGGGTAAGTCAGAAACGTGCGCACGGCCTGGTTGGTATCGCTGTAATTTCCCTCTACCTGATACCCCATCAACGTATCAAGGTAAAAATCAAGAAAGTCAGGATAACTGCGTTTTAGTGCCGCAAGCCCTTCCCCTATCCTGTTAGTGTCTATCGTTGCCAGATCTCTGTCCAGACGGAATGTTTTCAGCTCCACTTTCTCTTCAGAGACGTCGGGTGGATTTTGAGCATCTTTGCAGGAAGAAAACTGCCACAACAGGGCAAAAACGATGAAGGTTGCAACTGTATATAATTTTTTGTGCCGCATTTATGTTATTGGCTTTATTTTTGTTAGGTAAGCAGTTGCAATGTTACGGCTAAACAATTTATCTTAAAAAAATTCAACAGCATGAAAAAAGCAATTCTTTCTTTCTCTACGGTCCTTCTATTTTCCGGGTTTGCCAACGCCCAGGATGTCGCTGACGCATCAGCTCCGCCAGACTCCAAAGGTATTAAAGAACAAAAGCTCCGCTTTGGTGCATATGTGGCTCCTACAATGAGCTGGATGAAACCTGCCAATTCAAAAAGCAATGACGGAGTTTACAATGTCTCAAATAACGGAAGCAAAATAGGATTTACCTGGGGATTACTGGTAGATTACTGGTTTGCAGATAACTATGCACTCGCGACGGGTTTGCAGGTCAATAGTACCGGAGGGCAAATCCGCGCTACCAGAATCGGGGACCCGCCTGTTGGTACCGCTGTTTACAATGCAGATTTTAAATATGCCTTGCAATACCTGGAACTTCCTCTCAACCTTAAACTTAAAACGTCCCCGATGGGCAAAGGTGTTTATTTCTTCGGACAAGCGGGTGTAACAGCGGGAATGAATATCGGCAAAAAGGCAACTTATACCGTTACCTCCACCGACAATAGTGTATCGTCAGAAGAAAAAGTAAAAATTGCAGGTACCCTGAGCATCGCTCCGCTTACGATACAACTTAATATAGGTGCCGGTGCGCAATACCCGTTTAGCGACAGGCTTACCGCTTATGCCGGTCTCTTTTTCAACAATGGCTTTGCACCTGATGCTACCAACCCTGCTAAATATAATTTCCCATACAGTGCTACCATGGGATCTTTTTCTGATGGTAACGTTCGTCTCAATAACCTGGCGCTTCGATTGGGCTTATACTTTTAAAACCAAAAACAACTATACAACAAAGCCCCGGTTTCACGGGGCTTTTCTTTTATACGCCATTAACAGAAGACTTTTTTGAGTTAGCACTCTTTCATACCCAGCGGAATATGAAGGGCTAAACCGCCTTCTGCCGTTTCTTTGTACTTATGATTCATGTCCAGTGCAGTTTCCCACATGGTTTTGACCACCGTATCCAGCGATACACGGGCATTATCCGGGTTCCCCAACAAGGCCAGTTGCGAAGCGGTGATCGCCTTGATGGCTCCCATTGTGTTTCGTTCTATGCACGGCACTTGCACCAACCCGCCGATAGGATCGCAGGTAAGCCCCAAATGGTGTTCCATGGCAATTTCAGAGGCCATCATACATTGCCTGGCGCTGCCTCCTATACATTCGGTGAGTGCGGCTGCAGCCATGGAAGAGGACACACCGATCTCCGCCTGACAACCTCCCATCGCAGCCGATAATGTAGCTCCTTTTTTGAAGATGCTTCCGATTTCCGATGCCGTCAATAAAAACTGGATAATCTGATCGTCCGTGTATCCATTACAAAACGTAATAAAGTATTGCAATACCGCCGGCACCACACCCGCTGCCCCATTGGTAGGGGCCGTTACCACTCTGCCAAACGATGCATTTTCTTCATTGACAGCAAGGGCAAAGCAGCTTACCCAATCCAGTGTATACTGGAATCCGGAGCCCCCTTCACGGATAGCCTGCACCCACTCGTCATAATTATTGTATGTTCTGCCTTTCAGTAATTTTTTATTGAGTATAGAGGCACGCCTGGTCACGTTCAGCCCCCCCGGCAATTCTCCGTATTCATGTACGCCCCGGTAAATACAGTCGCGCATAGTCTGCCATATCTTAAGGACCCCGGCTTTTACGTCCAATTCTGTATGCCAGGCATTTTCATTTTCCATCACGACTTCCGAGATAGACAATCCTGTTTTCCGGCACCAATGCAGCAGATCATCTGCCTTTTCGATGGGAAAGGGTAATTCCACTATTTCGTTTCCTCCACTCTCCTCCCCTTCTTTTACTACAAAACCGCCGCCAATAGAATAATATGTTTCCGCAATATGGCTACCATCCCGGAAAGATGCCAGAAAGGTTACTGCATTTGGATGATAAGGCAGGGATTCGTTCATTAAAAACTCAACATCCACAGCCGGATCAAAATCGATAGTAACATGGAGTGCATAGTCCATTTTCTTCTCTACCGCTATTTGTTCCATCCTGGGCGTAATAGCATTTACATCAAAGGTTACGGGATCTTCGCCGCACAAACCTAATATTACAGCTACATCCGTGCCGTGACCTTTGCCCGTTTTAGCCAAAGACCCATACAGCAGCACACGTACTTTTTCAACGTTATCAAAACCATGTTTTACTACAGTATTATTGAAACGAAGTGCAGCGCGCCAGGGGCCCAATGTATGTGAACTGCTCGGACCAACACCAATCTTAAATATATCGAAAACGGAAATTGCTTCTCTTTTCACAGGAATTGTTCAGAAAATAAGGCATTAAAGTTACTACTATGCCGGTAAAAAAAACGAAGTAGTTAACGTATAGACATTGGCATCTTCGATATGTTGTCTCAGAACCGTTTTTTTTACTGTGAATCTTCGTATTTCGGTCGTGTACTATCCGCATTTCAAACTAACGGAGGAAAGGATGACTAAAATGTATTAAAATTTCATTCTTTTCTACTTATCTGCTAAGTTTGTAGGGGCGCTTTTCAATTATACATTTTATTTCGTGGAGAAAATTCGAATTATCGTTGCAGATGACCATCACATTCTACTAGATGGATTGAAGGCATTACTGCAAAAACAAAAGGACATCGAAATAGTCGGGCTTTTCAACAATGGAAAGGAGGTATACGAAGCTCTCCCTAATCTTACCATCGACGTAGCATTGCTGGATATCAATATGCCGGAAATGGATGGATTGGAGCTGACAAAAAAAATCAAAAAAGAATTCCCTTCCATTCCGGTCATAATTCTTTCCATGCATGATGATGCCGGACATATTATGGAGCTGATAGAGGCCGGTGCATCGGGTTATCTCCTCAAGAATGTAACGGACAAAGAATTACTGGAAGCTATAAAAAGCGTGGCAACCGGTAAGTTTTACTTTTCTACTGAGGTATCGGAAAAAATTGCTGCGGTAGCTATGCAGCAGCAACGCAGGCAGGATGCTGCAGAAGACGAACCTAAACTCACGGATAGGGAATTAGAGATCCTGAAACTGGTTGCTAAAGAATATAGCAATGCACAGATAGCACAAACTTTATTCATCAGCGAGCGGACAGTAGAAACGCACCGGAAGAATATGCTTCGCAAGACGAATAACAAAACGATTTTAGGGCTGCTAAGATATGCCATAGATCGGCAGCTTATCTAACCATGCAGTATACAGGTAAAACTACTCAGAAAAAATACCCACTGGCACGGATATGTGATACCAAATAACTGTCTTAAATTTGTATTCATTGAGATAGTGACCTATTTACCCCAAGTTGAACAATTGCAAAAACACTATTTCTAATGTTAGAGGTTGGATTTTTTACAGCGGAGTTTTTCCAAACTCTGCTTTTTTTCGAAAGCCCCTATTCACCCCATCTATCAGTTAAAGAGCAAAGTTATATGTGATGCTTGGAAGTATCGGGAATATAGACACCTGTTTCACTTTCAGTTCCAAACCCTGCGACGTATTACCCCTTGAATCTACGTACAGAAAATACGGGTTTTGCCTGCTGTACACGTTGTAAATGGAGAAGGTCCAGCTCCCCTTCAACCCTTTCTGTTTCTCTGGTTTTGGAGTAAAGGTAGCAGCAAGGTCTAAGCGATGATATGGAAATAACCTGTATGCGTTTAGCTTGCTGTACTCCGGAACTAACTGCTGCTCTACAAAATAGTAGTTGGTAGGTAAGGTTATCGCATTTCCCGAGCCAAACACGAATACGGTTGAGAATGTCCACCGTTTACTGTGTTCATAACTGGCAACTATAGAAAGATCGTGGCGGCGGTCATATTTTGCCGGGTAACGTTCTCCGTTATTCAGATCCGGGAATTTCCGGTAGGTCCATGACAAGGTATAGCCTATCCACCCCGTAAATTTCCCTTTCGTTTTATTAATCAGGAATTCGGCACCGTACGCTTCACCATTTCCAAAAACATAATCCAGTTCCTGGTCCTTGGTCAGATTGGTAGGAGTATACCCCTGGCGATATTCAATCTGGTTTTTCATGCTTTTATAGTACACCTCCACACTTGTCTCCAGGGAGTTGTTCATGAAATTCTGAAAATAACCCAGCGAATATTGCCATGCAGCCTGCGGGCGCACATAATACGTACTGGGTACCCATAGATCAGTAGGCAGTGTCGTACCATTGTTGGTGATCAGGTGAATGTATTGATACGATCGCACGGCACTGGCTTTAATGGAGGATCGTTCACTGACTTCGAAACGCATATTGAGCCTCGGCTCCCAACCACCATAAGATTTTACGATATCCCCTGCGCCATACTCAACACTATCGGTTTTCTCTTCATTCAGATTATATTTATAGCGTGTGTACGGACCCGCTTGTCCAAAATACGAGTAACGTAGTCCTGCTGTCACTCTCAATAGATCACCTACTTCGAAATCGTCCGATACATACACTCCGGCTTCATGTGCATATTTGATCAGAGAATTATCGGGAGTGAATTCCAGGTCACCGCTGTTACCCGATACCTGATTGGGGATAAACTTGTGAAAAGTATAATTCAATCCTGTCTTTATGTGATGATTGTTACCGGTATAATAGTCGAAATCTACTTTCCCGTTCCAGTCTTTAATGCCTGAAGCCATGCGAATGGCAAAATCGCTTTGCTGCCCACCAAATTCAAACTCGTATTCGTTATAAATAGCGGATGCATTCATGAAGAGCCTGTTATTGAACTGGTGATTCCATCTTAAAGTCGCGGTCGAGTTCCCCCAGGGAATGTTCGCATTAAAATCAGACTCTGCGCTCCTGAAGGTAAATTTATCCCGTCCGAAATAACCGCTCAGATACAGGCGGTCCTTTTTCCCCAGGGTATAGTTGGCTTTCAGGTTTGCATCATAGAAAAAATAGCCTGAGCCTGCGAAACTTCCTTTGGCAAAGGGTTTGATCAATACATCTATATAAGTTCTTCTGCCCGAAAGCATAAATGACCCTTTGTTCTTCTGGATAGGTCCTTCTACTGTAAGACGCGAAGCAATCAACCCTATCCCACCCTGTACATGGTATTCCTTCATATTCCCCTCCTTCATCGCTACATCTACCACTGAAGAAAGGCGACCTCCATACTGCGCCGGCATGCTCCCTTTTATAAGCGTGATGTTCTTTACAGCATCCGAATTGAAAACAGAAAAGAAACCGAACAGGTGTCCGGGATTATACACGACCGCATCGTCCAGCAAAATCAGGTTTTGATCGGGGCCTCCTCCGCGTACGTAAAAACCTGAATTGCCTTCCCCCGAAGACTGCACACCGGGCATGAGTTGCAACGCCTTTAATATATCTACTTCGCCAAAGATGACCGGTAGCTTTTTAATCGTAGAAACAGATAATGAAATCGTCCCCATATCGGTGGATTTCACATTATCATCCTGTTTTTTCCCGGTTACTTCCACTTCCTTGAATACCGCAATGTTCTTCATCTGGGGATCGTAGGTACGGCTCTCGATCAGGGACATCGTCTCTACCACGTTCTGATAGCCTGCATAATTGTAAACGATCGTATAGCTGCCTTGCGGAACGCTCAACGAATAAAAACCATACGTATTTGTTTGTACGGCCAGCCCCAGTTCCTGTACATACACATTGGCACTGATAAGTGACTCACCGCTTTCACTGTCGCGCATATAACCGCTAAGTGTTACTTTTTTTTGCCCGAATGCTGTTGCTGCGAGGCAAAGAATGATGAATAAAAATGGAAGTTTCAGCGTTTTCATAGAAAATTTAAGAATGTGATAAAAAGGGTTGGAACTATTTTAGACTGTCGGTTACTTCACCACAGGTCAGCATTTTTTTCCCAAAATAAGGATTGCGGATTTTTTCCTCCGGACTCAGCCAGTAAGCTCCTTTATCGTTGAAAGCCATGGGACAATATTGGCGATATACGCCGGCATTTTTTAAATTGGCTTCCTTAATTAAAGTAAAAACGGCGTTGGAAAGCTTTTCAAACGGAATGCGCTGTTTCTCTACATCTGCTTTTGACAATACGATCTCGCCTGCATCGGCTTTGATCTCTTTCACCTGTACATATAGAATATGCGTAGAGTCACTGATAAATCGCTGCATACTGTCTGCGCTCATCTGCAACTTTACAGCCTGTTCAGTGGTTTTAGCCGGATCGGAGGCTACAAGGGCATCTTTCAACGCATAGTATTCGGCTAAAAGGCTCATCAGTTTCATTGTCCCTTCTTCCGTGAAATTGCTTCGGGGTTGTTCCCGAGGTGTCGTAACTTCCGGCAAAGAAGTGTCCTTTTTTTCTCCTGCATTTTGACAAGAGGCCATCCCTGCAAAACCCAATAAAAAGTAACCTATGAAACGACGCATATTTTTATTTTTTGCAAACCTATGAAAATTAGGAAGGCAAAAATGAAGTTATTGATTTCTTTAAGCTTGAACATCCTATATAAGATAGAAAATACTACTGAGCGGCAAGTAAGTTTTCAATCGGCTTACCAATAAAATACTATCAAACCATATTTTATTCTAAAAAATAAAATGTAAAAAAATTCTTTTCGCTATAATAACTTTGCTGATTAAATTCAACCATGTCCAAGAACGGGGAAAAATTCCTTTTTCACTATATCGGCTATAAAACATCTTATAAGGTACAAATCGGGATAGATGATGATAAGTTAGAACTTAGTTGTACATGCGATGCCAGAAAGCCTTGTAAGCATATTCATCACTTGATGCTGGGCAGGACCGGTAAAGTGGAAACAGGTGAAAGAGAACAGCTGAAAAACGTCATTGAAATGTTGTCCGGGATTCCGGCAGGAAGAGAAGCTATACAGAATGCAAAGTCTTTTTTTCAAACAGAGGATACCTGCAGACGATGTAACAGTACAAATATAATTGATACCAGGTCCGGGTCGATTATCTCCAAGATGTACCGGATTTTCAGTAAACATCGTTATTACTGCCGGGAATGCAGGTGGAGCTGGTAAAATTCTCTTTTAAAGTACCCGCGAAACCACATTGCTTTTTTTTAATAACTCCTCTATTTCTTTTTCACGTTTTAGTACCTGGAAACGCATGGAAGAAAAAACCCACCGTGTGCGTAATTTGTTGAGCCTGTCCTGGGGCGGAAGAAATACGAGACGTTTCAGAAGATTCCAGGCTGCAAAATGCCGGAATATCTGTGAGCACTTGATAAAATAGATTACCGTAGACGCATCACAGCGCTCCAGCAGATTCTTTAAATCCCGGATATCTGTAAAAGAGGATATGCAGAGTACTGCTCCCTTTTTAGGATTAAAGTATTCATGGAGCGCCAAATCTTTTTGCCATTGACTGTTGCTGATCACACGCGCGTTTTTTTCTGCAACATTCGCCTGTTCCGGTATATTAAACTCCTGATCCGGCACGTAGCGCATTTCCCACTCTTTTTTAGAAAGTGTATCCAATACTGCCCATACATGATTTTTATAGTAGTTCAGCATCTCCTTCAGATAGCCTTCTGCCAGCCATGGCGCATTCACCTCGGCATAAAAGCTGGCATAGAAATAAAGATGGGATGCATAAGGTTCATACAACTCGGGGACACGCACTACCAGATCACGGTTTTTTGCATACACTTTCCAAACAATTCTCCTGACATCATCACCGCTTTCAAAGTCTTTATAATTCAGGTATTCCCCTTCCACCCGGCGTAGTTGCTCGATGCGCACATCCATATTCTCTGTTTTTTTAGGATACACATTTGCATCATCCTCCTCCTTCAGTACGGGAGGCTGGTAAAACTGTCCGGCAACAGGCTGAGACACGGCCAGTGAGAAAAGGTGCAGCATATCCTGAAAAAACACAAATCCGCCTTTCAGTTCATATTCTTTGATATCGGGCAACAGCAAGCGGCTTTTCCCGGTGATGGCAGCACGCCGAATGCTTTTCTGCTTTCTTTTATTAGACAACAGGCTGAAAAGGTCTGTCACCTCATAATTATCATAAAACAAACGTCCTTTTACAAAACCTAGCAAGGGACGTGCGGCTCCATCCAGCTGTGCATTCAAGAACAAACGGCGCTTGCCATTGTGCCGTGTTTCCGTGGTGAACTGCACTTTCAACACAGTGTTCCTTTTCTTCCGGATCCATAAATAGTGGAACCAACTTAATAAGGTACTCGCTACGGAAACCGTGACCAAACCGATGACAAACCAAAAAGCGAGTTTAGCCATCAGTAAGATAAATGGCAGAAAAGGTGACGGATCCTCTGCATTTTTCGGTATGGGCTTATACAATAAGCGATAGGCAAAAAAAGCCACTACCGTACACAAGAATGTATTAATGGTAAACGGAAAATACTGAAAATAGTAACGGGCTTTCCTGAAAAAAATTTTTGATGACATACAGCAATCAGCCTTACCAAATTAAGGCTTTCATTTCAATGCAATCGTTAAAAATAGAAAGTAGCCGCATTTTTCCGGCGGCGGACAAGAATTCCGTAGTTCTACGATACCTCCGGTGCGTCCTTTTTCGGAATTTTGTTACACAATATTCAAATCAATTACTTTCATAAAAATTTCAGCCATGAAAAAACTGTTAGCTTTTGCCCTGCTGTTTTCATCTTTCAACGGCTATGCACAGCGCGGATATGTAGAACGTGCCATTGAGAAAAAATACGAAAAAGAACAGGGTGAACCGGGTGCAAAAAAAGGAAATGACTGGATCAACAATCATTTATTGAACGTGGATGTGGAGGACAGCTACACGTTTCCCACCACGGTAAAGATGCACATTACCACTTATAAACACGGGCAGAAAAAAAGCGAAAGCAATCTTCAATACTATTTTAACAGTGCGGGTACGATCGTAGGTTTCATCACCACGGACAATAACCGTAAGCGAAAAGAAGACCAGTTCATCATCTACGACTATATAAAAAATGCGATGATCATGCTGAATGAGAAGGATAAAACCGGCATGGCGATGAATATCAATGCCTTCCGAAGCAAAGAATCCATCGAACAGCGCAACCAGGAGCTCAAATCAGGAAAACCTAAAGAATCCGGCACCAGTTGCAAACCCATGGGGAAAACTAAGGTTATACGCGGCTATACTTGCACCGGATACAGTTGCTATGATCTGGATACAGATACGCGTTCCGAAATTTGGGTGACCAAAAAAATCTCCTTTAACACGCAGAAGATGGATGCGAGGAACCCTCTGGCAGCCTATTATAAAGGCACGGGCTATGAAGGCATGATGATGGAAGGAAATTTCTATGATGGCGATGAGCTTATGTCTACCATTGAAGTGACGGAGGTGAACCTTTCCGCTAACTACACAGTGCGCACTGCCGATTATAAATTCAACAGGTAATGTTAAACCTACCCCAACTGAAAGGCAGGTTTAACATTTAAAAGATTCAAACGGAAAGTCCGACTGAACGCTGATGATACGGCGTTTGAGCTCAGTGAAGTTGATAGTTATTTTACCACTACACGAGTACGCAGTACTTCGTCTTTTGCCATGTCAACCTGCAGAATATAAAATCCCGACATTAAGCCTTCTGTACTTATAACAAGATGCTGCTTACCCGCTGTATTTTTATAGCGGACGCTTCGAACAACCTGACCCACGCTATTGATCAAACTCATGTGAATTTCATTTTCCCGTGTTGAATTGAACTCAACAGAAAGCATTTCCGTTGCAGGATTGGGATATACTTTTAGTTCACCATTTTGAGATAAGCTCAGATGATCTGATCCGGTTACATTACCGGTTCTTTTTCCCCGAACGCAATAGTCATATCCATCGGTGCAGAAGGCAGTCCAGCCGCTCGTCCAATCCAATGTTTCGTCAAACGCTCCTCTGAAGGCAGACTTAATAAAGAAATCATCATAAGCAAGATCCGGCACCCGGAAGTAGGCGGTATCACCAAGTTCATCATCAGACATTAAAAATGAAGGCACATTATCGTTACAGTAATCTTCACATACCGATGTGTTATACCCTAAATTTCCCGGCGAGAATTCATTGAATCGCTGAGAGCACGATCCGATCTGGGTCATCCAATTGCCCATGTTTAAGGCACATCCACCTGTAACCCATGTACCATTGTGACTATAATTATGGGTATGATTGTCCAATGTGTTTGCTTCAAACTTTATTAATTGAGGAGAAGCGGTAGCATTCGTCAATGTTGTGGCATCTTCTATTCTAAACCCCGTGGGCCAACCAGAAAGAATACTGTTGTACATTCCAAACTGCGCATTGTGATAGACCAGCACACCATTCCTGAAATCACCGTGTATACCTGTAGCGCCGCAATATGCAGGTCCTAACAGCGTAAACTTATCCAATACAGGTCTTGTTTGGGGAGTTCCGGCATAGCCGCTTCCGGCAGCATCATTGTTAGCAATCAGAACGCCATTGGAATTGGCGGCACCGCCATAGTGGGCAGACGGGTCTAAACGAATCCCCAACGCCTGCTGTACTTTGCTACGGTTACCATTATTGAAAACGAAATCGCTTTCTCTGGCATTCATCGCGACCAGCCTTCTGGCCTGTACCGTACCTCCTAAAAACTCGAATGCATTTCTTTCGGGATAAGAGATCATGACATTTTCAATCGCCGTTTTCCTACCAACGGAAGCCGCTGTAAATCCGTATTTTGAAAATTCCATGCAGAGGTATTTAATACTTCCGGAACTGTCGTTGTCATCCGTACCTCCGGCATCCACATTGCAATTTCGGGAGGTAGTAGTCATAACGTTGCCGCTAAAATTATTAGTAGCATAGCCATTAATAACAAGCCCTGAATAATCTCCGCTATTACGCTGACCGGGGATTTGATCTGATGTAAAAATTACAGGAGCGCTGGCACTTCCCTGAACCAACAAATAACTGCCTTTGTCTATGTTAAGTCCTGCATTAGAGGATTTTTCAAACAGGACAACAGTACCGGCAGGTATGGTGAGTGTAGCGCCGGAAGTGACATGTATACACCCTTCAATCCGGTATACAGTACCGGCAGAGAGTGTTGTATTTGTAGATATATCACTGGTAATTGAAGTAAATGGGCACGTTATTTCATACTGTGCTATGGCTGCCGTAGTTAAGGATGAGGCTACTGCCATTATAATGATTGTTTTCATAAAAAGAGAATTTAGAATTGATGAATGATGCTCAATGCATCTTTTAGCTTTGACCTGTGACGGCAGCGTCAGCTATGGAGGATGGATACTGAACCGCATCATTAAAAGGATGCCTGTTTGTTGAAGAAAATAGGTGGCTTTCATTTTAAGTAATTCCTTGCGATACAAAAGTCAGTGCGATTATAGCATCTACAAAGAAGGATAATCCTCAGAGAAAGGAATTGTAGGATATCCTCGAAATTCACCAGATATTATAGACACCGCGCAACTAATGAACCGCGTCTATGCTCATGCGTTTAGAATGTGTAAGCATAACAGCTTTTATATTTAGCGTTGACACTCCTCCCCCAAACGCTGTAAAGGAAAATGATTAAGGCATGTATCTGTACATAGATTACTTAGCAAATGGATAGTTGGCTTTAAGCATCTTTTCCTTTTGCCGGATGCGGCTGTAAGCACTGAGAAGGAACCCTGTGACCATAACAACAATGCCCAGCCACAGCACATTGATGTAGGGGAATACCAAGGCCTTCATCACTACATAATCTTCTTTAGGATCTTTTTGTTTGATAAGCAGCTCGATCGTACCCGCTTCAGGGTTGATTTTTACAAACTTAGCATACAAGCCCAGGGTACTCAGCGTATCTTCTTTAAAATTCTGAAATGCGTCCTGTGAAATGCCATACACGGGTTCCAGTATTCCTGCTTCGCCTTTCAGATCGTATGCTTTCAGTTTGGCTTTCACTGACAACTCTCCTGACTGCTGGGCATAATTCGCATCTTCGAAATCTTCAAATACGAGGTAGCCGTTTGCTACAAAAATACTGTCTCCTTTCTTTACGGTATGTTTTTCATATTCCGCCGCTTCTTCTACTTTTTTCGGATCAAGCGCTGAAGTGATATAGGTAAAGATATCTTTATGCAGGTAGTGTTTGGATGCCGGGTTGGCAATCAGCCCTTCCTGCCCCTTAGGATTTACGAAAGCATCCGGGTAAAGTGTAAAGCTTTCCTTTAATGCCTTGGTAACGGAGTCGTACCGGTCAAATGTAACCTTATAAAAAGTTCTCGGGTCAGATGCAGAGATAGAGTCTCCTTTATAGGTAGCGAAATAATCACCCATGGCTACCGGCACATTGCGGTAGAGTATGACATTCTCCCGGCTCTCTTTGACATTTTCCTGCTGTGTTTTTTTACCGAAATCCTTTACCCAGCCCAATGTATTGAAAGAGATCACTTCCTTATTGTAGGACGAAATCAGGATACCGAGCAGTATGAGTCCAAAACCTAAATGTGAAATAGCAGGCCCCATTTTCCTGAGCTGTTTCTGAATGCCCAGCGCATAGTAGATATTAGCTACAATTGCAAATACAGACGCCAGCAACAAGAGTATATATTGTATTCCCGTAACCTGCTGCAGGATCGCAATCGTGACGGTACATACAATAGTGATACTACCGATCATCAGCATCCTCTTCCAAAAGGTTTTAATATCCGATTTTTTAAATTTAAGGTACAGAATAGCGGCAGACAGGAGAGCAAGAATAATAGCTACCCATACCTGGATATTATTGTAATGGCTTATCGGGTCGGAAGGAGGGGCGATATCTTTCCCGCTTATCCATTTTGCCAGGGGTGACCAGACAGGAATAGACGTACTGATGGATATCTGGATAGCAGAAAGTAATAAGACAAAAGACCCTATAAACATCCAAAACTCCCTTGATGCCACCTCTTCTTCCGTTTTTACACGGGGCAGCGATCTCCAGCGTACTGCGATCATAACAGCACTTAACAACACCAGGAAGGACAATACGATCAGCAGATGCCAGTACAACGATTTGCCTTCCCCTGTAAACGCGTGAACAGATGTATCTCCCAACACCCCGGTGCGCGTAAGGAAGGTAGAGTACCAAACTAAAATATAGGTGAGGCTTAATAAGATCAGGGTAATGGATAAAGAGCGGTGAGTAGCCTTGAATACAATCAGCGTATGCAAACCGGCCACCAGCGTGAGCCAGGGCACCAGCGATGCATTTTCTACCGGGTCCCAGGCCCAATACCCGCCGAAGGTCAGGGATTCGTATGCCCAGGCGCCTCCCATCATAATACCCAAACCTAATACCCCACCGGCTACCAGTGACCAGACACGCGCTGGCTTTATCCAGGTCTGGTATTCGCCTTTCCATAAGGCTGCGATGGTAAATGCAAAAGGAATTAAGGTTAAACCGAATCCCAGGAATAATACAGGTGGATGGATCACCATCCAGTAATTCTGCAAAAGCGGGTTGAGCCCGTTACCGTCTTTTATGAACTCCAGGTAATTTGCCTGCGCAAAAATCGGGGCATTTACCATCTTGTCGCGGAGCAGCATAAATGGTGTACTCCCTATCTTAATATCCGGTGACAGGTAAAATCCTAAAATCATGCTGGCCAGCGCCACTTGCACGATGGCGATGATAGTCATAGCACGGCTTTCCAGACCTTTGCTGGTGTACATGACGATGATGCCCAACACAGCATGCCAGAAAGACCATAGCATAAAACTTCCCTCCTGTCCTTCCCAGAAACAAGACAACAGGTATTTCATGGGCAGCGAACGAGAAGAATGTTCCCAGGCATAATTGTATTCGAAAAGATGATGAGAAATGATATAGTACAATGCTACAAACGTAGCCAGCACGCCTGCCGCATGCAGGATAAATCCGTTCCTTCCCAGGTAGAGCCAGGTACGGCTTTTACGATCGTCCTTCCCTTCTGAACGAGCCGAAAAAAAATAACTTACGGCACTGAACAATGCCATTACAAAGGAAAGGATCACAAAAAAATGACCCAGTTGTCCGGGTCGTAAATTCTCACCTAAGAATTTTATATCATCCATGGCAGGTCGCTGGTTTTGTCTTTTATGCGTTTTTTATGAGGGGATCAGTTGTTCGTCTTTACGGACGAACGCTGAACTATTTTAGTATCTATTAACCTGTTTATTTGGGGGCGTCACCTTCTCTGCTGCTATGAAACTTCAGTGGCGATGGCACCGTTCATCTGAGAATTTCTGACGAACCATATCCAACAACTGATTTTCGCGTGCGAAGGTACTGAATAAGCGTTTGAGTTATGCTTCAAAAAACACATAATAGTGACAAATTAACGTTTCACCTGCAAGGCCGGATCTATTCGCAAAAAAGCGTGCTTCACCGCACGCTTATTATGAGACAAATATGTAAACAGTACTTATACCAGCATCATCACCGGGTTTTCCAGGTAAGCTTTCAGTGTCTGCATGAACTTGGCTCCTACAGCACCGTCTACCACACGGTGGTCACAGCTAAGTGTCAATTTCAGGAGATTGCGTACCACCATCTCGCCTGCTTCTACCACCGGTGTGGCAGTTATCTTCCCTACTGCAAGGATACAGGCATCCGGCGGATTGATGATCGCTGTGAATTCATCAATATCCATCATGCCGAGGTTAGAAATGGTAAACGTATTCCCGGTAAATTCCTGCGGCTGTAATTTTTTGTTACGGGCGCGGTCTGAAAGCTTTTTAGATTCGTCGGCTATCTGAGAAAGGGATTTTTGGTCCGCAAATTTAATCACCGGCACAATTAAACCATCGTCTATAGCAACGGCGCTGCCGATGTGTATATGGTGGTTCTGGCGGATTGATTCTCCCATCCAAGAGCTATTCACTTCCGGATGTTTACGAAGTGCCATGGCAGCGGCCTTGATAATAATATCGTTGAATGATACTTTGACAGGAGCAACATCGTTAATGGCTTTACGGGCATCCATAGCCTTGTCCATCGTGATCGTCATACGCAGGTAGAAGTGCGGTGCCGAGAATTTGCTGTCTGACAAGCGCTGAGCGATCACTTTACGCATTTGTGAAAGCGGATAGTCGGTATGACCTTCCTGCCCTATCGGCGCAACTGATGCAGTCGTCACGTTTTCTTTGGGTTGTGAGGTTGTAGCTGCAGCCTCCTGTGGCTGATAGCTATCCACATCGCGTTTTATGACCCGGCCGCCATCACCACTTCCTTTCACCGCGTTGATATCGATACCCTTATCTGCAGCCATTTTCTTAGCCAGCGGAGACGCTTTCACTCGTTCTCCTTCTGCTGCAGCCGTATCCGCGTCCTGTTTTTCCGGAACAGTAACTGCAGATTGCTGCGGTGCTGCTTCCTGGTTAGCTGCCGGAGTTGGTTTTGTTGCAGCAGCGGATGGTTCAGCTGGTTGGCTCAGGTATGGTTGCACATCGGTACCGGCTTTTCCCACTATCGCTATGATGTCATTTACCTGGGCTGCCTCCCCTTCTTTTACGCCTACGTATAGCAAGGTACCATCTGCATAAGGCATTACTTCCATTGTGGCTTTGTCGGTTTCTACATCAGCCAGTACATCGTCACTTTTAATAGCATCTCCAACTTTTTTGTGCCAGGCTACGATTTTGCCTTCCTTCATAGTATCACTCAGCAGGGGCATCCTGATAACCGTAGCATCTCCCGCGGTTGCTGTGGGGGCAGGTGTCGTTGCCGGGACAGTCTTTTCAGTTTCAGCCGATGCTGTAGCAGCAGCCGGAGGGGCTTCCTGTTGGGACTCCGCCGGTGGTGCTGGTTCTGCCTCAGGGGTTCCGGCATTACTGTCTAATAATGATTTATAATCTTCGCCTTCTTTTCCTATGATCGCAATAATTTCATTGATTTTAGCAGCTTTCCCTTTTTCTACACCTATATATAACAAAGTGCCGTCCACATAGGGCATAACCTCCATGGTGGCCTTATCGGTTTCCACTTCGGCAATCACATCATCACTTTTCACAGTATCACCCACTTTTTTGTGCCATGCAGCTATCACTCCTTCTTTCATCGTATCACTCAGTAAGGGCATTCTTATTGCTTCTGCCATAGTATCTTCTTTAGTTATTTTGAGGTTTCAAAAATAGTAATTTCCAATTGGTAAATGCTATAATTAAGGCAAAAGTAAAAAGTCGAAATTCAAAACAATACCTGTGTTCAAAATGTGACTCTTTCTAACGAAATGATTCAGTTTTGAAGGATAAAACCATAAATTTAATGCCCACAAAAAAGCACAGCCTTACAGGGCTATGCTTGGTTCTGTGAGCTATAAACTGTTATTATAGAAATTTAGCTAATACTTCTTTTACTTTACCCGGCAGTTGGTCGTCTGTGATCTTTTTGGAATTCCATTCTTTCCACAGAGCGGTGAAATGATCTCCGAGGATCTTATCATCTACAGTATTCTTTACGTTCACCTTGTCATTTTTTGAAATGTAGTTTTCCCATTCGTTTTTCACTACGGACCAAAACGGGCTGTTCTTTTTCCACCAGTCGCGGGCAACCGCACAATCGCTTTCTTCCGCTTTGTGATAGGTATTGTAGCCTTTTTCCAATGCGATCAACTTGTCTTTTCCGCCTTCACGCAAGATCTTTTCATTATCTTGTTCATGTACATAGCCATCGTTGGTAAGCATGATACGATTGCGACGTTTCAGGATATTATAGTCATTGCGCACAGTGTACTCACGGCGTGGAAGCGGGGCATCTACCGTACTTTCCCAGAACGTCTTACCATCGTTATTGATCCATGCACTCACCCCCTGGTACCGGGGTTCATCATTTACCTCCCATACCGTCTGTGTCCATTTTCCTTTGCTGTCAGCCGAAGCCAACATCTTCTTTTCCCATTTCTTTTCTCCTTTGTACTCATACAGCGCCGGATTCTCAAAGGTCCACTCTTCACGCCAGTGTTTAATGACCATGGTATCTGCAATGACCAGGAGATGTTGGATCACCACTTTTTTATCGGTGTTTTCTATTGGCAAAGCCAGCTCCATCGCATTCATATCTTCCCTGTCGTGAAATTTATACTTCTCATCCGGAGAAAACGTTTCAGCGTATTGGAAATTCACCGAATAGCATCCGCAAAGCTTATCTACGTTCGGTTTGCCGTTATGAGTTTGAGCATTCGTAACCTGGCTAAGTAAAACTCCTGCTGTAAGAAGTTGAGCTAGTTTCATTTTTACAATTTTATGACAATGCAAAGCACGACAATACTGTGACAAATCCTTTCGATAAAGAGGAAAATGGTTTTCAAAATCAGGAAAAACAATACCGAACGCGGTAATGTTCCCTTAACATTGTCTGCTTATTTCTTGCTATCTTGCAGCACTTTTTTCTCAAATCAAATTACTGTTTTACCGTCACATGCTTAGAGTAGGCGTATTCGGCGCAGGTCACCTAGGGAAGATCCATATCCAGCAATGGAAAGAAATCCCGCAAGTGGAATTGGTCGGGTTTTATGACCCGAACGATGAGAATGCTGCCATGACCATTGCTCAATACCAGGTTCCCCGTTACCTGGATATTGAAGCCTTATTGAGCGAGGTAGATGCTGTAGACATTGTGTCTACGACTACCACTCATTTCGAGATCGCCAAAATCTGTGCTCTCAACGGTAAACATCTTTTTGTCGAAAAACCGCTGGCCCATACTTTGGAAGAAGGACGGGAATTGGTAAAACTAGTCAACGAAGCCAATATAAAATGCCAGGTAGGACATGTGGAGCGTTACAACCCCGCATTCCTGGCATTAGCCGACCAGCCTTTGCAACCTATGTTCATTGAAGCACACCGCCTGGCACAGTTTAACCCACGCGGTACGGATGTAGCTGTCATCCTGGATTTGATGATACACGATATAGACCTGGTTTTACATCTCGTCAAATCCAATGTAAAACGCATTTCAGCCAGCGGTGTATCCGTGATGAGTGAAACCGCCGATATAGCAAATGCCAGAATAGAATTTGACAACGGCTGTGTAGCCAACCTGACCTCCAGCAGAATTTCGCTGAAGAAAATGCGTAAAATGCGCTTATTCCAAAGAGATGCCTATATCGGCATCGATTTTCTGGACAAGAAAACGGAAGTGATCCGGATGAAAGATGCTTCGACAGAACCATTGGGTAAAATGGATTTTGCGTTGGATACTGCCCATGGCGAAAAGAAAATCATATCAGTGCAAATGCCGGAAGTGGGAAACAGCAATGCGATTCGTTCAGAACTTGCCGAGTTTGTTGAAGCAGTGCGCAAAGATAAGCCCGTTCGCGTGAGTGCTCATGATGGGTTGCAAGCTATGGACATTGCACACCAGATTATGCAAAAGATGAATATTCACCGGGAACAACATCACATCTAAAACAATTTTTGCTTCAGTTTTTCGTTTTCTAAAATGACTATGAGACTCTTCTATTTTCTAACTTTTGTATCCATTTTGGGAGCAGGAAGCTGCAACTTTATTAATCCCGTTGAGAAAACTCCTACTTTTATTCATATTGATTCCTTTCAATTTACCCCTAACCCCGAAATGGGTTCAGCATCGCATAAAATTACCAACATCCGTATATCGTTGGACAATGAGCTCATCGGTGTATTCGACTTACCGGCAAATATTCCCATACTAATGGACAAGCCAGGCGTATTGGGTATGACGCCGGGCATCGATTACAGCGGTCTCACTGATATTCAGATCACGTATCCTTTCTATACGTCGGATACCGCGACGATAAGCCCCAATCCCGGGAAAACACAGAATATTACCCCAACTACCGGTTATTACAGCGACACTACTTTCAACAAACTTTTCGAAGATTTTGAGGTAACCAATTCATTCGGGCTGATTACCGGAGATGATAGCATGGTTCGTACACAGCATCCGGCAGAGGTCTTTGAAGGCAAATACAGCGGTAAGATAACGGTGAATGCCAGTGCTGATAAATCTGAATATGCATTATTGAACTTCTTCGGTGCTCCGTCACAATGTTTTCTGGAACTTAATTATAAAGGTAATATACCTATAGAAATAGGTATGCAAACTACTGACGGCGAGAATTTATTATATTATTACGGTCTCAATGCTTCAGACAGCTGGAAGAAAATATATATCGGCTTGCAGGATTTTATCGTGCAGTATCCTAACAAACTTTATGTGCTGGTAATAAAAACCACTCCAAAAAATGCAAGCGGAGGCTATGTATTATTAGATAATATTAAAATCCTCAGCCGGAAGTAGGAAATGAGGACGCTACCCCAAGAAAAGAAAAATGGAATACGCTGGATGGCAGTCATCGACTACTTTACGGCGACTATTTCATGGCTTATATTCTGGATGTACCGGCAGCAGGTTTTGGGTAAGTTGGATAGTTTCTGGGAATCACAGCACGTAAAAGACATTGTAATCAGTTTTTTTGTTTTACCGGTTTGCTGGCTGTTTCTTTACCTGCTTTCGGGTACTTATTTCGATCTTTATCGCAAATCGAGACTTAATGAAATCAATCGTACGGCTATTTCCTGCATCATCGGTAGTATATTCGTATCTGTCATCGTTTTTGCGAATGATACCAATGATTACTCCTATTTTATAAAAATGACAGGGCGGTACCTGCTCATTCATACCGCTTGTACGCTAATAGGTCGTTGGATCATCCTCAGCATTGTAAAAAACAACCTGAAAAAGGGGAAAGTAGGATTCAATACGCTCATCATAGGCGGCAATGACAAAGCCATAGAAATCTACAAACAAGTATTGGGTAGCCAAAAAACATTAGGCAACATTTTCAAAGGCTTTATCTATTCTAACCGCGAATCAAGCAATGGTATGAGTCACTACCTGCCCAAGCTGGGCGCCCTTGAAAATCTTGAAAACATTATCGACGAACATGAAATAGAAGAAGTGATCGTGGCAGTGGACTCCAGCGAACACCATTTGCTGGAAAACATCCTCACTCGCCTCAGCTACCGGCCGGTAGTGGTAAAAGTATTACCGGATCTTTATGACATTATATCCGGCTCGGTAAAAACATCGAACGTATATGATGCCGTCCTCATTCATATCCATCCGGACCTCATGCCCGACTGGCAGCGTGTGTGTAAAAGAACGATCGATATTGCAGTTTCTTTGGTTGCGCTGATCCTTTTGTCACCTATATATGCATTTACAGCTGTTAAAGTAAGACTCTCTTCTCCGGGTCCTATCATCTACAAACAAAAAAGGGTGGGCCGTTTCGGGAGAAAATTCAATATTTATAAATTCCGCTCTATGTTCATCGATGCAGAAGCAAAAGGACCTGCTCTTTCCAGCGATGATGATCCTCGTATCACCAAATGGGGCAAAGTGATGCGTAAATGGCGTATTGATGAATTGCCGCAATTTGTGAATATCCTGAAAGGAGATATGTCTCTTGTTGGACCTCGCCCTGAGCGGGAACATTTTATCAACATCATCAGTCAAACGCATCCCCACTATAAATATTTGCACAAAGTAAAACCAGGGCTTACCTCTTGGGGCATGGTGCAATTCGGCTACGCTGAAAACGTAACAGAGATGACAGAACGCATGAAATACGATCTGCTGTACATTGAAAACTGCTCCCTCGCACTGGATGTAAAGATCATGCTTTACACTTTCGTCGTACTTTTTCAGGGACGTGGCAAATAACCTCCTTAATTATCCATTTATTTTTCGTCACCGGTCATTCTTTTTAAAGCGCTTTTCATGGTCGGCGCCGGTCATCAACAAATTACGATTCAGCTTTTTCCATGTAATTTCACCTCGTGAAAAAAGTCTTAATATTATCCATTGGCTGCATTGGGCTGGCAGCATCACTGGCATTCAACAAAGAAGAAAAGATCACTAAAGAAAAACTAGGTGAAATGCTCTTCTTCGATCCGATCTTGTCGGGCGACAAGACAGTAAGTTGTGCCTCCTGTCACAAACCTGAATTTGCTTTTGCTGACAACGTAGCATTCAGCACGGGTGTTAACGGGAAACTCACATCCCGCAATACCCCCTCTGTGATGAACGTAGCGGCTCGTGATGCGTTGTTTTGGGATGGGCGTGCAGCTACATTACGCGAGCAGGCACTGTTCCCGATCAAAAATGAAAACGAGATGAACCTGCCGCTGGATATAGCTGTAAGACGTCTCAATGAAAGCAAAAAATATAAAGCGTTATTCCATTTGGTGTTCAAGGAGTTCCCTACGGAGATGAATTTGGGATTAGCCATCGAAGCCTATGAGAATACGCTGGAAACGTCCGCAACCCCCAACGACCGCTGGTTAAATGATGAACCGAATGGTCTTACCGAACAACAAATACGTGGCAGGCAGGTTTTTCGTGTGAAAGCAAAATGTTTCGAATGCCATTTCTCGCCGGACTTTACGGCGGATGAGTTCAAAAATATCGGCTTGTTTAACGGTTCAGATAAAAATGATTCCGGGCGTTATCACATTACAAAAGATATCGCTGACATCGGAAAATTCAAGGTACCCGGTCTTCGCAATGTGGCGCTCACTGCACCTTATATGCATGATGGCAGCATAAAGACACTCCGCGAAGTGATAGACTACTACGATAACCCTGACAAGTTCGTAAGTCATAGCATCGGAAGAGACAGCTTACTGGCTCAGCCGCTCCATCTTACCGAAAATGAAAAAAGAGATCTGGAGGCTTTTCTCCATAGTCTGACAGATGACAGGTTTATTAAAAAATAATACTGATGCCGTTACCCATCATCTTCTAAATTTGTGCTATGCCTAATATTGTCATCACCGGAGCCACACAGGGAATTGGTAAAGCGATAGCCAAAAAATTTCTTTCAGAAGGATTCGACATTGCTGTTTGTGCCCGCACAAAGGGCGATTTGGATATTGCTATGGACGAGTGGCGCAGACAATATCCTCAATCCATTATTCTCGGGATGCCTGCAGACCTGAGTGTAAAAAAAGAGGTGCTGCAATTTGCAGAATATATTTCCGGTCAGTTTTCGCAAGTAGATGTCCTGGTCAATAACGCGGGTGCTTTTTTCCCGGGTAAGCTGGCAGATGAACCAGAGGGGCATTTGGAAAAATTGATGGAGATCAATCTGTACAGTGCTTACCATCTTACACGGTCCCTGCTTCCTGCTATGAAAAAAGCGCGTACAGGTCATATTTTCAATATAAGCTCAGTCGCAGGTATGCGGGCTTATGAAAACGGGGGGGCATATAGCATTACCAAATATGCCTTGCTGGGTTTTTCGGACAATCTTCGCATGGAACTAATGGACGATCATATCAAAGTGACGGCTTTGATGCCAGGTGCCACATGGAGCCGTTCCTGGGAGGGAAGCGGGCTGGACGCTGCGCGCCTGATGCAGCCGGAAGATATTGCGAACATGGTATGGGCTTCTTCTCAACTATCACCATCCGCCAATGTAGATCACATAGTTATACGACCGTTAAAAGGGGATATTTAGCAAGGCTTTTAACTAAGGTTTAACCCCAAAGCCTTGAGGAGCGCACACGCAGTATATAAATTTGTGCTAACCAATCTGGAACAAACTCTACCCTTTTATGTGGCGATATAGAATTTTAGGCGTTGTTTCTTTCTTGTATTCCTGTACTGTTGCCTGGTGTCAAAACACCGTTTTCTCCGTAAATGCAAGTGCCAATAAAATGGGACTTAAAGATCAGATACAGGTGGACTACACTATTCAGGACGCTCCTAATCTCCGCTCTATTGCGACTCCTAAATTTGAAGACTTTGTCGTTGTGCAGGGACCTTTTTCAAGGCAGAGCAGTAACGTGTCCATTGTAGGCAATAAAATGGTGCAATCTGTCAGTCTTACTTATTCTTATATTCTTCAACCCAAAAAAACAGGTAATCTCGTGGTACCCGCTACCACTGCAAAAGATGCTAACGGAGAAAGCTATCAATCAAATAACCTGACCGTACAGGTAGTAAACGGCAGCCTGGCACGTCAACAACAGCAGCGTTCTAACGATCCTTTTGATGATCCTTTTTTTCAGGATCCCTGGGCTGCCATCCGGCAGCGGCAGGCAGCAAGGCAACGCGCACTTGCGGCAGCACAGCAGCAACAAGCGCAGCCCAAAGCAGATGTCAATGTGAATATGAATGACATTTACAAGAACCTCTTCATGCGAGTGTCAGCGGATAAGACGAAGGTACACGTAGGGGAACAAATTACGGTTACTTACAAACTTTACACACGTATTCCCATGAACGCGGGGATTTCCAAATTACCCTCGCTAAATGGCTTCTGGACACAGGATTTTGAAATTGCCAAAGGCGGCGCCGTAAAACCGGTGGAAGAGATCGTGGATGGAAAACCCTATCAGGTATTCGTAGTTAAAAAATCAGCATTATTTCCCCAACAGACAGGTGAGCTTACCCTTGACCCTGCAGAGGCGCAAGGCACCGCACGTATTATGCAGCGTGTAAGGCAGCAGGATCCGTTCGGAGGCATGTTTGACGATGATCCGTTTTTCCGGCAGGCCATCAGCCAGATGATGCAGGATCCGTTTGGAGACATGTTTGGCAGTTCTTATAAAGATGTCCCCGTAACCATGAAAAGTGCGCCGCTCAAAATTACGGTCTTACCACTTCCTGACGCCGGCAAGCCTGCTGATTTTGGTAATGCGGTAGGGAATTTTACGCTGGACAGTAAAGCCGACAAAACAAGCCTGTCAACAGATGATGTGCTGACCTACACGTTGAAGATAAACGGCACCGGTAATCTAAAACTCATTGAGCCTCCGGTGTTAAAACTGCCTAACGGACTCTCCTCTTATGACCCTGCGGTCATTGATACGATAACAGGACGAACTACCACTATCAGCGGGTCGAAGATCATTACCTATACTATAGCAGCTAATGTACCGGGAGATTATGAAATTCCTGCTATACCGTTTTCTTATTATAATCCTCAGACAGGAACTTACTCCACTATTCATACGCAGCCGGTAAGGATACAGGTAAGTAAGGGAAAAAACTATAACCCTGCTCTTGCGCAAAAAAGCAACCTGACCGACATTCACCCGATTGTATCCAAACCATTACAAAAGCTGGTATTAAATAGTAGACCACTGTTTTTCAAAGCGGGTTATTGGAGCATGTATGCGCTTCCTATGCTCGCCTTTGTTGGGTTATTGGTTTGGCGACGCAGAGAAGAAGAGTTTTCCAAAGACGCCGTGAAACTCCGCAACAAGCGAGCGAACAAGGTAGCACTCAAGCGCTTGTCCACTGCTAAAAAACTCCTGGATCAAAATACCAAAGCCGGTTTCTATGAAGAAATATCCAAAGCCGTATGGTTGTATCTAAGCGATAAGTTGAACATTCCCTTGTCTGAATTGTCCCGCAATCGTGCCGAAGAGGCTTTACTGAGCAAGAAAGTAGATGCATTGACCCTGGATAAGATACAAACGGTGATGAATGATTGCGAAACGGCATTATACACACCTCAATCCGGCGTGCAGCAAATGAAGCATACTTACGAAGAAGCTATCGATATCATCAGCAAACTAGAGGACTTGCTTTAAATTATGAGAGCCGTTTTTCCCATTCTTATTTTGTTATTTTCCACTTCGGTATTTGCTGAAGCCGGTATTCCGTATAATCAATGGTGGACCAAGGCTAACATTTTCTACAACCAAAAATCGTTTGACAGTGCAGCCGTTTATTATGAAAGAATAGCCGCTCAAACTCCTGAGAACCCGGAACTATACTATAATCTTGGAAACACCTACTACCGTCTCAATAAAATACCGCACTCCATATTATACTATAAGCGCGCACTCCGCCTGGATCCGAACTATACAGAGGCTAAAGACAATTTGGAACTGGCGCAAAGCCGCCTGAGTAAAAAGACCGCTCCTTCACGCGATATCTTTTTCATTTCCTGGTGGAAGCAAGCTACCAGCCCGGGATTAGCCGGTTTTTGGGCCATGGCAACACTTTTTGTGTTTTTATTTTGGCTGGGTCTTTCATTTTTAAAAAGATGGAAACAAATGAACTTCCATCCGGGGGTTTTCTATACAACCGGTATATTATTTTTTTCATTGCTGCTCATTGCCTTTGCAAGTGCGCAAAATAAAAATGCACACGATGAAGCTGTAGTCATGCAACCGGATGCCTTATTCAAAACAACATTGAAAAACGGGAAATCGGAGATGGTGGCAGAGGGTACCATTGTAAAATGGAACGAAAAACAGGGACAGTATGTTTCTGTGCAACTACCTGATGGGCGTAGCGGCTGGATAGACGCCGGGGTACTGGAAAGAATCTGACCGTAAAAACCTTATTAACTAACTATCTTCCTGAAAATCCTGCTATCACATTAATCGTGAGTGCCACAATAAAAGTATTGAATGCAAAAGAGATAATGCTGTGCATAAGTACTAACCGTCTAAAGCGCTTATCAATAATCTGCACATCTGAAACCTGGAACGTCATGCCGATGACAAATGAAAAATAGGCAAAGTCAAGAAAGTCGGGTTTTTCGTCGTTGTCCGGGAACTCCAGACCTCCCATATGCTTGTGCGGGTCTCGTTCATGGTCTCCATAGTAAAGATGCGCATAACGAACGGTAAAAATTGTGTGCATCATGCACCAGGACGCTATCATACCGGCACTTCCAAATATCAAGGGAAGAATAGCCCCCTGCTCTCTGTTGACAACAATGACAAAAACACCTGTCAGGCTGGCCAAAATAGAAAGTAGTATGATAATAAAAATGGCTATGGCAGACTCATCCTGCATGCGAGCCTGTTGACGGATCTGTGAAGGGGAAGTCGTGACAAACGTGATCCAATCCAGCATAAGAATCACCAGGCAAAAAAGCACCCACGCCGCCATCGTTGCTGATGACCTGTTTTCTACAAAACGCGTGGCAATCCAGTAACCGCCTATCGCCATGACGATGCTGATCAATAACCGGTGAATTGCTTTCAGGTTTTTTACACGCATGGCGATAGTTTTATTGCAAAATTTTAGAACTCTGCATTCTTTGGTGTTCTTGGAAACGGTATAACGTCCCTGATATTGCCCATCCCGGTTACAAACTGTACCATTCGTTCAAACCCGAGTCCGAACCCGGAATGGGGTACGCTACCAAAACGACGGGTGTCCAGGTACCAATACATTTCTTCCGTGGGAATATGCATTTCAATCATCCTTTGTTCAAGACGGTCCAGGCGCTCCTCCCGTTGGGATCCTCCTACAATTTCTCCGATGCCGGGGGCTAGGATATCCATAGCAGCGACGGTCTTTCCATCTTCATTCTGACGCATGTAAAATGCTTTGAAGTCTTTGGGGTAATCTGTAACGATGACTGGCTTCCTGAAATGTTTTTCCACCAGATAACGTTCATGCTCACTTTGCATATCGATCCCCCACTTCACTTCATACTGGAATTTCTTTTTCTTGTATGCGGGTGACTGCAACAGGATGTCTATAGCTTCTGTGTAGGTAATGCGTTCAAATTGATTATGAATCACAAATTCCAGCTTCTCGATCAGCCCCATTTCATTTCGCTCATTTTGCGGCTTTTGCTTCTCTTCCGCTATCAGTCGCTGCTCCAGAAACTCAAGATCTTCCCGGTTGTGCATCAGTGCATACTGAATAATATATTTGATAAACTCCTCTGCCAGATCCATATTATCAGTCAGATCATTGAAGGCTACTTCGGGTTCTATCATCCAAAATTCTGCCAGATGACGTGCTGTATTGGAATTTTCCGCACGAAAAGTAGGACCGAAGGTATATACTTCTCCAAAGGCCGTCGCCGCCAACTCACCTTCTAACTGACCACTTACGGTCAGGTTCGTACTTCTTCCGAAAAAGTCTTCTTTAAAATCAATACTGCCATCTTCTAACCGTGGCGGATTATCGAAGGGCAATGTAGTTACACGAAACATTTCACCCGCTCCCTCGGCATCGCTGGCGGTTACAATAGGTGTATGCAGATAGACAAAGCCCTTTTTATTAAAAAACTCATGGATAGCAAATGCCAGAGCATGACGCACACGAAACACCGCCCCGAATGTATTCGTCCGGAAACGCAGGTGGGCAATCTCCCGCAGGTATTCCAGGCTTGGACGATTCTTTAATTGCAAAGGATATTTTTCGGGATCACACTCACCTAGTAATTCTATAGTATCTGCCTTTACTTCATATTTCTGACCCTTGCCCTGAGACGCAATTAATTTTCCGGACACGCCCAGGGAGGCTCCGGGTGTAATTTTACGCAGCAGCTCCGGATCCGTAGCCAGCCCTATCACCACCTGAAGGTTGGCCATACAGGAACCATCGTTCAAGGCGATAAATTGATTGTTCCTAAAGCTCCGCACCCAGCCTTTTACTGTCACATCGTAGTCCGCCTGATCGCTATTCAGTATTTCTTTAATTTTTGTACGCATTTCTTAAAGCAAAAATTCAAAAGTTAAAAATTCAAAAAAGGTCCTAATTAATGGGTTGTATAGGTTATGTCGTTATGATTAAGTCATTTTTTAACGGACTTGTATACCCGGATTTTATTGCGTCTGTCCGCCGTGCTTCCCTGCAAATCAACTCTCGTTTCTCAGCATTTTTTTAATCAGGGCGATTTGACCCAAATGATAATGTGTATGCTCTATAATCCCGCTGATGTTCCGATAGTAATTTCCGTACTTCTCCTGTTCAAAAACATCCCACCATTTCTCATCGGGTAGTTGTTCAATCAGTATTGCCAAACGCTCCGCATCACGCAACGCACCATCTCTCAATGTTTCCCAATCTTGCTGCGATTCTATCGGCAAATGATCAAAACTGAGTTCATCCTTTGCTTTTAAAGCCTCTCCTTCAAATACTTTCAATACGGCAGCTACATAATAACTTACATGGTGTGTCAGCACGGCAATAGTATTTAATGAGGGCACCTTGGACACGGCCTCTTGCCAGGTAATATCCGCGAGCTGCTCTCTGAAATTTGAACAGGTCCAGTTACCACCAAAGTACAGCTCTCTTAAATGTTTTGCTATTTGTTTTGACAACATGATTTAATCATTTAATCCGTTTTGTGCTTGCTGGCTTTGTTTGACCGGGACTACTTTCGGCTTGTCAAAAAACAAATATTTCACTGCCATGAGAATCATAAATACGGCAAAGACTTTTTTCACCACGTTTGCATTCAGGGAGAGCGTCATTTTACTGCCCAGATAGCCACCTACCATAAAAGTACAAGCCAGTATGAGCGCTATCTTCCAATCGGAACTCCCTGCTTTATAGTAATTGTACGCCCCGATAAAAGCTACAGGAAGCGAAAGCATGGCTAACGAGGTACCTTGTGCCATTTTCTGATCCATTCCCAAAAAATAAACGAGAGCCGGAACTATAATGATTCCGCCGCCGATACCTACTAAGCTTGACATAAAGCCGGCAATGAAACCTATAGCCAGTAATATCAGAATATCATTTACGCTCATATAGCACCTCCGAATTTTGTATCGTAGTCCTTAATGGCATGGCCTATAATCTTCTTCGCTAACCTGGCTCCCTGAAACTCTTCGATTTTTACGACCTTTTCTTCCAGCCTTTTATATTCCTCGAAGAAGTGACGTAATTCCTTTACAAAATGAGGAGGGAGCTCGTCAATGTCATTGATGTGTTTAACACTCATATCGTTCGCACATACTGCGATGATTTTATCATCAGCCTCGCCCTGGTCAAGCATCCGCATCACTCCGATCACCTTGGCTTCTACCAGACAAAGCGGTTGCATGTCAATCTGTGAAAGCACTAATATATCCAGCGGATCATTATCATCACAATAGGTCTTGGGAATAAATCCGTAATTGGCTGGATAGTACGTAGAAGAATACAGCACCCGATCCAGCTTCAGTAAACCGGTTTCTTTATCCAGTTCGTATTTGGCACGGCTATTCCTGGGTATCTCAATGATCGCATTAACGACATCAGGTGCGTTATCGCCATAGGGTACGGAATGCCAGGGGTTGAAATTCATGATATAACTAACAATTAAAATGGAAAATCAATTCCGTTGGAAAAAACGGATCGCAAAGTTAATTTTTAGAAGGCATTTAATTGCGGCTATTTATCAACCAATACAAAAAACCTTTTAGGTAATAGAACGTGAATTTAGGACGGAAAGTTGCCTTCATCAAAGGGAATATACTTCTCCGGTATTCCTTGTTTTGCACGTATTGCATTGCCCGGAAACCTTCGTCTGCCCAGATCGCATTGCTATTTGCTTTCACCAATTGCTTGCGAAGTACAGGGTCTTCGAGACCGGAAAATAGTTGCTTCACTTCTTCACGAAAGATCTTGGCCTCCATGTGATGCGTGCCATCCTTTTCTGTAATAGCACGCACTGATTTGGAGTGCTTGCGGTGGTAATTTCGGGGCTCGCCGGAGAAAAAAACATCTGTTTTAAGCATCAGGCGTACGTAGATCAAATAATCTCCTAATATTTTATAATCGCCTATACCCTCTTTCAATTCATCTTCCAACAATTGTCTTTTGAAAAGAACGGCGCTAGCATTCGTGACGTGGTTGTGTACGATTTGAAACTTCTTCAAAAATTCGACCCCGTTATAAATGCCCCCATCAATAGTAGGTTGTTTCATGCTCACGACAACATCATCCTGATCTACGGAAAGTGAGGCACAAAAACGTATCCCGCAACCGTCATTCGCTTCACCGGCTAATATGCCCGTTAAAAAGTCCGGCTCACAATAATCGTCGCTTTCAGCAATCCAGATCCAAGCCCCGTTTGCATAGTCTAACCCCTGTTTCCATTGCCGGAAAGTAGATCCGCTATTATGCTCGTTATAATTAATGGCAATCACCTTGGGGTGGGTACGAAAATCTTCGATGATATTTTTACTACCATCCGTCGAGCAATCATCTAAAATGATCACTTCAATATTTTGGTATGTTTGATCTAACACGGACCGGATACGTCTTTTGAGGTATTTCGCATGGTTGTAATTCGGAATAATTACAGAAACAAGGTCAGACATGATTAAATATAACAATGCAATTTACTACAATAAATCAGAGCGCTAACCGCCTTATCTTCCAAAAAAGTGAATTTGATGTTATTCAAATAACCTGACCATCCGTTTTCCCGTGACAACGGAATAAGAAAAGTGTTTCGATTCCTTCCTGACAGCTAGGGTCTTACCGATGATTTTTACGGTAAATTGCAAGCCGGAATCGGCTATAGTCGGGTTGGATGGCGGGCTGTTCCATTAAAAATCCCGATTTGTAATTCAAATATTTTTTCGATAAAGTTTCCTGCTATTACTGCTCAACTTCTTTTATTTTTGCTCTCTTTCAAAAAACTCAATTAATGGTTGATATATTGCTAGGCTTGCAGTGGGGAGATGAAGGGAAAGGTAAAATCGTAGATTATCTGGCAGCCGATTATGATGTTATTGCGCGTTTTCAGGGCGGTCCGAATGCCGGTCATACGCTGTATGTAAACGGCAGCAAAATAGTTTTGCATACCATCCCGTCCGGGATCTTTCATCAGCACTGTACCAACCTCATCGGTAATGGAGTTGTAATAGATCCTGTGACCCTGCAAAAGGAAATAGATACGATTACTCCGTTACAGGCAGATGCATTGAGCCGCTTGTTTGTTTCGCAAAAAGCACACCTGATCATTCCAACGCACCGCGCGCTGGATGCTGCTTCCGAAGCGGCTAAAGGCAACGATAAAATTGGGTCCACGTTGAAAGGCATTGGACCGGCTTACATGGATAAAACCGGCAGAAACGGATTACGCGTAGGAGATATTCTTTCAGATAGCTTTCAGGAAAAATATGAAAGGCTCAAGCAAAAACACCTGGAAATCCTCAAACAATTTGAATCACCGATAAGCTGGGAAGAATGGGAAACTCCTTTCTTTGATGCCATCGAAAAGCTGAAAAAGCTCAATATCGTGAATGGAGAGTACTGGATTGAAGCACAGTTGAAAACAGGGAAAAAGATATTGGCTGAAGGAGCACAAGGCAGCATGCTGGATATAGAGTTCGGCACCTATCCTTTCGTTACATCCAGCAATACGATAGCCGCAGGAGCCTGCGCAGGTTTAGGAGTAGCACCTTCCAAGATCGGCGAGGTCTACGGTATTACCAAAGCGTATTGTACCCGCGTGGGCGGGGGGCCGTTCCCTACGGAACTGCATGACGAAACTGGAGATGCTCTTAGAAAAGCAGGCTCAGAATTTGGAGCTACTACAGGGCGCCCGCGCCGTTGCGGATGGATAGATCTTGTAGCACTAAAATATACGGTCATGTTAAGCGGAGTTACGAAACTCATCATTACAAAAGCGGATGTACTGGACGACTTCAATCCGATAAAAGCCGCTGTAGCGTATCATATCAACGGTACGGAAACTACAGAGTTACCTTTCGACCTTTGTTCTGAAAATATTACTCCTATATACCGGGATTTTGAAGGATGGGATGGCTCAGTAACGGATGCCAAAGCCTATAACGAACTTCCTAAAACATTTACAGACTATTGCAGCTTTTTAGAAGAATACCTGGAAACTTCCGTTGCCTTTATCTCTAATGGCACCGGTCGTGATCAACTTGTGAAAAAATGATTTTACACATAAATTTTTAGAAAAAAAATTTGGGATTTTCCTCAAACCTTTAAAATTTTACAGTTGTCAATTGAAGAGCGATATGAAGTCTAACACTACTAAAAAAGTAACAGCGAAAAAAAGCACAACAAAGCCTGCCTCAAAATCTAAGGCTACAAAAGAAAGTAATGGAGAAGAGGATGAAGATCTGATGGAAGAGGATGAGGCAGAAGAAACCCCGAAGAAAAAGACAGCATCGAAAAAGGCGGCTACAAAAGCAGCAAAATCTGACGACGAAGACGAGGATGAAGATTTTGAAGAAGAGGACGAAGACATTGAAAAAGATGATTTCGCGGATGAAGACTTCGACAAGGACTTTGAAGAGTTCGATATGCCGAAAAGTAAAACAAAATCAAGTGGCGGAGCTAAGAAAAAAGGCGGAGATGAAGATGTAGATTTCGATGATGATTTTAAAGAGTTCGGCTTTGGCGATAGCGGTGGTTTTGATGATGACGATGATGACGATTTTTAATTAGATCTGTTGAAAAGAATCAGCAAAACCTACCCCCTTACCGGTGATGCATACAAAAGCATAAAACTTAAAATGCTGAATTGGGCGAATCAATTCAGCATTTCTGTTTTTCTGGATAATAGTGAATATACCAACCACCGCTACCATACCTATGAATGTTTACTGGCGGTTAACCCTGTCTTTTATATTTCAGCTTCGGAAGGAGATACCCTTGACACCCTGCACCAGAGACATATCCTACAACCGGACTGGCTCTTCGGGCATCTCAACTATGACTATAAAAACCAGCTGTTCAGCAAACTGCCTTCTTCTAAACAGAATAAATTCAGTTTTCCGGATCTCTATTTCTTTTGTCCACAAACTGTTTGCTACATAGCCAAGGAAAAAGATTCGCTCACTATCGAAACACTTACTTCAGATGCAGATGCAATATTTGATGATATTCTTTCTGCTTCTTATGAAAGCGCCGTTTTTCTTCCGTCTATAGCATTTACAAAGAGAATTCAGGAAAGTGCTTATCTGGAAACGATAATAAATTTAAAGGAACATATCCGGAATGGAGATTGTTACGAGATCAACTTCTGCAATGAAGGTTTTGCTGAAAATGCAATCATTAATCCATTGCATGCATTTCAAAAACTACAGCAACTATCGCCCGCTCCTTTTGCTGCATATTACAGGCATCGCGATCAGTTTTTAATATGCAGCAGCCCAGAAAGGTATATTTGCAAACAACAAAACAAGGTCATTTCACAGCCTATCAAGGGCACGATAAAACGCGGAGCAAATCAACACGAGGATGAGGAGTTTATACACACACTCTACGATAGCGGAAAAGATCGTGCTGAAAATGTAATGATTGTGGATTTAGTCAGAAACGATCTCTCCAGGAGCTGCGAGGTGGGCAGTATTGACGTGGAAGAACTTTTCGGTATTTACAGCTATCCTTCCGTTCATCAAATGATTTCTACGGTTACCGGCAACCTAGCAGAAAACAGTCCCTTTACCGATGTGTTACGCTATTCTTTTCCTATGGGAAGCATGACCGGCGCCCCCAAGCTCAAAGTGATGCAGCTGATAGAACAATATGAATTGGCAAAACGTGAATTATTCGCAGGTGCCATCGGTTATATCACTCCTGCTGCTGATTTTGATTTTAATGTCATCATTCGCAGCTTGTTTTATAATCAGCAAACCAGGTATCTTTCGTATCAAACGGGAGGCGCTATTACTTATGATAGCATTCCTCAGCAAGAGTGGGAAGAAACACTGCTCAAAGCCTTTAATTTAGAGAAACTTTTCAAGTCTTAATATTGCCCGGTGCTAAGCATCACTAAGGTGCAGGCTTCTAATGTATTGATACCTATCATCGCTACTTTACGTTCCAGCTCTTCGTTTTCTGTACCCGGATTGAAAATGACACGCTTAGGCTTCAGTCTTACAATATAATCATAATATGCCTTTTGATTTTCGGGATTGAGGTAGAGCGTCACCGTATGAATATCATTTAATTCAGGAAGTTGCGTTGTGATCTCTACTTCTCCGATGCTTCCCTTTCTCCTTCCTAAAGCTACAACCTCGTGCCCGTAATCCCGTAACATACGTACGGCACGGTTACTATATCGTTGTGTATTTTCCGATGCCCCTAGTACGAGTGTTTTTTTCTGTTCCATGATTATCATTATCAGTTTCACAAAACTACACAGAAGTTATGCCAGCAAACCATCATTACAAAATCAATGTTTTTTATACTCAAAACTTACAATGAAGACTTGAATGTGAGGTACATTCTTTACTTCAATAATCGTTATCGGAGCAGGATGTTAATTAACAGCACAGGAATTATATCACATCTTCTAAAAGAAAAGAGGGTAAGCAGTAGCAGGTTGCTACGTCTTACCCTCTTTATGTATCTTCTCTCCTGCTTTCGCTGTTCTCTCTTCCTAACGGATCAGCGTCACTTCACCGCTCTTCTCATAGTATTTCTCATCCGT